>JAHDHX010000023.1 GCA_020631075.1 Candidatus Altimarinota bacterium
TGGGCCTCGTGCCGGCACGGCCACGCGTGGGGATCGGGGCTGGGTCTGTACGCATGAACGGCTGCGCATGCTGTGCCGCAAGGCGTGTGGGGGGACGGGGCGTTTCAGTGTGGCCTACGTCACACTGAAACAGAGCGTGACGTGGGACGAATGGACGCCGATGGTTGGTGGATGCCATGCGCCCCCTTTTTACAAGTTGATCACCGCGGTAAACGCAGCAACCATGACAACAATGCAAGCAGCTCAGCAGCGGGCAGAAAAATCGTGCCATGAGGTCGTGTCAATATTCGAACAGGGTTCCCAAGCGTCAAGAGTGACGTTGAATGACTGGAGCAATCGTGCACGGGAATGAAGAAGTGGGAGCCAACGCAGGGTTGTTTCGAGGTCCACTCAATTAGCGTTTTTTCAGTAATGTGTCGATTGACAAACACAATGATGACCGACCACTCATTGAAAGTATACTGAAACGACTACTTTCCCTGAACACAATGGAATACTTGCATCGTAGTTGTTCGGGTCGGCTCGCCACACGCCCGCCACGCCGGAGGAGGCACCCAACCCCTCCCTGTCCACCGCCGCTGTCTAGTCAATAGGACGTGGCCTTGTCTTCTGTACAGTGTTGCGTAATTCCCACGTCACCTGCTGCACCGTGAGCGAGCACTTGCCGCAGTTATAGAGATGCCTCGCCAGCAGAGTGCCATTCAGCTGCGTGTCCTTCAGCAGCTTGTTACTATCGTGGCAAACGGCTTCGACTCCAGGGAGCAAACTAAACTTTAGCCTCGTGTCACTCGCCCTGCGGCCCGAGCCGATGCTGAGGCGTGTGGCTGGGAGCGCTGAACCTCCAGCACCATCAACATCCTCAGCCTCTCTGAATCCCGCCGCAGATCCTTCTCAAGCCGCAGCCCATGCCGACATGTCGCTCGAACCGGTACTTCCCGATATGCTAGAAGCTCGCGTGCCGGCGACGACCTGAGGAGCTGTGCGAGAATCCTTCACGTGTCACCACATGACGCAATGTACACCACAGGGGAAAGTGTGAAGGAGTTCGTGCGGGGCTTTGTGGAGAAATTGTTGGCCGAGTCGTAACTGAATCCACAGGCTCAAAGCAGCTCTCACCCACGCGGAGTTAATACAGCAAAGCGGACTCGGCGACGCCTAGAGCAGCAATCAACGGTAGCCCTGCACCACTACATACGACTTACCATGTGTATTTACAAGACCGACAGAGCGGTTGATTGATGACACAATGAGAAAGTGGAGGCGACCAATTAATGCGTTGATGAACGCCTCGACAGGAAGAGATTTATTTAATAAACCTGGTCCACACCGCTCCGATCGAGTTAAGCACACAAGTCACAACATGGAAACAACGCAGCGCGAGGATTCAGCAAGAATTGCCCGAGCGCCTGACATGTGCCAGCCGGGCTTCATTCTATTGGTGAGGTCACGGAAACAGTTCCATCACGATCCATCACGCTTCTATTCGCTACATCTCATCTCAAATCCAAGGGATGCAACTTGTGTCGCAGTACTGGCAGGAGCAACAATGACATCTGTGCCCATCGTGAATCGTTTGATGATGACCGAGAGAACAGCAAGGGTGCTACAGCCTCGTCGGACAGCGTTGTCACGTCAGGCCACGCGGAGTTGACGCCAGCGCCAGCAGGCAGAAATTCACAAAAGACCCTCCACAATACCGTACAGTCTATCTCCATTGTTGGGCACGCTTTGTGGCGACCGTACGCCCGCCGACCGCTGCACGATTTCGCCGTCTCATTGGTCGGTGAAGACGAGAGAATGCTGACGCATGCGATGATCGTACCGGAAACGTCGGTCGACCTACACTGGTTTTTTGACACCGTAACCCAGAAAGGATGTCACAGCAATGGAGAAAGACTGTATAGGCTCGGGGGGGGGGGCGGCTTGGAGCGCCCGCAAGGTGGTCCAGCGGGGGCGCTCGTAGGGGGGGGAGGGGGGGGGTGGCGGCTGGGTGTTGGCCCCTCTACGCCGCTGCCGTGTGGCACGGTCGTTGCCGCCCATTGCACGGGCGGAACGCTGCCCAGACGCCGCCGCCGCGTCGACAGTGTCCCGGTTTGGTCTGACGCCTCCCCCCCTGACGCTCCACGGCTGCGCGGTGGTGCGTCCGGTTTCCTGTGTGGGGAGTCGGGGTCGCATCGGTGCCTGTCTGGTCCCTCGGCTGGGCGCCCACCGTCCTTCAGAGCGGCGGCGGCGTGGCGGGCGGGGCCCCCCCTCACGAAGGCAGGGAGAGGCAGGGGGGGGTGCCGCGGGGACTGCGGCGCTGCGGGACGTGCGCCGTACGGCAGCGGGCACGGACGGGGGGACCACCGCCACTTTCGCCGCCGCTGCCGCCGCCGCCGCCGCTGCCGCCGCCGCCGCCGCCGCCACCCCCGTCGGCGGCAGCGGCAGACGGCGGCAGCCGGTCCCACCAGCCGTGGCGCGG
>JAHDHX010000024.1 GCA_020631075.1 Candidatus Altimarinota bacterium
AGCGCCCGTGGCGCACCTGGCCACCGCCAGTGCTACGACCCCGACCCCTGCCCGGCCGTGCTTGTGACCGTCGCAGGGAGGGTGCACGATGGTGTCTGAGGACCGGATGAGCACCCCGAAGGCAGGCATCCAAGGGAGCGAGCGTGCTGGAGCAGACGAGGCAGCGTCAGACGCGGCGGAGACGCCAGGTGATGCGTCGGAGCTGTTTGTGAGAGAGGCGACGGGACTGCCTCGCGTATGTTATTTGTTGCGAGCTCTGCGTTGCACTCCTTACTGGTCCCGCCTACGTGGAATGCCCGGCTGATTTCTTTCGATGTCATCTGCTGACCCGTCCGCTCTGCCACTATGAAGGCTGTGGTCACTCAGCGCCCGCTGGACTTTCATGTGTTTCTCTGCTGCGCAGGTGTCCCAAAAAACCACAATAGGAAGTGTATCTTTTCACAAGGGCGCGTCGTCTGCTGCGTAATTCGCATCATCCCGTCATGGTGCGGCACACGTCCTCTACCTCTCCCAGGCGGCCCTCGCTTCCTTTTGGAAGGACAGCCCATGCACGTGGGACGCGCCCAAGGCGCATATTGCGCCTGTCGCCGTTGCCATTGGCGGACGGAGCGTCTTACGCGTCGGGTCTTCTCGGGGGTGCCTCGCACCCCTGGTCTGCTCCCGGATGGCGGCCAGCTTGGCGAACCTTCAACACGCGGAGGTAGATGTTGAGCATCCCCAGTGGGTAGCTGCAATGGAAAATGTGGTTTCGGAGAGCCTTCCGGAACATCTGGTAACGCAGCGCACGCTGGTATGTTCTTGAGTTCCACTCACTGCACCACGTGCTCTGGTCAGCTTTTTGGGCGTACATACCTCTTTTTTTTTACTCCATCCATCCACCACTTTTTGTTATTATCTGGGTCCTTCTACCAAGTTTGTCTTCGTTTCTTTGCCTTTTTTTTACCACAGGCCTCGTGCAAGGTTCTGCAGGAAACGCTGTCCGTTTGTGGTTTTGTGGAACAGAGTGGAGAGAACTGCTTTGGCACGTGGCGAGTCGTGCGTCCTCGCGAGGGGCGCCCTTTGATTGGGTGCGCTGGATGGAAGCCAGGCGACCCACCTACGCGAGCGGGTGGACACTTCGCATGAAAGCTGAAGGACGGTGTGGACGTGGACCTGCTGGTGAAGTTTTGCGTGGAAGGTCCGCCCATTGACCAGCCCGAGCAGGCCGTGGACCAGTGCATCTTCATTGCCCCAAGGAAGCACAAGGGCAAGGTCCGTACCAGGCATAGAGGGGAAGACCCTGCTTTGGTGTGGGCCGGGCTGGGTCGCTGCCCAGTGCGCGCACGGGTTCTCTACCCGGTCCAGGTGGCGGACCCCTCCAGAATCCGCGTGATTCTCCTGCTGCACGGGGAGCACAACCACGTCTACTCCGTTTGCAAGCCCCCGATGAGGGCCATTGCGGGAGCCGTTGAGCAGCAGCCAGATGCGTCAACGCGCGTGCTGCAGGTAAGTGACACGAGTATCCGCTCCCACACGCGTTGTTTATTCTTTCCTTGGTGATTGTGCATTGACTGGTCTCCTTTTTATTACTTCCGCCACGTTGACGGGTGCTGACAAGATTTTGAGCTCCCCTTTCATTTAGCGTTTTCTTTTCTCCATCGACGGGTGGTGGCAGACGAGTGCAACGACGCGCGCGCCTCTCCAGGGCACATCCGCGCACTGAGAGCGGCCGCAAGAGCCGCCAAGGATCTCCATGGGCAGGATATTTTCCGCGTCATGGACGCTCGGCGGCGCGCAGGAGCGGCGCACAGCTATATTCGAGGAGTGGTGGACAGTGACGACCACAAGATGGTCTTCCTGCACAACGACAGGCAGGCGCAGCTGTCTGGGCGCCAGCCGTATGTGATGGCAGACACCGCATTTTCCGTCGTGGCACCAGGTGGGGCCAAGGAGGACATGTCACAGGCGGCCATAGCCAGCAGCGCGGCCAGGGCGTTTGACTGGCACCACTTTTCGATTGTGTACGTTTCCTATCTCTTTTCGTGCTGCCTTTTTGTTCTTCGCCGCCCCTGGTGCCGGATGGATGAATTCCGTTTGTGTTGCCATCTCTCTGACTGTTTCACGCCGTTCCCGTTTTTTCTCTATCCTGAATTGAGTTTCTCTGCACTGCATGAGTACCGAGCTTCACCAGGGCGGTGGTTCTCATGAGGGCGACGGTCATCGGCAAGACCGCGGCCACGTGCGAAGAACTCTTCTCCTTTTACTTCGGCTTAGCCAAGGACAACGGGCTGGCTGCTCCTATGCTCGCCCCCCGTCCATTCGGCACCCACCCTCTGGTAACAGCCGTTCCCGTGCCAGCAGCGCTCCCCCTGGCGCAAGCCCCCCGCGGCCGCAGCAGCTCTGTCTGCCACCGAAGGCGGCAGCGCCCCCCCCCCGCAGGCCTGCAGGCCCCCGCG
>JAHDHX010000001.1 GCA_020631075.1 Candidatus Altimarinota bacterium
CGAGGGTTGCGCTCGTTCACGGACTTAACCGAACACCTCAAGGCACGAGCTGACGGCAACCATGCAACGCCTGTCACTAATCCAGCCGAACTGACTCTAAGAATTACCAAAGATACGATTAGGATGTCAAGTCTGGGTAAGGTTACTCGCTTATTGACGAATTAAACCCCGCGATCCACCGCTTGTGTGGGCCCCCGTCTATTCCTTTGTGTTTTAAGCTTGCGCTCGTACTGCACAGGCGGCATGCTTAACGGGTTACCTTAGGCACAGAGACCAGGTCGAGGGTCCCTACACCGAGCATGCATCGTTTACGGCGTAGACTACACGGGTATCTAATCCGTTTTGCTACCTACGCTTTCGTCCATGAGTGTCAAGAATGGGCCAGTGTGCTGCCTTCGCTTTTGGTGTTCCACTGCATATCTACGGATTTTACCCCTACTTGCAGCATTCCACACACCTCTCCCATCTTCTAGATAGACAGTTTCCATCACAGCACCAATGTTGAGCACTGGTATTTAATGACAGACTATTCTATCCACCTGCGGACGCTTTACGCCCAATGATTCCGGATAACGCTTGCCCCTTACGTATTACCGCGGCTGCTGGCACGTAATTAGCCGGGGCTTATTCCTAGAGTACCGTCAGATCTTCTTCCTCTAGAAAAGGAGTTTACAACCCATAGGGCCGTCGTCCTCCACGCGGTGTCGCTCCGTCAGACTTTCGTCCATTGCGGAAGATTCCTTACTGCTGCCTCCCGTAGGAGTATGGACCGTGTCTCAGTTCCATCGTGACTGATCATCCTCTCAGACCAGCTACCCGTCATAGCCTTGGTGAGCAGTTACCTCACCAACAAGCTGATAGGACGCAAGCCCCTCCTACACCGATAAATCTTTCCTCCGTGGAGGACATCCGGTATTAGCCTCTCTTTCGAGAGGTTATCCCTGAGTGTAGGGCAGGTTCTTACGCGTTACTCACTCGTCCGCCGCTGTCATCGACTCAAGTAAACTCGAGTCGAGTCTCGCTCGACTTGCATGTATTAGGCGCACCGCCAGCGTTCATCCTGAGCTAGGATCAAACTCTTCATAAAGAAGTATTTTGAAACGTGAATCCGGAATTAGAATTCACAAAATTTTTAAAAGAATAAACTTGGTTTTAAATGGTTGCTTGCAATTCAAAGAATTGCTTGCGTTTTATACGTTCGAAATGCCAAAGATCTTATTACTTGTCAGTTTTTGTCCTGACAGCTGGTCGAACTTAGTCTGCGGGGTGGGGGGTGTCAAAAGTTTTTTCAGAGATTTGGAAGAGAGTAGGAAAAAACCCCTCGATCGAGGGGTTTTTCTTTTCATGATACTTAGATATTCTCATGTTCTTTGGCTTCTTCCTCTCCGTACTCTACACAAAGGTGTCGGGGATGGGGAACTGTTGGCAGAGGGCGGTGATGTCGGCTTTGATCTGGGCCTTTTTGGCTTCGTCGTCAACGGCTTGGAGGGTGTCGATGATCCAGTGGGCGACCTGCGCGCACTGGGGCTCAGCGAACCCACGGGTGGTAATGGCGGGGGTGCCAAGGCGGATGCCCGAGGGGTTGAGCGGGGGGCGAGGGTCGTCGGGGATGGAGTTCATATTGAGGGTGATGCCGACTTCGTCGAGGACGGCTTGGGCGCGTTTGCCCTCGACGCCGAATGAACTGTGCACGTCAGCCAAGATGAGGTGGTTGCTGGTGCCGCCTGTGATCATTTTGAGCCCGCGCTCGTGAAAGACGGCCTCCATGGCTTTGGCGTTTTTAAGCACTTGCTGGGCGTAGGCCTGGAACTCGGGCTTGAGCGCTTCACCAAAGCACACGGCCCGCGCGGCGACGTGGTGCATGAGGGGGCCGCCTTGCAGGCCCGGGAAGATGGCTTTGTCGATTTTCTTGGCGATGTCGGCGTTGTCTTTGGTCATGATGACGCCACCGCGAGGGCCGCGCAGGGACTTGTGGGTGGTGGAGGTGATGATGTCAAAGCCGTAGTCGAAGGGGTTTTTGAGAGCTTTGCCTGCGATCAGCCCCGCGATGTGGGCCATGTCGGCGACGGCGTAGGCGCCGACTTCTTTGGCGATGTCGGCGATGCGCTGGTAGTCGAGCTCACGCGGGTAGGCGGAGAATCCAGCGAGGATGATTTTGGGTTTCTCGGCCAGGGCTGTTTGGCGCAGGGCGTCGTAGTCGATCTCGCCTGTCTCGACGTCTTTCATCTTATAACGGACGAAGTTGAAGATCTTGGCGATGCAGGTGACAGGGTGCCCGTGGGTGAGGTGGCCGCCGTGGGAGAGGTCCATCCCGAGGACGGTGTCGCCTGGCTTCAGCAGGGCGAAATACATAGCGACGTTGGCGATGGCGCCTGCGTGGGGCTGGACGTTGGCGTACTGGCACCCGAAGAGCTGACAGAGGCGGTCGATGGCGACGCGCTCGATGATGTCGGTGTACTCTTGCCCGCCGTAGTACCGTTTGCCTGGGTAGCCTTCGCTGTATTTGTTCGTAAAGACGCTGCCGTTGGCCTCCAGCACGGCGCGGGAGACGTAATTCTCAGATGGGATGAGCTCGAGGCCGTCGCGTTGGCGCTCGAATTCGCCGACAAGGGCGCTGTGGATCTGGCTGTCTTGGGCGGCGATGAAAGGGGCGAAATCGGCCATGGGGAGGAGAAGGATTAGGGGGCACAATTATGCGAAAAAATTACTTGTGGTCGAGGGGGATTGATATTTTTTTTCGTACCAGCGGCGAGTCTCATTTGCTTCTTCGATCTGCTCAGCAATAACGGCGGCGGCCTGCTGGGTGATGAGGTCAGTGTAGAGGGCGGGGGTGGCGCCGCAGCAGATGCCGCGGTGGGAGACCTCAAACTGGTCAAAGGTGCGCAAGAGTTGGCCGATCGAACAGGTGGTGAGGTCGCAGACAGCTTCGGTCTGGGTGTTGGCTTCGGTTTCGTCGATGGCGGCGCTGTCGGTGCAGTTGGAGGCGTTGGGGTGGGCACTGAGCAGGCGATGTCGCTGATGCACCGGGATGGCGGAAAGAGTGCTGCGTAGGGAGTCGGGGGTGGAGCAGTTAAGCCCCCAGGTGACCCAGGGTTGGGGGAACTTTTTGAGGACTTCGGCGACGTGAAGGCCGTTGCGGATGCGGCCGTCGGGGTCAGGGCGGAGGGAAATGTGCACGGCGGGGGAGTAGAGGCGGCCGTCTCGGTAGGCTTGGACGTGACTGTCGATGATGGCGGTGATGTCTTCGGTGGTGTTGACGGCCTCAAAAAGGGTGATGTGCTGGCGGCCGTCGAGGTGGCGGGAGGCTTCAAGGGTGAGGGCTATATTTTGCTGGCAAAACTCACGGGCGGCGGCGAGGTCACCCTGGGTGAGAGTGTCGTCAAAAGCGTCGGCGTAGCTGCGGCCTGTGACGGCGAAGAGTTGGCCGTGTTTGGCCTGGCGGCGGAGGCGGCCGTGAGTGGTGCTGTGGCCGCGGGTGCATTCCTCGATGACGGCGGCAAGGCGGCTGACCTCGGACTGGAGGTCGCGGACGATGGACTGTGGGGTGGCTGTGTCGGGGTGGGTGGTGCCGTAGGTGTCGGTGACGAGGAGTGCGCCGAGGGGGTCGGGGCCGGTGAAGGTGTTGGCGGCGCAGAGGGTGTCAAGGAAGCCCTGAGTGTGTTGGGCGTGGGTAAGGTCACCACGGGTGCTGTAGGGGGGGTGGATCAAGACGGGGGTGGAACTGGCGCGGAGGGTGGGCATGGGTGAAAAGGGAAAAAAAAATTTATAAAAAAAACCGACGAGAAGCGGGGGGAAGTGCTCTGGCCGGTGGACAAGGACAAACAACGGGAAATGTTTGGGGTTTACATTTGGGTTGTCCGTGTCTGCGGTGAGAGCAGCACGGACATCATCATTGATGTCGGGGGGATGGAGATTGGTTTCATGAACGTGGTCTGTGTATACGCCAGTGGGGGTGGGGTTGTCAAATCTTCGGGGTTGGATATTTTCTGTGAGATGAGTCGAGTACGCCACCATATCAATCCTTATAGTGTACGGACAGAGTTGTCGTTTGCGGGGTTTGACGTGGTGCGGCCGTTGGTGGTGGACATCGGGGCGGCGCGTGGGGGGTTTGTGCGGGCGCTGGCTGACGTGTTGCCTGCGTGTAACTTCATCGCGTGTGAAATCCGCCCGTTGATGTTGCAGAAAATTATGGCGCTGTGTGGGGACTGTGACCGTATAGTGGCTTTTGGGGGGGATGCGCGGCGGAATTTCCGCTCTTTGCTGGAGCCGTCCCTTACGGCGGGGGCGGAGCTCCGACAGGTGTTTGTGAATTTCCCTGACCCGTGGTTTAAGGAAAAGCACAAGAAGCGGCGATTTATCACGCCTGAATTTCTGTGTGGAATTGCGGAGTGGTTCCCCGTGGAGGCGGAGTTTGTGTTTCAGACGGATCAAGAATTTCTGTACCGTGAGACGCAGGAGTACTTAGCGGAGACGCCCTTCGCGGTGCGTCGAGAATTTGACGAAAGTCCGCATGGGGTGATGACGGAGTGGGAACGGGACAAAGTGGCGCGAGGGGAGCAAATCTATCGGATGGCTTTTGGGTTGTGAGTTTGGAGCGTTTGCAAAAAGCCCTTCGGGGGTGAAGGGCTTTTTGGGGGGAGTCTGTTTGGGAACTCTTAACGAGCGACTTGCTTGTAGCGTTTCTCACGGATGACGACCACGCGGACTTCTCCTGGGTATTCGCACTCTTTTTCGATCTTGCGGGCCATTTCGAAGCTGAGTTTTTCGGATTTGAAGTCGTCGATCTTGTTGGCGTTGACAAAGACGCGCACCTCACGCCCAGCCTGGATCGCAAAGGCCTTCTTAACACCGTCGAAGTTGCTGGCGATGGTTTCGAGCTGTTTGAGGCGTTTGATGTATTTCTCCAGCGTTTCGCGGCGAGCACCCGGGCGAGAGGCCGAGATGGCGTCGGCGGCCTGCAAGATTCGCGCTTCGATGCTCTCGTACGGGAAGTCTTCGTGGTGGGACTTCATGGCGGTGATGACGGGTTCGTCGATGCCAAATTTCTCTAAAATTTCTTTCCCGATGACGGCGTGGCCGCCTTCGACTTCGTGGCTGACGGCTTTGCCGATGTCGTGCACGAGGCCTGAACGCTTACAGATGAGCGGGTCGGCGCCTGGGATTTGTTCGGCGATGGCCTCGGCGAGCCAGGCGACTTCTTTGGAGTGTTTGAGGACATTTTGCCCGTAGGAGGTGCGGAAGCGGAGTCGTCCGACGAGCTTTAAGATGGGTTCGGGGAAGCTGACGCTGAGCTCGTCGGCGGCGGCTTGGCCAATCTCAAGAATGAGTTTTTCGGCGTTGGCTTCGGCTTCTTCGACGGCTTTCTCGATGCTGGCGGGTTGGATGCGGCCGTCTTTGATGAGTTGCTCGAGGGCGACTTTGGCGACGTAGCGGCGGAACATGTCGTAGCTGGAGATGGTGACGGTGCCAGGGGCGTCGTCGATGATGAGGTCGACACCAGTGACGCGCTCGAAGGCGTTGATGTTGCGGCCTTCTCGGCCGATGATGCGGCCTTTGATGTCGTCGGAGGGGAGCTTGACGACGGAGGTGGTGGCGTCGTTGGTCACGGGGGAGGCGAACCGTTGGATGGCTTGGACGAGGATGTTGGTGCCTTCGCGCTCGGCGTCGGTACGCATGAGTTCGACTTTGCGTTTGAGCGTGTCGGCGAGCTCTTGCTCGGCTTTGGCTTCGACCCGACTGATGAGCTCGGCTTTGGCTTGGTCTTTGGTCAGGCCAGAGAGCTCTTCGATGACGGTGTCTTGGGCGTCGATCTTCTCTTGCAGTTCGGCTTGTTTGGCTTCGGTGTCTTCTTTCTTTTCCTCGTATTTGGCTTTGGCGGCGTCGGCTTTGTCGATTTTGTTTTCTAAGACTTCTTCGCGTTTGCTGAGGCGGGCGTCGAATTCGGATTGGGTTTTGTCGAGGCGTTTGCGGACTTGCTCTTCCTCACGTCGGGCGTCGCGGCGTGTGCGCTCGGCTTGGTCACGGGCGTCTTTGAGGATGCTGTCGGCTTCTTTTTGCGCGGTTTTGCGGACGCGCTCGGCTTGGTCACGGGCGGTGGACTCGATGGCTTCGGCTTTGGGCTTGAAAATGCCCCAGCCAGCACCGAACCCCACACCACCCCCAACGAGGGCGGCGAGAAGGGAAAGAATTTCCATAGAAAAATGAAGGGCTGAAAAGAGTAGAAAGTCGGACCGATAGAGCTGGGCCGTTGGCTGACATCAGGCCAAAACGAGGCAATAGCAACGTGAAAATAGTGCTGAGTAACTGGATGAATCGCTGGGTGGTTTGATCGAGGAATGACATCGGGGCGTACTCTAAACACTGGGGGGGAAGTGTCAAAAGACGCCCTGGGTGGCGGAACCACGGAGGGCGTCTAATATTTTTACCTTGAAATACTATTTTCCAGTAGGGCCTAGATGCCGCCCTGGTCGAAGTAGGTTTGGCATTGGGCCCAGTTGACGACATTCCAGAAGGCGGTGACGTAGTCGCCGCGGCGGTTTTGGTAGTGGAGGTAGTAGGCGTGCTCCCAGACATCGAGCCCGAGGACGCGGGTGTAGCCAGCGGTCAGGGGTGAGTCTTGGTATTCGGTGTGGATGATGCTGAGTTGGCCGTCTTTCAGCGCGAGCCAGACCCAGCCACTGCCGAAGCGCCCAGCGGCTGCGGCGGCAAACTGTGACTGGAAGTCGGTGAAGGAGCCGAAGGTGCTGTCGATCGCGGAGGCGAGGGTGCCTGTGGGGGTGCCGCCACCCTGTGGGCTGAGGATAGACCAGAAAAAACTGTGGTTGCAGTGGCCGCCAACGTGCTTGCGGGCGGCGGAGCGGAGGTCAGCGGGGAGGGAGTCGAGGTCACGCAGGATGTCGCACGCGCTGGCGTCAGCCCATTGAGTGCCTGCGAGGGCGGCGTTGGCTTTTTTGATGTAGCCAGCGTGGTGCTTGTTGTGGTGGATCTCCATCGTGCGGGCGTCGAAGTGGGGCTGGAGGGCGTCATAGGCAAAGGGGAGGTCGGGGAGGGTGAAGGGCATGGTGGAAAATGAATGAAAAATTTATCGAATTGAGCTTACTGTTCGAGGCCAGACTTGCCCATGACAACGCTACGGATTTCGGTGGCGAGGTCGGGGTTGGCCTTCAGGAAGTTGACGGCTTTGACTTTGCCTTGGCCGAGCTTGGTGCCGGTGTAGCTGTAGAAGGCGCCTGCTTTTTCGACGACGCCAAACTTAACGCCTGTCTCGAGCAGGTCGCCCATCTGGGAGATGCCTTCGTTGTACATGATGTCGATCTCAGCCGTGCGGAACGGTGGGGCGACTTTGTTTTTGACGACTTTGATGCGGGCGCCGTTGCCCTCGGCTTGCTTGTCGTCGCCTGTGCCGACTTCGATTTTTTTACCGCGGCGGATTTCGAGGCGGACGGAACTGTAGAATTTAAGGGCGTTGCCACCAGTGGTGGTCTCGGGGTTGCCGAACATGACGCCGATCTTCATACGGATCTGGTTGATGAAGATGATGGTGGTGCCCATCTTGCTGCTGGTGGCGGTGAGTTTCCGTAGGGCGCGGCTCATGAGCCGAGCTTGCAGGCCGACGCTGAGGTCACCCATTTCGCCTTCGATCTCGGCCCGAGGGGTGAGGGCGGCCACACTGTCGATGACGATGAGATCGACGGCCCCTGACCGCACGAGGGCTTCGGTGATGTCGAGGGCTTGCTCCCCCGAGTCGGGCTGTGAAAGAAGGAGGTTTTCAATGTCTACACCGAGCTTGGACGCGTAGGCGGGGTCGAGGGCGTGCTCGGCGTCGATGAACGCAACGGTGCCGCCTGCCTTTTGAAACTCGGCCACGGCGTGCAGACAGACGGTGGTTTTCCCTGAGCTTTCGGGGCCGTAGATCTCGATAATTCTGCCCTTGGGGTAGCCGCCACCCAGGGCGAGGTCGAGGGAAATGGAGCCTGAGGAGACGGTTTCGACGCGTTGGTCTTGGCCGTCGCCCATGCGCATGATGGCGCCTTTACCGAAGTTTTTTTCTATCCCTGCGAGAGCGGCTTTGAGCGCGTCGGCTTTCCCACTCTCGTTTGCGGGCTTAGTGAGAGGTTTGGATTTGGAGGAATCTTTGGCGGCCATGAAATGAGGAAGATGAGGGAGCAATTATTTCGACGCAACCTTAATTCTCTTTGAAATGTTTTTCAAGAAAAAATTAAGATTTTTCTGTACTTGACTTTTGGGCTCTTGGGCGACCGCTGCGGCGACGTTTGTCAGAGCGGCGGCGGCGCTTCTTGCTGCGGGGAGGTGGGGCTTGGAATTTCGGGACGGAACAGGGGTCTTTGGCGTTTTCATCGGCTTTGGCTTGGGCTTCGTCTTTAATGTGGTAGAACTTCTTGAGGGCTTCGGCGGTGCCTGAGGCGATCTTGCGCGAGTGGCAGAGTCCGCAGATGACACGCGGGTTGCCGCGAGCTGTCTGCCCTATGGCGGCGGGGACGATGGCGCCGCAGTCAAAGCAGTAGGTTTTGAGCGGGCTGGTGGCCCAGTCTTCGACGGGGGTGGCTTTGAGCTCGGCGATGACGTCGCGGTCCCCGATCTTGCAGACATCAGCGAGAGCTTGGTCGAGGGACTTGTAGTCACTGTCGGGGTCGGGGTTGGCGCGGCGGGCTTGGCCTTCGCGCTGGAAGTCAGTCAGGTAGCTGTCGCTGGTGTTACTTTTTTCTTTTGGTTTGGGGCCCTCGATCAGTGACTGGAGGAGGGTTTCGTCAAGCTGGGGGGTGGTCATGCGGAGGGGGTGAGGCCAAAGAAGGCTTTGGTAGAGAGGCGCTGGCGGGAGCGCTCGGCCAGAAAGCTCGCCACGCCACCAACGAGGTGGGCGATAGCGGTGCCAAACAGGCCGTAGCGGATGATGAAGGTTTCGGCGTTGGCGTTGACCCCCGCGAGGACTGACCAGGCGATGAGCGTGAGGATGAACCCCTGGGCGTGCAGGCCTTGCGCAAGGACGTAGAACGAAAGGGGGAGCTTCATGCGTTGCCAGTCAAACAGTTGGTCGAGGTAGACCGCCAGCCCGAAGAGGGAAATGAGGGCGAGGACGGCCCCGATGAGCCAGGTGACTTCGGTGAAGACGGTTTGGTAGGAAAGGTCGTAGCCCATGACGTCGGTCCTTACCCACGGGAGGACGAGTGCCAGCAAGCTAAAAACCAGAGCCCCGAGGTGCACGCGTTGGTCAAACGACAGCTGGCGGGCGTGTCGCTGGACGAAGGCCCAATGGCGGGCGGAAAAGTAGGCAGACCAACGTGATTTCATACGTCTGGGAGCATAGTGGATGTGGCGGGGGCTGACGAATGAAAAGGGGGAAATGCAAAAAAACCTTCCTGTGGGAGGGTGGAAAGTGCGTGTAGACGAAAAGAAGTGGTGATCCCACCAGGAGTCGAACCTGGAGCCTTGGCTCCGCAAGCCAATGTTTTATCCATTAAACTATGGGATCGTTCGGGCAAAGAGCGCCACCTATCTATAGGGAAAATAGGGGGCGCGTCTAGCGGAAATTTTACTGAGGCAGTGTTCACAAATTGGAAAAAACAGATTGATCCTGAAATATAAGGAGGGATTTGAGTGAAAAAAGGCTCTTTTTGGCTGCAAAATGGTGGCGCATTTTTGCCTTGATCCATCAAGGCGGCAAATACGCGCCCATTTTTCGCTCAAAAATCTCTCTTTTTTCTTCTCAAACCAATTTGTGAACACTACCTAGATATAAGTTTAGCCCATTTGCGTTTGCCGCACTTAAGCGTGAGAGGCGTGGTGGACACTGGCAGGGGGGCGTGGACGTCGGTGATTTTTTGCCCGTTGATCGATACACCGCCACCAGTAATGAGGCGTCTGGCTTCGCTGCTGGAGCTGGCAAAGCTCGTGACGGTGGTGAGGACGGTGATGAGTGACGCGTCGGGGGGGAGGGCGAACTCGGGGATGTCGGTGGGAATGGCTTTGTCACGGAACTGGGCGAGGAAGGCGGCTTCGGCGGTGGTGGCGGCTTCGGCGCTGTAGTAGTGGGTGATGATGGCTTTGGCGAGCTCGGATTTGGCCTGGCGGGGGGAGTCGGCAATTAACTGCTCGGCGGTGGGGAGGTCGACGTCGGTGAGGAGCTCGAAGTATTTGCCCATGAGGCGGTCGGGGAGCTTCATAGTTTTGCCGAACATGTCGCTGGGGGTGTCGTCGAGGGCGATATAGTTGCCGAGGGATTTGCTCATCTTTTGACTGCCGTCGAGGCCCTCGATGAGGGGAACTGTGATGACGTGCTGCGGGGACTGGCCGTCGTGTGTCTGCAGAGGGCGGCCTTGCAGGAGATTAAACAGTTGGTCGGTGCCGCCGAGCTCGATGTCGGCCTGGACGGCGACGGAGTCGTAGCCTTGCATGATGGGGTAGAGGATTTCATGACAGTAGACGGGTTGGCCTTTGTCGGCGCGTTGGCGGAACATATCTCGCTCCATCATCTGGGCGACGGTGAACTGGCCCATGAGTTGCACAAATTGCTCTGGGGTGAGGGCGGCGAGCCAGTCGGCGTTGTTTCGGACTTCCAAGGTGGTGGTGTCGAGCACGCGGCTGGCTTGCTGGATGTAAGACTGACCGTTGGCGGCGACTTCAGCCAGGGTGAGGGGGGGGCGGGCTTCGTTTTTGCCCGTGGGGTCGCCGATGGTGGCGGTGAAGCCGCCGATGATGAGGACGGCCTGATGGCCAGCGTCCTGAAACTGGCGGAGTTTGCGCAGGGGGACGGTGTGGCCGAGGTGGATGTCGGGCTTGGTGGGGTCGATGCCGAGCTTGACGCGGAGGCGCTCACCCGAGCGGAGGCGGGCGGTGAGCTGGTCACGGACGATGACGTCAACGGTGCCACGGTCGAGCAGGCGGGCGATGGTGGCGTCGTCGGTGCGAACGGGGGGAAGCATATGTAGGGGCGGGTAAATCTTTGCTATAGTAGGTGAGATGATAGCACGACTCAATGATGGGCAACGGTTTTTGGCGGGGGTGGGGGTGTGGGGTCTGCTGTCGCTCGGGTGGCTGGGGCTGGGGCAATGGCTGGACGAGCCTGTGCTGGGGTGGATGGCTGAGCACCGACACCCGTGGCTGGACGTGGGGTCGGTGGTGCTGACGGAGTGGTTGTTTCCGCTGGGGTTGCTGGGGCTGGTGGGGGTGATGCTGTACCAGCTCTCCCATACTTTAGAACACCAAAGCCGTGCCCAGCCCGCGGTGCTGTCGTTTTTTACTGCGTGGGTGGTGGCCTTTGTGCTGAAGTCGCTTTTTGCCACGGCGCGGCCGATGATGACCCTGCCTGTGGGGGAACTGACGAACCCCTTTTTAACGTTGAATTCGAGTGGGTTTCCTTCGGCGCATACAGCCACGGCCATGGCGCTGGTGTTGCCGCTGTGGCGACTCAACCCGTGGCTGGGGGGGGGATATGGGGTGTTGGCGGGGCTGATCTCTCTGGGGCGGGTGTATCAACTGGTGCATAGTCCGATCGACATTGCGGGTGGGATGGTGCTGGGGCTGGGGGTGGGGGGGCTTTTCACCAACGGTTGGGTGAGTGCGAACGCAGGGCGACTGTGGCGTGAGCACCTAGAATGGCGGCGCCAGCTGGTGCACTGCTTGACGGGGCTGGGGGTGGTGTTTTTTCATGCGCAGGGGTGGCTGAGCTGGGGGATGATCTTGGGGGTGCTGTTGCTGGGGGTGGGGTTTTCGGTGCTGCTACGCCGTGGGTGGTTGCCAGACTGGCACTGGGTGGTGGAGCCGTTTGACCGTGTGCGGGACGACCACCCAGGACGAGGGGCCATCCTCTATGCGGTGGGGGTGGTGCTGGCGATGGGGCTCTTCCCCACGGTGGTGGCGTATGTGGCGATCTTGACGCTGGCGATCGGGGACAGTGTCTGTCACTTGGGGGCGGTGGTGCGCCCTGAAGGGCGGAAGTTGCCCTGGCACCCGAGGCGGACGTGGCTGGGGTTGTTGATCGGGTGGGGGTTTAGCGTGGTGGCGTGTGTGGGGTTTGTGCCGTGGTGGGTGGCGGTGGTCGCCACGGGGGTGGGGGTGGTGGCGGAGAGTGTGCCGTGGCGAGTCGGTGGGCTGTATTTAGATGATAATGTGGTGGTGCCGCTGGTCACGGGCGGGGTGTGCTGGTGGTTGATGAGCGGGTTATGGAGCTGAGTTGGGCTTGTACTCCACGATGATGCGGTAGTCGTTGTCAACCATGGGCTGGGGGAGGCCGAGGTTTTGGCTCTGGGCCTGGACGGTGGCGGACTGGGCGTCGGCGCTGATGGTGGGGAGGTAGGTGAGCTGGCGGCCGATGGGCGTGCCGATGACTTGCAGGTGGTAGGGCCGCCAGTCAGACGAGCCGCGTTGCAGGGGGGTTTCGTACTCTAGGGTAAGGTCGATGTTTTCGCCTGGTTTCATGAAGAGGGGGACTTCCCACACGGTCCACAGGGCGTCGGGGGTGAGGCTGCTGGTGATGGGGCCAGAGGGGCTGGAGCCACTGATGAGCTGGGCCCCAGCGGGGACGTGCACGCGCATGACGACGCGGTTTTGCCCTAGGCCCAGCACCCAGTCGCCCTGCGTGTCGGCGAGGGCCTGCAGGGTGGGGGGCCAGTCTGCCACCCCGAGGAGCTGGTCGAGCTCGCGGTCGCGGAGGGCGTGGGTGCGGGTGATCTGCAAAAGGTTGCGGACGCGGCCGTCGCGTTTGATTTCTGAGTCGTGGTGGAGGCGTGTCCACATGAAGCGGTCGGATTTATTGGCGCCGATGGAAACCAAGTCAACGTAGAGAGCGTTGTCGGCGGTGGGGCGGTGGCGGAGCTCACCACTCAGTCCCCAGTGGGCCCAGCGTTGCTGGAGTTTGGTGTTTTGACTATGGGCGAGGAAGTTTTTTTGGGCTATGTATTCTGCGGGGTCAAACCCAGTGGCGGCCCAAGCAGCGGGGAGGTCGTCTATTTCTTTGAGCTGGGTGATGAGCTGGGTGATGAGGGCCAAAACGGGGTCTTTGGCACTGTAGCGGCCAGCGGCTTTGGACTCGACGAGGAAGCTGAGGATGAGGTCGGCGTTGAGCTCGGTGAGCTGGATGTCGTAGGGGGGAAGCGACACAGGCCCCGTGAGGCGGATGAGCTGCGTGAGGAGGCTGAGGTTGACGGCGAGGACAGTGTCGGGCTCTGGCTGGTCGATGGCGCGGAAAAAGTGCCGATAGGTGTCGGCGACGGTGGGAAAGTGGGGGGAGAAGTTTGCGTCGCGGAGAGAGAGAGTCTGGTCGAGGGGAGTGAAGTAGTCCGGCACGGGGAGTCGGGCGCTGTCTGGGACGAGGCGGTCGAGGGAGTAAATGTCACGGAACTGGTAGCTGAGGCCGTCTTGGTCGAAATCAAGGATTAGGACGCTGCCGCTGAAGCCGCCAGAGGGGCGGACTTCGTTGTGGTTTTGCAGCAAGATGAGCACGCGGTGGGGTTGGCGGAGGAAGGTGTGGAGGACTTCGCGGAGGTGGGTGAGGGCGGTGGCGGTCTGTCGAAAGTCGCCCCGCAGGGCGGAGAGCTGGGCGGGGTCACGGTCGGTGGCACGGTCAAGCGCCCAGGTGGGGACGCTGTCGGCGAGCTGGCTGAGAGACTGCAGCTGGTGGGTGATGGTGTGGAGGTGTGTGAGCCCTGCGTCCAGCGTGCTGCGGGGGATGGTCTGGCCGTCGGCTGCGAGGGGCAGGGTGGTGAGGCCTTGCAAAGACTGGGCAGCGGCGGTGAGTTGGCTCATGGCGCTGGCGCCTTGGCGGAGCTGCCGAAAGGGAGGAAACCAAGGGAGGTCTCTGGCGGCGGCTTGGACGTCGGCCCACTGCTGCGGGTCAGTGCCAGCGGTGCGGGCGAGGTCCGCCACGACGAGGGCCTGTGCCCGCCAGCGGGGCACAGACACGGTGGTCAACCGCCAGCCGAGCAACAGCAAGCAGCAGAGGAGTAAGCCCAGGCCGAGCAACCGAAACAGGCGGGGGGTGGCCATCGGTCAGGAGTTTAGCGGATTGGGGGTGAGGGCACCAGCGAGACTAAACAGGGTGAGGGTGATGAACGGATAGAGGAGTGAGTTGACGAACTGGCTGTGCACGAGCAGGGACAGCAGGCCGCAGCTCAACCCGAGGCTGACGCTGGACTGGCGAGAGAGATAGCCCACGAAAGCCCCCCACCAGAGCCGCCACAGCAGCCACAAGAAGACACTGAGGCCGAGGAGGCCCGTGGTGACAAAGACCGTCAAAAGAGTGGAGTCTGACCCACCAGAAGAAAAGTAGTTGCCGTCGACGATGCCTGCGTCGGCGGCGTGGTAACGGTAGGAGTTATAGCCCACGCCGAGGAGAGGGCGCTGGGCCCCGAGCCGTAACGAACGGCGCCAGCTCTGTAAACGCAGTGAAGCGGTGGGGTCGATTTCGTCGGTGTCGCGGAGGATGAGGGCCTTGACGGTGCCACTGAGCTGCAAGAGTCGTTGCTGAACGCGAGGGGTGGCGGTGATGGCGAGGCTGACGATGAGGGCGCCGATGAAGAGCATCCGACGGTCACGCACAAGGAAAAACACGGCCAGCCCGACGAGGGCGGCGAGGTAGCCACTGCGGGAGTAGGTCAAAAACAGACAAAGGGCCCCGAGCCCGAGCAAGGCAGGCAAGAAGAGCACCAAGCGGGGGAGCTGGTGAGGGACTTTGGTTGTATGGAGGTGGAGAGAGTCGTACCACCAGCCGCACCACACAGGCAGGAGCAGCCCGATGAAGCCACCGATGAAGTTGGGGTCCATCCATGTGCCGAGGAGGCGGCCGATGTGGGGATCCCACTGGCCTTCCTTGGAAATAGCGGAGAGGTCGGGGTAGAGGTAGAACTGGATGACGCCCCCAAGGAGGACGAGCCCCGCGATGAGACTGAGGCCACGGAGGAAGCGCTGGGGGCCGTATGGCGGGCGGGCAAATAGGTCGTAGGAAAACAGCGCAAAGCCCGTAAAGTAGAGCAGTCGCACCACGAAAAACCAAGACAGGGCGAGTGTGGAGGGGGTGAGGACGTCACCCGCGCGCAGAAACAGGCTGGCGGTGCCCAGCAAGCAGAAGAGCAGCACTGGGGCGACCAGCGGGAGGCTGGGCCACTGACGGTGAAAAGAGAAACGATAGAGCCCCCACAGGCCCAGCACGACTGGGGCGTAGAGGTCAACCAACAGCACCCCTGCGCCCCCGACGGGCAGGCGCAGGAGCATCCCTGGGACGAGCAGAAACAGACACGACCAATAGAGCCCCCTGAGCCACCCCGGGAGTGGGAGCTGCGCAAGGCTGGGGGAGGGGGTGAGAGTGGGCATGGGGGAGCTTTAGGCGGGGGTGTCGAGGCGGGCGTAGAGGATCTGTGACGGGGTGACGGTGGGTTGGTCTGGCTGGAGGATGCTGTGCATTGTCTGGTGCGCTTCGGGGAGGAGGGGAGCGGCGAGCTCGGTGATGACGGTCAAGTAGTGTAGCTGGACGGTGAAGATGTCTTTGGTGGCTTCGGGGTCAACTTTGAAGGCTTTCCACGGTTCGGTGTCATTGAGGTGCTGGTTGGCGGTGTCGACAACGGCAAAAAGCGTGTCGATGGCGGTTTTGAGTTTGTAGTCTGTGAAGGCGCGGTGGTAAGTGGCTTTGAGGGTGTCGGTGTGGGATTTTACCTCCGCGGGGAGGTCAGTGGTGGGCTTAACGCCGTCGTAGTATTTATTCACCAAGGTGATGACGCGGTGGAAGAGGTTGCCGATGCCGCCAGCGAGTTTGGTCTGGTAGAGCTGGTGAAAGGTCTGCTGTGAGAAGTCGCCGTCGTTGCCGAACTCAAAAGCCGAGAGGAGCCCGACCCGTACGGCGTCGTTGCCGTACTTTTCTGACAAGGTGAGCGGTTCGATGACGTTGCCGAGAGATTTGCTCATCTTGGTCCCGTCGACGGTGAAAAAGCCGTGCCCGAAAACCAGCTGCGGTACAGGCAGGCCAGCGCTGAGCAACAAGGCTGGCCAGATGACGGCGTGGAAGCGGGTGATGTCTTTGCCCATGAGGTGTATGGCGCTGGGCCAAAAGTGCTCGTGCGGGGTGTCGGCGATGGCGGAGTAATAGTTGATGAGGGCTTCGGTCCAGACGTAGACTTTGTGTGACTCGTCCCACGGGCAACTGATGCCGATCTGGGCGCCTTCGCGGCTGATAGAAATGTCTTCGAGGCCTGCCCGCACGAAAGCGAGCAGCTCGTTTTTGCGACTTTCGGGTTGGATGAGCCCGCCCTCCAGTAAGGCGATGATCTGGTCGCTGTATTTGCTGAGGCGGAAGAAGTAGTTTTGCTCTTTGATCTGCTGGGGGGGGCGCTGGTGGTGGGGGCAGTGGCCGTGTTCGTCGAGCTCATTTTCCTTGAGGAATGATTCGCAGCCCGTGCAGTACAGCCCGACGTATTCGCCAGCGTAGATGTCGCCTTGGTCGTACATTTTTTGCAACAAGGCTCGAGCGTGGTGGTGGTGGCGGGGCTCGGTGGTGCGGATGAAGTCGTCGTAGGCGATGCCGAGGGTGTCCCAGCAGTCACGGAAGCGTTGGGCCATCTGGTTGAGGTAGGGGCCGACGGCGAGGCCAGCGGCGGCAGCGGCGTCGATGGTTTTTTGGGAGTTTTCGTCTGTGCCAGTCAGGAAGCGAACGTTGTCTGGGCCGAGCTGGGCCCGCCAGTAGCGGGCGAGGGTGTCCGCGGCCAAGGTGGTGTAGGCGGTACCAATGTGCGCGTCGCCGTTGACGTAGTAGATAGGGGTGGTGAAGTATTTGGTCTGGGGGGAGGTCATAGCGGTGGGACGAGGGGGGAACGAGTGATTTATACGCGAGATGCAGTGGGGCGTCTATGCCGGTGGTGCCAGACACCCGCAAAGAGCAGGCATGAGGTGACATTGGTGATGACGTTGCCGATGGCCAGCCCCAGCACGGCCGTGGCGGGGGGCAGCACCCGCAGGGCCAGCACGGCGGCGATGAGGGTGGCGAGGGTGAGGCTGAAGATATTGATCATCAGGGGGGTGCGGGTGTCGTCATTGGCTAAGAAAGCGCGTGAAAGTGAAGGGATGGCGCAGGCGCAGGGGAGCGACAGGACGGTCCAGAAGAAGACGATCTGGGTGAGGGTACTGACCTCGGGGCTGAGGGCGGGGAAGATGAGCCCCACTAGCGGGCCCGAAAACAGGGCACAGAGCAGGGCGATCGGGACTGTCAGCACAAAGACGACTCCCACGGCGCGCCAGAGGGCGCTCGACTGGGCGTGTGGTTGGCCGCGGAGGTGCGTCAACCGTGGGAAGAGGGCCTGCGCGATGGAGTAGCCGACGATGCTCATAAGCATATGGCCGAGGGTGCTGCCGAGCTGAAAGGCGGTGACAGACCCCGCCACCAGAGCCCCTGCGATGATGAGGTCGATGGTTTGGTTGACCTGAAAGCAGCTGGAGTTGGCCACGCGGCGCCAAAAGTCGGGCCAAAATTGCCGCCAGAGGTGCGAGGGCTGGGCCCACTGCCAACGGAGGCTGAGGCGGGTGCGCTGGGCGGCGAAGAGGTTGACCCCGAGGTGGCACAGTGCCCCTGCCAGCGCTCCCCAGCCGATGGTGCGTAGGCCCCACTGGTCACCGAAGATGGCCAGCCACAGGCAGATGCCCCCCGTGTAGAGCAACGGCGCGAGGGCGAGCGACCAAAACTGTTGACGGTGCTGCAGCCACGCCGCACACACGGACGACAAGGCAAGCAGAAAGGTCGACCCAAACAGGAGTTGGCTGAGGTGGGTGATAGGGGGGTGCAGAGAGCTGGATATGCCAGCGGCGAAGAGTTGGGTGAGCCACGGGGCTGCGAGGGCACAAAGCACGCTGGTGCTGCCGAACAGGACGAGGGTACCCCAAAAAAAACTCTGAAAGAAGGGTTGCTCGTGCTGGGGGCCGCCTGCGGCGAGGCGGGGGAGCATGAGCGTGGCGATGGTGCCGCTGATCAGCAGGTAAAAGAAAAAGTCGGGGATGCGGAAGGCGACGTAGATGAGGTCGGTGATGCCACTGTCGGGGAAGGTGGCGGCGAAGAGGTTGTCGCGGATGAGGCCGAGGACTTTGGCGGCGAGGGCGGAGACCGCCAATAGCACGGCCGGTGACTGGGCCAGCTGCCAGCCGAGACGCCACACGTCCCCCCACTGTCGAGCCGACAGGGCACGCAGCCAAGCGTGGAGGAGCATAGGGCGGGGGGTGGTTTAGCGAAGGGCGGCCTGGGCGGCGGCGATGCGAGCGATGGGCACCCGAAACGGGGAACAGCTGACGTAGCGGAGGCCTTGGCGTTGGAAAAATTCGATCGAGGTGGGGTCGCCACCGTGCTCACCACAGACGCCGATTTTGAGCTTTGGGTTGGTGGCTTGGCCTTTTTGTACGGCGAGCTCGACCAACTGGCCGACGCCGCTCTGGTCGAGGCTGACGAAGGGGTCGCGCTCGATGATGCCTTGGCTCTGGTAGGCGGGCAGAAAGCGGCCAGCGTCGTCCCGCGAGAGGCCGAGGGTGGTTTGGGTGAGGTCGTTGGTGCCGAAAGAGAAGAAGTCAGCGTGGTGGGCGATCTCGTCGGCGGTGAGGCAGGCACGGGGGAGTTCGATCATGGTGCCGATGAGGTACTCGATCGTTTGGCCCTTGGAGTCAAAGACGGCTTGGGCGGCGTCGGTGATGAGCTGACGCTGGAGGGCGAGCTCATGCCCGTGGCCGACGAGGGGCACCATGATTTCTGGTTTGACGGTCAGGCCCTGGGCCTGGCAGTGAAGGGCCGCCTGCATGAGGGCGGTGACCTGCATGGTGGTGATCTCTGGGTAAAGCACGCCAAGGCGACAGCCGCGGAGGCCGAGCATGGGGTTGGATTCGTGGAGGGCGTGGATGCGGTCACGCACGGCGTCGAGACTGAGGCCGAGGGCTTGGGCGACGAGCTTCATTTCGGCTTCTTGCTGGGGGAGGAACTCGTGCAATGGCGGGTCGAGCAAGCGCACGGTGACGGGGAGGCCGTCCATGGCGGTGAAGATGCCTTCGAAGTCGGATTGCTGGTAGGGAAGAAGGAGGTCGAGGGCTTGCTGGCGTTCGGTGAGGGTGTCGGCCAAGATCATGGCGCGGACGTGGGTGATGCGGTCACCGTCAAAGAACATGTGTTCGGTTCGGCAGAGTCCGATGCCCTCGGCGCCGAAGTCGCGGGCGGTCTGGGCGTCGGTGGGGGTGTCGGCGTTGGTGCGGACACGCAGGGTGCGGGTGTCGTCGGCCCATTGCAGGACGGTCATAAGGTCGTCGTCGAGCTGGGCGGGGATGGTGGCGACTTTGTCGGCGAGGATCTCGCCCGTGGAGCCATTAAGTGACAGCCAGTCGCCTTTGCGCAGGGTGTGGAGAGTGCCGTCCTTGGTGGTGAGGGTGCAGCGTTGCTCGGCGTAGTCGATGCTGAGCTCGGTGCAGCCTGACACGCAGCACTTCCCCATGCCACGGGCGACCACGGCGGCGTGGGAGGTCATCCCGCCGCGAGCGGTCAGCACTCCAGCGGCGGCGTGCATCCCGCTGATGTCTTCAGGCGACGTCTCGACCCGAACTAAGATAGTGGGGTGGCCGGCCTCATGGAGGCTGACAGCTTCGGTGGAGTCAAAGCAGATCTGCCCGACGGCGGCCCCTGGTGAAGCGGGGAGGCCCTGGCCCAGCACGGTGACACTGGCGCTGGGGTCAAATGTCGGGTGGAGGAGTTCGTTGACTTTATGGGGGTCGAGCCGCAGCAGGGCGGTGCGCTGGTCGATGAGGCCTTCGGAGACCATGTCGACGGCGATCTTGACCATGGCTTTGGCGGTGCGCTTGCCCGTGCGGGTTTGCAGGAGGTAGAGCTGGCCGTCCTCAATGGTGAACTCGATGTCTTGCATATCGGTGTAATGCGTTTCGAGTTTTTGCTGGATGGTGTCGAGCTGGGCGTAGACCTCGGGCAGGGCTGACTCAAGAGTCTGAGTGGCGCTGGGGTCGGCTTGGGTGTTTATGGCTTGGGGGGTGCGGATGCCAGCGACGACGTCTTCGCCCTGGGCGTTGAGGAGGTACTCACCAAAGAAGACTTTTTCCCCAGTGGAAGGGTGGCGCGTGAAGGCGACCCCAGTGCCAGAGGTCTGGCCGCGGTTGCCGAAGACCATTGTTTGGATGTTGACGGCGGTGCCGTGGAGGCCGTGCATATCATTAATCTGGCGGTAGGCGATGGCGCGGGGGTTATTCCATGAGCCGAAGACGGCGTCGGTCGCGGCCCAGAGCTGGGCCATGGGGTCCTGCGGGAAGGTGTGGCCGTGACGGTTAATGACTTCCTTATAATGACGAATAACAGTTTGCAGTTGCTCGACGGTGAGGTCGGTGTCTTGGGTGACGTTGTGGGCGGTCTTGACGGCGTCGAGTTCGTGCTCGAAATCATGATGGGGGATGTCGAGGACCACATTTCCAAACATCTGCAGCAGGCGGCGGTAGGCGTCGAACGCGAAGCGGGGGTTTTGGGTTTTTTCGCCCAAGGCGACTACGGTTTCGTCGTTGAGGCCAAGATTCAGCACGGTGTCCATCATCCCGGGCATGGACAGCGCCGCGCCAGAGCGCACAGACACCAGCAAGGGGTCAGGGCCAGTGCCGAAGGTCTTGCCCGTGGTGGCTTGTAGCTCGGTCAGGTGGGTGAGGATTTCGGATTTGAGGGTGGGCCAGAGGGTTTCTTGGTGCTCCTTATAGTATGCACGGCAGGCCTCGGTGGTGATGGTGAACCCTGGGGGGACGGGGAGGCCGAGCTGGGCCATTTCGGCGAGGTTGGCGCCTTTGCCCCCAAGGAGAGGTTTGAGCTGGGCAGAGCCTTCGGCGTTTTGGGCGCTGAAGAAGTAGACATATTTCGGAGAACTGTCAGTCATGGATTACACAAAAGAGAGAAGAGAAGGGGAAATCGGGGAGAATGTAAGCAGAGAGAGGCAGGAGGGCAACAGTTTCAACAAATGATAAACAAAGATAGCCACGGATGTGGCTGAGTGTGAGTAGGTGAAATGGGGGCTTTTGTTAGAAAATGCTTGACGTGTGGCGGTGGGCTATCATCATGCTGCATGAAAAAGTGTTTTTCATTAATACCTCATTTCTTATCTCTCCTCAGTATGATGAAACGTTCTGCTGTGAGTATTGTAGCTGCTGTTGCGCTCATGCTCCCGCTCGTAACCCAAGCGAGTGGATACAACTTTAACAACACGGTCACCCGACCGATGTCTGGGCAAACTATGACTTTTGGTGAATTCGACTTCACCATGCCTGAGTTCAAAATCCCTGCTCCAGTGCTCAACATCCAAGAGCCAGTGATCACGGTGCAAGAGCCACGAATTAACTTTACACCACCGAAAGTGAACGTGGCTAAGCCACAAATCATTATGGGTGAGCCCAACATTCGTATCGCTCAACCGACCATTCGTTTTAATGAGCCAAACTTTGAAATTCCTGCGCCAGTGATCAACGTGAAGACACCAAACATCTCGGTACCTGCACCAGCGGTCAACATCAGCGTGCCTGATATCAACGTACAAGCTCCGCCAGTGAACGTAGTGATGCCAGAAATGTTTGTGCCTGCGCCTGAGATCGTGGTTGACTTCCCACAACTCGAGTTTGATATGCCGGTGATCGACGTGGAAGTGCCACCGATGGACATCCAAGTGCCGAGCATCGACTTGCAACTTGACCCTATCACGGTGGACGTGCCTGCGCTCGACATCGTCGTGCCAGAGCTTGACTTCACTATGCCTGAGATCCGACCAACGTTCTCTATGTCTCAGCCAACTATTTCTATGTCTATGACTGAGCCAACCATCAGTATGACTGGTGGCACGGGCATCACGATGAGCGAGCCAACTATTAGCATGACCACTGGTGGAGCGGCGATCACGACTACTACACCAGCGGTAACTCAAGCGACTACCACAGTCATGCCTGCGTACGGTTACTACTCCGACGTTGACACAGCGGCCACTGGCGCGGTGACAACCACTACCGCTGACGTGATGACTTCTGACTTTGACGGTGAGTTTTACAACTCCATCCAAGAGCAAGTCATTGCTGAATTTGCTGCCCAAGGGATCGACATCCCAGAAGAATGGCTTGAAGAATACGGGAACTAGTCTTCCTCGCGTACTTTGCAAAATTCTTAAACCCAGAGTCCTCCACTCTGGGTTTTTTTTATGCCAAAAGACGCTAGACTAGGAATGAAAATTTTTTTTGATTCTCTCACTTATTTCACATGGCGGATATGCAAGAATTTGCTCGGCGGGCGTTAGCGTTTCGGACGCAGCACGGCGGGACGGTGGCGGTGACCCCCAAGGCGGAAGTGAATACGCCCGAAGAGCTGGCAACGCACTATACCCCCGGAATAGGGGCGGTGGCGCAGACGATTGCCGATGACCCCAGCCAAGCGGCGAAACTGACCATGAAGCGGGACACGGTGGTGGTGGTGTCAGACGGTTCGGCGGTGCTGGGGCTGGGGAATGTGGGGCCAGCGGCGGCGTTGCCAGTAATGGAAGGAAAAGCGATGCTGTTTCAGGCTTTTGCGGGGATCAATGCGGTGCCGTTGGTGGTGGACACCAATTCGACTGAGGAGTTTATTACGCTCGTACAGCAGATAGCGCCGACTTTTGGGGGGATTCACTTGGAAGACATTGGGGCACCAGCGTGCTTTGTGATCGAAGATCGTTTGGCGGAACTGCTGGACGTACCTGTGTTTCATGATGACCAGCATGGTACGGCGATCGTGGTGGTGGCGGCGTTGATCAATGCGTTGCGAGTGACAGAGCGCTCACCCGAAACGGTGCGGGTGCTGATAAACGGTGCGGGGGCGGCGGGGGTGGCGATCGGGCGATTGCTCCGTACGTGGGGGGTGACAGACATTGTGATGCTGGACTCGAAGGGGATCATCACCACGGCGAGGGAAAACCTGCCTGACTATAAGCAAGAGTTTGCTGTGGATGGCCCTGCAGGAGGACTAGCGGACGCGATGGTGGGGCGTGATATATTCATCGGGGTGTCGAAACCTGGGCTGGTGACGGCGGAAATGATCCAGTCGATGGCGGCTGACCCGATTGTCTGTGCCTTGGCGAACCCGATCCCTGAAATATACCCAGAGGAGGCGCTGGCGGCGGGGGCGGCCATTGTCGCGACGGGACGGTCGGACTTCCCGAACCAGATCAATAACGCTTTGGTCTTCCCTGGTCTCTTTAGGGGGCTCCTGAAGCACCAAGTGCCGAAGGTGACGCCTGAGATAAAACTGGCGGCGGCCCAGGCGGTGGCCAGCATGGTGGAGTGTCCGACAGGGACGAACCTGTTGCCAGATATTTTCACCTCAGACGTGCATGAGGTGGTCGCTCAGGCGGTGGGGGAAGCGGTGTAGGAATCTCTCATCAAAAACCCCTCAGTGTTTCTCACTGAGGGGTTTTTCTGGTGGGTGATATTTTCTCTTTACTCGGTGTCGGTGTTGTCGTCGGTTGTCCCGTTGAGGATTTGCATGGCCTCTTGGGCGGCTTTGATGGCGATGCGGTAGGCTTCGCGGGCTTCACGGGTGGCGCGCAGTCCGTTGGTGATGGCTTCTTTTTTCCCTTCGACTTCAGAGACTTCGGCGAAGAACTCACTGGCGAGGGTGAATTTTTCTTCTGCCATGGTGAGACCTGTTTCGACCTGTGTGATGAGGGTGTCTAGGTCAGTGGTGTCACCACTGAAAGCGTCGCGCTGGGTGGTGAGGTGGTCGAGGATGGCGGTTTTGCGGACCTCTAAAGCGGACAAGCGGGCGCTGAGGTGTCGGCCCCAGGTGTTCGTGATTTCGGCGCGATTTTTTTCGACGTAGGCGCGGGTTTCTTTCACTCGACGGCGAAAATTTTTGTTGTCGGCGTTCTGCATGGTTTGCAGTTTCTTGGCCAGGCCGTTTTTTCGTTTCTCGAGGGCTTCGCGGTAGCGTTGCTTTCTGGCGGCGGAAATATTGGGACTGTTTTCGATCAGCTTCATGCTGCGTTCATATCGTTTCTCGAACCGTTGGACGGCGTCTTGTGTCCTTTGGGTGAGGGCGGTGCGTTTGTCAGCGCGTTGCTGCCAAAATGGCCCGACTTCGCCGTTGGTCATGCGGAAGACTTTTTTGCCTTGGAAGGTGTCAGCGTCTGGGGTTTGGGCTTGGCTTACGCCAGGGGCGATGAAGAGACCAAGGCCGAGGAGCCCGATGAGGAGGGGTGTTTTCATGCGTGAGCGGGGAAAGAAAGTAGTTTTTCGCCCTGTATAGTAGGAGGATTAGAGGTGTCTGTCTGCTGATTTGTTTTGCCAAATTTTCAGACAGTTGGTTTTCGTGTGTTTTTTGGGGAGAGAAATTCCTCGTTCTGTGGTGGAGTATGGTATACTCTACAGACAACTTGGCTGTCGTTTTTGTTTTTCTGGGAAGTGTCTGCTCACGCTTATGTCGATTGTGTTTTTGGTTCAGCTGGCTCTCACGCTCCTGCTCATGCTGGGGGTGGGGTGGTGGTTGCTGACGGCTTATCGCGAGCGCGTTAACTTTCGGCGGAGTTTGGATTTGGTGTTTTTGGAGGTTCGGATACCGAAAAAGGACTCGAAGGAAGACATGGACCGTGAGCGTGACCAGACGTCGGAAATCCGCAAGGTGGTGGGAGTGGCGGAGCACTTTTTCCAGACTTTACACGGGGTGTATGACGATAGCTGGTCGGCGAAGATAAAGGGGCAAGATTTTTTATCGTTTGAAATTTTGGCCATTGAGGGAGAAATTCTCTTCATTGTCGGGTGTGGGCGCACCATGCAGGAGGTGATCAAAAAACAGATTACGAGTTTTTATACCGAGGCGATCATAGAAGAGCGGGAAACACCGCACCTTTTCCACCAAGGGACGCACCAGCTGGGTGAAAATCTGGGTCTGGAGAAGTCGTTTCACTATCCGCTGAAGAACTATCAACAGTTTGAGTCGACTGATCCGCTCAACAACATCCTGAATACGCTGAGTGCGGCCTCTGACGAGAATGGCAACGCGGCAGCGGTGCAGATAATGATCCGACCAGTGGCCAATGACTGGCAGGACAGTTTGCGCCAAAAATCAAAAGAGTTGGCGGAGGGGAAGGCTTCGTATGCGTGGTGGAACGTAGTGGGGAAAGTGGGTGGTTTGCTGGTCACGCTCGTGAACGGTGAGACGGACAAGGATGACGCAGGCGGGAACAACAATGACACCAACACGAACTCGCAGGAGGCCAACAAGCAGATGGACGAAAAGGGGGAAAAAGTGGGTTTTGAAACAATGGTGCGCTTGCTGGTGAGTGCCAGAGAGCCGCACACGGCCAAGTTGCAGCTGCAGTCGTTGGTCAATGCGTTTAGTCAGTACGGGGGGCCGACCATCAATGGGTTGACGAAGGCGAAGTGGCTACGAAAGCGTAAATTTTTGGAGAATTTTGTCTTGCGGGCATTCAGCTGGGGTACATGGCCGTGGGGGGGGCTGACGCGAGAGAAATCGATAATGACACCGACAGAGCTGGCGTCTTTGTTTCATTTCCCCCATGTGAAATACAACAACATTCCGGGGATCAAATGGCAGAATTATAAAATCGTCCAGACGCCGCCCAATATTCCGAAAGATGGCTTGCTGCTGGGACATAATATCTATCGTGGGGTGAAGACACCGGTGTATATGAAGCGGGAAGATCGGTTTCGTCACTTCTATGTCATTGGGCAAACAGGGACGGGGAAGTCGTCGATCTTTCAGGCGATGATCCGCCAAGATCTGGCCAATGGAGACGGCTTGTGTGTGATTGACCCGCATGGCTCGCTGGTGGAAGATTTATTGCCCTTTGTGCCGAAGTCGCGGGTGGATGATGTGGTGATCTTTAACCCAGCGGACCTCGAGCGGCCGATGGGGCTGAACCTGCTGGAGGCGACGACACCAGAGGAGCAGGACGTGGTGGCGCTCGACGCGATGAACATCATGATCAAGATGTTTAATGAGGAGGTGTTTGGGCCGCGGATTCAGGATTACTTCCGCAATGGGTGCCTGACGCTGATGGCTGACCCTGAGGGGGGGCGACTGACCGACATTGTCCGTCTTTTCACGGATGATGACTTCCAAAAGCAGAAGGTGAAGCACGTCACGAACCCGATCGTGAAGAGTTTCTGGGAGAACCAAATGGCGAAAACGGGGGCGCGTGAAAAAGCAGAAATGATCCCGTACTTCGCGGCGAAGTTTGGGGCGTTCATCACTAACGGGATGATGCGTAACATCATTGGCCAACGGTCGGCCTTTGACATTTCTGAGTGTATGGACAACCAAAAAATCCTCTTTATGAACCTCTCGAAGGGGGTGACGGGAGAGATTAACTCAAAACTGCTGGGGCTGATTATCGTGTCGAAGTTGCAGATGGCGGCCCTGCGCCGACAGAAGCAAGGGAAAGGCGCGCGGCAGGATTTCTTTCTGTACATCGATGAGTTTCAGAACTATGTGACGGACTCGATTGAGTCGATCTTGTCGGAGGCGCGTAAGTATCGCTTGAGCTTAAACATTGCCCATCAGTACATTGGACAGATCGACCAAGGGAACCAGAAGGGGGGGGTGAACTTGAAAGACGCGGTGTTTGGGAATGTGGGGACGATGATGTGCTATAAGATCAGTGCGACGGACTCCGAACACATGGCCAAAGAGATGGCGCCGACGTTTTCGGATCAAGATTTGGTGAACATTGATAAGTATAAAGCGGTGATGAAGCTGTCGATCGACACGCAGCCGTCGCGGCCGTTTAGCATCATTCCGACGAACCCGTACCTCGTGCAAGGGAACCCCAAGATGGCGGACGCTCTGAAGCAAATTAGCCGCCTGACCTATGGGCGCAGTAAGAAATTTGTCGAGCGCGAGATTTTTACGCGTTTAGATATTTAGCGTCTCTGACGCTTAACGGTAAGACTTATTGGTCTTCAGTTTTAATAAACAGGATAGGCCTTGGGTGGGGTGACTGGGGCACTGGGGGTGGCCGCTGGGGCGGGCGGAGCGGCAGGCGCGACAGCCACGGTGGCGGTGCTGGTGGCAGTGACGGTCTTGGTCGGGGTGGTGCGTTTGGGGCCGATGCGGATTTCAGGAGCCTTGGCGCGGTATTTTGACACGAATGTTTCGGTTTTGACTTCGCCGTTGGCATAGCGGATGGTGCGGTCCATTTCGGTGTCGTGGCCGATTTTGCCTTCGGACTCGCGCACGCGTTGGCCAGGGGAGAGATTATAGTCGTAGGTGAACTGCGTGTCGGGGATGTCACGGGTGTAGGTGATGACCGGCTCGGTCATGTCGACGCGGCGGCCGTCTGGGGTGCCGTACATCACGAAGGTAATCTCTTGGCCGTCGAGAGCGTATTGCAGCAGAATGTCAGCGGGAGTGTCGTTGACAAACTTGAGGTCGATAGAGCCGAGGTAAATAGCGGCGTCGCGCCCTGGTTCGCCGTAATAATCAACGATGTAGCTGTGGGGGTTGCGTTCGGTGATGGGGAGGCCTGCGGCCAGAGCGGTGCGGTACACGGTGGTGGAGACTTGGCACGTCCCGCCCCCGAGGCGGTCTTCGAGCTTGCCGTGGAGGATGACTTTTTCGGGAACAAAGCCGTCCTCGGGGTCGACGTCTTCGAGGATGTCATTGAATGAAAATTCGCTGCCCTGTGGGATGAGGGCGCCTTGGAATTTATTCGACGCGGCGATGATGTTTTTGACGCGGTTTTCGGATGAGCCGTGGAAGGTCGACTGCCCAATGGCGATGACGTCCGTGATGCCCCGCTGGCGGAGTGAGTCAGGCAGGGTGACTTCTGGGTAGCGGATCCGCCCAGGGGCGCGGACGGGGACAGTGCCACGCGACTGACCGATGAGGCTGGCCAAAGTCGCATAGTCAGGGACAAACACGCCTTCTGGCTGGCCACTGAAGGCGAGGATTGCTTCACCAGTGTCGGCGTCTGTGTCTTGGGTGATGGTGACAGCGTTTGGCTGGGCCTGGGTGCCCGGCAAGGGCTGCTGAGCGAAGTGCTCAACCAGTGGGCCCAGGGCGATGGTTTCGCTGCTGTTGGACTGGATAGGAAGCCACGCGGTGGTGGGCTCAGTTAGGTCGAGGGTTGGCAGATCGAGCGGAATCTGCAGTTGACCGATTGCGAGCTGGTAGGTTTCTGTTTGGTGGTATTGCAGCGCTGACTGAGGGATTTCGATGGTATGGGGTTGGTTTTCTATCCAGATGGTGTGGGAGCTGGATTTTTTTTGGGGTGAATTTTCTGCGTTTGCTTTTTTGTCCTCTTTGCCTTGTGACTCGGCTGGCTCGATGGTTTCGCTGACGCTGGTGTCGGTGTCTGAAGCGGTGTTGGTGTCTTCTGTCTGGGCGTGGGCCAAGGGAAGGCTTAGGGTAAGCCCTCCGAGGGTTAGTATGGCGAGGCTCCAGCTGTTTCTCATTCGTCTTTTTCTGACGTGGTGGGGTCGAGTTCGTCACTGTTTTGTGTGGTTTGTTCTTCGCCCTTGGTGGGCTCCTCCGCCCCGCCTGTGCTAGCGTCGTTGGTGTCTTGGTTCTTTTTCTCTTCCATGAGGGTTTCGTATTGGTCGGAGTTGAGCAGCTCAAGCGCACGGTCGAGCACTGGGTCGCGCTTGGCTTCGAAGTCTTCGGCGGTGGTCTCAACGATGATGTCTGGGGTGATGCCGACATTGTGAATAGAGCGACCAGCGGGGGTGAGCCACTCGGCGATGGTGACTTTGATGGCGGCGCCGTCAGAGAGTTCGTGAAATTCTTGAACGGAGCCTTTGCCGAAGGTGGTTTGCCCGAGGACGAGCCCGCGGTCGTAGTCTTGGAACGCGCCAGCGAGGATCTCAGACGCGGAGGCGGTGCCTTCGTTAACCAGCACAACCAGCGGGACGTCCAACAGGGCGCCGTCGGTGCCCGTGGAGATGTCACCTGTGTCGTAGAGGTCGCGGCCGCGAGTTTTAACGAGGATTTTGGTTTCAAGGAATTCGCGGGCAATTTTGACGCACTCTTCGAGCACGCCACCGCCATTATTGCGCACGTCGAGCACGACGGCCTGGGGGGACTCGAGGACGATTTCGGTCACGGCGTTACTGAATTCTTTGGCGGTGGCGGAGCCAAATTGTTTCAGCGAGATGACGGCCACGTCGCCCTGCATTTCCCATTCCACGTCTTTGATGTCGATTTCGTCACGGATGATGGTGATTTCGAGGGGTTTCTTTTCGCCTTCACGGGCGATGGTCAGGGTGACGGGTTCGCCTTTCGGGCCGCGGATCAGCGTAACGGCTTCATAAATGTCCATCTCAAAAGTTTCTTCTTCGTCGATCATCAGGACGATGTCTTTTGACCGTAGGCCCGCTTTTTCGGCGGGGGAGCCTATCAACGGTGTGACGATGGTGAGACGATTATCTTTGATTTCTATTTCGGCCCCGATGCCTTGGAATTCGCCCGAGAGTGAGGTTTTGAATTCTTTGGTTTGCTCAGGGGTGAAGTAGTTGGTGTGGGGGTCATCGAGTGCGCGTACCATGCCGCCGATGGCACCGTGGATTTGGCTGTCTTCGTTGAAATTCTCGGTGTAGAGAAAATTTTCTTCGAGGTTTGCCCAGGTTTCCCAGAAGAGATCGAGGTCGACATTATTGGGGTTGGTGGGAGTGACGGGGTCGCGATCGATCTTGGCTGCAGATTTAGTGTTTGTTTGAGGCTCGATGTCTGTGACCTCGATACTGTCAGTGGTAGCAGCGTCAGGGGTGATGACGACCTCTGGGCCGCTTTGGTGACTGACTTTTTGACTTAGGCTCCATCCGAGGATGAAGGTCATAATCGGGATGAACAGGAAGAGGATGAGGCGAATGTTGCGCTGGTAATGCGACATGGTTTGGGTGTGTAAGGGTGAGGGAGATGGTTTTCTTGAGTCGTTTTGCAAAGAAAGCAGAGGGAGGGGGCTTTTATACAAATATGTATATGTCAGCTTCACGCAGATAGTATGAGAAAAACCCTACAGGGCAACCGCCCAGCGGGAAAAAGTGCAAAACTCGTTTGACACTGTGGTGGGGCTCACTACGTTGGCTGGGCTTTTTTAGGTATGTAAATCCTAAGAGTTCCCGTTGCTCGGGTGCTGGGCTGTTTTCTAGCCGAGTGATTGCTCAGGTTTTTGCACAGATTTTTCTCTCTGCGTTTTTGCGTCTGGTGAGGGCTGTGTTGGGCTGAGTGGTTGAGCAAATTCTTCAATTATCTGTATGTCTGGAAAAGACGAAAACATCGAAGTCGAAGGCGTGATAGCGGAAACGCTGCCTGGTTCTCGGTTTCGGGTAAAGATAACAACAGAAGGATTTGAAGGGCACGAGGTACTCTGTACGATGTCTGGCAAAATGCGGATGCACTACATTCGGATCGTGCCTGGTGATCGTGTAAAAGTCTCAATTTCTCCATATAATTTGGATGAAGGGCGTATTACATACCGCTTTCGTTAAAGATTCCCATGAAAGTTGGTGCTTCTGCCAAACGTCGTTGTAAACACTGTCAAGTAGTCAGTCGTAAAAACAAAGTTTATGTGATTTGTCCTAAGGACAAGCGTCATAAGCAGCGACAAGGTTAATTTTAAAACTTCCCTTCTATGCGTATTGCAGGTGCTAGTATTCCCGACGAGAAGCGAATTGTGATCGCTTTGACTTACATATATGGTGTGGGGCCGAAGTTGTCGGCTGATATTTTGAAAAAAACGAAAATCGATCAGTCGACGCGGGTGAAAGACCTGACGGCTGATCAAGAGTCTTCCTTGCGTGAAGCAGTGGGTGAGTATGTGGTGGAGGCCGATCTGCGGCGTGAAGTGTCTATGAATATTAAGCGTTTGCAAGACATTGGTTCTTACCGTGGGTATCGTCATCGTCGGCGCTTGCCGGTCCGTGGGCAGCGCACCAAGACCAATGCGCGCACGCGACGAGGGAAGAAGGGGGCGGCTATTACTAAAAAGAAAGTGGCTACTAAATAATCTCCTTTATTTTACTTTTGCACTATGGCAGCGACCAAGAAGAAAAAAATCAAAAAGTCATTTCAGCACGGGAAAGTGTTTATCCGTGCGCGATACAATAACACCTTTGTGACGTTAACTGACCCTGATGGAAACGTGCTGGCGTGGAGTTCGCCTGGGGCGAATGGCTTTAAGGGGGCGCGACAGTCGACGCCTTATGCTGGTCAAGTGTCAGCGGAAGCGGTGGCAGAAAAGGCGCAAGCATTTGGCATGGAAACTGTTGATGTTATCATCAAGGGGACTGGGCCTGGTCGTGACCAGACAGTTCGTGGCCTGATGAATGGAGGGTTGAACGTGGTTTCGATCATGGATCGTTCACGGTTGCCGCATGGGGGGTGTCGGCCGCGTCGTCAGCGGAAAGTTTAATCGTTTTATACTATGAGATACACTGGACCGAAAGCTCGATTGTGTCGCCGTGAGGGAGTGAACCTCTTTGGCTCACAGAAATACCAAAAGATTATGGGACGAAGTCCTAATATTCCTGGTATGCACGGTGGCAAGCGCCAAGGAAAGTTGTCTGAGTACGGTAAGCAGCTGCGTGAAAAGCAAAAAGCGAAACGTATGTATGGCCTGTCTGAAAAACAATTTTACAAGTATTACCAAAAAGCGGTGCAGTCCAAGCAGGTCACTGGCTTTGCTTTGCTGCAGCAGCTTGAGTTGCGTCTGGACAACGCGGTGTATCGTGCTGGGTTTGCGCTCACCCGCGCTCAAGCGCGACAGTTTGTGTCTCATGGTTTATTCTTGGTCAATGGTCGTCGAGTGGATGTGCCGTCGATTAAGGTTCGTCCTGGGGACATAGTAGAGGTGCGGTCTTCCCGTAAAGGTTCGCCAGTGTTTAAGCACAATCGTGAAGAGCAAGAGAAATATGCAGCTCCTAACTGGTTGAAGGTTGACGTGCGTGATTTGAAGTTTGAAATTGTATCTCTGCCTGAGCAATCTCACTTTGAACCATTGATTCAGCCCCAAATGATCGTAGAATTCTATTCGCGATAGATTTTCTTTCTGTTTTTCCCTGCGTATGCACATTATTCACGAGGTTATTGGCTCGGCACAGCTCTATCTAGAGGAAACGTCTAAGATGGAGGCGTCGGTGAAGTTTACGCCCTTGCCAGAAGGCTATGGGGTGACTATCGGCAATAGTCTGCGCCGTGTGTTGCTGTCGAGTTTGCCAGGTACGGCTGTGACGGGGATTAAATTTCCTGGTTACACCCATGAATACACGGCGGTCAAGGGCGTGAAAGAGAGTTTGTTTGATGTAACGCTGAATTTGCGTGAGTTGCAACTCAACAAGCACACCAAGGGCGTAGAAGTGATCGAATTGCCTCTAAAAAAATCAGGCGTATTGACGGCTAAAGATCTCAAGGTCTCTTCTGATATTGAAATCCTTGACCCTGAACAGGTAATTATGACTTGTGATGGTGCAGACGCAAAAGTGAAGGTTCAGATCCGCGTCGAAAAAGGGGTAGGGTATCGTTTGGTAAACAACATTGATAACTCTTCGGAGGAAGATCCTGAAATGATCCTCATTGATGCGGATTTCTCACCCGTCAAGCACGTGCGGTACCAAGTAGAGCCTGCGAGGGTCGGTGAATTGACCAACCTCGATGAGCTGAACCTGACGGTGAAGACCGATGGAGGAATAGAAGCTGTGAAGGCCATTAAGCTGGCTTCAAACTTGCTGCAAGATTACTTCGCCCTGTTTAATGTCGATGACGCGTACACTGACGAAGAGTTTACGACGTCATTTGAAGAGCTGAAAAAACGAAAAGAGTCAGAAGAACTTGCGGCACAAAAGGCGCAAGAGACTTCATTCACGCCGATTGATATTTTGGGCTTGAGCCAACGCACCTTGAACGCCTTGGTCAATGGTGGGGTAACCTCCGTCGAGCAGCTCCTGACGACGCCGATGAGCCAGTTGGTTCAGTTGCGTGGTTTCGGGCAAAAAGCGAAATCAGAACTTGAGCAAGTGCTCAAAGAGCGTGGCTATACTCCTGGTATGCCACCACAACCAACCCAAGCCCCGGCCGCTTAAACATAATTTTCCCTTTCTATGAGACATCGCGTAAAGAAACATATCCTCAATCGTCCAGCTGACCAGCGGAAAGCGCTGGTGCGCAATCTCGTGACTTCCTTATTCCTCTACGGTAAAGTGAAAACCACGGAATCTAAGGCTCGGGCGCTGAAGTCAGAGGCTGAAAAGCTCATTACGGCGGTGAAGCGCCAACCGGAAGATCGCAATGCGATTCGTATGCTGACTAAAACGATTTTCACAGAAGAAGCCTCCAAAAAAGCCTTGGCTTACATTAAGGGGACAGAAAAAATTTCTGGGTATACTCGTGCAACAAAGCTGGGGTACCGTGCTGGTGACAATGCCTTGCTCGTGCAGGTAGAACTCTTGCCTCACTCATAATAATTTTCGATGACATTTTTGAAAAAAACCAGTCTCAAACAAAACATTACTGCGGGTGATCGTCAGTGGTTTGTGATAGATGCCAACCAACAGCGCCTCGGTAAACTGGCAGCACTGGTGGCTAATAAGCTCCGTGGGAAAGATGAACCCAGCTTTACGCCTCACTCTGACTGTGGCAACTACGTGGTGGTGCTCAACGCGGAAAAAATTGCTGTGTCTGGTAATAAAGAGTCAGACAAGATGTATTACCGTCACTCTGGGTACTTGGGTCACCTAAAAGAAGAAAGTCTCTCGGTGGTGCGTGCAAAGACTCCAGAACGTATCTTGAGGGATGCTATCAGTGGAATGCTCCCGAAGAATAAACTGCGGAATAAAGCCTTAGAACGTCTGACGCTGGTGATCGGTGGTGAAAACCCCCACGCAGCCCAGAAACCAACAGAACTCACCCTCAATTAATCATGACAAATCGTGCGTATTTTTATGGTCTCGGGAAAAGAAAAACGGCTCGAGCCACTGTGAAGCTCTTTCCAGAAGGTTCGGGAGAAATTACCGTCAATGGCATGACGCTCAGTGAATGGGCTGACACATACCAAATCCAAAAGGTGCTGCTAGCTCCGTTAGAAGTGCTTTCGCTCAAGAAAGATGTGGATCTTGAAATCCGTGTGAGCGGTGGTGGAAAGTCGGCTCAAGCAGACGCCGCCAAGCTGGGGATAGCACGAGCACTGGTGCGAAAAGATATGAGTTACAAGCTGCAACTCAAGGAGGATGATATGCTGACCCGTGACTCCCGCGTGAAAGAGCGAAAAAAACCTGGACTCAAGCGAGCACGACGAGCACCGCAGTTCTCAAAACGTTAGACCGCTTGAATTTGGTGTTACAAAAAATCCTCCACGCGGAGGTTTTTTTGTAGGTGCTAGCTGGTGGGCGGGTGAAAGGTGAGGCAGAGATCGCCTTGCCGTGATTGTATCTCAGTCATTTGATAATCCTCCCAACGGGTAGGCGGCCAGCTGGGTGTATTTTTATTGATGTTTTGGTGGTAATAATTCGAGGCGATGTGGAGTTGAATTTCGTTAGCAAGGCCAGCGTCGATGAGGGCGCTGCAGAGCGTTGGGCCGCACTCGGTCATGAGGCTGCGGTAGCCGAGTTTATACATATGTATGAGGGCGTCGGCGAGTGGCTGGCTGGGAAGGTGGTGCACGGTGCGGGGGGCGTGGGTGTGGGCGTCAGTGTGGCGGGGCAGCGAGGTGTTGCCGAAGATGATCAAGTCGGGGTCAGAGTGAGGATGGAGAAGAGAAGACTGTGTCAGCCTGACATTGAGCTGGGGATTGTCGGCGATGATGGTGGCGGGGGTGGTGAGAATGGTGTCATGCTGAGCTCTGAGCTCGTGCACGTGCTGGCGGGTGGTGGCGCTGGTGATGTGGGGTGAATGCGGGTTGACCCATTGGCCAGCGAGTGATTGGGCGATCTTAACGGTCAGGTAAGGCCGCTGTTGCTGGGTGGCGGTAAGCCAAAACCGATTGACGGAGTGACAGCCAGTGTGCTGGACATAGTGCGCGGCGACGCCCTGCTGGCGCAGATGCGCGAGGTTGGCACCAGACCAGGTGGGGTCGAGTGAGCCGACGATGACCTGGGCGGGGCGGAGTGCCGTCAGGCGGCCGACGCAGGCGGGGGTGCGTTTGCCGGTGAAGTGGGCGCAGGGTTCAAGAGTGATGTAAACGGTGGCTGTCTGGACGTCGCTGGGGGTGAGACCGTGCAGGGCGACGGCTTCGGCGTGGGGGCCGCCGACGTGCGTGTGAGCGCCTTGGGCGATGAGGTGGCCGTCTCTGACTACTACGCAACCGACTCGTGGGTTGGGGCGGGTGGCGTGAGGGTCAACGTGCTGGGCGAGGCGAGCGGCGTGGTCAAGCCAGGCTGTGTGCACGGAGGATGTATTTGCCGTAGAGGTCATATTCGATGTTGAGAGAGTCGCCTATCTGTCGCTGGTGCAGGGTGGTGTGTGTCCATGTGTGGTGAATAATGGAGACTTCAAACCAGTCGGGCCCGAGGGTCGAAACGGTGAGGGCGATGCCGTCGAGGGTGATGGAGCCTTTATCAATGAGGTTGGGTTGTCGCTCTGGGGGGAGGTCGACTCGTAGCACCCAGTGGTCGGCCTGTTGGCGGCGGTCAAGGATGGGGCTGAGGCCGTCCACGTGGCCGAGCACCATGTGGCCGCTGTTGCGTTGGCCGATCTGGGCGGAGCGTTCAAGGTTTACGGTCGTGCCTGCAGTGAGGCTGCCAAAGGTTGTCAGTTGGCGTGACTGGGCCATGACCTCGACAGTGAAGGTCTGGGCGGTGTGCTGCACCACGGTGGTGCACATCCCCGAAAGGGCAATTGACTCGCCCAGTGTCAGGGTGTCCCCCCATGGGTGGGTGACGGTGTAGAGCCAGTATTGTGCGGGATTGTCGGTGACTGGGTGGTCGCTCGGCGGCTTTTGGGGGGCGACGGTGATGTCGGTCACGGTGCCGATGGCTTCGATGATGCCAGTAAACATGGGGGAGAGCTTTTAGAAATCCAGCTGGCGAAGCCGACTGAGCCACGTTTCACGTTCGGGGAGGGTGCTCTGGCGTACATTGCCCAGGGCGTAGGTGAGGAAGGCGCGCCAGCTGACCCCAGCGAAGGTGAAGAGACCAAAGATTTGTTTGGTGAGGAGCTGCTGCCACCAGAGGAGACGGTAGAAGTAGCGGGGGCCGTCGGCTGTCCAGACGGTGATGACCCGTCGGGTGCGGAGAAACCCGACTGGCACGCCGAGTTTGCCCAACAGTGGGAGGGTGAGGCTTTTGAAGCGGAAGTGTTTTTTGGCTTGGATGCTGCCGTCGAGGAGGTTTTTGAATGCACCGGGGACAGAGTAGTTCCACATGGGGCAACAGAGGGCAATGGTGTCGGCCTGGCTGATGGCTTGGGCGACGGGGTCAAACTCAGGCGGGAAGCCGTCGGTGGCGATGTCGCCGACTAAAGGAAAATCAAAGGCTTCGAAGTGGGTGACGGTGTAGCCTTTGGCTTCGGCGTTGGCCCGTAGGGCGTCGGCCGCGGCGTAGCAGAGCGAACCTGCCCGCTTGGGGTGGGCGGTGAGCAGCAGGAAGGATTTGGGGTCGGGGGTGAGGGGAGTCATGGTGATGGGAAATAGGGGCAAAATTAGGCAGAAGATTGGTCGAGTGATTGGAGTTTGGCGATGGTTTGTGAGCGTTGGTCAGCGGGGAAATTCATCAAAAAGGAGCCAACGACGCAGATGTCACCGCCAGCCTTGGCAATGAGCGGGATCTGCTCTGGTTTCACGCCGCCATCAAACTCAATCTCGCCTGTGTAGCCGCGCTCGCGCAGCATTTTACATTTCACGAGGCTCTGCGGGAGGAAGGCCTGACCGCCGAGGCCTGCTTTCACAGACATGATGAGCACCTGGTCGGCGAGGTTGAGGACTTCGTCAGTGAGATAGGCGGGTGAGGTGTAGCCGTCGATAGAGATGCCAGCCCGTATGCCTTGCGCTTTGATGAATTTGAGGAGGTTGAGCGCGCTGGTGAGGCCAGTGGCTTCGATGTGAAAGGTGATGGTGTGGGCACCTGTTTTTATCCATTGGGGGACAAAATTTTCTGGGTGTTGCACCATGAGGTGGACTTCGTGGGGGAGGGGGACTTCGATCTGGGTGAAGAGGTCGGGCCCGAAGGTGAGGGCGGGGACGTAGTGGCCGTCCATGATGTCAAGATGGAGGCGGTCGGCGTCGGCGAGAGAGTTGATCTCGAGCTGGAGGTGGCCGAAGTGGGCGTTGAGAATGGAGGGGGCGATCTGCATGGTGGTGGGCAACGAAATGAAGTGGGCGTGGCCGTCTGAAGATGGGGGACGGATGGGCCTTGGCACGGTGGGGATGATATGTTACAACGGAGGGGAATGCGAGTGACCGAGGGACGATTTTTTCGTCGGTTATTCTGACAATGGTTTTCGTGCGCTGGGCCCTGTGCGTGCAGGTGACTGACAGCGTTGCGTGATTGTCGCTCTCATGCTTCTTTTCCCTTCCCCTTGATGCGGGTGCACCGATACCGACGGCGACGACGCCAATCACCCGTCAGTCGGGGGGCGAGGCTCAAGCAATGGTTGGGTGACCGCTGGGCGGGGCTGGGGGCGGTGCTGCGAGGGCTGCGCCCGAGTGGCGGAGGTGGGTTTGACCGACTACCTGCCCCCGTCGACAAACCCCAGCGACCGTGGTGGAAAAAACTCCTCTGGTGGGGGTGCTGTGCTGGGGTGGGGGTGCTGGTCTTGCTGGTGGCGTATGCGGTCTTATGGCTGCCTTCGGTGGCGGGGGCAGCGGAGTTGGACTTCTCTGAGTCGACGGTGATCTATGATCGGGGGGCGCTGGCGGAGGGGGCGAACCCTGAAGAGCATATTTTGTATGTGATACACGGGGATGAAAACCGCAGCTATGTGCCGTTGAGTGATATTTCACCAGCGGTGGTGAACGCAACGCTGGCGATCGAAGATGATCAATTTTACAGTCACTGGGGGTTTGACATTGGGGGGATAGTGAAAGCGGTGGCGAACCGATTTTTCGGGATTGGGTCGGCGCGGGGAGGGTCGACGATCACCCAGCAACTGGTCAAAAATACCTTTCTTTCCTCCGAACGGACGCTGACGCGGAAGCTGAAAGAAATCCTGCTGTCGGTGAAAGTCGAGGCGGCTTACACCAAAGACCAAATCTTGGAAATGTACCTGAATAAGGTCTTTTATGGTTCGAATGCGTATGGGGTGGAGGCGGCCGCGCAGGCGTTTTTTAGTAAATCAGCCAAGGACATCACGGTGGCGGAGGCGAGTATCTTAGCCAGTTTGATTAATCGTCCGACGTACTTTTCCCCGTATGGAAACAACATTGACGCGCTGATGGGTGACCCCGAAGCGGAAAAGCTGGGGCGGAAAGACCTCGTGCTGCGGCGGATGGCGACGCTGGGGATGATCACTGAAGAGGAGCAGGCGGCAGCGGTGGCGGAAGCGGCGGCGCTGGAATTCCAGCCGAATATTACGGATATACGCGCGCCGCACTTTGTGTTTTATGTCCAACAATTGATCGAAGATCGCTATGGGAAAGAGTTTTTGAAAAATGGTGGTTTGCAGATCTACACCACGCTCGACCCAGCGGTGCAGACCGTTGCGGAAGACACGGTGAGTGAGCGCACGGCCGACTATGCCAGTAAATATGATGCGACTAACGCCGCCCTGGTGGGGATTAACCCTGACAACGGGGAAATCTTGGCCTATGTGGGGGGGCGGGATTATTTCGATGAGGAAAACAAAGGCCAAGTGGACGTCTTGACGCGTTCGCGGCAGCCTGGGTCGAGCTTTAAGCCGATGGTGTATGCGGCGGCTTTTGAGCAGGGGTATGCGCCGTCGACGGTGGTGTTTGACGTGGAAACAGACTTTGGGGGGAATTATACACCGCAAAACTTTGATGGAAAGTTCTCGGGGCCGGTGTCGGTGCGGCGGGCGCTGAACGCGAGCCTGAACATCCCTGCGGTGAAGATGGCGTATCTGGCGGGGGTGAAGAATGTGATTGATTTTGCGGATAAGCTGGGGATCAAAATGGGGGGGACGCCGTATGACCTTGGGGTGGCGGTGGGGATAGGGGTGGCGGAGGTGGAGCCGCTGAGTCACATTAATGCCTTTACGGCCTTTGCGGGGGACGGGGCGTACTTTGAGCCGTTAGCCATCCTTGAGGTGCGAAACAGCGAGGGGAAGACGCTGGAGCGGTTTGATGACGCTGATGATCGTAAAATGAAGGGGATAGACCCTGAGACGGCCGCGCTGGTGCGGAACATCCTGACTGATGAGTCAACGCGGCCGACGACGAATGGGTTTGACTGGAATAAATATCTGCAGCTGGATGGCTACAACAACGCCGCCAAGACAGGGACGTCAAACCGACAACTGCCCAACCCTGCTTACCCAGCGAGTAGCCCAGACGAGACGATTCTGGCACCTGGGGACTCGTGGACGGTGGGGTTCACGCCACACCTAGTGGCGGGGGTGTGGGTGGGAAACAACAACGGGTCAGCCATGAAACCCGGGGCCACGGGGATGACGGTGGCGGCGCCGATCTGGCAGGAATTCATGGCCGAAGCGCACGCTGTGCTGGTGGAGCAGGGGGCGGACCCTGAGAAGGGGTACAACGAGCCGAAGCTGCTGGAGGTGCGGCGGGTGAATAAATTTTCGGGGAAGCTGGCGAATGAGAACACGCCGTCGGGGCTGGTGACCGAGGGGTACTTTGCAAGCTATAACACGCCGACGGAGTATGATGAGAGCCTGAAGTCGGTGCTGGTGGACGTGCTGACGGGTTTGCCCCCGACAGAGGAAACCCCCGAAGAAGACCGACAATATCGGCAAATCTTGAGCTTGACCTCACTGCAGCCTGAAAAACCAAACTGGGAAAACCCCGTGCAAAAATGGTTGGCGGGGCACCCGCACTGGGTGCATAGCTTGGGGGTGAGCCTGGGGCAAAGTGCGGGCGATAAAGCAGAAATCGAACGGAAATTGGCGGAGCGTCGAGAGCGGTTGGCGGAAGATAAAATTAAGCTGGATGAACTGTATGAAGCCCAAGACGCGGCCGAAGCGCAGGCAGCGAAAGCGGAACGTGAGGCTGCGCAGCGAGCGCAGATTGATAACATTTATCAGCAGCCAGACCCTGCACCAACCACCACAGGGGTAAGCCCAACACCAGTGGCACCAACCAACAATGGGGTGAAGTTTGGCTTGCTGACGCCCGTGGATGGGGCGCGAGTGGGGGAGGGATTTCGTGCGCAGGTGCGGGTGCCGAGCGGAAAGCGGCCGATCAATGTGGAGTACCTACTCAACGGTGAGCTGCTGCACCGTGTGGTGCGGGCGGACTGGTCCAAGCAGCTGCGGGTGCCACGGCAGATGCGTGACTTGCCGCAGGTGACGCTGACGGCGAGGGTGAAGTATAGCGATGGGTCGACAGATGAGGCTAAAGTTACCCTGAAGCTGGGGGGAGAGGTGGTGACGCCACCACCAGTGACTACGCCCACGGAGCCCGCCAAACCAGTAGCGGCGGCGAAGTCACCCCAGTGGCAGAGCCCCGCCAACAACCAGCAAGTAACGGTGGGGACGAGCATCACGCTGGGGGTGGTGGATAATCAGCACGATATTACTTCGGTGGCGTTTGACCTGGGGGGAGTGTCGCTGGGGACGGATTACCGACAGCCGTGGAGCTGGCCGCTGACGGTCGGGGGGGCGAGCGGGCAGCAGACACTACGGGCGGTGGTGCAATATAAAGACGGGGAAAAGGTGACGATCACGCGGAACATCAACGTGCAGGGGGCACCAACCAGCACGACGCTGCAGGCGGAGACGTCACTGGTGCAAGCTGCGCCGCGGATAGCCAGTGTGCGGGACGCAGGGGAGTATGTGTTGGTGACGTCGGTGATACCCCAAGCGTCAACTGTGGAGTGGGTGGACCTGGTCGTGCAGCAGGGGGGGCAGATGGTGCTGAGCCAGCGGTCAACGGCGCCGACGGACAATATGATCTGGAAGGTGCAACGGACGGTAACGGGCAATACGGAAATCGCGGTGCGGGTGAAGTATAGAAACACGACGGAGGTGACGACCAGCCCGATCAAGGTGGTGGCGCTGTAGCGGGACTAAAAATTTTTTGAAGGTGGTACGGGGGAGAGTGAAGTGTGTGATTGTGCCTCTTTAGCTCTGGACCGCGGGGTAGACGTAGTAGGCGCTGGGTGGGGTGTCGGCTGGCTGTGGCTGGCTGGTCTGGGCGAGGTGCTGGGCGGCGGATGGGATTTCGAGCGGGGTGGGGTGGAGGTGGAGTTTGGCGGTCGTGAGTTGGGTCAGGTCACTTTGAGCACTGGGGGGAAGGAGCCCGACCCAAGTGGGCGTGGGGCCGATGAGTGTAGGTAGGTCACATAGCGCCAGTGGCTGGGCGTCGGGGTGTGTGGGGTGCCCGCCGAGGAAGCATTTGCCAGAGAACGAAGCGAGGGTGAAGTAGGGGCACTGGGGGTGCTGCTGTTTTGCGTAGGCGGAAATCCAGTGCTGGGCCGTAGTGGTTTGGAGTGGGCAGGCGTGATGGCTGGCGAGGGCTTGGGCTGTGAGCAGGCCAACCCGGGTGCTGGAAAACCCTCCTGGGCCAGTGCAGATGCTGACGGTGGAGAGTGAGTGGTCGTGGAGACGCTGCTGGGTGATGAAGTCGGCGAGCTGCTGGCCGTCTTGTCGGGGGGTCTCCCAGCTAGTGCTGGCGGTCATTCCTCCACGGTCGTCAAGTAGGGCCACGAAGTGTGGGCTGATGATAGTGTTGATGACCAGTTGCATTTGCGAGCAGGCTACTATTTTTGAGTAGGTGCGGCAAAGTGGGTCTCGTAAAATTCGCGGGACTCGACCAAAATTTTGCGCATTTGTTCTTCTTGGCCTTGCTGGAGCTGCTGCGGGGAAATCTTGAGCGTGATGTGGTGTGGGTAGCCTTTGGCGTGGAGCCGTTGCAAGAATTCTGACAGGGGGAGGATGCCTTGGTCGGGGCGGCTGTAGGTGGTGTCGTTGAGGACGTTGGACAGGTAGACGTGGCGCAGACGCTTGCCCAAGAACTGCTGGGCCTGCAGGAGGTCTTGCTGGCGCTGCCACAGGGCGCTGGTGTCGAGGGCGACGTGGCCACTGGCCCGCAGGGCGGCGAGTGAAGACTGGGTCTGGAGGGGGATGAGGCCGAAGAGGAGCTTGAACTCGCCGTTGATGCGGTTGGCGTGGAGGCTGTACTTCTGGCAGAGTTTGGGGATGAGCCCCGTGAGCCACTGTCGGTAACGAAAGGCAAAGACTTCGGGGGGGTACAGATTGAGCATGGTGCCCGGGAACTCGCGCACGGTGGTCTGGAACGGTTTGAGGAGGGACTCGGGGTGGTCGGTGCCGAGACTGAAGGCTTTGATCTGGACTTGGTATTTGTCCTGCAACGACTGAAGGTAGCTGGGGTCTTGGGTGTCGAAGTTGGCGTTGAGGCTGATCTCGACGCCTTGGTAACCAGCCTCCTGTGCGAACTGAAAAAAGCGCTCGAGGCCATACCGCGGGAAGCTGGCGGAGGTGAGGAGCAGCATAGGGAAGGGAGGCTTAGATCATTGCATTATACGGGGTTTGGGGCGGTGACTCAAGGCAAAAGTGTGCTTGTGTAATGGGGGGATGATTGGGTATGCTGGGGGTGATTTTTTACTGTTAAAGCTCATGACTGCCCTGACTGGAGGCCCACTGTGGGTGACGAACCTAAAAAACTATGAACTGACGACGGGGGAGGCGCTGCACAGACTAATGGCGGCGCATGACGCTGCGCAAGCCGAAACAGGGGCGGAAATAATGGTGGCGGGGTCGGTGCTGGACGTCGCGATGCTAGCGGCGCAATATGAAACGCCCGTGCTGTCGCAGCACGCTGACCCGCTGGGGTGGGGGAAGCACACTGGCCACGTGGTGCTGCCCAAGCTGGCGGCGGTGGGCGCGAGGGGGACGCTGCTCAACCACTCTGAACGGCGGATGAACCCTGCGGTGATAGCGGAAACTGTCCGCCAAGCGGAAGCGGAAGGCTTGCTGACGATTGTCTGTGCGGAGAGCCCAGCGGAAGTCGAACAGTTGGCGGCACTGAAGCCGTCGATGATCGCGTATGAGCCGCCAGAGCTGATCGGGTCGACGGGGGCGTCGGTGGCTTCGGCCAAGCCAGAGTCGATTGCGGAGTCGGTGCGGCTGGCAGGGGGGATCCCCCTGCTGGTGGGGGCGGGGGTGAGCCGTGTGGAGGACGTGGAAGTGTCGCTGGAGCTGGGGGCGAGGGGGTTCCTGGTCGCGACGGCGGTGGTGAAGGCGACTGACCCGCTTGAAAAACTAAAAGAGTTTGTAGGGGCGTTTTAGGGAGTGTTCACAAATTGGAAAAAGTAGATTGATTTTGAAGTATGAGGAGGGGTTTGAGTGAAAAAAGGATCTTTTTGGCTGCAAAATGGTTGCGTATTTTTGCCTTGATCCATCAAGGCTGCAAATACGCGCCCATTTTTCGCTCAAAAATCTCTCTTTTTTCTTCTCAAACCAATTTGTGGACACTCCCTAAGACTGTTTCTGGGCCCTTTTAAGCACGAATCGCTCCAGCGTTGCGCGCATATTGGCGTTGCGTTCGAGCCTTTGGTAGGTGTCGAGCGCGAGGTCGAGCCACTGGCGTTGACTGGGGGTGCGGCAGAGCTCGACGAGCTCGCGTGCATAGGTGCGTACAAGCCCTCGTCCGTCTTCGCTTTTCTTGGCGGCCTTGTGCAGGGCTTCGATCTGTCGAAATTGGCCCACGAGTGACGCTTCACCCAGCAAAGCGCGTGCGCTGCTGTCGGGGGCAACGGTGAAATCCAATGTGGGGAGGACTATGACCTGCACTCGGGAGAGGATAGTGTCGAGGAGCTGGTGGTGGTTGGCGGTGGTGAGGATGAACCGTACGCCTGCTGGGGGTTCTTCGAGGAGTTTGAGCAGGGCGTGGGGGGCTTCTCTGGTGGCGCGCTCTATGTGCTCGATGATCACTATCCGCCACGGCGAATCGCCCCGCGACTGGTGGCACCAGCGCATGACCCCCCTGACGGATTCGTATTCGCCCTGGCCGTCGCGCACGGCGGCGTCGCTGTGGTCTATTTTCAGGGATTTGCCCTGGTCACGCAGGATGAGCGTGTCGAGGTTTCGTTCTATGGCTTGGGGGGGAACGTCTTGCAGCCCTGCGGCGAGCTCGAGCGCGAGGGTGAGCCCGTCACCACCACTCAGCAGTAGGCGCTGGGGTAAACGCCCAGTGGTCATCATGGCTCGTACCTGCGCTTCGGTCATGACTGCTTCTTTTTAGGTTTTTTGGGGGTACTTGCTTTCAGCAAGGGGTAGGTGATGGTGTCGTAGCTGGTGGGGGAGTGTTTGACCAGTCGCCAGCCTGTCTGGCCGTCGATGGCGCCTTCCCACTGGGCGTTGTCGGGGGCTTGGTCGATTTCTTTGATGGTGGGGCGGTCTTTGGCTTTGAGTTTTTCTAGCACGGCGTGGGCTTCGAGCAGGTAGTGCAGGCTGTCTGGGGTGTGTGGGTCACGCTGGCGCCGCCGTGTGAGCCACAGGAGGACGGAGAGCACCAGCACCACGGGCCCCCACAGGGGGCTGGCCCCCAGTACCCGCAGCCCGATGCCTTTGGCTCGGTCCCAGTTTTGTTGGAGTTGGGTTTGGGTGCCTCCCCGTGAGGCCTCATTCAGCGGACGGACGGTGACTGACACTTGGGCGAGGCCTGTCAGTGACTGGTCGGTGCTGATCTCGGCTTGGAGGGCTTCGATCTCGGTCTGGACTTCGGTGATCTCTCTAAGGAGGGCTTTTTTATCGGCGACCTTGTCGGTCGCTTCCATGAGGGTTTCGAGCTGTTGCTGGTACCGACTGAGTGACTCGATGCGGTAGGACACGTCTGGCCGTGCGGGGAGGGTCTGTGGTCGGATGACTTGTTCTTGCTCGAGTTCGGCGACTTTGCCGAGGTTGAGCACGAGGTTGCCGATCTCGACTTCGGGCACGAGGGCCTCGAGGTGGACGGCTCGGCGTCGCTCATCGGTCAGTTTTGACTCTAGCGCGACGACCTCCCCCCCGAGGGTGCCGATTTCTTGCTCTATCAGTGGGCGGATCTCGCCCGGGGCGGTCGCGCGCAGGACTATCCGCGCTTGGGCTTTGCGGGTGTCTATGACTTTTGGGTCGTAGGCGAACTCACGGCGTTGCTTCTCGACCTCCTGAGTGGCGGACTGCCAGATCTGCGGGAAGGCGACTTCTTGCGTGCTGTCTGGCCACTCGTCCACCCAAAACCACCCAGCGACCCCCAGGCACGTCACCCCGAGCAAGATGCCGAGCCAGCGCCACCAGCCGATGCCTGTTTGCCGTGCCATGTGTGATGTGGGTTATTTTCACTCCTTACTCTACACATCTTGAACTTGTCCACCACTGACTAGCTGTCAGTTATACTTGCTGGGTCGGTTTATCTGTGGTCTCGCCACACAGAGGAAGGACGTCCAGTTGGCGGTGTTGTCTTGCAGGTTTTCTTCGACGATCTGTAGGCCGTGAAGCTGACACAGGAGGCCCGGGCCCAAGATGGCTACCGTCTGTGGCAGGCGCCCCTCGGCCAGGGCGCGTGCGCACTCGGCCGTGTCGATGAGCTCGCCCTCACCGCTCTGGAGCTCGTGCTCGGGGTACTTGATGGCTAAATTGTCCTGACACTGCTTAAACACCTGTGGGTGGGCCATAATGGCAGTAATATCTTCCCAGGCGACGTCTGGTCGTTTCATCAAATGGTGGCGGATCATGACTTGGAACTGGTCGACGATCCGAAATTTATGGGCGGCCATGGCTTCGATTGATTCCTGCACCATGCCGCCGATGGAGTTTTGGATGGCGAAAATGCCGCGGTCGATATCACCCCGGTGTAACTCTTGCAAGACTCGCTGGGTGGTGTAGAGGTACTGGGTGCTGTAGGCGGGGATAGACCGACTGGCGACGTACTCTTGCAGGGCCATTTGGTTGAAGGAGCCTTCGCCGCCCTGAATGCCGAAGATCAGCTGGCCGGCCTGTTTTTGCGGGGGGATGAGGGCTTGGAAGATTTGGTCGTAGGCTTCCCCAAACTCGACGCGCATTTGTCGTGTGTAAGGGTTGAAGTTTTGCAGGTTGGCAAACAGCTGCCATGAGTCGTGGCAGGTTTGCTCACGCACGGCGAGGAGCTGCTGGGCGCCGAGGGTGTCGATGGAGGAGGGTTGGATGTCGATTAAATCCAAGATCCTTCCGACGAGGTGCACGACGCCCTGCGACTTGGCGGCGAGGGCGTCGTGCTGGTCGCTGGTCATGACCTGCACGTCGAGCCCCCGCTGGGTGAAAATGTCGACCCATTCGGTGAGCTGGGCGTCGGTGGCGCGGTATTGGTCTATCACGAGTGGTAACCCTGTGAACCCTTCGGCGGCGCTGTCAGGGCCAAAGAGGGGGTGGGTGAGCATGATGTGGACGTCTGTGTCGGATAGCAGCTGGTCACAGATGTCTCTGGGGTGGCGTTTGACTGACAGGACGTCAACCAGCAGGTGGTCTGGCCGAAAGAACGGCTGATGGTTGCGGATAAACACCTCGAAATGTTCGATCGGGAGGCAGAGGAATATCACTTTGGATTCGTAAATTTCTTCCAGTTGCTCGGTCCCGTGGTCGCCTTTGCGGAAGGGAAAATCGGCCCATTGGGTGACGAGAGGGTCAAAGACTCGCACGGAGAAATCGGCCCCGAGGAGCTGGTAGAGCACTTGCCCGAACCGTCCAAACCCGATAATGCTGATACGTTTTTTCATGAGGGGGGAGATTTAGGATGAAGGGGGAAACTGGATGTCGCCGAGGTGGCTCTGGGCGACGGTTTCGCCGTGGTCGTGGATGTGCTGGTACATGACGCGGATGAAGTTTGGGTCTATGCCGAGCTCTTGGCCTTTGGTCATGCGGTTGCGCATGAGCGCAGCCCAGCGCTTGCGGTCGAGAAAGGGGAGGTGGTGTTCTCGCTTGAGGGCGGAGATGTTTTTGACCACGCGGATGCGTTCGGCCATGAGGCTTAAGATGGCGTTGTCGAGGAGATTAACGCTGGCTCGGTATTCGCCCAGCTGCGCCAGCACGGTCGGGGGCATGGCCCCGTGGTGGTCGCTGTCGGATGCGGGTGGGTGGACGTTTTCTGGCATTTTTAAGTGGTAAATAGTGTTGGTTTGCGGGCTAACTTCATGGCCCGAAACGAAAAAGCTCCTGACGATTGTCAGGAGCTTTTTTTATAAAATTCTTCTCTGACTTATCGTTTCACTTCTTGAAACCCAGCGACATAGATGATGTGATAACCAAAGGGCGTTTCGACGAGCTCGGGCACGAGGGTTTCGGCGTCGGTGGCGAAGACAGCTTCGTCAAATGGCTTGACCATGCGGCCAGCGGGGAAGACCCCGAGGTCACCACCGCGAACAGCGCTCGGGCCAGTGGAGAACTCTTTGGCTTTTTCTGCGAACATACCGACGAGCTCGGCTGCGGGGGCGGCTTGCAGCTCGGCCAAGATTTCTTCGGCTTTGGCTTTGGCGGCGGCTTGGTCGGTGTAGGGCAGGTCAGGTTTGGCCATGGTGGCGCCTTGGTAGCCGATCAAAATGTGTGAGGCGCGGGCCATTTTAATGGTGGGCTGTTTGACGACTTCTTCTTCGACTGGTTTTTCAGCTGGCTTTTCGGCTACCGCTGGGGCGGTGTTTTCTGCGGCTGGAGCTTGGGTCTCGACAGCTTTCTCAGGGGTGTATTCGGTTTTCTTTTTGCCGCCTGTGCAGGCAGAAACCGTCACCATCATTACCCCGAGGGAGAGGACTAGTAGAGCTTTTTTCATGTGTTTGAAGGAGTTGAAAAAACAAATTTCAGCGTCACTGTATGTGCTGCACACGAGGGTGGCAAGCTTTTTCGGTGAGGGGCGGGGCGTTGCGGCGGATGGCTGAAGCATGATCTTTCGGGATAAAAATCAGTCATTCCCCACGACAAACTATCGAGACTTCCGTATTATCATCGACGATTTTGCTTTGTCGTTTTCCGTATTGCGTATGTCTACTTTGGTGCTTCGCCTTCGTCCTGCTGACACTTATCTGCAGATTTTCCGTGCGATGGAAGACCCTGAGGCGAAGCGGTTGATCTTTCTTTTCCCGCGTAATGGAGGGCAATACTCTGATCTGAAATTTCTGAAACTGCTGAAAACGAAGGCGGATGAGGAGGGGAAGGAGTTGCTGTGCATTACGAGCCGTTTGTTGATACATCAGATCCTGAAAACGCAGTCTATTCCTTATGATACTCGTCTGAAAGGGGCTGATGCGGAACTCCCTGTGCAAACGTTGCCTGATTACCTCGGGGTGCAGCTGGCGGTGCCGCACAGTGCGTTGGCATCATCTGCCCGACCTGCCCGTGACACTCCCCCTGCGGAAGGGGAGCACCCTGCGAACATCGATCCTGCGGAGGCAGAAGCACCTTCCCTGGCGACGGCGCTTTTCTCTAGCCAGCCGATCACCGACGCGCCGCCACCGAAATCGATCCGTGGGTTGGTTTTCTTCGGTTTGCTGGGCCTCATTAGCACGTTGGTGCTGATTATCTTGTTTATAGTGCCGCAGGCGACCATCACGGTGAAACCGACGCTGTCGGCGGCGCCGATCACGCAGAATTTTATTGTGGCTTTCCCTGAGTCGCGGGTGCCGAGTAGTGAAGATCTGCTGCCGCAGATCCCTGGGTATTACGTTCAGTCGCAGATCAGCGGGAGTGAGATCTATGCCTCGACGAGGAGTGAGTATGATATATTCAACGCGGTGGGAAAGGTGACGCTGTATAACGAAACGACTCGCCCGAAATCTTTTGTGCCTTCGCGGTTGCAGGCTGACACGGGGGAGGTGTTTCGCTTTGCAGAGACGGTGACGGTGCCCGGGGCGACGACGGAGGCGCCTGGGGCCATCGTGGTGGATGTGATAGCGGATGCGTATGACGCAGACGGAAAAGTGATCGGGAAGCGGGGGAACCTCGAGCCTGACACGAAGCTATTTTTTCCAGCGTTGTCGGAGGATATGCGGACGCTGTACTATGCGCGGGCTGACCAAGGGCCCTTTGTGCAGGGGGATCAGCTGGAGAAGCGGTTCATCCAGCAGGCGGATCTAGATAAGGCGCCTGAGAGCTTTTTAGAAACATTTGGCATCCGTGGGTTGGAGGGGTTGAAGGCGAACATTCGTGAACGGGCGACGACGAGTGACCTTGATCTGATGTTTTTGGATGATCCGCGGCTGATCAAAAAGGAGCTGGTGGAGGTGAACATCCCCGAAGAACTCCTGAACACGGAGACGAATGGGTTCCGTGTGGAGGGGACGGTGAAGGTGTTTGGGGTGCTGTTTGACAAGGCGGAAATTGTCCGTGTGATGGCGGACAAGCTGCGGGAATCGACGCCAGAGAAAAACAAGCTGTTGGCCCTGGATGCGGATGCGATTGATTACCGAGTGCTGGAATCGGCGGCGTTTGATTCTGATAAGTGGTTGAAGTTGTCGATCTCTATGGTGGGGGCGCAGACTCTGGATCTAGACTCGCAGACGGAATCGGCCCATCGCTGGCGGCAGCAGCTGAAACAAGAACTGGTGGGGCTGACCCCTGAGGAGGCTCGGAGCCGCCTTGTCAACCTAGACGAGATAGAAGATGTCACTGAGATTAACATTCAGCCCTTTTGGGCGAGAACCTTGCCCAATATTATCGATCAGCTTGAAATTACGGTGGAATATGACGATATGGATCAATATGACTTCCCGCAGGAGTCGCCGCCGCTGGAAACAACGCCCTTGAGCTCGCCGCCAGTGGGGGAAGAGTAGGGGGGTGATGGGGGGCATGGGCTGAGGGCTGTTGTTTATGATTTTGCTTATTTTGGGGTACTGTGGGGGTGGGCTGCTGGGGGGTGGGGAAAGTCCACTTACAGCGAACCGTGGTTCGCTGTCGCAGCTGGATCACTATGCTGCGGCTTTTTGGGGCTTGATCGCCCCAAAGTGCGCGCTGCTTCGTCGCTGGGTGATTTCGCCGTGGGTCGCTCGCCGCTCCCGACTGGCTCTATCACCGCTCCTCCTTCCTCGGCAATCGCTGAGCGATGAGTCAGGTGGCGCGATCACCTCGGATGTCTGCATCTGCATTCAGGCATCTTGAATGCCTCAGGGGGCTTGATTCCGCTACGCTGCATCTACGCGCCCTTTCGCATTCGCTCTTGTTCTTTCTCGTTATACTGGTTGGTTCATTTTTAGATCCCCGATTTTCTTACTGTTATCATTGATAAGGCGGGTGGGGGGCGCTGAGTGATTTTTAGTGAGATTGGGAGGGGGGCGGTGGACTCGCGCAGCGAACCACGGTGGGACAGTTTGGGGGAAGATTGTCTGTGCAAAGGGTTGTTTGGGCCTGAGGAAAGGGAAAATATGTGGTATCAGAAAATAATACAGAGTTTGAAAAGAAATGTGAGAGGGGAAATTGATTTTTAATTTTTCGTTTGTAAAATCATGCAAATGAGCATAAATCTCTGGTCTGACGCGTTTGAGATTATAAGCATAGCGATTGGGGTTGGGTTTGTGAATGGAGCAATCCCTGGTCCATTATTAGCATTGATGTGTGTGAGAATTTTGGATAAGGGGTACTTTTCTGCCATGAGAGTTCCGTTCCTTGCGGTAGGAGTGGTGGGAATAGTAGTAGCAAGTGCTTTTTTGGGAATTCTCCATTATTTGGAAGAAATTCCTGAAAAATCGTACAGATTGCTAACTTTTCTAGGAGGTTTTTATCTGTTGTTTTTGGGTCAAAAAGTGGCAAGAAAAAAACAAATATCACAGAATTTTGACTTAATTACTGATGGTCAAATCGTGATAGCGACTTTGCTCAACGGGAGTCTGTGGTGGTCATGGTTGATTGTATTTTTACCCCAGGCATTGGCGTTGGGGGAATTATTTAATGGTGGGGAGTGGGTTTTTCTTATTCTGTATCAATTTGCTTGGGTAATGGGTTTTTTGGCAATGGGAGGACTTTTTTCTTTAGGGAGAAGACACTTCGTACAGAGTAAGTCAGTGAATTTTATTTTTCGTTTTTTTGGATCTGTATTGTTTGTTTTAGGAATTTTTATGATAAGGGCGGCGTGGAAATGAATTCGCGTGGTGACGTGGGCGGGCTATGGTGCGGGGGATGAAATGGGAATTGCCACAGACGACTGCTACCCGAGCTTTGCTGGTGCATAAGCTGAGTGAAAGTCTGGGGTGGGGGGTGATGGGGGTGTTTTTTCCGATCATTATGGGGCGGGCGTATGGGCTGGATGCGGTGGGGACGCTCTGGTTGGTTTTTGCTTTGTATGTGGGGTACACCCTGACGATGCCGTGGCTGGTGTGGGGGTTGACGCGGTTGCGTGACTATCGGGTAGGGTTGGGGGTGGGGATGGGGTTGTCGACGCTGATGCTGGTGTTGCTGAGCCAAGAGTCGTGGCTGGAGTCACGCTGGGTGCTGGGGGTGAGCTTTGTGGCGCAGTTTATGACGTGGGGGGCGTATTGGCCGTTGTATCTCTATAGTTTTGAGTTTATCGCGCCGACGGCCGAGCGGGGAAGGTATCAGGCGATATTGCAGATATTTGCGGTGGGGGGGAACCTGCTGGGGCCTGTGCTGACGGGGTGGTTGCTGGCGCGAAACTTGGACGGGTATGCGCTGGGGGTGGGGGCGGGGTTTATGGCGGTGGCGACGGTGGCGATAGCGTGGTTGCCGCGGCTGGAGTTGCCGTTATTTCAGCTGGGGCGGCACTGGCAATATAGCTTGTGGATGATGTGGCGGGCGCCGTATCGCTGGGGGGTGCTGGTGAGTGGGATATATGGGGTGGTGTTTTATGTAGTGTTTCCGTTGCTGACGGTGTGGGCTTTGGGCGGGGACTTCGTGGTGATGGGGGCGGTGGTGGCGTTGTCGGCACTCGTCGAAACGGGAGTGTCGCTGTGGGCGGGGAAGCTGAGTGATCGTCTGGGGGCGAGGAGGGTGCTGCGTCGATATGGCTGGTGGCTGCGGGGGCTTGATTTTGCGGGGCGTGCGCTGATCGGGCTGTTGCCGTATGGGTGGTATGTGGGGGCGGCGTATGTGTTGGCGGGGGTGCTGGGGCCGGCTTTTAATGTTTCGTTTAGTGCGCGGATACACGATCTGGGGGAGGAGGTGGTGGGGGAGGAAAAGTTGTATTTTTACACTGCAGGGGAGGCGGTGGCGGGGTTGCTGGGGCTGCTGACGGTGGGGGTGGCGGCGGGAATCTTGCAGGTGTGGGGCTGGGGGGTGCTGACGATGTGGTTGCTGGGCCTAAGTGGGTTGGCGGTTGGGTTCCGTCGGTTTTGAGTGGTGTGGGGGGCGGCTTGTGGCTAGGCTGAGGATGATTTCTTTGTTTCCTTGCTGTTGTCTTTCATGCCTGCTCTTTCCCCTCTGGATGGTCGCTATGCGGCTCGTGTGACGCCGTATGCGGCGGTGTTTTCTGAATTTGGGTTGATGCGACAGCGGGTGCGGGTGGAAATAGAATGGCTGTGGATGCTGCAAGCCGTCGTGCCAGCGTGCCCGAAGGTGCCTGACCTGCGGGCAGAGGCGGGGTTGCGGCGGTTGCTGGAGAACTTTACGGAGGAAGATTATGAGGGGATCAAAGAAATAGAGCGGACGACGAACCATGATGTGAAGGCGGTGGAGTACTTCTTGCGGGGGTATGTGCCTGAGAACCTCTGGAGCTGGATACACTGGGGGTGCACGTCGGAGGACATAAACAACACGGCGTATGGGTTGATGCTGCAAGCGGGGCGCGGGGAGATAGCCACGCAGCTGCGGGATGTGATAGATGATCTGCGGACACTGGCAGAGGAGTGGGCGGATGTGCCGATGCTGAGCCGTACGCACGGGCAAACCGCCACACCGACGACGCTCGGGAAAGAAGTGGGGGTGTATGTGTATCGGCTGGAGGAGGCGGTCGGGCAGCTGGAGCGGCTGCCGTTGACGGCGAAGATAAACGGGGCGACGGGGACGTATGCCGCGCACGTGGTGGCGGTGCCTGAGATAGACTGGGTGGGGGTGTCGCGGGAGTTTGTCACGGAACGGCTAGGGCTGGGGTGGGCGCCGCTGACGACGCAGATAGAAGCCCATGACACCGCCGTGCAGGTGCTGCACCAGCTGGCGCTGGTGGGAAGTATCATCATTGACCTGTGTCGGGATGTGTGGGGGTATGTGAGTTTGGGGTACTTCGGCCAGAAGCTGAAGGCGGGGGAAGTGGGGTCGTCGACCATGCCGCACAAGGTCAATCCGATAGATTTTGAAAATGCGGAGGGGAACTGCGCCCTGGCGCGTGGGGTGGCGCGGACGCTGGCGGACCAGTTGCCGATCTCACGATGGCAGCGTGACCTGACGGACTCAACCCTGCAGCGGAACTATGGACTAGTGTGGGGGCACCTCGGGCTGGGGCTGGTGTCGCTGAAAAAAGGGTTGGGGAAGCTGGAGCTGCGCCCTGAACGGGTGAGGGGGGACCTGACGGCGGCGCCTGAGGTGCTGACGGAGGCGGTGCAGACTGTCCTGCGCACCCATGGCCATGCGGATGCGTATGATCAACTGAAGGCATTTAGTCGGGGGCAGGCGCTGAACCTGCAGCAGGTGCGGGAGTTTGTGACTGGGCTTGCCATCCCCCAAGAAGACAAAGACCGATTGCTGAACCTGACGCCTGAGGCGTACACAGGGGTGGCGACGGAGCTGGTGCGGGGGTACCTTTCGGGGGAGCTGTCGCGGTGATGGGTGACGGGCGAATCTTTGTCGGGGTGGGGAGCTCGCTGGGGGACGCGGAGGAGACTTTTGCTCAGGCGGAGCGAGCGCTGGCAGCGCGGGGGGTGCGGGTGGTGGCACAGGCGAAAAACCTGAAAAATGCGCCGATGGGTGGGGTGGCGCTGGAAGAATTCACCAACAGTGTGTGGGAGGTGGCAACGACGCAATCGCCGTGGGAACTGCTGCGGACGTTGCAGGCGGTGGAGGGGGATTTGGGTCGAGTGCGGACGGTGCGCTGGGGTGACCGTACGCTGGACCTGGATCTGCTGGTGTATGGGGGGCTGGTGCTGAACACGCCTGAGCTGACGCTGCCGCACCCGCGGATAGGGGAGCGGGAGTTTGTGCTGGGGCCGTGGGCGGAAATAGTCGATGAGGGGTATGCGGTGGTGGGCGTCGGGGCGGTGCACGCGGCGCTGAGGGAACTGAAGGAGGTAGCACAGGAGGTACCAGTTGACCGCAGACAAGTGACGGATAGATTGGCCAGTGATGAAGACTCCCAAAAAACCAACGAAACGACAGGCGATCAAGGCGGTGCAGACGCTGATCCGATACATTGGGGATGACCCCGAGCGGGAAGGGCTGCTGGAGACGCCTGAGCGGGTGCTGAAGGCCTATGGTGACCTGTATGGAGGGTATGGGGTGGAGCCAGCGAATGTGCTCAAGACATTTTCGGCGGAGGGGTATGACGATATGATCCTCGTCAAGGACATAGAGTATTACAGCGCGTGTGAGCACCATATGGCGCTATTTTATGGGCGGGCGCACGTGGCGTACATCCCCGGGGAGAAGATAACGGGGTTGTCAAAACTGCCACGGATAGTGGAAACCTATGCCCGACGGTTGCAAAACCAAGAGCGGATCACCACGCAGATAGCCGACGCGATCGCGGAGAACCTGTCCCCGAAGGGGGTGGCGGTGATGCTGACTGGGGTGCACACGTGCATGTGCGCGCGGGGGGTGAAGTCACGCGCGGAGACGGTGACGTTTGCGTATCGGGGGGAATTTCGTGGGGATGATGATCTGGTGGAGCGGTTTGAGGGGTTGGTGGGGTAGGGAGAAGAAACTGCCCTGTGAGAAGCGACTGAGGTGCTTACCAGAGCATTTCAAAAATCTGGCGCTGGGTGTCGGCCACGGCGGGGGACTGGATGTGGATGGCGAATGTCTGGGGGGCGAAGGAGACGATGAGGACGGATTGATCCCAGATCATAACTTCGTTGTCGGCGTTGAAGAGCTGGGGGTCGATGAGTCGAGTCTGGCGGTGGAACTGGGCGTCGGCGGCGAGGACGGCTTGACCGTGGGGGTCACGCGGAGAGATGCAACGAAGAAAGATGCCCCGAGCGCAGCGTTGGGCGACGTAGTCGTGGTCGTACTCCGGCCAGTGGTCGCGGATGATGGCGGAGTTGGCGTAGTTGCAGATCTCCGTGCTGGCGTCGAGGGAGAGCTGGTAGGCGCGCTGGACGGCGAGGAGGCCTTCGTATTGCTGGACGGTGGGGCGACTGGGGGCGGGGGCGGAGAGCTGGTGTAGGAGGGGGAGGATGGATTCGAGCTCGGCGGTGCGCTGCTGGGTGTCACGCAAGAGTGAGGATGGGTCAACCGCGGCGTAGAGCCGTGAGCGTGGGGACTGGCCGCGGGTGACGAGCCGCTGGCCGACGAGGCGCTCCAAGATGGTGTAGGTGGTGACGCGGTTAAGCCCCGCGTGCTGCGCGACGGCTGCCGCTGTGGACTGGCCCAGGGTGAGGAGCGAGAGGTAAATGGTGGCTTCGCGGGGGGAGTAGCCGAGGGATTCGACAATTGATTGTATGTTTTTCATGTTTTTATTTTTAGGCAATTTATAATAAAAGTGACAGGAGGAGGTGAAAGGGGTTTTGGGTGGGGGGCGGGGTGTTGTAAATTTTTTCTACAGTAAAAATAGGGCTCGAATAATATGATGTAAAGCATATGGTATGGGGCGTGTTGGTTGTTTCTCTTTTTTTCTTCTCTCTTCTTTATTTTTTAGAATTTCTTTTCACATGATGAATGTACTCAACCCGTTGCTGGAGCTGACATACCCTGAGTTGCAGCAAAAAAATATGACGATAAAAGAAGCCCAAGCGGCTGGGAAAAAGACCCTCGAAAAGGACTGCATCAAGGCGCTGAAGTCTGAAACGGGGGTGAAGGCGGTGACGGTGGCCTTTTGTGACATTGAGGGGAAGCTGCATATGTTGGACTATGATAAGGAGTTTTTCTTGGGGGGGTATGACAACCTAACGTTTGATGGCTCGTCGGTGCGGGGGTTTAGTGAGCTGGAGCAGTCTGACTTGCGGCTGGTGCCTGACTGGGGGTCGATGCGGTATTTGCCAGCGGACGTCTTTGGCCCTGGGAAGGTGCTGCTGTTTGGGTTTGTGTGTAACCATGATGGGACGTACTTTGCGAGTGATTACCGTGGGCAGCTGAAAGCGGCGACGGAGAAAATCGGTAAAAAATATGGGTATACCATCCTGACGGCGCCTGAGGTGGAGGGGTTTGTTTTTAACGGTGAAGATGCGGAAGCGTATTATCACCAAGAGGAGGGGTTTGAGTTTGTGACGCAGGGGGGGTACTTCAACGCGTTGCCTCAAGATGATCTGCGAACCTTCATTGACAAGGTGGCGGAAGTGCAACGGGCGATGGCTTTTGAAAATGAGAAAGACCATGGGGAGGTGGCACCGTCACAGTTTGAAATTAATTTCAAATATGGAGAGGTGCTGATGACGTGTGACCAGATCATGCTTTACAAACTTATTTGTCGCCAAGTGGCGAAGCTGATGGGCTTTACGGCGAGCTTCCTGCCCAAACCTGTGGCGGGGATCAACGGGAGTGGGATGCACTGTAATATGTCGATGACGAAGGGAGGGAAGAACATTTTTTATGATAAGAAGGACGACAATAAAATCTCAGAGTTGGCGTATCAGTTCCTCTACGGCATCTTGGCCCATGCGAAGGGGTTGAACTTGATCATTAACCCGAGTGTGAACGCGTATCGCCGCCTTGACCCGAACTTTGAGGCACCCAACGAGATAAAATACTCAGCGTGTGACCGTGGGTCGATGGTGCGGATCCCGCTGGGGAATGAGAAGTCGGCCCGCATTGAGGTGCGGTCGGTGGCGCCAGATGCGAACCCTTACCTGACGAAGCTGATCCTGGTGGAGGCGGGGATGTCGGCGGTGGAGGCGAGTAAAAAAGAGTACAAGTCGCTGACGGCGACCGTGGACGCCAAGCCGACAAAGAAGCTGCACGGAACGATGCATGAGGCGCTGGTGTCTTATGGTCGGAGTAGTTTTGTGCGGTCGGTGATGGGGGACCACGGGTTTGAGCAGTTCTTGGAGATGAAGCAAGAGAAGGCGGATCGTGCACCGAAGCACCTCGGGACGATCGTCAAAACGGATGAGGTGCGGTTTCACCATGAGGTGTGTAACCAGATCCTCTGGAAGGAGTTTTAGGGGGAATCTTGGGGGATCTGTCGATAAGGGGGAGGCCTCTGCGGCTCTGTAAAGAGCGGTGGGGGCTTTTTTCATTGTGTGACTGTGGGAGGGGAAAAGGCAGGGAAAGAGCTACTTAGATGGGTTTTGCGGGAAATGGTAAAAAAAGGGTTTGACAGGGGGCGGGGGGTGGTTACATTCGGCCAGCTCTTTTGCCCACGGAAACTCTCTGTGATCGGTGGTAGGTAAGGTTTAGGTTATGATAGGTGGTCCTTTGGGGCTGTGCTGTGTGATCTAGGCGGGGTCTGAAAAAGGGCTTGGCTCAAAAAATTGAGCGTCATGACTACTTCCAAGTGACCAAGAGAAAGTCTCGTGGCAAAAATGATATTGCTTTGTTTGTGCGCTCAAAACTGGGTGCCTGACTCCAACCAACATCTCATCTATGCTTCAGCCTAAGAAGACTAAATTCCGCCGCACTCATCGCTTGCGTTCGCAAGGGAAGGGGATAGCGCGTCGCGGGGCAACGATTGCTTTCGGGACGATCGCCCTGAAGGCGGTGACTGGGGGGGAGATTACTTCGCGGCAGATAGAGGCGGCTCGTCGGACAATTACGCGGACGCTCAAGCGGGGGGGGAAGGTGTGGATTCGTGTATTCCCTGACCGAGTGGTAACCGCCAAGGGGGCGGAGGTGCCGATGGGTTCTGGGAAAGGGGCGCCTGACTACTGGGTGCAGCAGGTTCATCCTGGTCGAGTACTCTTTGAGGTGGCGGGGGTCGACGAAGAGACAATGCGACACGCGTTGTCATTGGCGGCGTATAAATTGCCGTTTAAGTGTAAGGTTGTAACTCCTGAACTTTAATATGACTATTCAAGAAATACGACAATTGACGTTGAAAAAGCTCTGGGTGAAAATCCGTGAGATGCGTCGCGAGCTGGCTGCGCTGCGATTCCACGCGGCGACGGGACAGAACCAAGACACGGCCAAGGTGTCGAAAGCAAAAAAAACGATTGCGCGGATGCTGGCGGTGGCGCAGGAAAAGCAAGTTGTAACTGATACTCAAGCATGATTACGAAAAAAGGTGCGGTTGTGAAAATCTCTGGCCAGAAGACGGTCAAGGTGGAGGTGCATGAATATCGTGCGCATCCGAAATATAAAAAGCGGTACCGTGTGACTAAGCGTTTTCTGGTGCATGATGAAACGGAAAAAGCGAAGATGGGTGATACGGTGACGATTGCGCCGTGTAAGCCTGTGTCAAAACAGAAAGCCTGGGTGCTGGTGTCGGTTGATTCTTCAGAGCCAACTGAATAATGATCCAACATATGACCCGTTTGCGAGTGGCTGACAATACTGGAGCCAAGTATGTGATGTGCATCAAAGTGCTGGGGGGGTCAAAGCGACGGTATGCGCGTGTGGGGGACGTGATCATCTGTAGCGTGAAGCAGGCTTCGCCAAAGGGGGTGGTGAAAAAGAAGTCTGTGCAGCGAGCGGTGGTGGTGCGCCAAAAGTCAACGATCAAGCGTAAAGATGGTTCGGCGCTACGGTTTGATGAAAACGCGGTGGTGATCATTAACCCTGAGGGGCAGCCGAAGGGCACGCGGGTGTTTGGCCCGGTGGCGCGTGAGCTGCGGGGGCGGGGGTACCAAAAAATTGTTTCTCTTGCACCTGAAGTCGTATGAAGATCCTCGTAGGGGACACTGTCGTTGTCCGAACTGGTAAAGATAAAGGGAAAACTGGCAAAGTGCTAGCTTTCACGAAAGATAAAAAACGTGTGCTGGTAGAAGGGGTGGGGGCGGTGATAAAGCACGTGAAGCCGCGACAAGGAGCGGAGGGGGGGCGCGTGGAAACATTTGCGCCGATAGATGTCTCGAACGTGGGGGTGTTGGACGAGAAGTCTGGGAAGGCTTCACGGGTGGGGTATAGCTTTGACAAAGCGGGGGTGAAGTCGCGGATGCTGAAGAGTACGGGGGCGGTGCTGCCGAATAATTTCAGCCGATCAACTAAAGGTAAAACTGTCTAGCCATGATTACTGATTCACGATTGTATGACGCGTATATGACTGAGGTTCGACCTCAGCTCATGAAAGACCTTGGCATTACGAATGCGATGGAGGTGCCGCGGGTAGAAAAAGTGGTGATTAACGTTGGTATGGGATCATACTTACGGAAGCTCAATTCAAAGGATTACTCCTTTGTGCTCGATAACATTACCAATATTGCGGGGCAAAAGCCCGTGGTGCAAAAAGCGAAGCTGTCGGTGTCGAACTTTAAGCTCCGTGAAGGGCAGCCAGTCGGGGTGTCGGTGACGCTGCGCAAGAAGGCGGCGTATAACTTCCTCGATAAACTGATTAACATTGTCTACCCGCGGGTGCGGGACTTCCGTGGGGTGCGCTCAGTGTGCTTTGATAAATTTGGAAACTGTAGTGTGGGATTTAAAGATCACACGGTGTTTCCTGAAGGGAAGTTGCCTGAAGATAGTCGGAAAATCCATGGTGTGCAGGTTACTATTGTGACCTCGGCCACAGACAAAGATGGAGCGAAGGCGCTGCTGGATGCGTTTAGTTTCCCGTTCATTAAACCAGTAACTCAAGCTTAAATATGGTACGCAAAGCAATTGTTCACAAGTCGACGAAATTTATGGAGCGGGTGATCCGCGCGCGGAAGGAGGGCCGCAAGGTGGCGAAGTCCACGCGGGCGTATAATCGCTGTGCTTTATGTGGTCGTGCGCGGGGGTATATGCGTGATTTTGGAATTTGCCGGTGTTGTTTCCGTGAACTGGCGGAACAGGGAATGATCCCTGGTGTGCGTAAGTCTTCTTGGTAAAAAATTGATTGAACTATGACTGATCCTATTGCTGACTTTTTGACTCGGATGCGGAACGCCCAAATGGTGAACCGTGCAGAGATCTCTGTGCCATTTTCTAAGTTGAAACTGGCAATCGCTGAAACTATGAAAAAGAACCGCTTTGTGGCGGACGTCTCAACTGATAAATCCGGGAAATTTCCGAAACTGGTGGTAAAGTTTGCTGAGAAGAAACTCTCACTCAAGCGAGTGTCCAAGCCTGGGCAGCGGATTTACAAGAGTTCTGAGTCACTGCGAAAAGTGAAGAATGGGTTTGGATGTTTGATTGTTTCGACGCCTCTGGGGGTGATGACGGGGTATGAAGCGCGAGCGAAAAATGTGGGAGGGGAAGTACTTTGTGAAGTGAGTTAATCATGAGTCGTATAGGAAAAAAGCCGTTATCGATCCCTGCGGGGGTGACATTCCAGATAGATGGGAATGTGATCACTGTAAAAGGTCCGAAAGGGGAAATGTCGCAGGCGTTTGAGCCTGAGTATGTGTCTATTACCCAAGATGATGGCACGGTGACGGTGAACCGTAACGACGACACCAAGCCCGCACGGTCGCGACACGGTTTGTATCGTTCATTGATTCAAAATTTATTTGTGGGGGTGACGGATGGGTTTGCGAAGACTTTGGAGATCCGTGGGGTGGGGTACCGCGCGGCGTTGCAAGGGACAACTTTGGTATTGAATCTTGGGTATTCGCACCCGATTAATTATGAGTTGCCACAAGGAATCGAAGTGAAGTTTAATGAGAAGGAAAATAATGTGTTTACGGTGAGTGGAATCGACAAACAACAAGTGGGGCAAGTGGCAGCGGAGATTCGTTCGTTCCGCAAGCCTGAACCATATAAAGGGAAGGGAATTCGCTACCAAGATGAATATGTGGCGCGTAAAGCTGGTAAATCTGTGAAAGCATGAGTAATACTACAACTAATCTTCGGCAGGCTCGGGCTCGGCGTACGCACGCGAAAGCGCGTATTGCGGGGCGGCCACGGCTGGTGGTGTTTCGTTCGAATAAGTACATTACGGCGCAGTTGATGGATGACGCGACGGGCAAAATAGTCTGTGGGGCGAGCAGCAAAGGCCTGAAAGGTACGGGCACTGAACGAGCCGCTGCCGTCGGAAAACAAGTGGCGGAAAAAGCCAAAGCGGCCAAAGTGGAAGCGGTGGCGTTTGACCGGAATGGGTTTTTGTATCACGGCCAAGTGAAAGCACTGGCTGACGCGGCTCGTGAAGCGGGCTTGTCCTTCTAAGTTTACCTACACAATATGACTGAAGAAACAACGGCACCAAAGACAGAAGCAGCGGCACCAGTGGCTGATAAACCTGCGGCAACTGAAACGACTGAGAAGAAGCCAGAAGGCAAAGCTGCCGGTGAAGGCCGAGGCGCACGGGGTGGGCGCGGTGGAGGCCGAGGACGTGGACGCCGTGGGGGAGGGCGCGGGCGACGAACGCGTGAGCCGAAAGAATTTGAAGAGACAATTTTGCAAATTGACCGTGTGACGCGAGTGACCCGTGGGGGGCGACAGCTGCGGTTCCGTGTGTCGGTGGTAATCGGTGACCGTAAAGGTCGAGTGGGACTGGGGATCGGGAAATCGTCTGAAGTGCTGGGGGGGATCCGTAAGGCGGTGTCGATGGCGAAGAAGAACCTCGTGAAGGTGCCGATCTATGGGGAAACAATTCCGCATAATGTGCAGTCGAAATTTAAGGCTTCGCAAGTGACGCTGATGCCCGCCCAAGAGGGGAAAGGGGTGATTGCTGGGGGATCGGTGCGGAAGATTTTGGACTTGGCGGGCGTGAAAAACGTGCTGTCAAAGATGCACGGATCGCGTAACCCGATCAACACGGCGAAGGCGACGTTGATTGCTTTGAAAGAGTTGGAGCAGCAAGCGCCACCGCACATTCGCAATCAGAAAAAGCAAGAAGCTAATGGGGAAGCGGGTCAGGGCGCAGTGAAGGCTGAAGCCAGCAAGCCAGCGAAAAAGAAGGCGGCCCCGAAAGTGAAAGCTGAAGCGGCGGAGAAAACCAAGACTGCAGCGGTAGATAAGCAAGAAGCGTCAGCCGTGAAAAAATCAGCTCCGAAGAAGGCTATGGATAAGGCAGCAGAAAAGTCTGCGCCTGAGGCTGAGAACCCGACTGAAGCATAACCCACAACCCAACCATGAAACTGAACCAACTGCGTCCGAATATAAAAAAGCCTGCGCGTAAGCGCCGTGGGCAAGGAAATGGCACTGGAAATGGTACCTTTGCGGGGCGGGGGTGCAACGGCCAAAACGCCCGAGCGGGGGGTGGAGTGCGGCCTGGATTTGAGGGGGGGCAATCAGGGTTGCTGATGCGGATGCCGAAGCAACGAGGGTTCCGAAATCCGAACCGAGTGGTAGCCGACATCGTGCAAACGGCGCAGCTGGAAGCAGCGTATGCCGCGGGTGAGATTGTCAGCGTAGCGACGCTGCTGGAAAAGAAGCTGATCAGCGGGAAGAACGCGAAGGTCAAGATCCTCAATGACGGGGAAGTGACCAAGAGTCTGACCGTTGAAGGGGTGCTGGTGTCTGGGGCGGCCAAGACAGCGATAGAAAAAGCGGGGGGGATAGTGAAGTAGAGGGGGTGTCTCTGTCACGGGGGGTGGCTTGATTGAAGATTTCGGTATGTGAAAAGCACTGCTTGGATGACAAGGGGTGTTTTTTGGTTTTGGTTGGTTAGAGGGGTTTGCTGGTGCCGACCAAATGCCCTGACCAACGACACGCTGAACAAATGGCGCTGCGCAATCCACGAAAGCTGTACGAACGGCCGTGCGGCGAGTGTGGGGAGATGATGCAGACAACGTACGCACCCGATAGGCCAGAGCGAGTGCTGTGTGAGGGATGCTATCTGGCGGTGGTGCGGTGAGGGGTTTTCTCTGTTTTTATATCTAGAATGTTTTACTTATTTTTCTAAATAATATATTAATGAGTTATGGAAAATATATCGGATCGGTTGCGTCAGGTGGGATTTTCGAAAGACAAGTCACAAGATAGAGATCTGAAAACTCTGGGAAAAATAGTAGAGAATATTAAGGCCACGGACATAACCTGTAAGGACATAGAGCTGGTGAGGGCGAGAAATTCGGAATTAGTTGATGGACTGATAACTCAGTCTGGAAAAGATCAGTATTACTATTTTGGTATGATTGATCGGATACTGCGGTATACTGGGCAACCGTCTTTGATGGATTGGCTGAGAACGTCAGAGTATAAAAAATTGCGGAAACTGAATACCCCTTTGGCTGAATTTTTTGAGGAGCGTTTTGGTCAGGCTGTTGAAAACATTTTAGGTGAAAAGATTGAATCAATGGAAGATGCAGACGAGCTTGAAATTTTGCGCTTGATGCAGATTGAAGCGTTTGATCGGTTGGGGGAAAACACAGTTGAGCCGAGTGAGACGGTACTGGGGTATATATTAGAACGGCTGGAACTAGGAGACACGAAGGTGAACTGGCAGAAATTTATTGAGTATCGGATCACAAAAAGTAATAGCATTACACCAGCGGTGGTGAACTTCATAGCGCAGGCGTCGCCAGTGGGAGTGGGTGACGCGCTGGCTAATAAAATAACAGATACTTTTTTACCATATTTTGCTCAACAAGCTTTAGAAGAGGGGAAGTTTAATAGTCGTTCAAACTTTGTGTTGTACGTTGTGCCAAAGACAACTGCGAGTCTTGCTCTATTAAACAAGGCGCCAGTCATACGGGATATGATTGAGGGTGGATACAGTTTTGCTGCGACGAATCTGTTTGATGAATCTGATTTTAATACGGAAATGAGTGAAAAACAAAAAAATAGATTTGTAAAAACTCTTAAGAAATCTAGGAAATTTGAACAGATGTTGAATGATAAGACGGTGCTAGCGAGTGCGATCAAAAAATTCTGTGCCTTGAGTCGTTCTTAGTTTAGACAATCGGTTCGTCGAACTCGTCGTTGGTGAGGTGGGGGCCGGTGGTGGTGTCTGAGGTACTTGAATCTGGGTCGTATTTGCCTTCCTCCCACTGGGTGAGGATGTGGGTGACTTCGGACACGGGGCGGGCGTAGTGCTGGCGGGAGTAGTCGATGGCGGCCTGGGCGTGGTGGTCTTTCGGAAGGTACATGTCCATGGTGCGGCCGCTGAAGGCTTCGCAGAGTTCGCCGTCGATGGACATCTTGGTATAAAAATTTCGTACGCCGAGGTTGATGATGTCGCGCTCGCTGAAGCGGGGGTTGTATTCTTCTGAAAGAATGGTGGCGTCTTCGCCGCCGACGCGGAAGCTGATCATTGACCCGACATTGCCAAACACGGTTGTGCGGATGCGGTCGGTCAGTTGCCCGAGGAACTGGTGGGCGATGGTGAGACAGAGGCGGTACTTCCGAGCTTCGGAGAGGATCTCGTCAAAGGTGTCGGTGGCGAAGTTTTGGAATTCGTCGACGTAGAGGTAGTAGTCGACGCGGTCTTCCTCCGACGTGTCAGCGCGGGACATGGCGGCTTGGTATAACTTGGTGATGACGATAGCGCCCAGCAAGGCGGCATTTTCTTCGCCTAAGATTCCTTTGCTGACCTTCATGAGGAAGATTTTTTGGTTGTCCATGATGTCGCGGAAGTCGATGCGGTTTTCGGGTTGGCCGACGATGTTGCGGATCATGTTGGTGGAGACGAACTGGCCGACCTTGTTGAGGAGGGGGGTGATGGCTTCATTGTCGAATTTCTCAGACCAGCCAGCGAACTCGTTGACCCAGAAGTTTTTGACGACGTTATCTTGGATATTGCGCACTATGGTCTGGCGGTAGTTTTTGTCGGTGAGCATCTTCAAAATACTCAAGATGGTGGTGCCGGGGGTGTCGAGCAGGGCGAGGGTGGTGTAGCGTAGGACGTGTTCGAGCCGGGGGGACCAGTTGGCGCCGAAGAGCTTTTTGAAAATTTCAATAAAGCCGATGGTGACGCGGATCTTGAGTTCGGGGGGGACTTGTTCGATGGGGTTAAACGAGATGGGGAAGTCGAGGTCGGAGGGGTCGAAGATGACGACGTCTTTGAGTCGCTCGGGGGGGATCATCTTGAGCACGTTGTCGACGAGGTCGCCGTGGGGGTCGAGCACGCCGACGCCTTTGCCGGCTTTGATGTCATTTTGGATGAGGAGTTCGAGGAGTTTGGATTTGCCTGAGCCTGACTTCCCCACGGAGTAGAGGTGGCGGCGGCGGTCGCCTCGCTTGATGCCGAAGGGGATCTGCTGGCCGTGGAAGTTGGTGGTGCCGAAAAAGGAGATGTTGTCGTCGTTGCGGTCGGTGGGGAGGGCGGCGGGGGGTTCGGCCTTCTTAAACAAGACGTGGATGATGTTGGGGACTTCGTGTTCGTTGGGCAGATGGTAGATGGTGGTGAGCTCGTCGGCTGAGAGCATAAAACTGTTGCTGAGGCGGCGCTTCTGGAAGTCTTTGAGTGCGCCGAAGCCTTTGCGGATGGAGCCGACTTTGATCTGGTTGAAGTCCAGCGTGTTGTAGTTGGACAAGGCGCCGAAGATGGCGCGGAGTTTTTGCTCGGGGACGGATTTGGAGTGGCTGGAGTAGGTGGCGATGCGGATGGTGGTTTCGAACTGGCGCTGGGCGATCTTGGCGTCTATGGCGGCGGAAAATGACTGGGCGACGTCACGTTTGAACCAATATTTCACCCGAAAGGCTTGGCGAATGCGGTCGAGCCGTTTGCGCCAGCCGAGCTTAAAGTGGTGGAGGCCCGTGTCGGACACGGGTTGGGTGACGATCTGCAGCCAGATGCCTTCGCCTGGTTTGGATTTCGACAAGACGCTCAGCAACCCTGAAATAGAGTCGCCGTCGAACTGGTCGTATGTCTTGAGCGGGAAGATGCTGCTGCGCACGAGGGTGACTTCGCTGGAGGCGAAGTGGGTGTTTTGGCTGAGCTTCCGCGTGAAGTCGGGGATGGGGATGATGTCGGCGGTGGGGGCCATGGCGTAGATCTGCCCTTCGACCACGGCGAGGGTGGCTTCATCAGCCGTGAAGCAAAAGCCGATATTTTGCCCCATGGCAACGATCTCCCACGCGACCTTGGCGCCGCGGCTAGTTTCGTGCAGCTGGACGAGCACCTCCCGAAAAGCGGCGGCTTTTTTTTGGTTGTCTTGCGGGATGCGGATCAAGCGGGTGGGCATGGGGAGATTTTCCTCCTTATGATAGCAGAAAATGGCTTGCTGGGCACGGAGAGATAGGCGAGAATGCGGCTGGAAAAAATTACTTGCTTCACAAAAAAACAGACCCCATGACGGAAAATGTAGAAACGGTGGCGGGACGGAACCTGGAACAAGATGGGGCGCTGATAGAACAGATGATGGCGGAAGAGGCGCTGCGAGAGGAGATCCGTGAGGAGCTGAAAAATGTGCTGGGGGCGCGGGCGCGGGTGGAACTGTTTGCGGAGATGATGGACAAATATGGACTGGACGCGGTGCTGGGAATGGTGCCTTTGCCCGTGGCGCCAGAGGCGGCGACGGCCGTGGCGCAGAGTGTGTACCTCCTTGCGGAGGCGGGCAATGCGGGGCTGTCGAAGATGGATATGTTGAAAATAGTGGGGCTGGAGACGGCAGATTTCTTTGTGGGGGTGGCGGGGATGAAAACGGGGGTATTGGATTACCTCTTTAAGGCGAATAAGCAGGCGGCGAAGTACTTTGCCCGGCAAGAAGAAGCGGTGGTGGCCCGAGCCAAAGAACTGGGGCTGACCGAAGAGCAGATAGCGGAAATCCGCCAAGAGGCGTCGATCTTCCCGCGGATAGGGAAAAAGGTATTGTCGCTTGACTCATTGGGCAAAAGCAAAGAAAAGAGTGTTTAAGTGGGGGGAAGTGTTACTTTTTGCTGCGGGGAACGATAGCGCAAGTGAGTGGGGGGGAATTTCAACCAAAGTGTATGATGACAAACATAGGTAAACGGGGACGGAACTGGCTGCTGGGGGGACTGCTGTGGGCGTGCCTGTGTGGGGGGGCGGTCGTGCAAGCGCAGGCCGAAGCTGGTACCGACAATGAAACTGTGCAGACGGAAACTGCGCCAGTGGAAACGGCCGCGGAAGCAGAGCGAGTAGAAAAAGAAGAAGCCACAGACCCACCAGCGGGGGTGATGAACGCGGCCACGCGGGTGGAATTTGCCGAGGGGGAGTATGCGGTGGGGGACCAAGCGCAGCTGCAAATGGAGGTGCAAACGGGGGGGGGAGCCGAAGCGCTGACCGGGGTGGCGGTGCAGCTGTCGCTGCCAGAGTCGCTGCAGTATGTGGGGGACACGGGGGCGGCGCTGGTGGGGGAGGGGTACTATAACGCGACGACCAACACCTGGACGGTGCCGACCCTGGGCCCAGACGAGCAGGCGGAACTGACGGTAGACCTGTCGGTGGTGGGGGGAGAAGAGACGGCCGTCGGGTACACCTGGACGGTGGCTGACCCCGAGCAGGTGAACTGGGCGGTGGCAGACGACCTGCAGGGGGAGGTGGAGTTTACTCCGCAGGTGACGACGGTGCGGACGGTGATGGGGTTCACGCAGTCGGAAATGATGCCGGGGGAAACGGTTAAGCTGCAAATAGAGGCGGGGAGTGCGGAAACGCTGGTGGGGGAGTATTTTTATCAAATAGGGGCGGAAGAGGCGTCGGTGCTGGTGTACACGAACCATACGGGTGATGGGAGCTATGACCCGTTGACTGGAAAATGGACGGTGGACTATGAAGCGCTGGACGAAGGGACGGCGGTGCTGGAAATAGAAATGATGTTGCCGCAGGACACCAGCAGTGCGGGGACTGACCGCTGGACTGTCAGCTGGGCGGATGAAACGACGGTGAAAGGAGCGGCGCTGGTGGGGGAGGGGGCGCTGGTGGGGTATGGGCCGCGGATGCTGGGGCTGGATGGGATGTCGGTGGGGCTGGAGACCCAGCCAGAGACGGCCCAGCCCGGGGAGTATGTGCAGTATCTGCTGACGCTCGACAACCAGCAACGCACGGCCGTGGAGGGGGTGCGGGTGGTGAATCTGGTAAATAGTCCTGAACTGCTGTATGTGTATGACTCAGTCGCGGTGGCGGGGGTAGCGCAAACCGACCGCGTGGACCGTGACCAGGTGGCGCTCGACCATAAACAGGGGGTGGCGCTGGAAATAGACACAATCGCTGAAGGGGAGCGGGTGGTGGTGGAGTTTTTCACGCAGGTGCGGCCAGACACAGACGCGGAGGTGGTGCTGAACCAATTTGCGGTGACGGACGGGGAGGGGCAGCAGGTGCTGGTGGAGCATGCGCTCCCGCTGGTGCAACAAGCAGCGATGGCGTGTGAAATGATGGCACTGGAGCCTGAACTGGGGCTGGATGTGGGGCTGATAGACACGCCGAAAAGCTCGCCGTGGCGGGCGGGAGTGGAAGCGCTGTATGCCCGTGGGGTGATGACCGGGCAGGGGGAAGTGGGGCGGATGGCGATAGACCAGAAGGTGAACCGTGCGGAGATGGCCAAGATGCTGCTGCTGGCGGTGGGGGAGCCGCTGAAGGTGGGGTGTCTGACGGGAGAGTTTGATGATGTGGCGGCGGGGGCGTGGTATGAGCCGTATGTGTTGAACCTTGTGGATCGGGGTGTGGTGCGGGGGTATGACAATGGGGACTTCGGCCCTGCGGATGACGTGCGACTGGGGGAAGCGGCCAAGATGGTGGCGTTGAGCTTTGGGCTGGAGGTAGACACCAAAAAAGGGGTGCTGGGCCACTGGGCGGGGCCGTATGTGACGGCGCTGCAAGAAGCGGGCTGGCTGGGGGAAATGGTGCTGGGGGATGGGAACTTGGAACGACAGCTGACCCGTGGGGAAGTGGCGGCGCTGCTGGGGGCGGCGGTGCAGTAGGGGGGTGGGTTCCGTTTTTAATCTAAGGTTGTTTTGGTTGGGGGGATTGCTGAAGCTGGCGGCAGTGCTGCGCTATGTGGGCGTAGGTTTTTTGGGCTTGCTGGAACAGTGACTGGCGCACAGACACCAAATGTAATGAAGACTGAGGCCCGAAGTGAGCGGTGGGTGGGTGCTGACGGATGAGCTGCTGCACCAGACAGGTGGGGGAGTCCGGCTGGGGGGAGTGGCACTGTGACAAGAGGTCCTGCAGATGCTGGGGGTCGATGAAGCTGTGGATGGCGGAGACGAGGAGGGACTTCTGGCTAATGAAGTGGTGGAACTGGCTGAGCTGAGATTCGGTGTGGTGGAGTTGCTGGGTGAGGGATTCGAGCTGGGGCCAGTCAGTGGTGGGACTGAGCTGGGTGAGCTGTCGGTGCAGCTGGGTGAAGCGGAGGTGGAGCTGACTGGCTGGCTGAGTACCGAGCAAGTGCTGCCGATAGGGCTGCAGAAAGGGGGCGAGGATGCGGCGGGTGAGCTGGAGCGAAAGAGTGGCCCAGAAGAGCTCGCTGAAGGGCTGACCCGTGGCCCGAGCGTGCAGGGCTATGGCCTGCGGAAAGAGGAGGGTGGTGGTGCTGTGCGGCACGAAGGCGCCGAGTAGTAGCTGGGTGGAGGAGGCGGGGAGGGCCCGTGGGGCGACATAAAATGAGACGCTGTGGGCGCGCACTTGCAGGCCAAGTTGGCGGAAATGAGTGATGAGCCGTGGCGGGATGGGGAGGCGGAAGCGACGGAGGCTGAGGGTGCGGATGAGGGGGCGCTTGGACGGGGACTGGGCGAGGCGGTCAAGCAGGAGGTCAAGCGCGCAGTGGTGGGCACCGTGGAGGGAGTATTTTGAAAAATCTGGCTTGGGGGCCAGCGTGGACTCAATGGTGAGGTCGGTGAGGGAGAGGTGCTGCATCGGCCGTAGGGATACGGCAGATGGTTTTATTTGTCAATTTTATATTGTATTTTATTATCTATTTTTCAGATGAAGAGAGTTGGGTGAATTTGGCTAAAAATGTCTCGACGCAGGGGGAGACGTCGTGCTCGTCAGACAGGGACTGGGTGTCGTAGGTGTCGTAGAGGCGGAGGCGGTAGAGGAGCTCGGCGAGGTTGAGCTCTGGGTGGAACTGGAACCCCCAGACGCGCGGGGCGTAGCGACAGGCCGTGATGGGGCAGCGGTCGGAGGCGCTGAGAACAGTGGCGGAGTCGGGGACGGAAATGACGGAGCCCTGATGCCCGACGACGGCTAGAAATTCGTCGGGGAAGTGGCCGATGAGGGGGTCGGTGCTGGCGGCGGGGGTGAGGTATTGCGGGAGGACGCCGCACTCGCCGTAGGCGGGGTCGGCGGTGACTTGGCCGCCGTAGAGGTCGGCCAAGAGCTGGTGCCCGAAGCAGCTGCCGAGCACGAAGACACCGCGGTCGATGGCGCTGGTGATCAGTGGTTTGACCTTTGCGATGGTGTCGTCGACCCACTGACGGACTGGGCCCTGGGACTCGTACCCTGCCTCACCCCAGCCACCGATGATGAGGTGGGTGGCTTTGGCGAAAAAGGGAGCGAGGTCTGACTGGGTGACTGCGGGGTGAGCGCAGTTGAGCGCGATGATCTGGCCAAACGGAATGGCGGCGAGGCGCTGCATGCACGCGAGCTCATGCGGGCCAGAGACGTCGGTGCGAAATTGCAGGATGACCACGAAGCGTTCAAAGGTGGGGAGGGTGCTGGTGGCCATAAAAAAAAGGTGATGGTGTTGGGGTTCGACCTATTATAACAGGCAATTGCTTGGCGAGGGGGGAAAAAATCTTACATTGGGGGTGAAATCCTTACAATGTAATAGTTTGCACACGATGGCACAGGTGAAAGTGACGGATCACGCGGGGGAGATGGCGGGGGAGTTTGCGTCGAACGCGGAGGAGTCGGTGGGGGTACAGGCGCAAGATGCGGGGGTGCCGGTGATGTTTGGCTGTGGGTCGGGGGCGTGTGGGACCTGTCGCGCGACGGTGACGAAGGGGATGGAGCACCTGGACGCCGAGGCGATCGATGAAGCGCAGATAGAAACGGCAGAAAACGAGGTGCTGACGTGCCTGTGCGCGGTGAAGCCAGAGGCGCCTGCAGACGCGGAGATAGAACTGGCGCTGGAAAATCTGTAGGGTGGTTGGCATTGCCTGTAAAACTGTGTGCGTATGACTGGGCCAGAACTGGTGCTGGGGATAGAAACGTCGTGTGATGACACGGCGGCGGCCGTGGTGCGCGGGGGGACGGAGGTGCTGAGCCAAGTGAAGCACAGCCAGGGCCAGCACGCGACCTATGGCGGGGTGGTGCCAGAGCTGGCGGCGCGGTTGCACGCGGAGATGCTGCCCCGAGTGGTAGACCGTGCCCTGGCGGAAGCGGGGGTGACGTGGGGGGAAATAGACGCGGTGGCGGTGACGCAGGGGCCTGGGTTGCAGCCGTGCTTGCTGGTGGGAACGACCTATGGGAGTGTGATGGCGCAGCTGAAGGGAATACCGCTGGTGCCGGTGCATCACATCCATGGGCATATAGCTAGTGTGCGGCTCAACCAGCGGGGTGACTGGCCGTTGCCCGCGCTGTGCCTGACGGTGGCGGGGGGGCACACGCAGTTGCACCTCGTGCGGAGGTGGCTGGACGTGGTGCGACTGGGGCAGTCGCGGGATGATGCGCTGGGGGAGGTGTATGATAAGACGGCGAAGTACCTCGGGCTGGGGTACCCTGGGGGGCCTATCATCAGCCAGTTGGCTGACCAAGGTGATGGGGGGCGGTTTGCGTTGCCGCGGCCGTACCTTGGGAAGGGATCGTTGGAGTTTTCGTTTTCGGGCCTGAAGGCGGCGGTCAAGCGGCACTGTGAGCAGGCGGAGGTGATAGACGATGCGTTTCGTCGTGACATGGCGGCGTCGTTTCAGCGGACGGTGGAGGCGGTGCTGATAAAAAAGCTGGGCTGGGCACTGGCGGCGCACCCTGCGGTGCGGTCGATGTTTTTTGCGGGGGGGGTGTCGGCCAATCGGCAGCTGCGCGCACTGCTGGGGGGGTGGGCGGCGGAGCGGGGACTGGAACTGGGGGTGCCGAGTGAGATAGCGCTGAGCACAGACAATGCGGCCATGATAGCGGCGTCGGGGTGGCTGTGGGCGGTGGAGCGGGGACTGGCGCGGGCCCCGCGCCATGTGGAACCCAAGGGGCGGTGGGAGATGGGGGAGTGGCTGGGGGGAAATAGCTAGGCAGTCTTGATATAACGGTGTTAGAAAAGTGATAGATTGAAAGAAGAAATCTCGAACAAAAATGAATCTTTTTCGCGAGGGTACGCTTGAGAACTGCAAAAGGTACGAAGGTACCTTTTGCAAACCTCGCACTCCCCTCACATGAAATCTCCTATTTTTGTTTCGAGACCGTTTATGTCGACACTACCTAGTCTACCACTTCGTTGTTGTAGACGTCTTCGGAGACGATTTGCTCGGGGCGGTCGGGGTGGTAGGGGGTGCGAAGGGGGACGCCTGAAACGGAGCAGGGGCGGTCGTGTAACTCCCGCGGGAGACGAAGAGCGAGACGGTCAGCGTGGCGGGCCCAGAAGGATTTGCGGGGGAGGGGGAGGGCCATGTCGCGGTAGAACTTGAGTTCTGATTTTTGCAGTTTGAAGTTGCGGCCCGTGTCGGGGCACTGGAGCATTTGCTGGGTGATGTCGGCGGGGATGTCGCTGGCGCTGTCAGGGAGGGCGATGGTCTGGGGGATGGTTTCTTTGGGGTTGGTGTCTTGCCATTTGTAGCCTCGGGCGAGCGCCTGGCTGCGGGTGAGGGGGAGATAGTCTTGGGCGTGGGAGTGGTTGTAGTAGAAGGGGGAATCTTTAATCGGGAAAAATTCGCCCCACTCACCCGTGGAGCGCATATGCTCGATGATTTTTTTGGTCAGGTCTTGGTATTCGGCTTCGGAGTATTGCTGGTTGAGGATGCGGAATTTGGCTTTATTGACCCCGACGCACCCGAAGAGGTGCTCGGAGGACTGGCAGTAGAAGCAGTAGCGGAGGAATTTGTTGTTGTTGAGGCAGTGGGTGATGGCGATGTTGTCATAACAAACGTAGCCGCTGGTGGCGCACTCGTAGAGGAGTTCGGCGCCGTCGCCGACTTCGGTGCAGTCGATGCAGGTTTTGGCGTCGTCAAAGGCTTGGGTGACGTAGGCACAACCCCACAGGCGTGAGGAGTCGAAGCATTCGTGGGAGTCTTTGGAATGGGTGAGGTAGTTGCCGGTGACGTTTTCGTTTTGGATGCCTTCCATAAACCGATGGGGGAAGCGCTGCACAAACTGCTGAAAGTGGGCCCGCAGGGGCGACAGGCCAGAGTAGGTGTCGAGCCGAAGGGCGGCGAGCTTGGCTTGGTACTCCTCTTTGGTGCATTTTTCGTTCATGAAGTAGTACTGCTTGTTGCGGAGATTAACGCAGCCGAAGCAGTCGTGGCAGCCGATGCAGTTTTTAAGGAAGGCGGAAGAGGAGCAGTTGTGGCAGTTTTGTAGAAATTTGCTGTCGTAGCAGCTGACGCAGTCGATGCACTCGTAGCAGAGCTCGCACGAGCGGAGGCGGAAGCAGTCGCAGCAGTTTTGGCAGGAATTAATGGAATAGCTGTAGTAGCAGTCCCAGTTTTTGTCGGAGTCGAAGACGAAGTAGCAATTTTTATTCTTCCCAGCGTAGTTGGTGTAGTCGCTGTTTTCGTCGTATTGCGGGGTGCGTTGCAGGTTGGGCCGAGGGGCGACTTGTAGGAGGTCGTGGAACTGGTCGAAGAAGGGGCGGTGGAAGTCGTAGTCACGGCCAGTGGCGAGCTGGTCCCATTGGTCGGTATTCCAGAGGTGGATGTCCATCACGGGGTGGGCGAACTCGGGTGGGTAGTGGCTGAGGATGGGTTTACCCGAGTGGCAGCAGGTGGTGCGATAGAACTCTAACTGGTTTGACCAGGCCATGCGCCGACGGGCGCGTTCGTCGGGGTGGAGGGTGGGGGTGGGGACGTCGAATTTTTGGTAAAATTCTAGATCGGCTTCGCGGACAGTGAAGGAGCGGCCAGAGACGGGGCAGGTTTTGGTTTGCATGGTTTTAGTATTTGTATTTCTATTTATTTTATCAAGAGGAGGGTGTGGTTGGCAAGTGGATTGCGAGAGGGGGCTGTGTGTGGGTATACTGGAGGTGTGTTGGGAAAAATTAACAGATGGAAATGGAGCAGGTGTTGCGAAAAATCGGCCTGAGTGACAAGGAAGTGCAGATATATCTGACGGCGTTGCAGCTGGGGCGAGCGCCAGCGAGCACGATTGCGGCGGGGGCGGGGCTAAACCGTTCGACGGGGTACTTGCTGATGAAAGAGCTGGTGAAGCGGGGGTTTTTGACCCGTACGACGCGGGGGGCGGTGCAGCACTTTGCCGCGGTGGAGCCAGCGCGAATAGTGCCGGTGCTCGAAGCGCAGGTGGACGCGTGGGGGCGACGGGTGGCGGAATATGAAGCGGTGGTGCCTGAGCTGGAAGCGTTGAGACCAGCGGGGTTGTCGGCGCCGAAGTTGCGGTATTACCACGGGCATGAAAATGTGGCGCGGTTGTATAAAGAAATCCAGCGGGAACCAGTGTGGTGCGGGTTTTTTGATCCGTTGTACATACAGGAACAGTTTCCGCCTGAGTTGCACTTTGAGGTGATAGCGGGGGCGATGCAAAAACGGGCCACCAATGTGCGAGACCTGATGGTCGATAGCCCGTATGTGCGGGAGATGGCGGAGAAGTACACGACGCCTGGGTATGAGTACCGTGTGTTGCCGGTGGGGACGGTGGTGCGGTCGGATACGATTATCTTGCCTGATCGGTACTATCAAGTGTCTTTTGCGGCGGATGACTGCCATATGATCGAGATCGTGGAGCCCAACCTGACGGCGGCGCAGCAGCTGATGTTTGACGGGCTGTGGGCACAGGCGGAGCCGCTGCACAAGCGGGAGGTTGGGGCTGGTGAGGGGGGTTTGAATAACGAACTGAGTAGAGCAAAGAGCCTCTAGAGTAAGCCCTGAAACGCGGTGGTGGGGTCGCAGTCGGGGCGGTCAAACACGATGCGGCCAGACTCTAGCCGAATGACGCGTGGGCGGAGCTGCCGAACGAGCAATGGGTCGTGGGTGGAAAAGATGGTGGTGAGGCCTTGTTGGGAATTTAGCCTGTGGAAAAGGTCGCCGACGATGCGAGAGGAGCGGGGGTCGAGGTTGCCGGTGGGTTCGTCGGCGATGAGGATGCGGGGCTGGTGCACGAGGGCGCGGGCGATGGCGGTGCGTTGCTTTTCGCCGCCAGAGAGCGTCGGGGGAAAGGCGTCGCGCCGTGGGTAGAGGCCCGTGAAGCGCAGGGCGGACTCGACCCGAGTGTCAACGTCGCGGTAGTCAGCGCAGACCTCTAGGGCGAAGGCGACGTTTTCGGCGACGGTTTTGTGGTTGAGGAGTTTGAAGTCTTGAAACACGACGCCGATCTGTCGGCGGTAGGCCTGCAATGAGCGGGGGGTGAGGCGGCCGAGGTCGAACTTATCAACCGTGAGCTGCCCGACCGTCGGGCGGCGCTGGCCCGTGAGGAGGCGGAAGATGGAGGATTTGCCAGCGCCAGAAGCGCCGATGATGGCGACGAGCTCGCCGGGGGAGACGGTGAAGGAGACGTCGGTGAGGATGTCGGTGCTGCCGAGGGCGAGAGAGACGCTCTGGAACTGGAGCATGGGGAAGGGTGGCGAGCTGCGGGTCGGGGGCATCATGACAAAAAATGAAACGTGTGGGTAGCCTGTGCGACAGAAATGGCCTTGCGTAAACTGGGCGAGTGGCTGAGAATAGGCGCGATGAAAAAATTAACATATCTGGCGGCGGCGTTGGGGGTGATGGTCTGGGGTGGGGGGGTGATGGCGCAAGCCGAAACAGAAGAGACGGGGGTGACTGGGGAAACGGTGGTGCTGGAGATGTATCACGGAGATGGGTGTCCGCACTGTGCGGCCCAGCTGGCGTGGTTGCCGAACCTTGAGGAGGCCTACCCCGAACTGGAAATAGTGAAGTATGAAGTGTGGAAAGACGAAGAAAATCGCCAAAAATGGGTGAACCGTATGGCCGAGCTGCAGTATGACGGGCGACAGGGCGTGCCCTTCAATGTGATCGGGGGGGAGGTGGTCAATGGGTTTAATGCGGAGGCGTTGCTGGACATACTCAAACCCTTGCTGGGGGAACCTGCGGTGGCGAAGGCGCAACTGCTGGAAGCGCAACAAGCGGCTCGCGCGCAAGAGGTGGGGGAAGCGGCGGCCGCCAAGCCGCTGGAAGGCACCAACCAGTGGGTGATATGGGGGGTGCTGGGGTTGGTGGTGCTGGGGTTGATATTTTTCTTGATGCCGAAGCAGGAGCGCTAGGGAGTGCGCATAAATTGGAAAAGTAGAAAGAAGGGGACAAGACCGTGAGAGTACAAAGCCCCTTGGAGAGGGGCTTTTGTGGTGGTGTTTGGGGTTGGTGGCTGGATTATTCGCGGATGATGGGGGCCACGGCACGGAACCCTGGGGGAGGGTATTGGGTGGCTTGGCCCGTGAGGCGGATGATGAAGGCGTTGGGGTTGCCAGCGTGGTCTGGGTGAGGGGTGGGAGAACCGCTGGGGTGGGAAGGGTTATAGTACTGCGAGATGAAGTGGAGGTCGTAGCAGGTGGCTTCGGCTTTGTCGGTGGTGGGGCCCCAGGGGGTGACGTAGTCGCCGCCAGCGGCGATCATTGAGCCGCCGATGGTGTTGCGGCTAAACAAGTTGCCGCGGAGGAGTGTCTGGACGGTGGGGGAGGTGGCGATGCCCTGTGTGCAGCCAGTGGTGCTGTGGCTGGAGCTGCGCATGAGCGAGCCGTCGGCGAAGAAAACGCCGTCGAGGGTGTGGACGGTGTCGGCGAGGAAAATGTTGCCTGTGTCGGTGCCTGTGCTGGTGGGAGGGGTGTCAGACAGGAGGATGATGCCGAGGGTGTCGGTGGAGTTGGTTGCGGTAAGCCCCGTGCCGCCGATGCGGAGGTTGCCGTTGTGGATGATGAGCGTGCGCTGGCCCCCCGGGATGGGCGTGCCTGCGACTGGGGTGAGGGTGATGTCACCACTGGCGACCACCACAGTGCTGGAGCTGAGGGCGGACATGACGGCGTTCCAGTTGTTTCCGCCGCTGGCGGAAAGTGATGTGCGGCCACGGATGAGCTGATAGGCGTTTTCGCGGATGGTGCGGGTGACGTCGGTGGTGGTGAAGTCGCCGAGGAGCTGGGCTTGGTAGTCGGCCCGACTGAGGAGGCCGAGCTTGGCGGGGTCGCCGACGACTTGGCCTTCGATGTCGGCGCCGATGGTGTCGACGGGGGTGTTTTGGTCGGAGTAGCCTATCAGGGTGCTGATGTAGTCGGGGTGTGCGGGGTCGGTGAGGGTGTCTTGGGTGGCTTGGTCGGGGAGGGTGAGGGGCTGGGTGTTGGGTGAGGCGAGGGCGGAGTCAAACTGGCCTGCGGCGCCACCGATGTAGGTGATGGGCTGGGGGGTGCCGTCGGGGAGAGTGACAGTGTAGGTGACGAGGTTGACCCAGTCGAGTGGTTGGGCGAGGAGGTCGGCGAACAGGAGGTCGGTGATGATGCTGCCGGTGGAGAGGTCGAGGCCGGTGGAGTAGACCTCGGGGCTGGTGCCAGTGAGATAGAGGGGGGTGCTCTGCGGGAAAGTGCTGAGGGTGGTGAAGTCGCCGGAAATGCTGTCGACGGTGGCGTTGGTCAGGCCAGTGGGGAAGCCAAAGCCAGAGTAGTCAACGGTGGTGTGCGGGAAAAACGTAGGAGCGGTGGCGAGGGTGGTGTCGCCGTGGGTGGTGACGGTGTTGGGGATGGGGTTGCTGCCGCCGAAGATAAACGGGTCGGTCAGAGCGGGGGTGACGGCGTAGAGCGGGTGGATCGTGACAGGGATGTCGGGGATGGTGGCGGTGGTGCCGGTGGTGGTGTCTGTGACGGTGAGGTCGACCAAAAAGGTGTCGACAAACTGCAGCGGGAGGGTGGTGGTGCCGCTGGCGTCGGGGACGGAGGTGATGGTGGGGATGAGGCCCGAGACCGTCAGGGGGGAGCCAGAGCCGTCGGAGGTCCAGGTGTCGGTGGCGGGGTCGAAGGTGGAGTTGGTCAGTGTGAGGCCGTCGAGGAAAGACGTGACGCCGCTGGCGGGGGCTGACAGGAGGTCGCCGAAGGCGCTGGTGCTGGGGTCAGAGAAGGTCACCGTCACGTCCGTCGCGGTGGTGGCGGTGGGGTTGCCGTAGGGGTCCGCCAAAGAGAGGTCGATGGTGAAGAGGTCGCTGCCAGTGCCCACGGGGGTGCCTGCGGATGTGGTGGAGGTGATGGTGGGGATGATGGTGCCAGGGGTGGCGGTGTCGGGGTTGACGGTGAAGTGGTAGTGATGGGTGCTGGTGTTGGTGGCGGTGTCGGTGAGGTCGAAGGTGAGGACGTAGTCGCCAGCGCTGCTGAAGCAGGAAGTAAGATCGCTGGTGATGAAGTCACTGTAGGTGGTGGAGACTGACTGGGGCGAGGAGACGGTGGCGGGGAATGCGTACCACGCGGGGCAGGCCCCTGCGACGCTGCTGTGCTGGCCCGGGCCCGGGACACCCGCCGCCACGGGGGTGAACTGAACCGTGACGGTGGACGCTGCGCCGTCGAGGCCGCTGGCGGCGGACTGGGCGGCGGCTTCGCCGAAGGGGAGCCCTGCAAAAAATAGGGCACAACCACAGGCGAAGAGGGAGCGGCGGATGAGATTCATCGAAGTATTATCGCATAAGACGGGGGAAATGGCTAGGGTGGGGTTGTTTAATTTAGTAGCTATGGCTGAGTGTGAACGGTATCGGTGGTTGGAGTTTCCGCACTTTGACCAGCCCATCGGGGAAACGGTGCCGATGGAGTTTGATGACCAATTTCCTTTTGTGGTCAAGCGGGCGTATACCATCACGGGGTACCCTGGGGTGCGGCGGGGGGGGCACGCGCACCAGATAGAGGAGGAGGTTTTTGTCTGTGTGGCGGGGACGGTGACGGCGGTGCTGGACCAAGGGGCAGGCGAAGAGCGGGTGCGGCTGGATAGTCGTGCGCGGGGGCTGTGGGTGGGGCAGCTCTGCTGGCATGAGTTCCATGATTTCACGCCTGAGACGGTGGTGTTGTGTTTGTCTTCGACGCACTATCTGCCCGGGGAGACGAACTATCTGACCACGAAAGAGGCCCTGTATGAAGCGCTGGGGAAGGTGAGCTGAGGGTGTGCTCCTTCTGTGCCAACTGCTTTGCATGAAGATTACTTCCCGCGGAGGCGGTCACGGAGCCATTTGGCGGAGGTGTAGGCGCGGTAGAGCAGTGGCCGAAAGACGGTGGTCTGGGCAGGGGCGTAGGTGACGCGGTGGCCGCCGAATTTCCATTTGAACTGGGAAATGCCTGCGTAGGGGTGGTGGGGCTGGCCGTCGGGGGCGATGCCGAGGAAGTCGTAGCTCTGGGCGTGGTGGGACTTAGCCCATTGGATCATGTGCCACTGGAGCGCGTAGGGGGCCATGAGCGGGCGATAGGAGGAGTCCGACGTGGAGGCGCCGAAGTAGTAGATGGCTTTGCCGCAGGCGACGGTGGAAATTGCGCTGGCGATGGGGGTGCCGTCGGGGGCGTGGGCAAAAAACAGGGCGGCGTGCGGGGCGAGGGAGTCCAGAAACCAGCGGTAGTAGGCCTGTGGAGAGCCAGCGAAGCCGTCACGGTCGGTGGTGGCGGTCATGAGCTGGAAGAAGGTGCTGAGCTGGGTGTCGGTGACTTCGCTGGCGGGGATGGTCTGGCAGGTGACGCCTTTTTTGTGGGCGAGTTTGATGTTGTACCGTCCTTTGCGCTTCATGCCCTTGAGCAGGTCGGGGTCTGACTGGGTGAGGTCGAGGTGGAGGCTGTCGGTGGGTTGGTATTGCTGGATGGCGGGCTGCCAAGAGGCACTGGTGCTGAACTGGGCCCAGTCGGACGCTGACCAGTAGGGGTCGATGCGCCAGTGGGCGGCCCCGCTGGGGCGGAGCTGCTGGGCGATGAGGTCGAGGAAGACGCTGGTGGCTTCGGGATGAAGGTGGGGGGTGATGACTGGGCCACGGGGGGAGTACCACCAGAAGCTCTGGCCGACGCCAGTGGACATCCGCACGCACCATGTGACGCCGATGATCTGCTGGGTGTCGGACTGGCGCAAGAGAAAGCCACGGACAACTTGCCGACCTGGGATCTGGGCCTGCAGGGTGCGCCACGCGGTGAGCTGGTGCACGGACCCCTGCGTGTGCTGGGTGACGAAGTCGTCCCACTGGGGGGCGAGGTCAGGGGTGAACTCTGAAAGGTGCCAGCGCATTTAGGGAGTGTGAACAAATTTTTGCCTTGATCCATCAAGGCGGCAAATACGTGTCCATTTTTCGCTCAAAAATCTCTTTTTTTTCATCTCAAATCAATGTGTTACACTCCCTTAACCTTCGGTGTCTGAGGTGGGAGCGGTGTCTGCGCCTTCGCTGGGAGGGGCTGGGTCGGTGGCTGGAGTGTCTGTGGCGGGGGCGAGGGCGGTTTCGCCAGCCGTTTCTGTGTCTGCGGGAGTGGGAGGGGTGTCAGTGGGAGGCGTGGTGTCGGTGGGGGTATCGTTGGCATTGCTGGTGCTGTCGGGAGCTGCGGCACTGGAGGTGTCTGTGGCTGGGGCAGCTGGCTGAGGTGGGTTGGCGGGAGTGGGGGCGGGGGGCTCAAAGAAGATCTGGAAGCGGGTGAGGTTTTGGGCGCCTTGGGCGTTATAGACATAAATGAGGTAGGTGTTTATGCCTGGTTTGAGGTTGCCGATCTCGCTGGAGGCGAAGAACTGGAACTCGCCTGAACCAGCTTCGAACTTCTCAAGCGTGAAGTCGTTGACCACGATGCGAGTGGTGTCGGGAGAAACTTTCCCCGCGATGCGGATAAGGTCTTGGCTGGTGCGGTAGGGTTCCTCCAGCGTGGTGATGGTGGGGGACGTTATAGTGGCGGGGGTGATCTTTAAATCTGTGCCGCCCGTGATGGCGGGGGTCGATGTAGGTGTGATGACGGACTCGGCGGAGCCATAATTAAACGTGACACTGGTGGGTTTGGATTTTTTGCCGTCGGCGTCGACTGCGTAGACGGTGAAGACGTTTTTGCCTGCCTTGAGCGTGCCGTGCTGCATGGAGGCGAAGTACTTCCAGGTGCTGTCGCCGCTGCGATACTTGGTGAGGGGGTACTCGTTAACGACCATCTGGGCGGCTTCCTTGGGGGCGGTGCCTTTGATAGTGATGACGTTGTCGGGGTTGGCCGCGACGAGCTGGTCACCTGTGGGGTAGGTGATGGTGGGGCTGGGGAGTGACGCCGAGAGCTCTAAATCGTTGGCGGACTCGGGGGCTTGGGTGGGGGCGTCGATTTCGATCTCGCGGCGGATCTCGGCCACTTTGGTGGGGTTGAACCGTTCGAGGTTTTCGAGGTGCCATTCGGAGCGTTCCCAGTCGTTGTCGAGGGCTTCGATGAGGTCGGCGCCTGAGCTGAGGAGCTCGATCTTGTCGGGGGAGACTTCGAGCTGCTGGCCTGTGCCGAGGGCGACGGTTTTGCTGTTTTCTTTGGTTTCGTCGAGCCAGACGGTGATGTCAGAGGTGCCTTCGGGCATCCTGACGGTGTCAACGAGGCCTTCGGCGACTTCAAAGATGGTGCCAGTGACGTCGACCTGCAGCTGGTCGGTGTTGACGCGGAAGTAGGAGTCCTCGGACTCAGACATGAGGTCCTGACTCACGCGGGCCCAGAGGCGGCCTGACTTAAGGTTGACGGCGATTTCCTTTGACCCGTCGCCGCGCCGCTGCAGGGTTTCGATCTGGACTTCGGTGTTTTCGTCGAGGATGATGACATTGGCGCCGAGCACTTCGAGGCTGGCTTTGGAATTGGGCTGGGTGCGGATGGTGTCACCCGCGATGAATTTTTGGTCAGAGTAGGCGGGGGCGAACTCTGTCTGGTCGGCGAAGGCGAACTCGGCGCTGCGTTTGAGGATTTGCAGCTCTGCTTCCACGGCTTCGGTGCTGACGTTTGACATCAGCCCGCTGACGAGGCGGAACCCCAGCCAGCCGAGCAAGGCGAGCAGCAGGCCGATGATGATGTAGGGGATGAGCTGCCCCACGGAGCTGCCCGATGACCGACGAGCGGAAGAGTAGCGGCTGCGACGACGAGACGAACGCATGGTGAGAGGAGAAGAGGGGATCGGGGGTGATGATAGCGAGTTTGCTCTGGGGGAGTCAATCGTGTCACAATATGGGTGATGAAAAAAGTGAACTGGCTGGTAGCGCTGGGCGTGGGACTGCTGGGGTTGCTGGGGGCGGTGACACCCGTGGGGGCGCAAACGCGGGTGGAGATGACCGCCGAGGAGCTGGCGGCGCTGCGCGCGAAGGCCCAAACCGCCCACGTGGTGAAACGGTTGACGGTGACGTGGGGGGCACTGACGCACCCGACGGTGAAGGGGAAGGCCTTCACGCGGGGGGGGAATGCGGTGGAGGCCGTTGCCAGTGAGGTGCAGTACACCATCGTGGCTGCGGATGGGGCGACGGTGCAAGAAGTCAACCAGCCGTGGGAATATGCCAATGAGCTAGCGGATGACGTGGTGTGGGGGTTTGCGCTGGATGTGCCCGAGGTTGTGGTGGGGGAAGAGCATTTGCTGATCGTCGAAGTGGTGGACGCGAAGGGTAAGGTGCTGTACCGCGGGCAGGGGGAATTTGCCCTGCGGGAGGGAGTAGTGGTGCCGCCAGAGGATTACCGCGAGGAACTGGCAGAGGAGCGAGAAACGTTGCAGGAGGCACAAGGGGAGACCTCTGTGTCTGAAAATGAAAAAGAGGAAGCCAATGGGCCGCGTCCGTCGGGGACGGTGGCCTCGAGTGAGAATGAAGTGGTGTCAGACAATAATCCTGAAGAGGGGGAAACTGAAAATGAGGGGGAAGGTGAGGCTGGGGAAGTGGAGACAGGGCGAGAATCTGAAAACATACCCGTAGAGGGGGGACAAGCAGCTGCTGAAAAAACGTTGCCCGAGAAAATGATCGAGATGGGGGTGTGGTTGCTGGGTGGGGGGCTGGCGGGGGGTGTCGTGGGGTGGGTGCTGCTGCGGCGCAAGCGCGCACGACGGAGAAATGTCCGCACCCCTCGCCCGCCGCAGGCATGAAAAAATTAGTATGGCTGTTGCTGGGGATGCTGCCGCTGCTGAGTGCGGGGGAGGTGCATGGGCAGACCCTGTATAGCCCTGATGGGTCGCTGGTGTATAGCACGGTGGCGGATGCGTCGCTGGGGTTTGGGGAGGTGCTGGTGGAGGGGGAGCTGCCTAGTATTGATTTTGATACAATGCCGTGGGTGTTGCGGTTTACGCTTACAGATGATGTAAATGTTCATAGCATTGCTTTTACGCATATTTCACCTGGATATGGTACCTATAATGGGAGCTCCTTCTCAGTGCCGATTACGCTTGATAATTCATTTTGGTCGGTGGCATTACCGACTGGAGGAGGGGTGTTTACTTATGATTTGATAGTGGAAGAAATTTCTACGGAGATGACGCCAGCGATTTTTATGGATGTATTTACCCTAGACCATGAGGCGCCGACGCTAACGGGGCCGACTTATGTGCCAGACAACGGTGGGGGGGGAGACTACACGAATGGGCCAGTGATGGTGACGTGGGAGTGCGAAGATGGCGCGGGCGGGGGGTGCGTGTGTGAGCCACTGGAGCCCGGGCATGACTGTGGGGGGGCGCAGGTGAAGTATAACCAACAGGTGCGGGGGAACCTGACGGATGGGTTTGCGGTGTGTGATGTGGTGGGGAACTGTGTGTCGTCGGGGGTAAACATAAACTGGTATGACCCGTTGCCGCCTGAACTCGACACGGGGAAGATGATGAACAATCTGTTGCCTGAAACCGTGGTGCTGTCGGTGGGCCCTGCGGGGAGTGATGGGGCGCTGACGGCCAGTGATGACGTAGACCTGACGGACAGTGCGGATGGGGCAAATTTCGGGTATGAGGTGACGTATGTGGCGGACTCTTCGCTGGGGGGGGCGGCGGATTTGTTTGATGATTATGCGTGTTATTATGATGATGGGGCGGGGCGGGTAAGTGGGGCGGAGGATGATGCGTTTTTTTACCATGATGGGGCGAATGGCTGGGATGGATTTGGCGGGAGTGGACAGTGCGAAATGTCGCTGAAAATATGTGCGGTGGGGCCCGCGGAGAGGGGGTACTATGGTCAGAGTCTGGAGCGGGCGGTGGGCGACTGTAACCACTATTGCCCGCCAGGGGAGACGGCGCACCCGTACCTGACCCAGACGTGTATGCCCGAGTGCCCCGACGAAACGCAGGTCAATGATGTGATGGACGTGCTGGAGGGAGGGTTTGCGTGTGTGGCGGACCCGCGGGTGCTGGGGGGAATGCTGGGGGCGGAAGTGGCGCTGGGGGGGTACAACAGTGGGTTTGTGACGTCGGGGGTGCTGGACGCGCAGACGTCGCTGGCGTGTGGGGTGGCGGCGCAGACGGGAAATGCGGCGGTGCAGGACGCGTGTGACTGCCTGCTGACGGGGGTGAATTGTCCGTAGTGTGCTGGGGTGTGCGAGTGTGCGGATAGTTTGGTTGGCTGGGGCGAAACTGGAAAATGATATGAAAAAACACCGCGCTGGGGGGCGCGGTGCTTTTTGGTTTGAGGGCGAAAAGTGTGCCTTAGAGGTCGTCGGCGGGGATGACTTGGATGTTTTGCTCGGCGAGCTCCGGGGCGGGCATGGGGGCGGGGGAGCCGAGCATGAGGTCTTGGGCGGATTGGTTCTTGGGGAAGGCGATGACTTCACGGATGTTGGGTTCGTCGGCGAAGAGCATGACCACGCGGTCAAGCCCCATGGCGCAGCCACCGTGGGGGGGGCAGCCGTACTTAAACGCGTTGATGAGGTGGCCGAATTTTTGTTCGATTTCTTCGTCGCCCATGCCGAGGAGTGTAAAGATGCGCTGCTGGAGCACGGGGTCGTGGATCCTTAGGGAGCCGCCGCCGAGCTCGACGCCATTGAGCACGACGTCGTAGGCGTGGGCACGGACGCGCAGGAGGTCAGAGTCGAGGTAGGGGAGGTCTTCCTCTAGTGGGCGGGTGAAGGGGTGGTGGGCGGCTTGGAGTGTGCCGTCGGCCTTTTTTTCGTAGAGGGGGAACTGGGTCACCCAGAGGTAGGCAAACTGGTTGGGGTCCTTGAGACCGAAATGGTCGCCCAGGGCGGAACGCACTGCGCCGAGGGACTCGCAGGCGGTGATGAATTCGTCGGCGCCGAAGAAGATGGCGTCACCTGACTGGGCACCTGTGCGCTGGATGATGGCGCTGGTTTCTTCTTCGCTCATAAACTTGACGATGGGGGAGCGTAGGGAGCCGTCGGCCTCGACGATGATGTAGGCGAGGCCTTTGGCGCCGTGCTTTTTGGCGGTGTCGGTGAGTTGGTCGATTTCTTTGCGTGAGAGCTGGCCACCCGCGGGGCAGCGCAGGGCACGGACGGTGCCGCCAGATTTGAGAGCGTTGGCGAACACAGAAAAACCGCTGTCGGTCACGATGTCGCTGACGTCGGTGAGGGGCATGTCGAACCGCAGGTCGGGTTTGTCGGAACCGTAGGTTTCCATGCATTGCTGCCACGTGAGGCGGCGGAAGCGGCCGTCGACGAGGTATGATTCCCAGTCTTTGTGTGGGGCGCAGGCGCGGGTGAGGGCGTGGAAACAGTCTTCGATGACGGTGAGGACATCTTCCTCGTCGACGAAGCTCATTTCGATCTCGAACTGGGTGAACTCTGGCTGGCGGTCGCCGCGGAGGTCTTCGTCGCGGAAGCAGCGGGCGATCTGGAAATAGCGGTCGATGCCGCCGACCATCAGAAGTTGTTTGAGCTGCTGGGGGGATTGGGGCAAGACGTAGAAGCAGCCGTGGTGGAGGCGGCTGGGGACGAGGTACTCCCGCGAGCCTTCGGGGGTGCCTTTGACCATGATGGGGGTTTCGATTTCGAGGAATTGGTGCTGGTCAAAGTAGTCACGGATGACGCGGGTCATGTCGTGCCGTAGTTTAAGGTTTTTTTGCAGGCGGGCTTTGCGGAGGTCGAGGTAGCGGTATTTGAGCCGTAGGTCTTCGCGGATGTCGGTGTCGGTGTCGAGCTCGAACGGGGGGGTGATGGCTTGGTTGAGCACGGTGAGGTCAGCGACCATGAGTTCGATGGCGCCTGTGGCCATGTCGGCGTTTTCCATGCCTTGTTTGCGGGCGACAACCTGCCCTGTGACCTGCAAGACCCACTCTGAGCGGACGCGCTCGGCCGCGGAGTGGGCGGCGGCGTTGACGGCGGGGTCAAGGACGATCTGGGTCAGGCCCCAGCGGTCGCGCAGGTCAATGAAAATTAAACCACCGTGGTCACGCCGACGGTGCACCCAGCCGCTGAGGGTGACGGTTTGGTCGATGTCGGTGGGGCGGAGCTGGCCGCAGGTGTGGGTTCGGAGCATGGGGGATTGGGTTGTGATTATTTTTCAGAGTGTACTGTGCTGAAAATCGGGGCAGGTGTCGAGGGGGGTTTTGTTTGATTTATTCTAATTCAATAATATATGTAATTTGAAATGGGAATATTTACTTTGTCGCCGAGATACGAAAAGGCGAATAATGCAGTTGCGGAAAAGTATGACGTGCCGTGTGAAATGGGGGGAGTGCTGGGATGGATGGATTACCCAACGAAGGTGTTGCAGGTGCTGGAGCCAACGGCAGAAAACTGGCAGGGGAAGCGGGTGCTGGATCTGGGCTGTGGGTGCACAGATTATATGCTGCAGGAGCATTATTTGGAGTCGCAGCACGATGGGTATGCCAAAAATTTAACCGAGACATATGAGCATATTTGGGTAGAAATGAAGCGGTTGTTTGAGCCGTGGATGTCACGACTCTTGCATGAACTGGAAGTGGACGTGATGGGGGTGGATCTGGCCGATAATTCGGGGGAGGAGTTTGTGTCTGTGCAGCTGGATGTGCTGGAGAAACCTTCACTGGTGCAGTCGGTGGGGGAGGGGTTTTCGGTGGTGATAATGAATAATTTTTTCCCGTTACGCGAAACCCGAGATAAGGCTATTGCCTCGGGGGGGATGGCCCCTTCGGTGGCCAAGAGAATTCACAGTGAGGAGCTGTATGTGCAATTTTCTGACTGGCTGCGTGCAGAGCTTGCCTCTGTTTTGGCAGAGTCTGGGGTTTTGTTTGCTGATCAAAGACTCTGGAGGAAAACGAATGGTGCTCTGCAGCGGGAGTCACTGCGAACGGAAGCGGAATAGTGAGATTTATTGCTTCGGGCTGGCGTAGACCATGACCCAGTAGTAGCCCTGAGCGTAGAGCGGTTTGCTGGCGGGGACACGGACGTAGCCGAGGCCAGTCTGCTGCATGTCGGGGGAGAGGTATATCTGACGATGGGGGGGGGAGGCTTGCCAGTTTTCATAGATCTCGCGGGCGGACGCGGCCCCGATGCCGATATTTTCACCGTAGTAGGTGTAGGCGTAGCCAGCGGCGTCAAGCCTATCGGTGATGGTGCGGCCCTGGGGGTCGGTGTGGTCAAAGAAGTCTTCGGTTTTCATCTGCTGGGCGTAGGACTGGGCGACGGTGTCGAGAATGGGTGAGGGCTGTAGTGGGGGGAGGTTGGCGGTTTTTCGTTCGGCGTTGATGGCTTGCAGGACGTCGCGTTTGAGCGTGTCGTCGTAGGTGGCGGACTGGCCAGCGAGCTGGTCGAAGGTTTTGGAGGGTTTGTCGAAGGTGCCTGATTTGATTCTGAAGATCATTTCGGCCATCTCGCCGCGGGTGAGTTTATGGTTGAAACTGGCGACGGAGGGGGGGATGGCGTTGATCTCGGCGAGCTTCTCGACGAAGGGCTGGAACCAGGGGTCGCCTGCGGAAACGGCATAGCCCATGGTGTTGGCGATGATCTTGGCGGCTTCGACGAAATTAATGGTGTTGGCGGGTTGGAACGTGCCGTCGGGGTAGCCGCTGAGGATGCGCTGCTGGCGGGCGACACAGATGTATTGCGTGTACCAGACATTACTGGGGACGTCGGGGAATTGGTGGTCGGCGTAGAGGCAGTCTTTGACCAGGTCGGGGTCGATCTGGGTTTCGACGAGGATCTTGGTGAATTCGGCGCGGATGATGGGCTGGTTGGGCTTAAAGGTTTTGTCCGCGTAGCCCTCGACGATCCCTTTTTCTTTGATGAACTGGATGGCTTGGGCGTGGGGGTGGGTGTCGGGGACGTCCGAAAACTGGGCGCTGGCGGCCAGTGGCAGTGCGAGGGCGAGGAGCGACAGGAATGGAGCGAGCAGTAAACGCATGGCGGGAGAGGGGAAAAGTCGGAGGAAAATGTGACCAGTGGCCTGAGTGGGCCGTCACTTGTGTGATATTGCCCAGAATGGGGGGGGATTTCAAGTTTGGGTTGGCGGGACGGCGGGGGAGCGTGTAGGCTGCGGTGGACGTGGGTGGGACATCTTTTTTTAGCTTTTGGTCAGACACAATGATGGAGAAGGCGTATGAACACGGACGGTTTGAAGATGGGTTGTATGCTCGCTGGGAGGCGAGTGGGAAAATGCGGGCGAATGCGCAGAGCGAGAAGCCGCCGTTTGTGATCCCTCTGCCGCCACCCAACGTGACGGGGCAGCTGCACCTGGGCCATGCGGCGATGCTGGCGATAGAGGACATCTTGATACGGTTTAAGGCGATGACGGGCCACGAGGTGCTGTGGTTGCCCGGGACTGACCATGCCGCCATAGCCACGGAAAACGTGGTGCGAAAAAAGCTGGGTCTGCAGAAGCGGGACGAGATGCCGAAAGAGGAATTTATGCGGGAGGCGCGGAAGTTTGCCGCGGGGAGCCACGACACGATCGTCAACCAGATGAAAAAGATGGGGGCGTGGCTGGACTGGTCGCGGGAGTCGTACACGTTTGATGCGGATCGGAACTTTGCGGTGAATGCGGTGTTTCGCCAGCTGTATGATGATGGGCTAATAGAGCGGGGGTACCGTATGATCAACTGGTCGGTGGATGCGCAGTCGGTGATAGCGGATGATGAAGTGGAGTGGGAGGAACGGACGGAGACGTTGTATCACATCCAATGTGGGGAGTTTGTGATCTCGACCGTGCGGCCAGAGACCAAATGTGCGGACTCGGCCATGGTGGTCAACCCCGAAGACCCGCGGTATAAACACTTGATCGGGCAAAAATTTACGGCGATGACCTATGCGGGGGAGCGGGAATTTCACGTGATCGGGGATGAGCACATTGACCCTGAGTTTGGGTCGGGGGCGATGACGATCTCGACCGCGCATGATGCCAATGACTACGCGATCGCGAAGCGGCATGATTTGCCGTTTGTGACGAAAATCGGGTTCGATGGGCGGATGACCGACGTGGCGGGGCCCTGCGCGGGGATGACCGTGATGGCGGCGCGAGAGAAGTCAGTCGCGGTGATGCGGGAGATGGGGTTGATCGTGAAAGAAGAGACGTATCCTCATAATGTGCCGTTGTGCTATCGCACGGGGTGTGTGATAGAGCCGATGTTGTCAGATCAATGGTTTGTGGTGGTGGAAAAACCATTCACTGACCGACACACGGGTGAAACGACCACGCTGAAGCAACTGACGGCGGATGCGGTACGGGGGGGGGAGGTGCGAATCATCCCTGAGCGGTTTGAGAAGACGTATTTCTCGTGGATTGATAACCTGCTGGACTGGTGCATAAGCCGACAGATCTGGTGGGGGCACTCTATACCGATCTGGTATGACGCACAGGGCGGGGTGCACCATGGGGTGGCGAAAGAAATCTGTCTGGTGCGACACGGTGAGAGCGAAGACAATGCGGCCAACCGCGTGCAGCGGGACGACACACCCTTGACCGCTGCGGGTCGAGCCCAGGCTGAAGCACTGGCGGAGGAGCTGGCGCAGAAAAATATAACCAAGCTAGTAACGAGCCCGCTGCGCCGTGCGGTGGAGACGGCTGAGATCGTCAGTGCGAAGCTGGGGCTGGAGTACACGGTGGTGGACGATTGGGCGACCATTGACCTGGGGGGGCTGAAAGGGGAGGCGCGGACGGAAGACTTGTCGGCGCTGTTTTACGCTGAGGAGCGCACGGAGGGGGAGACGGTGGAGTCGTTTCGCCAGCGGATAGCGGGGGCGTATGCGGTGCTAAAACAGACGGCCACGGCGGGGAACATAGCGGTGATCGCGCATCGATCAGTGGCGACTATGGTGCAGTTGATCCGCCGTGATAGGCCCAACAGTGACATGAAAGCGGTGGCGCGTGACCATGGATTTGGGGCGTATGGTGATGTGCTGGAGCTGGGGGTGATCCAGTCGCCGCAGCTGTACACCGAGGAGCCGCTGCGGGCGGAGGAAGATACGCTGGATACTTGGTTTAGCTCCGCCCTGTGGCCCGTGAGTCCGCTGGGGTGGCCGCAGGGGGGGGAGGATTTTGCGAAATTTTACCCAGCGGATGTGCTGGAAACGGGGCATGATATTTTGTTTTTTTGGGTGGCGCGGATGATCATGTTTGGGCGGTACCTGACGGGGGAGTACCCCTTTCACACGGTGTATCTGCACGGACTGGTGTGTGACGCGAAGGGCAAAAAAATGTCGAAGTCGAAAGGCAACGGGATCGATCCATTAGAAATGATAGCGCAGTATGGGGCGGACGCGGTGCGCCTGTCACTGGTGGTGGGGTCGACCCCAGGGAATAATATTCCCATTGGGCCAGAGAAAATTGGTGGGTACCGAAACTTTGTCAATAAGCTCTGGAATGCGGTGCGGTTTGTGCAGATGAAAACCGAGGGAGTAGCGATGACGGCGGCGACGCTGCAGCCAGAGAGCCTGGCGGAGCGGTGGGTGGGGAGCCGCTTCACGGTGGCGCAGGAGCGCGTGCGGACGGCGTTGCAGGGGTATGAGATCTCACGCGCGGGGGATACGATTTATCACTTTGTGTGGGACGAATATTGTGCGTGGTTTCTGGAGTCGGCGAAGGCGGGGGTGCGGCCTGTGTATCTGCTGGGGCTGATGGGGGAGGTGCTGAAGCTGGTGCACCCATTGTGTCCGTTCATAACCGAAACGTGCTGGGGGGAACTGTACGGCGAGGCGTGTTTGCTGGAGATGGATTTCCCGAAATTGACGTTGAAGGATGAAGTGGCGGAGGCGGAATTTGCGCTGGTGCAAGGACTGGTGACTGCGGTGCGGCAGGTGCGGGCTAACCTTGGGGTGGGGCCACGGGAGAAACTGGAGACGTATCTGTCTGGTGTAAACTGCAGTGGGGAGATGGCTACGCTGGCGGAGGTGCTGGGGGGGCTGGGGCAGCTGACGGTGGTGGAGACACTGCCAGAGCTGGACCACGGGGTGCGGGTGGAACTCGACCACGGGGGGACGCTGCTGATAGATGTGCCGTATGACGCGGACGCGGAGCGGGAGCGACTGGACAAAGAGCTGGCCCAGCTGGACAAGCAGCGTGGGGGGCTGGAAGGGCGGCTGGCCAACCCGAAGTACACGGAAAAGGCTCCGCCAGCGCTGGTCCAGCAAACCCGTGACCAGCTGACGGCGGTGAATGAAAAAATCACAAAAGTGCGGGCGCAGCGAGCGGAACTGGGGTGAGAAGAGTTGCGCAGCAGGGAGTGGGTGGGTAGTGTGATCTGAATTATTTATTTACTCCCTCGCCTGCCCATGACCTTTGACCTGACGCTGCCACCGTTGACTGCTGCCAACAACACCGACCAAGTGGGGGTGCACCGTGTGCGGTTTGCCGTCGGGCTGCAGGCAGGAGCGAAGCGGTTTGGGCAGCAGGGGGAGGGACTGAAAATAGTGTGCTGTATGGCCCATGAGCGGGTGTAAGGGGGAAAGTTTACGTGAATAACAGAAAACCCCCTGTGGCGCTTTGGGCAGCAGGGGGTTTTGGGTGAATTTTTTTAGAAACCTCAAGAAAAAATGTGTTGGCTGGATAGTGACCGACAGGGTTTACACTTTCATGAGCTTTTTGAGGAAGCGACCCGTGTGGGAGGTTTTGATGTCGGCTATCTCTTCGGGGGTGCCTTCGGCCACGACCAGCCCCCCGCCTGAGCCGCCCTCGGGGCCCATGTCTATAACGTGGTCACAGCATTTGACGACGTCAAGATTATGCTCGATGACGATGACGGAGTTGCCTTTGTCGACGAGCTTTTGCAGGACGGAGAGGAGCTTTTTGACGTCGGAGAAATGCAGGCCGGTGGTGGGCTCGTCGAGGACGTAGATGGTGGAGCCAGTGGACTTACGCATGAGCTCGGTGGCGAGCTTGACACGTTGGGCTTCACCGCCCGAGAGGGTGGTGGCGCTCTGCCCCAGCTGGACGTAGCCCAAGCCGACCTGACTGACGGCGGAGAGTTTGTGGTGGATGGTGGGGAGGTTTTCAAAGAATTCGCAGGCTTCGTCGATGGTCATGTCGAGGACTTCGGCGATGTTGCGCCCGCGGTAGGTGATCTCCAGCGTTTCGGCGTTGTAGCGTTGGCCTTTACAGACTTCACACGGGACGAATACGTCGGGGAGGAAGTGCATTTCGATTTTCTTAATCCCGTCGCCGTTGCAGGCCTCGCACCGACCACCTTTGACATTAAAGCTGAAGCGGCCGCTCTTATACCCACGGAGGCGGGCTTCGGGGGTGGTGGCGAAGACATCACGAATGTCTGTGAAGACGCCTGTGTAGGTGGCGGGGTTTGACCGTGGGGTGCGCCCGATGGGGGACTGGTTGATGGAGATGAGTTTGTCGAGCTGGTCGATGCCAGTGATGTCGTCGTGCTGGCCAGCGGGCTTTTTGGCTCGGTTGAGCAGCTGGGCGAGTCGGGGGACGAGGATGCGGTTGATGAGAGAAGATTTGCCTGAGCCACTGACCCCCGTGACCCCGACAAAGATGCCGAGGGGGATGTCGACGGTGAGGTCTTGCAGGTTGTTTTCGCGCGCGCCGCTGACCGTCAGCTTGCCGATGGGTTTGCGGCGGATGCGGGGGGTTTCGATCGACTGGCGGCCGAACAGGAAGTCGGCGGTCTCACTTTCGAGGTCGCGCATTTCCTCCAGTGTGCCTGAAAAAACCAGCTCGCCGCCGTGTCGCCCTGAGCGGGGGCCGATCTCGACGATGTGGTCGGCGGACATCATGGTGTCTTCGTCGTGCTCGACGACGAGGACGGTGTTGCCGAGGTCGCGGAGGTCCTTCAAGGTGGCGATGAGGCGGTCGTTGTCACGCTGGTGGAGGCCGATGCTGGGTTCGTCGAGGACGTAGAGCACGCCCTGCAGGTGGGAGCCTATCTGGGTGGCGAGGCGGATGCGTTGGGCTTCACCGCCAGAGAGAGTGTTGGCCGAGCGGCTGAGGGTGAGGTAAGAGAGGCCGACGTTTTCGAGGAAGCCGAGGCGGTCTTGGAGTTCTTTCTGGATGGGTTTGACGATGTTGGCGTTTTCGTCGGTGATCTCGAGCCGTGAGGCCCACTCTCGCGCTTCGGGGATGGAAAGGTGGCAGATGTCGGCGATGGTTTTGTTGCCGATGAAGACATTGCGGCCGTAGAGGCTGAGCCGTGCGCCCTGACACGTCTGGCAGGTGGACTCGATCATGTACTCGCGGAGTTTTTTGCGGATGAAGTCGGATTCGGTTTCGTTGAAGCGTTTCTCGGTCTGGGCGGCGATGCCGATAAATTTAGAGTCGGTGGTTTTGCCCCGAAAGGCGCCGCGGAGTTTGACTTTGAAGCTCTCCTCACCGAAGCCAAAGAAGATTTTTTCAATAATGTCGGGGGCGATATGGCCCATGGGCTCGTGAATGGTGAAGCCGTAGACGTCGCCGATGGCTTCGAGGAGTGAGAGATACCATTTATTAGCATTGGCACCCATCGACGCCCAGGGGAGAATGGCGCCTTCCTGTATGGACAGTTTGGGGTTGATGGCGGTGGCGCGGTTGACCTCAAGGCGGTAGCCCAGCCCCTGGCAGGCTTCACAGGCGCCGTGGGGGGAATTAAAAGAAAAGAGGCGGGGTTCGAGGGGGGGGAAGGAAAAGCCTGTCTCGGGGTCGGAGAGGTGTTCGGAAAACATATGGTCAGACTCGTCGGACAGTCGGTGGACGATCATGATCCCTTCGCCGTGTTTGAGGGCGGTTTCTATGGAGTCGATGACGCGGAGGCGGTCGTCATTTTTTGACTCGAGGACGGTGCCGTCGGAGAGCTTGGCGACTTCGCGGGAGTAGTCTTTTTTGGCGAGACGGTCGACGACGATCTCGATGCTGTGCTTTTTCTTGGGGTTGAGGTCAACCTCTTCGTCGATGGTCATGACTTGGCCGTCGACGCGCATCCGCACGAAGCCAGCGCGTTTGATTTTCTCGAGGGTGCCTTTGTGTTCGCCTTTTTTGTCGCGGATGATGGGGGCGAGGATGAGGTACTTCTCACCTTCGGCCCAGTCGTTGAGCGCGTCGACTATCTGCCCTGGAGACTGCGAGACGAGCTTGCGGCCTGTGTGAGGGTTGATGGGGGTGCCGACCTTGGCGAAGAGGAGCCGTAGGTAGTCGTACATCTCGGTCACGGTGCCGACGGTTGACCGTGGGTTGCGGGAGGTGGACTTTTGGTCGATGGAAATGGCGGGGCTGAGCCCGTCGATGGTGTCGACTTCGGGTTTTTCTTGCAGCTGGAGGAACTGGCGGGCGTAGGTGGAGAGGGACTCGACGTAGCGGCGTTGGCCCTCGGCGTAGATGGTGTCGAAGGCGAGGGAGGACTTGCCCGAGCCACTGACCCCAGTGACGACGGTCAGCTGGTCACGCGGGATGGACACATCAATGTTTTTGAGGTTGTGCATCCGTGCGCCGCGCACGACTATCTGCCGCGTGTCGGGGCGGGTGGGTTTGGCGGGCGCGAGACTGGGTTTGGTTGATTTTTTTTCGGTCTTGAGTTTTGCAGGTTTTTTGGTGGTTTTCTTGGCGGAGCTTGACTTGGCGGTGGTGGATTTCTTCGGGGGCATGGGCGAGCGAGAATTACCGCTCGACGCTAGGGAAAACCCCGAGAGTGGTCAATCCTCTCGGGGTTTTTTGTGTCATTTGTATCAAAGCGTGTCGGTGTTTGTTTGGTTTGGAGGTGTGATGTGGGCTAGTTGCCGATGGGGGTGGTGTTTTGGCCTTCGGGGTCGGTGATGGTATTTGGGTCTTGGCCGAGTTCGGTCATGGTATTGCGATAGAGTTCGGCTTTCCAGGTTTCGTAGTCGACGCCGTTGATCTGGAACTTGTAGCCAGCCTCCTGCGCGATGTTGGCGAGTTTGCTGTCGATGAACTGGATGAGGGATTCGGTGCCGACCTTGACGAGGTTGCTGGCGTCTAGGTTTTGGTCGTACATGGTGGTGAGTTGGACTTTGGCTTCGGCGAGGTCGCCTGCGTCGACATTGCCAAAGAGACCTTTATCGTCGATCATTGATTCTTCCTCGATGATTTCTATCGGCTGGTGGACGAGCTGAAACTGGGGCGCTTCGGTGAGGTTGACGATGCGGTTGGCTTCGTCGATCTCGACATTGGTCTGTTGCAGGTCGATGCGGAGCTCGGAAATGCGACGAGAAGACAGATGCAACTCTGAATCAGCCATGACGAAGTCTTCGGCTTTTTGCATGGTTTCACTGCCGATGTACTCTTTTTCTTTTTTCTTGATCCAGTCCCAGGCTTTGGCGGCTTTATCGACGGGGTTGAGGGGGAGGTTTTTGTTGTACTCAATAGTGTAGCGGGTTTTGATGTTGTCCACTGACTGAGCGGTGTCGACGGCGGTGATGAGTTCTTGCTTGTTTTGCATGAAGCTCTCGAATGACTCGGGGGAGAGGGTGGTTTCTTGGCCGACGCCGAACTCATTAAAGTAGACGTAGGCCATGAAGGCGACGATGACGATGGCGAGGGCGACCCAGGCTATGTTGGCTTCTTGGGTGTCTTCATTGGGGGCAAAGAGGTCATGGTCTTGGCTGCCTGGCATGATCTCGTTGTATTTTTCGTTCATGAGGGCTTTGGCGGCTTCCTTGGTGATGCCGTAGCGTTCGCTGGCTTCGTTGACGAAGTTGGTCATGTACTCGACGACACCGTTGCCTTGGGCGGCGGTTTTAATCTCGTTGTAGTAGTGCGAGAAGGAGGCTTCTTGGGTCTCGGGCGAGACGACGGCGACCGGGGTGGGGGCGGCGCCTGCCTCGATGGGTTGGTTGCCGCTGACGGCGTCAAACTCGGGGAAGGACATTTTTTCGTCGCCGTCCTGCTGACCGACGGGTGCGTTGAGGTTCCCCGCTTGGGTGGTTTGGGAAATTTGGCCGTTTTGACGGGCGGCTTGTTCTTCTACTTCGGACGCGAGGGCGGACTCTTCGGCCTTGAAAGCGGCTTTGTTGACGGTGGACTCGACCACGCCCAAGGTGTCGCCACGGCTGGGGGCGACGTCGGGGCTCTTGTCGACGCCTTCTGCGTCGTAACCGTTGTGCGATGCCATGCGACCAGTAGTCATTCTAGAGTGGTATAAAAAAATAGAATGGTTTATCTGGCACTCTATCAGAGATCCTGCCAAAGTCAAGCAATTGGGGTGAGTTTTGGCGGGGGTGAAGCAGCCAAAAAACCAATCGAAAGGGCGAGTGGGGAAACTCTGCTGGACAAAAAATGCGTGCAGACTACCGTGGGCGGTGATGTACCTGTTTTTCTCTACCACTGTGCTGTCATGAACCGTATGATGACCGTCTTCCGGCAGATCTGGGCCACGCCTGACCTGCGACAAAAAATTCTGTATACGTTGGGGTTGTTGTTGATCTTCCGTGTGGCGGCGCACATCACTGTGCCGGGGGCGAATATGCAGCAAGTGAAATTTATCATGGAGAACTCTGGGCAGACGGGGGCGCTGAGTGTGTTTTCACTCCTGACGGGGGGGGCGATGGAGCGGTTTAGCATTGTCCTGATGGGGCTGACGCCTTACATCAACGCCTCGATCATTATGCAGCTGATGGCGGTGGTGATGCCGAGCATTGAAAACCTGAAAAAGGAAGGGGAAGCGGGGCAGAAGAAAATTAACCAGTACACGCGGTTGCTGACGGTGCCGTTGGCCTTCCTGCAGAGCTATGGGATGATGTTTTTGGTTAACAGCTTTAGTCCTGTGCCGATCATCGACGTGACGGACCCGATGGTGATCGTGCCGGCGATGTTGATCGTCACGGCGGGGTCGGTCTTCCTCATGTGGTTGGGGGAGCTGATCACGGAGCGGGGGATCGGGAACGGGATTTCGTTGATCATCTTTGCGGGGATAGTCGCGACGGTGCCGACGCAGATAGGCGGGGCGCTGCAGGCGACCACGCCAGCGGTGTTTGCGGGGTTGACGATTGGGTTGATCTTGCTGACGGTATTTATCGTTTATGTTTCAGAAGCAGAGCGACGCGTGCCGATTATCTATGCTAATAAGAAATCTGGGTTGCAGCAGAAGTCATTTCTGCCGATGAAGATCAACATGGCGGGGATGATCCCGATTATCTTTGCGGTGTCGTTGCTGAGTATGCCGTCGATTGCGGGGCAGTTTATGGTCGGGTCAAGTAATGAGATGATCGCGAACCTCGGGACGTGGTTTCAGCAGTACGTCAACCCTGCGTCACCCAGTGTGTGGTATAACATTGTGTACGCGGTGCTGATCTATGCGTTTACGTTCTTCTACGTTCAGCTGGTGTATGAACCCGCGAAGGTGGCGGACAACATTCAAAAGCGTGGGGGGTTCATTCCTGGGTATCGGCCTGGGTCGGAGACGGTCAATTTGCTGGGGGGGATCTCCGAACGGTTGACCTTCTGGGGGGCGCTCTTCTTGGCCTTTGTGGCGGTGGCGCCGTTGCCGTTTGAGCGGATGATGAGTGGGGGTACGGGGGCGGTGACGCTGTTTATCTCGGGGGCGGGGTTGATCATCGTGGTGTCGGTGGTGCTGGACTTGATCCGCCGCATCAACGCCCGACTGGTCATGCAAGATTACGACAAAATTTAGACCACTATGGGTGAAACATCGAAACGGGTAGCAGGCGCTGGGGGGGCGTCTGTTTTGTCATTTGGGGCGCAAGAGCGACTGGCAGACTGGCTGCGAGATGCGGACTGTGCGGGGTGGCTGGTGTGGGAGGAGGACAACCGTGGCTGGGTGACGGGGCTGGAAAGTAGCTGGGGGATGTGGCTGCAGTGGCAGGATGGCCGCAAGACACTGGTGCTGGACGGGCGGTATGCAGAGCGGGGGCGCGCCCTGCTGGAGGGGACGCCTGTGGAGCTAGTGGTGCGGGGGACGGACGAACACGACGCGTGGACGAAGACGGTGCGGGGGCGACTGGGGGTGAGTAGTGGGTTGCGCCAGCGGGAAATAGCGTGGCTGGGGAAAGTGCTGCCGCGGGCCGAAATAGTGCCGATGGCTGACCCGCTGGTGGAGCTGCGCCGAGAAAAAACGGTCGCCGAGTGCCAGCAGGTGCACGCAGCGCAAAAGAGAGTGGATGACCGACTGATGCCCCTGCTGGAGCAAGAACTGCGCACAGGGGTGACAGAGCAGCAGCTGGCCTGGCGGATAGAGCAAGCGCTGCGGGAACCTGGGGATGCGGAGTTGAGCTTTCCCGTGATAGTGGCTTTTGCGGAGCACACGGCGCGCCCCCATCACGCGCCGACGAACCGTGCGCTACGGGTGAATGAACCTGTGCTGGTGGATTGCGGGGTGCGGCTGGGGGGGCTGTGCAGTGACATGACGCGGTGCTGGTGGTATGGGCCTGACATCGACCCTGAATATGCGGCGATATATGCGGCGGTGGAGCGGGCGGTGGCAGCGGGGCTGGAAGAGTATCGGGTAGGGGGAGACGTGGCGCTGGCCGATGAGGCTGCGCGAGGGGCACTGGGGGAGTGGGAGACGCATTTCTGCCATAGTCTGGGCCATGGGGTGGGACGAGTGGTGCATGAAGCGCCGTCGATCAGTGGGAAAAGTACGGCGAAATTTACCGCAAATGAGATAGTGACGGTGGAACCCGGGGTGTATGTGCCTGAGCGATGGGGAGTGCGGCTCGAAGAGCTGGTGCAGATTACCCCAGCGGGGCCAAAGGTGCTGAGCCAGATGCCGATGGCGTTGCGGGCGTGGCCAGTGAAAAGTTGAAAGAATTTCTAAATTTTACAGTGAGTAATCATGACGCAGCGTGATATGGCACAGGTGGCGGCGATCTTGGGCTGGCATTTTGCTTTGGGGTTGACGTATCGTCGGTACCGTGCGGTGGAAGACTACTTTGCGGGGGACTGGGTGCGAGCGTGGGGGGCTTCGGGGTTGGAGCTGCGGCTGACGAAACTGACAAACAGAGACATCGACCGACTGGACGCTCGCCGTAGCCAGACCAACCCAGAGCGGATAGCAGAGCAGGTGGCTGCGGTGGGGGCGACGGTGGTGCTGCATGATGATGAGGTGTATCCAGCGCCGTTGCGGGAGATAGCCCAGCCGCCAGCGATCTTGCTGGTGCGGGGGGAGTTTTCGCCAGAGGATTGGCCAGCGATCGCGGTGGTGGGCACCCGCAAGATGAGTAGCTACGGCAAGCGGGTGGTGGAGCGACTGATCCCGCCTTTGGCGCGGCGGGGGGTGACGGTGGTGTCGGGGCTGGCGCTGGGGGTGGACCTGGCCGCGCACCAAGCCGCCACCCAGGCGGGTGGACGGACGATAGCGGTGATGGGGTGTGGGATTGATCAGGTGTATCCGCTGCGGCACGAAAAGTATGCGCAGGAGATCTTGGCGTCTGGGCAGGGGGTGATCGTATCGGAGTATTTGCCCGGAGTAGTGCCTGACCCGAAGAACTTCCCCGTGCGGAACCGAATAGTGGCGGGGATGACCCAAGGGGTGCTGGTGGTGGAGGCGGCGCGGCGGTCGGGGAGCTTAATAACCGCAAGGCTGGCGAATGAAAGCAACCGCGAGGTGTTTGCGGTGCCCGGAGAGATCTTTAGCGAGGTGAGTGAGGGCACCCATGACCTGCTGCGGGCGGGGGCGACGCCTGTGACGGACGTCGAAGACATCTATGCGGGGCTGGGGTGGGGGGAGGTGCCTGCGGGGGACGGTGAGTCAGCACCTACGGTGGAGCGCCCCGCGCCTGAGACCCTCGAAGGGCAAGTGCTGGCCCTGTGGGCGCATGACCGCAAGTGCCACATAGACGAGCTGGTGCGGCGGGCGGCTGGCAAGCTGCCGCAGCCAGTGGTGACGTCGCATTTAATGATCCTCGAAGTGCGGGGGGTGGTGAGCCATGAGGGGGGGCAGGTGTATGTGCGGCATTGTTAAGGAAACACTGATAAATTCAAAATGACGTGAAAACAATTGAGAAAGAGTCGCCATCAAAAAAGGATCTTTGAGGCGCTTTTTCACTCCAGAACCGTCACGGGGTCGAGAGACCCCGTGAGAACCTGTCGCAAAAAATCATCCCCAAATCTCTCTTTTTGTGATTGGCGAGACTTCATCAGTGTTTCCTTAAGGAGCACTTTTTGTGGGGGTGGGCCTTGTGCGGGAGGCGGGGGACTGCTATACAGCGGGGGTGTGGCTGTAGGGGGGTGTTTAATCTGACCCGTGAAAAATGAGTTTGCCGACGGTGTGTATCATTGGGCGACCGAATACGGGGAAGTCGACACTCTTTAACGCGATGATCGGCCAACGGAAGGCGATTGTCTCGGACATTGCGGGGACGACCCGTGACCGAGTGGTCAGCAAAGTGGAGGGGAATGATCGTGACTATTGGCTGGTGGACACGGCGGGGCTGACGAGTGCGGCGGGTGAAGAACTGGAGCAGGAGATGCAGCTGCAGACAGACATAGCGCTGGAGGAGGCGGATGTGGTGCTGTGTGTATTTGACGCGAAGCGGAACCTGACGGCGGATGACCACAACGTGGTGGCGAAGCTGCGTCGAGCGAAGCAACCAGTGGTGGTCGTCGCCAATAAACTCGACGATGGCAACCCTGCGGCGGCGCTGGAGCTGTCGGGTGTGGGGCTGGGGATGCCCGTGGTGGTGTCGGCGAAGAATAACTTTGGGTTGTGGGAGCTGTATGAAGCGATAGAGGCGGTGCTGCCGCCAATGCCAGCGGGTATGGAAGCTGAGCAGGAAGAGACAGAGTCTGAAAATGAGGATGTGTATGCGTGGGATGAAGAAGAGGTGTCAGCGGAAGAGCACCCCGAGCACGAAGCGGAAGAAACCGAAGAGGCGGAGGTGCGGGCCCTGAAACTGGCCGTCGTGGGGCGGCCAAACGTGGGGAAGAGTACGCTGTGTAATGCTTTTTTGCAGGAGAATCGGTCGACGGTGAGTGACATCCCCGGGACGACCCGTGACACGATTGACAGTGTGTATGTGTCGCCTGAGGGGGTGGAGTATACGCTCCTCGACACGGCGGGGCTGCGCCGCAAGGGGAAGCTGGGGCGGAAAATAGAGTACTGGAGTGCGGTGCGGACGGCACAGGCGATCGAGCGGTCGGACGTGTGTGCGCTGTTGCTCGACTCGCTGGAGGGGGTGACGCACCAAGACATGACGATCATTAACCAAGTGATAGAGGCGGGGAAGGGGCTGGTGATCGTGGTGAATAAGTTTGATCTGGTGCATGACAAAGCACGTGAAAATGAAACGGATGAGCGAGAGATAGATGAAATTAAGATGTGGGGGGAAGATCTGGATAAGATTCGGAAAGATTACTGGTACTACTTGTCGCAGCGGTTGCCGTTTGCGTCGTGGGCACCGGTGCTGTTTGTGTCAGCGAAGACGGGGAAGGCGATTGGGAAGATCCTTGAGGCGGCGGTGCACATCGAACGTGAGCGGCGGCGGCGGATCAGCACGGCGGCACTGAACCGCTGGTTGCCTGAGATCGTATATGGGCATGTGATGCCGAGCAAGGGGTCGCGGATCGGTAAAATTAAGTATATATCACAGGTGGACACGTGCCCGCCCAAAATCGGGGTGTGGGTGAATAATGCGGAGGCGTTTCACTTCAGCTATCGGCGGTATCTGGAAAATCGGTTGCGGGAAAAATTTGGCTGGTATGGAACCCCGGTGGTGATTTCGTTTCGTGATGCGATGGGGGACAGGCGGAAAAAGCGGCGGAAGTAGGAGGAATAATAATTTTGAGAATAATGTGGAAAGTATTTGCTCTGGGACTGGGGATGCTGTGGGCGGGGACGGTGTCGGCGTATGACTGCCATGAAGACCCGTATGGGCAGCGGATGAAGTCAAAGTATGTAGTGCGGGGGGTCGTGCAGGAAGTGCTGGAAGAAACAGAGGCGGTGAATAAGTACCGCGTGCATAGGCAAGAGGTTGTCTCAGGGGAGGGTGTGCCGGAGGAGTTTGAGGTTCATATGCTGCGGGGGAAGTATATTTTTTACAGTGAGGATTTTTATGTGCAGCAATTGACTGCGGGGGGAACGTATTATTTCACAAGTTATTCTTTTGATGGAGATGCACCGATGCAATATCGGTCAGCGGACGAATGTGGGGGAAGCGTCTTTGCGGTGGGGGCGCAGGCGATATGGCAGATCCCGCAAAGTGAGGTGAAAACCGAAGATTCAAGCATGATCTGGAAGTCTGCTGACTGGCTGGGGTGGGTGCTGCTTTTCTTGGTTTTGGGGGGTGTTTGGGGGTGGCAAATTAAGCGGAGAGGGGAGTGATGTCGATGATCTGAGGACTGGTGGCAAACCCCGCGCAATGACTGGCGTGGGTGGTGGTGAAAAATGTCTGTGTGCCGTGGCAGAGCTGCTGCAGCTGGGCTTGGCGGTGGGTGTCGAGCTCAGAAAAAACGTCGTCGAGCAGGAGCACGGGGGGGTGGCTGAGGTGCTGGGTGAGGGTGGCCCGTAGGGCGGTGAGGAGTGAGAGGAAAAATGTGCGGAGCTCGCCGCGCGAGGCCGTGGCGTGCAGGGGGTGGTCACGCAGGTGGGCGAGCCACTGGTCGCGGTGGGGGCCCGTGAGGGTGCGGCGGGCGGCGATGTCACGCGGGGCGTGCGTCTGCAGGTGGGTGAGGAGGGCGGTGGAGTCAGTGAGGACGGCTGGGGGGAGGTCGTTGCTGATGCTGACGCTGGCGGGCGTGGCGGTGCCAGCGCACTGGGCGTAGGCGGTGGCGAGCAGGGGGGTGAGGGACGTGGCCAGTGACTGGCGGGCGAGATGCAGCGTGGGACCGTGCTGTGACAGCAGGGTGCACCATGGGTGGAGGTCAGCGGGGGTGGGGGGGATGTCGGCCCGCAGGAGGGCATTGCGGTGGCGGAGCGCGCGTTGGAATTGCGTCAGGGCGGTGGCGTAGAGGGGAGAGGTCTGCACCAAGATGCGGTCGAAGTAGCGCTGGCGGGTGGTGGTGTCGGCCCGAAAGAGATGCAGAAACTCCGGTGCAAACACCAAGGTGGGCAGCTGGCCGAGGTGCTGGCGCCAGGGACGGGCTTTGCCGTGGCGGGTGAGGCGACGCGTGCGCGGGGTGAGCGTGAGGCCGTAGGTGTCGCCGACCTGTGTGCTGAGGGTGAGCTGGGCGGACTCGGCCTGGTGCGCGATGAGCTGCCGTGTGGTGGTGGTACGCCAAGATTTCCCTACGGAGAAGAGCTCGAGGGCTTCGAGGAGATTGGTTTTGCCTTGGCCGTTGGGGCCGATGATGACGGTGGCGGGGCCAGTGAAGGTGAACGTGCGGTCGTGGTATGACCGAAAGTCACGCAGGGTGAGCTGGTGGATCATCCCCACAGGAGGGTGGTGGTGGCGTCAAGGGGGAGCTCGGTGGCTTTGACGGTGTAGGTGGGTTCGGTGTGGTGCTGGAGGGGCATCATGTCCGCGAGGCCGCTGGTGTGAGTGGACTCACCGACGACGAGGGCGAGCTTTGGGGAGATGGTTTCGATGATTTTTTTCAGGAGCTTGGCGGTGATGCTCGCGTTGGCGGGGAGGAGGATGACGTCGAAGTTTTCGCCGAGCTCCGACAAGACAGCGGGGGTAGGCACGGCGCTGAGCTGACCACAGAGCAGGACGCTGAGGCCACCCAGAGTGCAGCGGTAGAGGGTGTTGGTGCGGTCGGTGGACTCAAAGGTGCCTTTGACGAGGATTTCGTTGACTTCGTACTCACCGGGGAGGGTGATGACTTTTTGCGCGCTGGGGGCGGAGCCGTCACCCGCGGTGAAAAGGGCGATGTCGGTCGACTGGTCGGCGGTGAGGTCGACGGTGAGGGTTTGCTTTTGGTGCTGGAGGGTGAAGCCGTGGGGAGCGGAGTAGGTGATCTTCATAGCAAAGGGGCAATGACAGGGGCAGGAGAGGGAAAAATCAGGCGCAGTGTAGAGACGGGCGGAAAAAATGCACGGCAAAAGTGGTGTGCGCGGGGCGGAGGGGGTAGGGTGGGGGTGAGACTTATGAAGCACGTTTTACTGTTTACTGGTGAGGATACGTTTCGGATCCGTCAGCGGGTGCGGGCGCTGGAGCGGGTATTTGCCCAGAAGTACCCCGAGGGGGCGGTGGAGCGACTCGACAGTCGGTCGACGCTCAGCGACCTGACGGCGGCGGCGTTGACGGGGAGCCTCTTCGGTGGGAAGCGGCTGGTGATAGCGGAGGGGTTCTGGGACAAGGACAAATATGCGCAAACGGAAAAAACTGACTGGTGGGGGCAGCTGGCGAAGTGTGCGGAGACGGCGTCGGTGTTTTTCATTGAGCCAGTGCTGGACAAGCGGCTGAAGTGGGCCAAGTATCTGCTCAAAACCTTTACGGGGCAGGCGCCCTTTGACCCCTTGCAGGGGAGTGCGCTGACGCGCTGGGTGGCGGACTATGCCACGCAGCAAGGCGGAAAAATGGACACGCAGACAGCGAAAAAATTGACCGAGCACTGTGGACATGACCTGTGGCGACTGAGCCGAGAAACGGAGAAACTGGTAGCGTATGCGGGGGGAGAAGCGGTGACGTCAGCGATGGTCGAAACCCTGTGTGAGCGGACAACGGAGACGGTGGTGTGGGATTTTTTACGGTTGTTGAGTGGGCGGAAGCGGGGGGAGGCGATGCGGCTGTTTCGGCAGATGATGCAAGAGGGGCAGTCGCCGCACCAGCTGCTGGCGCTGCTGCTGCGGGAGGTGCGGGTGCACATCCTGCTGAAAGGTGGGCTGGCGGAGGGGCTGCGCGGGGGGGAGCTGGCCAAGGCGACGGGCCTCAACCCCTTTGTGGTCAAAAAGACGTTGCCGTTGTCGCAGAAATTTAATCTGCGGGAGCTGGCGGAGCTGCACGAGCAGCTGTGTGAGACGGATCTGGCCCTGAAGTCAGGCGGAGTGAGTGTGTCGGCGGATGATGCGGGGGAGCTGGAGCTGCGGCTCGAGCAGGTGATCATTGCGATGACTGGGAGCATATAATAAGTAAATTAGATTAGAAAATGAACTGGATGATGACTGATTACCAATGGTTGGCGTGCGGGTTTTATGCGTTGCTGGGGGTGGGGGGGCTGCTGGTGGGGAGCCTGACCACGGCGCTGGTGCCACGGATGATGCACGACACGGTGGGGACAATGCTGACGGGGCGGTCGCGCTGTGAGGCGTGTGGGGTGACGCTGCGCTGGTGGCAGCTGGTACCTGTGCTGAGCTGGGTGCTGCAGCGGGGGAAGTGCAACCACTGTGGGGCGGTGGTGAGTGCCTGGTACCCCTTGACGGAGCTGCTGATGATGGGGAGCTGGGTGCTGGTGGGAAAACGCTGGAGTAACTGGGGGGTGGAGATGGATGATGTTTTGGTGGGGGATGTGTACGTAGAAATGGTGAGCTGGGGGCCACTGGTGCTGGCTCTGCTGGGGGTGACGTTGGCGGTGATGTGCTGTGTGTATGACGGGCGGTACCAGACGGTTGATCGACGGTTGACGTTGCCTTTTTTACTGGTGGCGGGGCTGTGGGCGGGGGCGTACTCCCCACTGGGGTGGGGGCAACATGCGCTGGGGGTGCTGGTGGGTGGGGGATTTTTTGCGGTGCAATATCTGGCTTCGCGGGGGCGATGGCTGGGGCAGGGTGACATTGACCTCGGGCTCGTGATGGGGCTGTGGGTGGGGTGGCCAGCGGTGCTGGGGGCGGTGTGGGGGGGGTACTTGCTGGGGATGCTCTGGGTGCTGCCGCTCTGGGCGATGGGGCGACTGCAGGGAGGGGCGAAGATTGCCTTGGGGAGTTTCCTCATGCTGTCACTGGTGGGCCACATGGGGGCGAAAATGGGGTTGTGGGGGTGGTATCTCTCGACGGTGGGGCTATAGTCTGAAAGTGAGCTGGCGGGGAATGGCTCACAATATGGGGAGATCTCTCATACACCTACACCAATGAATAAACACTTACTGTTGACGGCGATTACCTTGGGGCTGAGTAGTGCGATTGTCTGGACGGTTTTGACGCAGATAGACCCCTATGGGGCGTATGGCGGACTGGCGCGGGGGTTGCTGGTTTTTGGGGTGCTGTGTGGGGTAGGGGCGTTTATGACGATGATATTTTTCTTTGCGGGGGAGCTGGTCGTGGGGCGGCAGCTGGGGCTGCGGGGGTACATAGTGAGTGTGCGGCGGGGGCTGCTGGTGGGGGTGCTGGCGGCGGCGGTGGTGGGGCTGCGGTTGGCGAACTTGATGGGGGTGTTTGAGGGGGTGCTGTTGGGGTTGTTTTTGTTGTCGATTGAGCTGCTTTTTGTGTCTTCGTCACTGTCACGCGAACGGCGGCGGGTGGGGTAGCGGCTGGGGGGTCTAGCGTGGTATACTGCAGTGAATATTTTCCACGTCCCACGCCTATGCACTCACACACACCAAACTCCAAAATACCTCGCCAGACTCGTGTCGTGGCGACCATTGGCCCCGCGACGTGCAGCCAGGCGCAACTGCGAGCGCTGTGTGAGCGGGGGGTGAATGTGCTGCGGTTAAACTTCAGCCACGGGACGCATGAATGGCACCGTGGGGTGATAGAGAGGATCAAGGAACTGCGGGCGACGGGGGAGTTTTGCCCGGCGATTATGCTCGACACGAAGGGGCCAGAAATCCGCACGGGGGACGTGGCCGAAGCGTGGGGAATCGCGCCAGAAGAGATGCTGACGCTGACGATCGAGCCTGGGCATGAGCCCGCGGTGACAGGCAAGCTGAGCGTGAACTATGACGGACTGGTGCGTGATGCTCGCTTGGGGGAGATGATCATGATGGATAGTGGGCTGGTGCGATTGCAGGTGGAAGCCAAGACAGACAGTGACGTGCTGTGTCGGGTGCTGGACGAGGGCAAGGTGACTTCGCGGCGGCACTTAAACCTGCCCGGGGTGCGGGTGTCACTGCCGTCGGTGACGGAGCAAGACTGGGAAGATTTAGCGTTTGGGGCGGAGATGGGGGTGGATTTATATGCGTTGTCGTTCATCCGTTCGGCGGAGGACGTGAGTGCGATACGGGAGTTCCTCCGTGCGAGGGGAGCGGTGGCGGCGCACCTAATAGCCAAGATAGAAACGCCGCAGGCAGTGGACGACTTGGCGGATATAGTTTCTGTAGCAGATGGGGTGATGGTGGCGCGTGGTGACCTCGGGGTGGAGACGGCGATGAGTGCGGTGCCGATCTTGCAACGGCGGATAGTCAAGCAAGCGAGAGCGCACAACAAGCCCGTGATAGTGGCGACCCATATGCTGGAATCAATGATAGAGTCGCCCGTGCCGACGCGGGCGGAGGTGTCGGACGTGTTTGCGGCGGTGCTGCAGTCGGTCGATGGGGTGATGCTGAGCGGGGAGACGGCCAGTGGAGAGTACCCACTGCGGGCGGTGGAGCAGATGGTGGGGATTATCACCGAGGGGGAGGCGTATGTGCGAGCCCAGGCCCCAGCGTGTGCGCTGGAGGCGGACGGTGTGCGGTGCGAGCTGGCCCGAGTGGCGGTGCGGATGGCGGCCGACCTCTGCCATGTGCAGGGGATAGTGGTGATGAGCCGCACGGGGTACATGGCGCGGCTAGTGGCGGGGCTGCGGCCGAGCAAGATGGTGTATGTGTTTACGGACCGTGAGACGACGTATTACCCTGGGCAGTTGCTGCGAGGGGTGGAATGGTCGATGGTGGAGTTTGATGCGGCGCACCCAGAGGCGACTGTCCAACGGGCGGCGCAGAAGCTCTCGGCGATGACGCTCAATGATGAACCGCGGCAGTACATAGTGATTTCAGATTCACTCATAGACGGAAAAATGATTCCGATGATTCAAGTGCGCACGCTCGGATAATTCTATTGTTTAAAAATATAAATATCATGCTGCATGGTGCTTTTGTAACGTTTTGCTGGCGGGGTGGTCAAAGATACCAGACAATCACAGCGTAAATGCTTCTCTTTGACGTTTCGGACTACGAAGAATTTTCTGACGAGGAACTGCGCGAGCATTTCATTCGAACGGGTGACAAGCGTTACTTTCGGGCGTTGTATCGTCGGTTGGAGCCTTTGCTCTTCGGGAAGATACGCAGTTTTACCACGGACGCGCAGATGCAGGAAGACCTGTTTCAGGACGTGATGATAAAGGTGTACTTTGCGCTGCCGCGCTTCACAGGGCAGTCGAAAGTGCGCACATGGGCGTATCGGATAACGGTGAATCACTGTATTGACTACTATCACCGTAAGAAAAAGCAGGCGCAGATACCGATTGACCTGCTGGCAGAGACCTTGCCCGATGAGTCGGCGGAGGTGACGAGCCAAGTGGATCAGCGGTATCAAGCCCAGATGGTGCAAGAAGCGATGGAACTGTTGCCAGCGGATGATAGAGCGTTGCTGCTGTCGCGATATTTCCAGCACGAATCGATCAAGTCGCTTTGTGACTTGTATGATATATCAGAAAGTGCGTGTAAGATGCGCCTGATGCGGGCGCGAGACAATTTTAAGCTGGTGTACAGTGATATGATTCAACTAGTGCAATGGCTTGTGCTTACCTTCTTGTGGTCTTAGACTCTTTATAATTTACACTTCATGACCCCACCCCCTGCGGCTGTCGTGCGCGAAAAAAAACTCTTAGAGAAAATTAAACTCTATGAGGTGCTGCTGACGACGGGGCAGGTGCTGCTGTGGGATAGTCCAGTGGCGTTTCTCAAAACGCTCTCTGGAGCTGAATAATATTTGTTTTTTATTTCCTCTTTTCTCTTATTTTTATGGATTTCTTTTTCTCAACTGCGCAAGCGCAAGGCAACACGGTCACCCGAACTGTGGAAGCGGTCGGTGACGGGGCGGTGGACATTGCCTCAGGAACCGTCAACGCGGTGGGCAACGTAGCGGGGGAGGCGGTCGACATGGCTGGTGACGTGGCGGGGGGCACCCTCAACGTAGCGACGGAAGGGGTGAATGTTTTCACTGGTGTGCTGATGGACGCCTTTGGAGGCTTCACCACGCAGATCGCTGAGACAGCTCCGACGATCCTCTACGCTTTCTTGACCTTGCTGGCTGGTTGGCTGGCGGCGGTGGTGCTGTCATGGGCGATTAAAAAGATCTTGCGTTTTGTGAAACTTGACCACTACGTCGAGCGATACATGCCACGTGATATGCTTAAAATCGATTTTTCTGTGACAAAGTTGATCGGGAAGATCGTGTACTACCTCGTGTTCTTGGGGGCTTTGATGGGGTCGATGGACATGATCGGTCTGACGATGGTGTCGGACGCGATTAAGCAAATCATGGGATTCTTGCCGAATGTATTGTCTGCGGCGGTGATCCTGCTGGTGGGGCTGTTCATTGCTAACCTGGTTGGGAAATTCATCGTCAATGCAGCGGAAAGCACTGGGTCAAGCTACGGCGGAATGGCTGCTAAAGCGGCCAAAACCGTGATCGGAATCTTTGTCTCACTGATTGCTTTCCGTCAGCTCAACATCGACACGAGCATCATCGACAACAACATTGAAACGATCTTCATGGCGCTGGCGGGGATCGCTGTGGTGGGGATTGGTTGGGGGGCGCGAAATATGTTTGGTAACGCGGTGGCGGGGGCTTACGTCAAGGACTTGGTGGCGACCGGTGACAAGGTGACCATTAACGGTGTGACTGGAACCGTCAAAAGCGTGACCAACATGGCGGTAGTGCTGGACACGGCTGACGGCAAAGTCATCGTGCCGACGAACCAATTTATGAGCTAAGACTAAGAGCTTGTGCCTTGGTATGAGTAGGAAATGCCTCCTCTCAAAGAAATCCCCCGTATCATCTCACTTTTGAGAATGATGCGGGGTTTTTAGTCGAAATGTACTCGCTCAATGGTGAAAAAATCGTAGTATTTTTTCACTTATCCTTTTTCTGTTTTCCTCCCCACAAAGGCCATGAATGTGACGTCTGACACCGCCGAAAAAAATACATACGAACTGAAAGCGGGCCTGGCCCAGATGCTCAAGGGGGGGGTGATCATGGACGTGATGAACCCCGAACAAGCCGCCACGGCCGAAGCCGCGGGGGCGGTGGCGGTGATGGCGCTGGAGCGGATACCCTCACGGATCCGCCAAGATGGCGGGGTGGCGCGTATGTCTGACCCTGTGATGATTAAAGAAATTAAAGCGGTGTCGAGCATCCCTGTGATGGCCAAAGCGCGAATCGGGCACTTTGTGGAGGCGCAAATCTTAGAGGCGTGTGATATAGACTTCATAGATGAGTCGGAGGTGCTGACCCCTGCGGATGAGCTGTACCACATAGACAAGCACCCGTTTCGGTTGCCGTTTGTCTGTGGGGCGTGTGACCTGGGGCAGGCGCTGCGGCGCATCCACGAGGGGGCGGTGATGATCCGCACGAAAGGGGAAGCGGGGACGGGGAACATCGTGGAAGCGGTGCGCCACCACCGACGGATACACAGTCAAATCGCAGCCCTGAAAGGGATGGACAGTATGCACCTGGAAGCGGCGGCGGCGGAGTACCGCGTGCCGTTGGCGCTGGTGATAGAAACTCTGGACATGGGACGGTTGCCGGTGGTGACCTTCGCCGCGGGGGGGATAGCCACGCCTGCGGACGCGGCGTTGATGATGCAACTGGGGTGTGATGGGGTGTTTGTCGGTTCGGGGATATTTGACGCGGAGCATCCCGAAAAAATGGGGAAAGCAGTGGTCGAGGCGACGTTGAACTACGCTGACCCAGCGGTGCTGTGCCAAGTGTCAGAAAACTTGGGCCAGACGATGAAGAGTCAGACGATCGAGTCGCTGGCGGTGCGCTATGCGGAGCGAGGGGATTAGGTCAGCGCGTGCGAACATAACAAAAACTATGCAAGAAAAAATAGTCGGGGTGCTGGCGGTGCAAGGGTCAGTGGTGGAGCATGAGCGCGTGCTGCGGCAGCTGGGGCACGCGCCGCGACTGGTGCGGACGGTGGATGACCTGCGCGGGGTGACGCACCTCGTGCTGCCGGGGGGGGAGTCAACCACGATGATGAAGCTGCTGCAGCGGTTTGGGTTGTGGGAAGTGTTGCAGGCGCGGTTTGCGGCGGATGACATTGCCCTGCTGGGGACGTGTGCGGGGGCGATCTTGCTGAGCTATCTGGGGCTGGGGCTGACGGTCGACCGCAATGGATATGGGGCGCAACAGGCTTCTTTTAGTGCGGGGTTGCAGAGTGAGCAGTTCCCTGACCAGCGGGGGGTGTTTATTCGGGCGCCGATCTTCACGGAGGTGGGGGACTCGCTGCGGGTGCTGGCTACTTATGAAAATGTGCCCGTGCTGGTGCAGGGGGGGCGGCACGTGGCGTTGGCCTTTCACCCTGAGATCAGTGGTGACACGCGGGTGCATGAGTATTGGCTTAACTTATGATTACTCAAAAATATTGGCTGATAATCATGATCGGGCTGCTCGCCAATGGGTGTGCCCCGAGCCCACTCTTGCCCCAGCACACCATCGATGACCCAGCAACCCAGGCCTGGCAGCCCAAGCAAGAACAACCCGTGGCAGAAGACCGCCCCCATGACGGGCGCTGGGTGCGGGGGCACCACCCTGCGGAATGTGACTGGGAGCGGGTGGAGTATGTGTCAGATGGTGACACGCTGGTGACGACGACGGGAGAGCGGGTGCGCTTTGTGGGGATAGACACCCCAGAGACCAAGAAAAAGAACACGCCGATCCAACCTTTTGGTTTGGCGGCTTCGGCGTTTACGAAGCGACTTTTGCCCCAAGGGAGCAGAGTGTGCCTGATCGCTGACCAGCTGACAGGAGGGGAAGATCATTATGGGCGACGGTTGGCGTATCCTTTCACCGAGGAGGGCAAAGACGTGACCGACCTGCTGGTGGGGGCGGGGTTGGCGAAGGTGTACCGTGGATTTGGGTTTGAGCGGCAGGACGCGCTGCTGGAACTGGAAAAATGGGCCAAAGGGAAAAAGCTGGGTCGCTGGGGGGAGTGAGGCAGTCTGCGAATTCGTGAGGGGGGGGCTTGTGAGGAGCCAAGAAAAATCTGGTACCCCAAAGTGGAGCCACATTCGGGGATTGAACCCGAGACCTCTCCCTTACCATGGGAACGCTCTACCACTGAGCTAATGTGGCGTGGTGGGGGCCAACGCGGGGTTTAATTTAGTGGCTGGGGGCTGGCTGGCAAGGTTTTTTTGGGTTTGCGGTGCGGGCGATGGGGAGTATTTGGTCGACGCGGAGGGAAGCGGCCCTCGATGCGGTGGCGGAGTCGCTGGTAGAGACGGTCGGAGAGCTGGTCGCGGGGGATGATGAGGCGTGGTTGGAAGTAATTTTCCCCCATGGTGCCGATGACGATCATGCTGTCGTCGGGGCTGGAGCGAAGTGTACTGGGAAGGGGTACGAGAAGTTGGTCAGGTTGTATGTCTATCGTCACGCTGGGGCCAGTGCCTGACTGCAGGCTGAAAACGGTGGGGTCGGGTGACTCGGTGAGGGTGCCTTCGAGGACCTGAACGTCGCGGTCACGACTCAGCTGGCGCAGTTGTCGGCTGACGGATTGGTATTGGCTGGAGGTGGCTTCGAGGCGGTCGTCTGCCCATTGGGCCACGCCCATGCCCCAGAGGGTAACCCCGAGCAGGCCACTGAGGGTGAGGTTTATCAATGTGAGCTGCCACCATGGGAAACGGTAGCCACGCGGCGTGGTGTGTAGGCCCCACACTCCCAGCAAGGTCGATACTACCACCGCCCCGAGCCAGATGAGTGGAATAGACCGCAGCCAAAGCCCTGGGCGAAAGAAGGTGACCTCACGCAGGAGGCCAAACGGCCCGTCGCTGAGGTGGAAGATGAGCAGGCTGACGGCCTGTGCCCCGACCAGTAGGGCGAGGCCAAACATGAGCCAGTAGGCAGCCCGCTTGACGGTGAAGTGCCAGCGGGGGATGGGGCTGACAGATTCCGACTCAATGCGGTGGAGGATCTGGTCACGGAGGGGAGAAGTGGTCATGGGAGCTGCAGGTGAGTGAGCTGAGGGCGGAGGGTGGCTTTGGCGCGGTGGAGGAGGGTGGCGATGGTGCCCGGGGGGCGTTGCAAAATGTCGCTGATCTCGGAGTAGGAAAGGTTTTCGAAATAGTGTAGGACGAGGGCTTGGCGCTGAGCTGGGGGGAGTGTCTGCAGGGCCTGGCGGACGGTCTGGGCGCGGGCGGTGGTGTCAGTCTGGGAGGGGAGGTCGGTGCTGTCGGGGAGGTCAAACAAGGAAAGATCGGGCACGGAGACTGTCTGGTGCTGGCCGCGGGTCTGGGCCGCGCGGTGGGCGGAAATGATGACCTGACGGGTGAGGCGGTAGGCCCAGTTTTTGAAAGAGAGGGTGCCGTCAAACGCGTTGAGGTAGCGCCAGATTTTGAGGAAGGATTCTTGCAGGAGGTCTTGGGCGGCTTCGAGGGTGACGTCGGTGCTGCGGAGGATGAAGTGGAGGAGGGGCTGCTCGTAGCGCTCAATGAGGGGGCCGAAGGCGGCTGCGTCGCGCAGGGCGGCGGCGACGAGCTGGTCGTCGGTGGGTTTGGGGCTCGCAGAAGGGGAAGACACATTAAAAATGTAGAAAATTTGGCCTAGGTAGACAACTGTGGGTGGGGGTATAAGGTGTGAGGGAAAATGATGCAAAAATTGCTGGTGACGGGTGGGGCGGGGTTTATTGGGTCTAACCTCGTGCGGATGCTGATCGAGCAGACGGAGTACACGGTGGTGAATCTGGATAAATTAACCTATGCGGGGAACCACCACAATGTAGCGGATCTGGTGGATCATCCGCGGTATAGCTTTGTGCAGGGGGACGTCGCAGATGGGAAATTTATAGATGAGCTTTTCGCGCGTGAGAAATTTGACGGGGTGCTGCACCTGGCGGCGGAAACGCACGTTGACCGATCGATCGCGGATTCGGGGCCATTCATCGACACCAACATCATTGGCACGCACGTCTTGTTGGAGGCAGCGCGCGCCCACGGAGTGCGACGGTACCACCAAGTGTCGACCGACGAGGTGTATGGTGACCTCGGGGACACGACGGGGACGTACTTCACGGAGGCGACACCGCTTTCGCCGCACTGCCCCTATGCTGCGGCCAAGGCCAGTGCGGACTTACTGGTGCAGACGTGGCACCATACTTATGGCCTCGACACGGTGATCACTCGTTGTTCGAATAACTACGGCCCGTACCAGTATCCAGAAAAATTGATACCATTTTTTCTCTTTCGGGCGATGCGTAGTGAGCCGTTGCCGCTCTATGGAGACGGGCTCAACATCCGTGATTGGCTGTATGTGGCTGACCATTGTCAGGCGATCTTGACCGTGTTTGAGCGTTCACCTGCGGGTGAGGTGTGGAACATTGGGGGGAATAACGAAAAGACAAACAAGGAAGTGGCGGAGCTGATCGTGGCGAGTGTGCCCGGGACGACTTCTGAGATCACCTATGTGACAGACCGCGCAGCCCATGACCGACGGTACGCCATCGACGCGACGAAACTCCGCACGGAGCTGGGGTGGGAGCCCGCCCATAAAGTGGAAGACGCATTGCCGAAAACGATTGAATGGTACTTGCAAAACCCTGATTGGGTGGCTTTGAGCCTGCAACAACCGTGAGGCATGACGGAGCATGATTTCACAAGTTGGCGAAACATTGGGCCAGTGGTCAGCGGGCAGCTGCAGAGGGCGGGGGTGACGCGGGCTGAGTTTGAATCTTTGACGCCTGAGGATTTGTTTTGGCGGGTGTGGGAGACGTATGAAGAGCCGTATGTGGCGCTGAAAAAACTGCAACCAGCGCTATGGTGTCGGGCCGTGTGGGGAGCACAACGAGATGTAGCGTGGTTGGCGGTGCCTGCGGAGGTCTGTGAGCGATTTCGAAAATTTGGGAGAGCGGTCAAAAAGAGTTTGGGGTGATGTTTTAATGTGAGAAGAACTGTGGTAAAATAGGGGGAATGGGTGCAATGAATTCGGCAGCGATGTTTGACTATAGCCAGTGCCTGCGCACCAAGCCGCGCTGGGCGAAGGTGGTGTGTGGGGCGCTGTTGGCGACGGTGCTGGTGGAGGTGACACTGCCCCATGCGGTGGTGCTGGCGCAGGCGCAAGTGTCAGAGCAGATAGTGCTGGACATGGAGTCGATCTATGAGCAGGAATTCACTAACAGAGACGCGCAGATCGTGCAACAGACGCTCAAGATAGTGCCGAAAGAGTATTTGTCGACGTTGGCGGATATTACCATCGGGGAGGAAGGTCATGACGTGCCGCGGGGTCGGGCCCATGCGACCAAGATCATTATGAATAAAACCGACATCGCGGATGAGGCAGAATTTCGGGCGGTGCTGGTGCATGAGATGGCCCACACGATTGATTTGGGGCACTTCAAGGGCGAGAGCCCGATCGGGAGTCCGTTTATGAATGATGGTCGGCCGATCCCCATCGATGACCCGTCGGTGGATTTGTATCAGATAACGTTTCAAAACTCGGAAACGGTGCGCCCTGACGTGTATCGGGAAGATTTTATCTCTGACTACGCGACGGCGAGTGTCTTTGAGAATTTTGCCGAGAACTTTATTGCTTATGTGCTGCAAAATGACTTTTTTGCCCAGCGGGCCCAGCAGAGCCCGAAGCTGCAGGCGCAGTATGACTTTATGTTGCAGACGGTTTTTGACGGACGGAAGTTTACCCTCGACCCGACGGAGACCTACCCTGTGACGGTGTATGACACGACGGTGATGTCTTACAACATGGAGCAGTTTGTGGCGCTGCTGGAAGCGGAGCCCGAAAATCGGGCGATGCCTGCGCCGTCGCTGCTGGCGGGGACTGGCACGGGGCCAATGCCCAGTGGCAGTGGTGGGGGAGGCAGTGGCAACAATAGTGGCCAGTCGCAGGCGGATGCCCTGCGGGCGGCGCTGCAGGCACGGTTGCAGGCCCAGGCGGGGAATAGTCTTTGAGTTATATTTATCAAAAAAATGCTGAGTCGGCGCATGATCCTGACACTTCTGACTGGGCTGTGGCTCAGCGGGTGTGGTGTGGCTGGGTCTGACTTGCAAGGGCGGGTGGTGCGCGTGGGGGAAATGGCTGAAGTGCAAGAGGGGAGCTTTAAGGCGGCGGCACCGAAAAATTTGGGGGAGAAAGTAGACAGTGCGTTGCCTGAAATTAATGAGCTGGGGAGTGAAACGGCCACAGCACAGCTGGAAGCTGCGCGGGTCAGCCGTCGACAGATAGCCACCGACACAGGGCGAGACGCCACGGTGGCGGTGCAGACCGACGTGCAGGCCGCGGTGGGGTGGGAGTATGTGATAGAGCCTGTGACGGAGCGGCAGCTGGGGGTGGGGGAGATTGAGTTTCGACTGGTGCTGAAAAACCAACTGCCTGGTCATGACTTGCAGGCGCTGGCGCTGGAGATGGAAACAACCCCGAACCTGACGTATGTGCCTGAAAATAGTGCTGAAACGGATGGGTGGGAGGCAACAAAGACGGGGTTTCGGCACTATGTGCCGTGGCTAGGGCGACAGCAGATAGTGGCGCGGGCGCTGACGCGGGACTTTGGCCGACGACTGGGGGCGGAGACGTTGACGTACATCCAGCCGACGCGGGCGGAGATGAAAGCATTTTTAGCGGAATTCCAGCACTTTGCGCCCCTGATGACAGAGTGGCACGTGGTGGACGAATCGGTGTATGAGACGACCTTCCGCCTGCGGGCTGACCCCGCTAAGGCCCGAGAAGAGGCGTGCATTACGGTTACGCAAGATCTGGGGTACCGTCGGCAGGAGGTGCTGCGCCCTGAGCACGTCTGGGTGCCAGCGCGGGTGAGCCTGCAGGCGCTGGCGGACAGCTTGGGGAAGATCCCCGCGAATGTGGTGTATGAGTACCAACAGTGGGCGGAGTTGCCCGAGCGGCCCGACCTGACCCTGGAAATAGACTATGAAGCGGCGGCGGCGGTCGCCGAGCGGTTTGCGGTGCAGACGCAGAAGCTCAGCCAAACGGCGGACCAGCTGCTGCCAGTGCGGGGGCGAGGTGAGGCGCGGTATTGCTTCGGGATAGGGACAGGGGTGGCGAGCCTGCAGCTGACACGGACGGATGATGATGTGACGGCGGCTGACCTCGACGTAGACAGCTGGCTGTCGGTGCAAGAGCAAGTGTTGACGGAGCTGACGGGCTGGGGGAGGACACTGGGGGGGGGAGCACTGGCAACGGCGTGACTTGACCCTGCAGACAGATGTGCCGCCACTGACTGTGGTGACTGGAGGCCGCGAAATAGACGTGACGCCCCAGCTGACAGGAGCAGAAACAGATGCAGTGGTGCAGTTGGTGCTTTCACCGTGGGTGGAGGCCGTGACGGTGACGGGGGGGCGGTATGACTCTGATTATCATTACGTAGTGCTGGACATGACCGCTGACCCGCAGGTGACCGTGCGGGTGCGGACAGGTGCCCCCGCGGGGGCGGACGTGTCGGTGCGGGGGGTGGTGCTGACGGCTGATGGCACGGTGCGAGACGAGATGACCTTGCGCTGGCGAGTGGCAGGGGTGGAGCGCGTCGCGGACGGCACCTGGCAAACCTATGACCGAGACGGTGCGTGCGTGCAGCTGCGCCCAGCGGTCAGTGACGGTGCGGCCTATGACTGGTATGGGGTGTGTCGGCAGAGTGACGCCGAGCCAGCAGACTGTCAGCAGCGGTGGGCGAACCTGATGGGATACGGAAGCTGTGAGGATGAGACGCAGGCGCGGTTTGAGGTGGGGAAATGCGTGGAAGTAACCGTCGGGTCAGCCAGCGTTGCAATGTGGAGCCAAGGCGAGGGTTGGAGTGATGGGGGGGTGCTGCACCCAGCAGAGAGTCTCGTGCAGCGGGTGCGGGGCACGGTGACAATGGAGTCGCTGCCCACGGGGGTGCAACACGCCGAGGTGCGGGTGTATGGGGGGAGCCGTGGTGCAGGTGCGCTGCGGTTGTCGCGCCCAGAGGTGCTGTCGGGGGGCTGGGAGTGGATCTGGACGGATGAGTACTGGCGCAAAGAGCTGTCAGTCGAGCAGCTGAGCGCGGAAAGGTTGACGTTTGAACTCTTGACCATGCAAGATTGGCTGGTGGGGGCGGACGCAGCCGGGAAGCTCGACCTAGAAAATAAAATCGGGTTGGTGCTGACCCTGACTGACGGCACCCAGCAGAGCTGGCCACTGGCCGTGCGAGGTGCCCAGACCAATGTGTGTGCAGACAGCCCAGTGGTGCAAACCCCAGTGACGCTGCGCGGGGCTGAAATAAGCGTGGCGGGGGCCGTCGTAGACACGGGGGCGGTCACGGATGAGCCGTTGCTGGAGGGATTGCTGACTGACGTCGAGCAGCTGCGTACGGGGCGAGGGACACAAACAGAGACAGTGATGGGGCTGACGGTGCGGCCTGTGCTGACGGCACCTGGTGTGTATTGGGCCACGGCGGATGAGCCACTGACTCTCGGGGGCGAGTACTTCTTGCCCGAGGGGGTGACACTGGTGCTGGAGGCTCCGCAGGTGTGGGTCGACTCTGACTTTACTCTGCGCGGTGCCCCTGCGGGGCTGGTCGTGCTGGGGGGACTGGTGGTGGATGAACACGTCAGCCAGCTGGAAGGGGTATGGGTGGTGGCAAACCCGCAGACAGGCGTGGCGGGCCCAGTGTATGGTAGTGGGCCGACGGGGCTGCCATTGACGGTGACGGGTGTGTTGCAGGGGGACAGCCGTGACTTGGTGGCCAGTCGACAGACAGTCGGCACCCGCAGCGCGGTGGTGCCGAGTGTGAACGTAGTGCCAGACGTGCGGTTGTATACGCAAGGGGTGCCGTTGCTGGAGCAGTTTACGGGAGGGAATCGTCGGGCGGAGTAGGAATAAAGGGAAATTTTGTTTGACTCGCTGACGCTGGGTCGTATCTTTGTACTGGTTTATCGGTACAATTTTTTAATGAACTGCCTATGATCGAGCCTGCCCTTAAAGAGCTCTGCCAGCGGTTGTCTGGGGCTGACGAAACGCAGCTGGCGCAATTTTTTTTAGCGTTTTTGACCCCAGACGAGCGACAGACACTGGGGACGCGGGGACAGGTGGTGCAGGCGCTGCTGTCAGGCAAGCCCCAACGGCAGATCGCCCAAGAGCTGGGGATAAGTATTTCGCAGATTTCTCGCGGGTCGGCGGAGCTGAAATATGGCACGGGGAAGGAGTTTTTTCATACATTTTTTAGGGATATAAACAATGCAGCAGTGTGAATTTTTGTTTGACCAAGATGTCAGCCCGACGGCGCTCTTTACCGTGATGCGGGCCAAGCTGGGGGCGCCGTGTGGGTTGCTGGAGTCGGTGTCGTTTGACGAGCGAAACTTTGAGTCGTTGCTGGCATTTTGCCCGAGACAGACCGTGCGCACGACGGCGGACACACTGGTGACGCTGCGCCAGGCACTGGCTGACTGCCGACCAATAGACACGGGGGGGAAGTTTGCGGGGGGGTTGATCGGGCGGTGTGAGTTCGGGGTGTATGGGGAGTGGGAAGCGGGCGTGTCGCCGTTGACTGACGGGGCGACGGGGCTGTTTCATGAGTACACGCTCTTGGTGGCTTTTGACCACCGTGCCCATACGGTGCGGTTTCTCACCACTTTGGAGCGGCCTGATTTCACGGCTGAGTGTGAAGGGTACCTGGACGCGGCGCTGGGGGTGCGGCCGCAACGGTTTGACTTGGGGCAGCTGCGTGGAAGGACGGCGGACTTTGCCACGGTGGGGTGTGATGTGACGCAGGCGGATTTCTTTGCCAAGGTGCAGCAGGCCCAGCAGGCCATCGCGCGGGGGGAGGTGTTTCAGGTGATAGTGTCGGGGGAATTCTCTATCGAGATGGGGGCGGCAACGGCGTTAGACCTATACCGACTCCTGCGGACAATCGAGCCCTCGACGCATTTGTTTTACTTCGACCATGGTGATGACGGCGAAATCGTGGGGGCGAGCCCTGAGATATTGGGTCAAAAGATAGGTCGTGAGGTGCTGTATCGGCCGATTGCGGGCACTCGCCACCGCGGGCAAACCGTTGCAGAAGACCGAGCACTGTTGGCGGAAATGCGGGCTGACCCAAAAGAAAACGCCGAGCATGATATGCTCCTCGACCTTGGGCGCAATGACCTCGGGCGGGTGTGCGGGCCCGGGACGGTGCGCGTGACGCGAGAAAAGTATGCCAAGCATTTTGCCACGGTGATGCACATGGTCAGTGACCTGCGGGGGGAGCTGCGGCCAGAAGTAGATCAGTTTGAGTTTTACGCGGCGGTGATGCCCGCAGGGACGCTGACCGGTGCCCCGAAAGTGCGGGCGACGCAACTGCTGACCGAGCTGGAGGACGCCCCGCGGGGGGTGTATGGAGGGACGGTGGGGTACTGGAGTGTGAATGGTAACATGGAGCACGCGATTGCCATCCGCACGATGGTGGTGAAAGATGGGGTGGCGCGGTACCGCTGTGGGGCGGGGGTGGTGGCGGACAGTGACCCGCGGCTGGAGTGGAAAGAAATACACAATAAAGCCCGCACACTGACAAAAGTCGTGCAGTATGTGCAGCGTAACTCAGCTCAAAAATAGACCACATGAACATTACTGTGATTGATAATTACGACTCGTTTACCTACAACCTGGTTCAATATCTGCAACAACTGGGGGCGGTGGTGACCGTGCACCGCAACGACGCCGTGACGGTGCAGGCCGTGCTGGCGGAGCAACCAAACGGAATAGTCGTCAGCCCTGGGCCAGGGACGGTGACGGTACCGAAGGATGTGGGGGTCTGCCCGCAGCTGGTGACGGCGGTGGCGGGGCAGGTGCCGCTGCTGGGGGTGTGCCTTGGGCACCAGTTGCTGGGGCATATGTATGGTGGGGAAATCGTGCAGGTGCCGCCGATGCACGGCAAGCGTGATTTGATAGAGGTGGAGACGGACTCGGTGCTGTTTCGGGGGCTGGAGTCATCGTTGGAGGTGATGCGGTACCATTCGCTGGCGGTGTCAGCCGAAAGCTGGCCAGACGCCCTGCGGGTGACGGCGCGCAGCCGTGACGGGGTGGTGATGGCGTGTGAAAACATTGACCAAAAGCAGTGGGGGGTGCAGTTTCACCCTGAGTCTATCGGTACCCCGACGGGGATGACGATGCTTGAAAATTTCTTAGCCCAATGTGCAGCATGAGTACGGCCAAGTATGTGATAGACCGTGCGGGGGACGAGCCCGAGGTGGTGGGGGATATCTTGCGCGAGCTGCACGAGCGAGGTGAAACGGCGGATGACCTGGTGGAATACCTGACGGCGCTGGAAGCGCGCATGGTGCGGGTGGAGTGGAACGAGCACCAGCCGTTGTATGATGTCTGTGGCACGGGGGGGTCGGGCCAGCGGCGAGTGAACCTGTCGACGGCGCTGGCAGCGCGACTGGCGGGGGAAGGGTACCCCGTGGCCAAGCACGGCAATAAAGCCCAGTCGGGGCGGATTGGGAGCTTTGACGTGGTGGAGGCGCTGGGGGAGTGGGTCTGTAAGACGCCTTTTGATGTCAGAAAAGGGCTGGACGAACGGCAGCTGGCGTATGTGTATGCGCCTGCTTTTCACCCTGCGCTGCGCGACTTGGGGCCTGTCCGCCGAGGGCTGGGGCACCCGACGGTCTTTAATTATCTCGGGCCGTTACTCAACCCTTGTGCGCCGCTGACGGCGCAGCTGATCGGGGTGAGTGACCCACGCGTGGGGCAACTGATGGCGGCCGCGTGCCGTGAAATGGCGATCAATGCGTTGCTGGTGCACGACACGGTGTGGGGGCTGGACGACGTGTCGCCCAGCGGGGTGACACTGGGGTGGCAGGTGCAAGGGGGAGAGATAGTCGAGCGGGAAATCCACCCGAGTGACTATGGGATGGAGGTGGTGTCTGACTTCGCGCAGATAGCGGGCGGGACGACCCTGGCCGAGGCAGTGACGCTGCACCAGAGCCTCTTGGCGGGGGATGCCCCTGCGCCGCAGCAGCAGTTTTTTGACCTCAACTACTTGGTGGCGAAAGAATTTTTTGACGCTGTGGGATGATTATAGATGAAATAATCGCGCACAAGCGCACGGAAATAGCTGGGTTGGCTGAGCGAATTGCTGGGCGCACCCCTGCGCGGAGTCAGCGTGACTTTGCAGGGGCGCTGCAACGACAGGGGGCAGGCGTGCGGGTGATAGCCGAGCTGAAACGACGGTCACCCAGTGAGGGGGACATAGCCAGTGCGGACGACCTGCTGGCGCGGGCGCGGGCATATGAAGAGGGAGGCGCAGCGGCGATTTCGGTTTTGACCGACGAGTTCTATTTCGGGGGGGATGGTGCGCTGTTGCAGGCCGTGGGGCAGGTGGTGGAGCTGCCGTTGCTGCGGAAGGATTTCATCATGACCCCAGCGCAGGTGGTGGAGTCGCGGCTGCTGGGGGCGGACGCGGTGCTGCTGATGGTGCGGGTGGTGCCCGAGGTGGCCGAGTTGCGGGCCTTGCGCGAGTTGGCCGAGCGCTATGGCATGGACGCGCTCGTCGAAGCGCATACAGCGCAGGAAGTCGCGATAGCGGTGGAATCAGGAGCGAAAATTGTGGGGGTGAATGCGCGAGATTTCACCGATATGTCCGTGGATATTGCCCGTGTGCCGCCCTTGCTGGCGCAGCTGCCCACTGGGGTGACCTGCGTGGCGGAGTCAGGGCTGGGGACGCTGGCGGACGTCGGGCGGGTGGCACCGATGGCGGAGGCGATCTTGGTCGGAACGAGCCTCATGCGGCGCGACTTGCCCACGGTCAGGGCATTTTTGCAGGGGGCGACGGCGGGTGATTTTAATACATCAACATGACACATTACAAAACAACGGTGCTGTCGGACACGGGGCGGTTTGGGCCTTATGGTGGGTGCTATGTGCCTGAAGTACTGTGGCCGACTATGCAAGAGCTGGCGGCGGGCTTTGCTGAGGCGATCACGGATGATGAGTTTTTGAGGGAGCTGGCCCACCACCGAACGCATTTCTGTGGTCGGCCAACGCCATTGACCTATTGCCAGCGTCTGACGGAAGACATTGGGGGGGCGAAGCTGTACATAAAACACGAGGGGCTCAACCACACGGGTGCGCACAAGATGAACCACTGCTTGGGGCAGATACTACTGGCGAAGCGGCTGGGCAAAAAACGAATCATCGCGGAGACAGGTGCGGGCCAGCACGGGTACGCCACGGCGACGGTGGCGGCGAAATTTGGGCTGGCGTGCACGGTGTATATGGGGGCGAAGGACTATGCGCGGCAGCGGCCGAATGTGTACTGGATGGAGCGGCTGGGGGCGGAAGTGGTGCCCGTGCAGACGGGCGACCAGACCCTGCGTGACGCCGTCAACGCCGCTATGCAGGACCTCATCACCCACCCAGCTGACACGCACTATCTGCTGGGGACGGTCTGTGGCCCGCACCCTTACCCGCGGATGAATGCCTACTTTCAGAAGGTCATCGGGGAGGAAGTCCGCTGGCAGCTGGCTGAGTATGGTGAAGGGCTGCCGAATGTGCTGACGGCGTGCTGTGGGGGTGGGTCGAACGCTTTGGGGGTGATGTATGAGTTCCTCGATGAGCCAACGGTGGAGCTGGTAGCCGTGGAAGCGGGAGGGAGGGGTATCACCGAGACGGCGACGAAAGCCGACCATGCGGCGCGGTTTCAGACTGGTTCGGTGGGGGTAGTGGAAGGGTTTAAGTCGTACTTTTTGCAGTCACCCGACGGTCAGGTGAAGGGGAGTCATTCGATCTCGGCGGGGTTGGACTACAGCGGGGTGGGGCCGCAGGTGGCGTACCTCTATGACGAGCAACGCTTGCAGGCGGCCTACGCCACGGACGACGAAGTGCTGGTGGCGTATGAGCGACTGGCGCGTCTCGAGGGGATGATAGGCGCGATGGAGTCGTGCCACGGGCTGGTGGAGGCCGTCAAGCAATGTGCGGCGCGGCCAGCCCATGAAGTGGTGGTGTGCCACCTGTCGGGTCGGGGGGAGAAAGATCTCTTCATCACGGCGCGGCACTTTGACCGTGAGAATTTTCAAAAATTTGTCACTGACTGGAGCCATGACCAACAATAAACCTACGGAGGGAAAAAATAGTTTGATGACCCACTTGGTCGGGGGGTACCCTGACTGGGAGACTTGGCGACAGACACTGCAGCTGATGTCTGACCTCGGGGTGGAGTACACCGAGGTGCAGCTGCCCTTCAGTGACCCGATCGCGGACGGGCCGACGATCACGCAGGCAAACTACGCCGCGATAGCGGCAGGGGTAACGGTCGAGCAAGTTTTTGCCGAGCTGGCGGCGCTGCGAGGGCAATTGCAGCAAAAGGTGCTGATTATGACGTATTATAACCTAATCCATAAAATGGGGGTGGGGGAGTTTGTGCGGGCTTGCGAGGACGCGGGCGTGTGGGGGGTAATCGTGCCGGATATGCCTTTAGATGAGGAGCCGCATGAGCAGTTTTGGGCGGGGTGTGCCCAAGGCCAGCTGGCGGTCGTGCCCGTGGTGAGCCCCATGACGACCAGCCAACGCTTGCAACAGGTGGCGGCGATGCGCCCAGCGCTGGTGTATGGGATGAGTCGGACGGGGATAACCGGGAGGGAGACGCAGTTTGGGGCGGCGTTTGGGCAATACATAGCGAGGGTGCGCGCCGCGCTGCCAGCCGCGCGGTTGGCGGTGGGGTTTGGGGTGCAGACCCCAGCCGATGTGCAAGCGGTGACGGCCGTGGCCGACACGGCGGTGGTGGGGTCAGCGGTGCTTAGGCGTTTGCAGGGGGGTGGGGTGGCTGCGGTGGAGGCGTATCTGACGGAACTCTTGACGGCGGGGAAACCATGAAGGTGAAACTCTGTGGGGTGCGGACGCTGGCGGATTTTGAGCTGTGTGTGGCGCTCAACGTGGCGTATGTGGGGGTGAACCTAGTGCCAGGGGTGCGGCGACGCTGCCCAGAGGGCTTGCAGTCTGTCATGAGCACGACCCCACGAGGCACCACTCAGCTGGTGGGGGTGGTGCGTGACCAGCCACTGGGTGCGGTGCTGAGGCTGGTGGCGGACTGGGGGCTGGACGCTGTGCAACTGCACGGGCAAGAGCAGGCTGCGCAATGGCAAGAGCCTTTGGCGCAGAAGCAGGTGATGACGATCAAGGCGGTGAGTGTGGGCCAAGCAGGTTGGGAGCAGCAACTGGCAGACTGGCTGGGGCGTTGTGGGGTGATGCTGCTGGATGGAGCGCAGCCTGGCCACGGGCAGCGCGCGCCAGCGAAGCTGCTGACAGAGGCGGTGGCACGCTGCGTAGCAGTGGGGCAGCGGTACGCCATAGCGGGGGGGCTGACCCCCGAAAACATAGGGCTGGTGCGGGCGCGGTGGCCGCGGGCGGAATTTTATGACACGGCCAGTGGCATAGAAATGGCGGGGCAGTGGGCGGCGGAACGAGTGGAAAAATTTGTCAGTCGGGCCAGAGAAGCGTAGAAGTAAAGACGCAATGAAAACTCAAACGCTTTGTTACACTCCTCAAACAGCTGCCCAGTGCGGTTGGTTTGCGTTTGCGTATTATTGGTTTGCCTGAAGAGGGCTGAGACACTGAAGTTAGCACTGACTTCTCTTACGCTCAGTCACTCTGCCCACTGACCTCCTCCTCGCGGGGGGTTCATTTTTGTTTTTACACCTTATTTTTTCACCCCCTTGCCCAATGAGTTTCGAAATTATCCAGCGACTGCCTGACCTCCTCATGCTCAAAAAAGAAGTTCCACTGCCTGAGGAAGATTACTTGAAAGTGATGTCGAGTCGGATCCAGCTGCGGCGGATATTTCACGGGGATGACCCGCGGAAAGTCCTGATAGTGGGGCCGTGCAGTGCCTGGCCCAGTGACGCGGTGGTGGAGTATGCGGGGCGGCTGGCGCCGCTGGCGGAGCGGTACAAAGATCGGCTCTTAATCGTGATGCGGTCATACCTACAAAAGCCGCGGACGGTCACTGGGTGGCAGGGGCCGTTGATCCAACCAGATCCTTTTGGTCAGCCAGACATGGTGGCGGGGGTGTACACCTGTCGGCAAATGATGGTGAAGATCATCCAGCAGGGGCTGCCGATCGCGGATGAGACGCTCTTCCCGCGGAAGGAGGGGTATTTTCGTGACCTGCTGAGCTACACGGCGATCGGGGCACGGTCGAGTGAAAACCAAGAGCACCGTATTTTAGCTTCGATGCTAGAAATACCCGTGGGGCTGAAAAATCCGACCTCGGGGAGCCTCAAGGTGGGGATAAACTCCGTGCTGGCCGCGCAGCAACCCAATGTGATCGGCCTGACGGGGTACCAGATGGCGACTTCGGGGAATTCGACGGCGCACCTCGTGCTGCGGGGAGGGGCAGGGAAGCCGAATTATGGCTCGGCGGAGCTGACCAAGGCGACTGAGCAGATGGCGGAGCGCGGGGTGGTGAACCCTGCGATCGTGGTGGACCTGAGCCATGAGAATTCATACAACGCGGAGGGGGTCAAAGACCCGAGTCGACAGCCCGTGGTGCTGTGGGACACCATCAACACCATGCGGGGCAACCCACAGGTGGCAGAGACGGTCAAGGGCTGGATGATGGAGAGTTTCCTGAAAACGGGCAAGCAAAACCTGAAAACGCTGAGTGACATGAGCGCGGTGGAAACGGGTGTGTCGGTGACTGACTCGTGCCTGGGGTGGGAAGAGACGGCGGAGTTGATCACGGAACTGTACACTGAGTTGGCGTTTTTGGATTAGAGATAATTTGGAGAATCTACTCTTGGTTGGCGGCGATCGACTCGAGGGCGGACTGCAGGGTGGTGAAGTACTCCCCGATGATGGGCCAGTCGACAAACCAGCCCACGACGTAGATGATCACCCCACTGAAAAGTGTCAGCCCGACGAGGGTGCCGAAGCCGTAAAAGACGCCTGCGAGGAAATTGGTCAGCATGAGGCGCCAGGGGGAGGTGATGAGCCGACTCAGACGCCGAAACCCTGGCGAAGCCAAGGTATGGAGGAGGGTTTGCTGAGTGGACGCAGACACGGGCTTAGTGGGTGGGGTGGGCATGGGAGACTGGTGGTGGTTTCGCTTGATTATAGCACTGATGGGGGTGGTGGGTGAAGCCACGGTGGAAAAAAGGGTGACACCGCTGGGGTGAGTGCCTAGGCTAAGGCGGATGAAACCAATAACGAAGGCGATCATACCCGTGGCGGGGCTGGGGACGCGGTTTTACCCCGCGACCAAGGTGATCGCCAAAGAAATGCTGCCCGTGTATGACACCCCCGTGATAGAGCTGATCGCTCGTGAGGCGGTGGCGGCTGGCATTACTGATATTATCTTTGTGATTTCACCCGCGAAGCAGGCCATCCACCAGCACTTCACCCCAGACCCTGAGCTGGAAGCATTGCTGGAACTCCGTGGGAAGACTGAAGCTCTGGGGCGGATACGGGCGATTACGGACATGGCGCGGTTTCACTTCCGCACGCAGGACGTGCCGCTGGGGGATGGGCACGCCATCCTGATGGCGCGTGACCTGGTGGAAGAAGATGAAAGTGTGTTGGTGCTTTTTGGTGATGATCTGGTCGACAATGTGGCGGGCCCGAACGCGGCGGAGCAGCTGTTGGCGCGTCACGCGGAGACAGGGGCGAGTGCTATCCTCCTGACGGAGGTGGAGCGAGAGCACACGCATATGTATGGGATAGTGGCGATGGATGACTCGGGGAAGATAAGCCACATAGTGGAAAAGCCTGCGCCTGCGGCGGCGCCGTCGTGCACGGCGATCGTGGGGAAATTTGTCCTGACGCCGACGGTGTGGCGCAACCTGATGGCGGAAGAGACACCGCACCTGAAGCAAGAGGTGCGGCTGGTCGATGCGCTGACAAAAAGCCTGACGCAGGAGGCGGTGCAGGGGGTGGTGGCGGAGGGGATACGGTTTGATACGGGTGACAAGCAGGGGTTTTTGGCGGCGACGATGCACTGGGCGGGGAAAGTGGGGTGAAGTTTTACACTCTTTTGTGCTAGAGAGATCTAGCGCACGGTGGCGGCTTCTTGCATATATGCCTGGCGGTAGACCCAAAAGGAGCCGTGTCGCTCTTCGCGGGCGTATTGCTCGCGGATGTGAGACCAGTCATAGCCACGGTTGACTTCGGGGCGTGGGCCCTGCACCCGTAGGATGAGGTCGGACTGGGGGTTGATCTCGTCGGGGGAGATGACTTGGTGGGGCTCAAGCGAGAGGCGGTAGTTTTCGATTTCGGTTTCGGCCTCAGGCGTGGTGACAAACAGCACAACGGGACGCTGGTCGCCCAAGCGCCAGAGGTTGGCACGGATCTGGATGAACTCAACGTAGTCGTTGACCACGACGCGCTGGCTGGGGTGGTCGAGGGCACGGTTGACCATTTGCTCGAAACGGTAGGGGGCGTTGACTGGGTCGTCGACTGGGCGGGCGACCACGAGCGTGACGGTAATGGCGTATGTGGCGGTGAAAGCCATAAGCGTCTTGTGATGGCTGAGCTGGCTGACGAGCCACCAGCCGAGCAAGAGGGTGGAGCCGCCATACGGGAGCATATAGCGGTGGAGGAAGAACTGATAACCCGTGAGCTGTGAAAAGACCACGGCGAAGAGAGCGGCCCCGAGCGAAACGGCAACCAGCAAGCTGGTGACGGGGTGCGTGGGAGGGGGAAAAGTTTTTTGGTGGTGTTTGCGCAAGAGGTAGAGGCCAATGAGGAGGAGCCCGAGGATAATCCATCCCCAGGTGGATTTGGCCAGCCAAGGGAGGGCGTAGCCGTTTTCACCAAAGTGTGGGTAGATGCCAAACCAGTACGGATAGATCCATTCACCCAAGAGGGAGAAGCGGCCAAGGGGCGTCCAGCTGGCGTTTTGGTCGAGACGGATGTGGTAGTCGATCAACGTGGGGAGCCAGGCCAAAAAGGCCAAAACAAACGGCCCGAAGAGGGCGGTGAGTCGGTGCAAGAGGGTGCGACGCAGTGAGTGGGGGGTGTGGAGCTGCTGGTGCCACTGGGTGAGCTGCTGGCGGTGTGTGGTGCCCCACCAGAGGAGGTGCAGACCCAGCCCAACGGGGATGAAGATGGCGATGTAGTGGTTGAAGTAGTTGGCGGCGAGACCAAGACCCGCGAGGAGCCAAAACCAAGATCTTTGCAGGGGGTTGGGGCGGTCGAGGCCGCGCCAGTAGGCCCAGAGGCTGAAGAGGAAGAGTAGCCAGTAGAGGGCGTAATTGCGGGCTTCGACGGAGTAGTCGATGAGGTAGGGGTTGACCGCCAAGGCGAGCAAACAGCAGAGCCGAAAGGTCAGCTGGGTGGGGGCCAGTGCCCGCAGCAGGCCCCACGCAACGGCCAGGCTGCCCACCCCCAGCGTGAGGGAAAAAGCCCGCAGGGCGGTGAGGCTGCCGCCAAAGAGCAGCGACCAGCCCTTGAGGAGGGTGAAGTAGAGGGGTGGGTTGACGTCTGGGTGGAAGTTGAAATCGATGGCGTTGATGCCCCAGTACATATATGACTCGTCGATCCACATGGTGAGGTCGTCGAGCCGAGCGAGGCGCAGCGCCAAGCCCACCGCGATGACGACGGCGACCAGCCACCACTCAGCCCCAGAGGGAGCGGATGACTGGTGAGCTGATGAAGCAGAAGACATACTGAACTGAGAACAAAAGGGTCGTAGTGGAGGGACTGGTAAGCCGTGGTGGCTTCGCTGCCCACTGTAGGCAGGGAGAGGTGGGAAACAAATTGATTGGGAGAGGGAAAAAGACGGCAGAGTGTGTGAGCCTGAAAGTTCGCTCGATTGTCTCCACTTGCCCTCTGGCGGGGGGGCCCTACATTGGCGGTGATGACTGCACCGATCGGCATCGAAGCGATAGCGTATGCGCTGGGGAGCGACACGCGGCGGAGCCGTGCGGTGGGGCGAGCGGTGCCGTACCCGTATGAAGACAGTTTTACCTTAGGGTTGCGGGCGACCAGGCCGATCACGGTGGGGGATGAGTCGGCGTTGTACTTCGCGTCGGAGACGCCCCTTTATAGCGCGAACCCGACCGCGACACAGCTGGCGCATTGGTTGGGTCTGGGGCCGCGGACGCACGCGCATGACATTGAATTTGCGTGTAAGGCGGGTACGAGTGGGCTGATCTCTGCGGTGGGGGGGCTGCGAGCGGGGCAGAGCCAACGGAGCCTGGTGGTGGCGGCAGACACGGCCACAGGGCAGGTGGGTGACGCGCTGGCGAGCCTGACGGGGGCGGGGGCGGTGGGGGTGCGACTGGGGACGGTGGCGCCGATAGCCACGGTGGAGCACCTGACGACCTATAACGTGCATAGTCATGACTTCTGGCGGGGGGCGCTGCAGGCGCATCCAGCCCATGCGGGGCGATTTAGTGCGGCGCAGTACACCAGCACGGTGATGGGCTGTGTGGAGCAATTTTTCACTGAGACGGGTACCACGGCGGCGGATTTTGACCACGTGGTTTTTCACCAACCGAACCCGAAATTGCCCCAGCGGACGGGGAAATCCTTGGGGTTTACATCACAGCAAATGGCGGCGGGGACGGTGTGGCCGACGACGGGGAACCTGTACACGGCGACGTGCTTGCTGGGCCTGCACCAAGCGCTGGCGCAGGCGGAGGAGGGGCAAGATATATTGCTGGTGAGCTATGGGTCGGGGGCGGGGTCGGACGCGCTCTGGTGGCGGACGACAGCGGCGCTGGGGGAATGCAATCTTTCTCGTTTGGTTCCGGCATGAACACTCCTGTATACGTCCACGGTGGGGGGCAGACTGTCTTTGGGGAGCTGTATAGCCATGGCTTGCTGGAGCTGTTTGCGCTGGCGCTAGATGAGGCGTTGGGGGAGGCTGAACTTAGTCGAGGGGATGTGCAGGCGATATATTGCGCGAATATGCTAGGAGCGGTGCTGGGGGGGTATAATCACCTGAGTGTTCAGCTGCGGCATTATTTGGGTGTTGATTGCCCTGTGTTTACGGTTTCGCAGGCGTGCGCTTCGGGGGGGGTGGCGGTGCATCTGGCGCGGCAGGGGGTGCAGAGTGGGGCTTATGACACGGTGGTGGTGCTGGGCGGGGAAAAGATGACGGATCAGGAGCCGTCGGTGGTGACGCAGGCGCTGATGGGGGCGACCAGTGTGGAGGAGCAGCTGGGAGGGCTGAGCTTGCCCCAGCTGTATGGGTTGATGGCGCAGGAGTACCTCGACGTGTATGGCTTGCCTGCGACGGTGCTGGACTATGGGCCGTTGCTGGGGCATCGTCAGAGTGTAGGGAATCCGCTGGCGCAGTTTCAGCAAGTGGTGCGGCCAGAGACCGTGCGTGAAAGTGCGGTGGTGAGTAGTCCTTTGCGACTCTTTCACTGTTCGCCGATCACCGACGGGGCGAGTGCGCTGGTGCTGCGGCGGGCAGAAAGTGCGGTGCGAGTGGTGGATTCGGTGCTGGGGTACGCCCCACCTGCGCTGGCGGATAGGCAAAACCGCTTGCGGTTGGGCGCGGTGGAGCAGGCGGCGGAGCAGCTGACCGTGCGACCGTCGGAGTGCACAGTGCTGGAGTTGCATGATTGCTTTTCGATCGCGCAGATATTAGCGGTGGAGGCGCTGGGGCTGGCGGCAGCTGGAGCGGGGCACGAAGTGCTGCGCGAGGCGTATGAACGACCTGACGACCAGCGGGTGATCAACCGTGATGGGGGGCTGAAAGCCAATGGGCACCCCGTGGGGGCGACGGGGGTGCGGCAGCTGGTGACGGCGTACCGAGCACTGCGCAGTGGCCCGAGAGGCCAGAATGCGCTGACGCAAAACCTAGGGGGGACGGGGGGATCTTGTGTTATTCACACCCTGAACCGATGCTAGACCTGCGACCAGCGGCGGAGTTGCGCGTGTTGCCCCAATGGCGGGAGCTGATAGGCGGAGTGGGTACGGTGGAGGCCCTGACGGTGATGCCCGAAGGCACAAGAAGCCTGCCTGCAGTGGCGGGGGTGGTGGCGCTGTCTGCGGGGAGGCAGGTGACGGTCTTGCTGGTGGGGGAAGAGACCACGTGGAAGGTGGGGGGGAAGGCCGAAATAGGGCTGGTGCGGGCGGCGACCCACGCGGATGGCCGTGTGCAGCATTGTCTGGCGGGGTACCCTGTCATAGAATAAAAAGCTTCATCGGGTGGGGATGAAGCTTTTCTTGTTTTTTCGAATTTTTTCTTAGAAGTCGAGAGAGGCTTTGAGGGCTTCGGCGGCGGCGGCATCGTCTTCGTCTTCGTTGGCTTCTTCTTTCTTGGTTTCGCTGGTTTGAAGCTCTCGTTCGCGCTCGGCCTTGAGCTTGTTGACGTCGTCGGCGAAGCGATCTTCGAGTTCTGCGAATTTTTGTTGCTCTTCGGTGAAGATGCGGATGAGTTCGTTAATCTGCTCGATACTCAGGCGTGGGATGGCGTCGATGACGCGTTTTTTCTCTTCGAGGGTGAGAGAGATGGAGCCTTCGAGGAGGGTGAGGAAATTTTCTTCGTCGAAGGTGGTGTTTGGGTGAGGGGGAAGGGTGAAGATGTGCCCTTTCCGAGTGGTAAGCTGCCCTTTACGGAAGCCTTCTTTGGCTTCGTATTTCTTTAGGGCGGCTTTTTGCTCGTCGGTGATGGGGCCGGTCATCCCTGGAGGAACGGGTGGCTGGCCGTCACCTGTATTCCCACCTGTGGCAGCGGCGCCACCCGTGGGTGGTGTGCCAGCGGGCGGAAACCCGCCAGTGGGGCCACCTGATATACCCGGGGTGGCAGGAACTGGTTGCTGGAAACCTGCAGGGGCGGTGCCTGGGGTGGGCGGTGTGCCTGCGTTTGGCGGGGCGTACCCTTGTGGGGGGTAGTAGCCCTGTGGCGGATAGTAGCCTTGCGGGGGGTACCCTGCGGGGGGTTGCTGGCCGTTGGGGGCGGGCTGTCCGTTGGGTGGGGGGAATCCTTGTGGGGGGTAGTAGCCTTGGGGGGGATAATACCCTTGAGGGGGGTAGTAGCCCTGTGGAGGGTAGCCCACTGGTGGGTGCTGCCCGTGGGGGGCGCCTTGGCCTGTGGGGGGTTGAGTTTGGCCTGCGCCCTGCCCAGCAGGAGGGGTCTGCCCGCCTGTGCCAACCGGTGGTGTGGGGGGCGTGGGGGTGCCGCCAGCGGGTTGTGGGGGAGTGGGTTGTGTGTTGTCAGCCATGGAAGGGTTTGGTTTATGTGAATGGGTGGCACTGGTGAGTGCTTTCTTGTATATTCTACGCGTTTTTGGGGGAACTGCCAAGAGTCTCTGCGGCTGCTGTGTCTGTGTTTTATTCTCTCTGTGGTTGTATGCCTATCCGTACCTGTATGGTGACCCGAAAAAAAGTTGAACAAAATAAGCTATTTCGCTTTACCGTTGTGGCGGAGGAGCTGCAGTTTGACCCTTTGGGACTGAGGCGGCCTGGGCGGGGGGGGTATGTGTGTCCGACGGTGGAGGCAATAAGAGGGCTCCTGAAGCTTGAAAAAAAATTATCACATTTCCTGCGGACTCCTGTAAGAGTATCGTCTGAAACCATTGAAGCACAGGTGGGGGTCATTAGTGATTAAGTAGTGTTAACACTACCTAAAAAAAACTTGCCCCTGGGGGCTGAAGTCGGTAGAAGTGCAGGGCTCGCATAAAAAACTGTGTGGGTGAAAACCAAATGGTGCGCGTGTCGTATAGTGGCTATTATATCGCCTTGCCAAGGCGGGGACACGAGTTCGATTCTCGTCACGCGCTCCAGTAGAAAATCCATAAATGAGATGGATTTTTTTGTAGGTGTGAAAAAGTTTGTGGGGAGTGGTGTGGTGGACTGGTTGGTGGACTTTTGGCGCATAGAAAAGTCGGGGGTTGAGCGAACCGTGGTTCGCTGTCGCATCGCAGCTGGATCACTACGCTGCGGCTTCTTTGGGCTCAGCCGCCCAAAGTGCGCACTGCTTCGTGATCGCTGCTCTTTCCTCGGCGATCGCTGGGTAGTGAGTCAGGTAGCGCGATCACCTCGGATGTCAGTCATCAGTCACCTGTCATCTTGAATACTGTCGCCGCGGTTTGTCTTCCCGTTGGTCAGACGGCACGCTGGCGACGTATTCGCTGTAGTGTTTTGAAGTGGTGAATTTCTCCGTAATCGGGGGTCACTGGTGGACTCGGGCAGCGAACCACGCTGGGACAGTTTGGGGAAAATTTGGAAGATGGAAGGGTGGTTTGGGGCTGAGGGGAGGGAAAATGTGTGGTCGCGGGGAAAAGTGTGGGGATTCGAAAAAAAGTTGGGTATGGAAAAGAGGAGGAAGTGAAAGTGAGGTGGGAGTGGGGAGTGGGGGGGGATGGCTGGTGCGGTCGGGAAAAGGTTTGGGGAAAAGGGGGTGGGTGGGGTAGTGGTGGGGGGATCTTTGAAAAATCGGGTGTGGGGAGGGGGGAAGGGTCAGGAGTGTATGAAGGTCCTATGGGGGCCGTGGTGCAAGCCCTGTGATGGGTGGATCACAAAGCGGAGTGGTTTAGCAGGTTGTGTGGTAGAGTGTTTGGTTGTGAAGCTGCAGAGAGGCTGTAGAGAGGTGGCTTAGACGTTGAAAAGGGGGGGCTAGACGACGACTTTAAGGTACTCGGCTTCGCAGAGGACGCGCTCGGGTCTGTCGGGGGCGTAGGTGGTGAGGATGGGCTGGCCCGAGGCGGCGCAGGTGCGGGCGTAGAGCTGTCGGGGATTACGCAAGGCCATGCGGTCGCGGTGGCGCTGGTCGGGGCAGCGGCGGGGGATGGGGAGGCTCATTTTACGGTAAAAGCTGAGTTCGGCGCGTTGAATCTTGTAGTTTTTGCCGGTGACTTCGCAGGCGAGGAGTGCTTTGCAAATGCTGTCGTCGACGTCGGCGATATGGTCAGGGATGGTGACGGTTTGGGGTTGGTATTGTTTCTGGTCGGGGTCGCGCCAGCGGTAGCCGCGGGCGAGGGCCTGCTCTTTGGTCAGGGGGTAGTACTCTTGGGCGACGGTTTCGTTGTAGGCGAAGGGGCTGAGGGCGGCGGGGAAGAACTGGCCCCACTCGCCTGTAGATTTCATATGCTCGATGATCTTGGGTTTGAGGTCGTGGTATTCGGCTTCGGAGTATTGGCGGTTGAGGATGCAGTGGGATTTATTACGCAGGGAAATGCAGCCAAAACAGTGCTGTGAGCTAACGATGAGCTCGCTGTAGAGGATGTCGGTGCAGTTGGTCCAGACGTTGGAAACGAATTGGCAGTTGTAGACGTCTTGGCCAGAAGAAATCATTTCGTAGCAGAGCTCGGAATGGTAGCCGCCAGCCATGCAGTCATGGCAGTCGGTGGAGTCCTTATAGACTGTGCTGTAGCTCAGATCTTGGCCTTTGTGAATATCAAAACAGTGTTGGCAATTTTTGGAGTTGGTGATGTAGTTGCCGGTGCAGGACTCAGACTGGAGAATTTCGGCGAAGCGGTGTGGGTGACCTGCGAGATAGCGTAAAAAGCTGGTGTGGAGCTGTTGCAGGTGTTGGGCGGAGCTGGTTTGTAGCCTGTGGAGGCGACGTTGGTATTCGGTGGGGGAGAGTGGCTCGTTGAGCCAGTAGTATTGCTTGTTTCTGAGATTGACGGAGCCAAAGCAGTGTTGGCAGCCGATGCAGTTTTTCAGAAAAAATGAGTCACTGCACTGTTGGCAGTTTTGCAGGTAGGCGACGTTGTAACAATTTTTGCAGTTGATCAGTTGGTAGCCAAGTTCGCATTGCTCCACAAAGAGGGAGTCGAGAATGTCGGTGGATTTGAGGCAGTTGGTGGCGTAGAGGCAGTCACGTGACCAGTCGCAATTATAACTGAGGTAGCAGTGTTTGGAGTAGCCGCATTGGTTGACGTAATGGCACTGGTCGTTGGCGATGATGTGCTGAGACATCCTTGGGGTGACGTGCTGGAGGGCTGCGAATTGGTCAAAAAAGGGGCGAGTGAAATCGTAATCTCGGCCATAAACAATGGGGTCCCAGTTGTCTGACCACCAGTGGTCGAGGCTGTAGACGGGGAAGGGAGTGGTGGCTGGGTGGTACATACTCAAAACTCGTTGCTGGGTGGCGGCGCAATGAGCCCAGTAGAGGGTGCGTTCGTTGCGGCGGGTCATGCGGAGGCGTTCGCGCTCTGGGGGGCAAAGTGTCGGCATCGGCACCTGTAATTTTTCGTAAAATGCGCGGTCGGCGGCGGTGATCTCAAACGCTTGGCCAGAGACGGTGCAGGTGCGTTTCATCAGTGGTAGAGTAATGAAACTGGGTGCTGGGGGCGAGCGATAATTTTGGGGGGCTCTGTTTTGGCGTCTTTGGGGGTTATGGATATAGTCTGGGCATGAAAACGCTTGAGCACTTGATTATTGTTGATTTTGGGGGGCAGTATGCGCATTTGATTGCCAGTCGTGTCCGTCGGTTGGGGTTTTATACCGAAATCGTCGCGCCTGAAGAGTGCACGCTGGCGGTAGTGCAGCAGGCTGCGGTGCGGGGGGTGATCCTTTCCGGGGGGCCGCAGAGTGTGTTTGACGCGGCTTCGCCGTCGGTGGATGTGGCGGTGCTGCGCTGTGGGAAGCCGATCTTGGGGATTTGTTATGGGCATCAGTTTTTGGCCAGCCGGCTGGGGGGGGAAGTGCGGCCCGCGGCCGAAACGGACAGTCGGGAGTATGGCCCAGCGGCGCTGTGTCAGCGGGGTGAGTCGCCCCTGTGGCAGGGGGTGGAAGATAAGTCAACCATGTGGATGAGCCACGGCGACGCGGTGACCAAGCTGCCTGAGGGGTTTGTCGTCATTGCGGAGTCGGCGGACTGCCCTGTGACTGCCATGGCGGATGAAGCGCGGAAGTTGTATGGGATACAGTTTCACCCTGAGGTGACCCACTCGACCCATGGGCAAGCGGTGCTGCGGAACTTCGTAGAGATGTGTGAGATCACGCCAAATTGGGGGACGGAGCAATTCTTGGCCCAGCAGCGGGAGGTGATAGCGGAGCAGATCGGTGACCGACGGGTGCTGCTGTTTGTGTCGGGGGGGGTGGATAGCTCGGTGTGTTTGGCGTTGCTGACCCAAACGCTGGGGGGTGACCGTGTGAAGGGGGTTTTTGTCGACACGGGGTTGCTGCGGGCGGGAGAACGAGAGCAAGTGGAGGCTTCACTGCGGGGGGTGGGAGCGGACCTGACCGTGATAGACGCGGGGGAGATGTTTTTGTCGGCGTTGGGGGGGCAAACGGACCCCGAAGAAAAGCGCAAAACGATTGGGCGGTTGTTTCTGGAGGTGCAGCGGGAGTACTTCGCGGACAAGCCGCTGGGGGATGGCTGGGTGCTGGGGCAGGGGACGATATACCCCGACACCATCGAAACGGGGGGGACAAAGCACGCGGATACCATTAAGACGCACCACAACCGCGTGACGGAGGTGCAGGCGCTGATAGACCAAGGGCTGGTGATAGAGCCGATTGCGCCTTTGTATAAAGATGAGGTGCGACAGCTGGGTGAGGCGCTGGGGCTGCCGAAGGCTATGGTGTGGCGCCATCCTTTCCCTGGGCCTGGGCTGGGGGTGCGGATCCTTTGTAGTGGGGAGGCGAAAACTGAGACACTGGTGTGGGAAAATGGTGGGGCGGTGCTGCCCCTGAAGTCGGTCGGGGTGCAGGGGGATTTCCGTACCTATAGCCACCCGTTGCTGCTGGAGACTGCAAACGAAAACATAGCGGAGCTGGAAGCCGAGGCGGTGGGGCGGATCAATAAAAATGGGGCGATAAATCGGGTCACGGTGTGGCTGGCGGGACGAACTGCTGACACGCCTACGGTGGCGGAACTCCGCCGAGTGGACATAAACCCTGGGCGGGTGGCGACGCTGCAGGCGGCTGACGGGATCGTGACGCGGCAATTGCTGGAGCGGGGGATATATAATGATGTGTGGCAATTCCCAGTGGTGCTGGCGCCTGTGTCTTTTGCTGGTGGGGGGACGGAAACGGTGATCTTGCGGCCGGTGGACTCTATCGATGCGATGAGTGCAGGGGTGGGGCGGCTGGACTATGCGGTGCTGCGGGCGATGGCGGATGAGATCATTATGCAGGTGCCGCAGGTATCGGCGGTGTTGCTGGACGTGACCCCGAAGCCGCCTGGAACTATTGAGTGGGAGTAGGGGGCGGGGGGAGGCGGGGGGATTTTTTTCACATTATGAACGGATGGAGACTTCCTTGTGGGTGCTGATAAGCACGGTGTTGGTGATAGATATATTGAGCATGATGAGCCCTGGGGTGGATTTTGCCATTGTGACAAACAGTGCCCTGACGCGGGGGCGGCGGCATGGGTTTATTACGGCGTCAGGCATTGCCCTGGGGGTAGCAGTGCACGTGACGTATTGTCTGATCGGGGTGGGGGCGCTGGTGTCGCAGTCCATTGTTGCGATGCAGGTCTTGAAGGTTTTGGGGGCGGTGTATCTGGTCGGGATGGGGTGCCGGGCGATCTGGACGGCGAGCCCTGCGCGGGTAGTGGTGTCACCCGAGATGACGGATGTGACGGCGGGGGAGTCTTTCCGACGGGGATTCGTGGCGAACTTGCTCAATGCGGAGGCGACGTTGTTTTTTGTGATGCTGTTTAGTGTGGTGATCACCCCAGAGATGTCACTGGGGGTGCGCGCTTTGCTGGGGGGGCTGATTGTCTTGATTGAGCTTTCGTATTGGGCGCTCCTCGTGACGGTGTTTACTTTTGCGCCTGTGCAGCGGGTGTTTTATCGCGGGAAGCTCTGGATAGAGCGGCTGTTTGGTGGGGTGATGGTTGTGGCGGGGGGGCAGGTTTTGGGGAGTTTGCGGAAGGGGGCTTAAGCTGAGGCAGTGTTAACATAACGGAGTAGAAAAATGTGCTATAGTGCGGAGGTGTCTGCGGTGGCGGGAGTGACCTTGCTGGTCGGGGCGGTGGGCATTGCTGCGGATGCTCGCTTCAACCAGTCAGTCAACATTCGTTCGACATTTTTGTGGTATGCGATGGTGGTGGGGTTGGTCGGGCTGCACCAGGTGAGTGAGGCGGTGGCGATCTGGGGAAATAATGAGATGGTGTATAAGTTGGGGTTGGGGTTCTCAATCTGTGCGCCGTATTGCATGATGCGGTGTATGGCGAGTGTGACGAAGCGAGAGCTCTGGACGAAACTGGTAATAGCCCTGACGGTGGCGGGGTGGGGGAGTGTGCTGCTGACTGGGGCAGTGGAATTTGAAAATAAGAATTTCTGGGTGCGGGGGTTTTCGCATGGGTATTGGTTGTTGCTTTACCTCGCCCTGGTGGGGATTGGCGTAGTACATTTGCTGGCAGAAAAAAATCTAGCCAGGCGGTACATCCTGTGGCAGATGGCGCTGGGGTCGTCGATGTTTTCTTTTGCTGGGGCGCTGGTGTATGTGTTGGTGGGGTGGGTGGTGCATTCGGTGAATTTCATGCAGGACTTTCCTTCGTTGTGGTGTACTTTCTTTGTGTTTCAGTTGTTGTTTTACCCTTGGTTGCGGGAGTTGCCGAGGGGGTACCATAAGGGAGAATGGAGTACTTGATCCTTAATAATTTTTCAATAAAATAAATCTTGAAAAGGGGGGCAATGAATTATTGCTAAAATTGTTACCTCGGGTGATGTTTATGCGTATATACATAGTGAGTGAAGATTTCATGAAATCATCATTTTACTTAATTCCTTAGTGTAAAATATGCGTACAGCTGTTTCTACTGCCTTGGCAGTTGCTTTCCTTGGCTTAACGTCTGGTGACGTTGCCGCCCACCACCAGTCATATGGTGTTGGTGCTGAGTATTATCCTTACGATTTGATCATTACTAATGGTCAAGCGGTGGGATACTACGATTTCAATGGCATGGCTCGATACTTTGATGGTCGGTCGGTGACTGGGAGTACGCAGCTGAATGCGGGGTCTGAGTCAGTCCGAATAGGGGCGACGGTCAATTATGGTACGGTTTCGCCAGAAGCTGTGCAGCTGCAGGGAGGGGCGGCGACTGCCAATGTGACCATGCGTGGTAACTTTAACTATGTGAATGGTGGTGAAGCGCAAATGAACTTCAGTGGTGGGAACGTGGTGGTAAATGAGACGATGTCTCAGTTTACTGTGCCGACCCTGTATGGTGAAGATCAAGTGATCGATGTTGTCTTGGACGATATTGTCGGCGAACAGTTGGTGCTCGATATTCCTTCTCGGACTATTGATCTGCAACAGCAAGTTGTGAACGTGGATATTCCTGATCAGTTCATTGAAGGGTTGAATCTAAACCTTAAGGTTGATGATGTTTTTGAGCCACAAAAAACTATCACGGTGACGACGCCTGATGTGGTCCTGCCCACGCAAGAGTACGTCTTGCAGATGCCAAACATTGAGCTGGAAAAGGAATTTTACACCATTGACATCCCTGGAGTGACAGCCCCCCAACAAGTCGTTGAAATTAATGGTCCTGACTTTGTGATGCCGAACACTTTGGTGCGAGTGCGAGAACCAAACGTGAGAATGCCGGCACCAATTGTGCGGATGGGGGACATTAATGTGAATAATCCTGATGCGCTGGTGAATGTTAAAGTACCGAACATTACTGTCGGCGATCACCGCATTAATGTTCAGGGACCTGATGTTCACTTTACTGACCCGAACATTGAACTAAACCAAGGGAAAATATTTAGACCAGATGCGAACATAGTCCTGTTGCCTGGGACTGTCACGGCTCCGAGCCCCAGCATTACGGTGAATCAGGGAGACTTTGTTGTGCCTGATACGATTGTGCAATTTAACGAAGGGCGGGTGATCCAAAACAGTGCTACGGTTGATACAACGCCGGGGAGCTTTAGCCAAGAGGCGATTTCGTTTGCGGAAGGGGCTGTCAATGTCAGAGAAGGGCAAGGACAGGTCAACATGGGGGAAATCGTGGTCACGGGAGGACAGGAGTCAGTGACGGTGGGCCAAGCGAATGTGCTGCTGACTGAAGGACAATTAGTCCAAGGTCAGGGGGTGCAGCTGGTTTCTGTGCCAGCGGGTTCGATCAGCAACACTTCGCAAGTGATTGTGATAGATGACGTGCAATTGCTGGGTGGTGGGCAGCAAAACATTGTCGTGAATGAAACGCGAAACGTAGTCACAAACCAAGCAGCGGAGGTAAACGTAGGGGGTGAATCGTTTGTGATCATTGAAGGTGGAGTCGATGGAATGGGCTCGATCGTCAATCAAGGTGGTGTCCACACTCACGCAGATGGTGTGACCCACAATCACGCTTACAACATCACGGATGCGTACATGGCGAACTAAAAGCCTGTGAAAACCGTTTCAGTAAGTAGACCTCTCATCCTGTGGATGGGGGGTCTTTTTTTTGTTTGCTTGGTTCTGACCCTCGACCCAAAAGGAATGTCTGTGGTGTGGGGGAGGGTGGGTTTATCTGTGCTGGGTGACGGCTCGCCAGCAGACAAAGGGGAGGATGAGGTTGAGCGGGCCCCACAGGAGGAGGTGGAGCAAGGTGTCTGTGAAAGAGACGCTTAACGAAATGAAATCGGAGTATTGGGCGTCGGCCCAGGGGAAGACGAGGAAAAGGCTGAGGCCGAGATAGGTGAGGTAGGTGAGCTCCAACAAAAGCAGCAGGGGGATGATGACCCCGAGGCGGGGGCGGAAGTGTTGCCAGACGGTGCGGATGATCTGTCGGGGGGGAGTGCTGGCCGGCAGGGTGACGAGCGCCGGCACCCACAGCCGCAGCGGCGCGAGAACGGCGCGAAGCAAAAAGTAGAGCAGGAGGGTGGCGAGGCCGAGGAGCAAGATGTGCTGGGAGGAGAGCTGGTGCGAGAGCTCTGCGGTGAGGGGGTCAAAGGTGATGAGGTCACGCTGGTGGAGCGTGAAGAGGCCGCCGCCCATAAGCGCCATGAAGACCAGGGCGGGAAGGAGGCTGAACAGGAGCTGGGCACCGAGGAGCCACCCGTAGCGGCGGAGGTAGGCCGCTGACTGGCCCCAAAACAGTGACCACCAGCTGTCAGACTGGCCGTGGGAGCGGGCACGGAGCAACAGGTGCTGGGTGAGGAGGCAGTGCCAGCGGAGGAGCTCGACGCTGAGAAACAAGGCCAAGAGGCCCCCGCCTGCGATGAACCAGACGGAGGGGGGGACGTAGCCGCCGTTTTGCACGCTGACGGCGAGGGTGCCGAGGCCGATCTTGGACTCTAGGGAGACAAAGAGGGTCACGCCCCAAGCCAAAAACAGCAGCATGGTCACCAGTGACTGGAAAATTGTCAGGGAGGCTAGACTGCGGAAACTGCGCGTAAACAAAGTGCCCACCTGTGCGAGGCAGACACTGAGGAAGTCGGGCTGGGGGGGCTGCGCCATGGCTTACTTCTTGCCGATCTTGGCCATGCGGGCGCGGAATTTCTCGACTCGGCCAGAGGTGTCGACGAGGCTTTGCTTGCCCGTGAAGAACGGGTGGCTGGCACTGGAAACATCCAAGCGGATGACGTAGTACTTCTCGCCGTCGATTTCTTCGACTTCCTCAGAAGTGAGGGTTGACCACATCTTGAAGTCGGTGTTGGCGTTGGCGTCACGGAAGATGACGCGGTGTGATTGCGGGTGAGTATCAGTTTTCATGAGCCCAGGTAGCTGCAAATGATAATCAAAAAAGTACGTGCAAAGTAGAGGCTGTGAGCGGGATGTCAAATGAGACGGCTGGGATTCGTCAAATGTGTGAGTGTAGGGGTGTGGTCACTCTGTGAGAGTGTTTTCGTTGAGGAGGGTTTGGAACTTGTCGTCGAAGCGGCTGAGTGGCCAGCGTTGGCGGTGGGCTTCGATGAGCTGGGGGCCGACCTGGGCGGTGAGGTCGGTGAGGAGCTGGCGGTCGGGCTGGTACCGAAAACTAACAGGTATGCCCTGGGCCCAAAGAGCGTCGGTGACTTGGAAGGCTTTGCCCTCGGGGTCGAGGAGGGTGACTTGCTCCAAGGTGATGGTGAGACTGGTGCTGGCGGCGAGCTCGGCTTGGGCGACTTTGCGCTGGAGTATGGCTTCGCGGGAGGTCTGGGTGAGGAAGTCGCGGGCGAGGAGGTTTCTTTCTGGGGTGGGGGCTGGGTCTGCGGGGGTGAGGCGGTCGAGCCAAGCACCGAGCAGGTCGAGGGGGAGGTCGCTGGTGCTGGTCTCACCCACGCGGATGAACGTGAGGCGGGGGCTGCCAGCGGTGTAAGACACGGCGGCGGGCAGAGAGAGAGGGGAGTAGGTGCCTTCCCAGCGGATGAGTGGGGGGGTGACGGTGGTGATGGTCTGGGGTGGGGTGTCGCCGAGACGCAGCCCAGTGGCTGACAGGAGCTGGGTGAGGGTGTCGGCTGTCAGCGGGTAGGGAGATGGTGCGTCGGGGGTGTCAGGTGTGGTGGCGCTGGGTGTGGCAGTGGACTGCAGGGCGGCGAGGGAGGCTTCGAGGGCTTGCTGGTCGGCTTTGGCTTGCTGGATGGCTTCGATGTCGGCTTTGGTGAGGCCGCTACTCCCGACGAGGTCGATGAAGGCGATGGTCTCGCGTTCGTCGTCATTAAAGATGGTGCGGCCGAGTTGGGACTCTATGGTGCTGATCTCGAGCTGGTCGTAGAGGCTGAGGAGCTCACGCGAGAGGGTGATGTTGCTCTCACGCTGGAGGAGGAGTTTGAGGAGGTAGAGGATGCTGCGGGCGTTTTCTAGCCGGTGTTCGTCTTGCAGGGCGGGGGTGGGGGCGAGGGCGGTGACTTCGGCGGTGACGAGCTGGCGGTAGAGCCCCGTGAGCGTGGGGGTGATGAGCTGGGGGTCGCTGGTCAGTAGCCAGCTGAGCTGGCGGCGGGTGTGGGTGAGCTGCGCGGGGGTGAAGGCCTCACTGCCGGTGGGGGTGGAAAAAATGTCGGTGAGGGCGTGCTCCAACAAGGCGCTGGTGCGGGCGGTCTGGCCGTTGGCCCACTGGGCCTGGGCGAGGCGGAGCACCTGCTGCGTGCGGTCGGGCAGGGTGGGGTGCTGGGAAAGCAGTGACAGCTGGAGCCACGAAAAGTTGTCGGTGGTGGGGGCTTGGGTGCGCTGGGCGATGGTTTCGGACTGGTGGTAGAGTTGCCAGTCTGACTGGAGGTCGAGCGAGTCGAGGGCGGCGAGAAAGGCGGGGGACTGCCACTGGGTGAGGGTCTGCTGCGGGGGCTGCGCCAAAGGGGAGCGGTTGACCCGTGTGCTGGCGGTGGTGAGGTCGTGGACGCCTTGCTGGAGATGGGCGGTGGCGGGGTGGTCGTGTGGCTGGGCGAGGAAGAGGCCGCCCCACACTGGTAGGTCAACCCCCCACGGGGACTGGAACTGGCGGAAGCGGTCGAGGAGGCTGAGGGAGAATTGTTCCCACTGGGTGAGCCACGAGAGTCGCTGGGGGGTGGTGTCGGTGACTTGCGTGTGCAGATCTGTCCAGCCTTCGGGGAGGGTTTTGCTCTTGGTCGAGAGGGGGGTGAGGGCGTACTCTTTGCTGAGTTTGGAGTAGTAGACGCCTTCGGTGGCGAGGAGTGAGAGAGCGTAGTCGGGGAACTGGGTGTGGCTCTGTGGGGGGAGGGTGAGCGGGGTGGTGCCGTTGCTGGTGAGGGAGAGGGTGACCTGACCACTGAGTGGGGTGAGGTGGGTGCGGGGGGGCTGGTCGCCTTGGGCGGGGAGACGCCAGATGATGGCGCTGTGGTGAACGGTGACCTGGGCGGGGCCGACCGTCAGGGTGGCGGGGTGGTCCGAAAATGGGGCGAACAGATAGAGCCCGCCGCTGGTGAGGGTGAAGTGGTTTGTGTCTGGGGTGTGGGTGAACTGGGCCGAGGGCGACGACAAGGCGAAGAGGGTGGGCGACGGGTGCTGCGCGGAACTGGGGCGGTGGAGCAGGGTGGTGCGGAGCTGGGTGAAGTCGGCCTGGGCCTGCCAGCTGCTGAACTGGCCGTAGAGCGTGACCCCTGCCAGCAGGCAGCTGATCGTCAGGGCGACGACCCAGCGGAGGCTGGTGGGGATTTCGCGGAGTTTCATTCACGCGAGTATACCACAAAGTGGGGGCTAGCGCACGTAGACAAAGATGATCGCGCGGCCGTGCCGATGGGTGGCGGTGGGGGGGACGCTCCCCAGCGGAAAGCCGTGGGAAATGAGCCGTGTGCCCGGGTGGAGGGTGGGCCAAATCTCGTTGGCGATGCGGTGCATTAGCCCTGGGAAGAGGTAGCAAAATATAACCGTACGGTCGCGCCAGTCGTGCATGAAGAGGTCGCCGTGGATGAACCGTGCCGGCACCCCCCACCAACGCGCCCGCGCGCGGGCCCAGGCGATGACTGGCCAGTAGATGTCAACCCCGACGGCGTCGGCGCACTGGCGGGCGGCCCGCAGGGTGATGGCGCCGTGGCCACAACCGAGGTCGACGCAGCGGTCGGTGGGTTGGAGCTGGGCGTGGGTGAGGAGGGCGTCGGCGATGGGGCCGTCGGTGGGGATGAACGGGGCGCCGTGCCGCCAAAACGACCAGACGGCCCAGCTGAGCAGCACGACCAAGGTGCCGAGCACGAGCGCGAACAGAAGCAGAAAAAAGGTGGAGAGCATGGCTGGGGGAGGGGGGAGTTAGGCGTGTTGGTCGTCGAACTGTTGCCAGTAGATGACTTCATCGCGCTGGCGGTAGTCGACGGTCTGTGGGTCTATAACAGGGAAGTCAAGGGTGAGAAGCTGCTGGTGCGCGGTGGTGAGCTGGGTGGTGAGGGCGGCGAGCTGCTCGGGGCTGGGGGTGAAGGTGGGGGCTTTGAATTGTCCGTTGTCGCCCGCTTGCAGGAACTGCAGCCCGCAGGCGACAGGGGTGAGCTGGAGCTGGGGGGAGGCGGTGACGAGGGCGTGGTACATCACTAACTGATCTTGATAGTTGGAGAGGGATTTCGGTTTGGAGGATTTGTAGTCGATGAGGGTGGCGGCGCGGGTGCCATCGGGCAATGGTTCGCCTAAGATAATCTGGTCGATCTTGCCCGTGACGGGGACTTCACCGATGGTGGGGGCGTAGGGGCGGAGGTTGACTTCTTGCAGGGTGTTGGCCTGGCCGAATGTGTGGGCGTGGGCTTCGAAATAGTGGGTCAAAATGTGGTGACCTTGCTCAGAACTCAAGCGGTGGTCGGCGGGGGAGAGATTGGGTTCGCGCTGGAGGTGCTCGTCGAAGTATTGCTGGAGCTGGGGGAGGGTTTGGACTTCGCCGGTGGTGTTGAAGTGGTCGAAGAACTTTTCGAGTGCGGTGTGGAGGGCGGAACCGAGCGCGAGGGAGGGATTAGTTCGCTGGGGGACGCGGAGGAGGTGCTTCCATTTGACCTTGAGCGGGCAGAGCAGCCAGTCACGCAGGGCGGTGTAGGACCAGCGGAAGTGGGTGAGCCGGTCGAGCAGCAGGGCGTGGGTGGTGGCGGAGTCGGACGCGGGGCGCTGGCTGGGGAGGAGGGGGGTGATGTCAAAGCTGGAGGGAGGAGTGTCAGCGGTGTCGGGGTCGGGCCAGAGGTCGGAGTCTAACTCATGCCAATGTGGGGAGGTGCTGACGGTCTTGCCGTCGGGGAGGGTGTGGGTGGTGCTGAGGTGGAGCTGGGCCCGGGCGCGGGTGAGCGCGACAAACAGCAGGCGGCGTTCTTCCTCCAGTGAGTCGGGGTGCTGGGTCTGGGGCATATAAATTTTCTGTTTGTTTTCACTCTTAGGCCATGTGCGTGCGGTGAGCTGGGGGACGAAGACGGCTTCGTATTCGAGGCCTTTGGCGCGGTGGGTGGTGAGGATCTGGACGGCGTCGGGGCGGCCGCCTGTCAGTGGTGGCAAGATGGGGGTGTGGGTGTCGGTGTGCAGTTTGAGGCGCTCTATAACAGCGGGGGTGTCAGTGAGGCGGCTGTCGGTGACCCACTGCTGCAGGGTCTGCAGGGCGAGGAGGTCGACCCAGCGGTCGGGGTTTTCGGGGCGGAGGACGTATTCCAACAGGCCTGACTGGTGCAGGAGATGCTCGACCACGCCGCTGGGGCCCAGATGCCGTGAGTCGCTGGCGGTACGCACCAAGGTGGTAAAGCTGTGGGCGAGTGTGTCGGGGAGGTCGAGCTGATCTGTCAGAAACTGGTCGATGAGGGTTTGGCTCCGCCGTCGCTGGCGGCTGAGTGCATAGACGGCCGCCGGGTCGTGCCCCCACCACGGGGCCAGGAGGGATTCGATGAGGAGGACGTCGGTGTGGGTGGGGGACTGGCCCGTGGGGATGACGTGAGCCCAGAGGTCAAGTAGCTGCACCAGCGCGCGCACAACGGGGCGCTGGAGGATGTCGGTGCGTTGGCGGTTGCTGACGGGGATGCCCAAGCGGCTGAGCGACTGGGCGAAGAAGTTGCAGTGGCGGTTTATGCGGCAAAGGAGGGCGACCTCGCCCGCGGGGATGCCCGCGGAGAGGAGCTGCTGGATGGTGTGGCCGATGGCGACGGCTTCCTCCATGGGGGTTTCGTAGGTGTGGCGGGTGAGGGCGAGCCGATTGTCGGTGACGGGGCCCGCGGCGGTGAGAGCTTTGCTGGGGTCGAGGCGTTGGGCGTTGTGCCGAACGAGCTGGTAGGAGAGGTCGAGGATGTGCTGGTGGCTGCGGTAGTTTTGCTTCAGTGAAATGCTGGTGGCGCTGGGGAAGCGGGTGGTGAAGTCGAGGATGTTTTGCAGGGAGGCGCCCTGAAACCGATAGATGGCTTGGTCGTCGTCGCCCACGACCATGAGGTTGGGGGATTCCCAGTAGTCGGTGAGGTGCCAGAGGATTTGGTTTTGGCTGCCGTTGGTGTCTTGGTATTCATCAACCATGATGTACTGGAATCGCTCTTGCAGGTCGGACTTGACGATGGGGTGGGTGGCGAGGACGTGGTTGACCCAGTGGATCATGTCGTCGAAGTCGTGGAGCTGCTGCTGGGCGGTGAGGGTTTCGAGGTGTTGCCAGACGGTGAGACACTCGAGCGTGCGGGCGAGTTTTTCTGTGTGTTTTTTGCGTTCGGCTGGTTTTTCGTCACCGGCTTGGTGCTCTTTTTGTTTACGTTTGTAGAAATTGCTGGGGTTGGCTTGGAAATCGGCTTCGGCGGCCCGGGTGATGTGCTGGCGGGCTTGGTCGGGGGTGAAGCCTTCGCGTTTGAGAGCGGAGAGCCAGCTGAAAAATGACCGCTGCCACAGATAGGGGTCGCCAAACGGGCGGAGGGGAGACTGGGCGGAGAGGGTGTCGATGATCTGGCGGTAGAACAACGTGCGGTCGAGGTCGCTGGCGATCTGCCGTGGGCCACGGAGGGGCCAGAACTCTTCGGGGTACTCGGCCATGACCCAGTCGCAGAAGCTGTGGAAGGTGCGGATCATCACCCGATGGGCGGCGGGGCCGACGTGACGCGCGAGGCGCTGGCGCATGGCGACGGCGCCTGCGTCGGTGTAGGTGAGGCAGAGGATCTCTGTCGGGAGGGTGTCGGTGGATTGCAAAAGGTGGACGATGCGGGCCGTCAGCAGGTGGGTCTTGCCTGTGCCTGGGCCAGCGACCACCATGACGGGGCCTTGGGTGGTTTCGACGGCGAGGCGTTGCTGGGGGTTGAGTTGACTCAAGATGTCTTTAGACTCCATAATGATGAGAATTTATTGGTTACTGATCGTGATGAGTATGGGGATAATAACCACTGGGTGCCAGTGGGGGGAACAGAAACTGGCGGAGCCGCCCGTGCGGGAGGCTCCTGCGGTGCGTCAAACATTACGAACGGTAGACGTGTCGCTGCCTGCGCGGGGACAAGCGTGGGTGGTGGAAGTGGCCGACACGCCGCGGGCGCAGGTGCGTGGACTGATGGGGCGGGCGGAGATGCGTGATGAGGCGGGGATGCTCTTTGTGTGGGGGGAGGGGGGACGGCGGTCTTTTTGGATGAAGAATACGCTGATACCGCTGGATATAGTGTTTTTGGACACGGACAAGCGGGTGGTGGAAGTGGTGACGATGGAGCCGTGTGTGGCTGACCCGTGTGCGTCACGCGGGCCGAAGACGGCCAATGTGCAGTATGTGCTGGAGGTCAATGGGGGGACTTTTGCGGGGGAGGTGGGGGATGTGCTGGAGTTTTCGCTGGGGAGTGAGTAGGGGAAAAACCATCGAGGGGAGATTGGTTTGACCAGCGAGCAGGCGGGCTCTAGACTCCGCCGTGCTCTGACAAAATATGGCAAATAAGGAGGTGTGGCTGAGCGGTCGAAGGCGCTCCCCTGCTAAGGGAGTGTACCCGCAAGGGTACCGGAGGTTCGAATCCTCTCACCTCCGCCAGTAATTTGATTTTGGATATATTTTGGGAGGAGTGTCCTAGCTGTGTTTATAAAAATAGCCCCCTGTGTGGAGGCTGTTTTTTTGTGGCGTGGGGGAGTTGTTTCGAGGCTAATTCAACCACCAGATGCTGCACTGAAGCGCGGTGGCGAACAAACCCCATAGCAAGTAGGGGAGCTGGACGTAGGCCACCCAGCGAACGTGTGGCCAGACGGCCCGCACGGCCCAGAGGAGGGTGCCGACGACGAGGAACATCCAGATGAGGGAGAGGGTCTGGTCGCGGAGGCCGAACTGGACAAAGGTGAAGGTGAGGTTGAAGAAGAGGTTGGTCGCGAAGGGCCACAAGAGTGCGCGGGGGAGGCGACCACGGAGGATCTGCCAGCCGACGTAGCCGAAGCTGAGCGCAATGAGGGGGTAGATGAAGCCCCACGCGACCCCGAAGAGCCACGAGGGTGGTGCCCAGCTGGGTTTGAGGAGGGTGGAGTACCAGAGGGTCATGTCGGTGAGGTCATTCATAGTTTGTGTGTGTGATGTGATGCTGGTGCGATGGCCTCTCAAAATAATATCAGGAATGAGTCCTATTTATAGTAAACGCGAATGGCGCGATCTTTGCCCTCGCCGACGGAGTCGGAGGTGAGGTCGGGGTGGGATTTGACCAGCCAGAGGTGGACGAGGCGGCGAGTGGCGGGGTGCATGGGTTTGAGTTTGATCTCTGACAGGCCCTGCTCGCGCATGAGGTCGATAGTTTTTTGGACCTTGGCGTAGATGCGCTCATGCTGGGCGCGGCGGTAGCCGTCAACGTCGAGGGTGACGAAGACTTTTTCGTTGCATTGCTTCCAGAGGAGGTTTTTGAGCAGGGTCTGGAGGGCGTTGAGCACGCTGCCGTTGCGGCCGATGAGTTTGGGGGGGTGGTCGGTTTCGATGTTGATCATATAATGACCTGACTCTTCGGAGACGGTGACGTAGGCGTAGTCGGCTTGGTAGGAATCAAGCAGGAGTTTGATGGTTCGTTGAATTATGGTTTCCATGAGGGGGGACAAAAGGATCATTGGTAAAACTAGGCTGCGGGAGGGGGGCTGTCAACGGGGGGCCACTGGACGGTGACGCTGCCTTGGGGGAAGGGGCGTTTGGTAATAGTCAGGCGCTGGGGGGTGATGTGCTGGCTGGTGAGGCGCTGGTGAAGAGTGGTGAGGAGAGATTCGACGAGGTGGGTGGGGGGGAGGTCGGCGAGGGAGATGATGACGTCGTAGACGGTTTGGTAGTCGGTGACGGCGGTGATGTCGTCGGTGGGGCTGTGCTGTGGGCTCGAAAACTGGACGGTGACGAAAATGGTCTGGGGGGTGGCGCGCTCCGTCGCGGGAACGCCGAGGTGAAGGGTGACGGGGATGTCAGTGAGGGTGTAGGTGAATGCTGGGAGGGGGCTGGGAAGGTGCATGGGGAGGGGGGAAAGGTGAGTTGATGATTTTTGGTTTGACAGGGGGGGCGAGGTGTCTACGATCGGCCAGCTCTTTATCCAGAGTTAACTTTCCGTGTCAATCGTGTCAATGACTAGCGCAGACTCAGCCTCGAAAAAGAAAACGAAAAAAGAAGCGGCCGTGCCGCCGAAAATTCGAATCATAGTGCGGTCGTTTGATTATACGATTATAGATGAAGCGGCTCGGCTGATAGTCGAGACGGCTGAGCGAGGAGGGTCTCTGGTGTCTGGTCCGGTGCCTTTGCCGACCAAGATAAAGAAATATACTGTCAATCGGGCGATGTTTGTGAACAAGGATGCGCGAGATCAATATGAGATTCGCACGCACAAGCGCTTGGTCGACATTAAGGAGCCGACACCGCAAACGGTGGACGCGCTGCAAAATCTGGCTTTGCCAGCGGGGGTGGATGTAGAAATTAAAATGGTCTAAGTCTTTTTTGAATCATGCAAGCTGTACTAGCCAAAAAAATCGGAATGAGTCGTGCTATCTCAGAAGAGACGGGTGCGGTGGTGCCTGTGACGCTCCTGCAAGTGGGGGAGGCGGAGGTGTTGACCGTGAAGACGGATGAAAAAGATGGATACAGCGCGGTGGTGCTGGGGGCATTTCCGCGGACTGTAAAGCAAAAAAATAAGAATCAGCAATTTAAGTTTGTGAAAGAAGTCTGCTGCGAAGCGGCGGGCGTGAAAGTGGGGGATAGTTTTGGGGCGGCGGCACTGGAGGGAGTGGCGGCGGTGAAAGTGACGGGGGTCTCGAAGGGGCGGGGATTTTCGGGAGTGATCAAGCGGCATAACTTTGCGCGGGGGCGTGAGACGCATGGTTCACACCACCACCGTGAACCTGGGTCAGTGGGGATGTGCTCTAAGCCTGGGCGGATCCTGAAGGGGAAGCGTTTGCCAGGTCAGTACGGTGCGAAGCAGGTGAGCCTGCGGAGTGCGAAGCTGGTGCAAGTGGACGCGGATCGCGGACTGGTCGCCGTGAAGGGGGCGGTGCCCGGCGCGAAAAATAGTTTTGTGTTTCTCTCAGCGGTAAGTGCCTGATGAAAGCTGATATGTATGACAAGACCGGAAAAAAAGCTGGATCGATGGATCTGCCTGAATCGCTTTTCGGGGCGAAGATTAACACTGACCTGATGCACCGCGCGGTGGTGCTGCGGTTGGCGAATCGACGAAACCCGATCGCGCACACGAAAACCCGAGGGGAGGTGGTGTGTTCGACACGCAAGGCCTTCCGACAGAAAGGGACCGGGAACGCGCGACGGGGGGCGAAGTCGACCAACCTGCTGCGAGGTGGTGGGGTGACCCACGGGCCACGTAACACGGTGAACTACACCAAGATGATGCCAAAGAAAGAACGCCGAGCGGCGCTTTTCTCAGCGCTGTCAGCGAAAGCGGCCGCGGGGCAAGTGTATGGTCTGGCGGAGCTGGGGATGGAGACGCCGTCAACCAAGAGCTTTGTGGGGGTGCTGGGCAAATTGCCTGAAGCTAAGAATTATCTCTTTGTCTTACCGACCAATGACGTGGTGACGAAGAAGTCGATGGCGAACGTGCCCAATGTAGATACGATTATGGCCTCGTACCTCAACCCTTTGGATGTGTTGAAAGCAGAAGCGGTATTTTTTGTCGGGGACAGCGTGAAAGTTGCGGAAGAGACCTTTACCACTGTGAAATCATGACGACGACATTGCGAACAGACCAAGTGCTGGTGTCACCGATCGTGACAGAGAAATCTGTAGCGAATGCTGGGTATACGTTCCTCGTGCACCCGAAGGCGACCAAACAAGACGTGAAAAAAGCGGTTGAAGACTTCTACAGTGTGGAAGTGGTGAAAGTGAATGTGATCAACTTGCCTGAAAAGCTGCGAACGGTGAAAGGACGACACGTTGTCCGCAAGAAAGCACCAAAGCGCAAAGCGATCGTGAAACTGAAAGCGGGGACTACTCTGGAATTTAATGCCTTTACAGCGTAATGGGAATCCGACATCTGAAACCGATGACCAATGGTCAACGCGACATGAGCTACAATGATTTTGCTCAGGTGACTGCGGCGAAACCTGGGGTGAAGTCGCTCTTGCAGGCGAAAGCCAAGGTGACTGGTCGTGGGAATGGACGCATCACCGTGCGACACCGTGGTGGCGGGACACGAGCAAAGTACCGCGTGATTGACTTCAGTGGTCGAGACAAGCTGGGGGTGCCCGGAACGATTGCGGCGATTGAGTATGACCCGAATCGATCTTGTTTTATTGCTTTGGTGCACTACAAGGATGGTGATAAGCGGTACCGCATAGCCCACAAGGGGGCGGCTGTGGGGGACACGGTGCTGACGGCTGAGAAAGCTAAAGCGGTAGCGGGAAACCGTATGCAGTTGATTAACATTCCAGTAGGGTTTACGGTGTATAACATCGAAGTGAAAGCCAACAAGGGGGGGCAAATCGTGCGATCGGCGGGTGGGTCGGCGAAGCTGATCTCGCTCGAGGGGGAGATGGCGCAGATCGTGCTGCCTTCGGGGGAGGTGCGGTTGATCCACAAGACGAACTACGCGACGATTGGGGTGATTTCCAACGAGGAACACAGCCAAGTGCGGATCGGGAAAGCGGGGCGGACCCGACACCGAGGTCGACGACCACAAGTGCGGGGGAAAGCCATGAACCCGTGTGACCATCCGCATGGTGGGGGTGAAGGGGGTTGTCCTATTGGTCTGACCCACCCGAAAACACCGTGGGGAGCGCCAGCCTTGGGGGTGAAAAGTCGTAAAAATAAAACGACAGACAAATACATCCTTCGGTCACGTCACCGAGCTAAGAAACGTTAATTTTCCTGAACTATGTCTCGTTCTGCACATAAAGGTCCTTACATTTGCGAAAAGCTGCTGAAAAAAGTGGCGTTGATGGATGCTGCTCCGAAAAAGGGGGTGATCAAAACCTGGGCACGGGCCTCGGTGATCCCGCCTGAGTTTGTGGGGCACACCTTTGGGGTGCACAACGGAAAAGACTTCACGCCTGTGTTTGTGACGGAAGCGATGGTGGGACACAAGCTGGGTGAGTTTTCGCCGACACGGAAATTCCGTGGGCATGGTGGTCGTGAACGTTAAAACTAAGAGTGTTCTAAAAAATATTGCTATGATTGCACATTTGCGCCGTATCCGAATCTCACCGAAGAAGCTCAACCTCGTGGCTGGGCTGGTGCGAGGTATGTCTGCTCAAGAAGCCTTAACGACGTTGCAGTTTACGAACAAGAAAGCGGCGGCGTTCTTGTATAAAGCGATTCGCTCAGCGGTGGCGAATGCGGAGCATAATGACTCTGTGACGGCGGATAAGCTGATGGTCGACACAATTATCGTTAATAAAGCGGGGACAATGCGTCGGTTTTTGCCTTCGGCGCGTGGGCGAGCCCTGCCCCTGAGTAAGCCTTTTTCACACGTTAGCGTTTCGCTGGCGGTTCAATCTTAAACCTTCATGGGAAAAAAAGTTTCACCGATTTCACTTCGTTTGGGGATTACTCGTACTTGGAACTCGCGTTGGTACGCGAAGGCGAACTACAAACAGCAATTCCTAGAAGACCTTGAAATCCGTAAGTTTCTGCGAAAAGAATATGGGGCGGCGGGGATCTCGCAGATTGAAATCCACCGTAGTGCAACCAACGTTTCGGTGATCATTCACTCGGCCAAGCCGGGGATCATCATCGGGCGGAGTGGGGAAAACATCAGCCAGTTGCAGAAGACCCTGAAAGTGAAATATGGTGAGCAGTTTGACGTGTCAGTGAAAGAAGTGCGCAAGCCTGATGGTGACGCGAACTTGATCGCGCAGTCGATTGCGGAGCAAGTGAATAAGCGGTTTCCGTATCGCCGAGTGTGTAAGATGGCGGTTGACCGCGCCAAGGAAGCGGGGGTGAAAGGGATTAAGATTTTGATCTCTGGGCGTCTGAACGGGGTGGATATTGCCCGAAAGGAGACGTACAATTATGGAACGGTGCCGTTGCACACGCTGCGGGCAAACATTGATTATGCGACTTCAACGGCGATGACGACCTATGGCGTGATCGGGATTAAAGTGTGGGTGTACCACGGTTTGGTCTTCAAGAATAAGGCGCTGAACGAGTAGTGGGTAAGTCGTCTAGCGTTGTGCGGGGATGTGGATTATAAGTTATATAAAAACTGCCGAGTGAGGCAGTTTTTTTACTCTAGAGATCGGTTTCGGTGGGGAGAGCTGAAAATTTTCCCAAGGAGTAAAGCTGGCTGACTGGTTTGCGCGGCATGGGGAGCTGTGCCTGGGTGGGGTCGGCTTTGCCCAGGGCGATGAGGAGCACGGGGAACCAGCCCTCGGGGAGGGCGAGGTGCTGAGACAGGCGGCGCTGGTCGAAGCCCATCATGGGGCAGGTGGCCCAGCCGTGGGTGGTGGCACTGAGGAGGAAGCTCATAGCGGCGAGGCTGCACGAGCGTAGAGCCATGGTGGTGCGCTGCTGGGGCGGGCGGTCACGCAGGAGTGAGCGGCTGAGCTGGTCAAGCTGCTGGGGGGAGTAGTGGCGGTGGGTGGCCCATTCGCTCAGGATGCGGTCGTGCTCGGTCGGGCCAAAGTCGCGGTGACCACACACGACCACGGCGGAGCCAGCGGCGGTGAGGTGGGACTGGCCGAAGGCGATGTCTTGGACGGTTTGGAGTTGGGTGGGGTCTTGGATGAGGATAAAGTGCCAAGGTTGGGCGTTGTAGCCGCTGGGGGTGAGGCGGACGTCGGCGAGGATGGACTGGAAATCGGTCAGGGGGATGCGCACGTCCGGCAGAAAGTGGTGGACGGCGGTGCGCTGTTGCCAAGGGTTCGCCATGGGGAGGAGGGGAATGAGTCGGGGGGAGGGTAGCGGAAGTGGGCGGGGAAATCACTGCGTGATGTCCTGAATGGTGGCGATGAGGTCGCTGCGCTCGGTGTTGGATTTGGTGGGCCAGAGGGCGGGCGGGCCGATGGCCGTGACGTCGCGAGCCAGGGCGGCGAGGTGGTCGGTGTGGTTGGCGGTGGCGCAGATCTGCTCGACCTTGCGGGTGAGGGGGGAGAGCTGGGTCTGGAGCGTGGTGACGAGGGCGATCTGGGTGACGGTGTTTTTTATCTGTTCTTGGAGTTCGGCCTTGACGGTGCCGAGGCCACCAGGGATGTTTTCAATAATGCTGTTGGTGTCAGTGCTGCCGCTGGTGATGAAGCTGGAGTCGATGTTGGCGGCGGACTGGAGGGTTTGGAGGAGGATTTGTTGTTGAGATGCTTCCAAGTCGTCGGCCTCACCCTGCAGGAGGACGGCGAAGGTTTGCTCTTGCTGGAGCTTGCGACGGTTGAGGCTGGCGAGGTGCTGGGTGACGGATTCTTGGTAGTCTTCGATGGCTTTGTGGTTGATGTCGTCGGAGCAGTCTTCGGCGCTGTAGAGGACGGTGAGGACGGTTTTGACGATGACGTAGGCGAAAATGATGAGGAGCAGGCCGATGAGGATCCATTGGACGGCTTTTTTCTTTTTGGCGAGCTCGTCACCGGCCATGGAGAGGATCATGCCGTTGCCAGACAGAATGAGCAGGAAGACGGCGATGGCGCCCGTGATGACCATGATGACATTGAGTGCGCGCTGCAGGTAGCGGGTGATGTCGCTGGCGGTGCCGGTGAAATCTTGGTCGAGGTCGACGAGGTGCTCGGGGCGCTGCTGGGTGGACTGCAGCCGAGCGAGGGCGCGGAGGTCGTCGGAGAGGTTTTGGTTGCCTGACATGGGGAGGCCCCAGAGGTCGTCGGAGGCGGCGGTGGCTTCGCGGACGGCTTCGTTGAGTGAATACCCGCCGCCCCCCGCGCCACTGGGGGTGGAGAGGCGGGTCTGGGCGGTGGCGCTGAGCGGAAAACTGAGCCAAGCGGCGGCCACGAAGCCACAGAGCAGGCACAAAAAACGGCGGGTGGGGGGGAACATGAGGGAGGTGGGTTAGCCGTTGGCGAAGAGGAAGTAGAGCGCCCGCACGATGGAGTAGGACAGGAGCATGAAGCCGAGGCCGAGGACGAGGTAGCGGAAGTATTCTTTGGCGTTTTTGAGGGTTTCTTCGTTGCCGTTGGCGTAGATCATCTGCAGGCCTGTGTAGAGCAGTAGTCCCATGATGATGGGGGCGGCCAGCCGAAAGGCGATGGCGATGAAGCGGTTGACGAAGGTGGGGAGGATGCGGCCGTCATTATTGGCACCGATGGGGCCAGACTGGGACTCGAAGGTGGCATTATGCCGAGAGAGGGCGGGTGAAGTGGGATCGTAGCGCGGCACGCCCTGTGACGGGTCGTAGACGAGGAGGTAGCTGTCGGGGGAACTCTGCAGGGCGGAAGGGGAGGGCCTGATGTCTATGTACTGGACTTCGCCAGTGCTGAGCACGAAGCCGTACTCACCCGTGGGGAAGCGGTAGGGGACGTAGTCACCGCCGTTGGGGTCGTCGGGGGTGACATTAACCCGTAGGTAGGCGGGGTAGGGTTGCTGGCCTGTCTCGGGGTGGGGGGGGTGGATGAGGGTGCCTTCATCATCGAGGCTGAAGGTGTAGAGGACTTCGCGCCCTGAGGCGTCGCGGATGGTTTCGGCGTGCATGGCGCGACCCCACTGGTCACGGGCTTGGTCGTTGTCGGGCAGGGTGCTGGGGGTGGTTTCGTACCAAGTGGGGAAGAGGTCGTCCTCGAGACTGGGGAGGGAGTTTTGCTGGTAGGAGATGCCAGCGGGCTGGGCGCTGGCCGACGCGAGGGCCCCCAGCAGGGCCCAACCACAAATAATGCCAGTGAAGAGGTGGCGGTGGGTCATGAGTAGAAATTAAGACCGATGACGAGCCGAACGAGGGAGTAGGAAAGCACGGCCAGGGTGAGGCCGAGGATGATCCAGAGGATGGCTTTTTTGGCGGTGGAGGCTTGCTCGGTGTCTATGCCCGCAAACAAGAACAGGTAGCCCACGACCACCAGCATGACGGTGGCGAGGATGAATGAGATGTGGATCAAAAATGAGCTGAGGGAGGGGATGAGCTGGTCGCGGACGTAGGCGAGGCCAGCGGACTCGTTGCCTTCGCGCTGGGTTTCGCCGAACTCGACCCCCGGCAGGATGCCGTCGCCATCGTCAACAAAGGGGACGCGTGACCGACCGCAGCGTGACTGGTAGGTGGTGTTGAGCGATTCGATCTCATTGGCGAGCTGGGCGATAGTTTCGACCTCGCTGAGGAGGCCGTCGGCGGTGTAGTTGTCATCCAGCGGGCTGACGGGGGCGTCTTCCCACCATTTCCAGAGGTAGTAGTATTCTGAGTTGTCGGTTTCGCTGAGGGTTTGGGTGTAGATGTTGTCGATAACTTTTTGGTAGAGTTGCTGGGGTGTGAGAGGGAAGCCACTGATGCTTTGGTTTGAAATTTGGAGGTCTTCAAAGTAGGCGGGGATGAAGATCTGGCTGAGTGAGGTGAGGGGAGGTGCGTCAGCGGGGGCGTAGAGTTGGTATTGGTCGTTGAGGGCTTCGACTTGCTTTTGGATGTTTTCCTGAAGGGTGCGAGCGTAGGCTTGGCGGAGGGCTTGGTCGCCGTTTTGGCTGATGGGGTCTTGCGTATTTTTGTAGAGTTTTAGGTTTTCATATTCTTCTTGGATGTCCGAGATAAGGGGATAGCTGGACTCAATGGTGGTGCAGAGTTTTTCGGGGTGGTGGACTTGGACGGGGTTTTGCAGGAGGTTGGTCAGGTCGGTGATGTAAGTGCTGACTTCGCCTTTGAGCTGGTGCAGGCGGAGGTAGGACTGGAGGTACGTCTGGGAGGTTTGGCAATAGGGGGAGCTGGCCCGTGGGCCGACGGCGCCGTGGCAGGAAATCTGCTGGAGGGCGGTGGTGAAGGCGGGTGACTGTGCCAGGGCGCGGGGCTGGGCCCCAGCCAAGGTGACTGTGAGCAACAAGAGGGTCAGGAGGCGAGTGAGCCAGCGGTGCATCGGGGTAGTATACCACAGAGTGGGGGCGGGAGACGAGGGAGGGGGTGGGAAAAATTGCTTCGCGGGGGGGGGGACGCTAGAGTGGCGCGTGATGACAACTCAAATAATCTTTTTGCTGTTTCTGCTGCTGTGCTCGGGGTTTTTCTCGGGGATGGAGATCGCCCTGTTTTCCCTCGGGATAGAAACGTTGCACGCGGAGCTGGCCAAACCCGGGCTGAGTGTGGGGCGGCGGGCGCGGCTGACGCGCTTGCAATCGCTGCTGGCGGACCCGCACCGTACGCTGGTGACGATCTTGCTGTGTAATAATGTGGTGAACATTTTGGCCTCATCTGTGGCGACGGTGACGGCGCTGTCGGTGGCGGGGTCTTTTGACGTGCCGGTGAGTCAGTCGACGATCCTCGCGATCGTGACGGGGGTGATGACGTTTTTGATCTTGCTGTTTGGTGAAATCACCCCGAAGGCGCTGGCCCACCAGCACGCGTTGAAATTTAGTGAGCGGATGGCGGGGTTTTTGTGGGGATTACGCTGGCTGGCGACACCGATAGCGGTGCCGTTGTCAAAGCTGACGGAGAAATTTGTCGGGGAGCACGAAGCGAAGGGGTTGACGGAAGATGAAATTAAGGCGGCGATCTCGCTGTCGGAGTCAAGCGGGACGATCGATGAAGCGGAGCGGGCGCTGGTGGAAAAGGTGCTGGAGTTTGATGAAGTGCGGGCGGAGGCGATCATGACGCCGCGGTCGAAGATATTTGCCCTGAAGGGGGAGGACACGGTGGGGGATGTGCTGCCGCAGGTGATAGCGGAGCAGTATTCACGGATACCCATTATGGGGGAGTCTTTAGACGATATTTGGGGGATACTGACGGTGCACAACCTGCTGAAACACTGGCACGAAAAGAAAGGGGCGGCGACGCTGAAAACGGCTTCGCTGACCAAGCCGATCAAGGTGCCGCCGTCGATGCGGATCCCTGAACTGTTGCGGCTGTTTCAGGCGGAGCATACTTCGCACCTGGCGCTGGTCGTGAACCAGCACAACGAAACGACGGGGGTGATCACGATGGAGGATGTGCTGGAGGAGATATTTGGTGAAATCCACGATGAAACGGACAAGGAGAGTGTGTACATCAAGCGTATCGGGGACGCGACGTGGCGAATAGACGCGGAGGTGGAACTGGAGCGGCTGGAAACGGTGCTGCGTGACACGCTGGAGATAGGTGACATGACGCTGCATATGCCGTGGCCGCGGGAAATGGAGAATGAGTCGTTGCGATATTTCTTAATTGAAAAGTTGGAGCACTTCCCTGAAGTGGGGGAAGCGCTGGAGGTGAGTTCGGGGAGTCATGTCTTCCAACTGACGGTCAAAAGTAAGACCGATGACACGCAGGCGAAAATGGTCGAATTGCAGCTGACCGAGCAAGCCGAGGGGCAGGACGAGTAGCTGGGTAGTGTGTAGTGTAGAGGGGAAAGCTGTGTGCGGTGGGTGAGAGGGGGGAGGGACTGTCTCGCAACAGGGGCTCAAAAAAATGGCACAACCAAAATGCCGTCGACTCGGCCTGGGTCATTTTCTCTGAAGTGGCAGGTGGGTCACCCTACTGAGTCGGCGGGGAGCCTTCTCGAATGTTCCGGTGTCCCTTCAGAAAAATGATGGAGAAAAAGACCAGGTGAGCGAAACAAAACGTACATTTCAGTCAGGGACAGGGTAGGGGGTAGGAGGGGGGTGGTCAAGTTTTGTGTACAGGGGGGAGTGAAAAGAAAAGTGTATTGCAATATGCTTTTTTATAGTTTATAAATTTTAACACATTCATTAAATCTATGCATGGAAAACGAAAACTGGGGCTGGCTGTATGAGGATGCAGAGGATATGGAGAAAGATAAGTGGTTCAGCTTTAATGAAGAACTTATCACGAAAATTACGAATTATCCTAAAAAGATAGACATTTTGTCTCACCCAAAGGGGTTTACGAATGAAATTAGAAAAAGGGAAAAAGAGTTTGCTGCGATGCTCAAAGCACTGAATAGAAATAAATATGCTGGGAATAATATGGAGATGATTCCCGAAGTGAAAAAGGTGTTGGCAAAAATTCGGTCACAGGCAACCAAGGAATCAGCGGAATATTTTAACGGGATGTATACGGATCATAACAACCCGCGGGTGTATAACCGAGTGGAGTTGTATGAGGATTTTGGGAAAATTTTTCTCAAACATTTTGATGGTTTTGTGGCGACACCGAAAAATCAAGCAGAGTTTTTGAATAAAGTAGAAAAATTTTACACAGAAGAGGCGGAAACTCGTGAGAAAATTGTGGATGGGATTTTGGAAGCGATGTTTGAAACTCGTGATGAAGAGAATGAGGTGCAAGATTTTTTCTATGACATTAATGTGTTGGTGAAAGCCATTAGTGTTGGGCCACGGTTGAATTCGAAAGAAAAATTGAAGTCGTCGGTGATCCAGGATGTGTTTCATAAAACGATATTACCTGAGGTTTACATGGGGATAGCGAAGCGGATAGAATTAGCCCCTGGGAATTTGGCGGATGATTCAAATTTTATGAGTTTGCTTTTTACCTTGGGAACACAAAAGCCTTTTTCTCGAGATCTGCTCGGGCATAAACATGTTGAAGCTTTGTTTGTGGATATTGCATTGTATCTTTCAGAGTTTGCGGGGATTGCACGGGTGCAGGAACTGCGAGAGGTGATAGATCAGTCGGCTTTAAAAAACATAGATATAGAGACGTTGCAGGCGGCGAGTGAGATGTTTGTCGGGTATGCGCAGCCACAGCGGGAACTGGAAGAAGTGGAGGGAAGATTGCCCTCGGGGGAGCAGGGAGTGGGGTTGAATGACAATCAGTATAAGGTGCTGATGGATAAGCCGCTCTTTGGGCATGATCGTTTTTTGGCTTCGGGGTTGATAGTCGATAAAACCGAACGGAGGGAGTACCGAAAGCAGATAAAGTATGACTTTGGGGTTGAAAGTCAGCAGTACCGAGAAATAGAGAAAAGTATGGTGATAAATGACAATGGTTTTGGGGTGATAGGGCGGATGCCGTGGGGGGTGAATTATGTGCTGTTTCATGATGGTCACCTGGGGATGAATGAAATAAATAGTCGGCCGATGGAAAAAATCCTTTCGTCGAAGGAGTATGAGCTGATACGCCTGTATGTGTTGGGGAACTATTATCAGGCGGTTCATGCGGACTATAAAGCGGCGGAGGTGGTGGACATCATCAATGTGATCAAACGTGAGACGGCGGAACGTCAAGAGAAGGATGAAGATACGTTTACCCTGAGCCAGGCGACGACCAGAGAATTGCTGGTGCAAGAAGACTACACGAAAAATTATTTGGATGATTATCTGCAGTCAGAGGGGATAGTGACGGGGACGAAAAGGGCCCATACGCGAATATTGCGGGTGGGGCAGAGCCCGAGCCGTAAAAAATTTGATCAGTTTAAGGCGGATGCGTCGCAGCTGAACCTGTATGCATTTGTCGTGCAAAAAGGAACGAGCCTAAGCCCAGAAGAGCGACGACGACAAACGAAGGTGATAAAAAAAGTAGAATTCCAGCAATTGGATACGTTTGAGGCTTTTGAAGATTTTCGGGATGAATTTTTGAAAACGTATGAAAAGCCTGGGTTTGAGGTTCGGTTTCAGACGTATGTGAAGCGGAAACCCAAAGATGTGGTGATGGATACGGTTCAATCTGTGCAGGAGGCTTCAGCGTTGCCCGAGGATGAAATAGTGAAGGAGACAGGCAAGAAGGTGACGCACTTGGTGAAGCCGATAGATGGGAAAGAGTTGTTGGATTGATTTGGTTTACTAGGTATGCCGTATGGGGTCACTGGCGTTGGCGCCTTGCAGGGCCTTGGGGATGATGTATTGCTGGCTGATGGGGTTGACGGTGGGGAGCTTGGTCCAGCGTTTGTTGGGGCCGAGTTCCCACATTTCCCCTGGGGAGGGGATGTCGACGATGGCGTCTTGTAAGTTCGGGAGTTGCTGGAGTTTGGATTGGTACTCGAGCATGGGTTCGTCTTCGCCGTGGACGAGGAACACCTGCGTGGGGGAGCCTGTCTTGCCGGCGAACCCCAGCAAGGCGTGCTGGTCGGCGTGGCCAGAGAAGGCGCGGACGTTTAAGACTTCGGCGTTGAGGGGGTACTCGTCGCCGAAAATTTTGACGGGGGTTTGCTTCTCGGCGATCTTGCGCCCGAGGGTGTTTTCGGCCATGAAGCCGACGCACATGATGAGGTTTTGCGGGTTGCTGACCTGGTTGGCCAGGTGGTGGCGGATGCGCCCAAACTCCGCCATGCCGCTGGAAGAAATGACCATGGCGGGGCCCGGGAACTGGTTGATGGCTTTGGATTCCTCCACGGTGGTGAGGTATTGCACGCCTTCACACTGGTAGCAGAACGGGTCGTGGCCTGCCTCCAGCAGTTTGGTGAGCTCGCTGTCGAAGCACTCGGGGTGGACGGAGAACACGCGGGTGGCTTTATTGGACAGGGGGCTGTCGACGAAGATGGGGAAGTGGGGGATTTTACCTTGTTTTATCAGCTGGCGCATGACGTAGAGGACTTCCTGTGTGCGGCCGACGCTGAAGGCGGGGGTGATGATCTTGCCGCCGCGCTCAAAGGTGGCGGTGACGTGCTGGGCGATGAGGTCCTCGACCTCGGCCAGTTCGTTGTGGAGGCGGTTGCCGTAGGTGGACTCGGTGATAAAAACGTCGATGTCGGTCAGCTGACGGGGGTCACGCAGGATGGGGAGGTCGAAGCGACCGAGGTCACCTGTGAAGCCAAGACGGAGGTCCTGATGGGTGTCGTGGTCGGTGATCTCGAGCTCGACGAGGGCAGAACCGAGGATGTGCCCTGCGTCGGTGAAGCGGACGCGGACGCCTTTGGCGACGGGGATCCATTGGGCGTAGGCGACGGACTGCATCTGGGACATGATGAGGTCGACGTGCTCTTGCCGATAAAGGGGTTCGGCGTTGGCGGTTTTTTTCTTTTTATTGAGCCACTCGGCGTCGCGGGACTGAATGTGGGCGGAGTCGGCGAGCATGATCTTGCACAGGTCGTGGGTGGCGTGGGTGCAAAAAACGGGGCCCTCGAACCCGAGGCGGGCGAGCTGGGGCAGGGCGCCGCTGTGGTCGATGTGGGCGTGGGAGAGGACGACGGCGTCGATTTCTTTGGCGTCGAAGGGGAAGTGGCGGTTCATTTGCTCGGTGACTTTGCGTCGGCCCTGAAACAGGCCGCAGTCAAGCAGGATCTTTTGGCCGTTGATGTGAAGGAGGTGTTTGGAGCCAGTGACATTACGGGCGGCGCCAGCGAATTCGATTTTCATGGTGGGGTGGGTGAGTGTGTGTCTAAGCAGTTTGCTCTAGTATAGCAGAGTCGGGGGTGGTTGTCTCGGGGGAAGGGACGGGACTGGTCTGGGGGTCGGACTTGGTGTCTGACTCTGACTTTGCCTCGGGCTGGGTGAGGGCGAACTGGTCGACGAGGTCGAGGCTGGACTCAAAGACGTCGTTGGCGAGGTCTTCGGCGGGGAACTCGGCGATGCGGTCGAGGTGTGACTGGGCGGTGTCGAACACTTCTTCGCCTGCGTTTTCGATGTCGTCGAGGAGCTGGAGGCCAGACTCTTCGGCGACCTCGAGCGGGCCGATGAATGGAGTAAAGAAGCTCTCGGGGCCGGTGACGGTGAGTCGCTGGTGTGGGGTGTGGTGCTGGCGGGTGTGGGCGAGCTGCTGAGTGAAGTATTGGTCGTAGCGGGGGGGGCGACGGAGGGACTCAAACTCGGTGAGCTCGGCAGGGGTGAGGTGCTGCTGGAGGCCTGACTCGGTGTAGGTGAGCTCTTCGGTGACGTTCTCGATCTCGGCTTGACTGTGGTGGATGTCGTCGTGGGTGTCTTCGGCGGCGAGGAGGGCGGAGAGCTCGGGGTCGGTGGCGAGGTCGTCGGTGTAGCTCAGCGCGTCCTCAAAGTCGGGGAGGGTGTCGAACTCGCCGTAGTCGTCGGTGGTGGGGTCGTACATAAGATGGGGAAACGAGGGAGGGGCTAGAGCTCGTCGAGGAGGTGCTCGATGGCTTCGGCTTCGGCCCGGGTGGTGGCCTCTTGCTGAGTGGTGTGGCGCTGGGTCGCGAGGCGGTAGAGGGCTTGCAGTCGGCCGTTGGCTTGGGCGAGCTGGTCGCGGTAGCGCTGGTGCCCGTGGGCATAGAGGTCTAGCAGGGACTGGGCGAGGGGCTCGGGGATGGTGTCAGCGTGGATGATGACGGCGAGCACCATCAACCGTCGGTAGTCGCCTGCCAGCCCTGTGTGGGTGGAAATGGCGTGGCAGAGCTGGTCACGGGTGGAGGGGGTCATCGGAGAAGTATAGCATGAGTGGGGAGGGGGTGTCTTATGAAAACACTCATAAATTGCAGAATCACAGAGGGGTGTGTGTGGTAATTTCTTAAGTATTAAATTTGATCGTGAGTACAAAAGTGTATCAATTTTCTTGCTCTGAGCTGGGCTGCGTGGTATGAATGGTTTTGAACGTATTTCCTCATTTTTTCTCAATATGTGTAGTGGTGGAACCAAAGCGCTGATGGCCGAATTTCTCGGGACGCTGGCGCTCGTACTCGTGGGGTGTGGAACGGCCATCATGGCCGGGGCTGACATTGGCCTGCTGGGGGTGGCTTTGGCTTTCGGTCTGACGGTGACCTTTATGGCGTATGCGGTGGGGCCTTGCTCTGGTGGGCATTTCAACCCTGCGGTGTCAGTGGGTCTGGCTATGGCGGGGAAATTTAGCTGGGGGAAGGTGCCGATGTATTGGTTGGCGCAATTGGCGGGGGCTTTTGTCGCGGTGCTGGCGATCTGGCTGGTGCAAGGGGGTTCACCCACGGGTGAAATGGCAAACTTTGCTGCGAATGGGTTTGGGGACGCCTTTGGTGGGTATAGCCTGCTGTCGGCGGTGATTGCAGAAGTGGTGGCCACGTTCTTCTTCCTGACGGTGATCATTAGCACGACCAAAAAAGACTTCCCAGCGGGGATGGGTGGTCTGGTGGTGGGGCTGACGCTCTTTGTGATGATTATGTTTATCGGGAATGTGACCAACGCGTCACTCAACCCTGCGCGGAGCATCATGCCGGCGCTGTTTGCGGGGGGGAAATTTGTGGAGCCGATCCAGCTGGCGGTCTTCATCCTTGCGCCGATTGCCGGGGCGGCCCTGGCGGGAGTGCTGATGGGGTGCTGTGACAGCTGCGACAGCGGAAGCTGCGACGTGAAAACCATAGAAGCGTAACACAAACACAGAGACACAGGGGGGAAACTCTGCGCCCTCTGGCTGCCTTTGGCGGCTGGGGGGTGTTTTCTTTTCGGGTTGTCAGGGGGGCGAGGGGGGGGTAGAAAGTGGGTGATGAAAAAAATAGGGATCATCGGTGGGGGGCAGCTGGGGCGGATGCTGCGAGAGGCACCGACGGCGGCGCGGTACACGATAGGGCAACTGGTGCCGAATCTGGATTGTCCGTGTCGGAAATTTAGTAACCTGACGGTCGGTGACTGGCAAGACGCGGACACCGTCGCGGCGTGGGGGCAGGGGTATGACGTGGTGACGGTGGAGTGGGAGCACGTGAGTCGGGTGGGGCTGGAAAAACTGGAGACGATGGGGGTGGAGGTGTACCCCCAGGCGGGGGTGCTGGGGGTGATAGCGGACAAGGGGCGGCAAAAAGAATTTTATGTGGAGCGGGGGTTGCCGACGGCGGAGTATATGCTGTGGGATGGAGAAGGAGTGTTGCCCGAGGGGGTGGAGTTGCCGTGTGTGCAGAAGGCCCGCACGGGGGGGTATGACGGGCAGGGGGTGCAGGTGGTGCGCGAGTGGGGTGACCTGTGGCCGGTGCCAAGCGTGCTGGAGGAACTGGTCGAGATAGACCGTGAAGTGAGTGTGGTGGTGGCTCGTGGGGTGGGGGGGCAGATGGTGCACCTCCCGCCAGTGGGGATGGAGTTTGACCCAGTGGCGAACCTCGTGCAGTGCCTGTATGCGCCAGTGGGCCTGGCCGAAGACACGCTGAACAAATGTGTGCGGGTGGCGCGAGAGACGGCGGCGGCGTATGGGGTGGTGGGGTTGCTGGCGGTGGAGCTGTTTGTGACGAATGAGGGCAGGGTGCTGATAAACGAAGTGGCGCCACGGCCCCACAATAGCGGGCACCACACGATAGAGGCGTGTAATGTGAGCCAATATGATTTGCATTTGCGGGCGATCGCGGGGGAGGCGTTGCCCGAGCCTGCGCAAACGTTTGGGGGGGTGGCGATGGTGAACATCCTCGGGGGAGAGGGCCACGGGGAAGCTGTCTGGCGGGGAAAATCTGTGCTGAGTGAACACCCGAATGCGACGCTGCATGACTACGAAAAGACGATGACGAAGCCTTACCGCAAGATGGGCCATGTGACGGTGACTGCGCCGACGGTGGCTGAAGCAAAAGCGGTGGCCTTGGGTGTACAGCGGCGGCTGGAGGTGGTACCTTCGGCGGTGTCGGGGGTGAATTCTTAAAAATTACAAAAAAGTATGACCACGAAAGCTGAGCAAGAAACGGCGCTGGCGCTGACGACCCCAGTGGTGGGGGTGGTGATGGGGAGTAAGTCTGACTTGGTGGTGATGCAGGAGGCGACGAAGGTGCTGGACGCGCTGGGGGTGATGTATGAACGGACGGTGGTGAGCGCGCACCGCACGCCAGAGAGGATGTATGAGTACGCCAAGTCGGCCCGTGAGCGGGGACTGAAAGTGATCATTGCCGGGGCGGGGGGCGCGGCCCACTTGCCCGGGATGGTGGCCAGTCTGACGACGCTGCCCGTGGTGGGGGTGCCAGTGAAGTCGAGTAACTCGATTGCGGGGATAGACTCGTTGCTGTCGATCGTGCAGATGCCCGGTGGGGTGCCAGTGGCTACGGTGGCGGTCAACGGAGCGAAGAATGCGGGGATATTGGCGGCGCAGATAGTAGGAACGAGCTGCCCCGTGACGGCCAAGAAGTTGGCTGAGCACAAAGCGGAAATGGAAGCGAAAGTGCTGTCAACGGTGGGGGAAGTGGAAAAGCAATCCGCCAGTGGGGGGAAGAAGGGGTGGCTGGGGAGTATATTTGGGAAGCGGGGGTAGGGGATGCTGGAACGTGCACTGATGGAAGCGGCGCTGGGGGTGCTGGGCAAAAAAACGAACCATACGGCCCAGTGGGGAACCGTGGCGTGTGCGCTGCGGGCGGCGAACGGGAGGGTGTATCGCGGGGTGTGCATTGACCTGCGGTGTAGTCTGGGTGCCTGCGCGGAACAAGTGGCGGCGGGGCAGATGGTCACTGACGGGGAAACGCGCGTCAACGCGCTGGTGTGCCTGCGGCAAACGGCTGCTGGGTATGAATACTTGAAGCCGTGTGGGAAGTGTCAGGAGTATCTGGCGCAGCTGGACCCCGCGAACCGTGAGACGCTGGTCGTCTGCGGGGAAGAGGCGGTGGAGCGGCTAGGGGAGGGGGCCTAGGGGAGAGTTTTCAAGGCTTTGATGATGCCGTCACTGTCTATGCCGGCCATGGCGTAGAGCTGGGCGCTGGTGCCTGAGAGCTGGTAGCCCGTGACGGCGACGGACTGAAAGTGCTGCAAGGGGATGCCCTGCTGCGCGGCGTGTAGAGCGACGGCGGCGGCGAGGCCGCTGGGGGCGCAGTGGTCCTCGACCGTGATGACTCTGTGGGTTTTGCGGAGGGAGGCGGTGAGGGTGTCGTCGAATTGCTTGATGCTGCTGGCGATGATGATTTCGGCGTCTATGGCGCTGGCCTTACGCGCGAGGAGGGCTTCGCCAGCGAGGGCACCTGAAGTGACGATGGTCACGGACTGACCCTCGCGCAGGCGGTCGCACCGACCGTAGGTGTAGACGTAGTCGGGGCCGAAGAAGGGTTGGCCGTCTTCGGTCAGCAAAATGGGGAACTTATGCCGGCCCATGCGGACGTAGAAGTTGCCGTAGTGGGTGCCGATGTAGCGGATGATGCGGTCGCAGTGGTTGGCGTCGGCGGGTTCGATGACGTGGGTGTCGAACATCCCCAAGAAGGAGCCCATGTCGTCGATGGCCTGATGGGTGGGGCCGTCCTCGCCGACGCTGAGGCCACAGTGGGTGGCGACCATTTTGACGTTGGCGTGGTTGATGTCGTTGACGCGGGCTTGGTCTTTGGCGCGGGAGGACATAAACGCGCCGAAGGTCGAGCAAAAGGGCACGAAGCCGTGCAAGCTGAGGCCACCCGAGAGGCTGACCATTTGCTGCTCGCAGATGCCGCACTCGATGAATTGCTGGGGGTGGTCTTTCTTCACGCCGGTGGTCTTGACCGAGCCGCCGACGTCTGCGGTGAGGGCGAGGACGGTGGGGTTGGCGGCGGCGAGGTCAGCGAGGGCGGCGCCGTAGGCACTGCGGCAGTCTGTCATGGTGCCAGCGTCGTAGACCCGTGGGGTGCCCGCGGACAACCCCTGTAGGGGGCTGAGTGAAGCGGGGGAAGGGTGCAGGGTGGGGCGGAAGGCGCGGTCGGCTTGGAAGTTTTTGAGGATTTGCTCTTGGTCAGGAGTGAGGGCGAGGCGGTCGAGCTCGGGTTGGGCTTGGTCGGGTTTAGGGGCTTTGCCGTGCCAGGCGGAGGACTTGGCTTCGCCAGTGGCCTGCATGAACTCGATCCCTTGACCCATGACCGTCTGGCCGACGATGCAGGTGGGGCGGTCGGACTGGGTGGCGGTGTGGTAGGCGGCCCAGATGGCTTCGGGGTCGTGGCCGTTGATCTCGAGAACATTCCACCGATGGGCGCGGAAGATGGCGGGGATGTCGATGGGGACGATGGCGTCGAGGGAGTCAGTGAGTTGGACTTCGTTAAAATCAACGAGGACGGTGAAATTTTTGAGGTTTTCTTTGGCGGCGAAAAGCGCCATCTCGTGGATTTGGCCTTCTTGGGCTTCGCCGTCGCCGATCATGGCCCAGACGTGGCGGTCGGTGCTTTTGAGCTTCTCAGCCAGGGCGAACCCGCTGGCGGCGCTGACCCCCACGCCCAGTGGCCCAGTGCCGAACCAGATGCCCGGGACGTGCCGCGTGACGTGGCCTTCATAGGGGTGGCCTGCTTTGCGGAAATTAGCCACGACCTCGTCACGGTCGATGACGCCGCACTCGGCCAGCAGGGCGTAGACGGCGGGTGAAATGTGGCCGTTGCTGACGACGAGGACTTCGTCGGTGTGGGTGAGCCGCCAGCAGTAGAGTGTGGCGAGCATGTCGAGGGCGCTGAGCGCGCCACCTGGGTGGCCTGACTGGGCGTTGGTGACCATGTGCAAAATGTCGTGGCGGCAGGCCTGACGGAAGACTTCATAAAAGGCGAGGCGGTCAGCACCGAGGGGTTGGCCGAGGGTGGGGCGGGAGAAATCAAACATGGGCGAATAGTGGGGACAGCGGAGAAGGAGTGACTTTTTCAAGAGAATGATACACTATGGGGGTGTTTGGTTCACTGAAAAATATGATGGAATTTTGGGATGGGGCGTACCTGCTGGCTTCACTGAAAAGTTGGTTTGAAATTTTGCTCATGTATGGGCTGGTCGTTATACCTTTTATGGTGCTGGGGTGGCTGTGGTCGCTGTGGCGAGGACGGGCGGATCATGTGGACATGATGTGGGGGTTGGGTTTTGTGCTGATGGTGTGGAGTGTGGTGGGGGCGTATTCTTTCCTGCAGTGGTCTACTCCTGAAGGGATACGCGGGGTGCCTTTGCCGGCTATGACGTATAAGTATCTGCTGTTTGCGGGGCTGGTGACGCTGTGGGGGGGGCGGTTGGCGGGGTACATAGCGCTGCGGGGGCGGGGAAAACCCGAAGACTGGCGGTACGCCAACTGGCGGCGTGACTGGGGGAAGCACTTCTGGTGGCGGAGTTTGTTGCAGATCTTTCTGTTGCAAGGGCTAATAATGCTCGTGATGGGGGCGCCGCTGATGATGGAGGGGACGCGGAATTTGATATTCTTGGGGGATGAGATGGGGGTGTCTGGAATGGTGAAATTTTGGCTGGGAGGAGGGTTGGCGCTGGGGGGGATACTCTTTGAAGCGGTGGCGGACTGGCAGTTGTATACATTCAAGCAGAAACCTGAAAATAAGGGGCAGGTGCTGGATGCTGGCCTGTGGGGGTGGTCGCGGCACCCGAATTATTTCGGGGAAATAGTCATCTGGTGGGGGTTGTGGGTGATGGTAGGGGGGACGGTGGGGACGGTCTTGTCGCCGTTGCTTATAACCTTCCTTCTGGTGCGGGTGAGTGGGGTGGCGATGACGGAGCGGCGGTATGCGGGGGATGATGACTATAGCCGCTATAAACGGCGGGTGAGCGCGCTGGTGCCGTGGTGGCCGAAAAAACAGGCCGAGTGAGGGGCCAGTGGGTGGACGAGCAAAGCGGTGAGGAGTAGGGTATGGGGTGATGCTGGCAAAAATACGGTCGTTGAATGTGTTTGGCCTGACGGTGGACCCAGTAGAAATACAGGTGGATGTGCAGCGGGGTTTACCGAGCTTTAGCGTGGTGGGGCTGCCCGACGCGGCCGTGCAAGAGTCGCGCGAGCGGGTGCGGACGGCGCTGATAAACTCTGGGTTTACCTTCCCGCGGCAGAAGGTGGTGGTAAACCTCGCGCCAGCGGACCTGAAAAAATCTGGGGCGCGGTTTGACCTTGGGGTGGGGGTGGGGATCTTACACAGTACGGGCGAAATAACCCTGGCGGACTGGGACACGGCGGGGTTTGTGGGGGAGCTAAGCTTTGACGGGACCGTGCGGGCAGTGAGTGGAGTGCTGCCGACGGTGGTAGCGGCGAAGAAGCTGGGGTTTGCGAGTGTGTATGTGCCAGCGGCCAACGCGCGGGAGGCGGCGCTGATAGACGGAATAGATGTGTATAGCGTGGAGAATCTGACCCAGCTGGTGGGGCACCTGCGCGGGGATGCGCCGCTGACCCCCGAGCCGATGGCAGACCTGACCACGGTGCTGGTGCCGCCGAGTGGGGAGCGAGATATGGCGCACATTCAGGGGCAAGAACACGCGAAGCGGGCGATGGAGATAGCCGCGGCGGGGGGGCACAACATCCTCATGGTGGGGCCACCCGGGAGTGGGAAGACGATGCTGGCGAAGGCGTTTGGGACGATCTTGCCCCGACTGTCGATCGATGAGGCACTGGAGGTGACGGAGGTGCACTCCGTGGCGGGGTTGCTGGACCCCGAAGAGCCCGTGGTGCGACGGCGGCCTTTCCGCTCGGTGCACCACACGGCGAGTGCGGTGGCGATCATTGGTGGAGGGAACCCGCCGCGCCCCGGAGAAATATCGCTCTCGCATCGAGGGGTACTCTTCCTTGATGAGTTCCCTGAGTTTGCGGTGAAGACACTGGAGACGCTGCGACAGCCGCTGGAAGATGGGGTGGTGACGGTGTCACGCGCGTCGGGGACGTGCCAGTTCCCTGCGCAGATCACGCTGGTGGCGGCGATGAACCCGTGCCCGTGTGGGTTTTTGGATGATCCTGAAAAAAACTGTGTGTGCACGGCCAACCAGATAGCGCGGTACCAAGCGAAACTTTCGGGGCCGTTGCTCGACCGCATTGACCTGCACGTGCAGGTGCCGCGGGTATCTTTTGACAAGCTGGCGGGACGGGGGACTTTGGCGGAGCATTCGGAGAGTATCCGCGCGCGGGTGGAAGAGGCGCGAAACCGACAGCTGGCGCGGTTTGCGGGGATGGAGGGGCTGGTGTGTAATGCGGATATGACTTCGCCGTTGATCAAACAGCACTGTGTAGTGGGCGACGAGGCGGGGAGCCTGCTGCAAAGTGCGGTGCAACAAATGAACCTGAGCGGGCGGGCGTATTTCCGCATCCTCAAGCTGGCGCGGACGATTGCTGACCTGGCGGGGAGTGATGAGATTAGCCTGACGCACGTGGCGGAGGCGATTAGTTACCGTGAGGGGGCATAGGGGGAGATATAATTTTGAAAATGCATAAACGTATAACGCAGTTTCTGGATCGGCATACTCGTCAGATGTTTGACGTGGATAAAGGCCAACTCAAAGAATTTCCCCGACCAGTGATCTGGTGGGTGTATTTGATGAGTATGAGTGTGCTGTTGCAGGGGTTGGCGGATATAGTGCTGAAAGTGGGGGGGTATGCGGGGGTGATGGTGAAATTTCCGTGGCGGATGGATTTTTTATTTCTCACGGTGATATCTGTTTTGATGGGGTATCAAACCTTGATCGGTATGCGGAGGCGGGAGCTGGATGTGACGCGGAATTCGGTGCAGATTGGTTTATTGGTTGAAATTGGCCTGGTGGTGGGGGACGTGTACTTCGTACTTCAAAATTATGACTGGTTGCCTGAGGCTTTGGTGATCCGTGCACCGTTTATTGTTTTCACGACTCTTAATATATTTATCTTGCTCTATATTGTTTGGAAGTTGAGCTTGTTTCGTGATGTGAACGGGGAGTGGAAAGTTTTTTGAAGATATTTCTGTTTCCTCTAATCAGTTTTTTTGCTTCGGTGAGGTGGTGTAGGGGAGTGTTTTTAGCTTTGTTCAGCGATGTAGTGTAGGCCTGCGTCTAGGGCGGGGAGGGCGTCTTTGTTGACTTTGGTTTCATGAGCACCATTAGGACCAACCATCATTAGTTTGACATTATTGTTGGCGAGACTGTTGAGGTCTTCAGCATGTCGAGTCATTTCGTCTAGAAATGCACTTCGGGCGCTGAAAATTTGCTTTGAATCTAGTCCCATAAAATGTGTGTATTTGGGTTTGTCTTTGGCGAGTTGGAAGTCTTTGGCGGTGGCAATGATCTGCTCGGCGGGGAGGTCCAGGGTGACGACAACATTCAGGCTGCGGCGGAGGTTGAACTCGATGACGTTGACGCTGTCGAGAAATGACTCGGTGATGTGGGTGGGGGCGATGCCCAGCTGCTGCGAGACCATGCGGGAGACAAACTGGCTGAGGTCTTTGCTGACGGTCATGAGACCTTGCTCGGTGTTGGTTTTGATCTCGGCCTGGTTGCTAGGGGCGTAGGCCTGCGTGATGCCGAAGGTGAGCATGTCGGGGGCGTTGCCGGCGTCTTTGGCGCGGCCACTGGCGATGAGTTGGCCGTCGGTGCTGACGATGGTGGCGGAGACGGTCGACTGGGAGGGGAAGTCGTTGGCCTGGCCAGAAGCTATTTGTTTGAGGATGGACTGGTGCGCTTTGGGGTTGGCTTTGAGGGCGTCCCACTGGGCGGTGAAGTCCGGGTAGTTGGACTGGGTACAGAGTATATCTACTGTTTTGGCTTGGGGAATGTCGAGGACGAAATCGGCCGAAGGAAGGACTCTGTCGCCGCTGAGTTGGGCGTATTTGGCCTGGAGCTCGCTGAAATTGGCTGGTTTGGGGAGATCAGATAGCACGTTTTGGCTGATGTTGTCCTTGGTATGGAACTGGACAGCATGAAGCGGGTATTTCTTTTCACTTCGCTGGTAGAGCGGAATGACACCACTGTAGGGATCAGTTTCGTAGCCGTAGAAATTTTCAAGAGACATCTGCCTGAGGGTAGACAGATGTCTGTTTTAGTCAAAAATTTTATTATTTAAATACAAACTTCCAATTAAGCACTGATGACCACTTCGACGAGAGAGTCTTTTTTGAATTTTTGGTAGAGGATCTTGCCGATGGCTTTTTGGATCATGGTTTCGAGGGCTTTGGGGGCGCGCTCTGGGCTGGCGTTGCGTTCGTAGAGGGATTTAGCTTCTTTCTCGATCTGTTTGAAGATCTCGTGCGAGAGGTCGGCGCGGAAGCCGCGGGCGCGGATATTCACCTTCTTGACACTGGAGCCGCCTGTGCGGAGGTGCACCAAGATAAGTCCGCCTTCGGACATCAAATGGCGGTCGGTGAGGGTGGATTCTTTAATGGCGTGGCCGTTTTCGATCAGTTGCATTTCGGACTTGATGGCTTCGCGCTCGGTCATGAGGCGGGCGCCTTTGGCACTGAGCACGACGCCGCGGCCGTTGCGCATGACGAAGCAGCTTTTGGGGTTGTAGCCGAGGTCGCGCACGACGAGGTCGCGGTGGCCGTTACGCATGTAGAGCTCACCATGGATGGGGGCGAAGTAGCGGGGGTTGAGCAGGGAGGTCATGAGTTTGCACTCTTCGGCGTAGCCGTGACCAGAGACGTAGATGTTGTCGGCGAGGTGGTCGATGACGTGGACGCCTATTTCGGCGAGGTTGTTGCGGACGGAGACAATGGCGATCTCATTCCCGGGGATGGGGGAAGACGAAAAGACGATGGTGTCGTCGCGCCGCAGGCGAACCTGGGCGTGGCGGCCAGCGGCCATGCGGGTGAGGGCGGCGAGTTCTTCGCCCTGTGACCCTGTGGAGAGGATCAGGACGCGGGAGGGGTCCATGGTGTCGGCTTTTTTGCTGATGCGCTGGATGGTGCGTTCCTTGCACTTGAGGTAGTTGAGCTTGCGGGCGATGCCGATGTTTTTTTCCATCGAGCGGCCGCTGAGGAACACTGTTCGCCCTGCGGCTTCGGCGGCTTCGACGATCTTACTGACGCGGCCGACGCTCGACGCGAAGGTGGCGATGATGAGGCGGCCTTTGGTCTTGTGCACGAGTTTGGCGAGGTTGGCCTCGACAATCGACTCGCTGATGGTGTGGCCTGGCTTCATGGCATTAGTGGAGTCGACCATGGCGAGGGCGACGCCCTCACGTCCGAGCTGCCCGATGCGGGTGAGGTCGGCGGGTTGGTCGTCGGAGGGGTTGTGGTCGATCTTGAAGTCTGATGTGTTGACGATCTTGCCGTAGGGGGTGTTGGCGACTATCCCGACCCCGCCCGGGATAGAGTGGTTGATGTGGAAAAATTCCATGTTGAATTTGCCCAGTTTGATCTTGGACGTGGGGTCGATCTCGGTGATTTTGAGTTTTTTGGTGATGCCGAACTCTTGGCTGTTGGCGAGGATGAGTTCCTTAGTCAAGCGGGTGGAAAACATGGGCGGATAGCCGAGCTGGGGCACGATGTAGGGCACGCCGCCGATGTGGTCGAGGTGGCCGTGGGTGTAGATTATCCCCTTGATCTTGTGTTTGTTTTTGATGAGGTAGGTGAGGTCGGGGATGAGGATGTCGACCCCGTAGTGCTCGGGGGAGGGGAACAAGAAACCTGTGTCGATAATGACAATGTCGTCGCCCCACTCGATGAACATCATGTTCATACCGACTTGCTCCATCCCCCCGATGGGTACGACGCGGATGTCGCCGACGTCTTGGGGTCGGGTGCGGCTGAGAATGTGAAATTTCTCGCGTTTCTCGGCCGTGACGCGGCCCTTGTGCGGGTCGTGGTCGGTGAACTGCTGCGGGCCGCCACGGCGACCACCGCCTCCGCCACCACCAGAGCGACCACCACGCGAGCGGTCGCCCCCTGAGCGGCCTGCGCCGCCGCCAGAACGGCCGTGGCCACCGCCAGAGCGACGGTCAGACCCTGAACGGGAGCGGTCGCTGCGACGGCGGTCGCCCGCGGGTTTGCGGGGGGAGTCGCTGGTGGTTTTATCTGCCTTAGGAGTAGAAGCAGAAGCAGATGAGTCTGCGGAACTGCGAGAGGAGCTGGAGCTGACGAGGCCTTGGGCGCTGAGCCAGCTGGTGAGTTTGGATCCGGCCATGATAGAACTGGATAAAAGAATAGAAGGGTTTGATTTCTGGGGCTCGGACACAGACGGAAATTTCTTTTGGATTCCTCGAGGTTCGTTTTCCTCCTTTAGAGAAGGAAGATAAGAGGGGGCGAGGGGGGCTCTGTCACACGGTGGGTGAAAATAAAAGCACCTGACGAGAGAGTGGTGAAGTGGCTGGCGAGCGTAGACGCTGGGCAGCGGTAGGAGAAATGTCTGTGGCAAAGAGCGAGAGGGCGTGGGGCTCCGAAAGGGTGAGGTGCGGGTGGGGCGTGGGTGCGGGGGACTCTTCACAAGGGGAGGCCAGCACTGCCCGACGAGGCACGAGAGAGGTGGCGGGGGGTATGACAGCAAAAGTTGTCAAAACCGAGCGCGCGACACCGAGGGAGCCGCCAGAGGCGGAGGGCTCACAATTCTTGACTGACTGGGGGGTTTGGATCTCGACAAACCGAAGAATTGCAGCAGAAATCATTCATAGTATACAGAAATGTGGGCTGAGTGCGAGGGAAGTGGGGGGATTTTGCAATGGAAGTGTTTTTAATTACTTCTTTTGCGGGAGATTGATTTTGATCCACTGACTACGAGGTTCGGCGGGATAAGGCGGTGAAAGAAGGGGCTGACAATGACTGATGTGCTGGTAAAAACCAAGCGCGGATCGGGCGATCTTTGTCTGGTTGGTTGTCTGAGGGAGGTGCTGGGCTTGCCATTGGAGTAGCAATTGCACGATTGTTTTCCCGATGTTTTGGCCTCGGTGATGTGGGTGCACCACTACGCTTCGGAGTTGGGCAAAGGTTTCAGTGGGGTTGTGGCTGAGGCTGCCAGTGCCAAGGAGGGTGCCATTGGCTGACTGCGCAATGGCGGTGATGACGTAGTGCTCGTAGTAGTGGGGAGTCCGAACTGGGTCGCTGGGGGTGAGGAGGTGCTGGGTGATGAAGTCGTTGACAGTGGGCAGCAGAGGGTGAAGCTGCAGATGGGGGATAAGCTGGAGCGTGAAATTTGGGGGCGTTATTGTTTTTTGCTGTTACTATTCGGTGATGGTGTCGTCGGGGATGAGGGCGACCTGATAGAAGGACTCTATCAGATCGCTGACAGTTTGGGTGGTTTGCTCGCCTGTCTGGAGGTGCTTGACGGTGAGGGTGTCGGAGTGGGCCTCCGTGTCGCCGATGATGGCGACGCGGGGGATATTGAGCTTATTGGCGTAGGCGAGTTTTTTCTTGAGCTTGGCGTCCTCGAAGTAGACTTCGCAGGGGATGCCCATCTGCCGCAGGGTCTGGCAGGCGGAGAGAGCCACGGGGATGTGGGCTTCGGCCATGGGGGCGAAGAGGACTTCGGTGGGGACGGGGCTGAGGTCGGTGGGGAGGGGGTAGGCGGCGAGGTACTGGCTGAGCAGGCGGGTGAGGCCAATGGAAATGCCGACCCCCGGCAGGGCGCGGCCAGTAAACACCTCGGCCAGGTCGGCGTAGCGGCCGCCGCTGCAGACGCTGCCCCACTCGGGGTGGGTGAGGACTTGGGTTTCCATAACCGTGCCGGTGTAGTAGTCGAGCCCGCGCGCGATGGACAGGTCGACCCGATAGAGGGTGGGGTCGGTGCCGAGGGCTTGCAGAGCGGTGAGGACGGCGGTGAGCTCAGTCACGCCTTGCTGGTAGGTGGGGGAGTCGCAGGCGTTGGCCAGCTGGGGCAAGGTGCTGGTGGTGACGGGGTGGTCGAGCCAGGCGAGGAGCTGTGACTGTTGGCTGGGGCTGAGTCCGAGCTCGGTAAAGGCGCTGGTGATCTGGGCGGGGGGGAGCTTCTCACGGTCGTCGATGACCTTGAGAGTGGCGGACTGGCCAGCGGGGTCGAGCCCGAGGGACTCCAGATAGCCGAGGAGGAGTTTGCGGTTATTGACCCTGATCTGGCAGGGGCCGATGTCGAGCTGGGTGAAGATGTCGCACATGGTGGCGATGACTTCGGCGTCGTGGTAGTGGGATAGGCTGCCGTTGCCGATGATGTCGATGTCGCACTGGGTAAACTGGCGAAAGCGGCCTTTCTGCGGGCGTTCACCGCGGAAGACAGGGCCGATGACTGAGCGACGGAAGGGGAAGGCGATGTCGTTTAAGTGGCGGGCGACGTAGAGCCCGAGGGGGACGGTGTGGTCAAAGCGCAGGGCGGCCCCGCTGTCGGCGTCATTCGTGTCGGCGTGGAGGCGACGAAGGACGTACATTTCTTTGGCGTTGCCGCCTTTGGCGACGAGGTTGGTTTCGCGCTCGGCTAAGGGAGTAGAGATGGGCTGGAAGCCGTGGAGGATGAACTGGGATTCGATGACGGCGAGCCACTGCTGACGGAGGGATTCGGCGCGGGGGGAGAACTCGGGGAAGCCGCTGATGGTGCTGGTGTTGGGGCGAGTCATGGGGGAGGGAAAGGGGGTTTTCGTGTTTCAGGCTATTTTTCTCTTGCCAAAAGGCGAGTTTTTTCTAGTTTGCGGGGTGAATAGGCTTGCCGCATGGCGCAGTGAAGGGCGTGAAAGTGCTTCTGGACTGCGGGATGAGGAGGTACAGGCCTCAAGAAATTGTTTCTCTTTTATTTGAGACTTGTATGTCTAAGAAACCCGTCCCTTCCAAAAAGCAGGCTCGCTCGTCAACCCGTTCACGCTGGGGGACGTATGTGCGGAAACAACGCACAAAGCTGAGCAATAAGCTAAACATCATTACTTGCCCACAGTGTGGTGCCCCGACCCGAGCGCACTTTGCCTGTGCTGACTGTGGGTACTATAACGGCAACCAAGTGTATGTGCCTCGCAAAATGAAGGCGCTTAAGGCCTTTGCGGAGATCGAAGCGTAGGCGAAAATAGTATCGAGAAATGGAAGTTTTTCTGTTTCGGGTGCCATCTATGGTGAGGTGCCTGTCGTGATGTCCACTGTATTTTACCCAGAACTGGTTCGCCCAGGGCTGGGTAAAAATTTATAATGCGGGTGTAGGGGGGATAAAAGGGCGGGCGGGGGGCCTTGGGAAATTAAAAAGACCTTTTAAAAACAGTCCAGCCAATGGAAGCACCAGAAAGACGGAGCCGTCGAGCGAGTCGGATCAATGCGATTAAGAGTTTGTTTGCCTTCATCGTGCGGCGGGAAGAGCAGCCGTTGCAGGCGTGCTATGAACACGTCGTGTATGAAGTGGCGGAGCTGACTGGGGATAGCTTTGCCGAGAGCCTGGTGGAGGCGGCGGGGGAGCACCTGTCGAAGGCGAGGCTGATCGTGAAGGGGTATGCGAAGGAGTTTGATTTTGCCAAGATAGCGCCGATCAACCGAGCGATACTCTTGATGGGGATCATTGAGTTGAAATATTTTGAGACGCCGCCAGTGGTGGTGATCAATGAATACATCGAAATAGCGAAGGACTATGGGGAAGACCGTTCGGCGGCGTTTGTGAATGGGGTGCTCGATAGCTTGCGTCAGAACCTAGGGCTGGGGGAGTCAAAAAAGGCGCGACTGGCCGCGGAAGCGGCGCAAGAAGAAGTAGTGTCACCGACGGTCGAATGAAAAATGATGCGGTGACTGATTACGCAGAGTTGTTTGGTTTGTTTGGGTTTGCGGTGCACGACGAGGCGCTGTTGCAGGAAGCTTTTGTGCATCGGTCGGCGATGAAGCTGCGCCAGCGGGGGCAGTCACACAATGAGCGGTTAGAATTTTTGGGGGATGCGGTGCTCGAACTCATCACGACAGAGTATTTGTTTCACCATTTCCCTGATAAACCTGAGGGAGATCTGACAAATTATCGGTCGTCGCTGGTGCGGGGGGACCACTTGGCGGTGGTGGCGAAGCGGCTGAACTTGGGGCAGTATATGCTGATGTCTGCGGGGGAGCGACGGAGTGGGGGGGCGGAAAAGGAGTATATCTTAGCCAATGCGGTGGAGGCGCTGATAGGGGCGGTGTATGTGTCAGAGGGGATGGAGCTGACGCGGCGACTGGTGGAGCGGTTTGTGCTGGTGGATTTGGAAAACATTATAGCGCAGGGTGACCACATAGACGCGAAGTCGCACTTCCAAGAGATAGTGCAGGGGCAACTGGGGGTGACGCCGCACTATGCGCTGCTGTCAGCGACGGGCAAAGACCATGAGAAGACCTTCACGATGGGGGCGATGATCGGTGAGAAGCAGGTGAGCCAAGGGACGGGCGCGTCGAAAAAAGAGGCGCAAGCGGCGGCGGCGAAAGCGGCGATTGCGGTGAAAGATGATTGGCTGGGGCGCTGAACATGACGACGGTAGAAACAGCCTGGGCGCGAGTGGCTGAGCACTGGCGAGCGGGCCGTGACGCGGTGTGGTGGTGCCAGCGAACTGCGCGCGGGGTGGAGTATGCGTGGGGGGTGGGAGAAATGAACGTGGGGAAGTGGGGCGAGCCCGGGACGTGGTGGGTGACTGACGCGAGCGGCGCCACGATGACACTGGTGCGCCCAGAAAAGTGGGGACGAAACGAACTGCCACCAGTGCTGGAGCCAGGCGCGGTGCGGGTGGCGCAGCCAGCAATGCAACTCAAACCCGTGTGGACCGACCACGTGGCGGTGAGCCGTGCGACGTGGAAGGCGTGGGTGGAGGCACTGAAAACGGCGGGGCGACGCGGCGAGGTGTGGGTGGGAAACCTGACGACGGAGCTGCGTGGGGACAGAGAGCAAACAACTGACCCAACGCGGGACGTATGGGGGCTGTATGGTAGACACTTGCGGCGTGGGGTGCCGTTGGCGGGTGGATGCTGGCGGGTGGGTGGGCGCACGTGGGTGAGCCTGTCGCCTGAGACTTTTGTCGAGTGGCGAGCGGGGGAGCTGCATACTTACCCCATAAAAGGGACGGGGACGCGGGCGTACCTGACTCAGAGTGAGAAAGAGCGTTCGGAGCTCGACATGGTGACGGATCTGCTGCGGAATGACCTTGGGCGGATATGCGACCGTGTGGAAGTGCGAGCCGAGCGGACGCTGACAGAGCAGGGGGGGTATGCCCATGGGCAGAGCCACATAGTGGGGGTGAAGCCTGAAAAATTGACGATGGAGGAGTTTCAGAAATTACTCCCAGTGGGGTCGGTGACGGGGGCGCCGAAGCGGCGGGTGTGTGAGATATTAGCTGGGCTGGAGGGGCGAGAGCGGGGGGACTACACAGGGACGTGTGGGGTGTGGCTGGGGGAGCGGGAGATGGTGTCGGGGGTGATGATCCGTGTGGTGGAGGTGACGGACGAGGGGTGGCGGTATGGTGTGGGGGGGGGAATAACGGTGGAGTCAGACCCTGAGCGGGAGTGGCAAGAGCTGGGGATAAAAGCGGGGGTGTTGTGGAGCTGAAAATATTTTCTAAAGTTGAATGGCAATGCAAAAACATCGTTTGGGTTTGGTCCTGTTTCGTCGGGACTTGCGACTGGTTGACCACACGGCGCTGCGGGCGGCGGCGGCCCAGTGTGAGCGAGTAGTGGGTGTGTTTACCTTCAACCCGCGGCAGGTGGATGCGGAGCACAATGAATACTTTGGGGTGCCGGGGATGACATTTTTGCTGGAAAGTCTGGCGGAACTGTCGGCCGAAATGGCCACACAGGGGAGTGCGCTGGTGCTGCGCTGGGGGGAGCCGCTGGAAGAGATAGCCGCGCTGGTGGAGGAGACGGGGGCGGGGGGGGTGTATTATAACCGTGACTATACGCCGTTTGCGCGGCGGCGGGACGCGGCGCTCAACCGCTGGTGCCTTGAAAAAGGGATAGCGGTGGAGGCGCATGATGATGCGTTGCTGGTGAAACCCGAAGCGGTGAAGACCGGGGGGGGGACGCCGTACACGGTGTTTACGCCGTTTTGGAAAAAGGCCAGAGGCGTGCCGGTGGATGACCCTGTAGACCAAGGTCGTGACCAGCTGTTGCCGTTGTCGGAGATGAACCAAAGCTGGTCGACGGTGACGCTAGACGAAGTGGTGGCGCGGACGCTGGGCGAAATGCCGACGCATTACCGACTGCGGGGAGGGCGGAGCCGTGCGCTGGAGCGGCTGGAGCGGGCGGTGGGGCTGACCAACTATGCCGCGGAGCGAGACATCCCCGCGCTGGCGGGGACGAGCACGCTGTCGGCGGATCATAAATATGGGACAGTATCTGTGCGGGAGACGTATTGGCGGGTGGTGGCGGGGCTGGGGCCCGAGAGTACGCTGTTGCAGGAGTTGTATTGGCGGGACTTTTTTCACCACATAGCGTGGCACTGGCCCCATGTGTTTGGGGGGGCGTATCGGTCAGTGTGGGAGGGACTGGAGTGGAGTGATGATGTGACGCGCTATGAACGGTGGCGCAAGGGGGAGACGGGGTACCCCATCGTCGATGCGGGGATGCGGGAGCTGAATGAGACGGGGTATATGCACAATCGGGTGCGGATGATCGTGGCGACTTTTCTGGTGAAGCACTTGCGGGTTGACTGGCGGTGGGGGGAGCGGTACTTCGCCCAGAAGCTGACGGACTATGACCCGTGTGTGAACAACGGAAACTGGCAGTGGGCCGCCAGCACGGGGTGTGATGCGCAGCCGTATTTTCGGATATTTAACCCTTGGAGACAGCAGGAGCGGTTTGATCCAGACGGCGTGTATGTGCGGCGGTGGGTGCAGGAGCTGGGGGAATCAGACGCGGTGACGATAAAAAAATGGGAGCAGCACAGCCCACCAGAGACTCTAGAAGTCGTGGATGAACGTTGCCCAGAGACGGGGTACCCGTACCCCATGGTCAACCACAAGGCCGTGACGGTGGCCACGAAGGCGCACTATAAGGCGGTGAAGGGGGGATGATTTACTAGAAGTATTATCTTTATACTCTGTGGTTTTTTTTATATTTTGAGTACCTCCACATAGTAGGATGAAGTGGGTTTTTGGAGTCATATTTATATTCTTTGCCTGCATATTCGAAATATTTGCGGACACGATCAACTTTAACTCGATTGAATAGCCAATCAGACTCTGATTGTTCGGCATATATAGTCTCTTTTTTAAAGTAAATGTAATCAGCATCTACATCGCTGAAATCTTCTTCTTTGCTTGGTTCGCTGAAGTTGCCTTCCAAAAGTGCATCATTGATGGCTTCTAAGAACATTTCTACATTTTCATTATTTATATTGATGGATTCTTTGGTTTCGTTTTTAGCCTGAAAGCCAATTTTAGAAAGTAGTATTTCTATGAATTCTTTAAAAATTGCTGCATTTTTATCAGTTACTTCAGGATTTTTTTCATTGAATTTATTTATTTTTTCAACATATTTTTTGTATTCTAATTTTTTTTCGATTGTAGAAGTTATGTCTTTTTGAAGATCAGTCGTGATGAGAGTTTCGTCGATTTCAGAACCGACGAGTGAAACGGTGATTTTGATTGCTAATTTTGCGTCTTGTTTCTCGGCTTCTTCAAAGCCACTTTTTTTAATTTTCTTTTCTGTTTGATTTAGTTCTGCCTTGATTTCTTCAATTTTTTCTTGTGAAAAGTTCTTTCCTGAAAGTCTATCTTGCAAGCTTTTAATATTTTTCATTTTTTGAGATATTTAAATCACTTTCTTTATATTTTTTAAAACATCTTGTGTCAACCTTTTTGCTATATTGGCCAAATAGTGTCAAGCCTGAGAGTAGTGGCAGCTGTGTTGGGCGCTGGGCTCTGCGGTGGGGGGAGTGTCTTTGGCGAGGGCGGTGCCGAGGTTTTTGCCGAAGATCATCTTGGTGATGCGTTTGCCAGTGGGGGTGACGGCGAGGCCGCCTTTGGATGTCTCACGGATGTTGGCGTGCATATTGGCGGCGACGTTATTCATGGCTTCGACGACTTCGTCGAAGGGGACGTTGGAGGTGATGCCAGCGGCGGACATTTCGGCGCTGGTCATAGCGTGGGCGACGCCGATGGCGTTGCGTTTGACGCAGGGGGCCTCGACCAAGCCAGCGATGGGGTCACAGGCGAGGCCGAGCATATTTTTGAGGGCGAGGCTGGCGGAATTGAGGCAGCGCTCCGGCGAGAGGCCGCGCATGGCGCTGAGTGCGGCGGAGCACATGGCGGTGCTGACGCCGACTTCGGCCTGGCACCCGCCTTTGGCGGCGGAGAAGGTGGCATTGTGCGCGATGATGATGCCGATGCCCGCGGAAGTGAGCAGGCCGTCAACGCATTGGTCTTCGGTCATGTGCCACTCCTCTTGCAGGGCGATGATGCCGCCTGGGACTATCCCCGCGGAGCCCGCGGTGGGGGCGGCGACGATCTTGCCCATGCGGGCGTTGGTTTCCATGACGGCGAGGGCGTACTGGGTGGCGCGGTGCATGACAGGGCTGAGGAAATTATGCTCAGGGGTGTGCTCGTGCATTCGCTTGGCGTCGCCGCCAGAGAGGGTGGATTTGGTGCGGGCGGGGTTATGAAGGCTCTGGGAGATGGCGTCACGCATGACGGTGAGCCGAATGGCCATGTTGGCTCTGATCTCTGTGGGTTGGCGGCTGGTGAGCTCATGCTCGGCGGCGAGGACGGCGTCCGCGATGGTGGTGAGGTCGTCGTGCTGGGCGATGAGCTGGAGGAGCTTGGCGGCGGAGAAAAACTGGCGGGAACTCATGACTGGTCGTAATGAGAGATGTGGTTGAGGTAGCGAACCCATTTGACGTCAAACCGTGAGGTGATCTGCTCGATGATGGCGGACTCGAACCATTGGCGGATCTCAATATCAAGGATGATGCGGTTTTTATAACTGTAGGTCTCGGTTTTGACGGGGTCGAGGCCTTCCTCCATGGCGAATTTTAGGAAGTCCATCAGGGAATGCTGGCCTTCGTCAAAGCAAATGACGAGGGAAGAGTAGGCGCCTGTGAGTCGGACGGGGATTTTGTCGATTTCGGTGATGGCGATCTTGCCCCCGCCGAGGGATGAGCCGACGATGACCATGCGTTTGTCGTTGCCTTGCAGGTCGAACTTGACGGTGTTGGGGTGGTACTCGGCCCCGAGGTGGCAGGGTTTTAGCGTGATGCTGATGCCAGCGGCCTCGGCCAGGTCGTAGGCGGTGGCGATGCGGCCGTCGTGCGGGAGCAGGCCCAAAAGGCCGCCAATGATGGCGACGTCGGTGCAGTGCCCTTCGTAGACCTCGCCGAAGGAGCCGTGCAGGTGCAAGGTGGCGGACTGCAGCCCGTGGCCGAAGAGTAGCCCAGCCATATAGCCCAAGGTGCACGCGCCAGCGGTGTGGGAGCTGCTGGGCCCGACCATGACGGGGCCGATGACGTCAAAGATGCTCCAAGTGTCGGTGGTGGGCTGGGCCATGGGGAGGGCGAATAGTAGTCTCAAACTACGCTGGGGGGAGAAATTTGTCTACTGTTATTTCTTGGCTATTTTCATGATTTGTTTTTGGCCAAATGAATGTGTGAACTGTCGCTGAGGGTGCCCCAGAGCAAAGCGAGGCAGACGAGCCCCAAGGAAAAGGCGCCGAACCAGGCGGGTAAGATGACGGGGTCAACCCAGCCAGTGAGGGCGGCAGCCCAGAGAAGAAGCTCGATGCTGGTGGTGGTGGCGGCGCCACTGAGCGGGCCGAGCACGGGCAAGGCCCCGACGAGGCTGCTGAGGGTGGAGGTGGCCATGACAAGGGGTACGAGTGGGTCGGCGAGGAGATTCGCGATGAGGCCGACCCAGCTGACCTGGCCGAAGTGGGTGATGAGCAGGGGCATGACGCTGAGCTGGGCGGCGAGGCTGGCGGACAAGAGCCGCGTGAAACTGGGGTGTGGGGAGGGGAGTGGGGTGAGAAGGGACTCGAGCGGGGGGGTGAAGACGAGGAGCCCGAGGGTGGCGAGGGCGCTGAGCTGGAGCCCGACGTCGTGCCGCAGGAGTGCGGGGTGCCAGAGCCCGATCAAGAACAAGCTGAGGAGCAGCAGGGTGCGGCCGTCGGCGTAGCGGCCGATGAGTAGGCTGTAGCCCGAGATGCCGCCCATGAGGGCGGCGCGCAGAATGGGGCCGTCGCCCCCCGTGAGGGCGACGTAGGCGAAAAGCGAGAGCAAGGAGCCACCGAGCATGACCCGTGGGCCGAGCCACTGCAGGGCGTAGCCGACGCACAGAAACACGAGGGTGACATTAAACCCTGAGACGACCAGCAGGTGCTGCAGGCCAGCGCGCTGGAAGGTGGACTGGGTGAAAGCGGGGAGGGACTCGCGTTCGCCGAGGAGGACGCCGACGGCGATCAAGGCGTGGGGGTCGGGGACGTGGGTGCGGATGGTGGCTTTGAGGTGGTTGCGGAGTCGTTTGGCGGTGCGGATGAAGCCAGAGCCGCCCTCCTGCCCGATGATGGTGATGTCGGTGGGGTCGGTGACGAGTGCGCTGATGCCTTGACGGGCGAGGTAGGCCCGATAGTCAAACTGGCCGAAGTTGCGCGGGGGGTGCCGAGTGCCGGTGAACTGGAGTGTGGTGCCGTAGTCCCACTGGGGGGAGGGCTGGGAGCTGACGAGGAGAATCTGGTCGGTGGTGGGAGTAGTGCCGTGCGTGCTGAGGGCGAGGTGGTAGCGGGTGGTCGTGGGGCGGACGTCGGGGAAGCGCACAATGGTGCCGACCATGGTGACTGGCTGGTCAGTGGAAGAAAGGGGCAGCTGGGGCGTGAGCTGGTGCCATTGCTGTGAGAGCTGGGCCCAGAGGCCGCCAAAGGTCAGCACAATAAAAACACTGCCGAGCCACCAGCGAAGCGAGACGCTGACCCAGAGGGTGATGACGCAGGCGAGGGCCCACAGTGAGAGCTGGGGAGGGAGGCTGGCCCCGAGCCAGAGCCCCGCCAGACCACAAAGCAGGCCAACGCGAAGCTGCCAGCTGGGGCGTTGTGCGTGCCACCACGTCTCTGCGGAGGGGAGAGACATGGGGAAAGGTTAGAAGTAGTTGTTGGGGTTGACTTTGCGGCCGTTGATGCGGACCTCGTAGTGGAGGTGGATGCCTGTGCGACCGAAGACGCGGCCGGTATTCCCCATCAGGCCGATGAGTTGCCCTGCTTCGACCCATTGGCCGACGCTGACTTTGCGGACATTGAGATGTCCGTAGAGGGTCTGGACACCGTAGCCGTGGTCGACGATGATGTAATTTCCGTAGCCGTAGTTCCAGCCGTTGGACGAGGTGATGACCTTGCCGGGGGCGGAGGCGTAGATGGGGGTATTCATCGCGGAGGCGATGTCGAGTGCGTAGTGGCCCCGGTGGTAGCCTTGGGTGAGGATTCCCTTAGTGGGGCGGCGGAGGCGGTAACCAAGTGAGCTGATACTCCCGCCGACGTAGTTGCCGCTGGCTTGGCTCTGTGCCCTGGTGGCGGGGGTGATGGGTTTGACGGCTGGGATGGGTTTGGGCTGGACGGCGGGTTTGCTGAGGGTGCTGTTGTTATTGCTCCCTGGGGTGACGGGGGTGTCTTTATTGCCTGTATTGGTGCTGGCGGGTTTGGGGTCGGGTTTGGCGAAGACGAGGACTTTTTTGGCTTCGGGGAGGAAGAGTTCTTGCCCTGGGGACAGAGCTTTGGAGCGTGAAATTTGGTTGTAGGCGTAGACTTTTTCGACTTCGATGCTGTGGTTGGCGGCGATGTCGGAGATGGTGTCGTTTTTGAGCACGGTGTAGAAAACACCGTCGACGACGGGGATGCGTAATGTCTGGCCGACGTCGAGGGTTTGCTTGGCGGTGAGGCCGTTGGCCCAGTTGAGCGTGGTGACGCGGAGGCCGAACTTGTGGGCGATCTTGGTGATGTTGTCACCAGAGCGGACGGTGTATTCTAGGACCTCTTTGCGTTGTTTTTTGCGAATTTGGACGACTTTGTTGCCGTCTTCGTCTTCGGTGATGATTTCCTCAATGCCAGCGGTGCGAACCCCAGTGTAATTATTGATAAAGCCTGCTTCGGTGACGGCGAAGACTTTGTTGGATTCGCCGAAGACTTCATACCCAAAGCTGTCACCGCTGCCGATGGTGTAGGGGGGGCGAAAGCCCGTGATGAACATGAGCAACAAAGACAGGGTGGTGAGCTGCAACGCGAGCGGCGAGTGCAAAAAGCTGCGGCCGACGGCGGGGAGAGACCGTAGTCGTTTGGACAGAGTGCGCAGCCAGAGTTTGAGGCGGTTCACGATGATGACCCTAGGGCGTGGTGTGGGGCTGTCAAACGGTGTGGCTGGCGCGCAGCGGTGGGGGGCGCTATGCTGCGGGCTGTGAAAACTGCTTTGCTGGGAATGGTGACGGTGCTGGGGGTGCTGCTGCCGTGGCAGGGGGTGCTGGCGGGGGCGTTGCCTGCGGTGGTGGCGTGGAAAGAAGTGTTGCTGGTGTGCTGGCTGTTGCTGGTGGGGGGGCGGACGCTGCAGGCTGCATGGCAAGGGGGCTGGGGGGTGATGCCTAGCTGGGTATGGCCGCTGGGGATGCTGTGTGGCTGGGGAGTGGGGGCGTTGTTTTGGTTTGATGTGTATGGGGTGGGGTATGAGCTGCTGGCGTTGCGGTACTTGCTGCAGGCAACCGTGTGGGGTGGGGGGGTGATGCTGGCGTTGCACTGGTGGCCTGAGTGGGTAGCTGCGTTACGAACACGATGGGCGAAGGTGTACTTGTGCAGTGTGAGCTTGTCGGCGGTATTTGGCGGGATGGTGCTGCTGGGGTGGGTGCCTGATGTGGTGCTGGGGTGGTGGAGTGAGACGATCTCGAGCTGGGTGCCGGGGCAGAAAATACCGTTGTATCACGCGGCGGTGGGCTGTCCGCGCCTGCAGGGGGGGGCTTCGGGGCCGGTGGCGCTGGCGACTTTGCTGCTGGTGGGGCAGTGGTGTGTGCACAGTTTAGGCTGGCGGGGGTGGCGCTGGGGCGTGGGGCAGGGGGTGCTGCTGGGGTTGATAGGCCTGTCGCTGACACGAAGTGTGCTGGGGTTGTCGGTGGTGTGCCTGGCGGGGTGGGCGTGGCAGGCGGGCTGGGTGCGGGGGCGGACACTATGGCTGGGTGCGGTGCTGGGGGGGGGGCTGGGGGGAGCGATAGTGCTGGGGTGGGCGCCGCTGCGCGAGCAAGTGTGGCGGGTGGGCAGTGCCCAGCACCTGACGGCGCCTGTGGCGGGTGTGCGGCTGGCGGTCAGTGAGCACCTGCTGACGGGGCAGCTGGCGCGGTCGGGCCCTGCGGCGCGGGCGCATAATCTGGAAAAAAATGATGATGACAAAGCGTTGGTGACGGAAAATGTGCTGGTGGATGTGCTGGTGCAGCTGGGGGTGGTGGGGCTCCTGCTCACCTTGTGGTGGTGGTGGACGGTGGCGGGTTTGACCCCCAGTGGCTGGCCACGGTGGTGGGGAGTGGTGGTGATAGTGCTCCTGCAGACGGCGACTCTCTTTGACATGATGCCAGTGGGGATGGCCTTGTGGACGGCGGTGGGATTTGGTACGAATGGGGGGAGAGGTGGGCGGGGAAATTGATTTACACACTACACAAACTCTATGAGAGAGACGCACATCTGGAATCTGGCGCTGATCTTGCTGTATTTTTCGATTAGCTTTGGGGTGACGGTGGTAGTTTTTCCGAAATTTATACGGTTTTTGCAGCGGTTTAAGCTGACACAAAAGCTGCGGACCGATAGCCTGAGCGGGGGGACGGCCAAAATTTTTAATGAGTTGCACGCGCACAAGGCTGGTACGCCGACGATGGGGGGGGTGGTGATCTTGGGGGCGGTGCTGCTGACGGTGATGGTGTCGCGGGTGTTGTCGCTGATGGGGGTGATCGAGCAGGGGCTCCTCAACCGTAGTGAGACGTATCTGCCGATAGCGACGCTGATGCTGGTGGGGGCTCTGGGGGTGGCGGATGATTACCTTAACATCACGGAACACTCGGCCCAGAAAGGGTTGTCGGCGAAATTTAAGACGTATACGTTACTGCTTTTCTCAGTGCTGGGGGCGGCGTGGTTTACGCTCAAGCTGGGGTGGTCGATTATTCACATCCCGGGGGTGGGGGATTTTGACATTGGGCTGTGGTATGCGCCGTTGTTTTTGTTTATCTTGATCGGCACTTCCAACGCGGTGAACCTGACAGACGGTCTGGACGGCTTAGCGGGGGGGTTACTGGTGATTTCTTATGGGGTGTTTGCGGCGGTGGCGTACTTCTATGGGTTGCCGTTGCTGGCGATGCTGTGCTGTACGATCATTGGGGCGCTGGTGGGGTTTCTGTGGTTTAATGTTCCGCCTGCGGGGGTGTATATGGGGGACACGGGGTCGCTGGCGCTAGGGGCGACGCTGGGGGTGATCGCTATGCTGACCAACGGGGTGGCGGTGCTGGCGATCGTGGGGTCGATATTTGCGCTGGAGACGGTGTCGGTGGCGGTGCAGTTGTTTTCAAAAAAATACTTTAAGCGGAAGGTGTTTTTGATCGCGCCGATTCATCATCACTTTGAAGCGAAGGGGTGGAGTGAGACGCAGATCGTGATGCGGTTTTGGATCCTCGGGATGCTGGTGGGGGCGGCGGGGTTGATAGTGGGGATAATGGGGATGGGGGAAGGGAGCATCCTGTCGGAACCGAAGGGGAATGAGTATCAACGGACGGAGCCCTTTGCGGTGACGCCTTTAGAACTGGGTGATTGGCCGTTGTCGACGCCAGTACAAATACGCTGAAAATGCTCACCCCGGGCGACGAAGCTGGGGTAGATGTCAAAACTGGGGGCGCAGGGTGACAGCAGGCAGACTTGGCCTGGGTGGCACAGGGTGTGGGCGAGCTGCACCGCGGCGGGGAGGTCCGTCACGAGGTGGTAGGCAAGGCCGTGCTGCTGACAGAGGGCGGTGAAGCGTGACTGCAGCCCGCCTTCTGGCAGGAGGATGTGCGTGTGGGGGGCGAGGGAGGCGAGCTGGGCTCCGAACTGGGTGAAGTCGAGCCCGCGGTCGAGCCCGCCGAGGATGAGGCAGCCGAGACGGTCGGCGTAGTGACGGACGGCGGCGAGGCAGGAGGTGGGGTTGGTGCTGATGGAGTCATTGACAAAGGTGATGTCGTTGACGGTGGCGACACTCTGCAGCCGATGGGGGAGGGGCTGAAACTGCTGGCAAGTGGTGGTGAGATGCTGGGGGGGAATGTCGAGCGTTTGGGCGAGGGCGGCCACGAGGCCGAAATTTTGCCGAAAGTGGAGGGCACGGAGTGGAGAGTGGGGCGGGAAATGGTCAACCCCTAGCGGTGGGCAGACGGTGAGCTGCCCTTCACCAGACTGGTAGGGGGCCCTGTCGGGGGCGGAGTCGGGCACGAACAGGTGGTCAGAGGGGGCTTGCCAGCGCCAGAGGTTGGACTTGGCGGTGTGGTAGGCGGACAGACTGCCGTCGTAGCGGTCGAGGTGGTCGGCCATGAGGTTGGTGCACAGGGCGTAGGCGGGGGAGACGGGGAGGCGTTCGAGCTGGTAGCTGCTGAGCTCGAGTACGATCCAGTCAAGGGTGTCGAGTGCTGGCCAGAGCTCCAGCACGGGTTGGCCGAAATTACCCCCGAGGGCGACGCGAGTGCCCGTGTGCTGTAAGAGTGCCGCGGTGAAGGCACTGGTGGTTGATTTGCCTTTTGTGCCGGTGATGCCGATGACGCGCTGGCGCTGGGTGGGGGTGAGGTTCGTGAAAAAAATCTCTGTCTGGGAGGTGAGGCGGGGGGTGAACTGGGCCAAGGGGCGGGGGTCGATGCCTGGGCTGAGGATGATGACGTCGTAGTCACTCAGTGGACGGACGGGGGGATGCTGGGGGTCGTGGTCGTCGCGGATGTCGAACTGGGTGGTGGGGCAGGTGGCCTGCAGCCATTGCTCGGTGGAGCGGCCCTCGCGGCCGTAGCCATACACAAGAATGCGGGCGGCGGACTGGAGGGTGGAGATCTTCATGAGGGGGGAATGTCAGGGGCGAGGGCGGACAGGGCGGTGGCGAGGTCGGCGGGGAGGGCGTGGGGCCGCCACTGGGCGTAGGGGTACGCCGCGCCAGTGGGCGTGGAGTCTGGCGTGGGGATGACCCACTGGGTGAGCTCGGGCCACTGGCCTGAGTCACGCATGAGGGCGGCGGCGTGTCGGACTTCGTCGACTTCGCCGACACATTCCCAGGGTTTGAAGTCGCGGAGGCCGAGGAGCTCCTCATAGAGTGGGGTGAGGGCAGGGTCGGTGATGAGGTCGTGGCCGAATGTCTCGACCAAGGTGTCGCGGCTGACCCAGGGCCCGAGCATGAGGGCGACGAAGGCGCATTTTGGGCACTGGGTGCACCAGCTGAGCTTAGTTTTGGGGTGGCCGTCGAGGGTGAAGTTGCGGTTGCAGGATGACCACTGGCCTCTGACCCGAGGGAGGACGTGCTGGGCGAAAACCTGCATGATGCGGAGCTCGGTCAGGGGGCGGAGGAGGGAAACGTAGTCGAGCTGGGGGGAAACGTGCTGGTGGACGTAGTGCTGGAAGGCTTGCTCGAACGGAAATGACTTGGAGTACTGGTGGTTGACGGGGGTGGTGCCGAGGGTGGTTTGGGGTTCGTTGGCGGAGGCTTCGTTGGAGTAGATGATGCGTTGGGTGCCCGTGAGAACGCAGTGCAGCACGGCTACGCAGCTGAGAATAGCCGTGATGGGAACGTGGCCGTTTTGGGCTTTGGGGTGGGAATTCAATGACTGGATCTGTGGTGCGAGGCGGCGGGTGACGCTGTGGTGTGAGAGGCCGAGTGATTGGACCTGTGGGTGGAGGAGGTGTGACTTGCCGACGGTCCAGCTGTGGAACGGTAACCCTGCGTGCTGTAAGACGGCGCAGGTGGTGAGGGAGTCTTTGCCTCCGCCGAGGGGGACGAGGGCGTCTTGGCCCTCAAAACTAGCGCTGGGGGTGGGAGAATGCGGGCCGACGGGGAAGGTGATCTGCGGGAGGTGGTCGTAGCCGTTGCGATAGAAAAACTCGCCCAGGCCGTGTCGCCACGTGGCGGCAAAAAACTGACCAACGGTGGGCACGGGGGCCAGCGAAGGGTCACGGAAGGTGAGGGTGGGGGGAGTGAAGACTTTGAAATAGGAAACGCCTGCCATCAGCCACAGGGCGTAGAGGGCTGACTGGAGCGCGAGAGGGTCGGGCTGCGCCAGTGGAGTGATGGCGGAGAAGTCAAAGATTTCCCACAGGGTGTCGGTAGGGTCACCGAAGCTGTAGCCGAGATGGGCGGTGGCGGTGGTGGGGTCGTAGTGGCAGGACTCAAACACGAAGGTGGTGGGCACTGACGAGGGGAAAGACATCGGGGTGACTATGCTGGATCTGGGGGGTGGTGTCTACTGCGGGAGCCATTTGATGTTGCAGCCCATAGAAGGGAGCTGGGGGCTGGGGATGGGTCGGTCGCTGAGGAGGGATTCAAGCGCGGTGGTGAGGTCGGCCCCGTCGACGGGGGTGGGCTGGCCAGGACGAGAGGCGTCAAACCGACCGCGGTAGACAAGAGTCTGCTGGGAGTCGTAGACAAAAAAGTCAGGGGTGCAGGCGGCCCCAAAGGCGCGGGCGACTGACTGTGAGGCGTCGTAGAGGTAGGGGAACGGAAAGTCGGCGGACTGGGCGAGCTGGGCCATGGCTTCGGGGGCGTCGTCGGGGTAGGAGTGGGGGTCATTGGCACTGATGCCGATGAAGGCGACACCGCGGGGGAGGTAGGTGCGGGCGGTAGCGAGTAGAGCGTCGAGAAGGTGGACGACGAAGGGGCAGTGGTTGCACATGAAGATGACGACGGTGGCCTGCGGGCCGAGGAGGCTGGTGTGCGGGTGCTGGGTGCCCGTGAGTGGCTCGGGGAGGGTGAAGGCGGGCAGGGCCGAGCCGAGGGGGGTCATAACCGAAGGGGTGAGAACCATGGTAGGAGGGGGAAAATAATGGGGAGTGGAATTGGCAGATTTGCAGATGAGGGGGGGCACGCTGAGTGTAGCGGCTGAGAAAAATGGACACAATGATAAAGAGCCCTGAGGGAAGGGCTCTTTACCGTTACTCTTATGATGCGAAACATGGTTTGCTGAAGGGGGATCTGAGGACCAACCCTGCAGCTCAGGTTTCACATTAGTATTATCGTAATTTTGGGGGTGGTGTTACAAGTTTTTTATGGGTCTTTTCGGGTTGACGCGCGGACGGCCTGTGCGAAGCGGGCGGGGGAAAACTCTTGGGCCCAGAGGAGGTAGAAGTAGACGATGGCGGAGGTGTCGGCGAGCGCGCGATGGCGGTCTGTGAGGGTGATATTGAACCTTTGGACGAGGGTGCTGAGGCTGTGCTTGCGGAACTGGGGGTAGAGGGCGCGCGAGAGGAGCACGGTGCAGAGGCGGTCAGCGCGGAGGCCGTAGCCGATCTGGGCGCAGGACTGGCGGAGGAAGCCGTAGTCAAAGCGGGCGTTGTGCGCGGCGAAAACGGCTCCCTCAAACAGGGGGGCGACGGTGGGCCAGTATTCGGCGAAGGTGGGGGCGTCGGCGACGTCGGCGGGGGAAATGCCCGTGAGGCGCTGGATGAACGGTGGGATGGGCTGGTCGGGGCGGATGAGGGAGGACTGGCGGGCGACCTCGACGCCGTGCTCGAGCCTGATGCAGGCGATTTCGATGATTCGGTGGTCGATGGCGTTGCCGCCAGTGGTCTCGAGGTCGACGAAGGTGATGACGGGGGGCAGGCCCCCTGCGTCGGTGTGGGTGGGGGGCATGAGGTGATGTGGCTAGCGGGTGGTCTGCTGGTCGAAAAGGGTTTGCATGGCGCTGCGGGCGGCGGTGGCGTAGTCGGGCCCGGTGCTGGCGTAGAGCACGGCCCGTGAAACGGGCACGAGTAAGCCCAGGCCGTCGCGGCGGGCGGCCAAGATGTCTGGCAGGGTGCCGCCCTGGGCCCCGACCCCCGGGGCGAGAAGCCAGCTGTGGGGGAGCTCGTCACGGAAGAAGGTGAGCATCTGCGGTTGGGTGGCGCCGATGACTGCCCCGAGGCTGCTGAAGCCTGTCTGGGGGCATTGGGTGGGGATGTTCCAGTCTTCGAGGTGCTCACCGATGCGGACGGAGAGGTCTTCGTAGCCTTGGAACTCGGTCGCGGAAGGGTTGGAGGTGCGCACGAGCACGAAGAGGGCTTTGCCAGCGGTGAGGCAGTAGGGCAGAAAGGGTGTGATGACGTCTGAGCCCATGAGGGGGTTGACGGTGATGGCGTCGCACTCAAGGGGGGCGTCTGGCTCAAAATAGGCCCGAGCGTAGGCGGCGGATGTGGCGCCGATGTCGCCGCGCTTGCCGTCGAGCATGGTCATGAGGCCGAGTGTGCGGGCGTGTTGCAGGAGTCGGCTGACGGCGCTGAGCCCCGGGCCGCCGAAGACTTCGAAGTAGGCGAGTTGAATCTTGACCCCGCAGATGAGGTCAGCGGTGGTGTCGATCATTTCACGACAAAAGGCTTCGGCGCCCTCAGCGGTGGGGGGGAAACTGTCTGGCATTAACTCTGGGTTGGGGTCGAGCCCGAGCATGAGGCAGGAGTCTTTGGCACGGATGCGTTGTGCGAGGTCGTGGCTGAAAGTAGCGGGGAAGTCCATGGGTTTTTGTGGGGAGCATACCCAGGGAAGGTCAGAGCTCAACTGTGGGGGAGGGCTTTTTCGAAGTGTTGGTAATCTTTGAGGATTTCCCAGTCGCCGCCCCATGTCCAGCCGAGGTCTTTGAACCTCTGCACGAGGGGGTGGTCCGCGGTGAGGGTTTGCGGGTGGGTGGGGTCGTAGACACTGCCTGGGGGAAGGATGACGGTGCCTTTGATGTAGGGGTTTTGCTGAGGGTTGATGTCTATAGCGACGGCGTGGTGGCCACTGTGGGAAGACAGGGCGGTGCCGCCAGTGATGGGACGGTAATTAAAGGCGGCGGTGTTGTTGGCGGCCATGGAGGCGTCGTCGCTCCACTGGAACTCGCTGACGGGGGTGATCTGGGTGAAAGGGTAGCCGATCTGGCGACTGAGGGCCATGATCTCTATGATGTCGGCGACGGCGTCACGGTGGATGACAAGCTGGCCGGTGGTTTCGTAGCCTGTGTCGTCAATGTAGGTGACGGTGATGACTTGCTGGGCGTCGAGCACGGCTTGTGGTGCGGTGGACCCCGCGAGGGCTTGGGCGCGGGTGAGAAGCGTAGGGATGACTGGCTGAGACGCTGTGACTTCCGTGGTGGGAGGAGTGTCGGTGGTGGAATCAGCTAATATGGGCAGGAGGGGAGTGTAGGCAGCGGTGTGTGTGGACACCTGCTGCGCCTTGGGCGGAGGGGTAATGGCTGGGGTAGCTGGGGTGGAAAACAGGAGGAGCCAGCTGATGAGGTCGATTTCCATAAGCAGTGGAGCAAGAGGTGGAATTAGCCGCGGAAGTCCCAGAACTGTTCGCCGATGCGGATTTGGTCACCAGCGATGGCGCCGCGGCTGCGGAGCTTGTCGGTGATGTGCCATTTTTTGAGTACGTCGTAGATGCGCTCACGCGCGCCTTCGCTGTCGTCGGGGGTTTGGCGTACCATTTGTTCGAGGCGGACGTTGCTGACGTGCCACCAGTGTGGTAGCTGCTCGATCTCGACGATGCGGGGGTCGGGGCCTTGGGCTTCGGCGGGGCGGTATTCGACGTGCTCGGGGGTTTCTGTCTCGGGCGTAGGGGGGGCGGCCTGCAGGACTTCGGCGCCTTCGGGGATGAGGCCACTGATGGTGCGGAGGAAGGGCTTGAGCCCGTCGTGTGTCGCGGCTGACAGCGCGCAGATGGGCCCGTCGAAGACGGTTTGCAGCTCGCTGGTGAGGAAGTCGACGAGCTCGGCGTCGAGGGTGTCGAGCTTGGAGATGACAACGACTTCGGGCTTCTGTGCGAGGGTGGGGGAGTAGGTTTCGAGCTCGGTGCGGATGGTTTGGTAGTCCTTGAGTGGAGTGTCAGACAGGCCGTCGATCAGGTGGGCGACGACTTGGGCGCGTTCGATGTGTCGTAAAAACTGGATGCCGAGGCCTTTGCCTTCGGAGGCGCCTTCGATCAAACCTGGGACGTCGACGACGACGAGCTCGCGGTCGTCGACCTCTGTCACGCCGAGGTTGGGGACGAGGGTGGTGAAATGGTAAGCGGCGACTTTGGGTTTGGCGTTGGAAATGGACGAAATGAGGGTGGATTTGCCCACGCTGGGATAGCCAATGAGCGCGAAGTCAGCCACGAGTTTGAGCTCGAGCTCGAGCTCGTATTCTTCGCCGTGGTCGCCGTGCTCGGCGAAGTTAGGGGCTTGGCGAATAGAAGACACGAACCCCGCGTTGCCTTTGCCGCCACGACCACCATGGGCGATGGTGGCGGTGGTGCCTTCGATGGTGAGGTCAGCGAGCACTGTGGTGGTGCCAGCGATGCGCACCTGCGTGCCGACGGGGAGGATGAGCTCGAGCGTTTGGCCGCTCTTGCCGGTGCGGTTGTTGCTGGCGCCTGGGCGGCCGTTGTCAGCGCGGTGGAGCTGGCGGGAGCGGTAGTCCATCAACGTGTGGACATTATGCGCGGCGCGCACGACAATGTCGCCGCCTTGGCCACCGTTGCCGCCGTCGGGGCCACCTTTGGGGATGTACTTCTCACGTCGGAAGCTGACGCAGCCGTCGCCACCTTTCCCTGCCTTGACCGTGATGCGAGCGTGATCTACAAACATGAACGTCTGTAGGTATACGCTATCTGCCGACGGGGGACTAATCTTTTTTTACTTTAGCGAGCTGTGTTACCGCGTCAGAACAAGTTTACGTCTTGGCTGTTTGACCGTCTGTGGCGGAGAGGGAAGCGCGTGCGGCTGAAACACGGGGTAGCGGTGGTGACCCCAGCGAAGGGGGCACCACGGTATGCGGCGGTGGTGGGGAAGAAGATTTCAAAAAAGGCGCCAGTGCGGAACCGACTGCGGCGGCAGCTGTATGCGGCGATGCGCGAGCACATGTGGGGAAAGGGGCACCGAGGGGCTAACGTGGTGTGGTTGTATCAAGGAGACTTTAAAATCCGATCAGCAAAAGAGTTCGAGGGGGATTGTGCTGTGATCGTGGACTACATACAAAAACACCACTCATAAATGAGTGGTGTGTTATTTTTGACTTTGTTGTGCGTTTAGTAGCGTTTCTCTTTGGCTTCGACGCTGAGCATTTTTCGACCTTTCTTGCGGCGGTTGGCGATGACGCGGCGGCCACCAACGGTGCGCATGCGGGCACGGAAGCCGTGAGTGCGGAGTCGTTTACGCCATCGTCGTTTTGCGAGCATCTTTTGAGGGTTTAGGTCTAAAGCCAGTGTCTTATATCTTTGGTTGGTGAGAGTGTCAAAACAAAAGTTGACCAAGTGGAGCTATGGCATACTATCGCTCGGCTTTGTGGGGAAAGTGTTCTCGTACATTGCGGCACGGTAGCTCAGCTGGTCAGAGCGTCGGATTCATAACCCGGAGGTCGGGAGTTCAAGTCTCCCTCGTGCCACCAATCTCATCATTCACACTTCCGCCACAGGTCTATCTTCTTTTACCTGAGGAGTTTTTTTGGAATGGGGAAGTGTTGAGACTCTTTAGTCCTCCAGCTGAGTAGTGGGTGGTAGACTGAGCCCTAGCCCGCTGCGCCAGTCGATAGTTGTGATGCTGTGGGTGGCGGCGGATCGGTCGGACCAGATGATGTTGGCGTTAGCGGACTGGAGGTCGGACACGGTGCCTGTTTGGAATTGTCCGTCGGTGAGCCAAGTGAAGGTGACGCTTTCGCTGGGGTTGGTAGGGAGGGGGTCTTCTAATGCGAGGAAGAGGACGTAGTCTCTTTCTGCTTCGGGGAGAAGGAGCAACTCTGTGCTGGCGTCGAAGCGGAGCAGGCCGCTGGTGGGCGAGAACGAGGTGACATTCATAGACCAGAGGGGGTCCTGCTGGTAGACGTCGCCGCTGGCACGGTAGGTGAGCATGACGTCGCTGGGGTCGATGGTGCCGCCAGCCCACTGGAGGTTGTCGAGGTCAACTTGCAGGGAGAGGCGAGACAGGGCGACGCGTTCGTCTTCGGAGGGGTTTTCGATCGTGAAGGCGTAGAGTGGCTCTAGGGCACCGCTGGCATTGAGCGCGGCGGGAGGCTGGTAGTCTGCATTACGAACGGTGAGGTGGGCACCAGCAAGAGTGGCCTCATACAGTGGGGCTGGGGCGAGGAGTTGCCCTGGGGTGACGGGGAGCCCCGTGCTGGCGTAGGCTTCGACGTCGGTGATGGCGAGGCGAAGGATGGCCTGACTGGGGTCGGCGTACGCTATGGAGGGGTTGGTGTCGAGTGACATGACATAGCGAGTGCGACTGCCGCGGGGCAGCACCAGCGGGGGGCTGAACCGTAGAGTAGCGCGTTCGCCTAAGAATTCGCCAGAGCCGAGGGTGTTGCCAGCGAGGTCGCTGAGGTGGAGGCGGGCGACGGCCTCCTGCCCGTCGGCGTTGGGGGCGATGTTTTTGATGGTGATTTCCTCGAGGGTGATTTCGCTGAATTGGGCGTCGAGCTCGAGCTCAAGGATTTGGTGGCGTTCATTGGGGGTGAGCACTGGCGGGGTGAGGGCGGGGTCGACTCGCTGAAGGACAAACTTAGTGCCGGTGGGGTTGCTGGGAAGTGACTGGAAGGCGAACAGGTCGGACGCGGTGGTACCACTAGTGATGATGCGCACGGGTTCGCTGCTCTGGCCAGCGGCAAAAACCTCCGTCAGGTCGAGGGTAAAGGAGCCGTCAACGGTGCCATAACTGCTGGCGGGGGCGAGGCGAATGCTGATGTCAAGGGTGGTGCCTTCGCCCGGTGCGAGGCGCAGTGGGGAAGCAAGCGAAAGGGTGACGGTGCCGTCGTCGGCGACTGGTTGCTCGACACCGCCATGAAGGAGCTGGAAGAGGTCGTAGTCGACGGAGGTGTTTTGCGAACGGAGGCGGAAGCTGAGGGCTTCGACCTCGACAGCCTCAGCGTACCCCTGCCAAGGGGCGGGTGGGTTGATGAGGGAGACTTGTAGCACGGTGATAGGGGTAGCGTCGGTGACGGCCAGCGAACGGATGCCGTAGGGAGTTGTGAGGACATTGAGCTGGGCGGGGGTGCCGACTTGGCGCTCTGGGCCCGTGTCGCTCATGGGGCTGGTGCTCGTGGTGCTGGGGGCGACTACCGTGATGGGTTGGCTGAGTGACTGGTCGACGGTCCACTCAACGTAGCAGGGGGCGAACTCTCGTAAATAAACCTGGTCGATGGTGACCTGGCCGCAGGTGACAGGGGCCAGCTGGTGCCCAGTGGTGTAGACGTCAGCCACGGAAAACTGTGCCAGCGCCAAAGCGGGCAGGCTGACGGTGACAACGAAAGCGAGTGAAGACAGAAGGCGGCGCATGAGGCGAGGGGGAAAATCGCTTCACATTATAGGGTGGGGCGGGGTGGGGGGCAAATCGGGTGTGTTGTGCGGATGGTCGTGAGAATTACTGTGAAACTGTTATGGTTTGGGCTTTTTGTTGAGGGGAATTTTGACTTCAAGGTTGGCGGAATGCTCGTCAAAATTGACTGAGCCGTGACCAGCGGTGACTTCGGTGCCGTTGGGGAAGGTGTGGGTGGCACGGAGGCCCGTTACAGTAACTGGACTCGGGTCAGTGAGATTAGTATTACTGATGCTTGCTCCAGTTAGGGCGGTTGTGATTTTTGCTTTTTTGTTTATTTTATTTTCAATTACTACTTCTCCGCCAACTGCAAATCGGGGATTTTCACGAGTATTTGAGTTGGCGGGGAAATGTAAGCCGAGAGAATTGACGGAAAGACTGCCTGTTTTGCCTTCGATCTTACCACCAATAGGAATACCTCCTCGAGTAGTGTTTGGAGATTTATCAGGGCGATGGGGGACGGTCTCTGTCATGAGCTCGCGGGTGGTGGGGGGCTTGAGGTTGGTCACTGACTCTGCCCTGGCTGGGTGGAGGTTAAGGCTTATATCTTGCTGGGTTTGCTGGAGTGCTTGCTGGTTTTCGAGGATGCACTGTTTGAGTTCATGCTCTGACTGGGGAAAGGTGTCTGGGAGCTCCTGCGGGGGGCGTTTCTCGGGGTTTGATTGTCTAATAACGCGTGCGGGGGTGGGCTGTGGGTGGCGGAAGAGGTGTTTCATCACTTCATTATAGCATGATTTGAAATTTTACCTCAATCGGTAGCGAAGGGTTGAGATCAAGAAATGTTGGGTGGGCTTTTTTTGGGGTTTGAGAGAAAAGAAAAAACCCCCGTGGCGGTTGTGCCAGGGGGTTTTTAGCCAGATAAGGCGGAGTACTATTGTGTGCGTTCAAACAAGTACTGGTAGACACCGAGTAGGTCGTAGGGCTGGTAGGTGTCGTTGGGGGTGGTTTGGAGGATGACGATTTCTTCCTGAGTGGTTTCGGTGCTTTCACTCGCTGCTTCTTCATTATTTTCAGTTTCGGCACTGTCTGCAGTGTCTGCATTGTCGTCCTCTATTACGTCATTTCCGTCATTGTCAGTGGCGTCAGTGGTGGCAGGGTCAGTGACGAGGCTGTCGACTGGGCCGAGCACGAGAGACAGCTGAGGGCCGTCGGTGGTGATTTCGTTGAGGAGGGAGTCAGTTACAGACTGCTCTTCTTCGGTTACTGCGCCCTCTGCAGGGCTGAGCAGTGTTTCAGCTGCGGGAGTGGAGTCTGCCATCGGGAGGCGGGTGCGAGCACTGGTGAAGACACGGTCGATAGCTTCAAGGGTGGCGGGGGTGGTGCGGTAGTCTGTCAGGACTTCCACGACGTAGATGCCGCCCTCTAGCGTGGCGAAGTATTTGCGGGCGAGGAGCATGAGGCCCTGGTCAGTTTGAACGCGGTAGCTGACACGGTAGGTAGCGGTCTCAACGTCGAGGAGGGGTTCGACGCTGTACTCAAACTGGCGTGATTTTGTTACGATGTCGGCATTAAAAGGGGTGAGGGCGGTGGCGTCGTTGCGGCGGGCATTGGCCGAGCGCACGCAGCCGTCAAACCCTGTGCCACCGCAGCTGGGCACCACAAGGGAGGTGTTGACAAAGAAGTTATCGGCTTTGGTGCTGATGGTGTCGGCGGTGTCTTGCAGGACGGTTGAGTCGCTGGGGACTTCCACGCGGATCTGTGGTGTGGAAACGGTCTGGAAACTCAAGGTTGGCCGAGCCGTGGGGGCGGCGGTGGCGGTGTAGGTCGGGCCAGCGACCACTGTGGGAGTCACGCGAGTGGTGACGGGAGGAGTCGTGGTTTCAGCGTCGGTTGCTGGGCGGGGGGCAACGGTGGCCTGCACGGTGATGCTTCTCTGGGGTTGGGCAATGATTGTTTTGCCTTGCGTGATGCCCTGTGCACGAATGAGGTTGTAGTTTGGCAGTTGGCTGACGGCGCGGCGGGGTTTTCCGTTGCGCGGGGCGCCACCGAGCTCATTGGGGAGGCTGGCTTGGTTTTGGTAGGCTTGGTCATACCCTTGGGCGCGGTAGAGCTGCTGGTAGGTCTGTGGTGAGGCAGCAGAGGTGAAGACGCCTGCGGCGGCCACGAGGAGGGTGAATGAGAGGAGGAATTTGAAATGCATGAGAGGAGATTTTTATACAATTATTAAGATGCCTTAGCGGGCGATGACGTGACGAACGTGGGGGATGAAAATACCTTGGTCGGGGTTGTAGCGGCTGAGGTCGAGGCCGCTGGTGTCGGTGGCAGAGTCATTGATGCTGGTGCTGCCGTTGCGGGCGTTGGAGCGTGCCAGCTGGGCGGCCCAGTAGGCGTCAACGGGGGCTTTGGACCCAGCACCGTTCCAGTAGGGGTGGGACTCAAATTGACCTCGGCGGATGACCCAGACCGTGTTGGGGTGGAGGTTGGCTATGCGGGCGCTGGGTGTGCGGCCTTCACGTCGGAGGCGGTAGGCTTCTTTCTCACTCGCGGAGAGGTACTGGTAGCCACCGACGTAGCGGTTGGTGGGTGTGGACGTAGTGCGGGCCTGTGTGCTGTAGCGGGCCGAGTAGGGGCGGAAGGGGCGGTCGGCGGTGCGGTCCTCGGTGCTGGCCTGACCAAATAGGTTGCCGCAGGCGACTTGCCCTGACTGGGGGTCACGGTAGCAGGAGGTGTTGGTCAGCACTTGGGTGGGGTGGTGCAACTGTGGAGCGGTCGTGACCCGAGCCCAGCGCTGGAAGTAGGATACTTGGTCGGCCTCCGCCACGAAGTAGAGCGAAGAAGTAAGCAAAACGGCCACGAGGGCGACAAGGGCAGGAACACGCATGGAGAAGGAAGAAAAGGAGAAGAGAAAGACACAAACACCCACGGACGCAGCCCAGCAGAGTGCGGTCTTGACCGTGAGTGTATGTGTTTGTTTTCAATGACTTAATAGAGAGATTTTAAGTCTTGTCAAAAAGTTGTGGCGGTTTTTTTTATTATTTCTGGGTAGTCGAAAGGGGCGGCTATGCTCTATAATGTGCATGAACACATAGACACATTGCGAATATGACACATACGACAACATCGGTGCAGGGGGCTGGTCTGGGGGGATTGTTTGCACCGCGGTCGGTGGCGGTGGTGGGGGTGTCGACCAAGCCGACGAAGCTGGGGAGTTTGATTTATAAAAATTTGATCGAAGGGGGGTATGCGGGGGAGCTGACCCCAGTCAACCCGCGGGCAGCGGGGGAACCGTGCTGGGACGGGCGGGCATTTGTGGGGAGTGTGAAAGAGATACCCGAGCCGTTGGACTTGGTGGTGGTGGTGATCCCCGCGAAGTATGTGCTGGAGGTGATAGCCGACTGTGCGGCCAACGGAACGAAAAATGTGATCGTGATCTCGGCGGGGTTTGGGGAGGTGGGGGATGAAGCCCTAGAGCGTGAGCTGGTGTCAGCGTGCGCGGCGGGGGAGATGAACCTGCTGGGGCCAAACTGTCTGGGGGCGATCTGCCCTGGGGGGAGGCTCAATGCTTCGTTTGCTGATGGGCACCCTGCCCCTGGGGGGGTGGCGTTTGTGTCGCAGTCGGGGGCCTTTTGCACGGCGATGCTGGACTGGGCGGCCGAGCGGGGGATTGGTTTTTCGCACTTTGTGTCGCTGGGGAATAAAGCGGGGCTCAACGAGTGTGATTTCCTCGAAGCGTTTGCGGCGGATGACACGGTAGAGTTGTGTGTGTTTTACCTCGAAACGGTGACCGAAGGGGGGCGGTTGCTGGAGCTCATACGAGCGGTTTCACGAGAAAAACCTGTGTTGATCCTTGAACCCGGTGAGTCGGCCGCGGCCCAAGCCGCGAGCATGAGCCACACGGGGTCGCTGGCACCCAATGCGCGGATAGTGCGGTCGGCATATGCCCAAGCGGGTGCGTTGCAGGTGCATTCGATGCGGGAGCTCTTTGGGTTGGTGGAGTATCTGGTGGCTTACCCTAAGCGTACCCACGGGGACAGAATTGCCTTACTCACCAATGCGGGTGGAGTGGGGGTGATGTCGAGTGACTTGATAGAAAGTAATGGTTTGCGTCTGGCGGAGCTGGCTCCGCAGACGGTCGCGGCGCTGCAAGCGTGCCTGCCGACGGAGGCGGGGTTGGGGAATCCGATCGATATCATTGGAGACGCGGACAGTGGTCGCTATGCGTCAGCGCTGGCGGCACTGGCGGCTGACTCGCAGACTGACCAGATTATGGTGCTTCTCACCCCACAGGCAACGACCGAGGTGGTAAAAACGGCGGACATAGTGGCGGAGTGGGCGGCAAAATGTGACAAGCCAATCGTGGCGAGCTGGATAGGCGGAGAAAAAGTGGCACCAGGGCGACAGCGGTTGGCCGAGCGGGGAGTGGTGGAATATGACTTCCCCGAGGATGGGCTGCGGACGCTGGGGCGAGTGTGGCAGTATGAACGCCGAAAGCGAGCCTTGCACGCTGTGACAGCCCCGCGTGAGCCTTACCCTGGGGTGGGGGCAATAGTCCGTGGGGCGCACGCAGCGGGGCGGACGCTCCTCAACACTGATGAAGTGACGGCGCTGGCGGGGGCGATCGGCCTGCGGGTGCCAAGGGCGGGGATGCACACTGACGCCACCGCAGGGCTGGACTTTGCCAGAGAGATCATGACCCCTGACCAGCCAGTGGTGCTGAAGCTTGACTCCCCCGATGCGGTGCACAAAACGGAACTGAAAGGGGTGTTTTTAAATATTACCACGGAGGCGCAGTTTGCCGAGGCGTGGGAGGCGCTGCGTCAGAGCATTGCGGTGTCAAACTTGGCTCATGCGCACATCCAAGTGCAGGAGCAGATAGCCAAAGGGCAAGAGCTGATCGTGGGGCTGACGACTGACCCGACCTTTGGGCGGGTGCTGGTGTGTGGTGCGGGTGGGATTTACACCGAAATATGGGCTGACACGGCGCTGCGGGTGCTGCCGACCGATGACTTCCGACGGATGTTGGGGGAAACGCGGATCGGGCAGATCTTGGCGGGGGTGCGCGGTGAGGAACCTTATGCAGTGGAGCAGCTGGTGGAAACCCTTGAAAAGTTGCAACGGCTGGCCCTGACGATGCCAGAGATCACGGCGATAGATATTAACCCATTGATCATCAGCCAGACGGACTGTGTGTGTGTGGACCTGAAAGTGATGCTGGGGTGAAATTTCTAGGCTTTCCCTGTGAGCAAAAGGTCCAGCACGCCGAGCTGAGCCCAGAGTCGGTTGCCCGCTTGCTGGATGACTCGACTTTGGGGCCCGTCGAGGACGGCGTCGGCCACGACCACGCCCCGACGCACTGGCAGGCAGTGCATGAAGTAGGCGGCGGGGGCCGTAGCCAGAAGCTCGGAGGTGATCTGCCAGTGGCGGTATTTCTTCAAAAGAGCCTGTGCGTCGGCCATGTGATGGACGGGGGCCCAGGACTTGGCGATGACAATGTCGGCCCCCTGCACGGCGGTGTGCTGGTCGTGGATGGTGGTGATGTGCGAGCCGCCAGGGGCAAGGGCGACTGGGTCGAGCTGAAACTCGGGTGGGCAAGCGATGGTGACCTCGGCCCCGAGATAGGCAGGGAGGGCGGCTTGGCTGTGTGGGGTGGCGAGAGGGAGGGGCTTGAGGTGTGGGGCCCAGGTGAGGGTGACTTTTTTGCCTTTGATGCCGCCCAGGAGCTCATGAATGGTGAGGGCGTCAGCGGCGGCTTGGCATGGGTGGTAGACGTTTGACTCCATGTTTATCACCGGGACGGAGCTAAACTTTGCCAGCTGGTGGTGTGGGACGTCTTTTTGGGCTTCGGCCCAGGCCTCGGCCGTGCCCCCAGCCATCAGACCACTCTGCCGAAAGCCGATGACGTCGGTGAATTGACTGATGACGGCGGCGGCTTCGCGGATGTGTTCGGCTTTGGTGGTGTCCATGACGGTGTGGTCGTGGTACTCCACGCCCCAGGTGCCAGCGAGGTTGAGGACGTTGACCGACCCGCCAGCACGTTTGACACCTGCTTCAAAGCTGAGGCGGGTGCGCAGGGACGGGTTGGCGAAGAGGAGCGTCATGTCGATGCCAGACAAGTCAGGGTAGGTGCCACTGTCCTTCCACTGGGTGACGGTGTTTATCATCTGACGATACTCCGCGGGGGTGAATTCGAAGCCGGTGATGAAATGACGCATGGGGGGAGGGGGTTGAGTGGTAGTTTTTTTATGACTCTGCGAGGCGCTGGCGGAGGATGTCGAGGCCGAGATTGCCCGTGGCGCCGAGGTGGGTTTTGTTTTTTAGGTTTTCGTCAATGTCGGGGACGATGACGGAGCCAAGGTCTTCGCCGATTTTTTTGTAGGCGTCGCGGAAGGGCATCCCCTCGGCGACGAGCTGGTTGGCGATGTCGGTGGCGTAGAGCTCGGGCAGCATGGCCGCGCGGAGGTTGGCTTCATTGGGGGTGACTTCGGGGAGGGCGAGGGTGGTGATCTGTAAACTGTCGAGGGTGATGGTGCAGGCTTCCATGAGGGCTCGCTTGGTGAATTTGGTGTCCTTGTTGTAGCCACTGGGGAGGTTGAAACCGAGCATCTGGCACCGTTGGGCGAGGCTGAGGATGACGCCAGTTTTGCCTCGCATCACTTCCCAGATGTCGGGGTTGCGTTTCTGCGGCATGATGCTCGACCCAGTGGTGAATTCGACGGACATTTGGAATAGGCCGTGGGCGGGGTTCATAAACCAGACGATGTCGTTGGCCAGTCGACTGAGGGTGAGCATGACTTGGCCCAAGGCATGAATGGTGGCGGCTTCGATCTTGCCACGACTCAGCTGGCAGGCCATGGGGTTGACTTGCACTCGGTCAAACCCGAGCAGCTGGGTGGTGCGCTGGCGGTCGATGGGGAAGCCCGTCCCAAACCCTGCGGCGGAACCGAGGGGATTTTGGTCGTTGAGGAAGTAGGCGTGACGCAGGCCAGCGATGTCGTCGAGGAGGCACTCCGCAAATGAGCTGGCCCACTGCCCGACGGAGCTGGGCATGGCGGGCTGGGTGTGGGTGAACCCTGGCATAGGGAGGTGGTGGTATTGCTCGGCGTAGGTGAGCAGGGCTTCGGTGGTGGCTTGGGCGGCGGTGATGATGGTGTCCAGTGACTCTTTCGTCCACATGCGCATATCGACGAGGACCTGGTCGTTGCGGGAGCGACTGGTGTGGAGCTTTTTGCCGACGTCGCCGATCTGCTCGGTCAGCCAGCGTTCGACGGCGCTGTGGACGTCTTCAAACCCGAGGTCGATCGTCCACTCGCCGTCGGCGTGCAGGGTGAGGAGCTTTTGGAGGGCGGTGGTGAGCTGCTGGGCTTCAGCGGAGGTGATGATGCCAGTGTCACCGAGCATGGTGGCGTGGGCGATCGACCCGCGGATGTCATGGGGTATAAACTCATAATCCGCCATGTTTTTGCTGATGATGTAGTTGTGCACGGCAGGGTGACGCTGGCCAGAACCTTTGGCCCAGAGTGGGGCAGGGGAGGGGGTAGACATGAAATGTTGGGTTAGAAAAAAGTTTGTGATTTACAGTGGGGTGGCGATGTAGGTTGCCAGATGCCCCGCGGTGAAATTACTTTTGGGGAAAAGGAGGACGCCGTTGACTGGTGATAGTGTGGGTGGAGAACCTCTTAGTAGTGGTTGCTTGGCTTCTATGGGAGTGAAAGAGGCCCACTCGACCAGTGGGATGGCCTCGCTACTGGGGGCTTGTACCTCATGCGTGGGGAGAAACTGCTCGACTGTCTCTGGTAACGGGCGAAGATGGTTGGGCGGTGTCTGGGTGGTGCCGGTGAGGGACAAGAACCGCCAGATGCAGCTCTGGATCAACGGAATGGTGCTGGGGTCGGACTTCCACCCAGACTCCAATGTGAAGCCGAGGCCGCCGTGCTGGTCGACGAAGTTGTCGATGCTGGAGGTGAGGCTGGGGAGGCGCCAGTCTGGGTTGCCGTAGACGATCGTGCTGACGCCTATCTGTGTGGCGATGGCGCGGTGAGCGGGGGTGTGCTCGCAATACAAAAAGGGGCGGCTGGGTTGCCCCGTGCTGTGGAGGTCGAGCACGAAGTCGGCGGCTTGCAGATGGGCGGAGAGCTCGCGGGCGAGGGCCTCCTCATGTGTGTGTTGGCTGGGGGGGGTGTCGGCCAGGCGGGCTTGCTGCTCCGCTGACCAGAGGCGGTTGAGGTCGGACTCAAGGAACCGAGTCTGCGCGGCGACGGCGGCACGGTTGACTGGGGTGATGACCGTGAGGGTGCCGTGGGTGACGGTGGCCCCCAGCTGAGGGAGGAGGCCAGAGAGACCGTCGATGCCAGGGGTTTCGTCGCCGTGGACACCCGCCAACAGTAAGACCCTGGGCCCAGGGTGGGCCCCAGTGAAGACATGGGCGGGGGGGAGGAGTGATTGCGTCATACTGGTTTTGTTTGCTGGTAGGTTATTGGTTTTCGGCGCGGTAGGTGGCCGCTTCGGTGGGGGAGACGATCATCGTGCCGACCCCTTCGAGGCTGAAGATTTCGTCATGCAGGGTGTGGCTGTCGGCCCCTTGGATGATGTGCACGCGGTCGACCGTCGACAGGGCGGCGCGTTCGGCATTGTGTGCTTTGACTTGCATCCCCCCACGGATGGTGCCGTCGGCCACGAGGCCAGCGAGCTGGTCGGTGACGATGACGCTGAGGCGCTGGCCGTCGGCGTCGAGGATACCGTTGGTGTCGGTGAAGAAGACCAATTTTTGGGCTTGCAGGGCGATGGCGATCTCGGTCGCGACGGTGTCGGCGTTGACGTTGTAGGCTTGGCCGTCTGGGTCGACCCCGAGGCAGCCGACCACGGGGACGTGCCCTGCTTTGAGAAGAGTCTGGATGAGGCTAGGGTCAACGCTGGTGATGTCGCCGACAAAGCCGTAGTCAGTCCCGTCTGGGGTAGTCGGTCGACGGGTGACGCGCACGGTGTGGGCGTCGAGCCCAGTCAGCCCGACGGCGGTGACCCCTGAGCGTTGCAGGCCCGTGACGAAGGACTGGTTGACGCTGCCCCCGATGACTTGCTGGACGACCGCTAGGGTCGGGCCGTCGGTCACGCGACGGCCTTTGACTTTGCGGATGGGGTGGCCGAGAGCGGTCAGCTGCTGGTCGATCTGTACCCCGCCACCGTGCACAAGTACGACCTGCACGCCTGCTTCGCGGAGCTCGGCGATGTCGTCGGCGATGGTGGCAAAGAGGGTGGGGTCGGCGAGCTTGCCGCTGAGCTTCAGCACGAAGATGCTCTGAGCGAACTGTCGGCGATAAAAATTGAGCAGAAAGGTTTTCATGTCAGGACGGAGCGAAGGATGGAAACCGCTTCGTCGATGTGCTGGCGGGTGATGATGCACGGTGGCAGGAGCCGAAAGACATTTGGTCGGCCACTGCCGCCAATGATCAGCCCAGCCTCCAGACAGCGGGTGGTGAGTTTTTCGGGCGGATTTTGCACCTCCATACCCAGCAGGAGGCCCCGACCGTGCACGGCTGTGACGCTGGGCAGGGTGAGGAGTTGCTCGGTCAAGTAGGTGCCTGTGTCACTGACACTGGCCTGCAGGCCGTCGGCTTGCAAGGTGTCGAGCACGGCGGTGCCGACTGCGGCGGCCATGGGCCCCCCGCCGTAAGTCGTGCCGTGCTCACCGTAGCCAATGGTGTCGGCGATCGGTTGGCGGATGAGGCAGGCGCTGAGCGGGAAGCCGTTGCCGATGGCTTTGGCGGAGGTGATGATGTCGGGGTTGACGCCCATGTGTTGGCCATACCACCACTGGCCGGTTCGCCCCATGCCGGTTTGCACTTCGTCGAAGATCAGCAACACGCCTGTCTCGGTGCACCAGTCGCGCAGGGCTTGGTAAAACGCATCACTGGTGGTGTGCACCCCGCCGCAGCTCTGGATGGGCTCGACGATCACGGCGGCGGTGGTGGCTGGGTCATACGCCGCACGGACGCTGGCCATGTCGCCGAGGGTGGCGACTTGTGTATAGGGTTTGAAGTCAGGCAAGAAGCCGTCGTAGCCGGCCATGTTGGTCACGCCGAGGGTGGGCATAGTGCGACCGTGGAAGGAGTTTTGGAAACTCATGATGTGGGTTTTGCCCGTGAAGCGACGAGCGACTTTCAGTGCGGCTTCGTTGGCTTCGGAGCCGCTGTTGGCGAGGTAGGCTTGGTAAGGCTCAGGCAGGAGGGTGGCGCAGAGTCTTTCGGCGTAGCGTTCGGTGATGTCATGGTAAAACACGTTGCTGTAAAACATAAGCTGCTGGGCCTGGGCGGTGAGTGCCTGCGTGATGGCTGGGTGTGAGTGCCCCAGCCAAGCCACCGCGTGCCCACCATAGAAGTCAAGGTAGGTCTGGCCGGTGTCGTCGGTGACGTGCACGCCTGCACCGTGGGTGATGCGGACGCCGTAGCGTTTGTAGGTGTTGAGGAGGGTCATGGGTAGAGGGGCAAGAGGGTGTCGAGGCCGGTCATCTCGGGGAGGCCGTGCATGAGGTTGAGGTTTTGGATGGCGGTGCTGGCGCAGCCTTTCATGAGGTTGTCGATGACGACCTGCACCACGAGCCGCCCGCCAGCGGCGCTGACACTGACATCGACGTAGGCAGACCCCACCACGTGGGCGATCTGGGCACTGGGTACCACGCGGATGGTGGGACTGTCGGTGTAGGTGTCGCGGACGAGCTGGGTGGCGGTGGTGACTGTAATCTCGCTGGTGGTTTCGAGCACGGCGGTGACCATGATCCCCCGCACAAACGGCCCGCTGGTGGGGATGAAGCTGACTTGCTGGGCGATGAGGTCACAAGATTGCAGGAGCTCAGGGGTGTGCTGGTGGTGTCCGATCTTATAGCTGCTGAGATTATGCGAGCGGATGGGGTGATGCGTGGTGGCTTTGGCGGCTTTGCCGCTGCCGCTTGACCCCGTGACCCCGACGGCGCTCAGATGCTGGATCTGGCCACGGAAGGGGAAAGCAGCGATCTGCAACGCGGAGGCAAAGCAGCCACAATTGGCGACGTTGTCCGCGGTGGTGATCGCCTGACGGTTGACCTCAGGCAGACCATAGACAAAGGCGGGTATGTGCTGGGGGCAGGGGTGGGCGTGGCCGTAGTATTGCTCGAAGTGACGGAGGTCTTGCAGGCGGAAATCCCCCGCGAGGTCGATGAGTTTGACCTGGCCGATGAGGTCGGGGACGTATTGCGGGCTGACCCCATGGGGCACGGCCAAGATGACCACGTCGGAGTCCGCCACCAGCTGCGCTGCGTCGTAGGCACGCAAAGTGTGGTCGAGGTGACTGAGGCTGGGGACGATGCTGCCCAGTGGCTGACCCGCGTGTGAGTGACTAACGAGGTGACTGAGGGTGACGTGCGGGTGGGCGGAGAGCAGGCGGAGGGTCTCAAGCCCGGTGTAGCCCGTCACGCCGATGAGCGAAACACGAAGTGGGTGGGTCATGCGTTAGAGGTATGAAGAGGGGCAACAAGGTCGCCCAAGGTGGTCAAACAGTGACGGAAGAGTGACTCGGGGGACTTGAGCGCGTTGGCCGCGGGGAGGGACAATTGCTGGTCTATAAACCGTAAACCGACACCGTTGTCGGTGACGGGGCCACTGATGATGTCAACTTGTCGGCCGTAGCCCTGGGTGGCGTGGGAGAGCATCATGGCGCCGGGGGGGTCCTGCGCGCAGCCGATGTGGCAGGCGATAGCCGCCTGAATGGCTTGATCTTTGAGGATGTCTTGGACGCCGTATTCGCCCATGATGCCGTCGCCGCACTCGACGACGATGAGGTCGACGTCTGCGGTGGCGAGGTCTGTAAATATGCCTTTGGCGATGGCGGCGGTGTCGTGCCCTGGTTGCACGGTGCTGCAACACGCAGCCCCGACGAAACTCCGCGTGGTGATGGCCCCTGCATCTTGCATTTCGAGGGTGTCACGCAGGGCCGCGACCCCTGTTAGCTTGACCCCAGCGGTCCGCAGCCCCGCGGCCCGTGCGTGGGTGATGACCTGACAGGCGACGGCGGTTTTGCCGCTATTCATGCAGGTGCCGCTGACGATCACGATCGGTTTGGTGGGGGGCAGGCTTTGGCTGGGGGTGATCTGGGCGTAGTCTTGCAGATGGGCGGGCTTCCCTTCGTGCAGGATCGCTCCGAGGACTTCGAGTTGAAACGGTGCGCCGACTTCCTCGGCATTGGCCGACAAGCAGGTGCCTGTCACCCCCCCGAGGCTGAGCAGGTCAAGCGTGCCGCCCACGGTGATGTTTTGCGGCACGTCGCCACTAAACCCTAGTAAGGCCCGCCGTGAGCCCAGCGCAATGGCGAGAATGTCGCCTTGGTGCACTTCGCTGATGCGCCCTGAGGTGAGTTCGAGTTTGTTGTATTTTGTCTTGCGGTTGAGCACCCGCACCGCCAGCACCAGTCCTTCACTGGGGGTGGGGAGGTCTGTGGTAAGGGTGACGGCTTTGGGTAGGGGGATGAGCCCCGTGACGGAGGCGAATTTATCGATGATGAGTGTAGTCATGAGGGATGAGTGATCTAAGAATTTGATTGGGCTTGGTCGACCTGATAGGCGAGGACGCCTTCGTAGCCGTAGAGACGGCAAAAGCCAGCCGCGTCGGCCCCTGACCATGCGTCGGCGCCTTCGCCGTACATCCCGCCTTGGGCTGCCAGCAGGCTGCGCGGCGAAGAGAGGGAAGTCACGGTGGCGTTGCCGTGGGTGATGTCAACCGTGATGTCACCACTGACGGCGGTGCAGGCACTGCGCAGGAAGGCTTCGAGGTCGCGGCGCAGGGGGTCAAAGTAGAGCCCTTCGTGGATCATATCGCCGTATTTTTGCCCGAGGGTGGCTTTCCAAAACTGCTGCGCCCCCGTGAGGGTGATTTTTTCGAGTTCGCGTTTGGCGAGGTTGAGCAGGCGCATACCTGGGGCTTCAAACCCGATACGGCCTTTGAGCCCCAAAATAGTGGTGCCGATGTGGTGCCCTGCCCCGAAGCCCGCGGCCGCGCCCAGGACGTTGAGCTGCTGGAGGATCTGCAGGCCGTTGCTGGGCTGACCGTTGAGCGCGGTGGGCAGGCCGCGTGTGAGGGTGAGGGTGAAGCTGGTGGGGGTGGCTTGGTCACTGGGGACGACGTGCGGGTAGGCACTGGCGGGGAGGTTTTGTTGGGTGTCGTGGGTTTCTTTCCCGCCGATGGTGGTGCCGACGATGCCAACGTTGACGCTGTAGTCGGTGGTCTTGTCGTCGACGGTGACGCCTTGGCTGCGGAGGTACGCCGTGGAGTCGGCCCGACTGAGTTGCTGGTCACGGATGGGGGTCATGATCTCAACCCCGGGGAGGAGGGCTCGCAGGGCGACGTCAAACCGTACTTGGTCATTGCCCGCGCCAGTGGACCCATGCACGATGGTGTTGATGTTTTTTTCTTGGGCCAGCTCTGCCACCATGATGGCCGTGGTGACACGCTCCGCCCCGACGCAGGCTGGGTAGTTGCCGCCTTTTTGGTAGTTGGCCAAGAGAAGCGGGCAGACCATTTCGTCATAGAGGCGCTGGCGGCCGTCGAGCGTGGTGTGGCTGGCGGCCCCGAGCTGGGCGGACTTTTCGGTGATTTCGGTTAGTTCTTCAGGGCTGAACCCCCCTGTGTCGACGGTGGCGGTGTGGACGGTATACCCTTCGGCTTGGAGCTTCACAAGGCAGTAGGTGGTGTCGAGGCCGCCGCTGAACGCGAGAAGGATAGGAGTAGACATGGGCGAGGAGGGGGTGAGAAATGATGAGTAAGAAAAATCCGCCGTGAGGCCCCCAGTGGGGAGGCTGTCAGCGGCGGAGTGAAGGGCGTCAGAATTTTGGTCTGCGTCAGTTTCCGCCGGCTAGTGCCGACGTCGACGACGTGAAACCAAACGAAATCTGTTCATTTGCAGGTGCATTTAAGAGTTGGCGGGTGGGGCTGTCAATGTTTCTGGACTGGATTTGTCTGTGTGAGAATCAAAAGCGACGTCATACCCCAGCTGGAGGCCCGCGATATTATCAACTCCGAAATGCACGCCTGCGAAGGTGCGACTCATGGCCCAGATGTAGGCGGTCTCTCGCAGTGTCTGGGCTTGGTCTGGGGTGAGTGTGAAGCGCCGAAGCAGCACCCCCACCCCCGCCCCCGCGGCGGCGCCGTGCCCCGCGGGGTATGTCGGGTGGCAGGGGCAGCCCTCGGGGTAGGCCGTCAGGTGCAGGGCGTGGTCGGGGGTGAGGTCAAGCCGCTCGGCATACAGCTCTTCGGGGCGGGCGTGTCCGAAGTGCCATTTGCTGGCGAAGGCAAGCTCAAGAGCTTGGTCAATGGCGTGGCTCATCTGGGCGATGGTGCCCGACACGCGGGTGAGGAACGGCTGACCTGTGTGGGGTGGGGTGATGGCTAGGGGGGCTCCCTGACGCAGGAGCCACCGCAGGCAGGCGAGTGGGAGGTCAAGCGGGGTGTCCATGTGCACGGCGTGGGCGAGGCCCTCTGGGTTGGTGTAGCTGAGCCCTGAGAGGCCGAGCGGAGCGGGCGTCTGCTGACGCAAAGGTTCGGGTTCGGTCCAATATTTATCTAAAAATTCCCAAGGCATCTCACCGCGTTGGACTTGCAAACGGACGGCGATGACTTCGTCGAGGTCTGCCTGGGTGCCGCTGCCCGCTGGCCAGTCGGCCAGGTGCGCCACCCCGACCAGTGGGCTGACGAGGGCGGAGGGGGTCAGCTGACTGAGAGAGGATTCGGTCAGGGGGTAGGAGAGTTGGTTGCCTTGGGCGCCTTTCTGAAAGAGGAGTGTCATAGGAAATGGGGATAAAATTTGGTTGAGGCATAAAACAGAAGAGAGAATTACCCCAAACAGCTTCGCCACCCGTGGGGAAATTATTTACACTTGGTGGTGAGAGTTTTTCGAAACAGTCTTTCTTTTTTCTCCCTTTTTCTTTGCCCCACCTGCCCATGCCTGCCCCGACGATGGATCCGACCCCGGTGACGACCCTGACCACGACGAAAACCCTGCAAACGTATGACGCGCTGGCGGTGATAGTCCCGCAGGGGGAAGCATTTGACGCGGGAGTGTATGCGACAGGTTTGACGGAAGATTTGGCTGACTATCTGACCGCGCAATGGGGTGAGGCGGTCTTCACGGGGAAAGCTGGTACGATGCTGACGGCGTATGGTGTCGACAGTGCCCACGGGGTGGCGGCGTGCTTCGGTGTGGGGGAAACCAACCAGAAAAAAATGACTGATGTGAAAAAGGCCGTCAGTGCGGCCGTGGGGTGGGCACGCGGTCGGAAAGCGAAAACGCTGGGGATAGTTCTGCCCACGGGGGTGTGCCGTGTGCGAACGCTCAAGGTGGCGGCGCACAGTAATTATGAATTTAAAGTGGGGGATCGGAGTGAAATAGACCTGCTGGAAGCGGTGGAAGTGGTGCGGGAGGAGGGCCTGCCCGCGGCGGAGCTGACCCGTGTGCGGGCCCTGACCCAAGCGGTGAGTCTGACGCGTGATCTGGTCAACTTGCCTGCGAATATGATGACGCCGATGATCCTCGTAAACGCGGCCAAAGAGGCACTGGCGGGGTCACCCGTGAAAATTACGATCTATGATAAAGCGAAGCTGGAAGAGATGGGGTTCTATGCGGCGCTGGAGGTGGGGCGGGGGTCAGACGAGCCGTCGGCTGTGGCGGTGATGGAGTACACTGGGGCGGGGAGTGACGTCGAGCCGATGGCTTTTGTCGGTAAGGGGGTGACCTTTGACGCGGGGGGGTACAACCTCAAGCCGACGGGGTACATAGAGTCGATGAAATGTGACATGGGTGGGGCGGCTTCGGTGGTGGGGCTGATGAAATATCTCTCCGTGGCGCAGCCCAAAACTAACGTAATCGGGGTGATCGGTTGTGTGGAGAATCTGATTTCGGGGCACGCTTACAAACCGGGTGATATTATCCGTTCGCTCAGTGGCAAGACGATCTGCATCACCAACACGGACGCGGAAGGACGCCTCGTGCTGGCGGATTGTTTGCACTATGTCACGACGGAGCTCAAGCCGCGGATGGTGTTTGACGTGGCAACACTGACGGGGGCGGCGGTGGTGGCCCTGGGGGAACGCATGACCGCGGTGATGACCAACCGACAAGAGCTCTGTGACCAGGTGCGAGCACTGTCAGCGGAGGTAGACGAACCGACCTGGCAGCTGCCGATTACTGACTTTTTCCGTGAGAAAACCAAGTCAAAAACGTCTGACCTGCAAAACTGGACGGCGGGGGTGCGGGCGGGGGCGTCGATGGCAGGGGCGTTTTTAGAAAACTTTGTCAACGACACGCCGTGGGTGCACTTCGACATTGCTGGGACGGCCTTCGAGGGAAAATATGGCACAGGCAACGGCGAAAAAGGTGCCACAGGAACGATCGTGGCGACCTTTGCGGCGATGGCCGAGCAGCTGTAGTGGTGCTCTGGCCCCCCCCCACACACGCACTGCGTGTTTAGGGGGCTCTAGGCTACTATTCTGCTATTCTGCCTGGGCCTCGTGCTGCAAATAAGCCGTGATAAAGGGTTCTAGGTGTCCGTCAAAGACTTTGTCTGGATTGGTGAACTCCGTGTCTGTGCGGTGGTCTTTGACGAGTTTATACGGCTGGAGGGTGTAGGTGCGGATCTGTGAGCCGAACGCGGCAGCCATGACCTCCCCGCGGATTTCTGATAGCTCCTGGGCGCGTTGCTCCAGCTGCAGCTGGAGGAGTCTGGACTTGAGTACCTTCATGGCAGCGAGTTTGTTTTGCTGTTGTGATTTTTCGTTTTGACAGCTGACAGTCAGGTTGAGCGGTAAATAGGTCAAACGCACGGCGGAGTCAGTCGTGTTGACGCTTTGCCCCCCTGGGCCAGAAGAGCGGAAAACATCCACCCGAATGTCGCTGGGGTCGAGGTTGAGGTCGACATTGTCGTCGATCTCGGGCATGACTTCGACCCGAGCAAAGGACGTCTGGCGGAGCCCTTTGGCGTTGAAGGGGGAAATGCGGATCAGGCGGTGTACGCCATGCTCTGACCGTAGCCGACCGTAGGCGTAGTCGCCCTGAATGCTGACAGTGGCGGAACGCAGACCGTCGTCGGTGTCTGATCGATCAATGATCTGGGTGCGCCAGCTTTGCTGTTCGGCATGGCGCAGGTACATCCGTAGTAATGTCAGCGAAAAGTCCTCGGCGTCTTGCCCGCCGTTGCCGACAAATATCGACACTAAGGCGTTGCCGGCATCATACTCGCCACTGAGGAGGGCTTGGGTCTTGGCCTCGGCCCAGCGTTCAGTGAGACTCGAAATTTCTGGGAGTAATTCACTGGTTTCGGCTTCGGTGCTGATCTTCAGCAATTCCAGCAGGCCGTCGGTGTCTGCTTTCAGGTCTTGCCAGAGGGTGAGCTTTTTCTCGAGACGGGCGGCTGTTTGGCTGACGGTCTGGGCGGTTTTAGGGTCGTCCCAAAACCCAGCGATTTGCATTTGCGTCTGGGCGTCAGCCAGGGCTGACTGGTCAGCCGCCAGCCCCAGCGTGGGCCAGAGGTCAGCCAGCTCACGCTGCAGGGTCGTCAGGCGGTCGAGGAGCTCAGAACGGTTCATGGTGATTGCCTCTAGTTGAGGCCTTTCATGCTCAGGCGCATACGGCCCATCTTGTCAGATCCTTTGTATTTCACACGGATGATATCCCCCTCCGACACGACGTCTGACGGTGAAGCGACGTGGCCTTCACTCATCTCACTGACGTGCACGAGGGCTTCTTTACCCGGGAGGTAGGCCACAAACGCTCCAAAGTCGGTCACTTTCACTACTTTGGCTTGCTCAAAGATGTCCCCGATTTCTGGTTTGTAGAGCATACTCTGAATATGGGCGATGGCCGCGTCAGCGTTTGACTGGTTGACGGAGGTGATCATGACCAGTCCACTGTCTTCGATGTCGATTTTCACTTCGTAGTCAGCAACAATCTTTTGAATGGTTTCCCCACCTTTTCCGATCACGATCCGAATGTCTTCGGGGTCGATCATAAACGAGTCAATGCGCGGAGCGTATTCGTTCATCTGGGAGCGCGACTCGGGGATGGCGGCCACCATCGCGTCGAGGATTTCATTTCGCGCGGTGTGGGCTTGGCCGAGGGCTTCACGCAGAAGCTCAATCTTGAGGCCTTTGACCTTAATGTCGAGCTGCAGAGCGGTAATACCTTCACGACCACCAGTGACTTTCAGGTCCATGTCGCCGTCGAAGTCTTCAAATCCTTGGATATCCGTCAGGATGCGATAGTCACCTGTGGCTTCGTCCATCATCAGCCCCATGGCTACGCCTGCGATGGGCTCTTTGATCGGGACGCCGCCGTCCATCAGCGCCAAGGTGGAGCCACAGACAGACGCCATCGAGCTCGAACCATTACAGGTCAAGATTTCTGACACGACGCGCATGAAATAGGGCCAGTTGTCTTCGACGTACGGCAAGACGGGCTCAAGCGCGCGCTGAGCAAGGGCCCCGTGGCCGATTTCGCGGCGGCCAGGTGAGCGCAAACGGCGGATTTCACCGACGGAGAAAGGAGGGAAGTTATAATGATGGAGGTATTGTTGCTTAAACTCTGGGCGGTCGGCGTCGTCGAGGAGTTTGAAATCAGACGGTGAGCCGAGTGTCAGCACACTGAATGATTGGGTTTCACCACGCTGAAAGAGGGCGCAGCCGTGTAATCGCTCAAATAGGCCGACCTCGACGTGGAGTGGTCGAACCTCCGTGGCGGAACGACCATCGATCCGCTTCCCTTCCGTGAAGACTCGCTCGCGCATCCGACGTACATACAGCTTGTGCATGGCTTTTTTCAGGTCTTTGGCGCTGAGCTCTTCGGCTTCCACCTGCGCGGCGAAGTGCGCGAGGAGCTTATCTTCTGCAGCCTGCATTTTGGCTTTGATGTCTTTTTTGGTTTCGCCTTGGATGCTGTCTATGTCGGTGGCGGTCAGTGCTTGCTGGACTTGTTCTGTCAGGTCTTGGCCCGTGTCGCCCAGGCTGGCTTCACGCTGGGTGACTTCGTGCTGGGCGACGAAGTCGATTTGCAGCTGACAGAGGGCCTGAATGTGCTGATGGGCAAACTCCAGCCCAGCGAGCATCTCGTCAGCGGTCAGAAGGTTTGCGCCTGCTTCCACCATAGTGATGGCGTCGGTGGTGCCCGCGACCATGAGGGAGAGGCCATAGGCTTTGACTTCCTCGTGGGTGGGGTTGAGAATGAATTGGCCGTTAGCGTCCCGCCCAACGTGCACGCCTGACACTGGTGCTTCGAGGGGCATACCCGCCATGAGGCACGCGCAAGAAGCCCCTGTGATGGTCATCGGGGCGATCGACCGTAGGCCGTCAGATTGCCAGAGGTAGGCAATGATTTGCACTTCGTTTTTTATGCCTTTGGGAAACATGGGCCGTAGAGGGCGGTCGGTCATCCGACTAGTGAGGATAGCTGATTCTGGTGGTCGGGCTTCACGTTTCATGAACCGTGAGCCTTTGATCTTGCCGCTGGAGTAGAATTTTGGTTCGTAGTCGACTGTCAGAGCAAAGAAATCGAGGCCTTCTGGGGCTTTGTCGGACATCATCGCGGAGACGAAGATGACGTTATCGCCGTAGCGCAGGGTCAGCGCGCCTTGTGACTGGTGGGCGAAGCGGCCTGACTCAAACGTGAAAGGGGTGCCGAGGAGGTCAAGTGACTGGGTGCGGATGGTGGAAGGCATAGCGAAGGACGAAAGAAAGATAGGACAGAGGGGAAACAGCAAAAAGCGAGGGGGTGACCCTCGCTCTGATCATGACTGGGCGGTGTGGCTGCCTCTGACACCAATGATCAAAAAGGTGAGAGAGAGGCAGAATGCGGCCCCGAAAAGAAAAAAGAGAGAGTGCGAAAGATTGCACACTCGGGAATTACTTCCGTAGGCCGAGGTTTTTGATGACACTCGCGTACTCACTGTAACTGCGGAGTTTCAGGTATCGGAGGAGCTTTGTCCGTCGGCCGACCATTTTGATCAACCCACGTCGGGAGTGGTCATCTTTATGATGTGTTTTGAGATGTTCGGTCAGGTGGGCGATCTTTTCGGTCAAGATGGCGACTTGCACCTGAGCGGAGCCAGTGTCTTTCCCATGAGTCTGGTACTTTTTGATCACCTGCTTTTTTGCGTCTTTTTGCATGAAGGAGGGCGTAAGGGTAAAAATTCATGGCTGACTTTATGCGCTGGGGAGGGGCTGTCAAAGCGGATGGGGGGGATTTTGACCTGTGAGGGGGAGTGGGGTAGGGTGTAACACGATGAAACAAACATGGGTAATTGGTTGCGTGGTGCTGGTGCTGATGGGGTGTACGATCGGGCAAGACTTGGGGGAAATAGAGTCACGGACTGCGACCAAGAATGAAACCCTGCTGGGGGTAGAAGCCAAAACAGCGGAGGCAGAACCGCAGGCCAAGCAAGCCCTGACGGGGATGAACGCCCCGACGCAGAGCACGAAGCCCCCAGTGGCAGAGGCCGCTAAGGTCGACACCGAGGCAGGGAAGATCGTTGTGCGGGAGTATTTTGATTTTGGGTGTGGGTACTGCAAGCGGCTGGGCGAAGTGCTGACAGAGATTGTAAATGAACGTGACGACGTGGAAGTGGTGGCGCGGCACTTTGTGGTGCATCCGCAATACACCGCCGTGCATCGGGCGTCTATCTGCGCTGGTGACCAAGGGCAATTCGCAAATTTTCATGACACGTACTTTGCGCAGTACTTTGGTCGCACGGACCAAGGCACGATTGAGAAAATTATCGCCAGCCTGTCCCTCGACACTGAGATGTACAATGCTTGCATGGCGTCGGACTTGCCTGACACGACTATTGCTCAGCATACCTACGAAGCGCAGCTGCTGGGGGCTCGGGGGACGCCTTTCATGATCGTCAACAACGACGTACGGTTGCCTGGTGCCAAAACCAAAGCCGAGATAGAGGCGGTGCTCGACACGCTCTAGTGGCATTCAATGAAAAAAAAACGACCAAACAATCGCGGCCGACGAAGAACAGCGGCAGGCCGTTTTGCCAAGAAATCGCTGGGGCAGAATTTTCTCATTGATGCTGGGGTGAGAGAGGCGATCCTTGACGCGGGGGGTGACCTGCAGGCGGCGCACGTGCTGGAGATCGGCCCTGGGTTGGGGGCCCTGACGAAGCCACTGCTCGACCGAGCGAGGCATCTGACGGCGGTGGAACTCGACCAGCGGGCGGTGCGGCGACTGACGACCCAGCTGGGGGGCCGTGAAAATTTCACCCTCATTCCCGCGGATTTTTTAGACTGGGACTTGGGGGGGTATTTTGGCGAAAAGCCTTATGTCTGCATCGCCAATATTCCGTATAATATTACGAACCCGATCATCCGCAAACTGCTGAGTGACCGAGCCCACCAACCCGAATTTGCCCTGCTGATGGTGCAGAAAGAAGTGGGTGAAAAAATCTGTTGTAAAAAGGGGAAGCGGTCGATCTTGTCACTTTCGGTCGAGATCTACGCCACGGCGGAAATAGTGGTGGCGGTGCCGCGGGGGTGCTTTGACCCTGTGCCAGGGGTTGACTCGGTGGTGATCAAGCTCACGGTTCGCCCAGAGCCACTGGTGCCACTCACGCTGGAGCGAGACTTTTTCACTGTGGTGCAGGCGGGCTTTGCCCAGCGACGAAAAAAGCTCGGCAATGCGCTGGGGAGTTTTTTTGGGGATGTGGGGCCGGGGGCGAGTCGACTGCTGGGCGAAATAGACCCCAACCGTCGGGCAGAGACCCTGACAGTGGCGGAGTGGATGGCAGTGGCGGAGCGGCTGGGGGTAATGAAAGACTGAGCTAGGCCCCTCTGAAAGGTTTGGCTACGCCATTTTGGTCATACCGTACTTGCTCAAACTGGGTGGTGTCACAGCGTTGCTGACTGAGGGGGCTATAGCAGTCGGCCTCCTTTAATGAAGCTGTTTTCTGCTGCTGGTGGTGGTTGCCCGTGCCAGTAGTCACTGCTGGATGGTTGGCTTTGTGAGGGGGGGGTGGTCGCTGCGCGGCTGGTCGGCCATATTTACGGTCGGGCGTCATCACGGCTCGCCAAACGGCTCCGAGCAGCTTGCCGCTACCTCGTCGCAGGGTGACTGCTGCCAAGCCGAGTAGTATTTTCCCCAGAAAATTCATGTGTCTATTTTATGCTTTTACTTGGATTTACTGGTCATCTGGTCATAGGTCAGGAGTCCTTCCTGTCCGCCGAAGACCTGAATGCAGGCTTCGGCGTTGCGCCCGCCCCAGCGGAGCTGCTGCGGGAGGGGGAGGCCGTGTGCGATAGCGGCGGTGATGCCGCAGCCAAAGCTGTCACCTGCGCCGAGGGTGCTGACTGGGCGCTGGGCACTGGGATGGACAAAGTACCGCTGCCCTGTTTGGGTGTGGGCCTGGGCCCCGCGAGAGCCGTCGGTGATGATGACCTGGCCGACGCCGTAGTCGAGAAAGGCGCTGGCCAGTGGGGTGGTGTCGTGCAGATGGGTGATGATGCTGGGTGGGGTGTCTGTCAATGAGGGCGTGATGACTTCGTCCCACTGGGGGGAGAGCGCTGCCCACGGTTGCTGCGGGCACGTCTGCCCGAGGAAGGCTTCGGCTTCTTCGACATTGAGGATGAGGGTGTCGATGCTGCCGAGCATCGGCGCAAAGTAGTCAGCACCTTGGGCAAACTGGGTGCGACCTGGGTTCCAACTGACAAACTGGTCGCTGGCTTTTTTCCAGTAGGGGATTTCAAAGAGGCACTCTTCGGCGTCGGCGTAGAGGTGGCTGACATAGAGCCCGCGGCTGAGGGGAGCATTATAGAGGCTCTCGCGGTCGAGTCGGGGGCTGAGGGAACGTTGGTAGAGGATCGTCCGTCGGCCGTCAGGGAGCATCAGCACCACGGAGTAGGTGGTGGGGCCGCTGGGGTCAACGGTGAGAGACTGCGTGTTGACCCCAGCACGTTGCAGCTGCCGTAGGGCAAACTGGCCGTGCTCGTCACCCCCGACCACCCCCAGGCACGTCGTGCGCAGGGCCAGGCGGCTCAGGCCGACAGCGACGTTGGCCGCGCAGCCACCACAGTGCGAGAAGATCTGTTCGATTTGGATTTTGGCCCCGATAGGCAGTGTGATGAGCTCTTCGTCGGCAATGACCTGTGTGGTGAGGGCCTGTGGCACGATGAACTGGTCAACGGTGATCGACCCAAGGGTGAGGACGTCAAACTGGTAAGGCATCAGGACATTATAGCATGAGAAACAGCCTAACGCACGCCGTAGACCTCACGCGGTTTGGCCCCGCGGGAGGGCCCGATGACGCCACGTTTTTCCATCTGGTCGAGGATGCGGGCGGCGCGGGCGTAGCCGATCTCCAGCCGACGTTGCATGAAGCTGGCACTGGCCTTGCCTGTCTCGATGATGAGTTTGACGGCGTCTTCGTATAACGGGTCGAGGTCGGCGTCAGCGACGGTTTCGGTGCCAGCGGTCAGCACACCACCTTTGGCCATGCCCTCGATGGACTGACTGGTGATTTCATCATTGGCGATCATTTCGGGGAATTGCAGTTTGATGTGGTTGGTGATGCGCTCGACTTCTTCGTTGCTGATGTAGATGCCCTGAATGCGGGTGAGGTCGCCTGAGTTTCCGTCCAGTGCGAGCATGTCGCCGAATCCGAGCAAGTCTTCGGCGCCGACGCCGTCGATGATGGTGCGGCTGTCGATGCCTGACGAGACGCGGAAGGCTATCCGTGCGGGGAGGTTGGCTTTAATGAGGCCCGTGACGACGTCGACACTCGGGCGTTGGGTGGCGATCATTAGGTGCATGCCGACGGCTCGGGCCATCTGGGCGATGCGGCAGATGGCCGCTTCGACGTCTTTGCCTGCGACCATCATGAGGTCAGCCAACTCGTCGATGACGATGACGATAAAGGGCTCTTTGACGCCTTCGTCTTTGAATTTCTCGTTGTATTCGCTGATGTTGCGACAGCGGGCTTCGGCGAACCGTTTGTAGCGGCGGTTCATCTCGGCCACGGCCCAGGCGAGGGCTGAGACACTTTTCTCGGGCTCAACGATGACGGGTGTGAGGAGGTGGGGGAGGTTATTGTACAGGGAGAGCTCGACGCGTTTGGGGTCGACGAGGATGAGCTTGAGGTCGTCGGGGGAGTTTTGCCAGAGGAGGGAACAGAGGAAGGCGTTCATCGCGACGGATTTCCCTGAACCTGTCTTCCCAGCGATCAGCAGGTGGGGCATCTTGGCCAGGTCGATCACGATGGGTTTGCCCGCGACGTCACGCCCGACGGCTAGGCGGAGCTGGGCCTGTGACTCGCGCCAAGGGGTGGAAGTGAGAATTTCACGCGCGCCGACTACGGCTCGATCAGCGTTGGGGATTTCTATCCCGACGAGGGACTTCCCGCGGATGGGGGCTTCGATCCGTAGACTGGTGGCGGCCAGTGCGAGGGCGAGGTCGTTTTTGAGGCTGGTGATCTTGGTCAGTTTGACGCCTGCGGCTGGTTCGAGTGTAAACTGGGTGACGGTGGGCCCGACGTGCACTGAGCGCATCTCCACCAAGATGCCAAACTGTTCGAGCTTCTCGCGGATGACTTCGGCCTGACGGCGGAGCTCAACTTCGTCGACGGTGATGGTGGCGGGGTTGTCACGCAGGAGGTCGATGCTGGGGGGCTGCCAGGGGGCGGTGAAGTGCTTGTTTTTGGCTTCGGTGAGGGGGTCGACGGGTTGCAGGTCGACTGACTGTGGGGCGGGCGGGGTGTCGGGGGACTTGGTGGAGTCGACGATCTGTAGCTGGTTGGTGAAGTGCTTCTTGGGTGAGGTGTCGGGGTCGGTGACTGAAGGAGTGTCTTCGGTGACAGTGTCGGGGTTTTCCTCTGTGCTGGTGCGGCGCCGACTGTTTTTGCTGGTGGTGGTGTCGGCGGGTTGGCTCTGGAAGAGGTCAGTCAGGAGGTCGTGTCCGAGGCGCAGGACGTCCGACAGGCGGAAGTGGAACCCAAACATGGCCCCACCCCAGAGCCCCAGCAAGAGGAGGAGGCCTGTGGACAGGTCGCCAAAGAACTTCCGCAAGAAGACGGTGACGGCAAAGCCCACGGCACCGCCGTAGTGGCTGGCTTGGGCGAGCATCTCGCTGTAGGGGGACGCCAAGTGCACTAGCCCCACGAGGGAAAGCAAGAAGACCAGCACGCCAGCGACCTGCAGGGTGGGCAGGAACTGAGGCCGACGGATGAGGATGCCCCCGCCCAGCGCGATGAACCCCACCGGCAGCAGCCAGCGCATGACCCCCAAGAGCGACGTGAACTGAGTGGTGAGCCAGCGGGAGATGTCCGCCGAACCGAAGTAGATGGCCAAAAAGGCGATGCCGAGGCCGATGCAGCCCACGCCCCAGAGCTCGATCTGGAATGATTCGCCGTAGATTTCGTCTTCGTAGGCGATAGCGTCCTTGGTGCGCTGGAGTTTGTGCTTGGCTTTGAGTTTGATTTTCTCACGGGTGGCGGATTTTTTTTCTTTTTCGCGCTCCTTTTTTAGCAGCAGTTTGAGCTTGCGGTTGGCTTCCCTTTCGATGACTCGTTTGGGGATCTTGACACTGGGGGTGGCACGTCGTTTGGGCATTTCACCTTGGACTGTACCAATTTTTTATTCGGGGTAAATAGTGGAAATTCGCTTTTTTACGCTTGTGGGTATAAAACTTGCCCGTGGTCGACGAGGTCGATGTCGAGTCGCTGCCGTATGCCTTGCAGGCGGCCTGTGCGGACAAGGATTTGCTTGCGGTGGTAGAGGTTGAGCACGATGAACATCAACCCGAGGAGAAGCGGCAGCAAGATGGGAATCTGATTAAATTGCAGGAGGGAATTAAACACGGCGTGGATGACCATAGCCAGCAGCATCCCTTCCATGAGTTTTTCTTCGTGGTACAGCGTTTCGCCTTTCAGGTGCAGCACGCGGTGGAGCCACTCAAAAATGGGGTGCTGGTTGTTTTTGACTTCTTGCTGGTAGATTTCGTGGCTGAACTTCGCCAAGCCGTAGTAGTAGCCAAAGATGGCCGAAAAGCAGACGTGCGCCGCGACTGAGATGGTCGAGCGCAGGACGTAGTAGACGCCCATCTGACTGACGGTGGGGGAGTTGCTGGTGAGGAAATCGTGCAGGTAGAGGATGTTTTCAAAAAAGGCGAACCCAAGCGCTACGATGATGGAAAAGGCGAGGGCGTCGTCTACGGATTTAATTTTTTCTTCGTCAGAGAGGCGCAGACACAGGTGCTTGATAAACTCTTCGAGCATACCCACGAGGAGGAAGAACCAGACTTTTTGGTGGAGTGAGAACTGGGCTGAGTAGGCAAACAGCCCGCACAGGATGCCCGCGGTGATGAACAAAAAGGGGCTTTCGAAGCTCTTGGTGACTTTACGCTGGTAGACAGCAAGGGTGTTGTCGCCCGTTGTCACCTCCAGCACGAGCAGTGAGAGGGCCGTGAAGACGTAGAGCCCAAACGCCACCACGATGCTGACCAAAATGAAAGCAGAAAGCTGGGGTAGGCCCGCGAAGCGCACGAGCTCGGACAGGGACTGGAAGAGGTTGATGTGCTGGAGGTGGAGGACGGCGGTGTCCCAGTAGGCTTCGTAGAGCTTGATGGGGATGACGGAAAAAATCCCCGCGAGAAAGGCCAGCACGACGTTGCGGTGTGACTCGCGGTGCTGGGTCTGAAAGAAATATATCCACCCGAGGATCGGTAACAGGGCGGCCGCGGCGTAGGCCCAAAAGATAGGTTCGGTCACAAGTGAAAGTTTCATCATGCGATTATACCCGAAAATGGGGGACTTGTTAACGCCCAAGCTAAGGAAATATTCAGATGATAGATGAACTAATTTTACTCTGAAATGTGGGGGAGTGATTCGTTTTGTGAAAACAGGAGCCAGCGCCATTTTTCGATAATGGGGAGGTCTTCGCGGATGATCCGTTCGGTTTCTTGTTTTTGCTCAGTCGGGAGCACGGGCAGACGGTCGTCGATGAAGACGAGGACTTTTTCTTCGGGTTGGCGTTTGCCCATCTGGATTTTGGCTTCTTTGTCGATTCTTTGTGGGGTTTTGAGGTATTGCAGGCGGCGTTCTTTGTCACGGATTTCAGCCCTGAGGCGGTCGTTTTGCTCCTCGATGGCGATGATTTCGTCGTTGATGGCGCGGCTGCGGTGGTAAAACGTGCCCAGTGAGTAGAGCAGCCACAGCACGGTGAGAAATATCCCTAAGAGGAGGAAGATATTTCGGGAAGAGTAGGGTGTGTGTTGTGGTGCCATGCGGGGCTGACTATAGTGTGGGGGTGGGGCTGTCACAACTTGTCTTTTGTTTTGACTTCTGATGAAACTGATCGTTGGCCTTGGGAACCCTGGTGCGCAATATGCCCAGACGCGTCACAACGTGGGCTGGGCGTGTCTGGAATATGTACGCGAAACGGCGCAGGGGAGTGCGTGGCGTGACGAGCGTAAGAAATTCTCTGCGGAGACGGCCACCGTCACGCTGGGGGGTGAAAAATGCCTGCTGGTGAAGCCGCAGACCTTCATGAACCGTAGTGGAGAGGCAGTGACGCGTTTGCGGCAGTTTTATAAACTGGGGGCGGAGGACGTCTGGGTGGTCTATGACGATGTAAGCCTACCGGTGGGGAGCTGGCGGTACCGCGCACAGGGCAGTGCGGGGGGGCACAATGGAGTGAAGTCACTAATAGCGCACTTGGGGACGCGTGAGTGGCCGCGGCTGAAGATAGGGGTGGATACGCCGAAGCGGCAACAATATGGCGATCTGGCGGACTATGTGCTGGGGCGGGTGAGCCCAGCGGAGCAGGCGGCACTGGAAACAGTGTACCCAGCGGTGTGCACGGAGTTGCGGGAGCGGCTGGGGGCCTAGACACTGATTGAGATGGGTGCCTTAGCGGTAGATGAGCCGCTCAGGGATGCGCAGGTCAACGTGGTCGTAGGTGGTGCCGAGGAGATCGAGCTGACTTTTGCCATAGAGCAGCTTGGCGAGTTGGGTTTCGGGGTCTTGCTCGAGGTCGAGCCAGATGACCGTGCCGTTGGCGAGCACGAGGTGGAGCTCTTTGGCGGCCCAGAGGTACTGCACGGCGACGATCTCGACCCCGAAGCTGTCGGTGAGCTGTGACTGGGTGTAGGTGATAGTGCTGAGCTCTGTGGGGGTAAGGAAGGGCTCTTGTAGGGGGATTTTTTCGCTAAATTGGTGGATTTCTATGACGGGGAGGTTTTCGTTGGTCTGTTGACTGAGGGTGATGCCTTGGTCAGATATAAGCGTGGCTTGCTTGGTGGTGACATTGCGCAGGCTGAAGGCGGGCTCGGCCAGGGTGACGGTGACGGCGAGGGCGTCGGGCCAGATCTCGGTCGTTTGGACGTCGACGAGCTCTGGGAAGGCGTTTTTGAGTTTGTTTTCGAGGGTTTTGGTCGAGAGAAAGAGCATATTTTGCCCTTGGAATTCTTTGAGTTCGGCTTGGATCTTGGACAGGTCGAGGCCGGGGTTGTCACGGTTGTAGGTGATCTCTTTGATCTTGAAAATAGGGGAAAAGATGGCCACCCCGACAAACAGGGCCATGGCTAGGAAGATCAGGGTGGCCATGGTCTGGGCGCGGACGAGCAAAATGAAGTCGCGCAGGCCGCGAAAGCGCTCAAAGAAGCGGAGCCAGTGGTTACGTAGGACTTTCCAGCGGGAGGGGCCGACGCGGGCACTGCTGCGGGTTTGGCTGGGGAGGAGGAGGGCTTTGCGGCGCTGGGTGGAGGTGTTTTTTTTGTTTCTCTTGTTTTTCTTGCTGGGCTGGGGTGTGGACGCACGGCTGGGGCTGGCGCTGCGGCGCCGACGACCACGGGGTGACGTTGACCAAGGGAATTTCAAAGCAAGGAGGGGCGAAGCAAAGGCAAAAAAGGGCAGTGGCTAGACGGTCATGACGTCGGCTTCTTTCTTTTTTACGATTGATTCGATGTCGGTGTTGGCTTGGTCGACTTCTTTTTGGATGTCGGACTCCATGTCTTTGGCTTCGTCTTCGGAGATGTCTTTACCGTCCTTCATGGTTTTGACTTCTTTGATGGCGTCGTGACGGGCATTGCGCACGGCGATGCGGGCTTTTTCACCTTCCTCGTGGACGGTTTTGACGAGTTGCTTGCGGCGCTCTTCGGTGAGGGCTGGCACGGGGATGAGCAAATAGTCACCCATGTTTTGCGGGTTGAGGCCGAGGTTGGCGTTGCGGATGGCGGTTTCGATCGCGCTGAGGACGGTCTTGTCCCAGGGCTCGACCCGCAGGGTCTGGGCGTCGGGGACGGAGATGTTGGCCATGGCTTTGATGGGGCTCATGGTGCCGTATTGCTCGGCCTGAACGGAGTCGATCATGCCAGTCTGGGCGCGGCCTACTTGGAGTTTGGCGAGCTGGGCACGGAGGTGGTCGAGAGCGGAGCTGAGCGCGGTGGTGAGTGACATGACAATGGCTGAGAAAAAATTCGTGCTTACCTTATGGAAACACTGATAAATTGAAAGGAACGTTAAAACATTTGCGAATTGGTCGCCATCAAAAAAGGATCTTTGGGGTGCTTTTTCACTCCAGAACCGTCACGGGGTCGAGAGACCCCGTGAGAACCTGTCGCAAAAAATCTTCCCCAAATCTCTCTTTTTATGATTGGCGAAATTTATCAGGGTTTCCGTAAGAAAACACTGGTAAATTGAAAGGAACGGTAAAATATTTGCGAATTGGTCGCCATCAAAAAAGGATCTTTGGGGTGCTTTTTCACTCCAGAACCGTCACAGGGTCGAGAGACCCCGTGAGAACCTGTCGCAAAAAATCTTCCCCAAATCTCTCTT
>JAHDHX010000025.1 GCA_020631075.1 Candidatus Altimarinota bacterium
GCTTTGCCCCACCCACATCTGGTGGTGGTGGGTGAGGTGGAAGACGACCCAGCGTCGTCCTCCAGCCGGCCAATCAGCCGCCACCGGGAGCCACCCAATGGCGATCGCACCAGGCAACCAAAGCTACGTTCTCCTCCTCGGTGGCAACCCGGTGCGTATCCGCCATTCCGCAGCGGGTGTTGCATCCTCCCCGGACGTGCCAACCTGGGCAGATGGGGGCAGGGTTGGACGCTCCTGCTCGTGCCCTTACTTCCCTCGAAGTGAGTCCCCGGCTTCGATATGGCTCAAATCGTGGGTCGGGGTTTTGGTTTCCGACGTATTGCTGCTGTGGCTGATCGGCGTCTCCTCCAGATGATCGGTCCCTGCTTTGGCTGCCTTCTGGTTCTCCTCCCCTCCTGTTGTCTCTGGGTCGGTCAGCATCAGTGCTGGGACCCGCTCCCATCATGCGTTGTACCCGGGTCAAGTACTTCGGCGGAAGTGCGGGCACCCAAAACTCGCCCGCATCGATCTTGTGGAACAGTTCCAATAGGTTGGGGCACGGCAATGGTGTGGGTGAATGCTCCTGTGCAATAACCCAAGCTTCCCACTTCAACTGAACCCAACGAACGATCATCACAGGGAGGAGCGGCCGGTTTGATTCGTCGTGAAGCAAAATAAAGTCCATGAGGTGAAGCCGGGCATCGTATTGGTTTAAGAAGGCCAGCAATCCTTCCACCCACGTGAACACTGGGCCCCACAACATGCACAGGTGCACTCGGAAATTCACCAAGAGGGCCTTGCTTCCTCCATGGCCCATAGCAAAGGTGACGTCCCGTTCATCGGAAACCATGAACTTCATGGTGTCGGCGTGCGACGGCGCCGTGCCCCCTGCTACCATCATGTCGAACTCTCGGGCCAGTTGCGTTGCTTCCCGTGCGGCAGTGGAAGTCAACGTGGATCCCAGCAAGAATGGGTGGTAGCCTCCGGTGAGATCGGTGGGGTCTGGATTGGAAAACTCCAAGTTGATGATGGCTGGGACGAGGTGTGCCGGGAAGACGAAGGTGCGGAATGGTGCCAGCATCTGTCCCGCTTCAGTGAGTCGATGCTGAAGGGTAAGTCGGTGCTGGTTTTTGGGAACCGAGGGCAGGTCCCTCCAAATAGGCTGCAGGGCGGCGGTGTTCGGGACTTGTCCGATCCGGAGCAGCTTCTGCGTGGAGTGCCCAAACATCGTATCCACGGTCTTACGCTGGGACAGGCGCCTGGCTTCGTCCGCTGCTCTCTGGGCGTTTTGCGCCGCGGCCAAGCTGTTTACACTTTGAGCAATTAATTGCGCTCCGGCTGCAGCGGCTGCGGGGTTCAAGCTCCGTAGGTCGCGTGTAATAAAGCGCCGGCGATGGCGCACCAACGCAGCATCCTGATGCGCGGGTTGCGGGGCTTCGATTCCGGTGACTGGGCCCGTATTCACTCCTCCAACAGAATGTTGCGTGGCTGTGCACAGAAGCCAATCAATGAACGGTGCACATGGGACTGTGTCCCCCGCTGCATCAATAATAGGCAAAAGTGTTTCCACACACCATCTCGGTGTTCGGTCGGTCAAAAAATATCTTGCATACTGGAATGGGACCAGTTGTGCATGCCTCACGCGTCGCGGCTCCGAATCCGCGTCCGCCGCACCGTAGGGCCCTGCCAAGTGTCGCGCCGGATCTCCAGCGAATTCCACTGCGGCTGCCGCGGCTGAGGGTCGCCTGACCTGGGTTGTCTGATTAAAATAACCCGCGTCCCAATGCACCGTGAGGTGCTGCCCCTCGATCACGTCCCCGCTGGTTGCGAACGCCTCTCCATCCCATTGGGTGGGCGGTGCACCCAACACCTGATCGAACCGCGCGACATTGCTGTGCAGCCGAATGACTCCTGGATCATCTGGATCCCCGGGCACTCCCACAATGTGTAGGAGAAACAAATTCAACTGCCCCTGGTGTACCTGGTTGTACACACCATCCCGCAGCGCCATAGGCGCAGGAGGCGCGGGGTTGTGTGGCCCCACGGCCGTATGGAGCAGCGCCGCGGCGAAATGACCATGAAGTGGGTCATTCGCATTGTCGGCGAGGAACTCCGCATATGTAGTGATAGCCGCTGGTGGTGGTGGAATTCCACCACCGGGTGCTGCTCCGCCACCGGCGCCGACTGGAACGTGGGCTGCCATTGCGGTAAGGCAATGGACACTCCTTTTTTATTGTTTCTATACTGTTTTCCGCAAGTTGTGCGGAAAGATCGTGTGAGAAACAAAGTTTCTCGTTCAACCAAGATAATTTGA
>JAHDHX010000002.1:0-131361 GCA_020631075.1 Candidatus Altimarinota bacterium
GTGTGTGTGGATTTTGACATGGGATAAAGTGATAAAATCCCATTATTGTAGCATGAATTTTATGTCAAAACAATGACCTTGCTGCCTGAAATGTGTTGTGAATTGGTTTGTTTAATTTGAGGACTGAGCAGTGCTTTTCACTGTGAAAGATGGAGACCTGGGCCGATGGGCTGGGTGACTTTTGACGTGAGGTCGAGGCGGTGGAGGTGAAACTGGGGCTGGTTATCGGGGGAAAAGTAGTCGTCGAGCAGGTCGGAGACGGGTGTGCTGGTGGTGGGGTCGGGTGCGCTGAGGGTCTGGGTCTGGACGCCGTAGAGCAGAGCGTCGGAGTGCTGGGTGGGGTGGAGGGAGATGATCTCGTGGTCGGTGGTGAACTGGGTGAGCTGGGTGTGGGTGCTGTCGGTGAGCGTGTAGCGGGAGATCTGGGTGATGCCTTGCGGGTCGCGGTGGGTGAAAAAGAGCTGGTCGGTGGAGGCGTCAAAGGTGGCGAGGAGGGGAGAGAAGTCCTCCAAAATGGTCTGTGAGTCGCCTGACTGGGTGAACAGGGTGACTGCGGCCCGCCCCGTGAAAACGTCGCCGTCGGTGTAGGACTGAAAGCCGACGTAGGTGCCAGTGGGGCTGATGCCGATGGTGCGAAAGAAATTACCGATGGGGGTAAGGGCGGGGCCTGGCTGGGTGGGGGAAAGGGCGTAGCCCTGGGTGTCGATGTCTATGCCGAGGAGCCAGGCGTTGTCAGGGGAGAAGATGAGTGACTCGCCCGCGCCGAAGTCGGGGTCGTGGTAGGGTTGCCAGGTGTCGGTGGTGGTGTCGTAGAGCCAGAGTGTGTAGGGGGTGAAGCTGGCTGGTCGCTGGCGGTAGAGCCCGAGAAGCAGGCCGTCAGGAGAGAGGCTGAGGCCGCGCATGAGCCAGTCTTTGGCGTCTAGCAAAGTGTCAAGTTGCTGGGTGGTGCGGTCAAGCCGATAGAGTGACTGTGGGGGGTCGACGGGGGGGAAGGCGGCGGTGCTGGCTTCTGACTGGGGGAGGCCGAGGAGGTAGATAGCGGTGGGGGCGACTTGGTACTGGTTGACAATAAAGTCAGGGGGGGTGAGGAGCTGGGTGGTGCCAGACTGGAGACTGTGCTGGGCGAGCTGGCCACTGGGGGTGAGAAAGAAAGTGGATTCTTCGGGGATGGGGAGGGTAAGGGAGAGGTCGGTGGTGGTGTCTTGGAACCTGTTGGTGAGGGTCTGGAAATCAAGTGAAATGGGTTGGCCCGGGGGGAGAGGGGACTGGGGGCGGAGGTAGAGGTCGGGTCCGAGGACGTCAACGGTGAAATCGTCAGCCTGGTGGGGGGACAGGGTGGCGGTGCTGAGCGGGCCATTGGCCTGGAGCTGGATGAAGTCGGGGGTGGCCTGCGCCACGGACAGGGTGACGGGGAGCTGAGTGAGCTGCAGCGTGACACCGCCCGCCACCCCGAGGAGCCCCACGGTGAGCAAGATGTAGACGGTGAGGAAGGAACGCATTGGCTTATGTAGTTTAGATGTAGGGGTTGGGGGGGATGGGGGTGGGGCTCATGTCGGTGGCTTGGAGCTGGAGCTGGCCGTCGGGTCGGAGCTGCATGGTGCCAGTGACTTGCCACCAGCTGCTGGGGGTGACGTCTGTGTTGGGCGAAAGGAGGATGCCAATGGGGCGGCCGTCGGCGGCGCAGCAGGAGACTTGAAACCGAGTGAGGTAGGTGTCTGTGCCTTCGACGGTGATGAAGCCCGTGATGGAGGCAGTTTGCCCCGCAAACGTGGCGGGGTCAGCCGAGGAGTAGAGAATGCGGCCCCAGTCGGCAAAGGTGCGCTGGGAGCTGTCGACGGCGAAAGAAAAGGGGGCGGGGGTGAGGTAGGTGGGGAGGCGCTGGCCGAGGCCGCGCTGCAGGGCGGTGTCGGCGCTGAGCGGACGAGGGGGGACGCCAAACCCGAGCAAGAGCGGGAGGACGAGGCCTATGACTTGCCATGGCCTTACCGTGGCCCGAACGTGCTGTAGGGCGTGGGGGTAGAACAGCCCAGCAATGCCGAGGCCGACGAGAAACACGGCTCCGCTGGCCACTAGCCAGAGGTAGCGGTCGGCGACGTAGTAGATGAGTGTGCCGTCAAACCAGCGCAAGAGCACAAGCACGCCCAGCAGGGCAGGGGGGAGCAGGAGGGTGAGGCGGGTGAGCATGAGTACAAAAAAGGTGAGGGTCAGAAGTGCCAGTAGAGGAGCATAGTCCCGATGTAGGTGAGGAGGCCGCTGAAGAGGGCCATCAGGGTGATGGCGGGGACGGTGAAGGTGGTGCGGAGCATGATGAGAGCTTTGATGTCCATCATGGGGCCCCAGACGAGGAAGCCGAGGAGCGCGGGCACAGGAAACAGCGGTGCGTAGGCGAGGGCGAAGAAGCTGTCGACGTTGCTGCAGATAGACACCACAAACGCCAAGAGCATGAGGCTGAGCACGGCGGTGGCGGGGTCGGTGGCGAGGGCGAGGATGGCTTCGCGGGGGATAAAGACCTGGGTCAGGGAGGCGAGCGCCCCACCGATGACCATGATGCCGCCCATTTCGAAGAATTCGGTCAGGGAGTGCTGGACGAGGCTTTCGGTAGGGGAGTGGTGGTGGTCGCACTCCGCGGGGGCGGCCGGTAGGGCCTGGGTGTGGGTGACGAAGATGCGTGGGGCAAGCGCGAACAGGGCGCCGACGGTCACGGCGATGACAAAACTGAGCCCGATGCGGGCGAGGGTGATTTCGGGTTGGGAGGGGAAGGCGGCGATGGTCGCGGCGATGACGATAGGGTTAAGCACGGGGGCACCCAGCAGAAACGAAATAGCCACGCTGGGGGGGACGCCCTTGAGGAGGAGGCGGCGGGCAACGGGGATGTTGCCGCATTCGCAGACGGGAAACAAAAACCCGATGAGTGAGCCGTAGACCGAGGCGAAAAACACTCGCCGAGGGATGAACCGTAATAGGGTGTCGGGGGAGATGAACTGCTGGATGACGGAAGAGACGATCACCCCGAGGAGAATGAAGGGGATGGCTTCAAAAAAGATGCCGAGGAAGATGGTGAGGGCGTCTTGCAGGAGGGAGAAATCCATCACGGTGAGTGTAGAGAGTGGCGGAAGTGGTGCCAAGAAGAGCGCCGAAGAAATGGTTCTTTTAGACTCTTGATTTCTCACGCAATTTTTGCTAGGGTTTTTTTAATGAACATAGAATTTTCAAAATTGGTACAAGAGTCAGCGGAGCTGGTGCAGAAGGTGCTGACGGAGACCAAGACGGCTCTGGCGGGGTTGAAAAAAATAGTCGAACAGGGGAGAGCGGTGTGGGGCGAAATAGAACAAGGGAAGGGGATGCTGAGAGGGTTGGCGAGTGGGGTGAAAAACTTCCTCGGCGGGGGGGCGGTGCTGGCGGCTGGTCTGGACGATGAAGCGGGAACAGCGGAAACAGCGGCGAGGAGCAGGAAAGAAGCCGTGCGCTGGGAGGGGCGGACGGGGGAAATGGAAGCGCTGAATGAAACGGCGGTGCGGGGGCTGGAAACGGTGGAGTACACTGTGAAAAAGGAGGACACGCTGATGGGGATTGCCCGTGCGATGTCCGGGAATGAAGATGACCTGCTGGACAAAGTGCGCCTGCTGATGGTGGCCAATGGGTTGGAAGATACAGCGATTGCGGTGGGGCAAGCACTGCGGGTGCCTGTGCTGATGCTGAGTGTGGAGCAGGTGCGGGAACGGTACCTCCGTGGGCGTGAGGTGGAGTATGTGGCGCAGAAACAAGACAACATCACGAAGATCTTGCGGGAGCACGAAGTGCTGTCGGGGGAGAATGTGGCGGAATTTCAAGCGATAAACGGCTTGCCTGATGCCAAGATTGCGGTGGGGGAGGTGTATCGGGTGGCGGGTGTGTATGGGGTGGAATTCCATGAGAGTCTGTGGTCGACGCTGGAAGATGCGGGGTTTGACCCGCGGCACTATAAAGCGGTGTATGAGTATAACCGTCGGTTGAACCCTGACTTTGCAGCGGTGGGGACGGTCAATGGGCCGTATGCGGCGGGGATGACGGTGATGGTGCCTGAGAAATTCTTGGAGACTTTTGACCCTGAGGCTCAGCCAGGGGGGGGCACCCCAGTGGTGGACAAACCCACTAAGCCCGTGGAGGACCAACCTGAGCCAGTGGAGGGTGAGGCGGTAGTGGGGCCGACGCAGCCCGGCGAGTATGTGCTGGGGGTGGATGTGCCCGGTGTGAACGGGACGTTTTATGAATTTGAAAAGGGGATTCGTAAAGTGAGTAACGAATTAGCGGGCAAACAATATTTTCTTGACCCAGGGCATGGTGGAGACAATGCGCGGAGTGTATTCTGGGGGGTGCAGGAGCACGAAGTGGTGTATGACGTGACGAACCGTCTGTTTGTTTTGCTGAAGCAGCACGGGGCAGATGTGCACACGACGGTCGTGAGCCCGACGGGGCCACACGTGACGGATCAGACGAGCTTTAGGCCGCAGAAAAATGAGGTGTACTATGGCACGAATACTAAGGTTTTTAAACAAAAAAATGGAGACCCTCGTGAAAGAAGACGTGTTGTTAATGCAATGATTGATCCTTCGAAACCGTCAATGTTTTTGTCGATTCATACGAATGGAGCGTCCTCAGGGAGTAAACAAGGGCAAGCGCGCGGATTTGAGGTGCTTGTACGCCGTGGGTGTGATTATAAAACAGCGGAAAGACTGCGGAAGCAGAAGAAGTACGAGGCGCTGCACGAAGCTGTGATGAGGGGCGAACAAGTGGATGCTGATGTGAAGTTTGCTCAGGCGCTGCTGGCGGCGGCGAAACAGCAAAAACAGCGAGTGCGTAGTGGACTACTTAAAGGAATAGACCCAGCGAAGGAGGGGATTCAGTTTTCTGGGACAGGTGTGCTCACTAATGATACTAATGCTCGCATCAAGGTTGATAAAAAAGCATTAGTAGAATTAGCATTCCATGATAATGAAAAAGATGCTAAATTATTATCTTCGCCAATAGAGCGGCAGCGGTATGCGGAGATGCTTTTTGATGGGATAGTGCGGTCGGAATTGGGAATAACGGCGGCGGAACTGCGTGCGCAGCAGGAAGGGGTGGCCCAAAATCAGCCACAGAGAGAAGTGGCCCCTGCGCCCGTGGGTGAAAATGTGGTTGAGGTGGGGGGGCCAGGGGATGTGAAATTTGATGCGGTGGGGGACAAGCGGCAGCTGGAAAAGCTGAACTATAAAACAGATGAGGCGGTGCGGGCGGCCCCCAAGGGGCTGACGACGGCGGAGATGGAACGAGTGACGACGTTGGATCGGACGTTTCAGGCGAACCGAGAACAAGCCGAACCGATGAGTGAAAAGGCGATGCTGGAGATGATATATCTGTACGCGAAGGAAGTAGAAGCGCAGTATGGGGTGCCGCTGGAGGTGTGCATGGTGCAGACGGTGCAAGAAAGTGGCTGGGGGAAGAACCAGTTGCAGAAGACGCATCTGAACTTCCATGGGCTGAAAGACCCGAACGGGAAACCGCACAACTCGCCCGAGGGGCCTGACGGAGACCAAATGGAGGTAAGTCTGTTTGGGGATTATGGGTCGGTGCTGGAGAGCTTTAGCCGCTATGGGGCGCGGCTGCGGTGGAAGGCGTATACTAATTCAACGGCACCGTTGTATGGGGAGGCTTTTGAGAAGACGACCCCACAAGCTTTCTTACAGACGATCGCGGACGTGGGGTATGCGGGGGATAAAAACTACGTCAAAAATTGTACGGCGGTGTGGGAGTCTATCGTCCGCGAAAACCGTATGCCTGAGCTGACCGCCAAGGGGTATGGAATGGAGCGGGTGATGAGTGCGGCGGCGATTGGCGGGTTGTAGGGAGTCTTAGGTAGTGTTCACAAATTGGAAAAAGTAGATTGATCTTGAAGTACTACCTAGGGTTGGCAAAGGGGGAGGGGGGAGTATAAAGCTCTCTGATACTGGGGGCTTTTACTTGTAATATGTTTCAAAAATATGGAGGAAAATATGCTGCTGGCGCTGGGGATAACGCTGTTTGCGGGGCTGTGCACGGGGATAGGGGGACTGGTGGGGGTGATGACGCGCCGAACAAATACAAAATTTCTATCGGGGGCGTTGGGGTTTAGTGCGGGGGTGATGCTGTATGTGTCGTTTGTGGAGATCCTTGGGAAGGCGATAGATTCGCTGGCGGGGGTGTATGACGAAACGACAGCGACGTGGTATGGGGTGGGGGGATTTTTTGTCGGGATGGGGGTGATCATGCTTATAGACAAGCTGGTGCCCCATGACGACAACCCGCACGAAATGCACGCGCTGGAAGAACTGACCGAAGAGGCCCGCACGGAAGCCCGTAAGCGGGGGCTGATGCGGATGGGGCTGTTGTCGGCGTTGGCGATCGGGCTGCACAACTTCCCTGAGGGGTTGGCGACCTTCTTAGCGACTTTAGAAGACCCTGGGCTGGGGATACGATTGGGCTGGCGATTGCGATCCATAACGTGCCCGAGGGGATAGCGGTGGCGGTGCCAGTGTATTACGCGACGGGGAGCCGACTGAAGGCGTTTTGGTATTCGTTTGCGTCGGGGGTGTTTGAGCCGATCGGGGCGCTGGTGGGGTATTTTCTGCTGCGACAATTCATGACGGAGACGCTCTTTGGGGTGGTGTTTGCGGGAGTGGCGGGGATTATGGTGTTTATCTCGCTCGACCAGCTGCTGCCAGCGGCCGAGAAGTATGGGGAGCACCACACCAGTATGTATGGTGTGGTGGCGGGCATGGGGGTGATGGCGCTGAGTTTGTTGTTGTTTTTATAGGGAGTGTTCACAAATTGGAAAAAAATATTGATCCTGAAGTATGAGGAGGGATTTGAGTGAAAAAAGAATCTTTTTGGCTGCAAAATGGTTGCGCATTTTTGCTTTGATCCATCAAGGCGGCAAATACGCGCCCATTTTTCGCTCAAAAATCTCTCTTTTTTCTCCTCAAACCAATTTGTCAACACTCCCTAGGGAGGGTGATGTGTCAGATCTTTACTCGTAGGCGGCCAAGGCGGTGAGGATGTCAGCGGTGAGGTCGTCGGGGTGCTCGATGCCGACACTGAACCGAACGAGGCCGTCGGTGAGGCCCTGCTGGGCGCGAATGTCGGCGGGGATGGACGCGTGGGTCATGGACGCGGGGTGGTTGACGAGGGACTCGACGCCGCCGAGGCTCTCGGCCAGGCGGAAGTAGGTGAAGGAACTGATGAGGGATTTCATCTGGTCGAGGGTGAGGTCGAACTCGATGCTGACCATGCCGCCGAAGCCGCCTGTCATCTGTCTTTGGGCGAGCTGGTGGTGGGGGTGACTCGGTAAACCCGGGTAGTGCACGGCCCGCACGAGGGGGTGGGATTGCAGGGTTTGGGCGATGTGGAGGGCGTTTGCGTTGTGCTGGGCGATGCGGAGGGGGAGAGTTTTGAGTGAGCGTTGGGTGAGCCAGACGTCAAACGGAGATGGGTTGAGCCCGAGAGACAGGCGAGCGAAGAAGAACTGGTCGTTGAGGATTTGGTCGTTGGTGATGAGGGCGCCGCCGATGATGTCGGAGTGGCCGCCGATGTATTTGGTCAATGAATGCCAGACGACGTCTGCCCCGAGGGTGAGGGGGTGCTGGTTTATGGGGCTGGCGAACGTATTGTCAACCACGGTGGTGACGCCGTGCTGCCGGGCGAGCTGGGTGATGGACTGGATGTCGGAAAGTCGCAGAAGGGGGTTGGTGGGGGTTTCGATGATGATGAGGTCGATGCCTCGCTGGAGGTGCTGCTCGACGGCTTTTCGGTCGTGCCAGTCAACTTGCAGGAGCTGGATGCCGAACTGGCCGAAGCTGCGGGTGAACATTCGGTAGGTGCCGCCGTAGAGGTCGTCGGAGGCGAGGACGCGAGCGCCTGGCTTCAGGGTGCTGAAAAGGGCGGTGCCTGCCCCTAGACCACTAGAAAACACGGTGGCGTGCTGACCGTGCTCGAGTGCGGCGAGGGTGGACTCAAGGTTGGTGAAGTTGGGGTTGCCTGCGCGAGTGTAGTCGTAGCCTTTGTCGATGCCTGGGTGGTCTTGGGCGTAGGTGGAGGTCATGTAAATGGGGGGGACGACGGCGCCGAAGGTGGCTTCGGGGGTCTGGCCGATGTGGATGGCTTGGGTGTGGGAGTGCATGAGTAGAGAATGAAAAATGACAAGTAAAAAAAATGGCCTGAGGCTCGGGGGGGAGTCAGGCCAGAGGGGAAGCAACGAGGTGGTGACGCGGGGTCGACACGGTGCGGGGGTGGGCTCTGGCTCAAATGAGACAGCAGCAACAGCACACGGTGGCGGACAAAGAAATACGCATCAAGAGGTAGTATAGCAGGGAAGGGGGCTTGTTGGTAGTATTAGAGGGTTGCTTTGTATTCCTCTATTGTTGTATTGAATTGATCGAAAGCTGGCTTTTGAGTGTCTTTAAATGATTCAAGATGTGCATAATCCTCTTGGTGTACTAGGTTTTCAAAAATAGAGATAACTCCAGCAGAATACAACTCTTTATAAATATCTATGAGTGATTTTTTTTGGCTTATTTTCAACTGTATAAGGGCTTTTAACTTTGTGAGTGCTTGTAATGAGAGTGTGAAGTCACTGCCATTTTTTAAGACATCTTCTTGGTGAGTGATGTTGGTTTTAGTGAAATCTGGCACATAAACATTTTCGGCAATCTTCCTGACGTAGAATGGCCAAAATTCGACGCTATAACTCTGACAATGATTTTCAGCATTGTAGTAATTTATTCCGTATCCATTTTCATGGACATCTGAGTGGGTGATGTTGTCATCTTTCAGATGATCACTGTGATATTTTCTATTTAGGTTCATCAATTTTAAATTATTTTTTTAAATAAATAATGCAATTTTTTTGACTGTTGATCAACGCGTGCGGGTGGTGATGCGCCAGCGGGCGTCGTGCTCTGACCAGACGTAGGCCCCCAAGAACAGCAATAAGACGGGGAACTGCCAGTGGCGGCCCGGGAGCGGGAGCTCAAGCATTAAGGTGAGGACGATGATGAGGAGGCCCTTCCAGTGGTGGATGAGCGGTGAGCGGGTGACGAGCACCCGCAGGCAGATCTGGCTGGCGATGAACAGGGCAACGCCGAGGGGCATGAGCGGGTCGATCTGGCCACTGGTGACGCTGGAGCTGACCCCACCAGAAAAGATGAGAACGCTGAAGAACAGGGGCAGGTGGCCGTAGACAAAGGGGATGATGTCTTGCCCGAGGGAGCGGCTGAGCTGGCGGTTGGCGAGCTCGAAATAGGACCAAAAGAAGAACAGGCAGGTGAGGAAAACGTAGAACATGATGAGGAGCTCGCTGAGCTGCAGGGTGCGGACGCCTTCGGTGGAAAGGATGAGCGAGATGAGTACCTCGCCGATAACGAGGATGCCGAAGAGGCCGTAGCGTTCGGGGAGGTGCTCGAGGTGGTTGGGGAGGCGGTTGACTTTGGTGGGGTGGAAGAGGGGGAAGCCGAAGTCAGTCACAAAGGCGGCGAGCATAAACAGCAAGCGGAAGGGGCCGCTGACAAACAGGCTGCAGACCCAGAGGATGGTGGCGAGGCTGATGCTGTGGATGATGTAGGTGATGATGTCGCGGTGCTCGGGCCGAACGAGGTCGAGCTGCCGATAGAAGCACCAGAGCTGCACCGTGCGGGTGAGGACGTAGAAAAGGGTGAACAGCCATAGGGACGCGTAGGACTCCGGCACAGAGAGGGCCATGCCCATGACGAAGAACATTTGCACGAAGGTGGTCATCTGGAACCAGGTTTCGTGTTCGGTTTCGAAGCGGTTGGTGTAGTTGGTGTGGGTGACCCACGTCCAGGTGAGGAGAAGAAACATCCCCATGGCTTCGACGACACCGCGGGGGTCGAGGTGGGCTTTGAGGAAGAGGGAGAGCTTCATGATGGCGACGACGTAAACGAGGTCGAAGAAGAGCTCCAGCCAAGAGACCCGACGGAAGTCGAGGCACGTGAAAAAACTGTGATCGTTTTTCTTCATCTCCTTAGATGGTAGGGATTTTTAGGATTTTGTCTCGGGAATCGGGGGGAAATAGTGCGTGCCCTGCACAAAACGGCCAGCGAGCCAGTCGCGTAGTAGGTGGGGGGGGGTGCCGCTGGCGATGGTGACCTGGGCGCGGAACTGCTGACAGAGGGTGAGGGCGTGGTGGTGTTTGCCAGACATGGCGCCAGAGACGTCGGGGGTGGGGGACTGGTGAAACACTGTGTCGGGGACGGTGTGCCCGTCGGGGATAGTCTGGCCGTGGGGGTCGAGAATGCCCGCGGTCTGGGTGAGGAGTAGGATGCGGGCTGGGCGAGGGAGGTGGGTGAGGGCGAGGTGGAGGAGGGGCTCTGTGCTGAGGATAGTGCCGTCAACCACGTCACCGTGGAGGAGCGGTAGAGTGGGGGAGTCGAGCAGGGACTGCCACCACTGGGGGGAGTGGAGCTGGGTGGCGTGCTGGTGCGGGTGAACGGCGTGCAGAGGCAGGGGGAGTGGTTGGCCTGCGTCGACAATTAGCTGAGAAAGGTGCTGGAGGTCGGACTGGATCTGGCGGGCGTGCTGGGGGAGGCCCTGGGCCGCGAGGGTGTGGCCAAATGACCCTGCGCCGTGGAAAAGGAGTAGGGGGGGGAGGGGCGTGACGGTGGAGAGCTGCCGCAGGAGATTGCGAATGACGCTGGGGCGGGGGGTAGCGTAGGTGGACTTGTCGGTGATGAGGCTGCCGCCGAATTTGATGAGGTGGAGGGGGATGGGGGTCTCTTTCATTTTTGATATAAAAAGTTGCTCTTGAGTATTTAAGTTATTCGATAGTATGGGCGCCGCGGGTGGGGGAATTAATGATGGTGTCGGTGACGCAGCTGAGCGGAGCAAGCGCCCGCAAAACGGTAGAGCGGGCGGTGGGAGGGCAGATGATGTGGAGGTTGGCGCCTGCGTCGAGGGTCCACGTGACGGGGTGGCCGTCGTGGGCGAGCTGGGTGATAGCGTTCATGACGGTGATGGTGCCAGCGTGCAGATAGCTGAGTGATGGCTGGCTGGTGAGCATAACCGCGTGGAGCCAGACGGCTTGGGTGAGGGTGATGGACGCGAAGCGGGGCCAGTCGCGCTGGGTGATGATGTCGGGGAGTTGGGTGAGGGCGTGAGTGGTGGCGGTGAGTCGGTCGGCCTGCAGTGGGGAGGTGTGGGCGGCGAGGTGGCCTTCCCAAGAGCCGTGGGACTTGGGGGTGGCGTCGACCACGGTGATGATGTCAAGCAGGGCCCAGTGGTCTGGGGCGGCGATGGACTCGACGGTGAAGCCTGACTGGGGGGAGTGGGTGAGCTGGGTGAAGCCGTCGGCCAGTGAGCGCAGCGCAGAGAGGGAGCCGCCAAGGGCGCAGAGCTCGGGGAGGGTGGAGGCTGGGATGTGGGACTGGAACTCGGGTGGGAGGGCGGCGTGGAGGCCGAATGTAAGGGCGCTGAGGCCCGAGGCTGAGGAGGCGATGCCTGCGCCCGTGGGGAAGGAGTTGGTCGAGGTGATGGTGGCGTAGACGTTGGCTGGGAGCTGAGCGCGGCGCTTGACCGTGTCGATGAGGTGATAACTGGCGCGGGCGCGGGGACTGATGTCGGGGCTAAGCGTGTGCGTGCCGCTGGGGTCGGTCAGCTGCAGGGTGTGCTGGCGGACGGTGTCTGACCACGTGACGGTGGTGGTGGTGGTGCAGTGGGAGAGATTCATGGAGAGGCTGCCCGTGCGGGGAGTGACGGGGTCGGTGCTGGCGAGGCCCCAGTGCTTCACAAAGGCGATGTTGGCGGGAGCGGTGACGGTGGTGGTGGATTGCATACTAACGGGGAAGGGTGATGTGGCGCTGCCACCAGGCCTGAAATTCTGAGGACTGGGTGAGGAGGGTGACTTCTTCCTGACACCAGATGGAGAAATGGTCGTAGGTGGTGTCGGTCGGGTTAATGATAGCGCGAGAAAAATCACCCCACGGGACGAGGTCGAGGGCTTGGACTTCTTCGGGGTTGGGGGTAGGGGAGTCTGTCAGGAGGCCGACGAACACGGGGCAGTGCTCGTGCTCGGTGATGCCCAGATGGGTGGCGTGGTACTGGTAGTGGGGCAAAATGCAGGTGAGGTGCTGGGCGCTGACGCGAAGCTCAAACCGAAGGCGGCGGACCACGGCGTCGGGGGTGGGTTCGCCGGGACCTGGGTGGCCGCAGCAGGAGTTAGACCAGATGCTGGGCCAGGTGACCTTGTGCGCGGCGCGCTGCTGGAGCAGGAGCTGGCCGTCGGGCCGAAACAGAAAGCACGAAAAAGCCCGATGGAGCGGGGTGTCGGCGGTGTGGACGGTGGCTTTGGGGGCGGTGCCGCAGGGGTGCAGGTCGGGGGTGAGGAGCTCGACGAGTTCGGGGAGTGGGGGTGGGGTGGGCATGGGGAGTTTTTGGGAGTGGGGGTCATTGCCCGAGGGTGCGGGTCTGCTGGTGGTACCAGTCGATGGCCTGCTGGGTGGCGGACTGGTCGAAGTCTGGCCAGAGGGTGGGGGTGAAGTAGAGCTCGGCGTAGGCGGCTTGATAGAGCATGAAGTTGGACAAGCGGTGGCGGCCCCCTGTCCGTACAACCAGGTCGAGCGGGGGGAGGTGGCCTGTGTCGAGGAGCTGGGGGAAGGACTGGTCGGGTGAGGTGTAGCGTAGGGCGGCGCGGTGGAGCTCGTCATGGGAGCCGTAGTTGAGCGCGAGGCACAGATGGCGGTCGGTGTAGTGCTGGGTCTGGCTGGTGAGGAGTGACAGCGTGGTGGTGACGCTGAGAGGGAGGCCGCGCGTGTGCCCTAGGTGATGGACGCGGATCTGTTGCTGGTGGCAGAGGTCGAGGTGTTTTTTGAACTCGGCGAAGAGGGTGAAGAGGTGCTGGAGTTCGGCGGGGGAGCGTTTGGTGAGGTTTTCGGTGGAGAGAGCGTAAAAGCTGAGCGTGGTGGCGCCAGCGTCGAAGCTGGTGTCTATGACCTCGTGAAGGCGGTCGAACCCTTGGCGGTGGCCGACCTCGGGCGGGAGGCCCTGGGCGCGGGCCCAGCGGCGGTTGCCGTCCATGATGAAGCCGATGTGCTGCAGGGTGGGCATGGGGAGTCGGTGGTCAGCATAGGCTTTGGCGGGGGGAGGGGAAATTTTTTGCTTGACTCGCCCAGGTGCCTGACGCACAATCGTGCGGCCCCAAACTGGTGACGAGCGATTAGCTCAGTTGGCTAGAGCGCCTGCTTGACTCGCAGGAGGTCGGAGGTTCAAGTCCTCTATCGCTCACCAGCTTTTTGGGGTGGGGGGTCAACGAGTGGCGCAGTAATTTCCAGAGCAGGTGCCTAGTCGTGAGATTTTTTCGCTTCCCTCGATGTGATCAACAAATATGTTTTCTATTTGGGCTCTCACCCCAAGGAGGTATTTGGCGATTAGTTTGCCCCAAAGGGCGGTTTCACGGTCTGTGCGGCTGTGGTCTTTTGACCAGAACCCTATTATCCAGTCATTGGCAGAGGGTTCACTTCCTGCGAGCATTTTTTTGTAGAGTTGTGCGTAGACTGAAGCGTAGACTCCAGCACAGTGCATTTGTTTGTTTGAACCTTCAGTAGTGATGGCTCGCTCGAAAAGTTGGAAGTCATCGCCGATAGCTTTTTTATCTTCTGTGAGATTTTTAAGTTTGTGGCTGTAGGCGTGTCTGAGTTTTGTTTCTGTGAAAACGTAAATGTCTTTCAGTTTTTCTAGTTCTTGGGAAAATACTTTGTGGTAGGGGGTTTGAACTTCGTCGGCCATTTCTGCGACAGTGGCGGACTGGCGATTAATTATTTTTCTGTTTGAAATTCCTTCCTGAAATAGTTGGTTTACTTTTTGGCTGGTTTCTTTGTGCATATCGATCGGGAGGCACATGGAAATGGCGTGCTGGGTGTCAGAGATTTCTTGATTGAAATTTCTCCCTTGAATGAAGGCATTGATTTGGGTGTCATGGATTATTTCACCCGTAGGAGAGAAGTCTATGGCTGGGTTGCCCATGACAATACCGACACGACCTGCAGGGGCTTGTTTTACTCTCTTGATCACGTTTTGCTGCCAAATTGATTTCATTTATTCTATTTTTATAAATTGATTTCACTTGGTCAATAACTTTGTACTTTTGCTATTTTCTGAAATTTGCCTGAAGAGTGATTATTTAAAATAAAAATAATTTTCATTACGATGAAATGTACTTCTTAATTTTAATCTTATGTACAAATATTTTTCTTACTTATGGCTGGTCACGATGCTGTGGGGCACGGCCCAGGCGCAGAGTGTGACGCACTCTTACCATGACCAAAACGGTGGGGGGCTGACGGTGGGGGATGAGCTGACATACACCGTGACGCTGACCAATGACACGACCGACACGCTGTCGGCGGTGACACTGGAGGAGTCGGCCCCAGCGGGGACGGTGCTGGACGAGGGGAGTTTTGTGACTTCGAAGGGGAGCATAAGCGTGAATGACAAGAAGGTGCGCTTGATCACGCTGGATGTGGGGGAGATGGCTCCTGATGAGGTGGTCACCTTTCAATATGATGTTCAGCTCACTGGGAGTCCGATTTATTTTGTAAACAGTGCATCGCCGCCTGCGATTTATCAACTGGACCCCAGCACGGGGCAGGCGAGCCATGTGGCGGATATGACCGGCCAGACGGCAGTGTATGGACTGGGGCTGACTTCCGACGCGAAGACGCTGTATGGGGTCAACAGTGCGACGGACTCGCTGGTGAAACTTGACCTGCGGACGAATGAAACCACGGTGGTGGGGCCGCTGAACCTGGGGCGGAATGTCGGGGTGCCGTGCCTGGACTTGACCCCGCAAGATGGGATATATGCGGCGGATAGTCGGAATGATACGTTTTTTCAGATTGACCCTGAGACGGGGCAGGCGTTTGGGGAAACGTCGCTGAATCTGGACATCCGCGGGGGGGACTGTGCCTTTGCCGCTGACGGGCGGTTGCTGGTGATGTCAAACACGAACAACGGCAAGGGGGCGCTGTGGCGCAAGGACTTCGAGAATAACACGCACCAGTTGGTCGCGAATGTGAGTGATACGGAGTTTTTTACGGGGGTGGCGCTGGGCCACACGGGGCTGTACGCTTCGGGGACGGACACGGACTCGCTGTGGACGGTCAACCCGAGTGACGGCCAAGGGAGTGCGATCGGGAGTCTGGGGATAGCCCATGGGGGAGGGGACCTGGCGATGGCGGCCAGTCAGACCTTGCAGCTGCGGGTGACGGGGACGATGAAGTACAACGTGGATGGGGAAGTGCAAGACGAAATAGTGGCAGAAATAGTGGGGACGGTGCCCCCCGTGACCGACGGTGACAACCCCAACCAAACGGCCCCGATGGAAGACCCAGCGGGGATATGCTATGACGATGGGAATGTGGTGTGCCACTTGCCAGCGAACTTTGCCAGTCGGATGCAGACGTATGTGAATGATGTGGTGAACCATCACTTCAGTGGGGTGGAGGACACCATGGGCAAAGAAGCGGCCCGACGTGAGCTGGAGGGAGATGGGGAGTCGGGGTACTTTAGTGATGCGTATGGGGTGATAAACCCCGCGCGAGCGCAGGCGCAGACGGATGCGGAGGCGATCGTGCAGGCGTTCATTACGCAGAATGACAATCAGCCTGGGTACTGCGAGCACGAGAGTGTGCTGATGAAAAGTGTGCGGGAGATGCTGACGTATCGCCAAGCGGTCACGGCGCTGGGGGTGCGTGGGGTGGGGGTGAGCCAAACCCATGCGTGCCAGCTGGAGGCGCAAGACACGTTGATCCGATATGGGGACACGATCGCGCTGGGGTGGGACAGTGTGGGGGCGAGCATGAGTACGATCTCGCCCTATGTGGGGGACGTAACAGCGTCGGGGATGACGAGTATCCGCCCGCTGGAAACGACGACCTATAGCCTGGACGTCGGTGGGGGGGTGAACTGTAGTGTGCGCGTGGTGGTGGAACCTGCGTGTGATATTGGGTTTACCTCCATAGAGATAGCGCAGGGGCAGAGTACGCAGCTGATCTGGAATGCGGAGGGGAACGCTGCGGCGAGCATCAGCGGAGTGGGGGGGGTGCCGCTGAAAGGGGTGATGAGTGTGACCCCTGCGGAAACGACGACGTACACGCTGTCGACCGCCAGCGGGAAGGTGTGTAGCCGCACCGTCGAGGTGGTGGACCAGCTGAGCTGTGAGCAGTAGACACGCTCGTTTTAGTTGAGATGTATTTGCTGAAATTGTTACTCGTGAGCCCCCCTCCGCAGGAGGGGGTCTTTTTAGTTTTAGGTAGTGTTAACAAATTGGAAAAAACAGGTTGATACTGAAATATAAGGAGTGATTTGAGTGAAAAAAGAATCTTTTTGGCTGCAAAATGGTGGCGCATTTTTGCCTTGATCCATCAAGACGGCAAATATGCGCCCATTTTTCGCTCAAAAATCTCTCTTCTTTCTTCTCAAACCAATTTGTGAACACTCCCTAGAGAAATTTTAGTCCGATGACACCCGCGACGACGATGGCCATGGCGATGAGGGAGCGCAGAGAGAGTCGCTCGCCGTAGAGCCACCAAGAGATGAGGGTGGAACTGACGATGGAGAGGTTGGCGATGGCGCCGAGCACCGAGACGGGGCCGAGGCTGGCGGCGATGATGTAGGCCCCAGTGCCGAGAAGTGTCCAGCTGGCCCAGCCGCCGATCTGGAGTTTTTGCTGGGTGGTGGTGGGGGCGAGTGGGGCTTGCCCCATGGCCCAGCGGCCGAGCAGCACCACGGCGAGTGGGAGGAGCATCCCGCATTCCCAGATGTAGGCGACGAGGTAGGGGCTGTGGCCGCGTTTGACGACTTCGCCGATCAAGGCGAAGCTGAGCGCGGCGAGGCTGGCGCTGCCGACGGCGTAGCTGACCCCGACCCAAAACTGGTCGTCGAGGTGGGCGAAGTCTTCTTTCCTGAGCACCAGAGTGCCGACCCCGAGCAGAATGACCCCGACCATGAGCCACTGGGGCCAGCGGAGGAATTCGTCGAATAGGAGGGCACCGAGGCCGATCATACACAAGGCGCCGAGGCCGCGCTTCAGCGTGACGCCAAGGGACACGGGGATGGAACGAACGCCCATGTAGCCGCAGTATTGGGAGACGATGGCGGTGAAGAGCGAACCGCTGTAGGCGAGTAGGGCGCGGGGGTCGGCCAAGAAGCCCTGCCAATCACCCCAGCTGGCCCACCAGAGAAACGGTAAAAAGGTGACGAAAAAGGAGACGTGCCGCCACCAGAGAACTGTCCAGACATTGAGCTGGCGCCCGAAGCCAGAGAGCATGGTGCCCTGGACGGAGTAGCCGATGGGGGAGAGGACGGCGAGTAGAAAGAAGAGGGTGGACATGGCTTAGGGCTGGGGGGGATGTGGTTGGTTTTTGGGCTGGGGGTGGAGGCGGATTTCGGTGTCGGTGATCCAGACTTTGGCCCCGCGGGGGAGGTGGGAACGGTGACGGTCGAGCTGCCAGACTTGTAGGCGGCGGAGGAGCGACTCAACCCAGTTGCCCAGCCGAGTGCGGCGCCATGCTGGTAGTGCTGCTGGGGCGGAGGCGGGCACTTGAAAAGCGTAGCCGTGGGACTCGACCCAGGGACGGTTGGCCGTGACCCAATGGGCCCAGATGCCGTGTGGATCAGACAGGGGCACGCAGTGGGAAAAGAGCTGGGCGGCGTAGGGGTCTGTCTCAATGATATTGAGGTGGGGGAGGGCGATGAAGTGGTTGGGGCAGAGTTTGCCAGCGTGGTCGTGCGGGCGGGCCAGCTGCCCGAGTAAACGCAAGCAGCCCGTGACCCACCAGCGCGCCGTGCACAGTCGCCCTGGGCGGGCGACGAAAAACAGGTCGATGTCGGAGGCGGGAGTGCCCTGCCCACGGACGATCGACCCTGACCACCAGATGGCTGCGACCCCCGGGAGGCGGCCCAGCCAGCGGCCCCAGTGTTGGGCTTTGGTGGTGTGGGGCCAGGTGGGGTCTATCATCGGGGGGACTGTACTTTAGGTGCCGAGCTGTGTCACGTCCCACACGGTGTGGTCGAGCACGGTGGGGGTGCCGGTGTCGTACTCTTGGCCGTTGAAAACTGTCTGGCGGAGCCAGTGGTACTTGGCCCTGAGGAGTGGGTCGGTGACGGCGCGGCGGCGGAAGGCTCGGCCCTCCCACCGATAGGCGGTGAGGGTTTCGGCAAAGTCCTCGTAGGGGCTGTGCTGGGCGTAACCGCTGACGAAGGCGTGGCGGCCACACTCGGGTTTGCGCTGGGTGTCGTTGACCCAACAGAGGCGGTAGAAGTCTAAACTGGGGTCGCCGTGGCGCACCCCTGCGCCGAGGTCGTGGAAGTCAGTGTCCAGTGGGCCCTGACCGACAAGCCAGCCACCGTCGATGACGTGGGCGAGCTCATGCGTGATGACGCGCTGGAGCTCGGGGCCGCTGGTGAATTCGCGGAGGTACAGGATCATCTGGCGGCTGCTGGCGCGGGCGCGGGTGTCGCTGGGTTGGCCCATGAGCCAGATGTGCTCGAGACTCGACCAGAGGTGTCGGGGGAGGGACTGGAGGCCTGCTTGGATCTGGGGGACTTGGGGGCGCATGGCGGCGCGGCCATAAGACGGAGTGGGGCGGACGTAGACCCGAAAGTCACGGGGGGTGATGCTGCGGGCGAAGGCGTGCTGGGTGGGGTGGCTACTGAGCACGGTGCCAGTGAAAACACCACCAAGGATGAGACAGAAGGTCAGCAGGCGCATACACACTTTTTTGCTATTTAATAATAAATTGTGTGTATTTTTTTCTTTCTATAATTATTTAATAAAATGGTCAACCAAAAACGTTGCGGACTGGGGACGGCTGCGGTACGTTTGGCGGTGATATTTAGATCGCTAATTGGATAATTGTGATGCGTGGTTCTCGTTTTGGTTTCGCGTTGCAAGCATGGCTGACGGACTGGCGTGGGGTGGGGGTGCTGCTGTTGATAGCCGTGGGGCTGCGGTTTGCGTGGCTGGGGAGCTGGGCGGGGGAGTTTCGCCCTGCGGACGCGAAACTGGCGCTGGAGGCGCTGCAGATGGTGACGGTACCGCTGGAGTGGGGGGACTGGCTGGCGGAGCCTGACCGAGATATGCGCTGGGTGCTGGGGCAATGGCACGGGGTGCTGCCGCCGAGCTTGCTTACGCTGCGGTCGGTGTCGGCGGGGTTGGGGGTGGTGGTGTGTGCGCTGGTGCCGTGGTTTGTAGGGCGACTGACGCCTGCGTTTGGGCGTTCGCCTTGGGTGTGGGCGGCGCCGATGGGCGTAGTGTGCCTGAGCCTGACTGCGGTGCTGGTGAGTCGGGTGACGCTGCCGTTGCCGTTGGACTGGGTGCTGGCACTCCTGACGCTGGGGAGTTTTGCCCAGATGCTGCGACCACAAGCGGGCTGGTGGTGGGCGCCGTTGGCGGGGGTGATGGCAGGGGTAGCGCTGTATGGGTCACCTGTGCGCTGGGTGTGGGGGGTGGTGTTGCTGGTGATTTTGCTGAGTCATCGTCCGCAGTCGGGGAAATTCTTACTGTGGGGGGTGACGGCCGCCGTGGTGGGGGGGCCGATGCTGAGTAGTTACTTTATTGGGGATGTGGGGGTGGACTTCTGGGTGATGCCGAGCTGGGCGGGGGTGCAGGAATATGTGCGGCAGCTTTTTTGGGAGACGCCGCAGCGGTTTGGGCTGAGCTATGGCGGACGCGCCTTGCTGAGCCCATGGCTGGCAGGGCTGTGGCTATGTGGGGTGGGGGTGAGTGTGCTGGATGTACTCCGCAAGGAAGTAGGGCGGTCGTATGGGGTGGTGTTGCTGGTCTGGTGGGGGGCGGGGCTGGGGTGGGGGGTGTGTCTGTCACCTGAGGTATTCCCTTTGGCGATGCCACGGGTGCTGCTGTTGCCGAGCTGGTTGCTGGCGGGGCATGGGCTGGGGGGGATAGTGCGGCGGTTGCCGACGGTGTGGCTGCAAAATGCGCTGTATGCTGGGGGGCTGGGGTGGATGCTGGTGAGTACGGTGTGGGGGTACTCTGGGGGGTATATGTCTGTGAAAGATGGGTCGCTGTATGACCACGCGCAGAAGCTGAAGCAGGTGGTGGAGGCGGAGGAGCCGTATCATATCGTCCAGCTGCAGCGTTCACCTAATCCTTTTAGTAACCCTGCGTTTCATTACTTTCTGAATGATCCGCAGGCGAAAATATTATCGCAACATACCTCCACGATGGCGGAATTTGAAAAAATGCCTCTGGAAGACTTCCCAGAGGGGACGCACTTTTTTGTGCCGCGGGCGTTTCGTCATGCTTTCCGTAAGAAAAAGATCGAACAGGAGCGGTTACATTTGTGGCATTAGATGTGTCTGTGCTAGTAGCACGGCGAGGAGCCCCGCGGCGGAGGTCTGGGGGGCTTGGCGGAGGGTCTGGGTGGCGGTGGGGAGGTCGGGGACGATGAGGGGGTGGATGACTTCGGCGGCGTCCCATTGGGTGCCAGTGGCACACGGGGTGCAGCCCTGCGCTAGGTAGATGTGGTAGCGCATGATGGAGGCGGTTGGGTTGGCGGCAAGCACTTGCAGGAGCTGCCAGTCGGTACTCTGGAGGCCGATTTCTTCGCGGAGCTCGCGCTGGCCAGCGGTGAGAGGTTCTTCGCCCTGGTCTATCATGCCGGCGACGATTTCGGTGATGACCTCACGCCGGCCGTGTTTGTATTGCTGCTGCAAAACCACCCGCCCGTCGGGCAGAAGGGGAACGACGAGCACGACGTCGCCGCCTGTGTGCACAAACCAGTCGGTGAGCTGGCCGTCGGGCAGGCGGACGTGCTGGCGCTCGACGGGGAGGTAGGGGCCAGCGATGAGCGTCTCGCGGCTGAGGATCGTAAACGGCTGGATCTTTTTCATAAATGGTATGGAAACATTGATAAACTCAAAAGGAGGTGAAAACAGTTGAGAAAGAGTCGCCACCAAAAAAGGATCTTTGGGGTGCTTTTTCACTCCAGAACCTTCACGGGGTCGAGAGACTCCGTGAGAACCTGTCGCAAAAAATCATCCCTAAATCCCTCTTTTTGTGATCAGCGAGAGTGTATCAGTGTTTCCATATGTGAGTTGGTGGAGGTGGCGGGAATCGAACCCGCGTCCGCCCGGGGAAACCTGAGAGCTCTACGTTCGTAGTTTCGTTTGGGGGGTGACGTGGTGATAGAAACGAAACGAAAAGCCACCATGTCAGCGGACTGAGAGTACAGTACAGCAAGGTCAGTCGCACACCATTGCTATACCGAATGTCTTCAGAAATATGATGTCGGTGAGCGGGAGGAAGGCATTAGACTCCGCACTCTGACACCACTTAGGAGCGAAGCTCAACTAAGATTTAGGCAGCCATAGCGTAAGCAGGCTGTCGCAGTGAAGCGAGGAAGTCCGAAGCGGCTTTCGCAACACCTTTAGGGTTCAACTGTTTTGCAGTTATGTTTAGTTGGTCGTGGGGAAGGGTTGACCGGTGCCCCAAAAGAGACCGCACCGAGAACGCACTCGTCAGACTTCGCAGCCGAACGTCAAAGCCAAACACCCCCGAAAGTAGGGTTGCATTGCTCAAAAGAACACTGAAGAAGTTAGAAAGAGAGTGAGGGAGTGTGCTTGAAAATAATCAATATACACTGCCTCGGCCGCAAAGATCGACAAAACTGAGAGGTGCCCTGACGACCAAGTGGAGGCAAGTGAACGTAGGGAGTAAATATTGCCTGAGAGGGGGTGGGCTTGTCAACTGGGGTTTGGGGGGTAGGCTCACCCAGATGCAAGACAAAGCCCAAGCCGTCGTAGCCGAGTGGAAGGAAATAGAAGCCCAGCTGGCTGACCCGAGTGTGTACAGCGACCAAGAGCGGGTGATCAGCCTCGGGCAGCAACGCAAGGCGCTGGAGCCGAAGTATGTGCTGGCGGAGGGGTACTTGAAAGCGTGGGCGGGGAAGGTGGATGCGGAGGAGATCTTGACCCAAGAAAAAGACGAAGAGATGCGGGAACTGGCCAAAATGGAACTGGAGGAAGCGAAGGGTCAGCTGCCGAAGCTGGCGGAGGAGCTGAAGGTGGCGTTGATCCCGACTGACCCTATAGATGACAACAATGCGATCGTAGAAGTGCGAGCGGGGGTGGGGGGGGATGAGTCGGCGCTGTTTACGGAAGAGGTTTCGCGGATGATATTGCGGTTTGCGGAGAAGCTGGGGTTCCGCCATGAGCTGATGAGCACGTCGCCCAATGAGTCGGGGGGGCTGAAGGAGGGGATATTTCAGGTGATAGGGCACGGGGCGTATGGGAAGCTGAAGTATGAGTCGGGGGTGCACCGTGTGCAGCGGATTCCTGCGACAGAAAGTCAGGGGCGGATACACACTTCGGCGATCAGCGTTGTGGTGATGCCAGAGGTGGAAGAAAAGGCGATCGACATTGACCCGAATGATGTGCGGGTGGATGTGTTTCGTGCGTCGGGAAACGGTGGACAGTCTGTCAACACGACGGACTCGGCGGTGAGGCTGACGCATGAGCCGTCGGGGATGGTGGTGACGTGTCAGGACGAAAAATCGCAGCTGAAGAACAAAAAGAAGGCCTTTGGGGTGCTGCGGTCGCGGCTGTTTGCGATCGAAGAAGAGAAGCGTCGCCAAGCGCTGGGCGAGAAGCGGTTGGCGTCTATTGGGTCGGGGGATCGGTCAGACAAGGTGCGGACGTATAATTTTCCTCAGGATAGGGTCACGGATCATCGCATTGGCCAGAACTTCAGTAATCTGCCGTCGATCTTGGACGGGAACCTCGACAAGGTGGTGGAGGCGTTGGCGCTGGAAGACCAAAAGTCGAAGCTGGGGGAGGGGTAGGATTTATTTTTTTAAGATGCTATAATAGAAAGATGGAAAATCTTTCTGATTTGTTAGAAGTTTTGGAAAATAATAATGATAATGAGGTAAAGAATTTTTGGGGTAATCCTCATAATTTTGATGAATTTTGGGAAAAATTAACTGGAGATGAGCGAAGAAAAGTGTTTGAAGTTTTTCCAGAAATTGGAAAGAAAATAAAAGAAGACGCTCTCTATGAGAACTTAATATCTTTATTGAATACGTTGAAGGCTGAATATCCCCAAATTGCAGGAATATGTTTGACTGGATCTTATGCTAAAGGGTATTTTTCAGAGGAGAGTGATCTTGATTGTGCGATTATTCTTTGTGAAGAAGCAGCCCCAGTAAAATCTGCTGATGGTAGTTTTTTGGATTATGAAAAAATCTTGAAAAATGATGTCGTTAATCCGTTGGGAATTATGGGTTTGAATTTAGAAGTTGTGTTGCTACAGATGTCTGCAATAGATGATTGTTTAGAAAAATTTGAAAAAAAAGAATGTAATCAATTTCCTTGGGGCGAAGAAAATGATTTTTTAAATGAAAAAATTGTTCCATTGTTTTATAAATCTGTAGTAAATGATGAGAGGTTATTACAGTTTAGAAAAAAATTTTTAGACGGGATACAGTCATTAGAAAATTCTGATAAAATGTATAAAATTTTTTATAATGCGGTGGCTTTTTTTGAAATTCACATTGAAAATTTAGATTTCCCTAAAAATTTGGCGGATGCTTATGATTCCTTCATAGAAAAAGAAGGGAAAAAATAATTTCTGATTGGAAAGAAAACCATATGCTCTGTGGTGATGAATACTTTTGGGCGACTGTTTCGGATAACCAGCTGGGGGGAGAGCCATGGGCGGGGGATAGGGGTGGTGGTAGACGGTTGTCCGCCAGGGATTGCTTTAGATGAGAGTGTGATACAGCCTTTCCTCGACCGTCGGCGACCTGGGCAAAGTGACCTGACGACGCCGCGGAGTGAAGCGGACCAGTGCGAGATACTCTCGGGGGTGTTTGACGGGGTGACGACGGGGCACCCGATCAGTGTGGTGGTGTGGAACACGAACCAGCGCAGTAAGGACTATGGTGACATAAAGGATGTGTATCGGCCGTCGCATAGTGACTACACGTATCAGCAAAAGTATGGGGTGCGGGACTATCGCGGGGGGGGGCGCAGCAGTGGCCGTGAAACGGTGGCGCGGGTGATAGGCGGGGCGGTCGCCCAGCAAGTGTGGCGACGAGCGGGCGGGGGGGAGGTGTATGGGTTTACGCAGGCGGTAGCGGGGGTGGAGTATGCGGGGTGTGAGCGGGAATTTATAGAAGAAAACCCGTTACGGATGGGGGACCGTGCGGGGTATGACCAGGCGCTGGCCACGGTGCAGGCACTCAAGGCTGCGGGTGACAGTGCGGGCGGGGTGGTGGAGGTGCGCGTGGAGGGAGTGCCGGTGGGGTTGGGGAGTCCTGCCTTTGGGAAACTGGAGGGGGATCTGGCCCGAGCGTGCCTGAGTGTGGGGGCGACGAAGGGTTTTGCGATGGGGGAAGGGTTTGGGTTGGCGGGGAAACCCGGGAGTGCGGCGAATGATCCTTTTGTGCAGACGGAAATGGGGATAGGCACAGAGCGGAATGCCAACGGAGGGGTGCTGGGGGGGATAAGCACGGGGGAGCGGGTGTGGTTTCGGGTGGCGGTCAAGCCGACGAGCTCGATCAGCCAAAGGCAGACTACCGTCAATGCGCAGGGGGAAACCGTGGAGATAGCGGTGCAAGGGCGGCATGATCCGATTATTGTGCCGCGGGTGGTGCCTGTGCTGGAGGCGATGACGATGCTGGTGCTGGTGGATCACTTACTGCTGCACCAAGCGCAGTGTGGGGACTGGCTGGGGAGTGTGGGGGGGGGATAACAGAACGAAGTAAAGAGCGTGATAAACGGAAAAAATGCTTCCTTAAAATGCAAAACATGACTTTCCCTTCGTTGCCGATAGATGAGCGGTTGAGCTTAGACCCGATCACGCATGAAGACGCGATGGGGGCGTTTATGTTGCTGAGTACTTACCCTGAAATCTGTGCGCACGTGACCTTTACGCCGCCGAAGAAAGTGGATGAGACGGCGGGGTACTTTGACTGGGTGCTGCGGGTGGGGCCGAGCAAAGAGCGGGTTTGGAAAATTTGCCTCGATGGTGAACTAATAGGGATGATTGGGTTGCATGACATTCGCCGTCGTGACCAAGCGCTGCGGCTAGACCGTGCGGAGGTGGGGTATTGGCTGGGGCCGGCGCACCAGCGACAAGGCGTGATGACCAAGGCGCTCAACCGTGTGCTGGAGTATAGCTTTGGGGAATTTGGTTTGCGGAAGGTGGTGGCGGAGCATTTTGTGGTAAATGAGGCTTCGGGGAACCTGCTGCGAAAAGTGGGCTTTGCCACGGTGGGGGTGATGCGTGACCACGTCGAAAAACAAGGGCAGCTGCATGATGTGGTGCTGCTAGAGTTGCTGGGGAGTGCATATGCTGTTTGAGAGCAGGGAACGTGATGTGCAAAAAAAGCCACATGGGAAGTAGTGACTGTATGAGTGGTGCCAAAGGAGGGACTCGAACCCTCACGTCCGAAGACACACGCCCCTGAAACGTGCGCGTCTACCAATTCCGCCACTTTGGCACGAGCTATGAAGTAGCGAAGGAGAATGTAGGCAGTCGGGGGGATGGGGGCAAGTTTACTTTGCAGGAGTGGGAGAAGGGGGAGTAGGAGCGGTGGCGGGGGCAGGTGCTGCGCTGGGGGGGACGACCAGTGGGGCGTAGTGACACGTGTGGGCGAGGTTTTGGTCGTAGGCGTCGAGGGCGAGGGTGCGGATGGGGAAGGGGATGGTGATGTTTTTGGCGTCGTAGGCGGTTTTTATGGCTTGGATGACTTCTGACCTGATGACGGGGAAGGAGTCGGTGGAGTTGATCCAGAATCTGACCTCGAGGTCGATGGCGCTGTCGCCGAAACGCGTCGCGAGGACGGCCACGGCTGGCTGGTCGACGACTTTGGGGTGGGCCTGGACGATCTGACGGGTGTATTCGACGACTTTGGGGAGGTCGGAGCTGTAGTGGACGCCGACTTGGACGTCTATCCGCCGAAAGGTGTTGGCGGTGATGTTTTGGATGGTGGCGGTGAGCATCTCGGCATTGGGGATGATGAAATCGGTCCCGTCGAGGGAGCGGATCTGGGTGGTGCGGGCTTCGATTTCGGTAATATGGCCCAGATGCTCACCGATGCGCACAAGGTCGCCGATTTTGAATTTGTGCTGGGTGAGGATGACGATGCCGCCGATGAAATTTGAGAGGAGATCTTTGAAGGCGAAACCTATCCCCAGGGAGAGGAACCCGACCAGAGTGGTGATGTCGATGTCGACGATGGCCAGCGCGATGACCAAGCCGAGGAGGACCACACCAGCGGACAGGAACCGCTCGACGAGGATGATGCCTTCGGGGTTGATGGTGCGGGTGGCGCGTGAGCGCAGCGCGCGGGTGAAAAGGCGCGAAATGAGCCCCGAAACAAAGATGCTGACAAAGAAAACCACGATGGCCAGCCCCCAGACGGGGAAGCTGAGGAAGAGGTCGAAGCCTTCGAGGAAGGAGGATGAGGTGGATTGCATCTGGGTAGTATAGCAAAAAACCACCGCTGCTGGCGAGTGAATGATGTTGCGGGTGGTACCCCCACCAGGAATCGAACCTGGATTATCGCCTTAGAAGGGCGCCGTTCTATCCGTTGAACTATAGGGGCGTCGGCTGAAAGTATATCGTGGGTGGGGTGGGGCTGGCAATGGCGAAATGTTCTGGAAGATTTTTGTGAAATGTTTTTTGAATGTGTGGTGGATTGTTTTGTAGGCAGAGAGGGGGTATAATAACGATGAAATGTCTGAAAGTATGCCAGCGGCGCCAGGGGGGATAGAGAGTGTCTCGCAGTCGCTGGGGGGGGCACCTGCGAAAGGGAGTGGAGTGCGGGAGAGCTTGGGGGAGAGTGCGGAGCGGGTGGGGGAGATCGTTGGGGAGAGTGCTCCAGCGGACGTAACAACGGGTGGAGATGCAGGAGCCGCACCAGGGAAGGGGGGGATTTTGGGGCTTTTTTCAGACAGTGTGGCGGGGGTGCTGGGGCGACGAAAGGTGGAAGAGGTGGTAGTGATACCCCCAGTGGAGGAGCAGATAGCGCAGATTACGTCTGAGCTGACGAGGCAGATAGAGAAGTTGCAGATCAAAGTGAAGCGAGTGCGGGGGCGGGGGGAGTATAAAGCCCACCAAATAGAGGATTTGTATCGGCAGATACGCCACTATCGGCAGCTGATAACCGAGGCGGTGCACATGGCGAAAGAAGCGCTGGAGGGGTTGTATCGGCAGTATGTGCTGCGGGAAAAGCCTTCTGGGAAAAACTGAAAAAGCGGAGAAAGTGTGGAGAAAAAAGTCTGAGGAAAGGTTTGATGATGTTTTCATCCTCAAGCAGAGAGAATGCTTGCCCCGTGGGAGTGGGGTTCTATACTCCGCGGTGATATATGAGTGCTTCCCTCCCGCCGTCGCGTATTCGCTTTCTCCGATGGTTTTTCCTTGGGGTGGTGGCGGTGTTTGGGGTGCGGCTGTTTCAGCTGCAGGTGCTGGACCATGAGCAATATCTGGCGGAAGCGAAGGAGCAGCATTTGAATAAGTCTATCCTGCCGGCGCGGCGAGGGAAGATCTATGTGAAAAAAAATCGACTGTCGGACGAGTTGACCCCGCTGGCGACCAACAACACGCTCAAGATGCTGTTTGTGGACCCGGTGGTGATCAATTACCCGAAGTTTGACCCGAATAAAGACCTGAGCGAGCAAGAACGGGGTGACCCGCGGGCGGTGGCGGAGCTGCTGGCGCCCTTACTGATACACGCGCACTGTGAGGTGATAGATGGGTGTGAGATCAAGATAGATCAATCAGAGTGGTCGGACACGGAACGAACGGCGATCAGCGCGTATGCGAAGGAGCTGGAGCGGATATTGACTGAGGTGGAGGTGCGCAAGGCGGTGATAGCCACGGAGGTGGCGGCGTCGCGCTTGCAGGAGGTGTCTGAGCTGGGGCTGGCGGGGGTGTACATTGACGTAGACTCTGTCTGGGTGAACCCGACCGAGGTGGAAGACCGTGACGTGGTGGCGGAGCAGCTCTCAGAGTTGCTGAATCAAGAGGCGGATGACATAAAATATAACATACGGCGGCGGCCGCGGCGGTACATAGAGGTGATAAAGAAAATCATACCTGAGGTGTCAGACCGTATAGAAAACCTGAAGCAGGATGAGCGCTATAAACGAATGCTGCGGGGGGTGGTGCTGGCGGATGAGCACTGGCGGTATTACCCCGAGAAGGAACTGGCGTCGCAGATAGTGGGGTTCGTGGACCATGCGGGGAATGGGCAGTACGGCGTAGAAGAGCGGTTTGATCAAGAGCTGAAAGGGAATGAGGGGCATATATTTGGGGCGACGAATGCGGATAATCAGTTCATCAGTGCGGCGGGTGGGTCGCTGGGGATAGAGCAAGCGGAAGATGGAGTGGACGTGGTGCTGTCGATCGATCGGATGATACAGGGGGAGGTGGAGCGGATACTCCAAGATGAGGTGGATAGGTACAAAGCCGATAGTGGGCAGGTGCTGGTGGTGGAACCAAAAACAGGAAAAATCCTCGCGATGGCGCACGCGCCGAGCTTTGACCCGAATGAGTTTGCGCGGGCGTACCAACGGTATGAGATCTCGCCCGAGCAGGCGCAGGCCAACGCGCAAGACCAGACCTTTAATCGGCGGATACCGACGATCGAAAATGAGGGAAAATATTTTCGTTACTACAACACGTGGGGGCCAGATGTTTTCCGTAATAAGATCATTACTGACCCGTATGAGCCTGGGTCGGTGATGAAGGCGCTGACGGTGGCGGCGGGGATAAACAGTAATGAGATTACGCCGCGGACACTCTATGATGATGATGGGCCGATCGAGGTGGCGAATTTCCGTATTCGGAATGCGGATAACATCTATGCGGGGCTGACGACGATCGTGACGGGGTTGATCAAGTCACGCAACACGATGATTGCTTATGTGACAAAAAAAATGGGCTCGCAGCTGTGGCATAAATATCTGGTGGATTGGGGGTTTGGGGAGCCGACGGACATCCCGCTGGATGGGGAAAGTGGTGGGCGGCTCGAACACTGGCAGACGTGGGACGAGACGGAGCTGATCACCCGTGGGTTTGGCCAGGGAGTTTCGGTGACGCCGTTGCAGATGGTGATGGCGTTTGCGTCGCTGGCGAATGGAGGTGACCTGATGGAGCCGATCCTGATAGAGAAACTGATTCACCCTGATGGGCGGGAAGAAGTGAAAAACCCGCGGGTGGTGCGGAAGGTGATCAACGATGAGGCGTATCAACAAACGAAGGCGATGTTGCTGACGTCTGTGCAGAGTGGGTATGCGGAGAAGGCCCAAGTGCCAGGGTACAACGTAGCGGGGAAAACGGGCACGTCGCAGACGTATAGAAACGGGCGGGCGCTGCGCGGGGTGGGGACGACGATTGCCAGTTTTGGTGGGTTTGGGCCCGTGAAAGACCCGCAGTTTGTGGTGCTGGTGAAATTTGATTACACCAAAACCTCGCCGTGGGGGTCCGACACGGCGGCGGTGACATTTCGACGGATAGCGTCGTTTCTCTTTGACCATATGGGGATACCGCCTGATTTCGCAGTGGAATGAGGCTCAAACACTGGCTAATGATCGGACTGGGGCTGGCCCTTGACTGGGGGACGAAGTGGTGGGCGGTGGCCGCGCTGACCAGCAAGGGTGCGGTGGTCGTGGTGCCCGAGTGGCTGAGCTGGTATTTGACGTATAACACGGGGGTGGCCTTCAGCCTGCCTGTGCCTGGGGGGGTGCTGGGGGTGTTTATCCCGCTGGTGGTGGGGTACTTGCTCTGGATGCTGGTGACGCAGACGCTGCCCGAATGGGAGCGGTGGGGGTATAGCGCGGTGCTGTGTGGGGCGGTGGGCAACGGAGTTGACCGCCTGCTGGATGGGGCGGTGGTGGATATGATCGCGGTGGGGTGGTGGCCGGTGTTTAACCTCGCGGATGTGTGGATAGTGCTGGGGGTGGTGTGGCTGGTGGGGATGAGTGTCTGGGCGGACAGAAAAGCCGTGTAAACAAAAACACCGTCAGATGAGTGACGGTGTGTTGATTACTCAATGTATAGTTTGCCGTAAGAGAGCGAGCGGGATTTACCTCACGCCTGCGGCAGCTTTGAGGTATTTGACGAGGTTTGACTTCTTTCGGGCGGCGGTGTTGCCGTGGAGGATATTTTTTTTGTCGGCGACGTCGATGGCTTTTTGGGCTTGGGGGTAGAGCTCGCGGGCTTCTTTGTGCTTGCCGTCGTCGGCGAGAGATTTGACCTCCTTAATGAGGGCTTTGTAGCCGCGGCTGATGACTAAGTTTCGTTTGCGTCGTTTCTCTGACTGGCGGACGCGTTTCTTGGCGGATTTGATAATAGGCATGAAGTGGGGGGGTGATTTCGTGGGGGAAACTAAACGGGGGGGCGGGGGCTGTCAAACGACTTCAGCAGGGGGCTGAAGTGTGCAGCTGGGCCCCGAAAAAATGTGAACCAAGTAAAGGTGGAGGCGCCACCCGGAATCGAACCGGGGTACAAGGCTTTGCAGGCCTCTGCGTAACCACTCCGCCATAGCGCCTCACAGGAGATGAATGGACTGCGGGAAAACCCTGCAGCTGGGTACGCGAGGGTGACTGTATCTGAGCGGGGGGGGGGTGTCTAACGGAAATTTTAGAATTATTGCAGTTGCCAGCTGCTGAGGGCTTGCTGGCAGAAACTGACGGCGGTGGGCACCGTGACGCTGCAGCTGGCCAGAAAGTCGATGGGTTGGGTGGGGGACTGCAGCTGCCGAAGCTGGTAGTAGCGGAGGGGGGAGGTGGCTGACTCTTGCCCTTGGAATGAGTCGGGGCCGAGGGGCTCGGCGAAGTGGAAGCCTGCGGTGGCGCCTTGAATGAGGTCGGTGACGGTTTGCTCTTTACGGACTTTGGGGAGGATGACGAGTGAGCCTTCGAGGCCTTTGGCGAGGAAGGATTTTTCGTTGGATTCGTCCATCAGCGTCCAGTGGGCGGGAAGGGAGATGGTCTGGGGCTGGCTGGTGAGGGTAAAAGACTGAGGCAGATAAACGGTGTTGCCGGTGGCTGGAGTGGTGGGGTCGGGGTTGCTGGTGGTGCTGGTGGGGGTGTCGTCACCCGAGCCGAAGCAACCACTGAGCAAGGAGGCAATAAGGAGGGCGAAGATGGATTTGCGTAGGGGCATGGGGTGGGGCAAGCTGTAGATGATGAAAGTGTATATTGTCTCGGTCAGAAAACCACGGGATGTGACTGCGTGGGAGGAGAAATTATGGAAAAAGATACAACACGGGGTCGAGCTGCAGCACGTGGTGGTGGCGCCAGAAGGAAACCGTGATGAGCGCGTCAACACGGAGCGGGAGGGAGAGCGGATACTCACAAAACTGGAAAAAATAGCGGCCCACAGAGTGGCGTGTGATGAACGGGGGACGCAGATGGGGAGTGTGGAGTGGAGTGAATTTATGTATAAAAAAATTGAACAGAGGGGGGCGGTATGTCTGGTGGTCGGGGGGGCGAATGGCCTGAGTGAGGCGGTGAAGGCAGCGTGTGAGAGCCGACTATCGCTGGGGAAAATGGTCTGGACGCACGACCTGGCCCGACTGATGGTGACAGAGCAGGTGTATCGGGCGGTGATGATCCGCCGTGGGGGGCGGTATCATAAATGAGGGGGGGATTTACTGGTACTGGTGGCGGATGAGGTCCGAGCTGGTTTCTTTGATACGGCCAAGGTCGAGGGTGTCGATGATCTGGGCGATGCCGTCGGTGAGCTCGACGGTGGGGGCGTAGCCAAGGGTCTGTGAGATGAGACTGATGTCGGCGTGTTGGCCTTTGACGTAGCCTTCCTTGACGGGGTTGGGTATGTAGATGGGGGTGATGTCGGACTGGAGCTGCTGCTGGATGACGGTGAAGATGTCATTAAAGGAGGTGCTCTGGCCGCGGCCGATATTAAACACGGGGGTGCCGAGGGGGGTGGGGTGCTCAATGCTGAGCTGGAGGGCTTGGATGATGTCGCGGACGTTGGTGAAGTCGCGGAACTGGTCGCCGTCGCCGTAGATGACGGGGGGGAGGCCGCGGGCGATGTCCCACACGAATTGGGAGATCATGTTGGCGTATTGGCCTTTGGCTTCTTCATTGGGGCCGTAGATGGACATGAAACGGAAGCCGATGATGTCGAGCTGGGGGTAGACACGGTGGTAGCACTCGGCGCAGAGCTCGTAGCAGAATTTGGTGACGGAGTAGTGGTTGGGGGGGCGGACGGCTTGGGACTCCAGCAGGGGGATGGGGTTGTTGCCGTAGAGCGAAGACGTGGAGGCGTAGAGCACGCGTTGGGCCCCACAGCGGCGGGCGAATTCGAGGACTTGGCAGAAGCTGCTGATGGCGTTTTGGTAGGCCCAGGCGAAATTGTCGCCATTAAACATGGGGGCGGAACTGGTGCCAGCGAGGTGCACAATGGCGTCAAACTGGTCACCACACTGGGCGAGGTCGCTGGGCTGGGTGCAGTCGCCTTTAACAAAGTGGGTGGCGGGGGTGAGGTTGGCGGGGTCGCCCAGATAGAGCGAGTCAAGAGCGGTAAGGTCGTAGTGCTCTGACAGGAGGTTGCAGAAGTTGGAGCCGATGAAGCCAGCGCCGCCAGTGACGAGAATGCGTTTTTTCATAAGTAGTGATAGTGTAGGACGAGTGGTAGGGGTTGTCTATATGAGCTGGGTGGGAGGGCTTCAGACTTGGCACGGGGGCAAAAATGGGCATGATGAGGGGGATGAACCGAAATATGCTGACTGGTGCTGGACGAATGTGGCTGGGGGTGGCTCTTCTGCTGGGGCTGGTGGGGTGTGGTGGCGACCCTGCAGCGCAGCGGTATGACGAACTGGAGGTGTCGATCTTAGAAAATTCGCCGAGTGACTTTGAGTCGGGGGGGGCGGAATTCTTAACGGATACGTACTGGGGTGAATCAGTGCGGAGGGGGTTTGAGACGGAGCCGTTTCGGTACAATGCGATCACGCCGCCGAGTCAGCCTTACAGCGGGGTGGTGATCTATATGCATGAGGCAGGGGGGCGCCGTGAGCAGGGGATGCGCGATGACATTTATGGGGGGACGTTTCGGCGACTGAAAGATCATTTGCAGGCAAAAAACTGGGTGTACCTGACGCCTGACACGACGGACTATGAGCAAGCGGGGGGGCAAAACCTGCGGCGGCTGGCGCAGCACGCGCAGGCGAAATATCGCACGGATCGGGTGTATCTGGTGGGGGCTTCGGCGGGGGGGCGGACGGTGCTGCACGCGGCGCTGTTGGACGCGCAGAGCTCTGACCCTGTGCTGACGCAGGTGCTGGCGCTGGCCCCAGCGTGGAATAGTAACATATATGTCGCGCCTGAGCCCAGCACGCCGCAAAACTTGCTGGTGGTGCAGGGGACAGCCGACCGAACGATCTCGCACCGAGCCAATAGCCTGATCACCCAGCGGTTGATAGAGGCGGGGCACAGTGTGACAACGCTGGAAATACCCGACGGGGGGCACAACACGCCACTGGAGCAGGCGGACTGGGTGACGTGGCTGGGGTCGCTGGACGAGTAGACTGAAAAAAGGGGGGAGAGTGTTTGACAAATATAAAAAAATAGATAAAAATAAAATCTAAGTTTGCTTTGTCAAACGCACTCTATCTCCTCCCAACTATGACGGACATCTCGAACCCGATCGTGCAACAACTGACGGAAGCCTGGCTGAGTGAGCTGCAGGCGACTCTGGATGAGGCGGGGCACATCCTTGTGGTGACGCACGCCAACCCAGATGGGGACGCTATTGGGTCGATGCTGGGGCTGACACTGGGGTTGCGGAGTCTGGGGCACCGTGTGACGCCTTGCTGTAAGGACGGGGTGCCGAAGGCGTTTGCGTTTGCTGCGGGGGCGGCGGACGTGGTGAAGGTGCCCGACATGGCGGCTGTGGACACGGTGTGCATCGTTGACTGTGGGTCGAAGTATATGACGCGGTTGCATGAGGCGCACCCTGAAATCTTGACGGGAGAAGCGCACCGACGGGTGAACATTGATCATCATCCATCCAATGATGATTTCGGGGATGTGAACCTGGTCGTGACGGAGGCGGCGTCGGCGTCGCAGATAATCTACCATGTGTTGCGGGGCCTGGGGGCGACGATCACGCCTGAGATAGCGACAGCGTTGCTGATGGGGATATACACCGACACGGGGGCCTTCATGCACCAAAACACCCAGCCGCATGTGCTGGCGGACGCGGCGGCGCTGGTGCGGCGGGGGGGGGCGGTGCGCCAGATAGCGCAGCATATTTTTCATACGCGGCCATTTCGAACCTTGAAACTGTGGGGGCAGGTGCTGACGGATCTGCACGTGACGGAGGAGGGAGCGGCCATCGTGGGGGTGCACCGATCGGAGTATGAGTCGCTGGGGGCGCAGCGGTCTGACCTTGGGGGGGTGATAGACTATGTGAATTCGCTGCCAGAGGCGAAATATAGCGTGGTGTTGTCGGAAGATGAAAAAGGCAATGTGAAGGGGTCGCTGCGGACGCGGCGTGATGACGTGGATGTCAAAGCGCTGGCGGAGCAGTTTGGCGGAGGGGGGCACGTGAAGGCGGCGGGCTTTACCATCCCGCGGGGGCGACTGAAAAAAAGTGTGTCGTGGCAGATCATCACCGAAGAAGAGGCGGTAGAGTAGGGGGCTGCGGGCCGTGTGGTGTGACCTGTCAGCGGCGGAGGTTGCGGCGGACGCGCTGGGCGATGTCGGTCTGTCGGTCGCGGTGGACCCGAGCGGAGATAAGCCCTTTGCGGTAGAAGTCTTCTTCGATGCGGATTTCTTTTTGCAGGCAGGAGTGCTCGGCCATTTGGATTTCGGCCTGATGGGCGACGTCAGCGAAGGCACCACGGATGCCTTGGAGCTTGCGTTCGGCGTTGCGGTTCCACTTGCGGTAGCGGTTGATGATTTTCTGGATGATCTTGGCTTCGATGTGGAAATTTTGGTTGGCGAGGAGCTCGGAGAATTCTTCGATGACGTCGTTGCTGGCGATCTTGCGGGCGCGGTAGTGCTGGAGCCGTTCGCGGATGAGGCGGTCGCGTCGGGCGACCCACCAACGGTGCGGGATGCCCCACAGGGTGGTAGGTGCCCACTGACAGGACTGCGGGATGACGGGGGCAAATTTAGCTTTGGACTGGCGCTCTTGTGGAAGTTCGTCTCTTTCGAGGCGTTCACGCTGGCGGAGGATGCTCTCAACAAGGACGAGGTAGCGTTGCTCGGAGATCTCGTAGCGGTCGAAGAGTTGGCGGTAGGTTTGGCCCTCGATGCCCAGAGCGTGGTAGGACAGGATTTTTTCGATCTCACGCGTGCCGCGGCGGCTGAGTTTTTCTTGGATTTCACTTAAACGGAGAACGGCGTCGACTTCTTTTTGCTCGTAGGCGACTTTGAGTTTTTGGTGCACAGGGGTGGGGATGAATTTGCGCTGGTGCATACGGTCGAGCTGGCGCACGACGGCTTCGTCGATGAGGATTTCGGCTTCGAGTTGCTGGATGCGCTCCGACAGGGTGAAGTCGGTGATGTGGAGCCTTTTTAGGAGCCACTTCATGGTGGTGGCGTTGAGGAAGAAGCTGGCGCCGATGACGCCAGTGGTCATGATTTGCAGGGGTTCGGCGAAGGGGTAGGTGTCAGGGATGAGCAAGACGGCGGCGGCGGACAGCGTGCCGCGCAGGCCGCCCCAGATGATGATGCTCTGGGTGGCCAGCGGGGTGCGGTGGTGAGGGCGACGGAGGCGGTTGCTGACCCCGAAGACGCTGAGCACGCTGATGGGGCGGGCGACAAACAGGGTGATGACGATCGAAACGAGCAAGATGGGCCAGTTGCCGAAGAGGTCGATCTGGGCGAGGCGGACGCCGAGGAGCAAGAAGACGAGGCTGTTGCTGACGAAGCCCATGAAGTCCCAGATGCCGTCAAACTGTTGGCGCTCTTGCTCGTGCAGACGCCGAACGCCGACGTTGCCGACGATGATGCCTGCGGCCATGGTGGCGAGAATGCCAGACATATGCAGGAAGCCTTCGGCGAGGATGAAGGTGAGGTGGGCGAGAATGAGACTGAGGGTGAGCTGGACCCCACGCTGGCCAGTGCGGCTGATGGCGGCGCTGAACAGCCAGCCGAGGATGGCCCCGACGCTGAGGCTCAGGACGATGACGGCGATGAGGGCGCCTGCCTGGCCCAGGGCGGTCTGGGGCGTGATGGTCAGGGTGGAGTCGACGTAGAGGCTAATAAGTACGCCGAAGATGACGAGGGCGGTGGCGTCGTTGATGAGGCTTTCGCCTTCGACGATGGTGGAGAGGCGCTTGGGGACGCGGAGTTCCTTAAAAATGGCGAGGACGGAAACGGGGTCAGTGGCGGAAATGAGCACGCCGAAGATGAGGGCGGCGCCCCAGTCGAGCTGCAACAAAGTGCTGAGTCCGAGCGCGATGACAAGGGCGGAAAGGCCAAGACCGAGGGTGGCGAGGAGTGAGACTTCGGGGAGGACGCGCCGAAACTGTCGAAAGTCAAGCTGGTAGGCGGACTCAAAAATGATGGTGGGGAGGAAGACGTAGAAGACGAGCTCGGGCGAGAAGACAAACTGCAGCTGGTCGATAGCACCAAGGAACTGCAAGCCACCGCCCAGCAGGCCCCCCGCCGCCAGCAGCCCAACCGCGAACGGAAACCCAGCCCGTCGGCAAAGGTCAGACACGACGACCGCCACGGTGAGGAGGCTGAAGAGGGTCATAGCGCCGCCGAGGAAGGCTGCTTGCTCCATAAGAAGGGAAGACTACATATGACGGCTGAGAAAGGAGCCACCAGAATGAAAAAGCGTTTTGGGAACGGGTGCTTGGGCTTCAAATTTTCCGTAGTGAGCGAAAGCGGTTGGCTTCGCCGGTGGGAAATGATGGGTGATTTATAGAGGAAAAGGAGAGGTTGGCAATTCTAGATGAAAGGAAAATTAAGGGAAATTGGCTCGCGGGGGGGGGGAGTTTGGCTTAGGATGCTGCAGATAATTTTACTTCTCTCGCTGCCAAAGTAGATGACAGGGACTGCGCGTACGATCTTGGTGATTGGTTCGGGGCCGTATTGTATAGGGTCTTCGGTAGAGTTTGACTGGTGCGGGGTGCAGGTGCTGCGGACGCTGCGCCGACTGGGGCACCGAACAATTTTCATTAACTCGAACCCTGAAACAGTGTCGACGGACTTTGATGAGTGTGATCGGTTGTATTTCGACGAGCTGACAGTGGAGCGGGTGCTGGACGTATTCCACGCGGAGAAACCAGATGGGGTGATCATCTCGACTGGGGGGCAGATAGCACAAAACATGGTGCGGGAACTGGAAGCGGCGGGGTTGCCTATCATGGGGACGGCGGTGGACTCGATAGAGTCGTGCGAAGATCGGGAGCGGTTTAGTGCGCTGTGTGACGAGCTGGGGATAGACCAACCACGTTGGCAGTCATTTGCTGATCAAGCGGAGGCGTTTGCCTTTGCACGGGAGGTGGGGTACCCCGTGTTGGTGCGGCCGAGCTTTGTGCTGTCGGGGGCGGCGATGGCGGTGGCCAACAGTGAAGAGAGCCTCAAGGAATACCTCGAAATTGCGGTGGGGTCGACCGATGCGTCGGTGGTGATTTCAAAGTTTGAGCAAAATGCGAAAGAAATCGAGTGTGATGGGGTGGCGCAAAACGGAGAAATAATCTGTCTGGCGCTGGCGGAGCATATAGAAAATGCGGGGGTGCACTCGGGTGATGCGACGATCGTGCTGCCGCCACAGACGCTTTACACTGAAACGGTGCGTCGGGTGCGTGAGATTGCGGCGCAGCTGTGTGCGAAACTGAATATCTCGGGGCCGTTTAATATTCAGTTTTTGGCGCGGTCAAATGAAATCAAGGTGATAGAGTGTAATCTGCGGGCGTCACGTTCGTTTCCGTTTGCTTCGAAAGTGTTGGGGCAGAATTTCATCGATATAGCGACGCGGATCATGCTGGGGGAAGAACTGGAGCCGCAGATAGTAGACCCAGCGACGATCCGTTCGGTGGGGGTGAAGGCGGCGCAGTTTTCATTCTCACGCCTCAAGGGGGCTGACCCGATGCTGGGGGTGGAGATGTCCTCAACGGGGGAGGTGGCGTGCTTTGGTGATAGCCTTGAGGAGGCGTTTCTGAAGTCTTTGATCTCGGTGGGGATACGCTTGCCTGAGGCGAACACGAAGATCTTGATCACGCTGGGGAAGCTGGAAGATAAGATTGATTTTGTGCCGGTGGCGCAGTCGCTGGTCGAGCAAGGGTTTAGCCTGGCGGCGACGGAAGGCACGGCGGTGATATTCCGTGAGCATGGGGTAGCGTGTGACACGGTGCACAAACTGTCGAGTGACCAGCACCCGTCGGTGATAGACCTGATCAACGAAAAGGCGGTGAGTATGGTGATCAACACGCCGAATAAGTTTTCGCATGAGGAGCTGTCAGACGGGTATCGGATCCGTCGGACGGCGATCGATAATAACATTCCGCTGCTGACAAACATCCAGCTGGCGAAGCTGTTTTTCCGTAGTTTGAAGAAATTTCCGCGGGCGGAACTGTTGCCAGTGTTTGCCTATGATGAGCGGTAGAAAATTTGTCTTTATTTTGAAGTTAAAAAGAGGTTTCAAGCCTCTTTTTTCCTTTTTAGTGAACTAGATTGATTTACATGCTCTCATTGAAAAAGGCTTCGCCCATGACCTCGGGGGCGATGGGGACACTGTGCCAGAGAGTGAACTGAGCGACGGCCTGATGCACGAGCATGGTGTCGCCCGTGAGGGTGACGGCGCCAGCGGTGGCGGCTTCACGTAGGAAGCGGGTTTCGAGGGGGTCGTAGACGATGTCGAAGGCGGTGTGGGTGCGGCGCCACCACTGGGCGGGGAGGAGGGAGACGTCGGTGCGGAGGCCGACGGTGGTGGTGTTGATGATGATGTCGTAGTCGGCCGGGTCAGCCAGTGTCAGGTCGGCGAGGGTGTTGATCCCGAGGTCGGTGCTGAGCTGGCGGGCGCGGTCGAGGCTGCGGTTCCAGATTTTGACTTTGGCTTCGGCGGTGGTGAGAGCGTAGGCCACTGCTCGAGCGGCCCCACCCGCGCCGAGCACCAGCACGCGTTTGTCGGTAGGGTCGATGACGCTGCGCAGGGCGGCTAGGGCGCCGAGGCCGTCGGTGTTGGTGCCTTGGAGACGGCCGTCGTGATTGGTGATGGTGTTGACGGCGCCGATGCGGTCGGCGGCTTCGGTGAGGTCGTCGAGCAGGGGGATAATGGTTTGCTTGTAGGGTTTGGTGATGGCGGCGCCAGTGTAGTCACGCCGAAAGGGGCCAGTGATGAAGTCGGTGAATTGCTCGGGGGGGAGGTCGATGACTTCGAACTGACCGTCGAGCTCGAGCTCGGTCATGGCGGCGAGGTGCATCCTCGGGGAGGCGCTGTAGCTGATGTCGTGACCGATGATGGCGAATTTTTTCATGTGGGGTGATCTTGGCAGATTGGCCGAAAGGTGACAACTGGGCTGGGTTTGATTATTTTGCGGGAGAATTATGACGATCAATCTCTTTTGGCTGGGGCTGTGGCTGGGGGGGGGGCTGACACTGGCGGCCTTGCGCTGGATGCCGCGGGTGGGTTTGCGGGATTACCCAGAGCGGTATGGGCTGACGCGGGCGCCAGTGGCTTACCCTCTGGGACTGGTGGCGGTGGGGTTGAGCCTGTGCCTGCCGCTGCTGGATCAGCAATTTTTGCCATTATTCGGGCCGATAGCGGTGCTGACGGTGGTGAATTTTATTGATGATCGTCGGCAATTACCTGCCTGGCTGCGGTTGGGGTGCTTTGTGGGGGTCGCGCTCTACACCGTGCTGGGGTTGGGGGTGGTGGTCGGCACGGTGGGGCACCCGATGCTGCCGACAAACATAACACTGCCGATGTGGCTGGCGGTGCCGCTGACGGTGGGGTGGATCCTCACTTTGCAGCAGGCGATGAACTTTTTTGACGGTTTGTCGGGTCTGTCGGTGGGGCTGAGTGTGACGGGGTTTATACTCTTGGGGATGTTGTCGGTGCTGCGGCCAGAGTTACTCCTTGACCCGAGCCACGCACCGCTGACGGGGGTGTACTTTTGGCTGGGGGGGGGGCTGCTGCCTCTGACGGTGGCGTTGCTGTTGCAGCGGGGGGTGCTGGGGGATACGGGGTCGCAGCTGCTGGGGTACTTACTGGCGGTGCTGTCGCTGTGGTCGGGGGCGAAGATCGCAACGACGCTCTTGATCTTGACTTTGCCGTTGCTGGATATTGCCTTCACGGTGGGGCGGCGGCTGGCTAGGGGGCAGTCACCTGTGGTGGGGGATTATCAGCATTTTCACCATAACCTCTGGCGACGTTGGGGGCGGCTGCGGACGGCGTTATTTTTACTCGGGGTGAGCCTGCTGTGTGGGGTGATCGGGGTGCTGGGGACGCGGCCAGTGAAGTTGCTGTGGCTGGGGGTGATGAGTCTGGGGCTGCTGGGGGTGATGGGGTGGGTGTGGCGTGAAAATGGGGGAGAGAATGGGCATCCTTAGTGAGTTTGCAAAAATTGGGAAAGTTGAGCTGGGGAGGGAAAAGGAGTAGAAGGGGGGTGAATCGGTGTTTTTGTTTGCAGTATTTCTGCTTTGCTTTCCTCCTGTATGCCTGACGCTCGTAATGTGACGTATGACTCGAAAATGATGCCGACGGCCAATGAGGCGGAGCGGTCGGTGCTGGGGTGTCTTCTCTTGGATAAAGATGCGTTTTATAAGGTGGGGGATCTGCTGGAGGTGGATGATTTTTATCATGATCATCACCAGTATGTGTATAGCGCGATCGTGACACTGGCGCAGAAGGCGCAGCCGATAGACATGGTGACGGTGGCGACCCAGCTGGAAGCGGACGGGAAGCTGGACCTGGTGGGGGGGCCAGAGCTGTTGGCGGAGGTGCAAAATGAGGTGCCGTTGCCGACGCATATTTTTCAGTATGCGCAGCTGGTCAAGCATCGTTCGACTCTGCGGCGGCTGATCAGGGCGGGGACGGAGGTGGCGGAGCTGGGGTACCAGGCGGACAAGCCAGCGGAAGAGTTGCTGGAGGCAGCTGAAAAACGGATATTTTCGATTTCGCAGACGTTTCTGAAGGATCGGTTTGTGCATTTGAAAGAAATCCTCAATGCGAGCTACGAAAAGTTTGCGGAAATACACGAAAACCCAGAGCTGGCGACCAAAAACCGCATACCGACGGGGCTGCGTGACCTCGACCAGCGGGTTAATGGTGGTTTTAATCCTTCGGATCTGGTGATAGTGGCGGCGCGGCCGAGTATGGGGAAGACGGCGCTGGCGCTGGAGTTTGCGCAGCACGCGGCGGTCAACCAAGGGAAGAAGGTGGGGATTATGTCACTGGAGATGTCGAAAGAGCAGCTGGTGGAAAGGATGTTTTGTGCGCAGCTGGAAATAGACAGTTGGAAGCTGCAGAAGGGGAAGTTGTCGGAGTCGGATTTTGACCGTATGGGGCCCGTGATGGACCGCATGGGGTCGGCGCCGATATACATAGATGATAGTATGGGAAGCAGTCTGGTGGAATTGCGCGCGAAAGTGCGACGGCTGCAGATGGAACAGGGGTTGGATATGCTCTTGATTGACTACCTGCAGCTGATGTCGGTGGGGGGGAGTAGTGGGTTTGCGTCGACCAATCGGGTGCAGGAGATCTCGGAAATTTCGCGGAGCCTGAAGCAGCTGGCGCGGGAGCTGCACATTCCTGTGGTGGCGCTGTCACAGCTGTCGCGTGGGGTGGAGGCGCGGGACGACAAACGCCCGAGGCTCAGCGACTTGCGGGACAGTGGGGCGATCGAACAGGATGCCGATGTGGTGATGATGCTGTATCGTGATGATTACTATAACCCAGAGTCTGACCAGCAAAATCAACTAGAGGTCAATGTGATCAAACACCGAAACGGGAGTGTGGGCAAAGAGGTGATATTTTTTGATCGGGCGCGGATGAAATTTGCTGATCTGGAGAAAGGGATGGTGAATATGTATTAGATCGGGTTGGCGGTGAGGGGGGAGGGGGGTAGAGTGGGGGTGGTTTTGGGTGGAGGCTGTGTGCTGTGAATGTACTGGAAGCCTTGCCCGAGCTTGTAGAGCTTATACATCTCTCAGCATATCCTCCCCATGGAACTGGAAGTCGTGATCGGTTTGGAAATCCACGCGCAGCTGTCGACGAAGTCGAAGATGTTTTGTGGGTGTGATAATGATGCCTTTGGTGCGGAGCCCAACACGCGGGTGTGCCCGATCTGTATGGGGTTCCCAGGGACGCTGCCGGCGGTCAATGCGCAGGCCGTGCAAAAAGGGGCGCGAGCGGCGCTGGTGCTGGGGTGTGAACTCAAGCCATTTAGTAAGTTTGACCGCAAGAATTACTTTTACCCTGATCTGCCGATGGGGTTTCAGATATCGCAGTATGATCAGCCGATCTCAGAAAATGGGGCGGTGGAAATAGAGGTGGATGGGGCGACGAAGACGGTGCGGATCACGCGGTTGCACCTCGAAAATGATGCGGGGAAGCTGACCCACACGGCGGGAGGGACGCTGTGTGACTATAACCGAGCGGGGAGCCCGCTGGCGGAGATAGTGACGGAGCCCGATATGCGGAGCCCAGAGCAGGCGGTGGCGCTGGCGAAGGAAATTCAAAAGATAGTGCGCTGCACGGATGCGTCGGACGCCGACATGGAAAAGGGGATGATGCGTTTTGACGCTTCGGTGAGTATGCGGCCGCTGGGGGATGAGCAGCTCTACCCTCGGGCGGAGATAAAGAATTTGAATTCGTTTACTTCGCTGGGGAAGGCGATCAAGTATGAAATCAAGCGGCAACGGAAGCTGTGGGAGGCGGGAACGCCCCTTGACCAAGAGCAAACCGTGGGGTGGCTGGACGACGCGGAAAAAACGCAGGTGCTGCGGGACAAAGAGTCGGCCAATGATTATCGGTACTTTCCTGAGCCCGATTTGCCGCCGATTATATTCACGGAGAATGAAATTGCTGAACTGAAAAAAACGGTGCCTGAGCTGCCGCTGGCGCGGAAGCGGCGGTATGTGGAAACGCACGGACTGGCCGCGGAAGCGGCGGGAACGCTGGCGGATGACCCGCAGCTGGCGGAGATGTTTGACGAGGCGGCGGCCAAAGCGACCCCGAAAAAAGTGGCGGGATTGCTGCTCTCAACCGTGCTGGGAGAAACGGGGTGGAAGCAATCGCAGATTACGCCACTGGTGCTGTCACAAACGGTGAAGCTGATGGAAGGGGGTGAGGTGTCGAGCTCGGGCGGGAAAGAGATAGTGCTGCACGCGATGGTGCACGGGGGGAAAGCGGGAGAAATCATGGAGCAGCTGGGACTGAAGCAAAACAATGACACGGGGCAGTTGGAAACTTGGGTCAAAGACGTGATAGCGGCCAACCCGCAGTCGGTCGAAGACATCAAGGCGGGGAAGATGAAGGCGATGCAGTTCCTGATGGGGCAGGTGATGAAGGTGTCACGCGGGGCGGCGAACCCACCGATGGTGATGGCGATGCTGCGGTCGGAACTGGGGGTGGAGTAGGGAGTGTGCGCGGAGAGAAATAATACGCAAAAGTGATGTGGACGTATGCAGCGGCTGTGGCGTGGACGGATGAGCTGGCGAGTGAATCGCAGTTTTTTGCCCGTGGTCAGATGCCCGCGACGGAGGTGGTGAATGCGATATTGGACCATTGGGGGAGGCCCGACGCGCAGTATGACTGGCGCGTGGTGGTGACCGGCACGGCTGGGAAAGGGACGGTGTGTCGGAAGGTGGAGCAGATATTGACTGCGGCGGGGAAGCGAGTGACGACGCTGGTGTCGCCGCACATACAGGTGGTCAACGAACGGGTGCGCCATGATGGCCGACTGATCAGCTGTGCGATGTACGCCGCGGGGATGGCGAAAGTGAAAGCGGCGGCGGAGGCGCTGGGGCTGCGGCCGTCTTACTTTGAGGTGCATGTGTTGCTGGGGATCTTGACCGGAGCGGAGCAGGGAAGTGAAGTGCTGGTGGGGGAGATCGGGATCGGGGGTGATAAAGACGCGGTGAATGTGTTGCGGGGAAAACGAATAGCGGCTTTAACTTTCGTGGGGGATGATCATTTGGGAATGTTTGGTGGATCGCGGGAGAAACTGATGGAAGCGAAGGCGGGGATTTTCACCGATGAGACGGTGTATGGCCTGACGTTTGATAAAAAAGTGTACTCAAGATATATAGAAAGAAAATTTCCTGAATATGAATATGTAAAAGGGATTGAAGACAAGCTGTGCAAAAAAGTTGCACAAAAAATTTGTAAAAAAATTCTTAAAAATGAGCTGCCTATTGTGCCACATAAACTCGGCCCTGCGCGTTGGGAAAAGGTGGCAGAGCGGGTGATTCTTGACGGAGCACATTCGGGGCCACGGTTTGAATTTTTAGCGCGGCGATTGCAAAAAATTCGGCGACCAATTGTGGGGCTGGGGGCCATGGGGGCGAATCATGACGCTAACACATTTGGTGCAATCATGGACAAGGTGGAGGCGTGGGTGTGGACGGATTTCCCGAGTGAGCGGCGGGGGCATGACCCAGCTTGGCTGGCGGAAAACTTTGGTGGAGAAGTTGAGAGAGACCTGAAGAAAGCGCTGGAGAGAGCGCAAGCAATAGCGAAACAGCGAGATGGGGTGGTGCTGGTGACGGGGAGTTTTTACTTGTGTGGGGCGGTGAGAGAGTGGTTTGTTCCGTCGGAGTTGATTTTGGAGCAGGGGACTGAGTTTCCGCGGATATTGGTTTAGGATGTGGACTTTAAATCTGGGTCATTGGTAAGTTTGATGTAGCGAGCACCATCTAAAGAAGGATCAGTGTGCGCCACTGTTCCGTATTGATGGAAGCCGTTTTTGAGATGAGCTTTATATGTGATTGTCTGAGGTGAAGCGGCGGTTTTTGAGTAAATGACTTGTTTTATTTCGGCAGATTTCTTTGCAATTAGTTGGCTTCTTTGGTTATTGAGTTCGTTCCATACTTTATTTTCTTTGTAAGGATCTATTACTCGACTTCCACCAAGGTGTGCATAAGTTTTTTCACCTTCTTGCAAAAAGAATAGTTTGGCTGTTCCAATGATTTCTTCATTTTTTTCTTCGTTAATGATGAATGCTACGAGCCAAACGGTGTCCATCATTATTCTTTCCATAAATAACCCATCTATTTGATAATAATCATCGTATTCTTTTTTGTAAATTCCACTATTTAATTCATTGTAGGTGTAATTTTCTTCCATTATTTTCCATATTTTTTTTCCATATTTTTCAATATTTGGAGTGTTTTTATCTATAATCTTTGTTTCAAATTTCTTCATATTTTAAAATTATGTATTTATTCTGCTTAAATCAAATCATTGGTCGAGAACGTGATTAACGATGCTGTCTGCGACGCGGTTTTTCTCGCGGCGGACGTGTTGGTAGTCTATGCTCTTAAACTGGTCAGACAGAGCACGGGCGGTGGCGTAGAGCTTTTTCATATCGGGGTGCTTGACCCGCCAGATACCATTGAGCTGGTGAACGATGAGTTGGGAGTCAAGGCGGACGCTGAGGTGGGTGATGTCGTGCTGGAGGGCGACTTTGAGTCCGAGGATGAGGCCGTGATATTCGGCGACGTTGTTGGTGGCGTGGCCACAGTGGGTGCCAGCGCGTTCGAGCTCTTGCCTTTCGGCGTCATACACGACTGCGCCACCCGCGGCGGGGCCTGGGTTGCCCCGAGAGCCGCCGTCGGCGTAGAGGGTGCCGACTCGCTTGGGTTTGGGGGGAAGGGGGGATGCAGTGGAGGGTGTGGAAAAAAGGTTGGACTGACTCATGCGTGGCGCTGGATGAGGCGGTCGAGGGTGGTACTGAGCTCACTGAGTGCGACGTGATGAGTGTTGCCGTTGGCGCGTTCGACGATTTCGCATTGTTGCTGCTCAAGGGTGCGTTTGGAGATGACTACGCGCACGGGCAAGCCGATGAGCTCGTGGTCGGCGAATTTTTGGCCTGGGCCGACTTTTTTCTCTCGGCGGTCGTCGAGTAGAACTTCAAAGCCAGCGTTTTGGAGTTCCGTGTAGAGCTGCTCGGCGATGGTGTAGGGGGCGTCGCTGCGGCCGATGGGGGCGAGGTAGACGTGAAAGGGGGCGAGGTGATGGGGCCAGCGGATGCCTTGGTCGTCGTGGTGTGTTTCGACGATGACGCCCATAAGGCGGGAAACACCGATGCCGTAGCAGCCCATGAGGACGTCGGTGGGTTTGCCGTCGGGGCCTGGCACGCGGTAGCTGAAGGGGGCGGAGTACTTGTTTTTGAGTTTGAAAATGTTGCCGACCTCGGCGGCGGGGCGGATGACGAGTGGGTTGCCCGCGAGTGAAGTGAAGTCGGTGGTCGGGACGGCGAAGTTGGCCCAGTGGTCGGGGTGGAAGTCACGGTCGACATTGGCGTGGAAGTAGTCACGGTGCGGGGCGTTGGCACCGGTGATGAAGTTGTGCACGGTTTTGAGGGATTGGTCGGCGATGACGACGCACTGGCTGGCCAGTGAATCGGGGAGGTTTATGGGAGAAATGAAGCCGTGAACGAAGCCTGTGGTGGTTAATTCTTCACGAGAAACTTCTGTTAATTTTTGATCAATAAAGTTGCTCAATAGTAAGGGATTGACTTCGAGATCACCGCGGATGCAGGCCAAAAGAAATTGGCCGTCTTCGAGGCGGTAGACGACTGTTTTGAGAACTTGCCACGCCTGACAGTCGCAGGTGTCGACACTGGCTTGTATACTGGGGCCGCGTTCGATAGTTCGCTCTTCGAGAGGGAGGAGGGCTTCGCCAGTATTTTTATTATCGGGTAAACCTTGAGCAATTTCTTTGTTCCAGTGCTCTTGGGTGACGGTGTCGGTGTAGATGTCGTCTTCGCCGACGTCGCACAGAGTCTGAAACTCATGTGAGAATTTGGCAAAGGTGCCGCCTGAGGCTTTGGTGAGGAGGGTGATGTCGCCTAAGCCTAGTCGCTGAAAAATGCGAATGTAAGCCTCAGTCATGGCCTGGTAGTACTCATCAAGGCATTCGGTCGAGGTGTGGAAGGAGTAGGCATCTTTCATGATGAATTCACGACCGCGGAGGACACCTGATTTAGCGCGGGGTTCGTTGCGAAACTTGGTTTGGATCTGGTAGACGCAGGCGGGAAAGTGCTTGGGGCTGGACAGGTAGCGTTGTACAAGTGGGGTGACGGTTTCCTCATGGGTGGGGGAGAGGGCAATCTCGCCGTGGGAGGCTTCGACCTGATAGAGCACGTCGAGCTCTGACCAGCGGCCAGTTCTTTCCCAATTTTCACGCGGGCAGATGCTGGACATGAGTAACTCAAGACTCTGCACGGCGGCCATTTCCTCTTGTATAACTTTTTTGATCTTTGATAAAGTCCTGAGTCCAAAGGGCATGTAAGAATAAACTCCTGCGAGTTCCTTGTGCACAAATCCTGCTCGAATAAGAAGTTGGGCATTGGTGGCGGTTTCGCCGCTGGGGGTGTCTTTGCTGGTGACGGGGAAGAGTTGTGAGATTTTCATGAGTGATGGAGTCTAGATGATGAAAGTAAAGAGAAATGACTTTGGCTTATGTTCTTACCCATGGTAGTGGAGCAGGGGACTGGTGGCGAGGGGAAATTTGCTGACTGCTTGACCTGACTGACGGAGGGGATAGCTTGGGCGCGATCTGTCCTTTTTTAATCATTTTCTAACGACACATGGCAAACTATAAGATGCTTCCTGGCTCGCAGGTGCAATTTACGCTGACGCTGAGCAAAGAGGAAATCCGCAACACGGAGCCACAAGTGCTCAACAAGCTTCGTCAGAATGCAAAAATTCCTGGTTTTCGTCCTGGTAAAGCTTCAGACGCAGTGCTCAAAGAGCACTTTGGAGCGGGGTTGATCGGGTACCAAACCACTGAACAGGCTATCAATAATGTGTTTCGGGCGTTCATTAAAAAAGAGGGCATTAAGCCGATTAGTCAGCCGCAGCTCGACGCCAAGCCCGACTCAGACCCGATGGAGTTAGAATTCACGGTGGAGGTGGAGCCAGAGATTACGGTCAAGGGGTGGGAGAAATTTGCCGTGAAAAAGGCAGACATAACCGTGAGTGCGGATGAAGTAACGGCAGCCATGGAAGAAGCCGTCAAAGAGGCCGGCAAAGGCAAAGCGGTTGACCGCGCGGCGCAGGACGGGGACACGGTGGTGGTGGCATTCCGTGGAAAGGGGGAAGACGGGAATGTGCTGCCTGGTACGGATAGTGAACGGTCGATCTTCACGGTGGGGGCAGGGCAGTTTTTGCCTGATCTAGAGGCGGCGTTTGCGGGGATGAAGGCTGGTGAGAAAAAGGCCGATGTGGGGGTTGATTTCCCGAAAGAGTACCATGCGCCTGATTTTGCGGGGAAGACGGTACCGTTTGACATTGAGCTGCTGGAGGTGCTGGAGCCTGACTTGGAGGCTTTGACGGCTGAAGACCTGCAGGCGTTGACTGGGCGGGAAGAGGTGACACTGGAAAATTGGCGGGTTGAAACGGAGGAACGGCTGAAAATGCGCTTGGGGCAAGAAGCGCGGCAAGAGCAGATTACCGAATTACAAGACCTGATAGTCAAAGGTATGACTGGGGTGGAGTTGCCCGCCTCATGGGTTGAGCGTGAGTACGAAGATCGTTTGCAGCGGATGGAAGACTCTGGTTCGCACAAGGCTGACCCTGAAGGGTTTTGGACGCGACTGGGAGGAAAGGAAGAGTGGGAGAAGAAAACGCGGGCGGAGATTGATCGGGGGATACGTGTGATGCTGGGGATGGGACATATCTTTGACCAAGTGCCAGACACGGTGACGCTGCCCGAGGAGGAGCAGCGGATGGCGGAAATTAAGGCGCAGTTTAGCCTGGCCCAGCGGGGACAAGACCCGTCCGACAAGGAAGCACTGGGGTCGCTGGCGCGTCGGTTTGCCTTTGACGCGCAGGTGGAGAAGTATCTGCAGTCGATCGAGCAGTAGGGGGGAGCGGGGAACTTGATTGGTACGTCTGGCGCAGTGCGTCAGGCGTATTTTTTATGCTGTGAAATTTAACTTGGTGGCTTTGGTGTGGTGGGGGCTATGAATGGAGTGAGAAATGGTGTATAATGAAATGATGAAAAAGATATATATGATCTTGGCGTCGGCGGCGGGGTTGTTTGGGCTGATAATCTGCTTTGAAAATGTGTCGATGACGGCACCAATTTTGGTGCTTTTCTCGACCATCAATTCTTCGCTCTTCTTCCCACTATTTTTGGTGATGATGGTTGGTTTTGTGTCAGGATTCTTTGCAGCGATGGCCCTGAAGGAGAGGAGTGATGACTTCTTAGATGACGGTGATTTTGTATAATAAATTTGAACAATAGTTTTAAATTATTTGTGCGTGGTGATTTTTTTTGTGCTGATATTTCTTTTTGTGCTGCGCTTCTCTCTGGCTTGGGGTGATTATGTTTTGACTTTTTTTCTTGGAATGGGTACTAAAGTTGTGCTACTATATTTTGATCAACAAATTTGATCCTTGTTGATTCTCAGTCAGAAGCGCTCAATGACGGACACTCTGAAAAGTGTCGCTGCATTCTCGGCTGCTCCTCACACAATTTTTCTTCTTTTCACACAGACACATTATGATGTTGAAAAAAATTTTTGGTTCGGGGGCGCGGGTAAAACTATTTCGGCAATTTTTGACTCACCCAGAGGAGGAATTTTTTATTCGCCAGCTGACACGGATCCTCGATGAGCAGATTAACTCGCTCCGACGGGAGCTCGAAAATTTGGAGAAAATCGGGATGCTGAAATCGAAAGAGAAGAATCGGAAAAAATATTATCGTGTGAATCCACACTTCCCTCTGTTGTCCGAACTCTCGTCGATCGTCCGCAAGACGAATGAGGAAAATGAGGCGTTGCTGAAACAGCTCAATAAAGTGGGGGATGTGTCGATTGCGATTTTGGGGGGGCACTTTGTCGGGGACGCGCAGGCTGATGTGGATATTTTCCTGGTGGGGGACGTGGATAAGTCGGAACTCGAAGCGTTGCTGGAAAAGCGATTCCCTGAGGCGGAACTGCGATATAACGCGATGTCGAAGGAGGATTTTTTGTACCGCATCACGCTGAAGGATAAGTTTGTGCAGACAATTTTTGGGCAGAGTGCGAACTTGATCCTCAAAAATAAAATGAAGAAGGACACAGAGCAGTTGCTGGCGACTTTGTGATTTTGTAATTCGGAGGGAATTTTAGTTTGCGCTGGAGGATAAACCCGTCTATAAAAGGCGGGATTTATTTAACTCTCGGAAAAATGACGCATACGTTAATCCAAGAATTTGAGGCACAGTACACCAAGAGCTCCGTGCCGAAAATTAAAACGGGGTACCACGTGCGGGTACACCAAAAAATTAAAGAAGGCTCGAAAGAACGAGTACAGGTCTTCGAAGGGATGGTGATTTCGGTTAATCCTGGAAATGGTTTGAACCAAACCTTCACGGTGCGAAAGATCTCGAATGGGGTGGGAGTGGAAAAGACTTTTATGATTCACTCGCCGAACATTGTGAAGATCGAAGTCAAGCGAGCGCACAAGGTGCGTCGAGCGAAGATTAACTACATGCGAGAACGGTCAGGGAAAGCACTGCGCCTGAAAGAGGTGCCGCTGGCGCTGGAAACGCTGGAGTTTGCTGACCCGACACCTGTGGCGAAAGCCGAAGTAGCAGCAGAACCTGCGGCTGAAACAGCAGCAGCCACTGACGAAGCAGAAGTGGCAGAAGCAGCGGCGTAGTGATCTGGTAATAACTTTGAAAAAAGCCACTTCGGCGGAAGTGGCTTTTTTGATGGTGGATTTCTTGCCCCTTGTTTTTGAATATCTTGTGCGCTTAGAAAAGCAGGGGACTGCTAGATGTCTGAGTGTTGGCCGAGGTAGGTGGTGTAGAGGTAGTTTGTCTGGGCGGGGAACTCGGCGGCGAGGGTGTCGATCTGTTTGGTGACGGGGTTGATCTGTGCGTCTTGGCGGAGGGCGCGGACTGACTCGAGTGACTGGCCACTGAGGCGGGCGAGTTCACGGTCAGAGAATCCGAGAACTTTTCCCTCAGCAATGGTTTTGGCATCGAGGGTGGTGCTTTGCAGGGTTTGGGCGAAGTCGGTGATGCGCTGGAGCTGGGTCAAAAACCAGCGGTCAATTTTGGTCAATTCCCAAATTTCTTCGACCGTGATGTGGTGCTCAAACAAAGCGGCGGCAACGGCGAACAAGCGCAACGGTGAGGCAACACGGAGTGACTCGATGACGTGGTCGCGGTCGCGGAAGGGTTCGGGCGGGGTGAGGAGACCGTCGCACCCGATGGCCAGCATCCGGACGGCTTTCTGAATGCATTCGGGGAAGTTGCGCCCGAGAGCCATGACTTCACCGACTGATTTCATTTCGGTCCCGATGGAGTGGGAGACTTTGCGAAATTTTTTGAGATCCCAGCGGGGGATTTTGAGCGCGACGTAGTCGAGGGCGGGTTCAAAGAAGGCAGAGGTGACCTGTGTGATGGCGTTTTTGATCTCTGGGAGGGGGTGGCCGAGCATGATCTCGGCCGCGACGGCGGCCAGCGGGTAGCCAGTGGCTTTGGACGCGAGGGCGGAGGAACGCGAAAGGCGAGCGTTGACTTCGATAACGCGGTACTCGCGGTCGTCCCACGGGCAAAGGGCAAATTGGATGTTGCATTCGCCGATGATACCGAGGTGGCGGATGGTTTTGAGTGAGACGCTGCGGAGCATATTGTACTCGCGGTTGGCGAGGGTCATGGAAGGGGAAATGACGATTGACTCGCCTGTGTGGATGCCGAGGGGGTCGAAGTTTTCCATGTTGACGACGGTGATGGCGTTGTCGTCATTGTCACGGACGATTTCGTACTCGACTTCTTTCCAGCCGCGGAGGTCTTCTTCGATCAAAATTTGGGGGCTGAAATTAAACGCTTCGCTGGCGCGGGCTTCGAAGTCCTCGAGGCACTCGCAGAACCCTGAACCCTGCCCCCCGAGCGTGAACCCAGCACGGATGATAACGGGAAAGCCGATCTCGGTCGCGGCGGCGGTGGCGGCGGCCATCGAGCGGGCGGCAATAGACCGTGGAGTTTTGATGTCGATCTCGGTTAGTTTTTGGACGAAAATCTCACGGTCTTCGGTGTATTGAATGGACTGGACGGGGGAGCCCAGCACGGTGACATTATGCTGGTCGAGGACGCCGAGCTCACGCAGTTGCAGGCCGCAGTTGAGTGCGGTCTGACCCCCGAAGGAGAGCGCGAGGGCGTCGGGTTTTTCCTTCTCGATGACTTTGGTGACGAAGGTGGGGTTGACGGGGAGGAAATAGATCTTGTCGGCGGTGATGTCGCTGCCGCTAAATTCGGCGGGGTCGGTCTGGATGGTGGCGATGTTGGGGTTGATCAAAATGACTTCGTGGCCGTAGCGTTTGAAGGTTTTGATGGCTTGGGAGCCTGAGTAGTCAAATTCGCCAGCTTCACCGATCTTGAGTGCGCCAGAGCCGAGGAGGAGGATTTTCATGAGGGGAGGGGACTGGGGAGGGCGGGAGCCTGTGTGCGTGGGGGGCTAGAGTTGGGCGATGAATTCGTCGAAGAGGTACTGCGCGTCTTCGGGCCCTGCGCAGGCTTCGGGGTGGAACTGCACGGCACGAACGGGTTTGGTCTTGTGCGCGATGCCTTCGAGGGTGTCGTCGTTGAGGTTTTTCATCCAAACTTGCCAGTCGCTGGGCAAGGTGCTGGGGTCGACCATGTACCCATGGTTTTGGGTGGTGATCATGCACCGTTGGTGGAGGACGTCTTGGACGGGTTGGTTCACGCCACGGTGTCCGTATTTCATTTTCTTGGTTTGGGCGCCAGCGGCGAGGGCGAGGATCTGCACCCCGAGGCAGATGCCAAAGGTCGGAATGTCAGACTCTAGCACATCTTTGGCCACTTGGATGGTTTCGGTCATGGTGGCGGGGTCGCCTGGGCCATTGGAGAAGAAGACGCCGTGGATCTCTTCGCCGAGGGTGAGTGGGCTGACCCCATAGGGGACGCGGACGATGCGCACGCCGCGCTGGAGGAAATTACGCAGGATGCCGTTTTTGGCGCCGCAATCAACAAAGCCGATGGTTTTGCCGATGGGGTTTTGGGGTTCGAGGATCTCTACACTGGTGGGGGAGACTTCGGGGACATAGCGACCAGCGAGTGGGTCGCTGAAGTCGCTGGGGGGCGCGGTGCCGAGGTGCCCCATGAGTACGCCGTGCTCCCGCAGGGACTGGGTGAGGGCGCGGGTGTCGACACCACTCAGCGCAGGGATGCCCTGTGATTGCAGCCACTGGGCGAAGGCGGTGGTGCCGAGCTCGTGACTGTGCTGGGTGCTGTGCTCCGCGAGGATGACCCCTTTGACCCAAATCTTTTGGGATTCGTAGACATCATCAACGGTGTTGAAGTGATCTTGAAAGGCTTGGGGGTCAAAGACGCCGTAGTTGCCGATCAACGGAAAGGTGAAGACGACGATCTGACCGTAGTAGCTGGGGTCAGTGAGGACTTCGAGGTAGCCAGTCATGGCAGTCGTGAAAACGACCTCACCCGAAGCGGGGAGGTCGGCGCCAAAACTCGTGCCTGTGACTTGGGTGCCGTCAGCCAGATAGAGGGTGTGCATATCTGCGACAGTGTAGTGTGCGTGGCGGGTGGGGGGAAGTCAAAGTCTGAGAATTTTTCTTCCTTGGGGGCGGCTATTACTGCTTGGAAAGGTCAAAGTGGTGGGCGACGCGCAGCACGGTGCCTTCGTCGAAGGCTTTGCCGAGGATCTGCACGCCGATGGGGAGTCCGCTCTGGCTCTGGCCCAAGGGGGACGAGACACCACAGTTGCCCGCGAGGTTGGCGGAGGCGGTGAAGATGTCTTCGAGGTACATCTGGACGGGGTCGCTGGAGTTTTCGCCGACTTTGAAAGCGGGGCGAGGCGTGGTGGGGGTGAGGATGACGTCGACTTTTTGGTAGGCTTGGTCGAAGTCTTGCCGAATGAGCGTGCGGACGCGCTGGGCTTGGCGGTAGTAGGCGTCGTAGTAGCCTGCGGACAGGGCGTAGGTGCCGACCATGATACGGCGTTTGACTTCGGGGCCGAATCCTTGGGCGCGGGAGGACTTATAGAGGTCGATGAGGTCGGTGGTGTCGGGGGCTTTGTGCCCAAACCGAATAGAGTCAAACCGTGAGAGGTTGGCGCTGATCTCGCTGGGGTTGATAACGTAGTAGCAGGGGATGGCGTACTGCGTGTGGGGCAAGGAGATGTCGATGATCTGGGCGCCTGCTTCGGTGAGGATGGCTTTGGCGCTCTGGAACACGGCCAAGACTTCGGGGTCGATGCCGTCGATGAGGTACTCTGTCGGGATGCCAACCCGTAGGCCCGTGAGTGGGCGACGGAGGGATTCCAAATAGTCGGTGACGGGGACGTCGGGGGTGGTGGAGTCGTGGGGGTCGTGCCCAGCCATATACATGAGGAGTAGTCCGCAGTCGGCGGCTGTCTGGGCGAAGGGGCCGACGGAGTCGAGGCTCGACGCCATGGGCATGACGCCGTAGCGAGAAACACGGCCGTAGCTGACCTTGAGCCCAGTGATGCCACAAAAGGCGGCGGGTTGGCGGATTGACCCGCCCGTGTCGGTGCCGACAGACCCAGCGCACATATGCGCGGCGACGCTGGCGGCCGACCCGCCCGACGACCCACCAGCGACTCGGTCGGTGTCGTGTGGGTTGCGGGTGACACCGAAGTGTGAGGTCTGGGTCGACGCCCCCATGGTAAATTCGTCGGTGTTGACCTTGCCGAGGAGGACAGTGCCCGCGGCTTTGAGTTTTTGCCAGACGGTGGCGTCGTAGGGGGGCACGAAGTCTTCGAGCATTTTGGAGCAGGCGGTCGTGCGCACGCCCGTGGTGCAGACGACGTCTTTGAGTGAAATAGGGATGCCGTCGAGAGGCGAGAGGGGACTGCCGCTGGCGCGGCGTGAGTCGCTGGCGTCGGCCATCTGGCGGGCGAGGTCAAAGGTGGTGGTGACGTAGGCGTTGATGGTTTTGTCTTGGGCTTGGATCTGCTGGATGTAGGCGTCGGTGAGCTCGCGGGAGGTGAAGTCACCCGCGGTGAGGTGGGTGGAGAGCTCGGTCAATGGGCGGGTGGTGATGTCGGTGGTCATATATATGTATCAAAAAAGGAGTGGAGGCAGGGTGGGGGACTGAAAGAAGGCTGAGCCTTTACATGACTCTGGGGACGGTGACGCTGTGCTGGGTGATGGGGTGGGGGGAGCACTGCAGGAGGGCGTCGGGGTTTTCGCATGGGGTGATGATGTCGGGGCGGGTGACATTTTGCAGGCCCGTGACTTGGGCGGTTTCGGTGACGCCAGTGGTGTCAACCGCTTGCAGCTGGTCGACCATGTCGAGGATGAGCGAGAGCTCGCCCGTGATGGTGTCAAGCTCATCATCGGACAATGACAGGCGGGCGAGGTGGGCGATGTGAGCGGCTTGGTCGCGGGTGATGGCCATAGGTAGAAGGCAGAAGGCAAGGATTTCGTAGTGTATGGTAGAGCACTGGGCGGGGGCTGAAAAGATAAAGTAGTCAGAAGTCAGGTGGGGGGTAGAGTGGCGGCGATGAAGCTGCTGTGTGCGGGCACGTTTGACTACTTTCACCTCGGGCACCAGTGGACACTCTGGCAGGCGGTGTCACGGGCGGAAGCGTTGTCAGGCGGACTGCTGGTGGTGGTGGCCCGAGACGCAACGGTGAGGAGGCTGAAAGGGTTTTGGCCTGCGGGGGACGAGCAGGAACGGTGGCAGCGAGTGCAGACCGAAATGGAGCGGGTACCGTGGGTGAGGGTGCGGCTGGGGCGAGCGGATGGGGACTTTGTGCGGTTGCTGGAGGAGGAAGCGGTGACGGCCATCTGGGCGGGGTATGACCAGCGGATCCCTGAAATGGTAGCCCAAAAATGGCTGGTGGAGCGGTCGGAGGCGTATCATCCGCGGTATTTTAAGTCTTCTTACTTCCGCTCGGGGAGGGGTGTGGTATAGTCACGACTGTGAAAGAAAACTGGAGTCGGTGGTGGCGGATGATGCAAGCGGCGGCCAGCACGGCGCTGCGTAACCTGTGGCGTCAGCGGACACTGGTGGGGACGACGCTTTTGCTGGGGGCGATTATTCTCTTGCTGCTGTTGCTGGTTTTTGGGCTGCGACACGCGGCGGACCAGACACTCCAGTCACTCGAGCAGCGGGCGGAGTTCTCGCTGTTGTTGCGGGAGCCATACAATACGTTTGAGGCGCAGGCGCTGCAGTCGGGGTTGAACCAAATCGGAGTAGAGTCGGAGATTTACCCCGCGGAAACGTGGGAGGGGGTGGCGATCCCGCCGCGGATGCGGGTGACTTTCCGTGACCTTGAGGCGGTGGAGCCAGCGTTTGAGCAGCTGAAGAATCCGCGTTATGACCAAGTGGTCGGCGACTGGAACGAGGCTGAAGAGGGGGGATTTGTGACGGTCGTGATGCGGATGCTGGAGATACGTTCGTTTTTAGACAGTTTGAGTTTTTGGTTGTCGGTGCTTTTCTCGATCGGGGGTGGGGTGCTGACGAGTAATACGTTTGCGTTGCTGCTGTATGCGCGTCGGGACGAGGTGGCTGTCAGCCAGCTGGTGGGGGCGGAGCCGCTAGCGATCGCGTTGCCCTTTGTGGTGGAGGGGGTGCTGCTGGGACTCGGGGCGACGGTGCTCTCGGGGGTAATCTTAGTAGTATTATTGGTGCAGGTGACGGCGCTGCCCGGGGCGACGATGCTCCCCTACATTATAGACACTATCATTGTGCCCTTAGGGCTGGTGGCGGGACTGGTGGCGGGGCTGGGGGCGCTGCTAGCGGTGCGGCGGTACCTCCGAGCGACGCCGTTGTAGGTTGTGTTTTCATTGCTTTGCGCCTGATGTCAGTTGAATTGCGAGTGCGGGAGGGGTGGCTGCTGCGGCGGACAGTGCTGCCCAGTGGTACAGCGATCTGTGAGGTGCTGACCGCGGAACACGGCAAGCTGACGGTGACGTGTCGGGGGTACGCCAAGAGTCGGAAACGATATGTGGGGTTTGAGCACTGGACGCCGCTGGAGCTGCTCCTGCGGGGGCGAACGGCGGAGCGGTTGAGCGTGGTGGAGGTGCGGACAGGAGTGCCGCTCTGGCACATTCGTGAGGACTATGCGTTGCAACAGCTGGGGGCGGAGCTGCTGCAATGGCTGACGTATGTGCTGCCGACGGCGGAGCCGATGCCACAGGTGCACCGATGGTGGAGTGAGCACTTGGCGGTGCTGGATGGGCAAAACCTAGAACTGTGGCGGGTGCGGATACGCCTGGGGGTGCTGAGCTTGCTGGGGGGGTGGGGGACGGTGGCTTCGGCGGCGGGGTGGGCGGACTTCTGCCAGCAATGGCCGCAATATGTAGGGGAGTCTGAAGACTTGCGGCGCACGCTGGTGTGGCTGGAGGGGGCGGATATGGAGCTTTTTTTAAGTATGCGGGAGCGCGTGCCAGCAGAAATTGTAGCGAAAGTGGCAGAAATCGTGACAGAGTGTGAAGCCCTCTATGTACAGTGATTTAAGTTTTTTGTGCACTAAAATTGCTCTACTTAATATTAAATACAAATTGTGCGCAATGATAAACTTTTGACTCACGAACACAAAATAAGAACACTTGATTTCGAACATTTACTCATTTCTTTTTTCTCACATGAAAAAGCTCCTCTTTGCTCTGGCGGCCATCGTGGCGCCGTTGACTGTATCTGCCCAGGCTTTGCCGACTGGCCTGACTGACGGTGTTAATTATGACTTTACGGTGCTTAATATCTCGCAAGGAAACAAAGACGCGACGCAGATCGGTGCCCGAGCGGGTGACGTGCTGCGATATGAAGTGCGCGTGTCATCAGAGACTGACGACGTGAAAGACTTTATCACTTCGGTTGATGTATCTGAGATCACGAAAGTGGCTGATATTATTGACTCTGGACTGGGGAAAGTAGACGGCATGACGCTGACTTACCCTGCATTCTCTCACTTAGCGCCTTGTGACAAGACGTTTACATTCTTTGCTCGAGTGAAAAAAGACTGTGGCACCATGAGTGGTGTGAAAGTAATCGCCAACGATGTGGCGACCCTGAACGTACAATTGAACTGTGAAGAAAAAGCGCCAGCAGCGGCGCCAGTAGAAACTGAAATCCCTGAAGATGCACCTTTGGTCCAAGTGGGTCCAAACGGTAACTGGATGATTGCCTTCATCGGCTTTCTCTGCATCTTGCTGGTGATCCAGTTCGCCTCCCGCAAAGAGGGTGGGGCGTAAAAGACCTTTACATTGCTCTCGAAAGAGAGGAGAGGAGAGAGAGGTTCCTTCGGGAGCCTCTTTTTTTTGTTTATGCGCGGCTCTCCTGCGTGATGGTCTGGAAGGGGACACTGGCGGGGGCACTGGGGGTGCTGGAGCCTTGGGCTGGAGCGGTGACGGCACTGAAAGCGGCCATGACTGGGGCGAGTGGCGTGCTGTGTGCGGGGGGGAGCTGCACGCTGATGGGGGAGAGGGTAATGGAGGAGTCCAGCTGGAGGCGGTGCTGCATAAACGACTGGAGGGACTGCAAAAAGGCAGCCTGGACGTGGTCAAACGAGCCGTCGGGTATGATCAAATCAACCCCATGATGACGAGCCACCCGCTTGTGTGGGGTGCTGGCCGTCAGGGCGTGGAAGAGGTGGGCACGACCGCTCGCTCGGACTTCGATGGTGTGCTCGGTTTGGCCCTCGCGGAAGAGGACAACCACGTCGGCGCCGTCGATGTGGCGGAGGAGCTCGTCGGTGATGTTGCCCAGACTGAGCCCTGCGGGGGTGAGGTCGTTGAGGCGGACGCTCGACCAGGCACAGCGCAGGACAGGGTCAAACTGCAGGCGAGAGAGGATCGCGCCCCAGAGCTTCAGGGTGGGGAGGGATTTTTGTTTGTAGAGGTGATCGATGATTTCGGTGTGCTGGGCGCCGAGGGCTTGGAGCTGGGCGGCGGTGTTGAGGGCGTGAGCGGTGGTGTGGGGTTCGAGAAAGCGGCCAGTGTGTGAAATGACCCCCGTGAGGAGGAGTGAGAGGCTCGTGGGGGAGAGGTTTTTGGGTCTCTGCATATGTTTGAGCCATTCCCAAACGACTTCGCAGGTGGTGGAATAGTGTGGTTCGATGAGGTTGGTGGTGCCGTAGTCTTGGTTTTTGGGGTTGGCGCTGAGGTTGAGAATGGGGGTCTGGGCCCAAAGGTCGGTGTGCTGGGTGTAGAGCGGCCCCATGTCAGCGGGGGACTGGCAGTCGAGCGTGATGATGAGGTCGTACTGATCGATAGAGGTCAGCACTTCGGTGTTGTGGTCGAGGAATTGGCCTTCCTTCGGGGTGAGGTGGATGTGCACAAAGCCGTCGTCGACGGTGTACTTGATGCGGTCGAGCTCGGCCTGCGAGGTGGCGACACGGATGATGAGCTCGCGCCCTTCGGCGAGCTTGGTGCGGATGTCGTCGGACTGGGGGAGGAATTGCTGTTCGCGCGGGATGGGGGCCAGTGAGACGATGGTGAGGTGCTGGTCTGTGTGCTGGGCTAGCTGCCGCAGGCACAGGGCGGCGGCCAGTGAGTCAATGGTTTCGGTGGGGCGGCAGACAACCAGAATGCTCTGGGCGCGTTGCCAGAGTGCCGTGGCGTGGTCGTAGTCGCTGACGGGGGCTTCGTGGGGGAGGACGTCGAGGAAGTGGTGGTCGGGGGTGGGCATGGTGTTGACGATTCTAAATTTTAGACTTTATATTAAAATATTATATGAGTGTGTGTCAACAAGAATTGGGGTTGTTTGTGTTGGTTTTTTGGAGTGGTTTTGGTTTCACCATAGAGAGAGATGGCGTAGAGTACAGTTGAATTATTTTTTAAGTGGGTGACGCGATGATTGACCTGAAACAATTGCGGGCTGCGAGTGGGGAGTATAAAGCAGCGCTGGCGCGGAAGGGGTACGCGGGGAGTCAGATAGATGAATTGCTCAAGCTCGATGAGCGGCGCCGAGCTCTGCAGACAGACACAGAAACCCTCAAAGCGCGTCAAAATGAAGCCAGTAAATTGATTCCGACCCTTGCGGGGGACGCCAAAGCCAAGCTGTTGGGTGAGATGAAAGAGTTGTCGGCGGAGCGAAAAGCCAAGGGAGCGGAGCTGGAAACGGTGACGGCGCAGTGGCAGTCTTTTCTTGAGACGGTGCCCAACCCACCACACCCTGAAGCCCCAGACGGAGCGAGTGATGAAGACAATGTGGTGCTGCGGACGTGGGGGGAAAAGCCTGTGTTTGATTTTGCCCCGCGTGACCACGCGGAGGTTGCAGCGGCTTTGGGGATCCTTGATATGGAACGCGGAGCGAAGGTGAGTGGGTCGCGGTTTTATTACCTGCGGAACGAACTGGCGGTGATGTCACGGGCGCTGATGCACTGGGCGTTTTTGCAGCTGGTGCAGCGGGGGTACTCAGCGACTATTCCGCCCTTTATGACGCGTGAGCCTGCGATCTATGGCACGGGTTACTTGGCCAAGGATGAGAACTATGTGATCAACCCTGGGGAAGATGACCTGTATCTGATCGGGACGAGTGAAGTGCCGATGGTGAGTTACCATAGTGATGAAATCCTTGAAGCGGGAGACTTGCCGTTGCGTTATGTCTCTTATTCGCCGTGTTTTCGCCGTGAAGCGGGGTCGTATGGGAAGGATACGTCGGGGATTTTCCGTGTGCACCAGTTTGAAAAGATTGAGATGGTGATCTTTGGGCAGGAGGCTGACAACGCGCAGCTGCACCAAGAGATACTGGAAATAGAAGAAGACCTGTTGCAGCAGCTGGGGATCCACTATCAGGTGGTGGACGTGTGCTGTGGTGACCTGGGGGTGAGTGCGGCCAAGAAGTATGACCTCGAAGCGTGGTTGCCGGGGCAGGGGAAATATCGGGAGATGACGTCGACGTCGATCTGCACTGACTGGCAGGCACGGCGGATAGGGGCTCGGGTCCGACAGGCGGACGGTTCGCTGACGTATGCGCACATCCTAAATGGGACGGCGGTCAGTAGTCGACCACTGGTGGCGATTTTAGAGAATTATCAACAGGCGGATGGCAGTGTGATCGTGCCTGAGGTGCTGCGTGAACTGTGTGGTTTTGCAGAAATCCGCCCGAAGGGGTAAAAATACGGAAAAGTGAGTGCTAAAAAGTGATCTCGCGGCGGCTAATGAGGCTGGAGCAGGCTTTGCCGATGACAATAAAGGCCACCAAACACTGGAGGGGGATGGTGATGAAGCCGAAGTATTTGACTTTGAGTGCGTCGCAGGGGTTACTTAGGCTGCAGGCGAAGCTGGTTTCGGTGGGAACCATCTGGATGTAGTAGTGGTAGAGCTCGAGCCCGATGCCCGCGAGCACGAGGGGGACGACATAGTACACGAAGTCATATTGCTTACGCAGGAGGGCCACGACTGAGATAGGGAAAATGGGGTACATAAAGATGCGAGCCCACCAGCACAGCTGACAGGGGGCCAGGGCGTTGGCGGGGTCAAACAATTGGCCGGCGGTGAGGTTGACGGCGTAGTCGCCGAAGTTGGAGTAGTAGAGTGAGCCTAAGATGGCCAGTAGTGACTGGATGCAGATGACCCATGTGAGCTGTCGGGGGGTGAATTTCATGTGTGTGGGGTGGGGGAGTCTCAACCGTGATGCTCTACTCGGTGATTTTCACGGACATAGGGTGTTCGCGCATTTTTTCGAGGACTTTGCCTTCGATCTGACGGATGCGCTCCCGTGTGACGCCGAACTCGCGGCCGACTTCCTCCAGCGTGTGGGGGATGCCGTCGTCGAGGCCAAACCGCATACGGATGATTTTTTGCTCACGGGCGGAGAGGTACTGCAACATGAACTGGATGTTTTCCTTGATCATGTTACGGTGGGCGGACTCAAAGGGGCTCATGGCGGATTCGTCCTCGATGAAGTCAGACAATTTTGAGTCTTCCTCTGTGCCGACGGGGGCTTCGAGGGAGACGATGTCTTGTGAGATCTTCATGATGTAGTTGACCTTTTTGAGGTCCATGTCCATCTCGGCGGCGATTTCTTCGGGGAGGGGCTGGCGTCCGAGCTCTTGCTGCAGGCGGCGTTGAGTGTAGCGAAGTTTGTTGATGGTTTCGACCATGTGAACGGGGATCCGAATGGTGCGGGCTTGGTCAGCGATGGCGCGGGTGATGGCTTGGCGGATCCACCACGTGGCGTAGGTGGAGAACTTAAAGCCTTTGCGGTAGTCAAACTTTTCAACGGCGCGGAGGAGGCCGAAGTTGCCCTCTTGCATGAGGTCGAGGAAGGGCAGGCCACGCCCGATGTAGCGCTTAGCGATCGAGACGACGAGACGGAGGTTGGACTCGGCGAGTTTTTGTTTGGCGGAGAGGTCACCCATCTCGATCCGTTTGGCGAGGGAGACTTCTTGCTCGGCATTCAGCAACGGGATGCGTCCGATCTCGTTGAGATACATCCGTACGGAGTCGTTGGAGATTTCCGACAAGTCGACGGATTGCCGCTCTTTGTCTTTCTTAGGGCTGATGGGTTCGTCGTCTTTTTTCTCTTCGCTGGCACGGATGACTTTTTTCTTGTCAGCGGCGGCGAGTTTTTCTCGCCAGAGTTTTTCTTCACGGACGTCGATGACCTCCACCGAGAGGTCGAAGAGGAGCTCGTAGAGCTCATCGACGAGGTTGAGGTTGTCCTCAATGTCGGGGACGACTTTCATGAGCTCTTGCTCGGTGATGAATCGTTGCTCGCGGCCTTTTTGGATTAATTGTTGGACTTCTTTGGGGAACTTAACGATGCGTTTTTGGAGGCTGAAGTTTGATTTGCCTTTTGACATGGGGAAGACGTGAGAGCGAAAGAAGGGGAGCAACCGACGGGGCTTACCAAAAGCGCCCAAATGATCGAGCGCTAATATAAGCGGGAGAGGGCTGAAACGAAAACGTTTTTTTCGCTATTTTTGGCCGCTGAATTTCTGCAAAAAGGTGGTGTCGGTGCTAAAGAGGAGCCGTATGTCTGGCACGGCGTAGCGGAGCATGGCCAAGCGGGTGAGCCCGATGCCGAAGGCAAACCCGCTGTAGACACTGGGGTCGATGCCGCAGTGGCGGAGTACATTGGGGTGGACCATGCCTGCGCCGAGCATTTCCATCCAGTCGCTGGTGTGGGTCACGCCGTGCTCGTCGGTGCTGGTGGTGCGCATATCGACCTCCAGCCCTGGTTCGACAAACGGGAAGTAGCCAGGGCGAAAGCGGGTCTCGGCGGTGTCGCCAAAAAGCTCTTTCATCAACTGACTAAGGGTGGCTTTGAGATGAGCGAGGGAGATATCCTTGTCGACGACGAGGCCTTCGAGCTGGTAGAATGTGGAGTCATGCGTGCGGTCGACGGCTTCGTTGCGGAAGACCCGCCCAGGGGCGATCATCCGCACGGGGGCGCCATGCTCGACCATCATGCGGATCTGGGCGTTTGACGTTTGGGTGCGGGCGACGAAATTATGATGAGGGGAGGGACTGTCTTTTTTGATCCAGAAGGTGTCTTGCATATCCCGTGCGGGGTGACTTTCGGGGATGTCGAGGGCGTCAAAATTATGCCATTCGGTTTCGATCTCGGGCGCGTCGGCGATCTCGTACCCGAGGCTGATGAAAAAGTCTTCGACCTGACTCTGGATGAGGGTGATGGGGTGCTGTGACCCGATGTGAACAGGGCTGGGGGTGGTGACGTCAAACCAGTCGGCGTCGAGCGTGGAGGCGGCTTGGGCTTGCTGAAGAGACTGACGATGGGCTTGCAGGGCGGTCTGCAGGCGTTGCTTTTGCTGGCCGATGGCGGCGGCGTGGGCGCGCTTCTCTTCGGGGGAAAGACTTTTGAGGGACTTGAAAAGGGCGGTGAGTTCAGATTTCTTACTGGTGTATTGGCTTTGCCAAGTTTCGAGGTCGCGCTCTGACTGGGTGGTGGTGAGGGCTTGCAGGCCAGCGTCGACGAGCTGGGTGATCTGGGCCAGGAGTGGGTGAGGAGATGACATGGATGGCAGAAGGGGAGGAGGGGACTTGCGGGGAGGGGAAAAAATCGGCATAATAGTGCGACACGCTGAGCGTGCGGTCAACCCACTTCGCGTTCTTGTCTTCACCACTTTGTTTAGCGCATACACACACATGGTAGAATTTAACTTCGGACTCGGGAAAAGTAAAAAAGATGACCAAGCCACGGGCACCGCGGCGGATGGCAGCCAGCCAGCCGACGACGCAACCGTGACCGACCCCGTAGTGACCGACGACCAGAGTGGGGGCGTCGCTGGCCAAATGATGGACGCGGCGGTGGCGCTGGTGAATGATCCGTTTGGGGATGGGCAAGACGCTGGCGGAGGGGCAGCGACAGAGCCAGTGATAGAAGCGGTTGAGCCAGTGGCGGAAGCAGCGCCAGTGGAAACGGCGGCAGTTGACCCCTTTGCAGCACCAGCGCCAGCGGGGGCAGAGGGTGTGGCTGATCCTTTCGCCACGCCTGCAGCCGAAGTAGCGCCAGCCGAAACAATGGCAGTTGACCCCTTTGCAGCACCAGCGCCAGCGGGGGCAGAAGGGGTGGCTGATCCTTTCGCCACGCCTGCAGCCGAAGTAGCGCCAGCCGAAATAATGGCAGTTGATCCGTTTGCGGCCCCTGAGCCAGTGGGGGCAGAAGGGGTGGCTGATCCTTTCGCCACGCCTGCAGCCGAAGTAGTGCCTGTGGAAACGGCGGCAGCCGACCCCTTTGCGGCGCCAGCACCAGCGTTGGCAGAGGGCGTGACTGACCCTTTTGCAGCGTCAGCGGCCGAAGTAGCACCAGCCGAAACAATGGCAGTTGATCCGTTTGCGGCACCAGCGCCAGCGGAGACAACAGCAGAGGCAGCAATGCCAGCTATCGAACCCGCGAGTACTTCCCCCAGTGGGGAGCAAGCGGCGGCCGTGCTGGGCGTGTTAGCGGGAGCGGCGACGCAAGGAGCAGACAAAAAAGAAGTCGAAAAAAGTGTGGAGACGGAAACGTCATCTGCGAAAATTGAGCCAGTGGAAGAGGTGGTTGCGGACGTGGCGCCAGCAGAAACAGCGCCAGTAGTGGTGCCTGAGACAGTGGCTGTGCCCGTGGTGGATGAACCCACGCTAGCAGAACCAGCACCAGCAGAAATGCCTATGCTGGAGGTGCCAGCCCCAATAGAGACCATGACACCAGTGGAAACACCGACAGAATTCCCCTCAGCCGAGGTGTCGCAGAGGGAAACAAAAGACAATGCGATGGAAGTCGGAGGAGGGGATCCGTTTGCGACTATTGGGCGACTGCGAGGGGAAATAGAGGCGTACATTAAAATCCATAAAGAAGCGATCGCCACCCATGAAGAAGAGATAGAAGTGATACGGCAGGAGGCGAAGGCGAAAATAAAAGTCAAGCAGGGGGAGATCGCGGCGGAAAAAGCGCTGCTGGCGGAAAAGAATGATGAATTTAAACGGATGGTGCGTGAGCTGTCCGACTTGACGGGAATGCTGGATGAGCACACGGCGGAAAAAAAGAAAACAACAAAAACCGATAAACCAAAAGAAGAGAAAAAAATGGAAAAGAAGTCGCTCCTGAAAAAAGGGGGTAAGGGCGGCTATAAACCCAAGGGACACCGCAAGGGTGGGAAGAAGCCGTATTAGAAGACCAGAATTAGATTGTAAAAAAACACGGCCCGCTCAGGGCCGCGTTTTTTGTTTTTCACTACTATGTCACCAATGCTATTCGTAACGGATGAAGGGCATGAGGCCCATGATACGCGCTTTTTTGATGGCGGAGCTCAGCATCTTTTGGTGCTTAAGTGAGACACCCGTGTGGAAACGACTCTGGATAGAGCGGTAGTAGGTGATGTATTTCGACAAGAGCTTGGCGTCTTTGTAGTCGATGTGTTTGATGCCATTTTTGGTAAAGTGGCAGATAAACTTTTTAGGCTTTGGAGGCATGGCTCACAGGGGGTTGAAGATTTAGAGAGAGGTTTTGGCGTCGGAGATGACGGAGTCAAGCGCAGCGTCGACTGGGTCGGCCGCTTTGGCTTTGGGTTCGGTTTTTTCCGCTTTCTTGGCGGTTTTGGCTGTGTCGGCGGCGACAGCGGCTTCGGCTTCGCTGATCTTTGACTCTTTCTCCATCGCGTCCCACTCCTTTTTCATGTCGGCGTAGGTCTTGGGTTCGCCAGCGTGTTTTGACACTTTAGTAATGAGGAAGCGAACGACGTCTTTCTCAATGTTGAGCTCGGTGCGCATCTCGATGGTTTTTTCGGCTTCGATGTCAAACTGGGCGACGTGGTAGTAGCCCCATTTTTGACCTTTAATCATGTAGGCGAACCCCTTGGCGCCCCAGAAGTCGTCAAATGACACGGTGCCGCCGTGCTCGGTGATGCGCTCGATGATGAGCTTTTTGGCAGCTTGTTCGGCTTCTTTTTCGCCGAGGTGGTTGCCGATGATCGTCATGATCTCGTATTTCATCCTTTGTGGACAGTAAAGAAATAAGGATTTACTGACTGGGGTTTCATAGGCGGGGGGAGCAGGGCTGCCCGTCGTCAACCGCAGTAAAGTGACGCTTTTATAGAGTTTGGGCGAGGGGTGGCAAGGAAATAATTGGCGAGATGGGGGAAAGTCAGTAGAAGGGCGGGGATGACACAGACGCGCAAATCGGGATTTTTGTTGGTGGATAAGCCCACGGGGTGGACGAGCTTTGACGTGTGTGCGCGCTTGCGGCGGGTGCTGGGGGTGAAGAAAATTGGCCATACGGGGACGCTCGATCCTTTCGCGACGGGGTTGCTGGTGGTGGCGGTGGGGAAGTGTACGAAATTTATCCCGTTGCTGAATAAAGACGAAAAGTCGTATCGGGCGACCTTTACGTTGGGGGCGACGACTGAGACGCTAGACACAGAGAGTGAGCAAATATTGTGCACAAAAGGCGTGCGACCAACTGAGGGAGAGATAGTGGAAGCTTTAGAAAAAAGGGTGGGGACGCACCCGCAGGTGCCGCCGAAGTACAGCGCGCTGAAGCAAGGCGGTAAGCGGCTGTATGCCCGAGCCCGCGCGGGGGAAGACGTGGTGGTGGCACCGCGGCCAGCGACGCTCAAGGCGTATGAACTGATTGAATATGTATACCCTGCGGTGGTGGTAGACCTGCAGGTGGGGGCGGGGTTTTATGTGCGTTCGCTGGCGCGGGACGTGGCCGCCGATGTGGGGACACTGGGGCACTGCACGGCGCTGCGCCGCACGGCGGTGGGGGCCATGCAGCTGGCCGACGCGACCACGGTGGAAGCCCAAGGGGAACTGATAGACCCGCGCTTTGTGTTGCCTCATTTGCCGCGAGTGGGGATCCCACCCCTGCGGGTGGGGGACTTCAGCGCGGGGCGGGCCTTTGACCACCGTGAGCTGGTGGCGGTGCAGGAAGGTGAAAAATTCTTGGTCGAGGTGGCGGGACGCACGATCGGAGTAGGGGAGAAGGTCTGCGGGAAGGTGCAACCACGGGTGGTGATGTAAAAAAGCACCGCCATGAGATCACATAGTGAAACCAGAGGTGGGCGGTGCTTTCAACAGAATGAGAGGCTCGAGTGGGTCAAAGACCGTCAACACGATGACTGGGGGGTGAATACTTTTTGTTCAAAAAAATTGTTCAAAAATTTGATTCATTGGCCCAAGAGAACGTGATCGAAGGTTTTTTGGCCTCGATCTCATCTGGCTCACCTGACTCACGGTTTCCCGACGTCGTCATGATTTGGCGAGGTCTCAAGAGGAAAAAACAGTGTGTGTTTGTGTATGTGGATGCGGTGGCCCACAGGGGGCACCCGCACCAGTAAGAAAGAGAAGCCGCAGGGTAAGGATGAGTGTCGATGGATCTCGGGCTGGGGGCGGGGTGACTTGCTAGGCAAGCGAGGCCCGCAGCGAGAGGCCGAAGTGAAACTCTCTGTGTGCACACAGGGACTGTGTGCGACTGCGCTGGCTCTCAGGGCCTTGAGGGTGAGTGGAAGCACTGGTCATTAATATGAAAGAGGGGAATACTGTTTTTAAGAGTCTGGTCCTCATTCTGACGCAGTGGCCTTCATCGCTCTGCAATGGACTGGGAGGAAGTGCAGGGAGCGGCCAGTCACCATTTTCTTGGGTAGTAATAGAATTGGTGGCTCGACGCTCCTTGCACCGCGGAGAGGTGAGTGGAAATGCAAAAGAACAGTGGCTTATTGTATCACACTGGTGGACGGAAATCGAGAAAAGTGCAGAGAAAATTCACAGATAATGATGAAACTGGTACGGTGAATTTCGTACATGAAACAGCGATCATACATCTTTGTGACTGGGGGAGTGTGTAGTAGCCTCGGAAAGGGCATAGTGGCGGCGTCGACGGCGGCTATCTTGCGTTCGGCGGGGGTGTCGACGGCGGTGATGAAGCTCGACCCTTACCTAAATGTCGACCCAGGGACGATGAGCCCTTTCCAGCATGGGGAGGTTTTTGTGCTGGATGATGGGGCGGAGACAGACCTTGATCTGGGGCATTATGAGCGGTTTATTGACATCCCGCTGACGGGGGCCTGCAGCGTGACAACGGGAAAAGTGTATAGTGAGGTGCTGCGCGAGGAGCGCGACGGGAAGTACCTCGGGGGGACGATCCAAGTGGTACCACACATTACTAATAAAATCCGCGAAAAGGTGGAAGCGGCCGCGGAGTCAATGGACACGGATGTGATGGTGGTGGAGATAGGGGGCACGGTGGGGGACATAGAAGCGGAGCCGTTTTTGGAGGTTTTACGGCAGATGAAAAATAGCCTCGGGGGTGGGCGGGTGCTGTCGATGCATTTGACGTTGTTGCCCTACCTCGCGGCGGCGGGCGAACTCAAAACCAAGCCGACGCAGCTGTCGGTGCGGGAGCTGCGTCGGGTGGGGATTACGCCTGATATCATCCTGACGCGGGCGGATGTGGACATCCCAGACAGTATCCTCAAAAAAGTGGCGTACTTCTGTGATGTGCGTGAAGACTGCGTAATTCCTTCGCCAACGGTGTCGTCGATCTATCAGGTGCCGTTGCTCTACCAGAAGTGCCGACTGGGGGAAATAGTGGCGGAGAAATTGAGGTTGGGGGAGCTGAAATTTGATCTGGGCGACTTTGAGCGATATGCGGCCAACTTGGCCGCCATAGACCGTGAGATGACTGTGGCGCTGTGTGGGAAGTATACTGATCTGGATGATGCGTATCTGTCAGTGATCGAGTCGATCAAGTCAGCGGGGGTGCACCATGGGGTGAAGACGGTGATCACCTGGATAGACACAGAAAAGCTGGAAGAAGCGGAAAACCCCGAGTGGGACCGACTGCGGGCGGCGGACGCGGTGGTGGTTCCCGGAGGGTTCGGTAACCGTGGGATAGAAGGCAAAATTGCGGTGGCGGCGCATTGTCGGGCGGAGGGCGTGCCATACTTGGGGCTTTGTCTGGGGTCGCAGATCATGGCGATCGAGTTTGCGCGTCATGTGCTGGGGATTGCTGACGCGACGAGTGAGGAGTTTGACGAAGAGGGGACGTCGCAGAACCACATTGTACACTTCATCCCTGAGCAACGGCACATCCAGCGGAAGGGGGGGACGATGCGCTTGGGGGCGTATGACTGTCAGCTGACGGAGGGGTCGCTGGCGCACAAACTGTACGGAGAGACGGCCGTGTCGGAGCGGCACCGCCATCGGTTTGAGTTTAATAATGACTATCGGGCGCAGTTTGCGGCGGCGGGGTTTGTGGTGTCGGGGGTCAACCCGCAGTCAGACCTCGTGGAGGTGGTGGAGCTGGCGGATCATCCGTTTATGATCGGGACGCAGGCCCACCCCGAATTCCTCAGTCGGCCGTGGCGGCCGCATCCGCTCTTTGCGGGGTTGGTGCAGGCGGCGCTGTGAGTGACGCGAGGGGCACTTGCGCTTCGGTGGGGGGGAGGGTAGGGTGTGGGCGATTTTTGCTGTGCGTGATGATAAAAACAATGCAACGGTTGTGGGTGGTGCTGGTGATGGGGGGTGTGCTGGCGGGGTGTAGTGCCCTGACGCAGGCTCCAGCGGAAGTGGGGGAGCGGGAGACGATCAAAGGGGAGTTGTCGGCTTTCGCCACGCAGGCCAACAAGCGGATCACGCACCGATTGTCCGAAGATGGGCGGCTGGTGGCGTATCTGGCCAGTACGGGGGTGGATCTGGCCGAATATGAAGGGCAAGACGTAGAGCTGCTGGGGCGGACACGGGCGGATGCGATCCAGGATGTGTTTTGGGTGGAGGCGGTGGAGTCATTCGCAGAGGGGGCCAATGGCGACCCGAAAAACGAGCAGGCAGAAACTGAAACAGTGGATGATGAAGATGTAGCGTCAGAAGAAGAAAACGAAGAAGGAGAAGAAACGCAAACGGAGCAAGATGAGGGGGTGAAATCTTACCGTGGGGAGTGGGCGCAGTTTGACCACCCTGCGGAGTGGACGTATGTAGTGTCGCCGTCGGGGGAGGTGCTGTTTTTGGCTGGTGGGGCGGGGGCGCAGGCCTTTATGACCTATAATGTGCAGTCGGACTATACGCTGGAGCCCGCACCGAGCACCCGCGTGCTGTATGGGCAACTGGCGGGGCGAAAGATAGAAACAGACAGTACGGTCGCGGTGGAGCTGCGCGAGAGTGAGTCTGGGCGAGTGCATCGCTTGGTGCTCAGTGACTTGGGGCAGCGGGGGACCTTTGACCGAGTGCTGCGCAGCCTGCAGCTGTCCGTTGCAGAACCCGAAGAGGAGGAAGAAGCCGTGGTGACGGAAGACGACGAGGCAGAGACGACCCTGTCAGAGCAAGATGCAGAAGACGCGGCGGAAACTGAGACAGAAGAAGATGAGGCAGACAGTGGGACAGAAGAAACAGATGAAGAGTCAGACACAGACGATTCAGCAACTGAAAGTGACGAGGTGGCTCTGAACGGTGGGGGGCTTGACCGCCCCGTGCGGTTTGGGGAGGGGTCGAGCTTTTATACGTCGAGTTACTATGGGTTTTCGGCGCAGATACCCGTTGGGTACTGGTACCGAAATTTTGGGCCGCTGGGGGGTGACGTGACGCGGATGGGCCTGAGTGATGTGACCAACCTCGAGGTGCCAAGTGACGCGCTGGCGTGGGTGACTATCCAAAAGTCGGACAATCCTGTGACGGCGCGTGAGTCGCGGGTGGTTGGTGCGCGGTATGAAGTACTGTTGCCGCGTGATGACCAGAGCCAGTTTGTGGTGATGGCACCCGTGGGGAAAGAGGTGCTGGTGGACGGGCTGGCTGATAACATCAAGCGGGTGGAGTAGTGGTGGGGGGCGAAAAAAGAGTACAGTGAATCAGACAAAGCTGATAATGCTTAGAAGGTGAACTGGGGTACAAGAAAAACATTGGCCGTAGGGGGACGAGCGGAGTAGCATAGGGCAGCAATGGGGGGGAGTATTCTCTATGTGTGTGACGGCATGAAGTATGACCACCGACAGATCGAGCAAACCTGGCAGCAGCACTGGGCTGAGCAAGATACCTTTGCGGTAGAGGTAGACCGAGATAAACCGAAATTTTATTGTTTGGATATGTTTCCGTACCCTTCGGGGGCGGGGCTGCACGTGGGGCACCCGCTGGGGTACACGGCGACCGACATTATCTGTCGTAAGAAGCGCCAGCAGGGGTACAACGTCTTGCACCCGATGGGATGGGACGCCTTTGGGTTGCCCGCGGAAAACTTCGCCATCAAGACTGGGGTGCACCCAGCGGAGTCAACGGCGGCAAACATTGCGAACTTTAAGCGGCAGATACAGTCGCTGGGGTTGTCGTATGACTGGAACCGTGAGGTGGACACGACTGACCCAGCGTATTATCGCTGGACGCAGTGGCTGTTCTTACAGCTGTACCAGAAAGGGTTGCTTTACCCTGACACGCGCCTGATGAACTGGTGCCCAGTGTGTAAGATAGTCGCGGCGAATGAAGAAGTGGAAAATGGGGTGCACGAGCGCTGCGGCAACCCCGTCGAGAGGAGGCAGATGCGGCAGTGGTTGTTTCGGATCACTGACTATGCGGAGCGGTTGCTGGAGGATCTGGACACGCTGGAGCACTGGCCTGAGAAAATCAAAGCCATGCAGCGGCATTGGATAGGGAAAAGTGAGGGTGTGGACGTGAAGTTTGCCGTGGAGGGGGGCGGTGAGTTGGCGGTGTATACTACGCGGGTGGACACGCTGTTTGGGGTGACATACATGGTGGTGGCGCCCGAGCACCCGATCGTCGAGCAGGTGACCACGCCTGAGCACGCGGCGGAGGTGGAAGCGTATCTGACGACGGTGGCGAGCAAGTCAGACATGGAGCGGACGGAGCTGAATAAAACCAAAACGGGGGTTTTCACGGGGGGGTACGCCGTCAACCCAGTCAACGGCGCGAAAGTGCCAGTGTGGGTGGCGGACTATGTGCTGATGACATACGGCACGGGGGCTATCATGGCGGTGCCGGCGCATGACGAGCGTGACTACGCGTTTGCGCAGAAATATAACCTGCCGATTACCTTTGTGGTGGCGCCACCAGCGGGCGTGGTGGTGGAGCTCGACACGCCGTACCTCGACAAAGTGGGGACACTAAAAGAGAGTGGGGCCTTTAATGGCTTGGAGTACAGTGAGGGGGTGGTGGCCATCGCTGACTGGCTAGAAGCCGAAGGGCGAGGCGAGCGGCGGACAAATTACCGTTTGCGGGACTGGATCTTTACCCGACAGCGGTACTGGGGGGAGCCGATCCCGCTGGTGTATGACGAGGCGGGTGCCGTGCACCCACTGTGTGAGAGCGAGCTGCCGTTGCGGTTGCCCAACACGCCTGACTATCAGCCGTCTGACAGTGGTGAGAGCCCACTGGCGAAGGTGACGGACTGGGTGAATGTGCAGGGGTACCTGACGATGGCGGGGAAAGTGAAGACTCTGGCGGAAGGGGAAAGTGCGCCCGCGGGCATGACGGAGCAATCTTTCCGTCGGGAGACCTCAACCATGCCCAACTGGGCGGGGTCGAGCTGGTACTGGTTGCGGTTTATGGATCCGCATAATGAACAAGAATTTTGCGCAAAGGAAGTGTCTGACTATTGGGGGCCAGTGGACCTGTATGTAGGTGGAGCGGAGCACGCGGTGCTGCACCTTCTGTATGCGCGGTTTTGGCAAAAGGCTTTTTATGACTTGGGACTGGTGGGGACGGTCGAGCCTTTTGCGCAGTTGTGTAACCAGGGGCTGATCATGGCGGAGGACGGACGGAAGATGTCGAAGTCACTGGGAAATGTGGTGAACCCTGACGAAATAGTGGAGGCGTATGGGGCGGATACGTTGCGGTTGTATGAGATGTTTATGGGGCCGTTTGAGCAGACGAAGCAATGGTCGTCGGGGTCGGTGGAGGGGACGCGGCGGTTTCTGGATCGGGTGTGGGCGAACTATGAAAAGCCGCTGGATGATGGGCCCGTCGATAAAGAGCTGGATGTGTTGCTGCACCAGACGATCGCCATCGTGTCGGAGCACATCGACACGTTTCGGTTTAATACGGCTATATCGCAGCTGATGATCCTTAACAATGCTCTGACAAAGCGACCAACCCTGCCCCGAGCGGTGGCGGAGACACTGTGTGTGCTGTTGTCACCCTTTGCGCCGCACCTGACAGAGCACCTGTGGGCGGAGGTGCTGGGCGAGGGGGAGAGTTTGGCCTATGCCCAGTGGCCGACCCACGACCCGACCAAGCTGGTGCGTGACACGGTGACGTACGCCGTGCAGGTGAACGGAAAGCTGCGCGGGGAGGTGACCGTCGCGCGGGAGCACGACCAACGCGAAACCGTGCAGCAAGCGAAGGCGCACCCGAAGGTGGCGGGGTACTTGAGCGGAAAAGAGATCGTGAAAGAGATCTTTGTGCGTGGGAAGATTATTGGATTTGTGGTGAAGTAGGGCTTGACGGTCGGTGAGGGGGCCCTAGAGTAAGGGAACTAAGCGTTTCCTAAATTCTCAACTGTAATCATGAGCCTGACACTGGGAAAGTACATCGATGACCTAGGGGAAGTGCAGGCTGCGCGTGCGCGCGCAGAGGCAGGGAGCAAAAATGCTGAAGGGACGGAAGCGGTGGCCAAGCTGGTCACGGAGGCGCCCGAGGCGGTGCAGCGGACGATAGAGACGCGCACGGAGGCGGAAATAGAGCAGTATCTGCAGGTGATGGAAACCGTGCGCCACGGGGTGGGGTACGCGGTGAGTGAGTTGGAAATCCGTCAAGCGGAGGTGACTGACTTGCCCGGAAACGTGGCGGGGGAGTATGAACTCAGTAGTACGGAGATAGACTTGGACGCGGTGTATAAGTACACGCCTGCGCAGGTCGCCCACACGATCGGGCATGAGTTTTTGCATAAGTATCAATTTGCACGGGCGCAGGCCCGTGGTGAAAACATGGCAGGGGTGAGCACCGAGGTGCTGGAAAACCTGACCGAGGAAGCCAACACGCGGATGCTGAGGGGGGAGCGTGGGTACCGCCAATATGACGGGGCCGTGAACCGACTGGTGGGGCGGCTGGACAAGGTGGCGGACAAGGATGGGCAAGGGCGAGCCGTCAACCGCACGACGCTGGCAGACGCGGTGGTGGCAGGTGAAGCAGACTGGCTGATGAGAGTGGAAGCGGCAGGAGCGGAAAACCCCCCGATGGGGGGTAGTGCCAGTGCAAAAGCCGAGGGCAGAGCACTGCGGGTATAGAAAAACTGTAAAACAGAGAGGCGTGCACGCGAGAGCGAGTAGCTTTTGTGCGGGGGGTGGCTATGCTGGTGGTCGAACTAGTTTGATTTTTTCTTACAACGACAAACACATGGATTTTATTGCGCTGGTGGAGTCACTGGATGTGGGGCACTTGGTGCTGGGTGGAGGGCTGGTGCTGGCCTTGCTGTTGGCGGGGTATGGGTATGAAACAGGGCAGCGGCACCGCCGACGCCTGCACGAGCAGAGTCGGGTGAACTCGCCTGCGCGGCAAGATTTTTTTGCGGCGGTGATGGACCTGCTGACGGAAATCACCCTGCAGCGGAAGCCTGGGCACGGTGTGCACACGACCCCGAGCCAGCGCCAAGAGCTGACGTCGTATAATGTTGAAATCTTACTGCACGGGTCGAAGTATACGCTGAGTGCGTGGAGCAAGCTGTCGGAAATATTGACCGACACGGAGGTGCTCAAAACGCTGGCCCCGAAGAAGGTGCTGACAGCCATGGTGAACTTCGTGATGACGGTGCGCCATGACGCGGGGTATGAAGACTCGGGCGTAAACCAGAAGCTGGTGCTGCCTCTGTTGACCACGGAACAAGTGTCAAAACTGCAATGCCCGACGGCGGAAATGTGCGGTGAGAAGGCGTATAAGATAGAGTCGATCGCCACGGGTGAAGTGACGGCAGCATGACGGTGCACGCGCCTGACCCGCAGCTGGCGCGTAAGACTTTGGGATTTTTTTGGTCGCATGTGCGGCCGCTGAAATGGGGGTATGGGGTGGGGTTGCTGGGGGTGGGGACGGCGATGACGATCGACGCGTTGTATTTGCCGTACCTCTATAGCCAGATCTATGACCTGATGGCGGAGCAGGGGACAGCGGCTTTGCCGCAGATATGGCAGCAGCTGGCGTGGGCGGTGGGGTTGCACATCATCGGAGTAAACCTCGCTTGGCGGTTGGCGGGGCTGACGATGGCCCATGTGCACACGCGACTGATAGACCGCATCCGTCGGGATTGCTTTGCGCGGCTGCAGGAGCGGTCGTACACGTTTTTTGCCAATACGTTTACGGGGTCGCTGGTGTCACGCGTGACGCGGATCACTTCGGCGGCGATGGTGCTCAACGAGGTGCTGACGTGGCAGATTTGGACGGGGTTGGTGGTGCTGGTGGGCACTGTCGGGACGCTGACGTGGTGGCTGCCGTGGGTGGGGGGGGCGATGGCGGTGTGGACGGTGTTTTATGTGTGGTTTTTGTATCGGTTTGCGCGGTGGCGACTGCAATACCAACACCAACAAGCCGCTATGGACTCTAAAGTGGGGGGGGCACTGGCCGACGCGATGACGAATTTTTTAGCCATTAAGACCTTTGCGGCGGCGGAGCGGGAGCAGGAACGCTTTGGGGTGATCTCGGAAGAGAATTGGCGGATTCATCGTTTCACCTGGTGGCTGGGGGAAGGGATGCGGGTGGTGCAGGGGACGCTGATGGGGGGGCTGATCGGGGGGGTGATGTGGGGGCTGCTGTCGGCGTGGGGCGAGGGGACGGGGGGGCTGACGACGGGGCAGGTGATCATGGGGCATTACTTATTGTTGCGGTTGTATCGGAGCTTATTTGATATCAATCGAATCATTCAGTCGCTGTTTCGCGCGTTTGCGGACTCGGCGGAGATGGTCGACACCATCTATGGCACGCCGCTGGTGCGTGACTGTGCGGAGCCTGAGGCTTGTCGAATTTCGCGGGGGGAAATCACGCTGGTGGGGGTAGGGTTTGCGTACCCAGATGACCCTGAGGCGGCCGTGCTGGCAGATTTCAACCTGACGGTGAAGGCGGGGGAGCGAGTGGGGATAGTGGGGCACTCGGGGAGTGGGAAGTCAACGCTGACGAAGCTGTTATTGCGCTTTGTGGAGCCGCAGGTGGGGCGGATAATAGTCGATGGGCAGGACATAAACGTGATGCGGCAAGTCGACCTGCGCCGTGCGATCGCGTATGTGCCGCAAGAGTCGTTGTTGTTTCACCGTTCGATAGCGGACAATATAGCGTATCACCAGCCGTCGGCGAACAGAGCGGCGATAGAGCAGGCGGCGCAGCAGGCGCAGGCGCATGGGTTCATCATGCAAACGCCGCAGGGGTATGACACGCTGGTGGGGGAAAGAGGGATCAAGCTGTCGGGTGGGGAAAAGCAGCGGATAGCCATCGCGCGGGCGCTGATGAAGCCAGCGCCGATCTTGGTGCTGGATGAGGCGACCTCGGCGTTGGACTCGGTGTCGGAGGGGGCGATCCAACAAGCGCTGGGGGAGCTGATGCAGGGACGAACAACTTTAGTGATCGCGCATCGGTTGTCGACGATTCAGCAGCTTGACCGCATAGTGGTGCTGGCGGCGGGGCAGATAGTGGAGCAGGGGACACATGGTGAGCTGCTGGCGCTGGGGGGAGAGTATGCGACACTGTGGGAGCGGCAGTCGGGTGGGTTTTTGTCTGCGGATTAAGTATAAAAAATGTGTTCAAAAATCGAAGTGGCGTTGTCGGTGGTGATCCCTACGGTGGGGAGAGAGACGTTGCGGCAGGTGCTGCGTGCGCTGGATGAGCAGGCGAAAGCGTCTGGGCAGATGGTGGAGGTTATAGTGGGGTGGGATGGAGCAGGGGAGTGGGAGGGGGGGAAGTATGAGCACTTGGCGGTGGTATGGGTGCGTACGCCAGCCCCGCGCAGTGGGGCGGCCACGGCGCGCAATGCTGGACTGGCACGAGCGAAAGGGGAAATAGTCGCGCTGCTGGGGGATGACACCGTGCCCGAGGCGGGCTGGCTGGCGGGGGTGCTGGGGTGGCACGCGCAGCACCCAACGCGAACCGACGCACTGCTGGGGCCGGTACGCTGGCCGTCAGATTGGGCGGATGATGCGTTTCACCAGTGGCTGGTGCGGGGGAGCTGGTGGGGGGCTGGGCCGCAGTTTGACGGGGGGAAGCTGGAGTCGGGGGAGGGGCTGACGTGGCGGCATTTTTACACCAGTAATGTGTCGCTGAAGCGGGAATTCTTAGAGGAGAAACGCTTTGACACTGGTTTCGTGGGGTGGGGGTTTGAGGACACAGAGCTGGGGTATCGGCTCACTCAGGAGGGTATGACGTTGCACGCTGCGCCCAGCCTCGGGGTGCGGCACCACCACTGGCAGACTTTGGCCCAGGTGCTGCGGCAGACGCGGCAGGCGCGTCGCAATGCGTTGTACTTCAGGCAGTTGCACCCTGAAGTGGCCCTGCACCCTCGGGGGACGTGGCGTGGGGTGGTGCTGGGGGTATGGTTGCGACTGAGCTGGCCGTTGACCCTGGTGAGTCAAAAATATGGCTGGTGGCACGCGTGGAAGAGTGTGTGGCTGTGGGGGTGAGTTTTGGCTTTAGCGGATAACATTCTCGACCGCGCCCCAGTGGGCTTCCATACCTTCGGGGAGGATGATGGTGACGGTGTCGCCGACTTCGGCTTTGTAGAAGGTGACGGAGGCGTAGAGGACATTGAAAAGGCCCTCGGGGGTGAGGACTTTGTATTGACTACCTTCGAGGACGAGCTGCCCCTGAACCAGTTTGCGGTCGATCATTTCGATTTGTTTGTAGATCATCTTGCCGTTGGGGCGGATGGTGAGTTTCATTTTGTCACCGACGCAGAGTTTGGACTTGGAGGCGTAGTTGGCGGGGACAGGGTAGTCACGGCCGTCGCAGCCGTGCATCTCTTTGCCGTCGAAGACGCCTTCGAGGACGGTGCTGTCGTCGGTGATGATGGGGGTGGCGCAGTCGGTGGTGGCTTGCGCGCTGGGGGTGGTGATGAGGTCGGTGTCGGTGCCGGTGAGGAGGCGGAGGTAGGTCTGGGCGCTGTCGAGGGAGGATTGGGCTTGGGCGAGGGCGGTGGCGAGTTGCTGGAGGGGGGTGGAGGTGGTGTCGGAGCTCATGACAAAGAGAAGAGGTGAGTTTTGGTGTTTGGGTTTCAGACCATTGTACGCGAGAATGAAGGGGGAAGCAATGGTCTGCGGAGAAAAAACTTGCGTAAGTGACGGTGGGGCATACTATTTCTGCGAACAATTTTTTTATACTTTACGCTATGCGAATTCTTGCGATGCTCCTGGTGGCCTGTGGGCTGGTTGCCTGTGAAGCGAATGTGTCGGTGCCTACCCCAAAGGAAACAGTTACGGCGGTGAAAGAGACGGTGAATGACTCGAAAGCGGTGGCTGAAAATATCGTCGAGAAAGACACCACAGCTGAAACGACCACGACCGTGGACACTGCCAAGCTGCAAAGTGATGAGGATTTTGTCGTGGTGGATGGGCAAACTTGGATGAAAGTGGACGGTCAGCCCGTGACGGTGACGGTGGTGACCGCTGCTGAATGTGGTCGGTACTGCGACACGCAGGCGCCGCTGGCGGCGCTGAAGCAATTTGTCTCGCCAGCCTTGAAAGTCAACACGATCGACGCCAGCACGGACGAAGGGCAGAAACTGGTGGCTGATTTCGGGGTCAAAGCCTTGCCAGCGTACTTTGCCAATGGGTCACTGCGTGACGCGAAAATGAACGGTGTCAACGTGATGGAAGCCATCGCCCCGATGGTGACCGAGGTGGGAGATGTGTTTTACTTTGAACCGACGAAGGTGGCCCCGCAATGGCGGATGACACCGCGGTATTACCTCGAAACGCCGCAATTTGCAGACATTGAAAATGAGCCCACGAAAGGGGATGGGCCGTTGCAGGTGGTGGAGTACACGGCGTACCAATGTGGGTACTGCGGGAAGCTGCAACGAGAGGTGGGGCCAGCTATCAAAGAGCTGGTGGAGCAGGGGGTGATTACCTACGCGTTGAAGGATTTCCCGATCGGCAAGCCAGACATCCACGTGGCGGCGAACTGTGCGGGGGAGCAGGGGAAGTACTGGGAGATGCACAAGGAGCTGTTTGACAACCAGTCAGCGTGGAGTCGGTCGGCTGACCCTGTGGCGTACGCCACGACGGCAGCGGAAGGCCTCGGGCTGGATATGGGGGCGTTTGAAACTTGTACAGCGGACGGTGCCCAGCTGGCCGAAGTGCAGGCTGACCAAGCGGAAGGGCGAGGGTATGGGGTGACGGGAACGCCGTCGCTCTTCATCGGGAACTTGTCTGTGCCGGGGGCGATCGGGGCGGACACGTTCCTTGACCTCGTCAACAAGCAATCCTAAATCGGTTTGGTTTATCTCCTGCTGGTTGCGTAATTTGTGTGTGCCTCCCTTGCTCTGTGAGCAGACGGAGGTACACTTTTTTAGACGGGGCTGTGGCTGGGGCAGCTGCGAGAAGGGGGTGGATGACTGTGGTGGGAATTATGGGCTCGATGTATCTTAGTATCTTAAAAAAAACTGCTATGAAGACGACACTCGATGAGATTGTTTCGCTCTGTAAGCGCCGTGGGTTTGCCTTCCCTGGGTCGGACATCTATGGCGGGTTTGCCAATAGTTACACCTATGGCCCGTATGGGACGGCGCTCAAGCGGAACCTAAAAGACTTGTGGTGGAAGCTGCACGTGGAGCAGCTCGACAACATCGTGGGGATAGACGGTGACATTATCCTCCACCCGCGGACGTGGGAGGCGAGTGGCCACACGGCGACCTTCAACGACCTGTTGGTGGACAATAAGGACTCGAAAAAGCGGTACCGGGCAGATCACCTAATAGAAGACCAAACGGGGATAGACGTGGAAGGGATGACCCCAGCGGAGGTGACGGCGGTGATGGCAGAGCATGAAATCAAGTGCCCTGTGAGTGGCTCGACCAACTGGACGGAGGTGCGGCATTTTAACATGATGTTTCAAACCGAGATGGCCAAGACTGGGGACGGGGCGATGGCGTACCTCCGCCCTGAGACGGCGCAGGCGATTTTTTTGGAATATAAAAACATCATTGACACGATGCGAGTGACGTTGCCCTTCGGGGTGGGGCAAATCGGGAAGGCGTTTCGCAACGAAATTACACCAGGGAATTTCTTGTTTCGGCGGTTGGAGTTTGAGCAGATGGAGATCGAGTACTTTGTGCGGGAAGACGCGTGGGAAGAGGCTTTTGCGCAGTGGCAGGGGCGGATAAAGCGCTGGTGTGAAATCATCGGGTTGAGCAATGAACGCCTGCACTGGGCGGAGCACGCGGACGAAAAGCTCTCACACTACAGCAAACGCACGGTGGACGTGGAGTATGAGTTTCCTTTCGGGAAAAAGGAGCTGTATGGGCTGGCGTATCGGACAGACTATGACCTGAAACAACACGCGGAACACAGTGGGAAGAAGCTGATATACCGTGACCCGCACACCAACGAGGTGCTGGTGCCCCATGTGATAGAGCCGTCCTTTGGGGTGGACCGTTCGGTGCTGGCGCTGCTGTGTGATGCGTACGCAGAAGAAACGCTGCCAGATGGCAGCACGCGCACAGTGATGCGCCTGGCGCCTGTGGTGGCGCCCGTGAAGGTGGCGGTGTTTCCCCTGATGAAAAAGGACGGTTTGCCCGAAAAAGCCCACGAAGTGGTCGCGGAGCTGCGCGCGCTGGGAGTAGTGGAATATGACCAGTCGGGGGCGATCGGGAAGCGATATCGCCGTCATGATGAGATCGGGACGCCCGTGTGTGTCACGGTAGACTATGACACGCTGGAAGACGGCACCGTGACGGTGCGTGACCGTGACACGATGGCGCAAGAGCGGATCGCGCTGGGGGCACTGCGGGAGCATTTGGCGGGGAAGTACTTTGTCACGCCAAGCCTATGACCACACGCATATTGACGGGCATCCAGCCGAGTGGGACGGCGCACATTGGGAATTACTTTGGGATGATGCGCCGCGCCATCGCCCTGCAAGATGACCCTCTGGGGTTGGACTGTTTTTACTTTATTGCGGATTATCACGCGCTGACCAGCGTGCGGGAGGGGGCGCGGCTGGCGGAGCACACGCGGGAAGTGGTGCTGGATTGGCTCGCGCTGGGGATAGACCCGACGGTGTCGACCTTTTATCGTCAGTCGGATGTGCCAGAGCACGCGGAGGCGATGTGGCTGATGCTTTGCTTGACCCCCATGGGTCTGCTGGAGCGGGCGCACAGTTATAAAGATAAAAAGACGCGCGGGCTGGACGCCAATGCGGGGCTTTTGACCTACCCAGTGCTGATGGCGGTGGATATCCTCCTTTATGGGGCGCACCGTGTGCCCGTGGGGAAAGACCAAAAGCAGCACGTGGAGATGGCCAGAGACTTGGCGCTGAAGTTTCATCATTACTACGGTGAGATCTTTACGCTGCCTGAAGCAGACATAGCCGAAGAGGTGATGACCGTGCCGGGGACTGACGGCCAGAAGATGAGTAAGTCGTATGGAAATACTATAAATATATTTGAGGAAGAAAAGAGGCTGAAGAAGAAGATTATGGGGTTGCCGACGCAGTCAATCGAGCTGGGGGACCCGATAGACCCCGAAACGTGTGCGGTGATGGGGTTTCATCGGCTGTTTGCGACGCCGAACCTGGTAGAGATAGAAAATCGCTATCGCGAGGGAAAAATAGGGTTTGGGGAGAGTAAGAAATTACTACTTTCACGGGTGTGGGAGTACTTTGCACCAGCGCGTGAGCGACGCGCAGAGCTGGCGCAGAATCCTGATCTAGTGGCGGATATATTGGCCACGGGGGCGGCTAAAGCTCGCCCGATCGCTCAGCAAAAATTGGCGGAAATGCGTGAGTTAGTGGGACTATCGTCGCTGGGTGAGCTCCGCGCGGGTCGCTCATCGCTCCCTGCTGCTTCGCTCACCGCTCCTCTTCCTCGGTGATCGCTGGGATATGAGCCATTAGATGCGATCACCTCGGATGTCTGCTCGCAGCTGGGTGAGCTGCGCGCGGATCGCTGTCGCTCCCTGCTGCTTCGCTCACCGCTGCTCTTTCCTCGCGAGTCTGAAATTGTCACACACAGAGCGACTCGCTTGGATGTTCAGACATTCAGACATCTTGAATGCTGTAGGGGGCTTGATTCCGCTGCGCTCCATCGACGCGCCCTTCCGCATTCGCTGAGGTTCTTTTGTCGCTGAGTGATTTTGCTATGGGTCGCTGTGGCTCCCAGCATACTTCGTGATCGCTGCTCTTTCCTCGGCGATCGCTGGGCCATGAGTCAGGTGGTACGATCACCTCGGAGGTCTGTAACAGACAGTCATTTTTTGGTTGGTGTAGCGAGCTGGTTTGGGTGGACTTTTGCACGGAGGGGGAAAGTCCAGTGGCAGCGAACCGTGGTTCGTTGTCGCAGCTGGGTGATTTCGCAGTGAGTCGCTTATCGCTCCCGACTGGCTCAATCACCGCTGCTCTTTCCTCGATGATCGCTGGGCAGTGAGTTAGGTGATGTGATCACCTCGGATGCTTGCAACCAGGCAGCAGACATTTTGAATTTGGTGGACTGGGGGAGCGAACCACGGTGGGACAGTTTGGGGGAAATCTGGAGCGTGAAAGTGTGTTTTGCGTCTGGGGGGAGGCGAAATGTGTGGTGTCGGGATAATGTACGAAAGGGAGAAAATAGTTTTGTGTGGGTAAAATGAAATGAAGTTTTGCTGAGCTTGAGCTGTGCGCTGTTATTTCTGTTTTAAAATCATGTTATTTGGTTTTAGCGAGGGGAAGTGTTTGCTGGATTTTTATAAATACCTAAGATGGTCTGATTTGCCCAAAAAGTGAAATATTGGGTGAAGTGGGGGGGAAGTACACAACTAACACAAAAAACAAAAAATGACTGACAGTAAAAACACCAACAACAGCTGGGCGAAGCCAAGTGGGTGGCGAAATGGGGGCAGTGGGTTGCGGCTGGACCTGAGCCTGCGGGAGCGGCGGCCACTGTGGCAGGACATGGTGCTGTGGGTGCTGGCGTGTGTGGCCCTGTGGGCGGTGGTGCAGGTGGGGATGAACTGGGGGGCGTATAGCCAAGTGTGGGCGTTCCGTGCGAATGAGCTGCGGACGTCAGTCGTGATGGCGGTGGACGGAAACACGGATGCGTACTTGCCCGAGGTGCGGAGCCTGACCGTGACTGAAACCCCGCTGGCGGAACTGCGGGCGGACACCCAAGTGGAGCAATTGCTGGCTCGCAAGCGGGGTGAAATGGGGCCGCTGGCGCACAGACTGTTTGGGGAGGGGTTGCCGTATCCTTCGGATAATCGAATTATCATCCCGCGGATAGGGAAAAATGTGCCGTTGATAGAGGTGCCGTCACACAGTGACTGGACGCAGCTGGAAGAAAACATCCAAGAGGGGTTGCGCAAGGGGGTGGCGGTGCACCCAATCTCGCGGGAGCCAGATAGTTTTGGGAATTTTTTCCTAACGGGGCACTCGTCTTATTACTTCTCGGACGAGGGGCGGTTTAAAGATGTGTTTGCGTTGCTGCATGATGTGGAGGATGGGGATCTGATACAGATATTTTGGGAGGGGAAGCAGTATGATTATCGCATTACGAGCCGCGAGGTGGTGAAGCCCACGGAAGTGGGGGTGATGAAACAGCCGAAAGATCGACGAGAGATCACGCTTATGACGTGTACGCCTATTGGGACGACGACGAATCGGTTGATCTTGAAAGGGGAGCCCGTGGAAGGGGAAATGGTGGAAATGTAAGATTTGTCTCTGGGTCTGGCATGAGAATGTGAGAATACAGCACGTTTTTGTGGTTTGGGCTACGCAAGATGAAGTCGGGGGATTGCCACGGGGGGACGGGCTGCGTAGAGTGGTGGGTGATTCTTTTTCCCCTTTTCTCATGCTTCGATTGACTTCCTTGCTGGCGCTCTTGCTGCCCTTGCCAATGACGGTGGGGGCGATGGCTTTCACTGATGTGGCGGATTCTTACCCGTATGCGGAGGCGATCGAGTATGTGAAAGCGCAGAACATTGTGGGGGGGTATGAGGACGGTACCTACAAACCCGACAATAACATTAATCGGGTGGAGTTTGTGAAAATCATCGTGGGGGCGACGACGGACACGGCGACCATAGAGGGGTGCTATACCGATGATCTGACATACACCGACACGGACAACGAGGTGTGGTATGCGCCGTACCTCTGCACGGCGACCAAGGCGGGACTGGTGGAAGGGTATGATGATAATACCTTCAAACCAGCGCAGAATATTAACTTTGTGGAGGCGTCGAAGATCATCACGCTGGCGATGGGGTATGAAACCACGGTGGGGGCGGAGTGGTTTACGGGGTATGTGCAAGCGCTGGCCGAGCGGGGAGCCGTGCCGAGCGTGACCACTGGGCCCGCGATGAAAGTGACGCGGGGGATGATGGCGGAGATGATTTATCGGTTGAAGACGGAAACGCAGACGGCTGGGGCACTGAGCTATGAAGACCTTATGGCGGTGGCGGACCAAGCGGTGACGGATGATGAGTACACGGATGAAATGATTACGGAGGAGGAGATGTTCATTACCCAGATGGAAGAGATGTTGGCGGAAGAAACCAACATGGAGGCGGATCTGGAGTCTGAGGATCAGATCCTTGACCAGCTGGAGGCGGACATAGAGGCGCTGCTCGAAGAGCTGGCTGGGGGGGAAACAATGCAGGATGAAGCGGCTGATGATGTGGCAGACGACACGACTGATGAGACAACCGATGACGAGACAACTGACGATGAAACAGCAGATGAAACCACTGACAACAGTGCGGCTGACGCAGCGGACGACACGACGGATGACAGTGCAGATGATGCAGCGAGCGACGCCACGGATGACACCGCGAACACGGCGGCGGGCAATGGGGTGTATGCGGAGTATACGGCGGAGGCTTACAGTGACTTGCAGGCGAGTGGGGCGAAGTTTGGTTTGTTTTTCCACGCGCCGTGGTGCCCGTCTTGTGTGGCGCTGGACAATGAGCTGCAAGCGTATGGGGAGCTGATCCCTTCCGGGACGACGGTGCTGAAAATAGACTATGACACGGCCCCTGTGACGATGAAGTCAGACTATGGGGTGACGATGCAGCACACGTTGGTGGTCTTCGACACGGACGGGACGTATGACCAGACGGTGCTGAGCGTGACGGGGGACCAGATCGCGCAGTATCTGCAGTAGAGTGTGTGGGGCGGTGGGGAAATGCAAAAAACATATGTATCTGTAGAGAAGTGCAAAACCCATATGAGTCGGAAGAGAAATACAAAAAACACAAAACCCTTCTGTGATGGAAGGGTTTTTGCGTGGGGGACTCGACAGTGGGGGAGAGCTGGGGGAGAATATTTCATGAAAATGCGAACACTGGGCTGGCGTCGTGGATGGATGACACTGCTGGGGGTGCTGGCGGTGGGGGGGAGTGTGCTGGCCCAGCCCCTGCGGACGACTCCGCGGGTGATAGTGGAGCGGGGGCGGCCGACATCGGCGGGGGTGATGGCGGATGAGACGCTGGGGGTTTTCGTCGAGGTGCCAGCGCAGGCCTATGTGACGCGGTTGGGGCGGCCAGATGCGTGGTCGGGGGTATTGCTGCCGCCAGAGGTGCGGCCCGCGCCCACGGCCGTGCCCAAGCCAGCGGGGACGGCGGTGATGGCCTTTGAACTGTATACGGAGAGTCTGGAGGTGGTGGCTTTTCGTGAGAATCTGGGGTATGACGCGCGACGGCCCAGTGGGCACCGACCGCGCACACCCGAGCTGCCGCCTGTGCCCCCAATGGCGGGAGAAACCCAGCTGCAGGGGGAAACGGCCGATGACACGGATGAGGCAGCAGCGGCGGTGACAGACGACAATGAGGACGAAGTGGACGACGTGACGGTGGAAGAGAATGGGGACACGGAGTTGGCGGAATTTTTGGCGGCGGTGGAGGCCGCGGAGAGTGGAGGGGGGGAAGTGACAGGCAATGACGCCACAGCGGAAGAAACCGAGACGCGCACGGCAACGAAGCGGCCGCTGACCGGGCCAGTGCAGCGGTTGCAGGTGCTGCTGCCCGTGGAAAAGCGGCACGGGGAGCTGCGGCTGTATCGGTTTGCGGAGGGGAAGTACCACGCGGTGGGCGGACAGCGCCATGAGACGAGTGATGTGGCTGAGGATGTATTCACGGCGGTGGTGCCCGGGACGGGGACATATGTGCTGTATGACACGCGGCCACCGAGCAACCCGCAGGCCGTCAACCCTGACCGTATAGAGATGCCCGAGGGGGTGGAGCACAACACGCACCCTGAGACGCGGGCTTTGAACCTGGAAGAACAGCTGCGGCACCATGAACAGCGGGTGGCGGAAATAAAAGCGGTGCTGGGAGAAGCCGACGACACGGCGGATGTGTCAGCGGGAGAGGCGGGGGTGGTGCCGTTCCTAAACCTGTCGGTGGGGGGCGGGGAGAGCGTGGTGGCGCAGGTGCTGACTGTGCCAGCGAGTGCGCCCATGGGAGGCAGTGAGCAGAACACTGGGGCGGGGAGTGTGCCTGCCGGTGGGGTGGTGACGGTGAGTACCGATAGCCTCGTGCTGGTGCCGACGCCGACTATGCCGACGGTGCCGACTATGCCGACGATGGTGGCGCCGAGTGGTGGAGGGGTTGTGAGTTCTGTGAGTGGGGGAAATTGGGGGGGGGAGATGGGGGGCACCCTGTCCAGCAATGATGGGGGAGGTATGCAGACTGAGCTGAGTGGAAACACGGTCGGGACTCAAACGGGGGAGCTGCCGGTGACTGGTGAGCCGAGCCTGTCGACGGCGGGGAGTGGGGGGGTGAACTTGTGGTGGGTGGTGCTGCTGTGTGGGGGGGGGCTGTGGTATGGGTTGCGGCGGATAGATGACTATGTGGGGTAGGGGAGTACAATAACAAAAAAACCTGATGTGGAACGGAAAACGAAAGCTGCTGGTGATGTGCATGATGGGGCTGTTGCTGGGGATTTCGGGCTGCACGCGGCGTGACAGTGAGCCGACAGACCCGACGAGCACCGTCACCCCCACGGAAGAGAGTGGGCAGCTGCAGATGTGGGTGACAGACCACAAAGAGCACTGGCAAAATGTGGGGCGACTGTGGACGGCGGAACTGGGGCGTGACCAGCAGGTGCGGGTGACGCTGGAGGTGGTGGAGTTTGCCACGGAGGAGGAACTGCAGCAGGCGCTGCTGCGGAGCCAAGCGGCGGGGTATGCGCCTGATGTGGTGATAACCAACAGTGACTGGGTGAGCCGCCATGCTGAGCAACTGACGCCTGTGGTGGAGGGGGTGGCACTGCCGCTGAGCCAGTATGACGCGCAGTATGTGCGGGCGACGCGTGGGCACCTCGTGCAGGGGGAGACGCTGTATGGGGTCCCGGTGAGTGTGGACACGCTGGGGGTGGTGTATAATGATGATCACATCGTTAGTCGGTTGGCGGACGCGAATGTGCCTGGGGCGACGTGGGGGCAGTTTCGCAAGGAGGTGGAGATGCTGACGCGGACGGATAACTCTTTTGACCGTTTTGAGGTGTCGGGGACGGCGCTGGGGACGGTGCAGTCGGTGCCGCACGCGGTGGAAATTGTCTGGAACATTATGCACCAGATGGGGACGGAGTTTTTTACGCCTGATGGGACGCAGGCGCGGTTTGCCAGCACGCGGGCGAGCACGGGGGAAGGGCGGCAGAACTTTGGACTGGAGGCGCTGGAGTTTTTCCTCAGTTTTGCTAATCCGCAGTATAAAAATTATAGCTGGTCGGATGTGCGGTTGCCTGAGGGGACGGTGGCGGGGCTGGTGACTATGTTGCTGGAGGAGGAGGTGTCGATGATCATCCTGAAGGCGAGTGACCTGCAAGAGCTGGAGCGGCAAATAGCGGCTTCGGGGACGGTGGCGAGCAACTGGCGGTCGGTGCCGTTGCCGCAGTTTCAGGATCCGTCGCAGAGTAACTCGCTGACCGTACTCGCGGAGGTGCAGGCGCTGGTGGTGCCGCGGCTGGCCGCCAACCCGAGCTGGGGGTGGCAGTTCCTCCTGTATGCGACGCAGCAGTCGCAGGCGCAGGCATTCACGGAGGCGACGATGATCCCCTCCGCGCTGGTGAGCCAGATAGCGCCCTTTGAAAATGACCCGCTGCTGGGGGCGTATGCGCGGCAGGCAAAATATGCCGAAACGATCGACTGGCCGGTGGATAGGGCGGGGACGCGAGTGGCTTTTGCCCGTGTGCTGTCGGGCGCGGGGGGGAGCCTGACCAAAGTGGGGCAGGCGATGACCGAACTGGAGGCGGCGGTGACGACGCAGCTGCGCGCGCAGGTGGAGCGAACCCGCTGGTTGGAGAAAATTAGACGAAGTGAAGTGGAACCTGAAGCGGAGTAACTTTTGGGGTATTGCGTCGATTGCCTGTAGTGCTAGGGTGTAAATCCTAATCATTTTTGCTATGCGAAACGTTTTGATGCTCGGTTTGGGGCTGTGTCTGGGCCTGATGTGGCCGGTGGTGGTGTGGGGGCATTTCCTCGATGTGGGGGGAGACCATCCTTACTATAATGCGGTGGAGTACCTCGAAGAGCGGCAGGTGGTGAAGGGGTACCGCAATGAGGCGGGGAATAAAATCTTTAAGCCTGATGATACGATCACGCGGGTGGCGGCGCTGAAGATCCTCCTGCAGGGGAGTGAGACGGAAATCTATGACGGGGAAATAGACGGGGACTGGCCAGATGTGATCTGGGACTCGTGGTATGCGCGCTATGTGCGGACGGCGTATCACCGCAGTGTGATGAAGGGGTATGAAGACGGGACGTTTGGCCCTGAGCGGGCGGTGACGCCCGCGGAATATATGAAGATGTTGGTGCGGGCCTTCGGGGCGGAGGTTGACCACCTGACCCACCCTGGGGAGTGGTGGGAGGCGTATTGGGAGTGGGGGACGACCAATGAGGTGCTGTTGCCGAGTCTGACCCCGCACCAGCCTTTGACCCGAGGGGAGCTGGCGGAGATGACCTTCCGCATGGCGCAGCTGAAAACGACTGGGTTTGCCCGCGGGTACACCACGGTGGAAACAGGGGAGGTGAGTTATTATCACCCTTCGCTGGCGGGGAACTTGACGGCGAATGGGGAGACATATGACCCGCAGGCGATGACGGCTGCGCACCGTACGTTGCCCTTCGGGACGCGGGTGCGGGTGCGGTACGCTGACCAAGAGATCGTGGTGCGGATCAATGATCGGGGGCCGTTCCACGGGGCGCGGGTGCTGGACCTGTCTGAGGCGGCCTTTTCGGCTTTGGCGCCTTTGAGTCAGGGGATTATGCAGGTGGAGTATGAAATCATCCGCGAGGAAGCCGCCACGGTGCCGACCGTGGTGGCGGAGGTGCTGGGGGAGGTGACGGAAACCGACGTGCTGCCAGCGGGGGTAGTAGAAGTGCTGGCGGGGGAGTCGGTGCTGGAAGATAGGACGAATCGGGGGGATAGGCCGTATATGGCGGAGCCGATCCTCGTGTATGGGGTGGACCACTATGAGGGGATAGAGTTGCAGGCGGGGCTGCCAGATGTGGTGTACGCCGGGACGGTGCTGCCCGTGCGGGGGAACCTGCAGGAACGAGGTCACGAGCTGGTGACTTGGTTTGTGCAGGATGAGGCGGGGGAGCAGCTGGCGTACACGATGGAGGTGAGTGGGACGAAGTTTGCGGGGCAGTTGCTCTTCCCACAGGTGGGGGAGTACCTAGTGGGAGTAGTGGCGGGCGAGGGGGGACTGTCGCGGATGGCCAAGGTGACGGTGATAGCGCCCGAGGGTGAGCAGCGGTTTGGCCCGAACGGCAAGCAGTATGCAGAGCGGCTGGTGACGACGCTGTTGCCTGAGCGGGAGGTGGTGGAGTGGCGCTGGGACGCGCGGGACACGGAAACGATCGCGCGGATAGTGCTGACGCAAGGAGGCGAGCAGTGGCAGCTGCTGGTGGATGGGGGACTGGACGCGGTGGAGGTGCCGTGGGTGCTGCTGGCGGGGCTGTCGGAGGGGGAACCGCTGGTGGTGAACCTGTGGCTGGCGGAGGCGCGGGAGGGGAAACTGTGGCAGCAGGAAAGTAACTGGAAGCTGGTCGATGAACTGCGGTATGACCTGCGGCCTGGGCTGGGGGAACAGCGGAGTGACGCGGTGCGGGTGGAGTGGCCGCAGTATGCGCAACACCCGAGCACGCAGCGGTTGGAGGTGTATCAACTGGATGGAGAGGAAATCATCCGCGAGGAGGTGTCGGTGATCCTCCCCAATGGGCGGGTGGAGACGCGGAAGCTGACGCCTGTGTCTGACGGTCACTGGACGCTTGACCTGCCAGTGCGGTCGGGCGGGGGGCACGTGGTGTCTATCCTTGGGCGGGAGTACATCCCGCTGTGGCGGGGGGTGATATATGGGCGGGGGGCGGACGAATGGGTGCTGCCCGTGCTGCCGTGGCCGACAGTGCCGCTGATAGACACAATTGCGGGTGACCACGGCGTCGTCGCCCAGTGGGCGACCGACGCGCGGGCGGCGATGAACGTGGGGGCAATGACCCGTGACGGACGCCTGGACGAAGTGGCGCAGGCGTATGCGGAAGAACTGGCGCAACGAGGGGTGGTGAGCCACACGGACTGGCGAGGGCGGGGTTTTGCGGAGCGGATGGAGGCGCTGGGGCTGGCGGGGCCGATCGCTGAAAACCTCGCGCTGGGGAGTGACCTTGGGCTGGCGCTGCGGTCGCTGGAGACGAGCCCGTCGCACCGCAAGAACTTGATCGATCCGCGGTGGGTGGCGACGGGGGTGGGGGTGGCGCAGGACAACCGTGGGCTGGTGTATGTGGTGCAGGTGATGCAGGGGGAGACGGTGCGGTAGAGTAGAGAATAAAAAATGTGAACAATAGAGAGGTTTTGTTTTGAGTAAATTTTGTGGTCAATTATTGGGTGATGTGAGGGTCTGAAAAAATCCCCGCTGACCGATGAAGGTCTGGGCGGGGAAATATATAAGGCAACACTGCTGGTTGGTTTGGATTTAGCGCATGAGGTCTTGGCCAGCGTTGAGGGCTTTGATGATGTCGCGGGGGGGGAGGCCGAGAATGTCTTTATACCACGAGTAGAAGCTGGAGTCTTGGCTGATCAAGCCGAGGGTGCTGTCGAAATAACGGCGGAATTTGGCGGTGAAAGAGGCGCTGGGCCCTGCGATGACGTTGGCGGCGATAGACCCGCCGTTGGCAAAGGTGAAGGGGGTGTCGGACTCGGGGGAGAGCTGGCTGTCGCCGCTGGCGAAGATGGTGCGGATTTTATTGATAAGGTTGGCCATGGAGATGGCTTCGACGAGGTTGAATGAGTGGCCTGGGACGCCTGCGATAGACCAGTCGTGGCCTGTGCGCGTGAGGGTGAGGGCCTGCCCCGCGAGGTCGCCCCGGCTGACGGTGATCTGGGTACCTGAGTTGGGGGTGAGCTGGAGCTGGGTCCAGTCGTTGATGGCGGAGAGGTCGTCGCCGACTTTTTGGTAGAGGTGGGTGAGCTGGTCAGGCGAAAGGTCGTCGTAGTTGAACTCGGCGGTGGGGGCGTGGTCGGCGGCGGCGGCGATGGTTTCGTCGGCGAGGGTGCCTTCGGGGGCGGAGAGGGTCTGCCCGTCGATGCCAGTGATGGTGACGGCGAGGGGGTCGCCGTTCTTCACTGTGTAGCGCTCGACCCCGCCGAGGCTGTCACGGGTGACGCTGAAGGTGAGTTTTGATTTGCACTGGTTGGCGATATTAAAGAGTTCTTCTTCGCTCATTTCTGCCACTTGTGCGTCGGTGAGGTTGAGCGAGCCGAGGTGTTTGGCCCAGATGGCTTCGTCGTCGGGGGTGGCGAGCTGGAACCCTGTGACGGCGAACTGATTGCGGTGGTTGAGCGCTTGGATGATGTCGTAGCCATTTTTGACCAGATAGCCGATGTCGTAGGCGTCTTTGACCGTGGCGAGGCCCAGCACCACGGACGCGCCCTGACCCGCGTAAGGGACAACGTTGACCAGCAGGGTGCCTGCGCCCTTGGCGACGAGCTTGGCGCCTGATTTCGTGAGGGCGGTTTTGGTGGTTTTTTCGGTGATCTGAATGGCGGCGGCTTGGGCGGCCTTCTGCGCGATGACGCGGCCAAGGCGGTTGGCGGACTTGCTTTTGAGGCCCTTGTAGACGGAGGCCTGAAGGAAGAGCTGGTCGACGTTGGTCATGACTTCGTCGTAGAGGCTGGTGGAGCCTGCGAACTGGGGGAGGACGCTCTCGACCGCGGCGGTGACGGTGTCTTGCCCCACGAAGGTGACGGCGGCCCCGACAACCGCGTCCAGCCCGAGGCGCAGGAGGGGATTTTTGACTTTGTCGCCGACGAGCATGTCGGCCGTGACCGCGCCGCCGAAGTAGGTGGTCATAAAGCCGAGCATTTCGCCGATTTCTTGCTCGCCCGGGTTGCTGGTCTCAGACAGGCGCTGCACCCAGTAGGCGGCGATGCTGGGGGTGACATTGCGGCGGAGGGACGCGCCGAAGGCTTTGAGCTTGGGCGAGAGTTTGGGGTTTTTGAGGACTTCGTCGGGGGACTGAGGCTGATGACGGACGCTGCCGTCGGGCTCGGTGGGGGGGCGGTCTTGACCTTCTATTTGGCTTTTGCCTGTCTTTCCGTCAGGAATTTTGCCTTTTTTGGGGGTGCTGCCGTCGGGCTCTGTAGGAGGGGGCGTTTTTTTGTTTTCGGGGGTGGTGGATGTATTTTTGACTGAATTTTGGGCTTTTTGGGCGGCGCGGCCTAGGCCGCTCCAGCCAGTCATGGCATTGGGTTTGGCCCAACTTTTGGAGGCGGAGTCGTAGAATTCGACGGCGCTGTCGTGGAGCAGTTTGCGGGCAATCTGCTGGCCGTTTTTGTCGACGATGTAGCGGTAGTTGCCGTCTTTGCTGAGGCGGCCGCTGAGGGTGGCTTTGATGAGACTGAGGAAGCCTTTGGTGTTGCGGAAGTTGTCAGGGACATTTCGCAGGGCCATGGCGAAGTCGTAGGGGATGGTCAAAAAGTAGGCAGCTGAGCGCCCCAAGGTAGAGACGAGGCTGAAAGACTGGCCCTTAAACACGCGGGCGGCGGCGCCTTGGCCGAGATTAAACAAAAAGACGGGGAAGAGGCCTGTGCCGTAGGCTTTGACGAGGTTGTCGAGGTCACGGGCGTCGCCGTTATTCGTTTCCTTGATGAGGGCGGCCCAGAAATTGACCGTAGCGAGGCCCGAAGCGACAATCTTGGACAAGCCAAAGGTGGCGAGGCTGAGCCCCGTGGCTTTGGTGGCCATGATAAGTGTGGGGACGCCGTTTTCGTCGGCGACTTGGACGAGGTTTTGTTTGGCGAGGAGCCAAAGAATCTGGCGGCGTTGCTCACCACTGAATTGGCCGGTGGATTTGAGGGCGGCGAGAAATCGGTCGATGTCTTTGACTTGGCGGTCGGTGAGGTGGATGGACTCGCCGTTGAGCGACTGGTCGCGGACGATCTGGTAGAGGGCGCCAGCGAGGGCTTCGTCGAGGGTTTTGCCGTTGAGGATGTCGCCGACGAATGATGAGCTGGCTTCGTATTTTTCAAGGAGGACGGTGCGGGCTTCGGTGATGTCTTCGCGGATGCCGTCGCTGTAGAGGTTCAACTTCTGTAGGAGGTCGGCGGCGGTGTCTTTGAATTGCTGTTTGAACCCTGCGAGTTGAATGGTGAGGGTGCCGAGCTGGTCGATTTTTTCTGACTCGGAGAGGGACTCGTCTGTGGCGGCGGCGGTGTAGGCGGTTTGCCAGTCACTCAGGGCGGTGTCGGACTCGGTCACGAAGGTCTGGAGGGCGAGGTGGGCTTCGGCCTGGTCAGGGTCGGCGGGGAGCACGCCCAGGCTGGCGGGGATGGCGGTGAGCCATGATTTGAGCTGGGTGAGGGTCTGTTGCAGAGCGGGGGGGAGCAGCGAATCGCTGGTGGTTTCGGGGTCGGTGGTAGTAGTACTTTCAGAGGCTTGATTGGCTGTATCTGTGGCGTCTTCTGAGTCTATTGCTACGTCTGGGGCCGTGTCGGCTGCGTCTAGTGGGGTGGTTGAATCTGGGTCGAGATTTAGCGCGTCTTTCGCTTTGTCTTTGAGCTCTTGGGCTTTGCTGGTGGCGTCTTGCAGGGCGTCTTGGCCTTGTTTGGCGATGTCGGTGGCTTTGTCTTTGACGGCTTCGGCTTTTTCAACCACGTCGCCGATGACCTTGCCTGCGCCCAGGCCAGCGACGATGCCCATGAAATACTTCACGACTTTGCCGGCGGTACCTTGCAATTTTTGGCCTTGCTCGCGCAGGAAGTCTGTGCCTTTCTGGACGTAGCTGGTGTCGGGCTTGAGGCCGAAGAGTTTGCGCAGGCCGTTGGTGAGAGGGGAGAAGGCTGTTTTGAGCGCTTCGAGGTAGTTGCCAGCTTTCACACTGCCGACGATGGCTGCGCCCCATGCGGCTGTGCGGGCGGTGAACCCTGCTTCCCCTTCTTTCTGGGCGTCGGTTTCGATCTTATCAATGGCGGAGTCTATCACCTGACCGGTGGTGGACTCGACCCCGGTGGTGGCGCTGGCGGCCAGGTCGTCGAGGGGGCTGGCGGTGGTGCTGGCGGCTTCAGCGGTGGTGGATTGGTCGAGCTGGTCGAGTTTTTCTAATTTAGTAAGAGCTTGCTCGATGAGTTTGGTTTGCTCGGGGGGAGTTTCTTTTTGGGCGAGCTTAAAGGCGAGGTTGGCGTTTTCGAGCTCGATGGCGAGTGTGTCGGTGGCGGCTAGGGTTTCGGCCTTCTGCGTGGTGAGCTCGTTGATCTTGGCTTCGATGGCGTTGAGTTTGGCTTCGTTGGTGGTGAGGGATTCAACGCTCTGACGGAAACTGGGGCTGGCGGAGGTGGTGTCGACCATATTTTATTTTTATATTATTTATAAGTATTATAAAGAAAGTGTGCCTGCGAAGCGAGGCGAAAAGGGAGAATGTTGAGGAAACACTGATAAACTCAGAAAGTCGTGCGAATAATTGATACAGGTTCGCCATCAAAAAAGCATCTTTGGGGTGCTTTTTCACTCCAGAACCGTCACGGGGTCGAGAGACCCCGTGAGAACCTGTCGCAAAAAATCATCCCCAAATCTCTCTTTTTGTGATTGGCGAGACTTTATCAGTGTTTCCTTGAAATAGAGACTACTCTATTGCGGGAGGTGCTGGTGGAGGTGGCCGCCTGGGCGTTGCATTTTCTTGATGGCTTTTTGGCGGTTGACGGAGATGTGGTGGACGACGTCGTGCGGGTTGGGGGCTTCGGTGAAGTGGAGGGTGCCCTGCTGGGAGGCGGTTTCGATCTGGACCTCGCCGATGCCGAAGAGCCAGTTGAACACGCCGTGGGAGCTGGGGGCGACATTGGTGATGGCTTCGTAGTGGATTTCGTTGGCGCTGGCGCCGAAGATCTCGCGGTCTTGGACAATTATGCGGCGGTTGGTGACGTAGATGACGTCGAACTGGAAGTCTATCCAGGCTTTGATGAAAAAGATGCCTGCGAAGGCGAAGCAGAGCACGGTGAAGGCGAACCCGAGCCGATGCGGGTAGGTGTAGGCCAAGACGCCGAGCCCCGTGCTGAGAAACACCAGTGGCATGATGAGGCCGATGATAAAGATGAGGGGGTGCTTCTGAATAACGCGTTCGACGCGTTCGTTGGACATGGCCTTAAAGGTACCGTGCTGTTCTTGTTCTTTGATCTGGCGGATGGCGATCTCTTCGATGCCGTGGAGTTTGACGAGCTTGAGGATGCGAAGAATACGGAGGAGGAGGAAGACCTCAAAGTAGTGCTGGAGCCCCAGTGCCGACAGGGCGCCGAGCCGTGACAAGTAGAAAGGAAGAATGGCGACGAGGTCGATGAGGCCCCACCAGCTGAGGACATACCGCGAGGGGCGGTCAGACGACCAGATGCGCAGGATGTACTCGATGGTGAAAATGCTGACGGCGATGCGGTCGAAGAAGTAGAGCGGGCCTTGGGCGCTGTCGAGCCCTGGGACCAAGTGCAGGGGGATGACGGCGATCGATAAGATGATCATAAAGGCGATGACGCCGTTGACGAGGCGGGCCTTAGGGTCGGTGACGACGTGGAAGCTCTCGTGCACGAATTGTCGGAGGGCACTCATGGTTTATATATACCCCAACGAAGAAGGGGATGCAATCTGGGGGAGGGGACTGGGAGAGGGAGCTGGATTTGCCAACTGAGTGAAAGTACTGTAAAAATGAGGGTGATGAAGCTGAGCAATGTGCCGATTGTCGGGGATATATATGAGGCGATAAAGGAGCGTCCGTTTGTCAGTGCGCTGGTGGCGCTGGTGACGCTGGAGGTTTTTGACGTGATAGATGTGCTGTAGGTAGTGTTAACAAATTGGAAAAAACAGGTTGATACTGAAATATAAGGAGTGATTTGAGTGAAAAAAGAATCTTTTTGGCTGCAAAATGGTGGCGCATTTTTGCCTTGATCCATCAAGGCGGCAAATACGCGCCCATTTTTCGCTCAAAAATATCTCTTTTTTCTCCTCAAACCAATTTGTGAACACTACCTAGGCGGTAGAGGGGTGAGGGAATATAAGAGGAAGCGGGGTGTGGAGTTTTTGTCGTGGGTGGATTTGTCAGGGGGGGGAGGGGGCTGCTAGGGTAGGGGGGCGAAAAAAATATGCGTTTTGAGCGGGGGGACGCGCGGGGGGGCGGAAGTGAGCACTTAGCGAGGTAACACATGACTGAGACCACCAAAATAGAAAAGCCAGACCTGACCCCAGAGAAAAAACAACGGCTGGAAAAACTGAAAGAACAGCGGGCGGAGAAGGTGACGATGACGGATAGAATCAGTCGTGGGTTTGACCGCATAGCGCTGCTGCAACAAGACGGGGAGAGTAAGCAGAAGATCTCGCAGCAGATAGTAGAAGACTGTGATGCGCGGTCGCTGTATTGGATGGAGACGGTGCTGTCGAGCCTGATAGCGACGTTTGGGTTGCTGCAAAATTCGGTGGCGGTGATCATTGGGGCGATGCTGATTGCCCCCCTCCTGCGGCCGATACAGGGGATGGCGTTTGGGTTGGCGGAGGCGAAATCGCGGTTTTTTTGGCGGTCGATGCGCCTGATGCTGTGGTCGGTTTTTTGGTCGGTGCTGGTGGCCTACATTGTGGCGATGTTTGTGCCTATCCAAACGGACACGCCTGAGATCTTGGCCCGAACGCAGCCGAACTTGTTTGATCTGTTTATTGCGATATTTTCGGGGATAGTGGCGTTGCTGTCGCTGGGGTACTCGCGGTTGAGTGCTTCGGTGGCGGGGGTGGCGATGGCGGCCTCACTGATGCCGCCGTTGTCGGTGGTGGGGATAGAGATGGCGTTTGGGCGGTTTGACTTGGCGTGGGGGAGTTTGCTGCTTTTCACGACTAACTTGGTTGCGATCCTCTTTGTGGGGGTGGTGGTGCTGTTTTTGTTTGGATTCCAGCCGCACCGTGAAGACAGCCGACGGGCGCTGAGCCGTTTTGGGGTGCTGACCCTGGTGGTGGCGACGCTGTGTGTGCCTTTATTTAGCTCTTTGATGTCCATCCGTGAGCGGGCGGAGACTCAGCAGCTGAGTCAGCAGATGATGGAAGAGACGCTGGAGAAGCTGATACCCGATGCGGAGCTGACCCGTTTGCAGGTGATGGAGCGGCGGGAAGGGTTCACGCGGCTGGAGGGAGAGATCCGTCTGCCTGAGCGGGTGGCGCTCTTCCAAGAAGTAGTAGAACAAGTGACGGACCAGATAGCCCAGCGACTGGGGGGGGAGGTGGATTTGGATTTGGATATTGTCCGTACGGCGTCGCTCTCTTCGCAGGCGGAGGCGGACCGACCTGACCGCCGAGTGGCGCAGAGTGTGAGTGAGATGATGGCGCTGCACGCGCCGACGGCGACGATCATTAGTGCGAAGCCGAGCTATGACGGGTCGCAAGGAGTACTGACGGTGGTGTATACCACGCCTATAACGGCGCCGCTGACCCCCGAGCAGCAACGGAAAATAGAACAAGAGACGCGGATAGTGGCGCAGGCGCCGAGCTGGGAATTTGCCTGGGTGGCGCTGTCGCAGGGTCAACTGGAGTCGCCGCAGACGGACATAGAGTATGAAGAGCGGTATGCGCAGGTGAAGGCGAAGCTGGACAGTGCGCTGAAGCCCGTGCTGCCTGTGGGAACGGAAGTAACCGCGCTGACGGTGGAGTGGGCGGATGAAGCCCCGAAAGCGGCGGTGGAGGCGCAAGAGAGCATTAGCGCGCGGGAGGAGGCCCCGAGCTATGTGCCCGTGACCAAGCCTGTGGTGACGATTGGGTTTGATGTGTGGGCGCCAGAGGGGGCAGACCTGGCGGCGATGCGGGAAGCCATCACCGTGATGCAGGAGCGATTCCCTGAGGAGACGGTGTTTGTGCGGTACCGGGTGTTTCGGTTTGAGACGCGGTAGGGGAGTGGTGACGATAGGGAGATAGCCCCCCTTACCTAATCGAGGTCGACCAGCTGGCGAACGCTCTGGAGCTCTGTCTGGCCGAGGATGCGACCAGTGCCTTCGGGGAGCTGTCCCAGCTGGGTGCGGCCGATGCGGATGCGGATGAGGTCGATGACTTGCAACCCGACGGCTGCGGCCATGCGGCGGAGCTGGCGGTTGCGGCCCTCGGTGAGGGTAATACGCACGACGCGAGGGGCGATGACTTCGACCTGACAGGGGCGGGTGCGGGTGCCGTCGTCGAGGGTGAGGCCAGCGGCCATGCGGCTGATCTGCTCGGGGTGGTGGGGTTGCTGGTAGGTGACGAGGTACTCTTTGGGATGCTGGTAGCGGGGGTGGGTGAGTCGGTGGGCGAGCTCGCCGTCGTTGGTCATAAACAACAGGCCGCGGCTGTCGCGGTCGAGGCGGCCGACATTATAGAGGCGGTGCTGGCCCCAGTGGTAGTCGGCGAGGGTGGTGTATTTGGGGTGGGGTTTGAGCGTGCACTCGACGCCCTGTGGTTTGTGCCAAGCCATCAGAATCTTGGGCTGGGGTTTGCCTTGCTGGAGGACTTCGCCGTCGACGGTGATGGTGTCGGTGGGGGTGGCGCGGTCGCCGAGCTGGGCGGGTTGGCCGTTGAGGGTGATGCGGCCGTCGCGGATCATTTGCTCGGCGATGCGGCGGCTGCAGACGCCGTGCTGAGAGAGGATTTTTTGCAGGCGGATGGGGTCAGCGGAGGGGGCGGGCATGGAAAGGGTGGGAGGAAACGGTCTGTCAGAGGGGGTATAGCGCAATGGACACAAAAAAGCCACTGGGGGGCCAGTGGCTTGAATTTTTGTGTGAGACTGGCAATGATTTAGAATGTCATGACCATGGTGCGTCGGCGGTAGCCCAGCCAGGAAGCCAAGGCGAGGGTGGCCAAGAACGGAATATAGGCGGTGGGGCCAGTTGCCGACAGGTCGCCCTGACCAGCGGCGGTGTCGGTGACGGTTTTCATTTCGGCGATGTCGTTGGTGTCGGTGTGGTCTTGAGTATCCATTTTGGGTTCTTCTTTGGTGGTTTCGACAGGTGTTTCTTTCTTCTCTTCTTTTGGTTCTTCGGCTGGTTTCTCTTCGGGTGCTTCGACTTTCTCTTCGGCTTTCTCAACGGTGAAGCTGACACTCTGGCCGTTGGATTCGTTTTTGGCGGTGTCGAAGGTGGTGATTTTCATTTCGTAGTTTTGTCCAGCGGTGACTTCGATATCGGCTTCGGTGGATTTGGGGCCGAGGTCAACGCCTGGCTCCCACGCGTTACTGCCTTCCTTGACGTAGAGCATGATGCCAGCGAGGTCATTGTCGGTGGGGGCGTTCCACTGGAGGGTGACGGTGCCGTCGGTGGCGAAGTTTGCTTGGTTTACTTTCAGGCCAGAGACGTCTTTGGGGGCTTGGGTGTCGACTTCGGGTTCGGGCTCAGCGGGGGTGAAGTCGGCGGCGGTGAACTCGATGTTGTCGGTGAGGCCGCTGGAAACGGGGGTGCCGTCAGCGCTCTGCACGGCGGTGGTCGCGGTGACGGTGTAGGTCTGGCCGGTGGTGAGGGCGTTGGGGGTGAGGGTGATCTCGGCGGTGTCGCCGTTGGCCCGAGTGGTGCGGATGGCGACGGCTTTGCCTGAAGATTTTTCCGTAATCACAAAGGCGTCTTTGGGGCTTTTGACCTGAATGTCTTGGTCAAAGGTGATGAGGAGCTTGGTTTCTTCCTCATGCGAGGCGGCGACCACGGCGGGGCCTGTCACTTTGTCGGTGTATTGGTTGGGGTCGAGGGTGACCGAAATTTCTTTGGAGTAGGTTTCGGATTCGTTTTCGCTCTCGTCGATGGCGGTCAGGGCGAGGTGGTAGGTTTCACCTTCGGTGAGGCCCTCAAGCGTGTAGGCGGTGACGAGCGAAATGTCGAGGGTGTTGGCGTACACGTCGTCGACCTCGACCACGGGGGTGGTGCCGTAGTAAAGCTTGTAGCCGATGACGACCCCGTCGGCGTCGGTGGCTTCGTCCCACGTGAGGTCAATGGCGCCACCCGCGACTGGGGTGCCGGTGAGGCCCGTGACTTCGCTGGGGGCGGACGCAAAGACGGTCAGTGGCAGGGCCAAGAGTGACAGCGACAATGAGGTGAGTAGTGAGCGCATATGAAGCGGGGGGTTATATAATGGTATATATGTGTGTGTAGGGTTGAGAGCTCGGGACAAAGTTGTTTATGGGTTTTGTGCGTAGAGATCAGATCATTATACGCGGGTAAAAATTTTTTTCAAGTATTGATATACCAAGTAATCTTAAATCATGGAAAAGTGTAAAAAGTATGAAAATAATTTGATTGATTTATTTGATGTATATAAAAAAACATTGTTTTAGTTTTCTCCTCTCTTCTTCTTTACGAATCGGTGCCTATGAAACGTGTCTTAATATTATTGCTGTTGGTTTTGTCGGGGGTGTTGCTGTATCAGCGGTATGAGCAGGCTTCGGACACGGTGACGCAAGAAGTCGCCACCAATGCCCAGCGGGGCAAAGTGGACACGGCGGCCCAACAGAAACTGGCGGCGGAAAAGGCGGCCAGGCTGGCGGCACTGCAGGCGCAGCAAGCCCGTGAAGCCGAGCGGAAGCGACTGCAGGGGGAGTATGATGCGTATTATGCAGGGTTGCCGACGCTGGAGGAATTTGTCGGGGAGGTGGATGTGCTCAACGCGCAGACGCTGACCGGGCCTGTGCAGCGAACGGCCGAAGAAGAGGCGGAGGTGTATGCGGAGCTCTACCCCCCAGTGGAAGTGGTGGCGGTGAAGACGGAGGAGTCTGAAGTGACTGAAAAATCTGAAGCAGGGGAGTCCGCTGACCAAGCCGAGGGGGTGACAACGGTGGCGAACAATGCCTCAGAAAACACTGTAGAGAGTAATGATGAAGTGGCGGAAGCGGAGTTGCCGAAATTTGGGGAGTACATCCGCACGGTGGACCTGTGGAATGCGGATACGAACTTTGGGCCGATAGCCAGCCTCGTGACGATGCCGACGGTGGTGGCGGATGTGCCCGACGAAGCGGAAGCCGAAGTGGTGGTGAAAGAGGAAGACGTGCCGCCGATCAAACTGGCGGTGGAGCCACTGGCGGTGGAGCGAGAGGCATTCACGCCGTATGTGCCGCGGTACACCCCCAAGAAGAAAACGAGCACAAAGAAAAAAACTAGTACTAAAAGCACGAAGACGGAAAAATCTGCGGTGAAAGTAGCAACCCCTAAAGCAGAACCAGTCGAAAAGGCTCAGCCAGTGGTAGTAGAAAAGCCCAAAACGGTGACCAAGACCGTCAAGGCGACGGTGACAACTACGCCCGTGACATTGACAGAGCCAGTGGTGGAGCGACGGGTGCCTGAGCCGATCAAGCTGGTGGTGGTGACGGAGGCGAGGCAGCCTGCGCAGGCGGAAGTGGTGACGGTGACACCCCCTGTGAAGAGCGCCGTGCCAGCGCCGATGCAGACGGAAGACACGGAGCCAGTGGTGCAGCTGGCTGACAGTGGCGGAAACTGGACAGCGGTGCAACAGGCGACGACGAATAACCTGTTGCTGGTGAGTGAAAGGGGGATAACCCCGATGTTTGCCCAGCTGGGGAGTGGGGAAACGGAGATGGTGCTGCAAAATGTGGGGGCATTCACCGCGGAGGTGACGGTGGGGGAAGAGAGCTTCACGGTGCGGCCCGGGCAGACGGTGATCTTGGCCGGGGTGGTGACCGACGAGGTGACGGTGACGGCCGTGCACCGACGGTTTGCCGATGTGCACACGCTGACCTTGGCAGCGGGGAACGACAAACTGTAGGCGAGGAAAAACAATCTTCACCCAAAGGCTGCCCCCTGTGCGGGGGGTGGTCTTTTTTGTTGGGGGGATTACGCTGAAGGCAATGGAAGAACAAGTGAAAAAGGCGCTGGCCGAGACGCGACGGCGAGTGGCGCGACGAGAGCAGGCGACGGCGGACATGGGGCGGGCGCTGGCCAAGCAGGGGTATGCCCCAGAGGTGGTCGCCGAGGTGCTGCGCCAAGCGACCGACGAAGGCACGCTGGACGATGGGCGGTATGCGCGGGCGCAGGTGCGGCACTGGGTGCTGACCACGACGCAGGGGCCGCGACTGATGGCGGCGAAGCTGCACGCGAAGGGGGTGAACCGTGGGGTGGTGGACCAGGCGCTGGTGGAGGAGTACCCCCATGAGCTGCAGCTGGCCGTGGCGCGTAAGCTGGCCGAGCGGGGTGGGGGACTGCCGCGGCACAAACGGCAGGCACGGCTGGTGCGGCGGGGGTTTGGGTATGAGGTGGTGGGGGAAGTGCTGGGGGAGGGTGATCTGGGGTGAGGGGGATTGATTATAAATGTGATATAGTGCTATAATGCGGTGATGAAACGCATAATATGGCCGACGCTAGCGCTGGTGGGACTGTGGGGGGTGAGTTACCTCGTGGCGGCGTATGTGCATGATTACCGCCCAGTGGTCGTGTATGATTTGGGGGGCTTTAAGGCGGCGGCGGTAAAAGAGCAGACCGACGTGAACCCGATGAAAAAACTGTGGCGCGAAACCAGTGCGCGGGTGTGTGCGCTGCCGCACAAAGACCCGCTGGTGTGGCGAATGTGTGGGGGGGAGTAGTTGGTTTTGAATAACTATAAAAGTGAGATGGGGCTGGGGTCGAGGGTGAGGCCCTGGGACTGAAACGTGGGGGCGTGTTGCCCGAACCACTGGTCGACGGTCAGCTGGTCGGGGGCCGAGAGGATGAGTCGCCAGTGGTAGAGCCCGTGCGTGCGGGGGGTGTAGGCGGGGGCGACATCGAGCCGGGCGCTGGGGGGGGCGGGGCACTGGCGGGCGAGGGACTGGGCGCGGCGGAGGCAGGTGGCTTTGTCGCGGTGGCTGATGATGACGAGGCCCTGGGCACCAAAGGGGGTGAGCCCGAGGCGCTGGCGGTCGGTGAGTGTCTGCTGGTAAAAACCGGTGAGGTCCTGCGACAAAAACTGCTGAAAAAGGGGGTGGTCGGGTTGGTAGGTCTGGACGATGATCTGTGAGGGTTGGCCGTGGCGGCCAGCGCGACCTGCGACCTGGTAGAGGAGCTGGGTGATGCGTTCGCTGGCGCGGAACTCGGGCAGGCTGAGCCCGACGTCCGCCTGTAGCAGCCCGACGAGGGTGACACGTTTGAAGTCGAGGCCTTTGGTGACCATCTGGGTGCCGAGGAGGATGTCGGCTTCGTAGTTGTCAAACTGCTGCGTGAGCTGGGCGAAGCTGCCTTTGGCGGCGGTGGTGTCGGCGTCGGCGCGGAGGACGCGCACGCCTGGTAACTCAGCGAGGAGGGTGCGCTGGACGGACTGAGTGCCGAGGCCTTTGAGTAAAAAATGTGAACTAGAGCAATGGGGGCAGCGCCGCGGGAACGGAGAAATGAAGCTGCAGATGTGACACATGAGGCGCTGGTGGGTGGTGCGGCCGTGAACTTTGAGCGGGGAGGCGCAACGGGGGCACTGGCACGTTTGCCCGCAGACGGTGCACTGGGCGGCACTGGCGGCGCCGCGGCGGTTAAGGAACAGGACGGCTTGCTGGCCCTGGTCAAGGCACTGGCGGAGGGCCTGCAGGAGGGGAGTGGAGAGGCCGTTGAACGGGGTGGCGCCGTGGCCGCTGGGGCGGCGGAGGTCGACGAGCTGGATGCGGGGGGCGGGGGCGGGGTGGACGCGCTCCGACAGGCGGGCGAGCGCCCACTGCTGGGTGGTGACGGCGCGGTGGTAGGACTCCACCCGAGGGGTGGCCGAGCCGTAGACCAAGGTGGCGCCGTCGCGCTGGGCGAGGTAGGCCGCGAGGCGGTGGGTGCTGTAGCGGGGCATGGTGCCTGACTGGTAGGTCCATTCGTGCTCTTCGTCGAGGATGAGGCAGCTGAGCGGGCGACGCACCACCCCCAGGGCTGACCGTGTGCCGACCAGCACGGGGGCGTCGCCGATGGTGAGGCGGTGGGCGATCTGGATTTTTTGGGTTTTGCTGAGGCGGGAGTGCCAAACCGCCACGCGGCGGCCAAAGGCGCCGATGAATTCCGCCGTGAGCTGCGGGGTGAGGGCGATTTCGGGGAGTAAAAACACGCACTGATGGTCGGGGAATGCCTCTAGGCGGGCGTGAATGAGTTTTTTGTAGACTTCGGTCTTGCCGCTGCCCGTGACCCCCCAGAGCAGGGTCGGGGACTGGGCGGACTGGATGGTGGCGAGCGCGGTGGCTTGGGCGGAGGAAAGGGGATGACTGGGGCGGACGGTGGCGGGAGGGGTGAACCCGAGCAGCGGTGGGCCGAGGATGGGCTCAACCAGCTGGAGCTGCAGCAGGCGGCGGAGGCTGGGGCGGGAGAGGTGGCTGGGGAAGGACTCCTGCGTGAGGGGGGTGGGGGAGTCGATCGCCTGCAAAATAGCCAGTTGCTGGGGGCCCAGGCGAGCAGGAAGTGGCTGGCTGGTGCGGACGTAGCGCTGGGTGCGCTGGAGGGGGTGCTGGGACTCCAGCAAGATGCGGGGGACGCACACGCTGAGTGCAGCGCCCCAGCCCGAAAAGTAGGTGCGCTGCAGCCAGGCGATGGTGTCGAGGGTGCTGGCGGGGAGAGGAGGAGCGTCGATGACTTCGGTGAGGGGCTGGGTGGCGAAGTCAGGGGGAGTGGTGTCGGACGCGTACACCACGCCCCAGCTGAGGCGACCCTGAAACCGAACGCGCACGCGTGCGCCCACGGTGACAGGCGCCTCGGAGTGCCAGGTGAGCTGCTTGGGGCACTTGGGGAGGATGATGGTGAGGTAGTGGCGTGGCATATGGAAACACTGATAAACTCAGAAAGTCGTGCGAATAATTGATACAGGTTCGCCATCAAAAAAGCATCTTTGGGGTGCTTTTTCACTCCAGAACCGTCACGGGGTCGAGAGACCCCGTGAGAACCTGTCGTAAAAAATCTTCCCCAAATCTCTCTTTTTGTGATTGACGAGACTTTATCAGTGTTTCCATAGACAATGCGGGAGACAGTGAACAGTATAGCGGGAGCTGGATTGATTACGAGGGCAGGTGGGGGTATACTCCACGGTGATGAAAGAGCGCACGCGTCGTATCCTCCAAGCATTGATTCAAGATTTTGTCGAGACGGCCCACCCAGTGGCGTCGAAACGGCTGCTGGAGTCTGGCTCCTTTGATGTGTCGAGTGCGACGGTGCGCAATGAGTTTGCGCTGCTGGAAGAAGTGGGGTTGATAAAATCTCCCCATGTGTCGGCGGGAAAAGTGCCGACCGAAAAGGGGTATCGGTTTTATGTCGATAACTTCCCCGAGGCGGACGAAGAGACGCTGGTGCAGGAAATTTTTCAAAAGCACATTGCGGACTATCGGTTGTCGAAAACAAAGGAGTCGGTGTTTGACGCGTTGCGGTTGCTGTCACGGTTGAGTGCGAATGTGGCCTTTGCGGTGGTGGAGTCGGATCAGACTTTTTATGTGGGGCTGCCCAACGTGCTGCGGTCGCCTGAGTTTGCCGGGAACCCCGAGCAGGCGGCGCAGATAGTGGAAGTGCTGGAGGGGCGGGAGCGGTTCCGTGGGTTGCTGTCGAGTCTGGCGGTGGGGGAGGAGGTGCGGGTGTTCATTGGGGAAGAGAACCTGCTAGAAGAAATACAGAGTTGTTCGATGATAGTGGGGGAGTTTGCCGCGCCGACAGGCAAAGGGGTTTTGGGTATATTGGGGCCGATGCGGATGCGGTACTTGTATAATAAGGCGTTGATCAAAAGTGTGCGGGATATGATTGTGTAAATTTTATCTTTGTGTATTTTGCTTACAAACAAAAACCAAAAAATTTAATTTTCTTAAATATCCCGTTAAAAATGTTGGTTTATGCAGAAATAGGAAAGTCAGACTCTGAGAGTAATTCGGTTTCTTTTATTAGGAATGAAGATGAACGTGATGGTCTGCACTATGATTTTCAGTTAGATGAGAATGCGGTTTTTGAAAAAGTTTTAGAAGTTATTATTTATGCAGAAAAAGGTTATGCCTATGCGAAGGAAGTGAGTGGTAGTATAAAAAAATTGATTGCAATGGCCTCTCGTGAGGGACATTTTTTGAGTGATGATATTAGACCACAATCTTACAATATTTCGAATGGACTTAATAATATTGAGAAAGATTACATAAATGAAGCCGTGATAGATTCTTTTAAATCGGATGAAAATTACTCTGCAATTACAGATAACTTTTCGATTGAGTCTTTTTCTGAATTTAGAGAAAAGAAGGTAAATCAAAGTAAAAAGAGTGTTGAAGACCTTTTTGACTCTTTAGATTTTGGGATTTCGTATGATCATTTCCGCGAAAATGGACATAGCACAGTTCATGTTTCTGTTTCAGAAGAAAAAGATGATGTGATTACTTACAAACATGGGCTGAGCCATGAACAAGTGACTGAATTTGAAGAGAAGGAAGAAGGCTTGTTAAAGGAATGGTATCAAAATTTCTGCAGTGAATTTGAGAAGACTTTTGGGCTTCAACTTGATGATTTTAATAGAAGATATGAAGTGAAAAAGATTGAAGAATTTGAAGAAATCATTGTGCGGAGAAGGGGGTATGAACTGAGGGATTTGTTTGCATATTTGCGTGAGATGGGAGAGGGGTTGATGATGGAGGATATAGAAAATGTTAAAGAGGAAAAAGAGATGAGAGTAGAGTTGGCTGAATTTTTTAGCGAAAAGAAAGATGAAAGAACTGGATTTGAGAATTATAATGATGCAATTGATTTCCCAGAAGATTTTGCTCCGTTCTTAATACAGCAATTGCTGGTAGAAACTTTTAATGGAGAAAGGTCAGAAGCGTTGCGGGGCATAATACAGGGATGTAAAGAAATTAGAGAATTGCATCGTGATGCATTGCTTTTAGAAATTGAATCACTGTCTTCGTCTATTATGGATGACAATGGAGGAGAAAAAGCAGCCAAAGAAGGGATTGCGAGCAAAGAAAATGAGATAAATGAGGCGCTGAATAATTTAGGACAATTGCTCGAAGGGATAGATTGGGCGGGGGTGCGCGCGCGAACAAAACCGATTTATGTAACTGAAATTCCAAAAATGTAGTTGGGTTACTTGGATTTTAACCTTTGTTTTTCCTTTCAATAGAAGGCTAAGCGTGTGAAGCGCTTGGTCTTTTTTGATTGCTGGAATAAAAAGTTTGACAAGTGATGAGTGGCTGCCTACTATGATCTGAAGTTTGCACCACTCGAAAGAGGGACTGGCTCACTCAAAAAACTCGAACAAAAAGAGTGTGATGAGTCTGGAGTCTGTCCATGGATAACTTCTCACCATTGCTCTTCTACTCACTTACTCAAGCGTCAATACTGACACACAGCACTCATAAAAACAGTGCCGAGGCCCCCCCAGGCTGGCAGGAGAAACCTTCTACATATACTTTCCTCCGATCGCTGCCTTATGGCTTCCCCACTGCGCTGAGTTGTCCTTGACCCTAATGAAGAGAGCAGAGAGACCCCGAGAAGCCCGCTGGAGAGTAAAACTTCAAATATAAGAGACCTGACTGTGGGCCACCTGTCTGAGCAGTCATTAAACAAATTCAGAGAGGTGAGAGAAGACAGCAAAAGAGTCAATCCGGATTGCATTTTGCCACTCAGTCTGCTACAATAATTCGATCTTTCACAACCCTACGAACTCAAGATATGTGAGTTTTGACGCCTCTGGTGCATTACACCTCTAAGATAATAAAAAGGGAGTAAAGTGCCCATAGGGAGCGGAAAAAACTTGCAACTGACGAGACCTAACAAATCAACACGCGAAAATGTTCTTTTTGCTTTCTCAGCCCGTTGGCTGAGCAAATAAAAAGGCACAACACTGTGGAGAGTGATGAGAAAATGGCGCCATTGTCAGAGGAAATGAGGGAAAAATTACTCCGTGGTTCTCCCATTTTCTCTTCTCTCTCCGCTTTGCGATGTCGCTGTTGCCAGCCCTAAGACGACTGACAACGGTGCACCACAAGACGCGGGGAGACTGGTGAAGAGCCTCCGAAAGGTAGACGACTTGTTCTTTTTGCCCTACCAAAAGCAAAACCCAAGCCGCCGCCCCCGGGTACGACTTGTGGTCTTCGATCTCTGTTCGCACTATGTAAAGACACGGCTGACTTGTCAAATGTGCCTCTGCGCTACGGTGCACCCATGAACTCTGACCGGTGACGCAGTATAAAGTCCACCCAAGCAAGGCTATGAGAGTTATTTTTGGAGCTCGTCACTCCCTGAGAACCCCTGATCTCGATCGTTATACCAAAAGAACCTGGTTCCTAATGATGCTGAGAGAGGGGTTTTCGTCGTGGGGGGCGGTTTTTGGATTCTTATATAAGAAGTGTTTTCCCTACTCCCAAACTACTTTTTGTCCTTGGGGGTCGTAGAGTTGGATCTCTGGCTGGAGGGTGATGCCGTGCTGGTCTGTGACCGCTGCACGAAAGTGGGTCATGAGGTGGAGGAGGTCGGCTTGGGTGGCGTTTTTTTGGTTGATGAAGAAATTAGCGTGGCGGTCGCTGATCTGGGCGCCGCCGTGGGTGAACCCTTTGGCGCCGACGGACTCCAGCAGGCGACCAGCGAAGTCGCCGTTGGGGTTCTTAAACACGGAGCCGCCGCTGCGGCCTGGGGGGTACTTGGCCCAGCGTTCTTTGTATAAAGTTTTTGTTCGGGTGAGAGCGTTGGTGGGGTCAGAAACCTCGGTCAGGAGCCAGCCAGCGCGGAGGATGACCCAGTCGGGGTGGGACTTGAAAATGCTTTCGCGGTAGGCGTAGTGCGCGTTGGCGGCCTTGAGCGTGTGGCGGCGGCCGTCGCGGTCGGCGTACTCAACCCACTGGAGGCGGTCGGCGGTCTCCGCCCCGAAAGCGCCCGCGTTGCCCCGCAGGTGCCCGCCGACTGTGCCTGGGATGCCGCTGAGTGAGCACCAATCACCGAAGCCTGCGTGGTTGGTGGATTCTATCAGGCGCTGGAACTCGGCCCCAGCGTGGGCCACGACGGTGAGTGACTGGCCGTCGGGGGAGGGGGTGAGCTGGCTGTGCTGGTCGGTGACCTGAAACACGCGGCCGCTCAGACCACTGTCTGCCAGGGCGGTATTTGACCCTTTGCCGATGACGATGACGGGGACGCCCTGGGCCCATGACTCGGCCCAGAGTTCGGGCACGGTGGTGATGTCGTCGATCTGCCAGACTTCGGCGATGGGGCCGCCGATGCCGTAAAAGGTGACTTTGCGGGTGGGGACGTTTTTGCTGATGGAGACGGTCATGTGGGGGGGGGGTGTCTGAAGAGAAGACAGGGGAGGGGACTGGGAACTTTACTCTCTTGGGGGAGGGCGCCAGTGTGGGGGCATTATGAAACTGGGGCCATGGGGGGTAAAGGAAAAAAGAAAAGTTGCGTGCGGGCGGAAGATGGCTAGGGTGCGGGGGATCTTTCAACTCGACGCAATAGACGGCACTGGGTGGGGTTATCATCAGTGGTTGTCCTTCATTGCGGTTGAGTTTGACTGTTTCTTTATCTCTGTGGCTGAGCTTTATCGGTCGCCTAACCCTTTCTTCCCATGGCTGACGCCAAAACCCTCTTCGCGCAAGATGTCCACATCGGGCATCGGACTTTTAAGTGGTGCCCACTGATGGCACCGTACATCCACGAAAAGATGGATGGTGTGCACGTGTTTGACCTGACCAAAACCGCCGAAGCGCTGGAGAAAGTAACCAAGCTGATGGAGACACTGAAAAAGCAGGGGGGGAAGGTGCTCTTTGTCGGGACGAAGCCCCAAGCGGCCCATGTGCTGCAGCAACAGATGGGGGATGACAGCAAGTTTTACTACATCGATCAAAAGTGGTCACCTGGGCTGCTGACCAACTTCACGGAGCTGCGACGACGGATTGACTTTTACCTGAACCTGAAGTCGCAGTTTGAGACTGGGGAAATCAACAAGTACACCAAAAAGGAGGTGGCGAAGTTTCGCAAGGATTTGGATAAGCTCCATGCGTCTTACCACGGGGTAGCGGAAATGCGCAAGCGGCCAGACATCGTGGTGGTGCTGGACGCGGTCGGGAACCGACTGGCGATTGCCGAAGCCAACAAGTGCAACGTGGGAGTAGTGGCGGTGTGTGACAGTAACGCTGACCCGCGGGGGGTGGATTATGTGATCGGGGGGAATGATGATTCGGTCAAGTCGTTGGGGGTGATAGTAGAAACGCTGACGGCGGCGCTGCGCTAGGGGGAGTGAGGGGACAGGTGGGGGAGTGGGGGACATGAAAAGCGAGAGAAACCAAGACTCACATTTGAGTCTTGGTTTTGTTTGTGTGTATACTACCGGTGATCAGGAGTCAGAGTCGATTCGGCTGTAGTCTGTTTTTCCTTTGGCTCCCCTCGATTGTCTTTCCATTATTTCACCACCCACTGACTATGACGACCCCCACCCCGAACCAAACTGAAAAATCCGCCGCGGCGGCGGCGTATGTGCCGCTGCTCTTTTGGGTGCCCTTTGTGGTGGCGCCGCAGAGTGGGTATGCCAAGCGCCATGGGGTGAGTGGGGCGGTGTTGTTTTTTGGGTATGTGTTTCTGAAAGCCTTACTTAGCTTCTTATCTCTGGGGATATTTGGCTATCTGCTGTGGTTGATCTACTTTGCGGTGTGCCTTATGTCGGGGTATCTGGCGTATATGAATGATGCGTCGAAGCCCATCCCCGGGCTGACGGAGGCGACTGACTGGGTGGTGGAGACCTTTGACCTGAAAAATAAGCTGAAGCTGTAGGGGGACGTGTGGGAGAGCAATAATGAAAAAGCCCTGCCTATGTGGCCTGTGTGGTGGGGCTTTTTAGTGGGAGTAGAAAAAATTTACAAAATATACAAAAAAACCCCTCGAAGAGAAGGGGGGCACCATGTACGCAGGAAACATACATGGCGGGACCGACGGGACTCGAACCCGCGACCTCCGCCGTGACAGGGCGGCACTCTAAACCAACTGAGCTACGATCCCGATATGTGAAGTCAGCCGTGAGAATATAGGGAGGGTGTGGGAGGGGGTCAAAACTTTTTTGCGGACAAATTCTTCCCAACGGAAAAGTCGTGAGATTGGGCTGGAAATCAGAGTGGGGGCGTGCTATAATACGATGATGGAACTTGAAAAACTTATCGCTTACGCTGTGGAGGAGGGGGCATCGGATATGCATTTTGTGCCGCATCTGCCGCTGCACATTCGGGTGCATAAAGAACTCAAACCCGTGGGGGAGCCGCTCGACCCCAAGAGCATACAGGATATGCTGGTGCAGATCCTCAAACCTGACGCGAAGGGGCGCCTGCAGAAAGATCGGCAGGTGGATTTCCTCCATGTGTCGGGGAATGGGGTGCGCTTGCGGGGGAATGCGTTTTTCCAAGATAAGGGAGTATCAGTATGTTTTCGGATCATCCCGAAGGACATCCTCCCGATGGAAAAGATTGGGTTTCCGAACTTTGTGTATGAGAAGCTGATGAACCTGCAACACGGCCTCGTGCTGTGTGTGGGGGCGACAGGGCAGGGGAAGTCGACAACCTTGGCGGCGATCATGCAAGAGCGGATCAACCAGAAAACGGAGCATTTGATCACGCTGGAAGACCCGATCGAGTATTTGCTGGCGTCTAACAATGGGATCGTGCAACAGCGGGAGCTGGGGCGAGACATTGTCGGGTTTAAGCAGGGGATCAAAGGTGCCCTGCGGGAAGACCCTGATATGGTGATGGTGGGGGAGATGCGTGACTTGGAGACGATTAGCTCGACGCTGACGATCGCCGAAACGGGGCACGTGGCCTTCGCCACGCTGCACACCAACAACGGGCCGCAGACGATTACGCGGATTATCGATGTGTTTCCTGCGGATCAGCAGGCGCAGATACGCTCACAGCTGGCGGCGACGCTGGCGATGGTGATCAGCCAACGGCTCATCCCCCGAGCGGATGGACAGGGACTGGTGCTGGCGTATGAAATCTTGACCAGTAATTACGCGATTAAGAATTACATCCGACAGAATAAAATTTTCCAGATTCCGAATGTGTTGCAGACGGATTCGAGTGGGGAGATGATCCAGTTTGAACAGTCGCTGGTGGGACTGGTGCTGGCGAATCAGATCACGGTGGAGCAAGCGGAGAAAAACGCCCACGACACGGAACAGTTGCGGTCAATCTTGGCGGCGAACGGCGTGCAGTAGTTTATTTCTTATTACCATATCTGAGGATTTGGTGAAACTTAAAAATGTGACCGACACTATAGGCAAAGCTGGGGGGAGCTCTATGGTGTCGGTCGTACTATTAATCTTAATTAAAATAGCATGAATTCATTGAATCGGGTGCAGCTCATCGGGAACGTAACGCGAGAACCAGAACTGCAACACACTAAAGCGGGGCAACCTGTGACGACCATTGGGGTGGCCACCAACCGTAACTGGACCGACGGAAACGGCACCCGCCACGACGATGTGGAATTTCACAATGTGGTATGCTGGGGACGGTTGGCGGAAATCGCTTGTACTTTACTGCGGAAGGGGGCGAAGGTGTTTTTTTCGGGGCGGTTGCAGACACGCAGCTGGGTCGATGATGGTGGGGTGAAGCACTTCCGTACGGAAATCATCGCTGAAGATATGATCTCGTTGACGCCGAAGGGGTACACGGGGCATGAGAGTGGCTTTGACGGGCACGCTGAACCGACGAGTCAAAACTATGACGCGGAAGGGGGGGAAGCGAGTGAAATAGAGGGGCACTATGGTGAGGAAGATGATGGGATAGACATCTAATTTTCAAAAATTCTCTTACTAAAAAAAGCTGCTGAGGGGGGGAGTGGCTTTTTGGGGTTGTGGGGAAACTAGAGGAGCTGGGTGCTGACTGCGAAGGCGACCAGGCCACCGAAGCTGCCAGCGAGCGTCGCGCCGATGGCCACCTGTCGGGTGAGGGTGCGGGGGCCGAGGAAGGCGGTGTAGGCGATCTTGACGAAGGTGTTGACGAAGAGGGCGAGGGTGATGGCGTTGGTGGCGAGGACGACGGGGAACTCGCCCAGGCGGATGGACTCGATGCTGGAGAAAACAATGGCGTCGATGTCGACCACACCCGAAAGGGCAGCGGCACCGTAGACCCCTGCGTCGCCGAGGTATTGCCGGCCGACGGCCAGCGCAAACAGCACGATGACAAAAATGGCGCCGAACTCAAGGGCGGGGATGAGCTCGAAGGGGGACTGCAGGGAGACGTCGGCTTCTTTGGGGGTTTCGATGGGTTCGACGGTCGCGCGGCGGAGGTAGTAGGCCCCGACGATGCCACAGCCGACCGACAGCCCAAGGGGGATGAGCAGGTAGGCGACGGGGATGATGTCGAATGCGAGGCCGTAGATGACCAAGGCGACGCGGGACTGCATAGTGGCGAGGCCGATCATGATGCCAGCGGCGAAGATGGTGCTGCGCTCGGTGGAGCGTTTGGCCTGGGCGGCGAGCGAGGTGGTGACGGCGGTGCTCGAAACGATCGACCCGAGGAAGGACACGACGGGGATGCCGCCTGCGGCGCCGAAGTATTTGATCAAAAAGTAGCCGATGAACTCGATGCCGAGGATGAGGATGACGACGAGCCAGGCCTTGAACGGGACGAAGACGCCCCAGCTGTCTATGGGGGTTTGGGGCAAGAAGGGCAAGACCATGGCTGAGAGGATCAGCAACTGGAGGGCGCCGCGCCACTCGGGCAGGGTGAGGGACTCGACGAAGGAGTGGAGCTCGTCGCGGAATGAGTTGAGCGAGCCGATGAGGATGACGAGGGCGGTGGCGGGAAGCAAGTAGCCGTAGCCCACGAGCAGACCACACAGGTAGGTGATGATGGCGGAGGTTTCGGTGGTGATGCCGATGCGGTTCATGCCGAAGGCACCGTGGGCGTAAGCGATGCCCACGAGCATGATTACCCCAGCGAATGACACCGCGGGCAGCCACGGAATAGCGGGGAAAAAGGTGGAGATGGTGCCGAGCACCATGAGGAGGATCATGGTGCGCATACCCATGAATGACCGATGGGAGGGGGAAGACTGGGCTTCCATCTCACGCCTGATGCCCAAGAAGGCCCCCAGCACGAAGCTGATGATGAGCAATACAAGGGGGGACTGTAGGGGGAGGGCTTCAAGCATGGGGAAGGGGGGTGGGGCTTAGATGGCGAAGCGGAGTTTTTTGGCGAGCTCGACGTAGGCGAGGGGGATCAGGCTGACGATGGCGACGACGCCCCAGTCGTGGAGGGTGAGGGGGGTGGTCTTGAGTAGGGTATTAAAAATGGGGACGTAGAGGATGACGCTGACGAGGAGGGTGGAGGTGAGGATGGCCCAGAGGATGAAGTGGTTGGCGAAGATGTCGCGGCGGAAGACTGTGCGGGTGAATGACCGCGCGGAGAAGGTGTTGACCAGCTGGACAAACACCAGCCCCGCGAAGGCGACGGAGGTGGCGTGGAACCACTCACCCGAGATGCCGTCTGCCCAGACCCAGCCGTCGCGCATGATGGTGTAGAGGAAGCCGCCTGTGACACTCAAGCCGATGACGAACCCTGTGACGACAAAATTTAGTACAAATTTTTTGTTCATTACTTTGGCTTTTGGGTCGCGGGGGGGCTCGGCCATGATGTCACGGGGGGCGGGGTCGATGCCCAGCGCGATGGCGGGGAGAATGTCGGTGCCGAGGTCGATGCACAAGATGAGCACGGCGGTCAGCGGTGCGGGGAACTGAAAGAGGAGGGCGGTGAAGATGGTGACGAGTTCGCCGATATTACACGCGAAGATGAACCAGATGAATTTGCGCAGGTTGCGGTAGATGCGGCGGCCTTCCTCGACCGCGGTGACGATGGACGTGAATGAGTCATTGAGGAGGATCATGGTGGCGGCCTCTTTGCTGACTTCGGTGCCAGTGATGCCCATGGCGATGCCGATGTTGGCTTTTTTAAGAGCGGGGGCGTCGTTGACCCCGTCGCCGGTCATGGCGACGATCTCGCCGCTGTCTTGCAGGAGGCTGACGATGCGCATTTTTTGTGCGGGTTGGCTGCGGGCGAAGATGACGGCCGTCTCACGGTCACTCAAGGCGGTGAGGAGTTGCTGGTCAGAGAGTTCGGCGACCTCGTGGCCCTCTATAACCCTGACGGCGTCACCTTTGACGATGCCGAGCTCCTGCGCGATGGCTTTGGCGGTGAGGCCAGCGTCACCCGTGATGACCACCACGCGGACACCCGCGGTGCGGCACTTGGCCACGGCGGCTTTGACACTTTCACGCGGGGGGTCGATCATCCCGACGAGGCCGACGAAGACGAGGCCTGTTTCGGCTGTCTCCGCGGTGGTGGGGGCGGTGCCCGCCACGGGGCGGTCAGCAAAAGCCAGCACCCGCAGGGCCTGCGTAGCGAGACGCTGGTAGTGGGCGAGGATGGCTTCGCGTTTGGCGGAGTCGAGCGGGTGGGTGGTGGTGCCGTCTGACCAGTGGGTGCACTGGGCGAGGAGCTGGTCGGGGGAGCCTTTAACCAAAACGGTGTCGTCGTGGATGACGGACATCATCTTGCGGTCAGAGTCGAAGGGAAATAGGGCGGCGTTGGGCACGGGGGCCTGCTCGGCGTGCTTGGCGGCGAGGGTGAGCAGCGCGCCTTCGGTCGGGTCACCCATGACGCTCCAGACGCCGTTGGTGTCCTTGAGGGTGGCTTCATTACACTGGCGGCAGATGGTGATGAGCCGTTGCAGAAGGGGGGAGTTTGACTGGCGGAGGTCATTGCCGCCTGTGTAGTTGATCTGGCCTGCTTGGGGGTCATACCCCACGCCACCGACGCTGTAGACGGAGCGGTCGGCGAGGTAGAGGGCGCGGACGGTCATTTCGTTGCGGGTGAGGGTGCCCGTCTTGTCGCTGCAGATGGTCGAGACGGCGCCGAGGGTCTCGACAGAGGAGAGGCGCTTGACGATGGCGTGTTTGCGGGCGAGGACGGCCGCTCCGAGCGCCAGGGCGATGGTGACGGTGGTGGGGAGGCCTTCGGGGACGGCCGCGATGGCGACCGAGACGCTGAAGAGGAGGCTTTCGACCAGGGTCGAACCACGCACGAGCCCGATGCCAAACAAGAAGACACAGATGACGCCTGTGACCTTGGTGACGAAGAAGCCGATGCGTTCGAGCTCGAGCTGGAGGGGGGATTTGGCTTGGGTGGTTTCGGTGGTGAGGCGGGCGATCTCGCCGAATTCGGTGTTCATCCCCGTGGCGGTGACGGTGTAGACCCCTGAGCCGTGCACGACGGACGTGCCCATGGCGAGGGTGTCGTCGATGGCTTTGTCGACGGGGACGGACTCGCCCGTGAGGGCGGCTTCCTCGACCCTGAGGCTGTGGCTCTCAGCCAGTAAACCGTCGGCGGGGATTTTGTCGCCTTCGCCGAGGAGGACGATGTCACCCGGGACGAGGTCTTCGGTGGCGAGGGTTTGGGTTTCGCCGTCACGTCGAACCCGAATGGTGGGGTGCACCATGCTCTGCAGGGCTTGGAGGGTTTTTTCGGTGCGGAATTCTTGGAAGAAGCCGATGGAGGCATTGAGCAGAACGATGCCGACGATGACGAGGGCGTCGGGGACTTCGCCGACGTAGAAACTGACCCCAGCGGCCAGCAGCAAGATGACCACGAGCATGTCGGTGAACTGGCGCCAGAGGATGGCGTACCAGGGTTGGCCGTTTTTGGCGCTCAGGACATTGGGGCCGTGTTGGGCGAGGCGAGCGGTGGCTTCAGCGGTGGTGAGGCCCGTCAGTGGGGCGGGAGGAGTGGTCGTCATGTTTGTGTGTAAGTTTGTCAGTTATCAGTGTATTATACCCCAAAGTGGCCGCCAAATGCGAGGGGAAGAAATTCGGGAGTGTTCACAAATTGGAAAAGTAGATTGATCCTGAAATATAAGGAGGGATTTGAGTGGAAAAAGAATCTTTTTGGCTGCAAAATGGTGGCGCATTTTTGCCTTGATCCATCAAGGCGGCAAATACGCGCCCATTTTTCGCTCAAAAATCTCTCTTTTTTCTTCTCAAACCAATTTGTTCACACTCCCTAGCTTAGTGAGGACTTGCATGAGGGGGGAGAAGAATTAGAGTGAGTGAAAAAACTTCTGAAGCAAAAAAATATGGAGACTTCTTTCTGGGCGCTGGCGTCGACGGTTTTGCTCGGTCACTTGCTCGCGGTGATGAGCCCTGGGGCGGATTTTTTCATTGTGCTGCGGCAGACGCTGAGCAACGGCCAGCGGGCGGGGCTGATGAGTGCGGCGGGGGTAGCGGTGGGGGTGCTGCTGCACGTGGCGTATTGTCTGGCGGGGATTGCGCTGGTGATCTCGCAGTCGATAGTTTTATTTCAGGTGATAAAATGGCTGGGGGCTCTGTATCTTATTTATCTGGGGTACCAAGTCTATACAGGGGATCCGACCCCTTTGACGACCACACCAGAAACGCCTGCGGAGGGGAGCCTGTGGGGGGCGTTTTGGTCTGGTGTTTTAACGAATGCGCTTAACCCGAAGGTGACGTTGTTTTTCTTAGGGTTGTTTACGCTGGTGATCTCGCCTGAGACGCCGCTGGGGGTGCAGGTGGGATTGGGGCTGATGATGGCGGTGGATACGTTCTTGTGGTTTGCGCTGGTGGTGGGGTTGTTTTCACGGTCCCGTGTGCGGGAGGGATTTGGGCGTTGGCAGGGGGTAGTCAATAAACTGTTTGGTGGGGTGTTGGCGGGGCTGGGGGTGAAGGTGGGGCTGGACCAAGTGTGAGGGAAAGACTGAAGCGGGGAGGCTTGCAGTGCTGGCGGGGGGCACTACACTCGCGCCTGAATAAGGTTTGATTTGTTTCACTCTCTTTTTTCTTACTTCTCACTTCTCAATTTTACCCCTCCAGACTATGACGACTATCACGGATGTGCGGGCTCGGCAGATACTTGATTCACGCGGGAACCCAACGGTGGAGGTAGAACTGACCGCGGGGGAGCACACGGCCCGCGCGGCGGTGCCCAGCGGGGCCAGCACGGGGGTGCACGAGGCGCTGGAGCTGCGGGATGGCGACCAAGCGGTGTATGGCGGTAAGGGGGTGACAAAGGCGGTGGCCCATGTGACGGGGCCGCTGGCCGAGGCGGTGCGGGGGCTGGACCCGACTGACCAAGGGGCGGTCGATGCGGCACTGCTGGCGGCGGACGGCACGGACAACAAGTCGCAGTATGGGGCGAATGCGATCTTGGGGATTAGTCTGGCGGCGGCGCGACTGGGGGCGATGGTCAAGGGGGTGGCGCTGTGGGAGCACATTCAGCAGCTGTATGGCGTGGACACACCGACGTTGCCGCGGCCGATGATGAACATCCTCAACGGGGGGGCGCACGCGGACAGTGGGCTGGCGATCCAAGAATTTATGGTGTTTCCGAAGCTGGGGAACTTTGCGGATAACTTACGCGCGGGGGCGGAGATCTTCCACGTGCTGAAGCGGAAACTGTCGGCGGCGGGGTACGCGGTGGGGGTGGGGGACGAAGGTGGGTTTGCGCCGCACATCCCGACGGTGGATGAGGCGTTGAAATTCATTATGGAGGCGATTGAGGAGGCGGGGTACAGTGCGGGGGAAGAAATAGAGCTGGCGCTGGACGCGGCGGCGAGTGAGTTTTATGCGGGGGGGAAATACACGGTCGATGGGCGGACACTGACGGCGGCAGAGCTGGTGGATTTTTACCTTGACCTGATGAAGCGGTATCCGATTACGTCGATTGAGGATTCGCACCATGAAGATGACCTGGCGGGGTGGCAGCAGATGCGGGCGGCGACGGCGGACATGGGCCTGCAGCTGGTGGGGGATGACCTGCTGGTGACCAATGTGAACCGCCTCAAAATGGGGATAGAGCAGGGGTTGGCGAATTCTATCCTTGTGAAAGTGAACCAGATCGGGAGTCTGACCGAAACGCTGGCTGCTATGCGGATGGCCCACGCGGAGGGCTGGACGACGGTGATCTCGCACCGTTCGGGGGAGACGGAAGACACCTTCATTGCGGACCTGGCGGTGGGGACGGCCGCTGGGCAGATTAAAACTGGGTCGCTGTGTCGGTCTGAGCGGGTGGCGAAGTATAACCAGCTGTTGCGGATCGGGGAGAGCCTCTGATGCGGGGACTGCTGAAGGGTTGCCTGTGGGGTGGGGGACTGCTGGCCCTACTGCAGGGGGGGCTGTGGTGGGGGGCGGGGGTGTGGGTATTTACTTCCTGGCGGGGTCAGGCGGTGCACGCCTGGCCCGTCGACGCGGTGACGGGTGAGCGGGTGACTGAGTGGTCATTGGTGAGAAATCCTCGTGATGGGATGGCACCGCTGCGCCAGACGCCGTATGACTGTGGGGGGTATGTGCTGCACTATGCGCTGGGGCTGCTGGGGCGGGGGACGCCACTGGAGCAAACGGTGGCCCTGAACCGTGAGAAAATGTTGCCCGAAATAGGGGTGACACCCGAAACGATGGTGCGGTCGCTGGGTGAGCTGGGGGTGGGGGCGGCGGCGAGGACGTACCGCGGGATGAGTGATGAACAAGCGACCAACACTTGGCGGGCGCTGTTGCAGATGAACCACCCAGTGGTGCTGCTGGTGGAGCGGCATGGGTACTGGCACTATGTGCTGCTGACGGGGTACACGGCTGGTGGCTTTGACCTGTATGACCCGATGCTGCCCCGCGCGGTGGCGGGCGGCGCCCAGACGGTCGACCGCAATGGGGCGCGGCCCGGGAATGACACGCTGACCGATGAGCAGTTGCTGGCGCTGTGGGACAAGGTGTCGGTGGGGGGACTGTATGAACGGATGAGTGTGGTGCTGCACCCGCATGAGGAGTGAAGGCTACTTCTCGCCGCGGGCGTGGCCGAGCTGCACGACGCACTTGGAGATGAATTCGTCGGGGGTGTAGACGGGGGATTCCTTGGAAGTCCAGTCCATGGACAGGCCTGCGGACATGACGCAGAGGGGGTAGCCTGATTCTTTGAGGCGTTTGAGGTGGTCGAGGCCACCTTGGGCTTTATTATAGGATAAGCGGTCGACGCTCTTGGCGTCTACCCAGCGGTAGAGCACGGCGTAGTTATTATTGGGCGGGGCGTTTTTGTCGGCGCCGTGAAACTTAAGGTAGCTATTCCAGAGGCCGTTTTTGACCAGCCATTCTTTGCGTTTGAGGATGCCGTCGATCTTCCAGTAGCCTGGGTCGTCTGTCGGGATGCCCATTTCATTACAGGCATTTTTGAGGTTTTCGGCGTGCTCGATCATTTTTTCGTAAAACTCGATTTTCTTGGCTTTCTCGACGTTTTTCTCACTACTGGTGGCGGCGGTTGCTTCTTGGTCTTGGTCAGACTCGGGGGCACGAGCGGCTTGGGCGCGTTTGACCTCAGCGAGGCGACGCTGGCCTTTGGTGGTGTCATAAACGGTGAGCTCTTTGGCGGCGGACTGGGCTTCGGTCCATTTCTCGGCGTGCTGCAACCGACTGATCTGTTGGTCGAGCTGGGTAGCGCGCTGGGCGTTGTCGGCTTTATTTTCGGCTTTGAGCCCCTTGGCGGATTGCTGGTCGAGGCGGCCGAGCTGGTCGATGATCTGCTGGCGTTGGGTGCGGTCGGTCAGGGTGTCGAGTCGTTTTTGCAGGGACTTGACTTGTCGGCCTTTTTTCTTGATCAATATTTGTGTTCTACGGAGGCCATTTTCGTGGGCGGATTTTTCGCCGTATTGTTTGATGAATGAATCGATTTTTCGCTCGGCGACGCTGTTGTTTTGGGCTTTGAAGAGGGCGTTGATCTCACGAACATCACGCCGAATGGCGGGGCTGCGTTTGCTCTGTTCGGTTTCGATTTCTTGGCAGACTTTCAAGAGATCAGCCAGTTGGCTGGGTTTGATTTTCTGTAATTTTTTGAGGTATTTGGCTTGGTCGGCGGGGCCGAAATTGCGCTGGAGCTGGACTTTCGCGTCATGGATGAGACCAGATTTCACCCCTGCGGGGACGCTGGTGAGTGAGTCGAGCGTGTGGAGGCTGAGGAATGAGAACTGGTCGGTGGAAAGGAGGGTGGAGTGAAAGGTGGGGTAGTCGTTGGGGGACATGTGCGGGGTGAGGCGCCAGAAATCTGGGGTGAAGATGGAGCTGTAGACGCGTTTGAACCGCTCCAGGTCGGGGGCGTTCATTATCTGGGTGATGTCGCGGGTGAGCTGGTCACGCGAGAGGGCTTGCCCTGTGGCGTAGCGGACGGCGGATTGGTTGCGTTTGGACTGCTGGACGAGGGTGCGGATGCGCTCCAAGGAGAGGCGTTTCCACCCGCGGCCTGTGCCCGCGGTGGGGCGGTCGAGGATGTCGTTGATGTATTGCAAGAGCTGGGAGCGGAGCCCAGTGGGGGCGTTGTAGAGGATGTCCTTCCTGATGGCGGCCATCTCGCTGTAGAATTCGTATTTGTCTTTGAGCTCGGGGACTGACAGCCCCTCCTTCAGGAGGTGGGCGGCATCGGCCTTGGCCCAGGCCTTCTCGGCCGAGGTCTGGTAGGGGAGGGCTTGAATGAAGGCTTCAAGCTCGGTGGTCTGGTCACGCAGCTGGGTGCTGGCGTCGCGCGTGGTTTCGCCTGACTCGGTGGGGGCAGCGTGGCCGAGGACAGAAGGAGGCATGGGGACGCCACTGTAGGCTGGTGTGTAGAAGAGGCAAGCTTGGGCGTGTCACAAAAATTACAAGTACTAGAAAAATTACTACAAAAAACCCCCGCGGTGTGAAGGTGGTCACACCGTGGGGGAAGATACTAGCCTGAGGGTGGAGGGGACTACATCATGCCGCCCATCCCGCCCATGCCTCCCATGCCGCCTGGCATAGGGGCGGGGGTGTCGTCTTTCGGGATGTCGGCGACGGCGGCTTCGGTAGTGAGGAAGACGCCTGCGATGGAAGCGGCGTTGCCGAGGGCTTCGCGGGCGACCTTCTTGGGGTCGATGATGCCAGCTTGGACGAGGTTTTTGACTTTGCCTTCGGCGGCGTCAAATCCGACCTCGGCCGAACTGTCAGCCAGGACTTCATTCACGACGACGGAGCCCTCAAAGCCGCTGTTTTCGGCGATCTGACGGATGGGGGCTTGCAGGGCGCGAGCGACGATCTGCACTCCAACTTGGGCTTCGGGGTTGTCGAGCGTGAGGTCGGCGAGCTTTTGCGCGGCGCGGAGCAGAGCGGTGCCCCCGCCCGCGACGATGCCTTCGGCGGAGGCGGCTTTGGTCGCGAGGACGGCGTCTTCGATCCGATGTTTTTTCTCTTTCAGTTCGACTTCGGTGGCGGCCCCGACACGAATGACGGCGATCCCGCCTGCGAGCTTGGCGCGGCGCTCGGCCAGTTTTTCTTTGTCGTACTCTGACTTGGCGGCGTCGATGGCATTTTCGATCTCACGCACGCGGGAGTCGATCTTGTCGCTTTCGCCTGCGCCGTCGACGATCATGGTGGCGTCTTTGGTGCTGATGACTCGCTTGGCGCGGCCGAGGTCCGCCATGGTGGCGTTTTCGAGTTTGAGGCCGATTTCTTCGCTGATGACGCGGCCGCCAGTCAAGATAGCGATGTCTTGGAGCATGGCTTTGCGGCGGTCACCGAAGCCTGGGGCTTTGACGGCGAGGACGTTAAACGTGCCGCGGATTTTATTGACGATCAGGGTGGCGAGGGCTTCGGACTCGACGTCTTCGGCGATGATGACGAGGTTTTTTTGTCCTTGGCTGGCCATAGACTCCAGTAGGGGCAGGATCTGCTGGATGCTGGAGATTTTTTTGTCACAAAGAAGGATGAGCGCGCCTTCGACTTCGGCGGTCATGGCTTCTGGGTTGCTGACCATGTAGGGGGAAAGGTAGCCGTTATCAAACTGCATGCCTTCGACGACTTCTTTCTCTAGCCCCATGGTTTGGCCTTCCTCGACCGTGACAACCCCCGTGGCACCGACGACGTCAAACACTTCGGCGATGATGGTCCCGACTTCGGGGTTTTGGGCGGAAATGGTGGCGACTTGTTTGATCTTTTCGTTGTCGTCGACGGGTTCGCTCATGGCTTCGAGTTGCTCGTTTATAAACGTGACGGCGTGCTCGATACCGCTCTGGATAGCGATGGGGTTGGCGCCAGCGGCGACATTTTTGAGGCCTTCGGTGATGATGGCGTCGGCCAGCACGGTGGCGGTGGTGGTGCCGTCACCTGCGCTGTCGTTGGTCTTGGTGGCGACTTCCTTGGCTAGGCGGGCGCCCATGTTTTCAAACTTGTCTTCGAACTCGATCTCTTTGGCGATGGTGACGCCGTCGTTGGTCACGACAGGGGAGCCGTATGATTTGTCTAAAATTACGTTGCGGCCTTTCGGGCCCATGGTGACACGGACGGTGTTGGCGAGTTTTTTGATGCCGGTGGCGATGCGGCTGCGTGCGTCGTCACCGAAGTGGATGTCTTTGGCAGTCATTAGAAAAGGGGGTGAAAGAAAAATTTAGGCTTGCTCGACGGCGAGTACGGACTTGGCGTCGAGAATGTAGAGGTCCTCGCCGTTGACTTTGAGCTCGGTGGGGGCGTATTTAGTAAAATACACGGTGTCACCAGCGGTGATAGCGCGTAGGGTGGCGCCAGAGACGCTGTCGTCGCCCTCCGCGGGGGTGGCCGCGGCGATGACGGTGCCTTTCATGGGTTTTTCTTGCGAGGCGGTGTCAGGGATGACGATGCCAGAGGCGGTCATGGTTTCGGCCTCTATGGGTTTGATGAGCACGTTGTGCCCGAGGGGAGTCAGAGAACTCATATGAAAAGAGGAGATAAGGGAAATAAAAACACGGCGGAACTTTAGCAGTCTTATGCCGAGAGTGTCAAAAGGTCTTGTTGGTTTTTCGGCTGAGAGGGGGGCATTTCGGGTTGTGAAATTTGGGCAGGGCTTTACATTACGCGGTGGAGGCGTGCCGGAGTGGTCGAACGGGCTTGTCTCGAAAACAAGTGTGCCGGCAACGGTACCGAGGGTTCGAATCCCTCCGCCTCCGCCACCAGCGTGACGCTGGACGTAAGTTGGGGGGATGAAACAGGTTTGTTTCCAATGTTAAAAAAATTGAAATTGCTATGACGATCTCACATATATTTGTCGCGTCTGACCATGGGGGGTATGCCCTGAAGGGGGAAATTATCGACTATCTGCGGGGGGAGGGGTACGCGGTGACTGATCTCGGGCCAGAGACTGACGCGAGTGTGGATTACCCAGCGTATGGTCAGCGGGTGGGGCAGATGGTGACCGTCACGCCTGACTCGCTGGGGGTAGTGGTGTGTGGGTCGGGGGTGGGGATTTCTATTGCGGCGAATAAAATAAGCGGGGTGCGGTGTGCGCTGGCCAACAGCACAGAGCTGGCCCGACTGAGCCGCGAGCACAACGGGGCGAACGTGCTGGCGCTCGGGGCGCGGACGCACTTTGTTGACCCGTGGGTGAAGATAGTGGGAACTTTCGTGACGACGGACGTTGACCGTGCGGAGCGGCACGAGCGGCGGCGGTCTCAGCTGGATGGGTTGTGTTAGCGTTTGGAGGCCTGTCGCTGGGGGAAATAGGGCTGACGCTAGCGGGTGGTGTCGCCAGTGGACTGGTGGGGGTGCTGTGTGGGGGTGGGGGAGCGCTGGCGGCGATGGTGGTGTTGCTTTGGTTAGGACTCCCTCTGCCGACCGTACTGGCGACGCTGAAGTGTAGTGAGTTTTTTGGAAAGTTGTCGGCCTTGCATCGGTTTGCCCAACATGAGCTGATAGACTGGGGGGCGGTGCCGAGGCTAGGGGGGATGGCGGTGGTGGGGGGCGCGGTGGGGAGCTATTGCCAGGTGGCGCTGTCGCCCGACTTGCTGGAGTGGGTGATCGTGGTGATGTTTATCGGATTGTGGTTGTATCTGACGCTTTTTAAGCGGGTGGTGGATGGCCTAAACCTCGACCAGCCGTGGCTGCTGGATGTGATGTTCTTGGGGACGTGTATGTACTGGGGGTTTGTGGGGTCGGGGGGGGGGATGCTGGCGCTGGTGGTGCTGCACGTTTTTGGGGGGTATAGCCTCGTGGCGGCGAACGCCAACAAGACCCTGCCGACGCTGCTGGCGCATGGGGCGGGGTTGCTGGTGGTGGCGACGGCGGGGAGTGTGAGCTGGGGCCACGCGGTGCCCTTCAGTGTGGGGGCAGTGGTGGGGGCTTGGGTCGGGGTGGGGGTGCTGACCCGCACGAGTGAGGCTGTGGCGAGAGGCTGCTTGGTGTTACTCCTCAGTGTGGTGATCTTGCGATTTGTCTTTTCGTGAAAGAAAGCTGCGGCTTATTTTTTCTTTGATTTGGTCAGGACTTTGTCGGCGAGGCCGTATTGGCCGTACTTCACGGCGTCGGCGGCTTTGATGTAATTATCGCGGTCGCAGTCTTTCACAATTTGCTCTTGGTCTTGGCCTGTGCAGGCGTGGATCATCTGGTAGAGGGTGTCTTTGGTCTGGAGGATGTGCTCGGCGTGGATGGCGATGTCGCTGGCTTGGCCCTGGGTGCCGCCGAGGGGTTGGTGGATCATGACTTCGGAGTGGGGGAGGATGTAGCGCTTGCCGCGGGCGCCGCTCATAAGTAGCATAGCGCCCATGCTGGCGGCCATGCCGACGCAGATGGTGCTGACGTCTGGTTTGATGAAATTCATGGTGTCGATCATCGCGAGGCCCGCCGAGACGTGACCGCCTGGTGAGTTTACATACATGGTGATGTCTCGTTTGGAGTCTTCGGCCTCCAGAAAGAGGAGCTGGGCGATGACGAGGTTGGCGACTTGGGCGTCGATGGCGGTGCCGACAAAGATGATGCGCTCTTTGAGCAGGCGGGAGTAGATGTCGAAGGCGCGTTCGCCGTTAGTGGTTTGCTCGACCACGGTGGGGACGAGGTAGCTGAGAGCAGGGGACTGGGCGTGGCGACTGGCAGCGGTGGCGGACAGAGACGTGAGGTCAATCATTGGTGGATGGTGAAAGTAGGTGGCTCGCAGAGAGCGGAAAATTAAAAAAATCCTCCCTATTTTACCGTCTCTGGGGAGGACTTACAATTGACCCTGTGGGCAGATGAGTTCTTGTGCTTTAATCAATGTGGGAGGGCTTACGCGCGAGCTTTCTTTTTGCGGGCGCGTTCTTTGGCGGCGTCTTGCTGTTCGATCATGTTTTTTATGGCCATGACCTGCACGATGGCGGCGCGTTCTGTCTCACCGAGTTTCATCTTGATGAATTTGAGGGTGTCCTCTAGGTCGGGGATGAGGCGGTACTCGAGCGCGTTGACCCGACGGCGGGTTTTTTCGATCTCAAGGGCGAGATTCTCGGCGGATTTTTCGATCTCGGCCAGCTCGATCATTAGGTCGAAGACTTTGGCGAAGAGGAAGATAGCCATGTCGAGCTCGGCCCGTGTCTGCAGGAAGCCGTATTTGAGGGCTTGGCCAGAGGTTTGAAGCTTAAACTCTGGAATTTTGACCGACATGATGGTCTTGGTCTTGACGGTCAGGCTCATTTCTTGCGTCGGGATGGCCAAGGTGTTGTTTATAAATGCCTTGGGCATGAGGGCGCGGGCCTCCAAGAACGCTTTGTTGGCTAACTTCAGGGCTTCCTCTACCTCGGTGCGGAGGTCGCGAGCTTTGCGCACGATTTGCAAAAACTCCTGCATGAGGCCGTCTTGCTTGTCTTTGAGGAGTTTGTGGCCACGTTTGGCGACTTTGGCCTGGTTTTTGAGGCCGAGCATGGTCATGCGGGTGGCGGTCACGTTTTTGATAGCCATGGTGGGGCAGCGCTAAGTGAGATTTCACTGCGGATGGTATGGGCGGGGGGGCGACTGTCAAAGTGCTCTCTGGGAAAATGGCTGTGGGGGGAGTGGGGAAGCTCTATTTAAGGTCGAGGGCGACGAGTTTGGCGAGCTTATGGTGGGTTTGGATCTGCTGACAGGTGCGGTGGTAGCAGTCTGCCCCGATGGACTGGGCGGCTTCGAGCAGAAGGACGTATTGCAGTTTGCGGAGTTTGGTCATGGGAGAGGGGAGTGGGTTAGGATTCGAGAGTATTGAGAATAGGGTGAACGTCGGCTCGGGCTTTAAGTTCGGTGTCGTTGATATATGGGGCTTTGCTCTCGGCGAGAGCGTTTGATTCAGTCAAGGCAGAAACGAGATCGTCGTTATTTAGAGCCTTGAGGAGGTCTGTGTCGGGGAGCGCTTCAGCGCTGCCAAAGGCTTCGGGGGCGCGACTCTGCCAGACGCGACGGTGCGGGGAAGGGGTGTGAGCGGAAGAGAAGCGATGGAGTAGGATTTGCATGGTGGTTGTGAATGAAGTGTGTTTGTGTATTTCATCGTATTATAGCATTTAATTAATTCGGGTATCAATCAAAATTTTTAAAAACATTCTGAATGTTGGTGGCAAATACTAAAAACCCCCTGTCATACATTATGAGAGGGGATTGTTGTTTCACCGTATGGCGGCGTGACTAGACGCGAGGTTGGGCGATGTTGACGATGATGTTTCGTCCCATGTGTTCAGTTTCGTTGAACATTTCGATGGCTTTTTCGGCTTCCTCAGCGCTGGCCATTTCGACGAAACCAAATCCGCGTGAGCGGCCAGTTTCTCGTTCCATGATAACCACGGCGGAAACTACTTCACCTGCGCCACTGAAAAGTTGCTCGAGGTCGTAGTCAGTACAAGCCCAAGCGAGACCACCGATATAAAGACGTGCGTTTTGCATCTGTAAAAAAGAAAAGAAATAGATGACATTTGTACCCTGCACTGACGGACGATCACACTCTACCAGGGGGGTGTCAGGAGGGAAACACGCACCGACGAAGGGACTCACCACACCGAGGAACAGCAGTACATGATTGTTTTACTCTTTGCGTGGGGATGAGGCAAAACAAATGAGTAGTTTTGCCGATGACGGAGTGAGTGGGGCAATTTTGAGAATGCTGGAATCCCCTCTCGTGCATTTAGTGGTAGTGGTATTCGTTTTGAAAAATAAAATCGCTGAGAACGAAAAAATGGTGAGAGGGTGCACTGGTATTGGCTTTGTGGGATATGGATTACTATCTGGTGCGTCTTCTAAATTACTTAACACAATTTATATTGTGTTAAGTATTGTGAAATTATAAATTTTTATTATGCACTACTCCCCTCCTGAGTGCTGCTATTCATCACCCCAGTGAGCGACGGATTTCCGCGGCTTCGATGAGAGGGATGTCGATGTTTTTATCAATCGACAGTAGGTGGTAGATGCTGGAAGTCATGTTGCGGTGGAGAATGTGGTGGACGTCGGTGGGGCCGACTTCGCAGCCGATCTGCTGGCAGATGAGGTCCATGTCCGTCTGGATGTCGCCCCAGGCGGTATTATTGCCCTGAAGGTATTCGAGGTTTTCTGGGTTGAGGTAGTGCCCTGCGTGGGCGAGGTCGCGCTGGAGGTTGGGGTAGCACTCACGCAGGAGGTCGAGGGTGCCTTCCTCCGCGGCCATGTGCAGGGCGCGACCCGTGCCGAGGAGCTCCGGTGGGACGCCGAGGCTGTAGAGTGAGCCGGTGAACTTGATCGCGCGGGGGAGCTTGACCGAACCCACACCACGGGAGTAGCCAAAGATGCCGATGTGCTGCACTCGCTCGCGGTGGCGGGGCATATGCGCGGCGACGTCGTTGACGGTGTCGGCGATCTGCTCAAGTGTGGAGCGGTACTCTGACTGGGCGCGGGGGATGAAGTCAACGAGGGTTTGCCGCTCGGTGCGCGACAAGCGGCGGGCGGTGCGTCGGGTGCGGGGGAGCTCGCGATTAATAAGTGTGATGGCTTTTTTGACGTCCTTGAGGTCGTAGTCGCAGCGGAAGGCGCTCTGGACGGTCAGTGAAGAGACTCCGCGGTACTCTTGCAGGGCGTGTTCTATATTATGCGGGTTGATGCCGCCGCGGAACGGCAGCGCGCCGCCGCCTATCCAGGGATGAATCTCAACGCCTGTTTCGTCCTCCAGGGCGGCGTAGTCCGAGAGGGCGACCTTAATGGCGAGGATAGTGGGGATGAGGCCGCCATTGAGCGCGGGGTCGCTGCGGGCGAGGAAGACGCGAACTCTTTCGGGCTTACTGCCAGTGAACTCTTCGAGAAACTGGATGTAGGCTCTGAGGATTTCGGCGGATTGGCAGACGATTTCAGAAGATTCAAACAGGGGGATGACCTCTATATGACGGAGGCCTGTTTCGTGCTCAAAGACTTGCTCGGACGCTTGGGCGATGGCTTGGAAACGTTCGTGTAGGTAGGTGAGCTGGTCGAGGCTGGATGCCATGGGCAAGATGACCGACGTGAGTGGTGGCGCGGGGAAGCCGAACCGTTTGGCGGCCTGCTCGGCGGAGATGAGGTTCATAAACGCGCGGGGCAGGCGGTGGGAAGCCTCTTCCCAGATATTGGGGATGCGAAAGGTAAGGTGGCGCCGTTGCCCGAGCGGTTCGGCGCGGAAGTAGTCGGGGTAGGTCTGAAACAGGCGGTCGATGACGGCCTCGTCGACGAATTTTCCTTCCCAGTCCCACATATATTCTTGCACGTCTAAGTCCTGAAAACACCATTGGCATTCGCCGATTTCGTCCGCGGCGGAAACGTAACGAGTGCCTGTGTAGGGGGAAACACTGGCGTTGTCGGGGTGCTGGGTGGCCATGGTGGCGGGGACGGGCGGCAGGGACATGAGGTGAGTGAGGCGTGAAGAACAAATCATTGAAACTATACTCCCCTGCCCCGCCGCAGACGAATAGAAATTCCGCGGCTTCTATTTGCCCACTGGGGCGTAGTCCCCTACTCTGCGCTCCGCTTGCACTGTGCGCCCCAAGTATGCGGAATGCTCGGCGGGCAAAACTTGACATGACGGGCCGAAGTGGCGGAATTGGTAGACGCGCGTGACTCAAAATCACGTATCGCAAGGTGTGAGGGTTCGAGTCCCTCCTTCGGCACCATCGCAGCTGGATCACTTCGCTGCGGCTTTTTGGGGCTTAGTCGCCCCAAATGCGCGCTGCTCCGTGATCGCTGCTCTTTCCTCGTCGATCGCTGGGCAGTGAGTCAGGAAGCGCGATCACCTCGGATGTCTGCAGTAGGCAATCGGACACTTGGACACTCAGACACACAGAAAATGGATCACTCTGTAGCGGGTCGCTGTCGCTCCCTGCTGCTTCGATGACCGCTCGTTTTTCCTCGGTGACCGCTGGACAATGAGTCAGGGAGGGCGATCACCTCGGATGTCTGCAGTGGGCAATCGGACACTCAGACAATGAATCACTCTGTAGCGGGTCGCGGTTGCTCCGTGCTGCTTCGATGACCGCTCGTTTTTCCTCGGTGACCGCTGGACAATGAGTCAGG
>JAHDHX010000002.1:131461-216935 GCA_020631075.1 Candidatus Altimarinota bacterium
GAGTGTGATCACCTCGGATGTCTGCAGTGGGCATTCAGACTCGTGACATCTTGAATGTTGTTGCCGTGGTCGGATTGCCTGAGAAGGGTGGAGGTTACTGCGTGCCGAAGGCTTTGGCGTTGAGGCGGCCGAGTTCGAGCTCATCAATGAGGGTGATGCCCTGCGCGCGGGCGATGCGGATGGCGTCGGGCGTAAACGAGCTGGTGGTGACGTAGAGGCCGTGGTTGCAGTTATAGATTTTCATAGTGCCGACAAATTTTTGCATCTCGGGGGAGGTGACTTTTTTATTGAAACGGTAGCGCTTGCATTGGCCGACGTATTTTTTGCCGTCTTTTTCGGCGAAGAAGTCCACACCCATGTCCCCTGCCCCGCCGACGACCCGCGTGCGGTAGCCGAGTTTTTTAAACAGGACGGCGCAGTAGTGCTCGAAGTCGGTGGGGTCGAGCCGGCGGAGCTGTTTGACATTCTGAAAGCGGTCGAGCAGGCGACGAGTGTGCCACGACAACCAGCTGAGACCCGCGACCATGCCCCACGCCAACACCCCGAGGACGACCAGCCAAAAGGTGAAGGTGAGCAGGGCCCCGAGGAGGGTGATGACCGCGAGGAGCACGAAAATAGGGAGCAGCCAGCGCAGGATGCCCTGCTGGCGGCGGGCCGTGGCGTAGATGCGTTTGGGGGTGCTCATGACATTGAAGTGATGAGGTCGAGCAGCTGGTTGGTGAATTGCTGGGCGGAAAACATCTTGCCGCGCTGCTGCACGGTGTTGGGGTCGAATGTGATCTGGCCAGATTGTAGTGACTCGACCGCGGTGATGACGGCGGCCGCCGTCTGCTGCGCGAAAGGGATGCCTGCGACTGGGGTGACGGACTCCCGCGCGCCGCCTGCGTCATAGTAAATGACGGGGGTGCCAGTGCACATAGCTTCGACGGGGGTGAGGCCGAAGTCTTCCTCAGGGGGAAAAAGGAAGGCGCGAGCCCCTGCGTAGAGGGCGGGAAGGGCGCTGTCGTCGACGAAGCCGAGGAACTGAATGTTGTCTGCGCCTAGGGAGTCAGCGAGGGCCTGGCAGCGGGAGAGCTCGGGCCCCGTGCCCGCGAGGCGCAGGGGGAGGCCCAGCTGGGCGAAGGCGTGGATGAGGAGGTCGAATTTCTTGTAGGGGATGAACCGACCGACGGAGAGGTAGTAGCCGTCGTCGTCTGTGCGAAAGGCGTCCGAGAAGGTGGCCGTGTCGGTGCATGGGTAAATGGTGGTGGCGGGGGCGCCGTAGTATTTTTGGATCCTCTGGGCGACGTAGTCGGAGTTGCTGACCCAGTGGGTGACGGTGCTGGCCCCGAGCTGGTCACGGGTGGTGAGGTAGTCAAGCAGGGGGTCTTGCAGGGCGGCGCGGAGGGGGCGCATCCAGTGGGGGACCTGGTAGGTGCGTTTGTACTCCTCGCGGGCGTGGTAGAGGTAGCGCACGGGACTGTGGCAGTAGCAAATATGCTGCTGGCGGGTGGGGTCGATGCGAACGCACTTCGAGAAGGCGCTGGAGAGACTAATGATGATGTCGAACTGGCTGAGGTCGAACCGCTGAAAGGCGCTGGGGAGGAATGGCAGGAGGAACTGGTGCTTGGCTCGTAGCCGAGTGGGGAGGTGCTGCAGCCATGAGGGGCGCACGCGGTCGGCCCACTGCGGAAACACACTGGGGGTGTAGACACTGGTGTAGATGGGCGCGCTGGGGAGCGCTTCGGCCAGGGCCTGGGTGACGCGAGCGGCGCCGCCGAGGTTGGTCAGCCAGTCTTCGATGAGGGCAATCTGGGGGGGCATACGGTCAGGAGTGTAGGGGGTTTGGGGTTTGGCGTCAGCTGTTTTTGAATTTGAATCAGAGGGAGTGGGGGAAAAATTGACGGTCTGGGGTGCTGGGTTTAGGCTGCGGGTGATATTCCCTCTCCCCTCCTCTGCTATGAATGTACTGCGTGTGCTCTTGGTCGGTAATGGTGGGCGGGAGAACGCGATCGCGGCGGCGCTGGCGCGTAGTGCGCGAGAGATAGAGCTGTTGAACTATGCGACGGCGGTCAACCCTGGGTTGGAGGAGCTGTGTGAGGAGATCCACCTGGGGGGGAGCCTGACGGACGTGGATGAGATAGTCGCGTATGCGCAGGCGCAGAAGGTGACCCACGCGGTGGTCGGCCCAGAGGCGCCGCTGATCGCGGGGGTGGCGGACGGCCTGGCGGCGGTGGGGGTGGCGGTGATGGGACCGACGCAGGCACTGGCGCAGCTGGAGGGTTCGAAGGCGTATACGCGGAATTTGCTCAAAGAGTATAAGTTGGATTATTCGCCTGTGTATCGGGTGTTTACTGATGGGGGGATGGTGGAGGCGCGCGAGGCGTTTTATAACCGTTTTGACGGGCAGATCGTGGTGAAAGCCGATGGCCTGTGTGGAGGCAAGGGGGTGCTGGTGGCGGAGGAGCATTTCCATAGTTTTGCGGAGGCGGACGAGTTTGCGGTGGCGGCGATCGAGCAGTTTGGTCGGGTGGTGTTTGAAGAAAAGCTCGTGGGGGTGGAGTTTAGCTTGATTGCCATCACGGATGGGACGACGCTGCACACTTGCCTGCCGGTGCAGGACTATAAACGAGCGCATGACGGCGACACAGGCCCCAACACGGGGGGCATGGGGGCGATAACCGATGTGGATGGGACGTTGCCGTTCCTCGAGCCAGAGCACTTTGAGGCGGCGCGGCGGATCCTCACCCATACGCTGGCGGCCGTGCAGGACGACACAGGGCAGACGTATCGTGGGGTGCTGTTTGGGGGTTTTATGATCACGCACAGTGGGGTGAAGGTGATTGAGTTTAATTGTCGTTTTGGTGACCCTGAATGCCAAAACATCCTGACGATGCTGGTGTCTGACTTTGGAGAGGTGCTGGAACGCACTTGTGACGGAACCTTGGGGGAGATGCTGATGTTGGAATTCTCGGCGGAGGCGGTGGTGACGAAGTACCTTTGCCCTGATGGGTACCCTGATGCGCCTGTCAAAGGGGAGGCGGTGGTGGTGCCAGAGATCACGCCTGAGAACGTGAGTGTGTATTACTCTTCGGTGGGGAGTGAGGGGGGAAAGCTGCTGCTAAAAGGTTCGCGGGCGATCGCCGTGACGGCCACGGGGCCGACCCTGGCGGAGGCCAATGAGGCGTGTGAGTCGCATTTGAGTCATTTCTCGGGGCCGCTGTTTTATCGGTCGGATATAGGGACAGCGGAGTTGCTGGATCGCTATGCGGCGCGTTTGTCATGATCAATCAAAATCGAATTGATTCGCAGCTTTTTTTGGCCTTTGCGGGGCTGACGATTTTTGGGTTGGTGATGATGAGCTCGGTGTCTATCTCGGAGAGTTTTCAGCGGACGGGCAGCAATGATTACTTTTTTTGGCGGCATTTTCGCTCGATTGTGATTTCTATTCCTGTGTTTTTGGTGGCGTTGAAGTTTCCGTACCATTGGCTGCGGAAGCTGTCGATTTTTTCCTATATCTTGGGGATAGCGGGGTTGATATTTGTGTTGTTTTACGGGACGACCAACAACACGTTTGCGCGGTCGTGGATCAATCTGGGGTTTATTTCTGTCCAGCCGGTGGAGCTGGCGAAGGTGAGTGTGATTATCTTTCTGTCGGCGGTGTTTTCGAGCGGGAAGTATGTGGCGAAGTCATTCTGGTGGGGGTTGGTGCCTTTTGGGGTGATAGTGGCGTTGCCAGCGGCACTCATCATTGCGCAGCCTGACTTGGGGTCGCTGTTTGTGCTGCTGGTGGCGGCGTCGGCGATTTATTTTGCGGCGGGGGCGGACTGGCGGCATATCATTTATGGGGGGCTGCTGGGGCTGCTGGTGGTGGTGGGGACGACCCTGACGGTGCCGTATGTGCAGCGGCGGGTGGCGGTGTTTTTGGACCCGTCGCTTGATCCGCTCAACACTGGGTTTCAGGTGCAGCAGGCGCTGATAGCCATCGGGTCGGGGGGGGTGTTTGGGCGGGGGTTTCAGGCGTCGATCCAGAAGTTTGATTACCTGCCGGAGGTGCAGTCGGATACAATCTTTGCGATCATCGCGGAGGAACTGGGGCTGCTGGGGGTGATGGGTCTGATCGGGGTGTATCTCTTCATCGGTTGGCGGGGGTATGCGATAGCGCTGGCGGCGCCAGATGCCTTCACGCGGCTGCTGGCGGTGGGGATGACGAGCTGGATCGTGGGGCAGGCGTTTATCAACATTGCGGTAAATCTGGCGCTGCTGCCCAACACGGGGATTACGCTGCCGTTTATCTCCTTTGGGGGGTCGTCGATGCTGTTCACCTTTGCGGCTTGCGGGGTGCTGCTGCACGTTTCGGGGCACTTGGCGGAGCAGCGTCGGCGTGGGGGGGTGATTAGATCTCGAAAATGAAGCGAACAATATTTTTGATCGGTGGGGGGACAGGGGGGCACATAGTGCCACTGGGGGCGGTGGCGCGTGAGCTAGAGAAAGGGGACGAGGGGGTGCGACTGGTGCTGGTGACGGCGTCGGCGGAGCTGGATAAACAGTATTATGAACAAAATTTTAGTACAAATGTGGAGCACCGAATGATCCAGACGGGGAAGATACGGAGCTATTGGTCGTGGGGGAATGTGTGGGCGCCGTTGCGGGTGCTGCGTGCTGTGGGGCAAGCGTGGTGGTGGCTGTGGCGGGAGCGACCTATGGCGGTGCTGCATAAAGGGGGGTATGTGTGTTTGCCCTTTGTGCTGGGGTGGTGGCTGCTGCCACCTGGGCGACGGCCGCGGGTGTATTTGCATGAGTCGGACTGCACCACCAGCGGGATGTCGCGCCTGATCGAGCGGCAGGCAACGCGGGTGTTTCGTACCTTTACAGAGGAGTCCCCTACTCCCCTCTTTCGGACGTATGCGCGCACCGTGACGGTGGCTGATGCGGCACCTACGAAGCCCAAATTGCTGGTGATGGGGAGTAGTCTGGGGGCGCAGTATCTCAATGAGGTGGTGGCTGAATCTTTGAGTACATTATGTGAACGGTACGCAGTGGCGCTGGTGACGGGAAAAGGGAAGCACATAGCGGTGGAGTATGATGATTTCATGCAATATGAGACGCTGCCGCATGAGGATCTGTATAAAAAAATTGATCAATCGGATGTGATTGTCTCACGGGCCAGTGCGGGGAGTATTTCGGAGATATTACATTTGCGGAAGCGGGCGCTCTTCATCCCCCTGCCGATAGCGGCGCGTGACCACCAGACGAAGAATGCACAGTGGCTGGCCGAGCGAGGGCTGGCCCACTGGTGCGCGCAGGGGGAACTGACGGCGGAAAATATTATGCAGCGGCTGGAGGCCCTTGAAAAAGATGAAAGTCTGGGTAAAAAAATTGTTCAATTTGTGTGGGAGCCTGCGGCGGATACTATAGCGGGGGAATTATTGCGGGGGGTTCATAAACTGAAGACATGAGTACGCTTTTCTTGAAATATCGGCCACGGAGTTTTGCGGATCTGGTGGGGCAGACGGCGGTGGCGCGGACGCTGCAAAACGCCATTGGGCAGGGGCGGGCGGCCCATGCGTACCTCTTCTCGGGGTCGCGGGGGACAGGGAAAACCTCGACGGCGCGGATATTTGCCAAGGCGCTGCTGACGGCGCAGTTGCCGGCAGACAGTGCGGTCACGGCGGAGGAACTGGAAACAATGGTCGACCAAGGGCAACTGGTGGATGTGATAGAGATAGATGCGGCGTCTAACCGAGGGATAGACCAGATACGCGATCTGCGGGAGAAGGTGAAGTTTGCGCCGAATCTGGCGCCTGCGAAGGTGTACATCATCGATGAGGTGCATATGCTGACGAAGGAGGCGTTTAATGCTTTGCTCAAAACGCTGGAGGAGCCGCCAGAGCACGCCTACTTTGTGCTGGCGACGACGGAGGTGCACCGTTTGCCTGATACGATTATCTCACGGTGTCAGGTGTTTACGTTTCAGCGGTTTGCGCTGAGTGAAATGGCGGGTCGGTTGAACTATATATGTGAACAAGAGGGCTATGCGGCCGATGGGGCTGCGCTGGACCTGATAGCGCAAAAGGCGGAAGGGGGGATGCGGGATGCGATTTCGTTCCTCGAGCAGATCGCCGCGCAGGGGGACGGGCAGGTGACAGAGGCGACCGTGCGTGAGACCCTGGGGCTGGCGGATACGCAGACGTTGTGTGACTTCACGGAGGCGATGCTGGGGGGCGAAACGGAGGCGGCTTTTGCCATCTTGCAGGGGTTGGGGCGGGATGGGCGAGACTTGCGTTCCTTTGGCCATGACCTGCTGGGGCACTTGCGCGAGCGGCTGCACGGGAGCCTGAACGCGCCTGAGCTGCCGCGGCTGGTAGCCGTGATAGAGGTGGTGCAGGAGGCTCTGGGGCGGCTGAAAACTTCGCCGATTGCGGTGCTGCCGTTTGAGATCGCGCTGGTGAAACTGAGCGGGGTGGCGCCTGCGGTGAATACGGCGTCAACGAAGAAGGTGACACCAGCCAAGCCGAAGAAAGCCCAGCCTGTTGCTTCTAAACCCAAGCCGTCAGCGCCAGTGGAAACAAAATCTGCTGAGAGAAAACAGCCTGTGACGACAGCCGCTGAGCCGCAGATCCCTACGAAAACAGTGAAAGCGCCTGTGGTGGAGCAGTCCCCTCCTCCGTCTTCTCCTTCACCAGAGGCGGCGGCGGGGGATGGGTTTGTTTTTGATGATGGGGGGTCGCCGACGCCCACGAAGCCCGTGGCAAAAAAGGTTTCGCCTAATCAGGAGGAGGGTGGTACACCAGTAGTGGAAGCTGATCCGCCCACGGCTAAACCCGCGGGGGCAGCGCCAGGGGTTACTGACTTGCAGGGGGTGATAGCGGCGGTGGAAGGGCAGATGAAGGCCATCGGGGTGAAAGCGGGGCTGAAGGCCTTTGTGAAGCGATCTTTTCAATCAACGGTGCCGACGCTGGCAGAGGGGCGGCTGGTGTTTGAGACGGATTCGCAGTTTCACCTAGAAAAATTAGATCACCTGTCGATCAAACATGATCTGGCGGTGGCGATCAAGGAACTGACTGGGTTTGGAGTGGAGATCGAGTTTCGTAAAAATCTGGCGCTGGCGCAAGAAAAAGGCGCGGCGATGGACGCTGGGCCGACGGGGGATCATGCTTCGGCGGCGGATTTCTTGAGCTTCTAGGCGGGGGACTTACGCGCTGCAAAGTGCAGCCAAGGCGCGGCGGAGTGAGTCGCACACGACGGTGAGGCGGTCGAGGTTTACCTCTTGGGCGGATTCGTCCATGTAGAGGCCGCGGTGGAGCTCCAGCTGGATGACTTCGCGGCGGAAGCGGTGCTCGGGGACGTGGGACTGGTTCCACTGGGCGCCGTAGTGCTGGGTGATGTAGCCCCCTGCGAACGGCGTGTCGATGAGGGTTTGGGTCTGGAATTCGTGGCTGAGCGCGTCGGCGAATCTTTGTGCGGTGACTGGGTGACACGACTGGCCGTGGCAGGTGCCGAGATTGACCAGTGGCATGGTGAAATTAGTGCGGGGGTAATTCATGCTGGGGTCGGGCATGAGCATGACTTCGCCTGTGTCGTGCAGGTCAACGACGTAGACATGGTCGTGCTCTGACTCGAGGGTGGTGAGCTTGGTGCGGAGCTCGGTGTGGAAGGGGTGGTAGAAGGTGTCGAGGAGGGTGGTTTTGTCTTCGTCAGTGAGGGGCTGGTGCCAGACGCCGACCCCGCTGAAATCTACCTCGCGGAAGAGGCTGTCGCTGTCGGGGGCGCGGTTTGGGTCACCCAGGGCGCGGGAGTACTCCGCCATGACGAGCTGCTCACGCGGGAGGAGCCCTTCGGCGAGGTAGTGGGTAGCGAAATCGCTAAAGTACCTTTGCATCCTCTGCTGGATGTAGGGGCTGGTGAGGCGCTCTTGCCACTGGGGGGGGATGTAGTAGGAGCCGTGTGGGACTATCAGGAGGAGGTTGGGGGGGAGGGTCATCGGGTTCTATTATGCCCGATATATGACCAGATGACGAGTGAAGTGGATGGGGGTGTTTTGGAGGTGGATTAGGTGAAATATGTGTGGACTTTTAACGGGGGGGGAAAGTCCACGGTTGAGCGAACCGTGGTTCGCTGTCGCAACGCAGCTGGGCAATCTTCAGGCGGGTCGCTATCGCTCCCTGCACTTCAGATTCCCGCTGCTCTTTCCTCGCGAGTCTGAAATTGTCACAGACGGAGCGACTCGCTCGGATGTTCAGACATACAGACATCTTGAATGCTGCAGGTGACTTGATTCCGCCAAGGCTCCATCTGCGCAACCCTTTCGCATTCGCTGGAGTTCTTTCGTCGCTGGTTGATTTCGCTGTGGGTCGCTCGCCGCTCCAAACTGGCTCAATCACCGCTGCTCTTTCCTCCGCGATCGCTACACTATGAGTCAGGTGGCGCGATCACCTCGGAGGACTGCAGCAGGTAGTTCGGTGTCTTGAATGCTGGGGGGAGGGGGGAATTTTTCTGTGTGATGAGTGGGTTTGGTGGACTGGGGGAGCGAACCACTGTGGGACAGTTTTGGGCCGAAATGGCTGTAATCTGAAAGTGAGATGAAGGGTGGGGTTTATTGCAGGTCGGCGGGGCCAAAACCCAAGGGGAGTAAATTTTCGATGCCGACGGTTTCGTAAATTTCACCGTTCACTTTCACCATTAAAATTCTGAGAGGTTGGCTGACGATGTCTTCGACCTCTTTGATAACCTGACGACAGACACCGCACGGTGTGATGAGTGTTGGTTTTTGGTCTGGGCCAACGACCGCGATGGTGCGGACTTGTTTAGTGGTTTCTTGACCGAGTTTCATAACAGAAAATAGTGCGACCTGCTCTGCGCAGGTGGTGGGGCCGTAGGCGGCGTTTTCGATATTGGCACCTGTGATGATCTGGCCGTCGGCGAGTTGCACGGCGGCGCCGACCTGAAACTCTGAATAGGGGGAATGGGAGCCTGCCCGAGCTGCAAGAGCGGCGCTGACGAGAAGCTGGTCGGGTGGAGTGAGTTCGTTTTGGTTTTCGTACACCGTGAACTGGGCGGTTATTTCAATTTTTTTAGGCATTTGTTTTTTTGTAATCTTTATTCATTTTTTATCAAATTTATTCTTATATTCTAATGTCAATCGCAGTTGTTTGGTTTGGGCGGGCGCTGGGGCATACTCACGGGTGAATGCCTGATGCGAAACAGATCGGACTCAATGCTCTGGCGCAAGTGCTGGGGAAAGCCAGCACGGTGGTGGCGAGCTTGCTCATCGTCAAAATTATTACTGGGTTTGGACGGGAGTTTTATGGGTCGTACCTCAATGCGTATGAATATCTGGCCTTTTTTGGGGTGATTGCTGATGCGGGACTCTTTGCCATTGCGGTGCGGCAGATGTCGCAGACACCTGAACATGAGGAGATGATTTTGGGGAATATCCTCACGTTGCGGTTGGTGTTTCTGGTCTGTGTGTTGCTGCTGGCGGGGGTGTCGGCGCAGTGGGTGTATGCGGAGAGTGAGCTGATCAGCCGTGGGATATGGATAACGGGGATAAGCATGAGCCTGACGATCGTGGCGGGGACGCTGAGTGCGGTGCTGCAGCGGCGAATGAAGATTCAGTATTTTTCGGGGGCTTTGGCGCTGAGCAAGGTGCTGTTGGCGGGGTTGGTGTTTTGGATCAGTGGGTGCGGGGTGTGGCCGCTGGAATGTGCGGGGGGGGCGACGGCGGAGACGTTTTATGCTTTGCTGTGGGCGGGGGTGGTGATAAACGTGGTGCTGGTGGGGCTGGTATATGCCGCGGTGCGGCGGTATGTGCGGATATGGCCACAGTGGAATGGAGAATTTTGTCGGCAGATATTGCGGGAGTCGTTGCCGTTTGGGTTGGCGCTGGTGTTGCAGACCTTATATCTGCGTTTGGATACGATCCTGATATATCGGGTGCTGGGGGAAGGGGCTTCGGGGACGTATGGGGTGGCGGTGCGGGTGCTGGAGAGTTGTCTGGTGGTGGGGGTGTTTTTTGCTCAGGCGATGCTGCCCCGAATGTCGGGGGATGAGGCGGATGATGCGGCGCTGGGGGCGACCATAACGTGGGGGGTGGAGAAGCTGCTGCTGCTCGCATTACCACTGGTGGTGGGGGCGGTGGTGTATGCGGAAGAGATCGTGCTGGTGCTGGCGAATGAGACGTACCTGACCCAGGGGGGGCAGCCCGGGGCGGAGGTGATGTTGCGGGTGCTGATAGTGACTGTCGTTTTGGCGTACTTGAACCAGCTGTTTACCTATAGCCTGGTGGCGAGGGGGCGGCAGCGGTTTTTGCTGGGGGTGAATGCGGCTGCGTTGGCCGCCAATGCGGGGCTGAATGTGTGGCTACTCCCCCAATATGGACTGCTGGCGGCGGCGGGGAGCACGGTGCTGTGTGAGTTGCTGGTGCTGGGGCTGCTGTGGCGGACGCTGGCGCCGACGGTCAGCTGGCGGTGGAGCCGCCGAGCGTGGGGGGCGATGCTGGTGGGGTGTGTGGCGATTGGGGGTTTATATACGCTGACGCCCTTGCGCGAAAACTTGCTGTTGGCGGTGGGGTTGGGGCCGATCGTGTATGGGGGGATCGTCTATGCGCTGGTGCCGCGGTCGTGGTGGCTGTTGCCTGAGCGGTCCCCTACTCTGGGTTGAGGAGGGTTCGGAGGATGTCGGGGTTGTCTTCGTCGAGGACGCGGTTGGGTTGCTGGTGCCCGCAGACGCTACACTGGTGGATGACGCGATGGTAGGAGCCGCGCCGTAGCGTGGAGCGGATGGGGCGCATGAGCCCGCCGCAATTGGCTGCGCGGTCACCCGGCATGATGTCGAGGTGGACGGAGTGCAAACAATGCGGGCAGTGGTTGCGACAGGTGGACTGGGCTGGGGGGACACTCGTGCCGCAGTGGGCGCAGGTGAAGCCTTCATTGACCACGGTGAAGCGGGAGTTAGAGTGCATGTGTGCAAATTATAGACGTGATGGGTGTGCCGATCCACTCGGTGGATGAAACGGAGCGCGATGCGTTGCTGGGGGGATTGCTGCGGGGCGAAAAGGGGGTGCACGTGGCGACGGTGAATCCTGAATTCCTCGTGCGGGGGGCGCGGGAGGCGCGGTTTGGGGAGATCCTCCGACAGAAGACGCTCAACCTGTGTGATGGCTATGGGATAGTGCTGCTGTGTCGCTGGCTGGGGCTGGGGCAGATGCACCGTCACACGGGGGTGACCCTGGCCGAGAGAGTGTGTGCCCTGGCGGCGGAAACGGGGCAAGGGGTGTGGCTGGTGGGAGGCCGCGGGGTCGCGCCGACGGCCCAAAGATGGCTGCAAGAGCGGCAACCGAACCTGCGCGTGCTGGGGGCGGAAGACGGGGCCCCTGACGAGGTGTCGGCGGCATTGCGGGTGGCGCGACCCGCGGTGGTGCTGGTGGCGATGGGGGCGCCGAAACAGGCGTATTACATCCGTCGGTTGCTGCGCGAGGTGCCCAGTGTGCGGCTGGCGATGGGGGTGGGGGGGACGTTTGATTTCTGGGCGGGGCGGGTGCCGCGGGCCCCTGCGTGGATGCAGGACTGGGGCGTGGAGTGGTTGTATAGACTGCTCAAACAGCCGCGCCTGCGGGGGAGGCGGATCTGGCGGGCGGTGGGGGTTTACCCGTGGTTGATGCTGAAATGGTGGTGGCGAGCAGGACGAGAGAAGATCTAGAGACTGTCGAGCTCGGACAAGAGGTCGTCTTCGTTTTGGGCTTCGGCAGCGCGGGATTCGGCTTCACGCTCTTGCAGCTGGGCCTGCTCGGCGACTCGTTTTTGGCCTTCGGACTGGGCGATGGCGTTGGCCTGCTGGTCGGACATGGGTTTTGTCTTCCCGTACTTTTGGCGGATCTCGGCCAGCTTGTCACGCTCACGCGTTAGGATGCCGCGGAGGCGTTCGAGCTGTTCGGGCTTCATGACCTGGGTGAGGTTGAACCAGTATTGCCGTTCGCCGTCGTCCATCGACTCGGACTCCAGAATGAGCTGGACGAGCTCGGGGTCAGACTCCATGAGCTGGGGGGGGACGGTGAAGTCAGTGACCGTCTTGCCGGTGGTGGTGTGTATGAGGGTGAAGTCCATGACGGGGAGAGTATGCTGCCATGGTAGATGGGAGCAAGGGGCGGTTTAAGATTTTGTCTTTACAAGCGCGAGAGTTATTGGTTGATCTGTGGGGTATAGTCTGCCTTGAGGGCGGGGCCGAGGAGCCGAGAGAGCTCAGTGCGCTCGTTGGGGTGGTTTCGGCTGATTTGATTGTCGTACCACGAGCGGAGGGTACTGAAGTCGATGGGGTTGCTGGGTGACTGGAAAAGCTGGTCAACCACGCCGAGCTGAAAGAGGTGTGAGCCGCCGTCTTTGGCTTTGTCGGAGGCTTGGGTGCTGCTGATAATCTTGTCGGCGGCGCTGAGATATTTTACGGCTTTGAGGGCGTAGGTTGCTTTTTCGGTGGGGGTACTGGTGGGGAGGCCCTTTAGATGAGAGAAGTCGTAGGTGGGGGCTTTGATGTCTGTGCTGTCGAACTGGGTACTGAAGAGCGCACCAGTGACGGCGGTGAGGATGGCTTGGCGGAAGTCATTATGCAGGGGGTACTCCTCACCCGAGCCGCGGGTGAGTCGCTGGATCTGCGTGACGAAGCCTTCGAGGCCGTTGTCGTCTTGTCCGATTTGCAGGGCGACATTTGTGTCTAGTTTATTTTTATTGCCGATGAGGTTGTGAACAGCTTTGCCGATGATGTCTTGAAACTCCTTTTTGTAGGATTGGAAGCGGGCTTGGGTTTCTGGGTCGGCGTTGGGGGCGGTGGCTTTCTCGGCCAGGGAGTTGAGGTCGGTGCCGAAGGGCCAGAAGATACCGTTGTCAACGTTGGCTTTGCCGAAGCTGTGCCAGCTGCCGAAGAGATCTTGGAGATAATCTTCAACCTTTTGTGTCTGAAGGGAGATGTTTTTGGTGGCGGCGTCAACCACGGTGGTGTCGATGGATTCGGTGCTGTTGCCGGGGATGACGGTTTGGTTGGAGTGGTCTTGGTTTTGAGTGACTTCTTCGTTGAGGGCGGACTTTTCGGTGTTTACCTCTTGCAGGAGGCCGAGGGAGATAGAGAGTTCCTCTATGATGGCGGAGGGCTCTTTGTCCCAGCCTGTCCAGCTGCCGATGTAATTACAGAAGCCTTCCCAGTGGTTGCTGACAATATTGCGGTTGTTGTTGTCGGCTTGGCGGAGTTTGTCGATCTGATCACCAAAGGTGGCGAAGACTTGGCTGAAGGTGTATTCGCCGTTTGAGTCTTTGGCAATTTGCTCGAGGGCGGTGATCATTTCTTTGACGCTCTGTTTGGTGAATCCTTCTTTTTTGATCGACTGGATGCCGTCGGTGGCGACGGCGACTTCGACAAATTGTTCGGTCTTGGGGTCGGGGATCCAGCCGTCTGGGGCGTCGGGGCCAGAGGCGACATTGCTGGCGAATTTTGCGAATTGGTCAACGACGGCTTCGACCTTTTGGACGATGGCTTGGTCGTAGATGGGGTACTCTTTGCTGTCAAACGTGGGGGTGACCTCCTGACTGCCTGAGTTGAAAATCAAACGAGGGGTGCCCAGTGGGAAGCGGTGAACGTGGGAAGAGAAGTGTTTCATCTGCTCAGTATAGCACAATTGAAGTTTACAAATCAATGGAGTCTAGGTGGGGAGATTGTCTAGCTCGAAATAGGTGGGGTCGGCCAAGATGCTGCTGGCGACCTTGGAGCGGAGCTCTTTTTGGAATTTGATCTTGGAGGTGGTGTCTTGGGTGGAGTCAGAGTAGAGCCGGGCGATGCGGATGAGGGTCTGGGCGCCTGTGGGACTTGAGACGCTGCCAGCTGAAAGTTTGGCCACGGACTGTTGCAGGGCGGACGTGATGCGGCCGTGGAGCTCGGGTGTGCGGAGGTCGGCCATGAGGGTGCCCAGTGAGGTGAGGAGCTGGGCGTGCACTGGGGCGGACTGCGGTGCGGCCAAGAGGTTTGGGGTGCCGAGCGACTGCAGGAGGGGTTTGAGCTCGGTGAAGTCGAGGTTTTTGTCGTAGTCACCCTGAAACAGGTCGGTGGTGAGGAAGCCTTGGTAGCGTTCGACGAGATGGCTGAGGGAGGCGGCGTCAGCGTAGCCCTGCTGGATGGCGGTGGCGTGTGGCCCGAGGTCAGTGAAGGTGGTTTTGAATCGGCTGAGGACGGTGGTGGGGTCGAGGTCACCAAACGGGAGCTGGCCGTAGAGCAGGCTGCGTTGCTCGTTTTCTGTTTGAATGAAGGCAGTGAGGGCGTTTTCAAACTCGGTGGGGGTGCTGGTGAGGGCGTCGAGGATGATTTTATGTTGGGCTTCGATCTGGGTGATGGTCAGGCCAGTGTCGAGCCCGTGGGCGACGACGTCGGCGTAGGAGTCGGCGTGGTCGAAGAAGTCTTCGACCATGGGTACGCCGCGGAGGCGGTGGCCGTAGCCCAAGGTGAGGAGGGCGTCGATGACGGGGCGGATGGTGGGGTGGGTGGAGAGGGTTTCATTATAGACGGCGGCCCAGTCGCCTGTGGCGGGGTCGTGCTCGCTGGGGGTGTTGTCTTTATCTACTTTGGGTTGGTATTCCTCCCGCACTATGCCGGCCAATAGCCCGCCGAGGGAAACGGCGGCGTGCTGGCCGTCGGTGGTCATGAGAATTTGCTCAGGCAGGGACAAGAGCTGGGCGTTGCTGGTGTCTCGGCCAGCGGCGTTGAACGGGGGGTTGTCGGGGTGGTAGTATTGCTGCAGGTACTCACCCGTGGACACCAGCCGAAAAGGGGTGGCGGTGTCGAACCCGATGGCGCCAGTCTTAAAGACTTTTTCGAGATTTTTGAGGTCGCGGCGGGAGAGGCCATTTTTGAAGGTGGGGTGGCCGTTGATGTCCTTGTAGGCGTCGACGTTGGCGAGGAGGTTTTCGACGCCGAGCTTGACGGTGGGGTCAAGCTGGAGGTAGTGCTTGTAGGCGGCGCGGCTGGCGAAGAGGTCTTGCCAGTCTTCTTGACCAGTGGTGAAGGCTTTTTCCAGTTTTTTCTGAATTTCTTCGGCTTTGTCGCGGATGGCTTGGGTTTGGTCGAGGTGTTGCTGGTGATCGGTGTAGTTTTGGCGGAGGCTGTCGAACCAGTCCTGCACGTTGCCCATGGGGAAGAAGAAGTCGCCTGTGTCGGTGACGGAACGGTCCTTGAACTTCGGGTAGCCGCTGACCGTGACGTAGCGCCCTGTGTAGGCGGTGGGTGAGTTGTCGGGGGTGATTTTGTTTTTGCCCCACTCGACCCACTCGCTGATGGTGCTTTTGGCTTCGGCGGGGACGATGTTTTCCCAGCCTACGTAGGCGGCGCCTTTGGCCAGTAGGAGCCCGAGGGCGGTCCAGGTGAAGTAGTTTTTGGGGTTGAGGTACCAACGGCCGATGCGGGGGGCGAGACTCTGGGACTGGAAGAAGCTCCAGCCGAGGTAGAGGCCCGCGGCTCCGCCGAGGGCTTTGGCGCCGTTGGAGAGGTCTTTGGATTTCAGGAAGTCGGGGTCGGTGACGTCGAATTTGTCACGGAGGACGGCGTCATGGAAGGCGGTGATGTGAGAATTGTCCAGCTGGAGGTCGGTGCGGTGGTTGTCGTCGACATTCTGCGAGAGGCACTGGGCGAGGTGCACGTAGGCGGTTTTGAGTTTTTGGCTGTCAGGGCTGTCTTCGATTTCCTTCCCGATGGTGGCGGCGGTGCCGTCGGCCAAGTAGGGGGTGAGGTCGTCAATGGCGTGGAGAAATTTCTCGTCGGGGGGCATGACGTCGGGGGCGAACTCGTCGGCGTCAAGGTTAAGGTTACTGAGTTTGGTTCGTTTTTTGATTTCAGATTTGGTGTGTTGGCGGTACTGCTCGATGACTTCAGCGAGGCTGTCGCCTTTGCGGAGAGATTTGGGGATGAAACCCGTTTGCCCTTTTTCTTTACTGAGGTTGGTGATGTATTTTTTGAGTAAGTAGACGGCGTCGGCGCCCTTGGACGTGACGGCGAAGAGGGCAACTTCGTGCGGGGAATTATTGCGGTCGTAGAGGCCTTTTATGCCCTTGAGCGAGGCGCGGATGCTCGGGGTGGTGAGCGCCTGGGCGACGTCGGCGTGGGTGGCGCGGCGACTGGCGGAGAAGCTCTCTATCAGGTCGATGGCGTTGCGGTTGCGGCTGGCGCTGGCGGACACGCCCGTGAACCCCGCGAGGGTGTCGCGGTCGATGCCGAAGAAGTCCCAGATTTCTTGCGGGATGATGGAGGCGACCTGGTGCAGGAGGCCCTTAATGCGGCCCGCTTGCCAGGCAACCATTTGCAGCTCGGAGGGTTTGGTGCGGAGCTTGTAGTCGTGGAACCAGTCAGACCAGACCATGGCACCAGTGCCCGTGGCGTCGACGTAGGCGTCGTAGGCGTCGCCTGGGTCGGTGTCACGCATATGGCGGGGGACGGTGTCTTTTTTCTTCAAGATGGCCTGGTGGAGGTCGAGTTGCTCCTTGAGCTGCTGGGGGGACATCCCCGTGAGTTCGTCTTCGGTGAATTTGAGCTGGGCGGTGCCGCCGTACTCCGTCAGGAGGTCGGTGAAGATCTGGAAGTTTTGCTGTTGGCGTTGTCTTTCTTTGCGGGCCTGAGGCGTGTCGGCGGAGAGGTCAACGCCGTCAACATTGGTCGGGAGGGCGGCGGCGGACAGGAGGTCCGCGAAGGCGGTGTCGACTGAGGAGAGCAGGACGCCCTCGGCGTGGGTGCGGGACTGGGCGGTGAAGCCTGGGGTTTCGTTGCAGAAGTATTGCTGGTACCAGGACTCGATGGTCTGGATGCCGATGATCTGGGTGAGGGCGGGGTATTTGTCATAAATATTGACGATGGCGCCGCTCTCGCCAAAGAGGCTGCGGAATTTCTGCATTTGCTCATTGGCCCAGCGGCCAAAGTCACCTTTGCCCGTGGCGGTGACGGCGTCGATCTGCTGGGAGAGAATGTCGTTTTGGTAGGTCTGCATGTCGTGCTGCCAGCTCTGGAAGTCTTTCTGTAGCTGCGTGAGTACGAGGAGTTTGAGGTTTTGGACGAATTGTTCCCGTTCGGTGCGGGTGAGGAGGCTGATGTCTTCGGTGGTGGTGTATTCGTTAATGCCTGCTGTGAGTTTGGCTTGGCGAACGAGGTCGCCGAAATTTGGAATGCGCTGGAGGGTGCGGTTGAGATTGGCGGAGAGGGAGGTGTTTTTCTTGACGACTTCGGCGACGCGGCGGGCTTCGAACTCGTCGATGGCGTTTTGGAGGAAGGTTTGGAGTTTTTTTTGGTCGGAGCGGACGTTGGTCTGGTCAAGATCACCGCCGAAGAGCTGATCGGCGACGGCGCCGAGTAGGATCATTTTTTCGGAGTCGGCGTCGAGCGCGAGCTGTTCTTGCTGGGTCATGGACTTAAAAATCTTTTCGATCTGCTTTTCAGCGCGGTTGAAAATTTTATCAATTTGTTTGGGGGGGAGGTCGGTTTGGTCGAGCAGGAGGGCTTTGAGGTCGGTGGCGACGGCGAGAAATGCGTCGTCGGAGGTGATCTCGGGGCGGGTTTTGCCGTCGATGGTGCCTGACTCGAAGTCAACCCGTGGGGTGGGCTGGTCGACGCTGGCCCGCTGGGAGACTTGGATTTCTTCCTCGTCTATGATTTTGTCCCGGTCGCCTGTTTTGTGGATCTGCTCGGCGCGACGGAACTGCCGCCCAGACTCGACGAAGATGAAGCCGACCGTTTCGGCGAGCCACTGGCGGTTGTCGTCCTGATTGCCAGTGATGGCTTTGATGCGTTTCCAGACGGCGCGCTCGCGGTCGTTGGTCGGGTTGTCGTAGATGGGGGCGAGCTGGGCCACGGTGGCGAGGGCGTCGCCGAGGGCCGAGACGCTGGCCTGAAAGAGAAGCGCCTGATGGCTGGGGGTGCCGTCGGGGTTGGTGTTTTGGTAGAGATTACGCAGGACGTTATCTTCGGCTTTGGGGTTGATCTGCAGGGATTTGAGCAGGGCCTTCATGTCGTCGAGGGCTTTGGTGACGACTTTATGCGGGCGCTGGTATTCGGGTGATGACTCCTTACGGGCGTCTTGCTGGTTTTCGGCTTTGACGGCTTGGCCGTCGATGGCGACCAGGTCGCTGAGCTGGAACTCGACCGTGCGGTGCTGGCCGCCGACCCAGTGCTCGTGCGCGGTGATGGTGGCTTGGCCGTTTTTGACGCTGTATTTGAGCTTGACGGTGCGGCTGGCGTTGGAGTTGAGCTCGAGGGTAACTCTTCCGCGCTCGCGGGCTTTGCCTGGGCGCTTAATGACGGCGTTTTTGACGCGGATCTTGCGGATGTTTTTGGGGAGGGCGTCTTTAAGGCTTTCAAAGTCGGCGGCGAGGTTTTGCTGGGTGAATTGCTTGGTGTCTATGATGGCGTTTGAACTCTCGTCGAGGGAGCGAAGCGAGGCGTCAACGCTGGCTGCCAAGCGCTCGTGGCTCTCGAATGAGTCACTGTGCAGTTGGTTGTTTTGCGGGGTGCCGTGAGACATGGCGGGGGGTGTGGTTGGTTTGGGGGTATCTCGCGATTATATCACGACTGGGACTCGTTTGGCGAATGGTCTGACCAGACGTCGTCAAACTGGGCGTCGAAGTTGGCGGCCTTAAGTTCGGCGGCTTCGAGCTGGGAGATGTGTTGGGAAAGTTGGCGGATTTCTTCGGGGGTTTTGATCTGGCCGCCGAAGGGGCTCTGGCGGCGACGGCCCGAACGATGACGCCAGCCGCGGTGACGAGAGTGGTAGCGGGAGTTGTACATATCGGTTCATCATAGCATACTGCAGGTGAAATGACGAACGGAGACTCAGCGAAGCGTGTGGCGGAACTGCGTGAATTGATCACGCGGGCGAACTATGTGTATTTCACCCAAGGGGGGGAGATGTTGCCCGAGGGGGTGCGTGACCAGCTGAAAGCGGAACTGATAGCGCTGGAGGCGGCGCACCCTGCGCTGGTCACGCCTGACTCGCCCACGCAGCGGGTGGGGGCCCCGCTGTCGGGGAAGCTGCCGAAGGTGCGACACTCGGTGCGGAAGTATTCGCTGGGGGATGTTTTTGACGGAGAAGCGCTGCGGGAGTGGGATGAGCGGGTGCGGCGGTTCCTCCAGCGGGAGGGGGTGACGTACAGCGTGGAGGCGAAAATAGATGGAATCAATGTGTCGGTGCGCTATGTGAACGGAAAGTTGCAGCAGGTGCTGACCCGTGGTGACGGTACGCACGGCGAAGACATTACCCATGCGGTGCGCACCGCGGCGGGGCTGCCGCTCGCACTCCCCTCCCCTGTGACGGTGGAGCTGGTGGGGGAGTGTTTTATCGATCGGGGGGACTTTGCGCGGATCAATGAAAAATTAGCGGAGCCCTTCGCCAACCCGCGGAACCTGACCGCGGGCACGGTGCGGCAGCTGGACCCGCAGGTGGCGGCGGAGCGACGGTTGCGGGTGCTTTTTTATGACTGGGTTGGGGGTGACTTTGTGGATCAGGCTGATTTGTTCAAAAAATTTGATCAATGGCGGGTGCCGCACCAGACCAGCTTGCGGACATTTGCCACTATCGAGGCTGTGGTGGCGCACTGTGAGGAGCGGTCGTTGTCGGAGGATCGGGCGCCAGAGGGGTATGACATAGACGGACTGGTGGTGAAGGTGCATGAGCGTGAGCTGCGGGAGCGGCTGGGCACCACGGCCAAGACAGTGAAGTGGGCGGTGGCGTGGAAATTCCCCGCGGAGGAGCAGTACACGACGCTGAAGGGGGTGACGTATCAAGTAGGGCGGACGGGGGTGGTGACCCCCGTGGCGGAGCTGGCCCCTGTGCGGATAGCGGGGTCGACCGTGCGGCGGGCGACGCTGCACAACGCCAAAGAAATCGCGGCCAAGGGGCTGCGGGTCGGGGACACGGTGGTGGTGCGGAAGGCGGGGGATATCATCCCTGAGGTGGTGCGGCCGCTGACGGAGCTGCGACCTGTGGGGGGGACGGAAGAGATTGTCTTCCCCACGGTGTGCCCAGTGTGTGACGCGGTGCTGACGTGGCTCGACCCGCAATGGCAGTGCCCCGCGTGGGACTGCCCCGCGCAGGTGACGGCGAGACTGGGGCACTTCGCGCAGGTGGTGGACATAGACGGACTGGGGGGCAAGACCATTGAGGCGCTGTGGGAGGCGGGGCTGGTGCGGACGGTGGCTGACCTGTGGCGGCTGACGCCTTTGGACTTGGCGCCGTTGGCGGGGTTTCAGGAGAAGAAGATCATGAATTTGCTCGAGGCGATAGCGGCCAAGCGGCGGATCGGGCTGAGCAAACTGCTGACAGGGCTGGGGGTGCCGCTGGTGGGGGTGGAGGTGGCGAAGCTGCTGGCGAAGCTGCTGGGGGAGCGCTGGCCTGAGCTGTCGGCGGCGACGTTGCCCGAGCGGTTGGGTGAACTGACGGTAACAGACCTGGTGGTGGTGGATGGGATCGGGCCGCGGGTGGCGGAGAGCTTCTTGACCGTGATGCAGGGGGTGGCAATGGGTCAGCTGCTGCGTGACCTGGCGGAACTGGGGCTGGAGTGGGAGCTGCCCCCGAAGCAGGCCGTGGGCGGGAAGCTGGCGGGGGTGCGGGTGGTGATAACGGGGAAATTTGCGGAGGTGTCGCGGGAAGAGATAAAACAGACGGTGGTGGCGCAGGGGGGCAAGGTGCTGTCGGCGGTGTCGGCGAAGTGTGGACTGCTGATTAAAGGGGAAAAGGCGGGGTCGAAACTCAAAAAAGCGCAGGAGCTGGGGGTGGAGGTGTGGGATGAGGCGCGGACGCTGCGGGAGCTGGGGCTGGGGAATGGTGCGGGCGAAGAGCAGCAAAATGAAGAAGCGGAGTTGAAACTTTTTTGATCGGAGGTGTGACTAGAATATGGTGCGAATTGCGGTTCTGGGGGAGAAACTTTGACGTGGGGGGGGAAGAGGCGATAGCATATCGAAGATTTTTTCTTTCTTTGGATTTTTTCCTCTCACATAGATGCAAGACTCTGTATGGCGGCAGCTGGGGGCTGTGGTAGTGGCGGTGATTATAGCGGGGGTGATAACCTTTGGCTCGCAGCTGGGGGTGGGGGCTTTGCCCGGAGCGCTGAGCAACGTGGCGGATTGGCAGATATATAAAGGACTGGACCTGGCGGGGGGAACGGAGCTGGACTATGCGATCGACCTGTCGGAGGCGGAAGCTCAGAATGCGGACAATGATCCGACGAATGACTTGGACATAAACGAGATAGCGGAGTCGGTGCGGGACTCGCTGGAAGCGCGGGTCAACCCTAATGGGGTGGGGGAAGTGGTGGTGAAGCGTTCGCAGCTGGATGATGAACAGCATGTGTTGATCCAACTGCCGCCGACTTTTGACGTGAACACGGTGAAGTCTTCGGCGGAGCAGGACAATCGGTTGGTGTTTTATGAAGAAGACTCGGCGTATGGGGAGGCGGAGCGAGAGCGGATACGCGGGTTGATCTCGCAGGCGCAGACGGACTGGGACGCGGTGGTGGCGAAGGAGTCAGAGAGTGTGATCGTCGACACGGTGACGTATGAAGAGCGGTTTGTGAGTGAAGTCCGTGATGCGGGACTGGCGGAAAAGCTGCAAGCGGCGGAAGTGGGCACGGTGCTGCCAGAGCTGATCGAGACGCAGAATGAACTGCGGTTTGAGACTGATGATGATGGGAACTCACGGATAGTGGGGACGCCCGGGCCAGTGGTGGGGCTGGTGCGACTGACTGACCGTGGGCAAGCCGAGCGCGAAGTGACCACACCCGCGGGGGCGGAGGTGCGGCACATCTTGTTTGCCTACCCCGGGGCGGAGCGGGCCGCCGAAGATGTGAAATATGCGGACATAGACACGGCCCGAGCCGAAGCACAAAAGGTACTGAACCAACTGAAAGCGGACGGAACGGAGAACTTTGCGGAGTTGGCGAAGGAGTACTCAACCGAGCCAGCGGCCCAGCAGTCGGGCGGTGACCTGCGGAATGCTTCGGGTGAGTATGACGTGATCACGTCGCAGTCGCCGTATGCGCCTGACTTCATTGCGGGGATCCACGGAGCGGCGGGGACCAACGCGGAGGGACTAGTGCCTGACCTCGTGGAGACGCCGTTTGGATTTCATATCATCGATGTGGTGGGGTACACCGAAGAGGTGACTGAAACCAAAATGGAGACGCAGGTGAGCTATGATATGCTGACATTCCGCAGTGATGAGCTGCGGTGGAAGCCGACGGAGCTGACGGGGGCGCAGCTGGTGAAGGCTTCGGTGGCGCCAGATGAAATCGGGAAGCCGTCGGTGGTGTTGCTGCTCAATGACGAGGGGGCGGACCTGTTTGCGGAGATGACGGGCCGACTGGCCGCGCGGACGTGTAGTGATGACTATGGCAACACGCGTGACTGTCTGCTCGACACGCGGGTGGGGCGACAGCGTGTGACCACGGCGACGGTCAGTGAGCAGCTGATCACCCGTGAGCCGCGGATCACCAACATTCCGACGTATGACATTGCCAAGGGGTATGCGGATAGGCTGAATCTGGGGGCTATCGAGGCGCCAGTGAAACTGGTGGGGCAGATGACGATCGAGCCACAGCTGGGGGAGGCGCAACTGAGCCAGTCTGTCCGTGCGGGGATGTTTGGAATCTTGGCGACGATGATCTATATGATCCTTGCCTATGGATTGCCTGGGGTATTGGCGGCGATTGCGTTGTCGATCTATATGACTTTCTTTGCGGGGGTGCTCAAAGCGTGGGGGCCTTTCTTTGGCTCGCCGATCGTGATGACGCTGGCGGGGGTGGCAGGGCTGGCGCTGTCTATCGGGCTGGCGGTGGACGGAAACATTTTGATCTTTGAACGGATACGCGAGGAGCTGCGCCGAGGGCGGTCGGTGAAACAGTCGATCGAGCTGGGGTTCCAGCGGGCGTTGTCTGCGATTACGGACTCGAACCTGACGACGCTCTTTGTGAGTATTATTTTGTACTCGTTTGGGACTTCGTTGATCAAGGGGTTTGCGATCATGCTGATCGTGGGGACGTCCTTGTCGTGGATTACGGCGTACTTTGTCAGTCGGGTGCTGCTGCGCACGGCGTATGCGCTGGGGTTTGACAGTCCGTCGGCGTATGGCGTGAAGGGGGGCGCGGACAGTGCCAAAACTAAAAATTCTTCTGGCGGTACCATCCGCTCTCGTTCTTAATCTTGCCCTTTGACATGAACATTACTGCACAACGACAATCATGGTTTGGACTTTCACTGGGGGTGTTGCTGGTGAGTGTGCTCTCGATTATATTTTTTCGGTTTAATCTGGGGTTGGACTTCCTCGGGGGGGCGCGCTGGGCGCTGAGCTTTGACGAGGCGACGGTGACGGCGGAACAGATGACGGACTTTTTTGCCACGCAGGGGAACCTGACCAAAGAGGCGCAGGTGCAGGCGACGAGTGAGGGGTTCCTCGTGACGGTGGAGAGTCTGCCTGATGCTGAGATTACGACGCTGAAAGAAAACTTGCGGACGAGTCTGGGGGAATACACTGAGTCGGCGTACCAAAATGTGGACGCGGCGATCGGCCAGCGGTTTCAGTATAAATCACTGACGGCGATCGCGATGGCGCTGGTGGTAATAGTCGCCTTTGTGGCGTGGGCGTTTCGGTCTATCCCTGAGTCGATCAATCCGCTCCGTTTTGGGGGGGTGGCGATCATTGCGCTGGCGCATGATGTTCTGATCATTATGGGGGTGTTTGCGATCTTGGGGTATTTCTTTGACGTGGAGCTGGGGTTAACCTTCATTACAGCGTTGCTGGCGACGCTGGGATTCTCGGTCAATGATACGATTGTGATCCTTGATCGGGTGCGGGAGAACATCCACACGCAGAAGGCGAGTGAGACCTTTGAAGACACGATCGAGAAATCTGTCCAGCAGACGCTGCGACGGTCGATCAACACGTCGATCTCGACGCTGCTCCCCTTGTTTGCGCTTTTGATCTTCGGGGCGCCGAGTATTTTTTACTTCGTGCTGGCGCTGATCATCGGGATTGCGGTGGGGACGTATTCGTCGATCTTCCTGGCGGCGCCGTTGCTGGTGAGCTGGAAGGACTGGGCGGATGCGCGGGCGTAAATCGTATTGATTATGACAGCTGAGGTGCGATTGCCTGCAACCTGGAAAGCGGCGCTGGCGGAAGAATTTGCCGCGCCGTATATGCTGGAGTTGCGAAAGTTCCTCGTGGAGGAAATGGCGTCTGGGCGGGGGATCTGCCCTGCGCCTGACCAGATATTTCGTGCGCTGTGGTTGACGGAGCTGCCCGATGTGCGGGTGGTGATCTTGGGCCAAGACCCTTACCACGGGGAGGGACAGGCACATGGGTTGAGTTTTAGCGTGCGGGAGGGGGTGAAGCTGCCGCCGTCGCTGCGGAATATATATGCGGAGCGAGAGACCGACGTGGGGGTGGCCCCCTCCGCCAGTGGGGACCTGACGGGGTGGGCGAAGCAGGGGGTGTTGTTGCTCAACGCTGTGCTGACGGTGGAACCGAGCCGAGCGGGGTCACACGCGGGGCGGGGGTGGGAGCGGCTGACTGACGCGATAGTGGCGGCGGTGAGTGGGGGGCGGGAGTCGGTGGTGTTTGTCCTGTGGGGGAAGTATGCGCAGCGGAAGGGGGCGAAGATAGACCGTGAACGGCACTGTGTGCTGACGGCGCCCCACCCGTCGCCGTTGTCGGCGCACCGAGGGTTTTTTGGGTCGCGGCCCTTTAGCCAGGCCAATGCGTGGCTGCGAACACACGGACGAGGGGAGATAATGTGGTGAGGGGGTAGAAAACTGTGGTGGGGTGTGGTAAAATAGAGTGATGAGTGCCTCCCCTCCCCTGCCCCCAGCGCGGTCAGAACGACACCGAAATCTGCTGATGTTGCGCAGTCTGGTGTGGGGGGCGCTGCGGCGGGCGGAGGCGGTGATGGACTCGGCGCCAGTGGGGGGAGCTGCTCAACCCGCGGGAAGATGAGCTTTGAAAAGAAGGCACAGGCGCACATTGAAGCCCATGCTGATGGGCTGGACGCGGAGCAGCTGGCTCTGCTGCAACAGGAGAGAGCGGAGTTGCTGAACCTGATGCAAGATGTGCTGGGGGAAGACGAGGCGGCTGAAACTGCGGAGGGGGAGCCTGACTTGGCGAAGCTGAAGGCGCGCTGGGAGGAGATGAAGGAGAAACCTAAAAAGCGAAAGCGGGTGAATGCTGCGGTTGCTGCTTATTTTAAAGAAAATAGTAAGCAGGACATGCTTGGAAGTGAATTACTTTCTCTTCCAGAATTTGAAGAGAATGCTATGGATTTTGCCCTTGGGTTGGCGGAATTTTTTCATAAGTTTGACCTAGAGAACTCTGAAGATCAGGCGAAACTGGAAGCGGTGGAGGCAAAGGTCGATGAGATGACGTTTACCCTTACCTCTAATCTGACGGACTCGGAAGAGCTGCGTAATGCGCCTGGGTTGAAGGATATGATAGCGAACCTGAAGGGGGACGAGGCGGAACTGAATGCGCTGGGGGGGCAGTTTTATACGTTGTTGCTGCTGATACGGGAAGTTACGGGGAATTCGTTTGGGTTTGCGCTGTTTGACGCTGTTTTTGACTATGAAGGGAAGGCGGACAGTGCGGAGTATTATGCGGCGGTGGCGCTGGCTGATGAGTTGCCGCTGGACACGACCGAAAAGTGGGCCGAGTATGCGGAGACGGACTGGGAGGCGGAACTGGCGACGCTGTTGCGGTACCAGAAAGATTTTGCGTCCTATGGTGAGGTGGACACCTATGTGCCAGCGACGTGGGAGGGGGTCACGGACTTTGCGTCGCTGGTGGATGATGTAGCGCAGGCGATCGAGAAGGTGAGTTTTGAGGTGTCGTTGGGGTACGCGGCGATGGAGACGCCAGAGCGGGAGGCGTATGTGGCGGAGCGACTGGCGAAGCCTGGGTACCAAAAGCTGGAGCAGGTGGCACTGGCGCAGCAGATGGAGGTCGACCTGTCGGACACGAGTAAGGAGCCGATAGACTGGGAACGAGAGTATGAAACTTTGCGGCGGATAGCCCAAGATGAGGCGGGGACGGATGCGGGAGTGGGGGCGGAAGAATTAGTGGTGTACTATGACCTGTTGCGGGTGATGGTCAACGGTGGGGGGACGGCGGAGCTGACAGCGTGGAAAGAGCGGTATGATGGGGTGGTGCCCAGCAACATAGACTTCGGGGGGTTGATGGTGCATGAGGTGGTGGAAGCGGGGGATGAAAAGAAAGATGGGGAACAAGAAAAGAAAGCGCAGTCGGTGGGGATGCAGAGTGATGGGGGGCAGAAGGACGTGGTGGGGGGGAAGAAAAAGAACATTGTGACGGAAAAACGTAAAGCTAGTGATGTGAAACAGGTAGATAAAAAATCTAAGTATTCAGATAAATTAGATCTAAATAGAACCTTATCTATCTCTGAGCCGATAAAATCACAATTTATTCAAAAGGCTTTTCCGTCTGTCATGAAGATTTTGAAAGACAATTCAATTACTATTCCGCCAGAAGTAGTTATTGGTCAGCTTATGATTGAGTCGGGATATGGCTCTAGTAAAAGTAAGTCTTATTTTGGAATTAAAAAATGGAAAGGTTCACAGGCAGAAATTAGGGCGTTTGATTCTCAAGAAGAGGGAGCGAATGGAAATATGTATAGTGAGAAGTCAAACTTTGAAGTCTACCTTTCCTTAGAGGAGGGTGTGATGGCTTATGCTAGATTTATTAAGGGTAATCCTCGATATAAAAATGCGATGGCCCAGTCATCTTCTCCGCTCAGGTATTTGCAGGAAATTGCTAAAGCTGGTTATGCAACTGATTCGCGCTATGTGCAAAAATGTATCACTGCGTATAATACAGCTTTGAATGAATACAAAGAAAATGGTGGTGATGATTCGGAATGGCGTAGCTTCTCATGATTTGTATAAATAAAATAATAAAACCCTCTTGATGGAGTGAATTTCTACTTTTTCCCTTGCCAAAGCCAAAAAGTACACGCTACAGTCTGGGTAGTATTATTTTCTTACTCCTTTCCTCCAATGGCTATGACCAAAGGTGACCTCGTCGACGCTATCGCTAAACACACTGGCGCGACCAAAAAAATGGCAGGTGACTGCCTCGAAGCTCTGATCAACGTGATCACCAAAGAGCTTAAATCAGGTGGTCAAGTGACTATTACTGGTTTCGGGACATTCAAGGTGTCACAACGGGCGGCACGAACTGGTGTTAACCCACAAAACCCAAGCCAGAAAATCCAAATCCCAGCGATGACGGTGCCAACCTTCAAAGCGGGTAAAAACCTCAAAGAAGCTGTACGCTAGAGGAGGAACGTAGTGTGAGCCGAGGGAGGGGGGATCGGTTGACCGACTAGAAAAACCTCAGAGATGATTCTCTGGGGTTTTTTGTTTGGGGATTTGCTGGTCAGTGGGGGGGCGGCGGGGCATAATCACGCCACTATGGTGATAGATGCTGTTGGGTCCGATGAGGGGGGAGAGGCTTTGCCCTCCTCTGTGGTGGGGAATGCTGACCTGCTGTCTGCGGGGGGGGCGGGGCGTAATGATGACTATGAGCGGGCGCTGCGGCCTGAGAATTTTGATCAGTATGTGGGGCAAGAAGAGGTGAAGGCGAATTTGAAGGTGTTTACCTCGGCCGCGAAGGGGCGGGGGGAGACGCTGGATCATACGCTGTTTTATGGGCCGCCTGGGCTGGGGAAGACGACGCTGGCACTGATATGCGCGGCGGCGATGGGGGCGCAGATGCGCCAGACGGCTGGGCCCGCGCTGGAGAAACCTGCGGATCTGGCGTCGATCTTGACCAATCTGCAGGCGGGGGATGTGCTGTTTGTTGATGAAATACACCGTTTGCGTTTGCCGGTGGAAGAGGTGCTGTACACGGCGATGGAGGACTTTGCGATTGATATCATCGTCGGGAAGGGGCCGACCGCGCGGACGATGCGCATAGAGGTGCCGCCCTTTACGCTCATTGGGGCGACGACGAAGGCTAGTTTGCTCTCGGGGCCTTTGCGGGACCGCTTCGGGCACATAGAGAAGCTGCGGTACTATTCGGTAGAAGAGCTGGGGCGGATCGTCACCCGATCGGCGGGGTTGCTGGGGGTGGAGATAGACCCAACGGCCGCCCAGACGCTGGCCGAAAATGCCCGACGGACGCCGCGAATCGCCAACCGACTGCTGCGACGGCTGCGGGATTTTGCGCAGATAGAGGGGATGGGGCGGATCACGCATAACTTAGCCGTGTCGGCGCTGCAGCGGCTGGGGGTGAGTGATGGGGGGCTGGACTATGGGGATCGGGAGTATTTGTCCTGCCTGTGTGATAAATTTAGCGGGGGGCCAGTGGGGATCAGCACACTGGCGGCGGCGACGGGTGAAGACCGGGCGACGCTAGAGGACATGATTGAGCCGTTTTTGATCCGTCAGGGGTTTCTGACCCGTACGCCCAGAGGTCGCCAAGCGACACCGCGGGCGATGGAGCTGATGGGGGTGAAAATAGTTGGGGCGGAGAGCCAAGAGCAGAGGCGGTTGCTGTGAAAAAAAACACCCTGTGGAGAGATGACAGGGTGCGATGGTTTGAAAATGTGAGGTGTGACCTTGGGTGATCTAGACGTTTTGATCTAGTGACTCATGTGTTTGTCGTGGAAGGTTTTGATCTGGGATTTGAGTTTGTCGTGGAGGAGGTCGGCGCATTTTTTAATAGTGTCGGTGGAGACTTCGGCGTGGAAGTTGCCGTGGTGCGCGCAGGTGATGTGGCTTTTGGCTTCGAAGCGGTCGCCCGCGTGGTGTTTGTTTTTATCAAGGGTGACGTCGCACTTGACGGCGTCGGGGTCACCGCCCATGGAGCCGAGGATGACGCTGAGGTGGCGGAGTTTGTCTTCGAAGTAGGCTTGGTCTTCGGGGAAGAAGGTGACGTGGTGGGTTTTGAACTGGAACTGCATAGTAAAAGGAGGGTGAAAAATTAATCAACGAGGATGAGAGCCGAAGGGGGCGCCAGTAAGAGGGCGTTTTGGAGTTCGGAAACGGTGGTCTGGCCCAAAGTGACGGGCAGCGGCGCGGGCGTGCCCGCGGGGTGCTGGGCGGCCCACTGGGCGGTGACGTGGTCGATAGTGCTGGGGCTGGCGGTCAAGACAGGAGTGTTGCCTGCGAGGGCTCTGACCTGGGCGGCGTAGGACAGCGTGCCGCGGATGGACTCACGCACGTAGAGGCAAAAGACACTCAAGCCCGCGGCCAGTAGCAAGAGCCCGAGCACGAGGTAACCGATGGGGATTTCCGTGACTTCGCTGAAGCGGCCGACGGTGCTGAGCTGGAACTGGGCGGCGGACTGGGTGGTGATGGTGGTAAAGTCCGCAGTGATCTGGTCGTGGACGGCGCTGGCGATGGTGGGGCTCTGTGACTGGAGCGACAGGGGGAGGCTCAGGGTGACGAAGAGGTTGGCGCGGTTTTGTTTGCGGGCGGTGATCTTGCGTTTGAAGTTTGGGATCTGGATGCCGCTGCGGTCCATCACGCGCTGGCGGAAGGCGGGGTCTTGGACCCAGCCGCTGATCATCTCGGCGGCTCTTTCGGCGCCCTCCATGGCGTAGAAGTGGTTGCTGGCTTCGGTGCCTTGGGTGGGGATGACGCTGTAGTAGAGGGTGGTTTTTTCACTCTGGGGCATGAGAGCGAGAAGCCCGAGGAGGATGACGGCCCAGACACAAAACAGCCCGAGGCCCAGCCGCCACTGGCGCCGAAGGGGGGAGAGTAAATCGCTGAGGGTGAAGTACATAAATGGGGGGACCTAAAGAGTGAGGAGGCTGTCGGTGCTGCCGGGGGCGCTGCACCCGCGGCCGTGGTGCTCGACCCAGTCGAGGTAGTCGGGGGTGACCTCGGGGGTGACGTAGCCGCCGTCAAAGCAGCCAGTGCAGAAATTGCGGATGTCGGGGTTGCCTGCCTGGGCGGCGGCGATGAGGTCGGGGACGGTCTGGTAGAAAAGGGCGTCGACGCCGAGGACTTCGGCGATCTGCTCGGTGGTGAGGCCGTGGGCGACGAGCTCGCGCCGAGTGGGGATGTCGACTCCGTAGACGTCGGGGAAGCGGACGGCGGGTGCGCCGCTGGCGACGAAGACTTTTTGGGCGCCTGCGTCGCGGCACATCTGGACGATGGCTTTCATGGTGTTGCCGCGTACGATGGAGTCGTCGACGAGTAAGATGTTTTTGTCTTTGATCTCGAGCTCGACGGGGTTGAGCTTTTGGCGGATGGATTTCTTGCGTTTGGTTTGGTCGGGCATGATGAATGTGCGGCCGACGTAGCGGTTTTTGATCAAGCCTTCGCGGTAGGTAAGCGAAAGGTCTTGGGCGAGCTGCATAGCGACGGGGCGTGAGCTGTCGGGCACGGGGATGACGACGTCAATCGGGAGATCGGCGGCGGCGACCTGCTGGGCGAGGGCGGAGCCCATGCGGAGTTGGGTCTTATAGACTGAGATGCCGTTGAGCATGGAGTCAGGCCGGGCGAGGTAGACGTACTCAAAGATGCAGGGCTCAAGCGAACCTTCTGCGCACTGGTGGCTGTGGAGCTGGCCGTCGTGGTCGATGAGGATGGCCTCACCTGGGGCAACATCACGCAGGAGGGTGAAGCCGAGGGCTTTGAGGGCGACGTCTTCGGAGGCGAAGCAATATTCGTCGCCTTTGACTGTCTTGCGGTGCCCGAGCACGAGGGGGCGGATGCCTTTGGGGTCGCGGAAGGCGAAGAGGCCGAGGTCGTCTATAAGTGTGATGACGCTGTAGGCACCTGTGACGTGCTGCATGAGCTGCTCGGTCGCGGTGAACACCGCTGTGCGGAGAGTGTCGGTGGTGCGGTCGCGACCTTTGACCTGGGTGTAGAGCTCGTCGGCGAAGACATTGAGCAGGAGCTCGGTGTCGGAGTCTGTCTGCAGGTAGCGGTGGTAGTGGGTGTCGAGGAGGTTTTTGAGCTCGCGGGTGTTGGTCAGGTTGCCATTATGGATGAGGTAGATGCCGAGGGGGGCATTGACAAAAAATGGCTGGGCTTCGAGTGCGTCGGCGGTGCCGGCCGTCGGGTAGCGGACATGGCCGAGGCCGACTGACCCCGGAAGTGTGGCGATGGTGCTGGGGGTGAAGACGTCACGCACGAGGCCGTTGGCTTTGTGTGCGTGGAACTTGCGCCCGTCGAAGGTGACCATGCCCGCGGCGTCTTGCCCACGGTGCTGGAGCATTAAAAGACCGTCGTAGAGGTCATAACACGCGGGAGCTGACCGCAGACTCAGGCCGATGATGCCGCACATGGGGAGGAGGCTTAGGAGGGGGCCTTATAATAATGAAATCGGGGCGGAGGCCAAGACAGGCTGGGAGAATTCGGGTATAATCGGGTGATGAATTACTTTACGCTGGAGCTGGTGGGGTTGCTGGTGGTGCTCTTTGTGCTGAGTGGGGTGGCGTGGGCGGGTGTGCGCGGGGGTGCACCGTGGGTGCCGACCTCACGCAAGGGGGTGGAAAAAGCCCTGCAGCTGGCACGGCTGCAAGCGGGAGAGACGGTGTATGACGTGGGGTGTGGGGATGGGCGCACCATGTGGGCGGCGCACCGCGCGGGGGCGGGGCGGGTGGTGGGGATAGAGCTGGCGCTGCCGCTGTGGGGACTGTGCCAGCTGCGCCGTGTGCTGGGGCGGTATGCCAACACGGAGGTGCGCTGGGGCAATGCGTTTGCGCAGGGGGACTATGCAGAGGCGGACGTGCTGTTTGTATTCCTGATGACGGAGCCAATGCAAGAGTTTGAGCGGGTGGTGTGGCCGCAGCTGAAAACAGGGACGCGGGTGGTTTCCCATGCCTTCACCATGCCGAATGTGCCCGTGCGTGAGACGGTGCCGTTTGTGAAGTGGGGGCACGCGCCGTTGTACTTGTATGTGAAGTAGATTATTTTATTAATTTCAGTGATTTTGAATGTAATCAAGGATGTTTTGAGCTCTCTGTGAATGGATAGTATTAGTTGACTTGGATATTTTCCTGACCTTATTCATGAATTTATTATCTTGTATATTTAAAGCAATGCGGTCATAATATCTCCATGACTTATGATTTAAGGAATTAATTCGTTTTAAGATTACATCTTGGAGCCTTTTTTTTTGTTTTTTAGATAAATGTTGAGGGTATCGGGCAAAGGCTTTAGCAATTTTTTTCAATAGATATCCTGATCTAAAGCAATATGGATCAGCTTCAAGCCAGCATATCCCAGCCTCAATAGCTACTTTATCTCCTTTTCTTATGCGCAGAACACCTTCGTTTTCAAATTCGTATAAGTCTCTATAAATACCGTGGTAAACATCAAGTAATTTAGTTCTGTGGTATGAATGTTTTTGATCATGAATATCCCATAGCAAATTTAGACTTTCCTTTATTGCATTTAATTCTAGTGATCTTTTTTTAATAAATAAGCAAGAGTATTTTTGATATCCGTCTTCGGTTGTGTTTTCATTTAATTGAGACTTATTGCTTAAGTGATTTATTATTGATTTTATTTTTTTTATCATTTTTTAGAAATATTGATAATTTTCTATACTTATTTTACTTCTGATAAGATTTTTGTATATTTTTTTAATTATTTTGTGCAATGATGTGGTATACTATTTAGATAGAAACTAGAAAAAAAGACTATGGCAGACCACACCGTCGGGAGTGAGCAGGAAGATGCGCCGCTGGGCCCTGTGCCAGCGGTGCTGGCCAACCCGCCGCGAGCGGCTGTGTCAGACGGTAGCCCGAGCTGGGATGTGAACCCACCACGGCCCGTCGAAGACGACACCGACGACAGTGAAGAGGCCGTGGTGGCGAAGACACTGGGGGAAGAAGGCGCGCTAGACGACACGGTGGTGGCCGCACCAGTGGGAGAAAAACCGAGTGTGTGGAGCCGACTGTGGGGGAGCAAAAAGAAGCCAGAGACTGAGGCCAAGACAGCGAGCCATGAGACTGTCACGCACGTGGGGGCGGCGATGACTGACCCTGCGGTGGAGCAGGTGTTGGCGGAGGTGGAGCAAGAAAATGATGAAGCGGTGGGGATGCTGGCGGAGCCAACAGGTGGGCAGGGGGACGTGCGGCTGAGTGAGGCTCCGCAGGGGGAAGCGGCAGAAAAAAGTGAGGCGGAGCATGAAGCGGGGGCGCGGGTGAAGATAACCAATGGGGAGACGCCTGGGTCGCCGCAGCACTCGATGCTGGAGCGGCTGAAGCACAAGTGGTCGGCCCATGTGGAGAAGAACAAGCAAAACGCCCAGAGCCGAGCGGCGGTCAAAAATGGCGTAGAGAAGCTGGCCGATGCAGCGCGGCCGACTGACCGACCGCTGACGGAAGAGGAGCAGATGCAGGCGTTTTTTTTGGATTTCGAGCCGAAGCGTGACCGTAAAAAACTGACCAAGGCGCTGCGCAAGAAGATCATCGAGGCGGAGAAGCTGTACCAACAGGGGACGATCTCGATCAAGGACCTGGTGGCGCCGACGTCGATGGAATGCAAGTCCTTCAAGACGACACTCAACGGGCAGTATGTGCAGAGCTTTTATGTGACGGCGTATCCGCGGTTTGTGGAGCCGAACTGGCTGAGCTCGATCATCAACTATGATGCGACGATGGACATTTCGATGTTTGTGTACCCAACGGAAAGTGCGAAAATAATGCGGGTGCTGCAACGCCGCGTGCTGGAGATGGTCACAACGCGCAACATGCAGCGTCGGAAGGGGGCGATCGCTGACCCTGGGCTGGAAACGGCGCTGGAAGACGCGGAACGACTGCGGCGTGACTTGCAGAAAGGCACGGAACGGTACTTTCAGCTAGGGATGTATTGCACGGTGTATGCAGACACGGAGGAGAAACTGAAGTCGATCATGGAGCAGCTGAAGACGGTGCTCTCGGGCCAGATGGTGCTGACGCGCAATGCGGACTTCCGCACGGAGCGGGCGTTTAAGTCGACGCTGCCGCAGGCGACTGACCTGCTGTATGAGGTGCGGAACATGAACACCAGTCCCCTCTCGACGACGTTTCCGTTTGTGTCGAGTTCGCTGACGTCTGACGAAGGGATTTTATACGGACTGAACCGTCACAATAATTCACTGATTATCTTTGATCGCTTCCAGCTGCAGAATGCAAACTCGGTTGTCTTTGCGGCTTCGGGGGCGGGGAAATCTTATGCGGTGAAGTTGGAAATATTGCGTTCGCTGATGACGGGGACGGACGTGATCGTGCTCGACCCTGAAAACGAGTACCAAAACCTGACCCGTGCGGTGGGGGGGACGTACATTAACATCTCGCTGAACTCGGAGCAGCGGATCAACCCGTTTGACCTGTCGCTGCCGTATGACGCGGCTAATGCGAAGCCCGGTGACCTGTTGCGGGAAAACATCATTAACTTGATCGGGCTGCTGAACATCATGCTGGGGAAGCTGACCCCGCTGGAGGAAGGACTAATGGATCGGGCGTTGTTTCAGACGTATAACCTCAAAGGGATCACTCCTGAAACGGTTGACCCGACGATGTACGCCATGCCGACGATGCTCGACTTGCAGAATGTGCTGACGAGTATGCAGGGGGGGCGTGACCTGGCGCTGCGGCTGGAGAAATTTACGCGGGGAACCTTTGCGGGGTTGTTTTCTAAAGACACGAATGTGAATCTGAGCTCGGGGTTGGTGACGTTTTCTATTCGTGATCTGGAAGACCAGTTGCGGCCAGTGGCGATGTATATCTTGCTGAATTTCATCTGGTCGAAGGTGCGCTCGGACATGAAGCGGCGGATCCTGACGATCGATGAGGCGTGGAACATCGTGCAACACGAGGACAGTGGCCGTTTCTTGCATAACCTCGTGAAGCGGGCGCGGAAGTATTACCTCGGGGTGACGACGATCACCCAAGATGTGGAGGACTTCATGGAGAGCCCATGGGGCAAACCCGTGATCACCAATGCGGCGATGACGCTGCTGCTGCGGCAGGCGCCTTCGGCGATGGACCGACTGGAAAAGGTCTTTAACCTGACCCAGGGGGAGCGGTACTTGCTGCTGAATGCGGGGCTGGGGCAGGGGCTTTTCTTTGCGGGGAGTCAGCACGTGGCGGTGCAGGTGATCGCCAGCTATGGCGAAGACAAGCTGGTGACGACCAACCCGCAGGAGGTGCTGGAGCAGCGGCAGGCGGCGGCTTAGAGGGAAAGGTTTCTGAAGAATTTTCCTATAAAAAACCACTCTGGGGACAGAGTGGGTTTTTAATCAGAAACTTAGAATAAACTAGGCGCTGAGCATCTCTACCAGTTTTTCTTTGGGCTGGGAGCCGACGGCTTCGCCGATCAGTTCGCCGTCTTTGAAAACTTTAAAAGCGGGGATGGACATGACGCCGAACTCTTGGGCGAGCTCTGGGTCGGTGTCGACATCAATCTTGACGATTTTTTGACCTTCGGTGAGGGTGGGGGTGAGCTCCTCCAGCAGGGGGAGCATGGCCTGACAGGGGCCACACCACGGGGCGAAGAAGTCAACGAGGACGGTGCCTTTGAAGTCTTTTACTTCGGCCTGAAAGGTGTCTTTGGTCACGACGGTTGCCATGGGAAAGAGTGAAAAATGGTAGATAAGTAGTACGATTCTAGTTTACCCCACGTGGAGCGTGGGGGCGAGCAAAATGGTGGATTGTGGGTAGGCTGGACTACGGAGGGCTTTGAAATTTTGGATTTTTTACTGCGAATACCGTTGTTCGAGCATTTTGAGGAAGGTGAGGCACTCTTTGGCCTGGGTGGAGGCGGGGTGGTGCTGGACGACGGACTCGAAGGATTGTTTGGCGAGGGTGAACTGTTGGTCGTTCATGTAGCAGACGCCGAGGTCGCAAAGGATGTTTGGGTCGGTGTCGCTGAGCGTATGGGCGCGCTCCAGCACGGCGATGCCGCGGGCAGAACGGTGGGAATTATAAAGAGACCAGCCGAGGCAGCGGAGGATCTCGGGGTGGTTTGGGGTCAAGCTGTCGGCGGCGGTGAGGGAGGCGATGGAGCGAGACCACTGCTGGTGCAGGGAATACAAAAAACCCAGCAGATAGTGCGCGTTGGCGGAGCTGGGGTTGAGGGTGATGGCGTGGGTGAGGGCTTTGGTGGCGGCGTCGAGTTGCCGCAGGGAGAGGTAGCAGTCACCGAGCTCTTCGTAGGCCTCGAAACAGGTGGGGGTGTCGGTGATGACGGAGTTGAGTAGCTGGATGGCGGTGTCGTAATCCCCCGTCAGTTTGGCGTCTTCGGCCTGGTCGAGGGTGCTGAGGACGAATTCGCTGTAGTGGGTCTGGGCGGGGGTGGAGATGGGTTCGGTGGTCATGGGGTGGAGTTTGGGGGGGAGTTTTTTTTGGGGAATCCGCTGGCTTCTCTGGCTGAGGGATGTGGGGGTTGTATTTCATTGTACCCGAAAATGAAGGGGAAGTGAACCCTGAAGTGGGGGAAAATGAGACGTGAGCAAACGACCAGTCCCCTCCTCTGGGTGGTGGGTGCTATTGGCTCGGGTCTGTGACGGTGAGGGTGACGGTCTGCTGGGTGTGCTGGTCGAGGGTGTCGCGCAGGTGCAGGGTGAACTGGGTGCTGGTGCCAGTAGGCAGACCCGGGTGCTGGAAGTAGAGGGTGGAGTCGAAGGTGGTGGTGGGGTTGCCCAGTGATTCGCTGTCAGGGGGACGGGTGAAGGCGGGGTGGGCGGGGTCGAAGCTGGGGGTGTCTGAGTTGGCTGGTTTTTCAGGTGACTCGGGGCTCAATGGTGCGGTCAACTGGGCGGTGAGGGCGCGGAACAGTTGGCGGAAACTGAAAGCCCTGTCGGGGGTGTCAGTGGTGGTAGGCGCCAGAGCGAGGCTGTCGGGCAATGGGGTGGGGCGGGGCTGGCCGAAGCGGTCAAGCGATGGTTCTGTAGTGGAGGCGAAGTCGCGGTCGTTGGTGAAGTTGCCGTCGGCGTCAGTGTCGACGGTGGGGTCGAGGTCAAACCAGGCGTCTGCTAAGCCAGCGGTGGCGACCGAGGGGCGGGCGTCGATGACGAAGGGGGTGTCGGGGGGAAGCTGTCTGGCCGTGGGGTGGGCAAACTGGGCCGTGAGGGGTTGGTCAGTGGGGGTGGGGTAGGGGTCGTGCAAGAACTGGAACCGTGGGAAGCTGCTGACGGGGCCACGCTGGGCGGAGAGGGCGCCATACCACTTGGCGGGGGGCAGCAGGGCGAGGTGGCGGATGATGTCGGTGAGTTGGTCGAAGTGATAGAGAACGTAGGTCTGGTGCTGGTCGATCTGCACTTGGGTGCCGTCGAAGAGCTCGATAACCACTTGGTCCCCTGCCCCGAGTGCGAAGGCGGTGCCGTGCGGCAGGGCGAGATTAGGCCTAGGGGGGATGGACTCAAACTGCTCGGGGGCGTCGAGGGCGATGTGGCTGACTTCCCCCTGGGTGACGCACAGTTCGGCGTCTTCGATGATGGTCTCTTCGCCTTGCTCGATGACGATGGTGAGGGTGTCGAAGGGTTGGTCCGGGCGCTGGGGCACGCGCACGGTGACTTCTGACCGTGGGGCGAGCCCCAGCAGGGTGTGGGTGCCTGAGAGGAAGGGTTTGGGGAGGTTTGGGTCAGCGCAAGCGGACGGTGACTGGGTGAGCAGGGGGTGCTCAGGCGGGGCGATGATCTCGGGCGTGCCTGTCAGTGAAACGAGGCGCGAGGTGAGGGGGCGGATTTCATACAAACGGGGGGGGCGACGGACGAGGAAAGCCGTGCGGTCCCAGCGGTCGGAGCTGCGCACCGTGCCGCTGGTAGGGGTGTCGGTGGGGGTGTCACCCGTGAAAAAGTCGTAGAGCGGGGCGAGGAAGGGCCGGCTGGGTTGCTCGGGCGAAGGTGTCTGGCTGGTGGAGGGGGTGGCGGCCCATTCGTAGGACATGTCGGGGCGGTCGGAGATGGTCCACTCGTAGTAGGCTGTCTGCGGGTCTAGCCTGTCAAGGCGGAGCTGGGCGCCGCGGCTGGTGGTGGTGAAGTCGAAGACTTGGGCGGGGGCAAACTGTGACGCGAAGCGGGCAAATGACCAAAATTCAGGTGAGTCGCTGGCGACGGCGTTGGGGCTGAGTGGCTCGGCACTGGGGGGGGCACCTGCCCGACCCGCGAGCAGGTCACCGTAGCGCTGGCCACCGCCGAGACGGGGGCCCCACTGGTCGGGGCAGGACTTCAGATAAAGGTCAGACCCGATGAAGTGAAAGGTGGGCGTGTCGGCGTAGGGACACGGCTGGCTGGGGGGGGCGGCGCAGTCGTGCAGGCTTTGGTCGTAGTCAGGGTTGGCGGGGGTGGCCCCGAGCGACTGGCCGACCGCGGTGGGGAAGGACGTGAGTGGCTGGGCGAGGCCCGTGCAGGGGTCACACTGGGTGGTGCCAGCGGGCAAGAAGACCTGTGACTCTGGGGTGGGGAGGGTGACTGACCCTGTGTCGAGGTCGATGCCGAGGCGGGCCATGGCGCGGTCAGAGAGTTCGCTGGGGGTGGAGGAAACGTCGGTCAGACGCTCGGCGCCGAAGGCTTGGGCGGCTTCTAAGATCTCGGGGGGCATGGTGCTGGCGACCAGTTGGCTGATCTCGGGCGGGTGGGCGGCCAGCTGGTGCATTTCCTCGCCCCAGTGCTGCGGCGTGGTGAACTGGGCCAGCTGCGAAAGCAGGAGCTGGCTCTGGCCGAAATTAATGTCGCCCTGACGGATGCGGTCGAGGCGAGAAGCAAAGTCAGTCGTGGCGGCGAGCACCTCCGCCGAGGGGGGGACATCGCCCCAGGCGGTCAGGGAAATGGTCTGGGTAGTGGGGCTGGCAGGCGTGTGGCTGAGGCGGGGGGTGTCGACGGGCAGGCAGTCAGGTGCGCCGCTGAGCGTGCTGAGGTTGGACAGGGTGGTGACGGAGCAATCCATGGTGGATTGGACCTGGGTGACGGTCTGGTTGAGGGCTTCGAGGGAGGGGGCGAGGTCGTACTTTAGGGTGGTGACGAGGTCTTTTTTGGGGACTTTGGGGACGTCGAATTTCCACGCGGTGGGGCTCCAGTCGAGGGGGATCATGCTCGTGCGGTTGGTGATGGACTCAATGTGGGAGTTGAGGTCCCACTCGGGGACGGGCATGATGCCCTTCAAGATGAAGCACACGAGCTGCAGGAGTGTCTCGAGGACGTCGATGATTTTTTCGAGGGGTTCGAGGAAATTGGGGATGTCGAACGGGACGGGGGGGATGGTGGGCAGGCTGGGGAGGTCAACCGTGGGGAGGTCGAGGGTGCTGAAGTCGGGGACGCTGATGGCGGGCAGCTGCGGTGCGGAGGGCACGGTGGGAAAGCTGACGGCGGGCAGGACGGTGTCGAGGTCGAATGAGCTGGGGAGGCTGGGGGTCTGGGCCTGGGCGGTGGGCAGCAGGGGGTGGGCCGACTGGGCGACGGTGAGACGCAGGGGGTCGGTGTAGGACAGGAGGCGGCTGAGCTCGCTGACTTTCAGGGTGGGGAGGGGGACATTTTTGGGGAGGGTGGGCTCGAGCTGGGGGGTGATGGTGACGGGGTTGAGTTTGATCTCGGGGATGGTGACCTCGGCCCCTGCGGTGACCTGGCTGAGGTCGAGGACGAGGTTGGGCAGCTGGGGCATGGGGATGACGGGGAGTTTGATCCACCCAAAGAGAATGCGGATGATGAACTCGTCGAGTTTGCCTTTGCCCACGGCGCAGCCGTGACAGTTGGCCCCGAAGGCATTAAAGACGGCGGGAATCTTGCCCACGGTGGACATGATCTGCATGACGTCGCTGCGCAGGGTCAGCCATGACTGGAGGTCGTCCTTGAGGCTTTTGAGATACTTCCCAAAGAAGTCGCTGATCTGCTGGTCGTTTTGGCTGAGGGTTTGCTTAATCTCGCGGATGCGCTCGACGAGCTGGGGCAGTGAGCGGGCGGCTTGGTCAAGGGACTGAAGCTGGGTGGCGGTGTCTTGGAACTGGGTGGGGAGGGTGTCGAGCTGGGCCAAGAAGGTGTCGCTGTCCGACAGGATGCGGTCGCGTCGGGCGGTGACGGCGTCGAGGATGGCGGTGCGGGCGTCAGACAGTTGCACCTGGGCGAGCTGCTGCGGGCTGGCCACGGTGAAGTTGGGCAGGGGGCCCGCGAAGCGGGGCTGGGCGGCGAGGAAGTCGGACAGGAGCTGCTGGGCGGCGAGCTGGTCACGCAGCTGGGTCAGGCCCTGACTAGACTGTGACTGGAAGATGTCGCGGCTGGATTTGAACTGTTGACTGAAGGTTTTGAGAGCTTTGACGTGCTGGCGGATGTCGCGTAGCTGTGACTGCAGCACGCTGGGGTCGATCTGGGGGTAATTGATCGGGGTGGGTTTGAGCGTGAGGTCAATGAAGGGTGACTGGCTGAGGGAGTCGAGGCTGAGGGGTTCTGAAGTGGAGCTGCTGCTATTGCTGGAGGACGCTTCAGGGAGGCTGGGTTGGATGACTTTGAGCTCGGGAAGGTTGAAGTTGCTGAACTCGGCCATTTGGTCCTTGACCCAGGTGGTGATGAAGTCAAACGAGCCAACGGCCGTGTTGCGCGGGAGGGTGGTGGTGCCGCGGACGTTTTTGGGTGGTTGGGCTTGCAGGGTGCTGTGCTGGGTGGCCCACGGGTCGGCGTGGCCGAGGGTGTCATTGGCCAAGAGGCCAAGCGAGCACTGCTGTGGCCCCGTGGCCGAGGCCGCCAGTGGCTGGGTGCTGACCCCGCTGTCAGGCGGGGTGTCGGCCCCAGCGAGTGGGTCGGGGCAGGACTGCGGCAATGACGGCACCAGTGGGATGGCGAACGCCACGCAGAAGGGGGCGAAGAGGGGGGCAGAGAAGCCGTTGAAGTTGGCGCCGCAGAGCCCCATGCCCAGCTGCAATGAGGTGGTGGGACTGATATAGAGCCGAAAGAGGCTGGCCAGATGGGTGGGGGCAAACGGCGGTGGTGGCACCCAAAAGACAGGGACGCCTGGGCTGGGGGCGGAAGGAATAGTGATGGGGGGGAGGTAGAACGAGCGGTTGCCTGGGGCCAAAAATGAGTAGGACGGGAGGGCGAGTGACCAGCTGCATTCGCCGACGCAGGTCTGGCTGGCGCGCTGGGTGCTGGCGAAGGTGGCCCCGAGGGAGTCGGTGGCTGTCTCGGGGTTGGAGCGGGGGGCGGAGTCAAAAAAGTCGGGGATGGTGTCGCCGTCGGAGTCTTCGGCCAGGGCGGCGGCGAGATATTCGGCTTCCTCCTCGTCGGTCATGGACGCGTATGGCTCGATGGTTTCCTTGTCAAAGGGGACGGGTGCGGTGACAGGGCGGTAGGCTTCGGTGCTGGCGTAAAACTGGTAGAGCGTGGTGGAGGTGGGGTCGGCGATGTCAGTCTGCCACGGGATGACCACCATGTCGCCGCCGTCGGGGTGTGACTGCACCGACAGCACGGGGGTGGGCAGGTCGCTGGAGCTGGGGGTGAGGAGGGTGAAGCTGATCTGGCAGGTCTGGTCAGGGGTGAGGGTGAGCCCGCTGGCCCAGGCACTGCCCCACTGTGGCTGGACGGTGGCGACGGCGTCGGCCCCACAGCCGCTGAAACTGACGGCGGTGGGGTCGACGCGACGCTGGCCAAACTGCGGGATGATGAGCTGCAGGTCGGTGACGGGGGTGTCGTTGGACAGGGTGATGAGGCCTGCGGTGCCTTGCAGGGTGAGCTCGGCGCTCTGCCATTGGGTCAGGGGGACGGGGATGAAGGTCAGCTGGCGGTCAGGGTCGGTGGGGTCTGGCACTTCCACAAAGCGGGAGTCGCGCACGGCGAGGGTGGTTTGCTGGCTGAGATCGGGACTTGTGACGCTGAGGTACCGCAGCTGGGGGAAGAGCTGGTCGAGGTAGAGGCGGTCGATCTGAGAGGGGTCTTCGACGTTGGTGGGGAAATCACGGATGGCGGGGGCGTACCACTCGGTCTCAGGCAGGATGGGGAGGCGGTTTTGGAAGCCGTCTTTGGTCCCTTTGGCGAGATAGAGCTGGTTGTCGATCGTCTGCATGATGATGTCGAGCCGGCCGTCGCCTGTCAGGTCACGGCCTTTGATCTGGGCGACGTCGCCGTATTTACTCAGGGTGGTACTTTGTTTTTTGTATTTCTTTTTCTTTTTTTTGTATTTTTTGATCTCGCCGTTGTCTTTGAGTTTGACGTAGTCTTGGTCACCGTCGCCGTCGTTGTCATAAAACACGACGCCTGACTGGCGGCGGATGGTGGGGGGCGGAGTGGTGAGGGGGCGGGCGTAACTCTCGCTGATGGGGGGGGCGGAGTCGGCCTGGGTGAAGGTTTCGATGAGGTCGGGGGGGGACCACTCCCCTGCCCTGCCCTGGGTACTGATGTACAGAGCGGGTTGGCTGGTCAAAAAGGCGAGGTCGAGGTCGCCGTCGTTGTCAAAGTCGCCACCTTTGAAGCGGGTGACATCAGGCGGGACGGGGAGGTCGAGCGGTTGGCGGATGAGCTGGCCGTTGATGTTGCGTTCGAGGAGGAGCTGGCCCTCGACCAAGGCGAGGAAGTCACCCAGGCCGTCACCACCGAGGTCGAGCGAGAGCACTTGGCCGGTGGGTTCGGCGGGCCACTGGAGCAGGAGCCCCTGGTCGCGGTAGTTGGTGTTGCCTTTCGGGTCGGCGTAGAGCAGGTGCATCTGGCGGCCGACGCGGGGGATGAGGTCGGGCTGGTTGTCGGCGTTGAGGTCGGTGACGAGCACCTGACTGAGCGACCCGCTGGGTGAGCGCCAGATGTGTCGGCCGATGTCTGGGGTGACGCCGCCACTGCTGACGGGGGCCGACTGCCCCCGAGGCAGGCGGAGGGTGGGGTCACCCAGCACGATAAGCGCGTCCGATGCGCCGATGGTGGTGGCTTCGCCGACGCTGCTGCCCCCCGCCAGGTGCACTGCTGGCCGCCAGTCCCCTTCCCAGACGACGTTGTGGCCGTTGTCGTCCTCGATGCTCTGGCGAGGGGAGCCGAGCTGTGAACGGGCGGGCTCGTGTACTTCCAGATGGCGGAAACCCCACCCCTGCGCACTGTCGCTGTCGGGGCCTGTGACGACGGGGGTCGGCACGGCCCACGGGGCGAGTGGTTGGAGCTGGATGCCCGTGCCGTAGCCGAGGCTGAACTCCGGCACGAGGCGGAGTGACTGTTGCAGGGCGGTGGGGCGCGGGGTGGTGAATTCGTAGGTGGTCAGGTCGCGCTGGTCGGTTGTGAGCGGCGTGGGGCGGTCAGCTGTTGACTGCAGCAAGAGGCCAGTGGCGTCACTCTGGTCGAGGTCTGGGGTGAGGGTGAGGCCGTTGCGTGGGGGCTGGAAGTGGAGACGACCGAGGCGCTCACGGCCGTAGAAGACGTCGTAGGTGCGGACATTGCGCGAGGCGTGCGGTGCAAACCGCCACCCACCGTCGGGGAACTGGCCGTCACGCGGGGGAACGGCATTGAGGAGGAGCTGGCCGTAGGCACCGACCTCCAGCACTCGGGCACCGCGGATGCTGAGCACGTTGCCTTGGGCGCTGACCTCCCGCTGTTGCAGCAGGGAGGGTTCGGGGGTGAAGTAGAGGCCCTCGCCTGCGGTCTGGGTGGTGTGGAAGTACAACTGCGGAAACTGGGAAAACCCGATCTGGCCGACGGTGTCGCCGAGGGTGAAGCGGGGAAACCCGTCCGTGGTGGTGGGGTCGAAGCTGGGGAGGGGGCCGACGAGCACGGTGCCGTCGTCGGTCAGAAGGGGGAGCTGTGCCTGCGGGATGAGCCAGAGGGTGCCGAGTGTCTGGTCACCGCGGGTCAGTGCCCAGCGGAGGAGGCTGTGGGGTTCGTCTTTTGGCTGGGTGAGGGTCAGGGCGAGGTCACGCAGGGTGAGGCCCCCTGTGGGTGAGACTTCAATGATGGGGGTGTCGTCAAGTAGAAAGACGTTGTCGTCGAAACTGAAGTCGGGAGGGGCTGTGTCTGGGGTGGGGGTGGGCTGGAGGATGATATTGGCGAAGGTGCTCTGCCCCGCGAGGCCGAGAGTGGCGGGGCGGTCAAAGGTGAGCTGGGCGGTGGCGAGCGGGGTGCTGGGGCTGAGCCCAGGCACGGTGTCGGCGAAGTCAGACGCGGGGAGGAGGCTGAACTGGGCGGTGGGGCGGCCCGTCAAAAACTGGGCGGTGAGCCGCGCAGAGAGGTGGCCGTCGGGGGCGAGGGCGCCGAGCTGGAGGCTGGGGTCGGGGGCCTGCACGAGAGTGCTGACTGACTGGGCCGCGCCCGACAGCAGCCAGCGGAGGCCGAAGCTCTGGCTGCTGGTGAGGCCGAGGCCGTCGATGCCGCTGATGGTGGTGTGGAGCGCGCTGAGCGACAGGGTGCTGAGGTCGCTGGGGGTGAGCTGGGTGGTGACGATGGTCTGGGCGCTGGCGGGCACGAGGGTGGTGCCCGCGCCGACGGTGGCGGTGATGGTGCCCGAAGCACTGGTGGTGGTGACCGGGAGGGTGAGGGTAGCTTCGCCCTGGGTGAGGGTGATGGTGCTGGGGAGAGTGTCGCCCAGTAGGCGGCTGGCGGGGCCGCTGAAACTCAGCGGGACGGTGCCCGACCACGGCGTGCTGGACCCAGTGCTGTCGAGGGCCGAAACGGTGAGAGTGAGTGACTCACCCGCGGCGGCGGCCACGGTGGGGCGGGCAAACTGGGCACTGAGCCCGACGGCGTCACCCGCGAGGGTGGTGAAGTTGAATGGGTCAGCGGTGAAGCCCCCGAGCTGAGGGGTGACGGCTGTCTGGCCCGAGACGTGCCCACGAGCGTAGGCAAAGCGGCTGATGCCGCCAGTGAGGGTGACGGTGCTGGGGAATGAGCCGTGCTGCGGCGAGGACGAAAGTAGGTCAACGGTGGTAGACAAGGGGATGAGCTGGCCGTCGGGGGTAGTGAGGCGAATGAGGCCGACCTGCACGGTGTCGTCGGTGACTGCCAGCTGGCTGACGGTGGTGTCGAGGCGCAGGCTGGGGTTGGTGATGGTTTGGAACTCCACTGTGGTGGGTGTCGGCAGGCTGGGCGTGGTGAGGGTGAGGCTGTCAACGGTGGCACCTGGGCGGAGGGAAAGGTGCAGCTGGGCTTGGGCGGCGGTGGGGCTGGGGTGGAAGGTGGCGGTCAGGCCCTCGGGCAGAGTGTCAGGGAGTTGCCACTGGTGGTCGAGGGGGGCGGTGACGAGTGCGTTGCCGTAGGTGTCTGTCAGGCGGAGGTCAACGACGTGGGTGGGGCCGCCCGTGACTAAAAACGGGTGCGGCTGGCTGGCTGTGACACTGGCCAGGGGGCCAGGGGTGACGCTCAGCTGGGTGGTGAAGGGGGGTAGGCTGCCGCTGGGGTCGGTGAGGGTGATGGGCCAGCTGCCGCTGCGGGTGTCGGGGAGAATGGGAAGAGTGAGCTGGCCGTCGGTGAGGGTGACGGTCTGGCCATTCGGGAAGGAGTGGCCGTCGCTGGTGACTTCCAGTGTGGTGGAGGGGGTGTCGGCCAATGGTTGGCCGTCGGGGTCAGTGAGGCTGAGCGAAAAGGTGATGGGGGTGTCTGCCCCTGCGGTGACCTGGGCGGTGGGGCGGTCGAGCACCCACTGCTGTGGTGTGACCGTGACGGGGATGGTGAGACTGTGGGCACTGGGCCCGCTGTAGAGGGCTTCGATGAGGAATGTGCCGCTGTAGGGAGCCCCCTGTGGCAGGAGCTGAAACTGGGCCTGGCCCTGACGAGGGGTGAGCGTGCGGGGGGTGAGGGTGAACGCACGCGCGGCGGCAGGGTCGGTGATGCTGAGCGTGACGCTGCCGCTGCCGAGGGTGCTGGCGGGGGCGCCGTCGGCAAACCACTGGAGGGCAAAGGTGCTGGGCTGGGCGGAGCGGCTGGAGCGGGTGAGGGCCTCGGGGGTGGCGGTCAGGAGGTCGGTGGGGGTCTGTGACTCGGTGGCGGTGATGGTGGTGACCTGTCCGCTGACTGGGTCGGTGATCAGCTGCGCTGTGGCTTGGGATTGCTTGGTGCTGAAGTCGGCGTAGCAGGTGACGGCTTCGGGGCCGCTGAGCCCGCTGCAGGTTTCGGTCAGGGCGGCCCCTGCGAGGATGTCGGTGCGGAGGTCGAGGTCGCCGATGAGGTACTGCGGGGTGGGTGCAGCGGGGGGGCGGGGGCCAACACTCAGGGTGGTGTCGGTGGGGGTGGGGCTGGGTTGGCCTTGCTCAAACCCCCACTGGATGGCGCTGGACCCTGGGGTACCTGGGGCGGCGACCAAGTGCATGAATTCGTAGCCTGTGGCGGGGGCGGGGGCCTCTGGGTCAGTGTCGGTGGTGGGGGGTGGGTCGAGGTGAAAGAAGCGCTGGCTGTGCTGGGCGGGGGTGAGGGTGGTGGGCACGGGCCACTGCGCCGCGGGGTAGGCCCCTAGCGCATGGGCGAAGGCGAGGCGGTTTTTGGATTCGACGTCGAGCTGGAGCCAAAAGAGGGCTTCGGCCAGGCGGCTGGCGGGGTAGGTTGTCTGGAGATCATGCAGGAGGGTGGGCACTGCGGCGAGCGTGTCGCTGAACCCAGGAGTGCTTTCGGTGAAGTCGGTGGGGAGGAACTCTGCGAGCTGGCTGCCGCTGCAGGTGCCGCCACTCTGGGGGAGGACATTTTGCGTGAGGGTGGTGCCCAGCGGGGTGAAGAGACTGAAGACGGCATGGCGGAGGCGTTCGAACTCGGTCAATGGGTCGGCGGTGGAGTCGACCGTTTGCAGGAGGTCGTAGATGCTGGGGTACTCTAGCCGAAAGAAGGTGCCAGAGAGGCCGTAAAACGAGACCCCGCGCGGGTCGTCGATGGGGAGGGCTTGGGCGTCTTGGGCGAGGAGCTGGGCGCGGAGGGTTTCGGGGGTGGGTTCGATGTGGTGGTAGAGCGAATCGACTTGGCCGTCGCACTGGGGGGGCTTCATGATGCTGGCGCAGCCACTGGCCCCGACGGACCCTGCCAGTCGCCGCGTGGTGGCGCCGATGTCAAAGATGGGTTGCTCGGGGCCGACGTGGTGCTTGACGATGCCGGTGACGCACTGCCACCGAGAGTTTGACACGATGTCAGCGGCGTCGTGGCGGGCCATGCAGCGTTTGGCTTCGCGGTAGTGGGGCTCGCCTGTGTCTTCGTCGTACTCCAGATTTGACGCGCAGCACCCTTCGAGGGGGTCTTTGCGCCAGCGTTTGATGGGGTTGTCTTCGGACTGGTCGATGTAGGTGTAGCACTCGTCGATGGTGCTGGGGTCGTAGGCGATGTTGGCTTCGACCATTTGGGCGTGGCTGCCGCTGGCGGTGGGGTCGGGGGCTGTGCCGCGGATGATGCTGCACTGGTCGGCGGTGGTGATGTCGTCGCGGTCGACGCCGTACCAATAGAGGTCACGTCCGCCGCAGTTGTCGGCGGTTAACTCGCGGAAGTCAAAGCGGGCGGCGATCTGTGACTCCTGTATAGCGTCAAAGATGATCTGCTCGGCGGCGAGCTGGAAGTCGAGGAGGTACTGGCGGGAGGTTTCGTCCTTTTGCGCGACGAGGGTGGGGGTGGTGTCTATCTGGGAGGGGGCCCAGCGGCCAGCGCGCTGCACCATGGTGGTGATGTCGGACACCCAGCCCGTATGCATGGCCATGTAGGTGCGAAGGTATTGCTCGATGGCGCCCTTGGACCAGATGTCGGGCATGAAGTCAAACACCGACGAGAGGTCGTCGGGTTTCTCTTCGGGGCGGTACTCTTCGGGGATGGCGTCCCACGGGATGTCAACTTCGCTGAGCACTTCGCCCATGACCTGTCGCAGGAGGGCGGTGGTGTACCATTGGTGTGAGAGGGGCTTGAGGTGAGTGAGGTAGTTGCGGTAGAGCTGCAGCTCGGCGGGGCTGACGCCTTGGGCTTGCTCGGGTTGGTTGAGGAAAAAGGCCCGTTCGGGGAAGGTTAACTCTCCACTGTGGACGAGGTGGTTGGTTTCAAAGTAGCGAACGAGGTCGTCGATGGCGTCTGGGCCTGACTGGTCAGAGCGGATGACCCCGTGCCAGAGCTCGGGGCGGTCGTCACCGTGGGGGACGGCGACAAACTGGCTCTGGGCCGCCTGCCAGACGTAGCTGGGGTCGACGATGTCGGTGTAGGGAGAGATGGAGACGTGCTGGGCGCCGAATTTGTCGACGGTGGGCAGAGGCAGGTCGCCGATGAGCACAAAGCCTTCGAGCTGTGACTGGGCGCGGCCGTCGTGCCCCTGAAAGTAGAGTGAGGCGAGACCGTCACGGATGGTGAGCGGTGAGGTGCTGGGAGGGACGGCGACTGGCACTACGCTGGCACCCGCGGTGGTGGTGATGTCGTCGAGGTAGCGTTCGAGGAGGGGGAGAAGGGTGGGGTCGTCGACGAGGTCGTCGGCAACGAGCACAGCGATGAGGCGCTCACGCTCTGTTGCGGGGGGAGGGGTTTGGTGCGGGGCGGACTTGAGTGTGGGCCAGTCGGTGTCGCCGCTGAAACTGGCCCAGGCAACAGCGTGTGGTGCGACCAGGCTGCCACACAGCCAGACACACAGGGCACGACGCGCACAGCGCAACAGAGAGGGAAACACGGTCAAGAGAGCGAGAGGAGGAGGGATGTCTGTGGGGGAAGGGGCACTGGGGGGCTGTGGTCACGCTATGCGTGAGGAGCAACAGGCCAAAAATGCCAGCAGAACCATCACACAGAATGGTAGTCCGTGGGGGTGGCTCTGGCGAGGGGGCACGACAAAATAGCCTCGCGTTCAAAGGTAAAATGTGGCGAAGCGTCAGGTGGGAATTTGTGCAGACGCTAGACACCAGCGGTGACACGCTCTATGGCGTCGGTGTACTCGACTGACCCACGGCTGGGTGCGCCTGCGATGTGCAGGCTGCCCCCGCCACGACCGCCCCCCGTGGCGGTTTCGACGACTGACACGGGCTCTTCGCCCGGGAGGGTGCGCTCGGTGACGAAGGATTCGAGGGCTTTTTGGATGGCCTCGGTGTTGGTATACAGGGCGCCAGCGCCTTCGTCGGCGTCTTCGGAGATCATTTTTTGCACGCCGTCGATGAACTCTGGTCCGAGCTTTTTATTGATGTTACGCCACTGTGAGCCGTATTTGTTGCCTTTAGTCTGCATATAGTTTTCGTATTCGGTTCGTTTGCCGTCGTCGAGGTTTGATTCGCTCATGACATTGCGAAACATGGTGAAGATGTCGTCGCGGGAGCGGGAGAGTTTACTTGCATCTTCTATGTACCCCCGATCGTACTCAAACATTTCCTCGGAAAAGACCGTCGGGTTTGACCCTGACCCTGAGTGGTTGCCTTGCATGGTCATCATGCCTGTCATGCCCGCGCGCAGTGACCGCCCGAAGTCGGTAAGGAGTTCTTTTTTCTTCACGGCCCACCACTGAGTCTGGCCGAAGCGTTCGTCGTAGTCTTGGATGTGTTTTTGCAGGCCGACGGCGTAGCCCCGAAAGCCGTGGAAGAGCATACGGTAGTAGTCGGGGGTGTATTTATCTTTCCCGTTGTTGTTTCGTTCCAGCATTTGCACGATCTGGTCAGGGGGGAAGAACGGAAACTGGCTCATGGCTTCGTCGTGGTCGGCTTTTTCGTCGGACATCCGCATGTTTCGCATCACACGCCCGCGGGCTTTGTCAGACTGCAGCACGACGGAGTACCAAAACTGTTTCATCTTGGCTTTGACGGGTTCTTTCGTCACGTTAAAGCCAGTCTCATCATCACCCAGCATTTCTTTCCAGCATTTGAAGTCGTGGAAATTCCACGGGCGGGACTCCGCCCCAGGGACGGACTCGTCGACGAGGAGGCCATCTTTTTTGGGGCCGCCTTCGGTCCAAAACTCCAGCACGGGGAAGCCCCCGAGGAACTGGTCGTTCATGCGGATGGCGGCGTTGCGTGACAGCAGGGGGATGCCCCGTGGGTCAGTGGTGGCCATGCCCATGATGAGGTAGTAGAACCGTTGGTCGGGTTGGCCGTTCATCTTGCCTTTCTCAAACGAGGCGCGAATGAACTGCTCAAACCGCGCGGGGTCGATGTTTTCGGTGTCGCCTTTTTCCCACCGACTGAGCATATCGGCGAGGATCTCTGTCCGAACGCTGCCGTTGTCTTCGTAGGAGCCAAATTCACGGTCGTATGAGCTTTGTTTTTCCTTGGCTTTGCCGTCCATGGACGTTTCCCAGTCACGGAAGACCTGTGGCGACCAGATGAGGCCGATGGCTTTCTCGACTTTGGCTTGTATCTCCGCGTATTTGAGGTTGGTGAGGTCATTTTTACGAAACTTGACTTGGGTTTGGAAGCGTTCGAGGGTCTTCCACAGGCCTGGGTCGTCCCACATGAGGATCCCTTTGTCACGCAGGACATTAATGAGACCACGGGCTTCGTCGACGTCGCGGGTTTTATAGAGAGCGTCGCGGTTGGCGGAGATGTCTTGGTCGGCGTGCTGGGTTTCAAACTCCTTAAACCGTTTTTCTTCTGACTCCTCCATCATCCGAAAGAATTCTTTCCCCCAGGTGAACTTGTCCCCGAAGATGCCGTACCCGATCGTTCCGACGCGGGCTTCTTTTTGCCGATTAAATTGGGTCTCTTGGAATTCGATACACTTTTTGACCAGTTCGACGAGCTCGTTGATGCTGAAGCTCTTGCCGCCACGGTTCATCCATTCGCCCCATTCGTTTTGGACTTTATCCTTAATGATGTCACGAAATTTCGTGCCGGGGGCGCGTAGGGCCAGGCCGTGCTCGTCAAGGTAGTGCCTGATCTTGGCGACTTGGTCTAGGGCTTTGTCGGTCAGATCGACGGCGACTTCCCACCCAGCGAGCTGTGTGACGGCTTCGGCTCTGGTCTGGGGGTCGGTGTTGTATCTGCCCAGCCACTGCGCGAAAAACTGGGGATCAGAAAACTCGTCTTGTAGGGTGGCGTAGCGGTCGATGGAGTGCTTGAGGCGGTCGACCTCACGGCTGGCCTGGGCAACTGACAGGCCGTAGCGGTCGCTGAACCATTTTGGGTCGTGGTGGCGTTGGGCTTTTTTGATGTCGCGCTCGAGGAGCTCGATGATGGGCTGGGACTCTTCGACGAGCAGCTGATAGCTTTCACGGAATTTGCGATTTTTTTCTTCGGCTTTTTCTCGGAATTCGTCTTTCTGGATGGTTTCGTCGAGGTCGAATTCCAAGTTTTTGAGGACCTTTAACCCACGGGCGTGCTGGGCGAGCTGGCGGTTGCGGAGGTCAGCTTCCTGCGCGTAGAAGCCTGTCTCAAAGTCGAACACGTGGTCGAACATATTGAGGTACTTCGGGCACTCGATGAAGGGGGATTCGTCACCGAAAACGTAGTGGGGAGTTTGGCCCATCTGGGCGAGCTTGTCACCATACCGACCGATGTGGCCGTAGAGAGTGTTGGCGTTTTTGATAAACAGGGTGTGGAGCATATCCCGCGGGAGGAGGTCGCGGCAGATGAAGTACATATCACGGATGGCAGACCGCAGGTCGACCCCAGCGCGGGTGAATGACTTCACGGTGTTCTCAAAAATCTTTTGGTACTTCTCTTTGTCGTAGGTGCGTTTGCCTTGGTTGACCTCGCGGACGATGGTCTGCAGGGCGGCTAGGTCGGCGGTGAGGCGCTTGGTGGTGGTTTGGATTTTTTCGCGCATACGGCGGGTTTTCTCGCCTGCTTCGGCGAGAGCTTCACTGCCCGGGACGTAAAACGAGTCCGTGACCTCTCCGCGTTCGTTTTTGACTTCGACCTGGCCACCGTTTCGGTACTGGTTTCGGTTGTGGGTCCAGGTCTGGTCGAGCATGATGCGGTCGGCGATCTGTGACAGTGACCAGCCCTTGGGGGGGTAGTCGGGGTCAAACGTCCAGGGGACTTTTTGCAGTTGCTTGATGAGGTCGGCGCGGTTTTGGGCTTTGTAGAGCTTTGACCGCAGGGCAAACTGCTCGTCAGGGGTGAGGGCGGTGTAGCGAGCTAAGATCTGGTTGATCTGGAACTCACTGATGGAGGTCATGTACGCATCATGGTTTTTTTGGTTGATGTTGATCCGCTTCTGAATTTCCTTGAGGCGCCGCCGCTTTTTTTCGCTTGATTCGCCCTGGGCTTCGATGTCGCGGCTGTCGATGGTGCGCATATGTGGGCGTTGCCACTCGGCAAAAAATGCTTCGGCTTTCTCACGCTGGCCGACGAGGCCCATCTTGCCCATGAGGGTGTCTATAATGCGGTAGCGGTAGTAGCCGACACCACCGTCGATGAGTTCGAGCATATCCTGCCCGAGGCCGAAATTTAGCTCGTTGTAGTGACGATCCTTCTGCATGGCTTCGAGCAGTGCCGCGGATGACATGACCCGATCAAGGGCTTTGTACCACTGTGCAAACTGGTCTTCGGGGTGGGTGATCTTGGGCAGGCGGATGCTGGCCAGGGCGTCGTCGATGGCCTTGACCATGACGGTGCGAAACGAGCTGACCGTCTGGCGGTGGGCCTGGCTGAGTTGCATCCCCCCTGGGGTGGCGGCCAAAAACTCATGGATCTGTTGCTGCTCGGTGGAGGCGGGCCCTGGCTGGACGGGGTTGGCGCCGTTGTGCCCGTCGTCTTCCAGCAAGAGCACTTGCATATCGGCGGCCATCAGGCGGCCGTTTTGCAGGCGGGAGTTGAGCCCGCGTTCGTATTGTCGTTTGGTTTTGAGCGCGAGGTCGTGCGGGTCGGCCAGCAGGGCGGCAAACTGTTTGCGGTTTTCGTTTTCGTCCAGATGTTTCCAGACTTCGGTTTGTGACTCTTTCAGTTGTTTTTTGAGCGTGCCGAGCTCTTCGTTCATCCCCTCTTCGTAGGCGAAATTACCTTTTTCTTTGATCTTGGCTTTGGCTTCGTTTTGCTTCTGGGTGTGGGTCTGAAAGGTGGATTGAGCGTTTTGGATGGTCTGAAAAAACGTCGTGCGGCGGATAGACCGTGAGCCAAGCTGGCTGACGCCGTTGACAAACTCGGCCATGGCTTCGTTTTGTTTCTTGTCCCTTAAGGCCTGGGCGGCGGGGGTGTCTTCGCCTGCTTCGAAGCGATTCGTGAGGGCGTCCCAGCGTTCTTGAAACTGGTGGGCGAGGTCGTTGACGCGGTCGACTTCGTCGGTGGTGGGGGCGTCTTTGGGGTTGAGGACGTTGGCCCCCGGGGCCGACGCCAGCGGGTAAAAGATGCGGTGGGTGAACTCGTGCAGGTTGGCGCCGTTGGCGGCGTAGACACTGACGTTGACCCCGGTGGGGGTGCCAGCGGCGTCGAGCTGGGCGACTTCGATGACATTGGTGGTGTTAGGCGGGGCGTAGTTGGCCGTCGGTTGCATCTCACGCAGCAGCACACGACGTGACTGGGTGACGTCGGCGCGTGAGGACCGATAGGTGTCGGCGTCTTCGTCGTTTTGGTTCTCAGGCTGGCGGAGGAAGACGTTGATTTGGTCTTCTTCACGGCGGTCCATTTCGGTTTCTTGTTCGGCGATCTTTTCCTTCAGGTCGGCGATTTTATTTTTGAGGGGTTGGGGGACGTCGAGCCACTGGGACTCGTTGTAGTTGTGGGCGGGTGCTCTGAACTCTGGGTGGATGAGGATGTCACGCAGGGTGCGCACATGGGCGGGGAGCAGAACGGGGCTTTTTTGCGCCCAGCCGAGGAACTGGGCGGCGTTGCCACGGATGACGAGATCTTCGAGGCGGTGTCGGGCCTCGGGGTAGCGGGTGGAGCCCATCCGAAAGCCAGCGAACTCTGCCTGGGGGGACTCCATGAAGTCGTCGAGGAGGTCCCACGCGAGGAGGTAGTTGGGGTTGTTGGCGTTTTGGCTGTAGGTGGCGCGCTGCTGTGGGCTGAGCTGACTGTCAACGGGGGGGAGGAGTTCGGCCACGACCTCTTGGGTGAGGTCTTCCCAGTGGGCGAAGTCACGGTAGATGCCCCAGTCGTGACTGCTGGGGAAGAGTTTGCGGGCTTCGAGGGTGAGGAGCTTTTCGGTGTTGGTCAGGCCTGGGGGGAGTTCGGGCGGGTGCTCACCGCTGATGATTTGCTCGACACTGCGCGCGGGGGCGTTGCGACGCTTAAGGTAGCGGTCGAGGTAGGTTTGGGTCAGGGTGATGATAGCGTCGCGGGCTTGTTCAAACTTGCGGTCGATCGACCCTCGGGTGCTTTCGCCTTTCAGTTTGACTTCGTTGATGATCCCGCTGCGCTCGATGTGCCGATAGGCCTGAATGAGGCGTGTGGCTTGGCTGACATCCCACGTGGAGACGTCTGACTCCAGCGCGGTGCTGAGCATTTGGGTTTCTTTGTCCAGGCGGGCTTTGATCTCTGTCCGCATATGTACGGGAAGAAGATTGCGCAGGCGGAAGTTGCCGTAGATGTCGAAGAGGATGCGCGGGGGGACGGCCTTTTGGCTGGTTTGCGCGACGGAAATGTAGTAGCCGGTAAGGTCGCGGAACTTATAGATGAGGTTTTGCCGCTCAGTGTCGGGCATGGTGGGGTCACGCAGCTGGTCGGTGAGCTCGTAGAGGTGTCGGGTGCGGAAGTAGAGTGGGTTGTCGAGCGGGGTGTCGGTTTCTTGGCGCTGGCCAGCATTTTCGAGGTTGTCGGCGTCTATCGTGCGGGGGGTGTTGGCGTTGGGGACGCCCGTGACGACGTGCTCGTCGCGGTAGTCAACCATGTGCACCCGAGTGTGGGGGCTCAGGCGGGGGGTGAGGCGAAGGCCGACAAGAAGCTGCACCATGGGGTCTGGGTATTATACCACGGTGGGCGGGGTGGGGCTAGGGGGGATTACAGCCTGACATCAGTGATATTGCCGCTCGCGTCCACGCTAAACTGGATGTTTGGGAAGTGTCCGATTGCTTGGGTGAGTGCGGTTTTGAAGTAGTTGTTATTTTGATCTTCGAGCAGTGTTTTGAAATTTGCTTTGACGTTAAATGTATCGTCGAGATTCATGGCGTTGAGTTTGTCGCGTACGATGTTGGCGTTGTCACCAGCCAGTATCGTGGTCATATCATAATCCTTGGAGGCGTTTGGGTTGGTGGGGTCGCCTTTTGTGAGGGTAAATGTGTTTGCGTTTTGTGAGGCTCGTGGAGCGGTGACGCCAAAGGCGCTGACAAGCTCGGCGTGGGAGCTGTTTGCATTCACGCCAGTGCTGGCCATGGGGGTGTTGGCGAGTTTGCCGGTGTTGCTGAGCTGTGTGTAGAGTGACTGTGTGGCTGTGCTGCTTCCCATGACGGCATTAACGGCGTCATTGCTGTTTTGGTTGTAGACATCGTTGTAATTATTGATCGTGATCTCATTACTGTTGGGGTCGGCCTTGATAGTAACGCTGTTGCCGCTGGTGTTGACCTGTGGGCCAGTGGGGGTTTCATTGGGTTTTATCTGGTCGTTGAAGGGGTCGTTCGCGTTGCGGCCAGTGATGCCCGCCAAGGCTGCTTTGAGGTTTGAATCACTACTCCGCGGGTTGGTAAGAGTTTTGTAATAGCTTTGAAGGTTTTTATCGAGTTTTGACTGGTCGATGTTTTTGAGGGAGGCTTGGACTTCTTTGGAACGGAGTTGGTCGAGATTGCTGACGTCTGCCAAGGCGGTGTTGAAGTATTCTTTTTGTTTGTCTTGTGACTTGGTGGCACCTTGGTTGAAATCGGTGATGGAGCGGTCGAGCTTATTAATGCTGGCACTGCTGAGATTTGCTCCTTCGTCAAACAGCCCTAAGTCGGCAAATACTTTGCGTTGACGGTCTCTTTGGTTTGAGCGGTAGGCGCTGTCGACCTGTGACGGGAAGGACAGGAGGTCGCCGAGGGAGGCGTCGGCGGTCTTGGTCGGGTCGCGGGGGTCAGAGATGCGGAACCAAGGACGGTCCAACAGTGAGACGTCGAAAGCGAATTTGCCCAGTTGCTCCGCGCCTGACTTGATCTGGTCGGTGATGTTTTCGATGAATTTGGCGCCCTTGAAGGCGGTGAAACTGGCGGTCCAAAACACCATGACGGTCAAAATCTGCCAGATGAACCCATGTGAACCCCGCGAAAAGACCCCTGACCCGACCTGCACAAAGGTGGACTCGGTCGAGAGGATGGTGGTGTCGGCCATGGCGGACATCATCACGAAGGAGACGGCCAGGGCGAGACCGATCTTAATGGGCATGATGAGGTAATTCAGGATGTCGGCGGAGCTGAAGTCGCCTCCGCCGTCTCCCAGCCCGAGGATGCCCATGGCGATCAAAGCGGGTGAGGCGACCATGATGAGCCACAGCACCACCGTGCGGATGAGCAACGCCGCGAAGGTCGCCCCCAGCACCACGACGTAGGCCGCGGCCATGATGGTGGAAAATAGGACGTCGTTGGCGACCTCTAGCCACGAGCCGAGCTTGGCCGAGAGGGCGGGCATATGCTGGAGCTGCTGGAAGTAAACCGCGAAGGCGAGGAAGAGATTATGCGTGGTGGAGGAGGTGCCGCGGTAGGCGGAATCGGCGTTTTCGGGGTCGATCTTAAACCAGCAGCTCTGGGCTTCGACGTTGTCGGCCTTGCAGTAGTGGGCGTTGAGCCACTGGCTGAAGGTCTTGCAGTCGTTTGTCTGGATGGCGGTGAGCTGATCAACGGTGTAGGTGCTGCGTTGGGGTTCGGGTGAGTAGCAGGGGTCGCCGTTGACGTCGGTGGCGAAGGAGAGCATATCGCCGACGTCGGCGGCGCCTTTGGCTTCGATAGCCGTGTCGGCCACCGAGATGACCGCAATGGTGACCACGTGCACGGCGTCAATGATGACACGGAAGCCCAGCAAAGAGAAATTAATAGCGATCATGGAGAGGATCACCTTGGGGAGCATATCTTTGATGGTCCACTTGGACTCGCCCGCGATGCCGATGCCCGCGAAGAGGTTGGTGAAGGCGAGCACGACCATGAGCAGCACGAAGCCGACGTTGGTCAGGTTGCGGATGACGACCCACATGGGGCGGATGCCCTCCATGGCGGCCTCACCCGTGAGGTACTCTGTCCCCATGAGGCTCCCGCCGAGCTCGATGAGCTTGAGGGCGAGGAAGGTCATGAGATTAATGAGCAGGCTGAGGAAAAGGGCCACGGACTGCAAGATGGTGCTGTCGGTCTGGGCGTAGGCCACCGTGGGGAGGAGCACCAACGCCAGTCCCCCACCCCAAAGGGCGTGGGCACGTCGGCCCCAAGGCCAGAGAGCGCGAAGACGCGAAAGCAGCTGCATCTGGGTAGTATACCACACGGAGGGGGCGGGATGAAAGTGCTAGTTGGAGTGATCCCTTATTCGCCCTCGGCGGTGGAAGAGGCCTGACTGATGCTGGTGACGCGGTGGTCGGCCTGCTGCCCGCGGAAGAAATTCTTAATATTTTTGAGCAGGCTGAGAGGGTTGAGCTTACTGCCGGTGTGGACGGGCTTCATGGTGACGTCGTTGCCACTGACCTTGAGGGCGAAGTATTGCGTCTCGCCGTTGGGGGTGCGCCCGCTGAAGACCGCCGCGCGGTCGTACTTAAACCGTTGGCCGATGAAGTTGGTGATCTGGGCGGTGAAGCGCTGGAGGTAGGCGGAGGGTTCCCGCAGGATGGAGAGGCCAGTGCCTTCGGTCAGACCCTCGATGAGGCCGCTGTTGACGGCGGCGGTGTGGGACTGGGTGCGGTTGAGGGTGGTGCTGAAGGTGTTTTTGAGGCTTGACGCCGTGGTTTCCTTGAGGTTGGTGAGGGTGTGGTCTTGCCCGCCGATGGTGAAGGTGTATTTTTGACCGAGGAGGGGGTCTTCTTCACTGTCGCGGAGGTTGCGGATGAGGCTGACGGCGTCGTCGGCGACGTTGAATTTGGCTTTCTCTTGGGCGGCGTCCATGTCTAGTTGCCAGGCGTTGTCTTTTGACGCGCGGTCGACTGCGTCCCAGAACTGTTCGTTGGCTTGGCTGATGGTGACGTTGTCGGTTTCGTTGAACCCGAAGCCGACGCGGTTGCCGTCTTGCTCGAGGTTTTCGTTGGCGAGGAGGGCTTCCCAGAGGGCTTTGAACCGTGAATGGGGTTTCTCGCCTGCGTTGGGCACGGCGGCCAACTGGTCCATAAGGCGGTCAACGGTGGGCTGGGTCAGCACGCCACCCGCCACCATGGCGGTGAGGAGCTTCTGCATGAATTTGGGTTCGCCGAGGCTCTGACCAGCGTCCGTCTCAAACCGACTGCGGGCCTCATGAAACAGCTGGCGGATGGTGCCGTGGTTTTTGATGGGGAGCTCTGAGGGTTTGAGAGATTTGAGATCTTCGATCTCGGCCAGGCGTTCGGCGCGACGCTCAAACCCCGCGTGTAGGCCGTTGGTCGCCCAATAGAGCGCCCCTGCGGACAGACGAATGAACCCCATGGTGCCCAGGAGAATGCCGGCTCCGTTGAGCCCCCCGAGAAACTCGCCCTGTTGCATGATCTGCGGGGTCTGGGTGAGCTGTGAGATCTGGCTGAGGGCGAGGTGTTGCTCTTTGCCTTTCAGCTTGTCGGCTTGCTCTATCAGGACGGCGAGGTGCTGGGTGCTTTTCTCACCCACGGCGTCGCCGAGGTCGTACCAGATTTCGGGCGCGTGGGGGTTGGGCTCGCCTGGGTCGGGGGCGAGGAGTATGTTTTCGATCAGGGCTTGTTGGAAGGCGAAGTAGTGGTCTTGGCTGAGTGAAATGTGGGCCTGAAACAAGCGGGTGACCTGGTCGAGGGTGTTGACCTGGGCGGTGTGGGGGCGGTCGGCGGGTTGGCCGCTGGGGGTGGTGACGGTGGCAAACAGCCCTGGGTTGTGCGCCATGGTCAGCTGGTGCGATTGCAGGAAGGTGCTCATCTGGCGGTAGTGGGTGGGGGTGAGCGGTTTGCCTTCGGCCAGGTGGTCAAAGATGGCAGTGGTGTCTGGCGGGGCGAGTGAGCGCAGCTGCTGGGCTTGGTGCTTGACCCAGCCTTCGGGGGTGCGGCGTTTGTCTTCGGCGGTTTCTATGCCGAAGTAGCGAAACAGGCCGTCGCGTGTTTCGCCCGCCACTTCCCAAACGTGGTCGAGGAAGGGTTGGTCTTCGGTGAAGGAGCCGTAGATGGCTTTGCCGAGGTGCTCGAAGGGTTGGTAGATGGCTTGGCCGATCTTCTGTGCGGCCCAAGTGAAGGCGCCGCCTTCGGCTTGTTTCCAATTGAGCCCTATACCCCCGAGCTGGGTGACGATGGCGACGGAGGCGGCGCCCCAGAGCAGGTAGGTGGGTTTATTGATCGCGCCTGAGGACTCCAAGCTGCGGCCGAGTGCGTACCCCAGCCAGGCCGTGAAGGCCACCCCGTAGAAGTCGCTAGTCTGGCCCCAGCCGCCCTCGACCTGGCTGATGATCTGCTCCGCGAAGGTGGGTGACTCGGTCAGGGCTTGTAGGTCGGCGATGGGGTTGGTGACGGCGGCGTCGGCAAAGATGGCTTGGCCAGCGGTCAGTACGTGCTGACGGAGGGCTTCGCGTTGGGCCAGGGCCGTGGTGCCAGCCCCTGGGCGGAGCGGTGACTGCAGCTGGCGCATGGCGAGGACATACTCCTCGGGGGTGAAGCCGTGAGCGTTGAGGCGGGCTTCCAGCGCTTCGCGTTGCTGTTGCAGGAGCTGCTGCAGGCGCAGGGCTTCGGCTGACTCAACGGCTTGGGTGGCGGCTTCAGCGGCTTGGGTGCGTTGCTCGGGCGTGCGGGGGGGGCGGGAGGGTGATGCGCTGGGGGTGTCTTGCGGTTGGCTGAGCCAATGGGCGATGACTTGCTGGTCGACGTGGCCGTCGAGCCGTCGGGGGGCTCTGGGTGAGTGCTGGGCGAGGTCGCTGAGTTCGGCTTGGGTGTGTTGGATTTCTTGGGCGGCTTCGACGTCGAAGTCGGTGATTTCGGGCTGTTTGTAGCTGTCGGGGGATAGATGCGTGCTGCCAATATTCCCCAGCAGTCGGGGGCTCGGCCAGAGGGCTGAGTGACTGGGTGATGGGGAGGAGGGCAGAAGTTGCATACGGAGGGGCTAGAGCTGCAGGGCGCGAGCCCAGATCTGGGTGAGGGATTCGCGGCGGTCGGTCAGTTCGGTCAGGCCCGCTTGGCCGAGGTGCTGCCGAAACCACTCGGGGCTGCGGGAACCCATCTGGACGGGGATAGTGTAGCGGTGGTATTTGGCCTGGATGTCAAAGTAGATGACGTGCACGGCGGGCTGGTGGACGATCCAGTAGCCGATGACGTCACCCAGTGGGATGGCGTCGGCGTCTATCTGCAGGGTGGTGTCATACACAAAGACGTAGTGCGTCTGGTGCCCTTCGTGGTGGTAGTAGGCCCAGAAGGCGATGATGATGGCAAAGCACAGAGCGAGGATGAAATCCCCCTGCCACAGGGCCGAAAGGATGATGCCAAACACGACCGAGCAAAAGCCCACCAGCCACCAGAGGCCCCGTGGGTGGGGGTGATGGTCGTAGGCCTGCCACGCGCAGATGATCTGGCCGTGGTATTGCAGGGGGAGCGGGGTGGTGGGGGCGGGCATACGGAAGGGGGGCGCGAGAGTGCGGGGACTATCGCGTGAGTATACCACAAACTCGGGAGTGTTCACAAATTGGCAAAAGTACATTGAGCTTGAAGTACACAGTTAGATTTGAGTGAAAAAAGGATCTTTTTGGCTGCAAAATGGTTGCGCATTTTTGCCTTGATCCATCAAGGCTGCAAATACGCGCCCATTTTTCGCTCAAAAATCTCTCTTTTTTCTTCTCAAACCAATTTGTGAACACTCCCTAGCACTAACGCTATATAACTGTGTGGTGGCGGATGAGCTTGCCCGTGAGGTCAACCCCGCGCAGCTGTGACCCCGTGTCGATGACGCTGCGGCTGGCGATGACGTCCGACAGGGTGACCTGTGGGTAGACGATGCAGTCTGTCAGGCGGCAGCCGTGCAGCTGGCACCCTGCCCCGATGTAAACCCGACCGTGAAAGGTGCAGTCTGACACCTGTGCGGTGGGGTGGATGGTGGTGGGCTGGGGCTGGAGGTCGCAGTGGGCGGCGAGGTAGGTGGAGAATGACCCGACGTCGTACCACCCGCCTCCGACCGTGACGGCCTGCACGCAGACGCCAGCGGCGAGCAGGGCGGGGAAGATCTCGCCGAGCTTGTCAGGGTGGGTGGCGGCGGCGCTGTGCAACAGGGGGATGAGGTCGCCCCCCAGCCGCAGGAAGGCCGTGGAAACGAGGGTGGATTTGGGTTGGGGGGGCTTCTCGGCGAAGCCGATGACGGTGTGGCCGTCGGCGGCGACCTCGACCACGCCGAAGCGCCGTGCGGTGTGGCGGTCAGGCACTTGCCGCACGCAGAGGCTGGCGGTGTCACTCCCCTGCCCCATCTGGGCGGGCTGCCACTGGGGGAGGAGGTTGTCACCCGCGAGGATGAGCAAGTCGTCGCGGATTTGCTGCTCCTCCACACAGACAGAGATGCAGCGCAACGCCCCGAGCTTTTGCTGGTCACTGTGGGCGTCTTCGCACCAGATGGTGGTGTGGGGGCGGCCGAGGGCGGTGACCTCGGCCCTGAAGTCATTCGCAAACAGGGAGTTGGTGATGATGGTAACAGGCCAAGCGGTGGGCACCCGTTGCAGGATGTGCGCCAAGATGGTCTGGCCGTCGATGAGGAGGAGGGGTTTGGCGCGGTGCTCTGTCAGGGGCCAGAGACGCGTCGCGAAGCCGCCAGCGAGGATGAGGGTGTGCATCACACACGAGGATAGCGCAGGGAGACGGTGGAACAACAAAAAACCCCCCTCGGGGGAGGGGGGTTTTCATAAACCATACAGGAATCACAGTGAAGCGCGAGGCCTCGGGTGAGAGGCTACTCTATATCCATGATGAGTTCTTCGAGCTCGGTGAGCTCTTGGTCGAGGTCGTCAGAGCTGATGACTTCGATCACTTCGACGGCCTGGGTCATGGCCTCTTCGGCCATTTGCTCAGCGGCTTGCGCGGCTTGTGCTTCGGCGACTTGAGCGGTGGCGCTCATGATGGCGGCTTGCATGATGGCTTGGAACTCGGCTTCTGAAACGGGGAGCTGTTCTTTCATCATGTCGTTTGACGTGATGGCCATGGTGTTATTCACGGGCTCGATGACGGTCATGGTTTTCATGTTGTTCATGGTGTTCATGTTGCCACGGCCTTTCATAATGACGATGCCTCGGTCACGGTCGGCGAGGCGGGCAGCGACACGGTCAACAGTGCCACGACGTTGCACCATGCGGTCGAAATTAGGCATGGTGGACGGTCGTTTGGGTTTGTCCGTCTGGGTGGTGATGACTGACTTGGCGGAAACGTAGTTGCGTTTCAGGAACTGGTATGGTGCGTTGCCGTTGGCGATGTATTGCTTCTCACGCAGGGTGACGGCCGCGCCAGCGGGCAGTTTTTGGTCAGCGGTTTCTTGCATTTTGATGCCTTCGTGGATGAGACGAATAGCGTCGTCGCGGAAGCTGTCTGGGAGCTCGCGGTAAGAAATGAGGCCAGCGATGTAGTCAGCCATGATGGCTTCGCGGTACTCAGCGGTGTAGGCTTTGACGTCTTGGGTCACGGCCATGGTCGCGCCAGCAAAGGCAGCGAGCAGAAGGAGGTGCTTGATATTCATGAATAAAGAGAGGAGTAAGAAACAATGAATTGGCTTCACTGTGAACAAAGCAACAGCGAATTTAGACTCTTCTGCTCTTTTGACAAACTTTTTTTGCTATTTCTTGATCATGTTTTGTGTGCAGATGTGTATTGCAAGCCTTTACAGGGTGGGGAGAGCGGTGATGTGACGGTTTTTTTGACACGGGGAGAGATTTGGTCACTATGCGCGACGATAAGTGTCTGTCCGTTTTTCAAAGTACTCCTATGTCATACATTAAAGCTCGCCGAGACGAACTCAAAAACGTTACTTGGCCCACCTGGAAACAAGCCACCCACCAGATGGCAGTGGTATTGGTCTTTATGCTCCTGACGGGCATTGTGCTGGGGGTGGTGGACTACGCCCTGAAGCTGGGGGTGCTGGAACTGTTTGATGTCCTTAACGCTGGGTAATCTATGGCCAAGCAAGATCCTACACTCGGTCGGAACTGGTATGTGATCCACACCTACTCTGGGTATGAAGACGCGGTGACGCGGGCACTGCTGCAGCGGATAGAATCCATGGGGATGCAAGAGTATGTGTTTGAAGTACTGGTACCGAAAGAGAAAAAAACGGTGATCAAAAACGGGAAGCCAACGGTGGTGGATAAAAACCTCTTCCCTGGGTATGTGCTGGTGGACATGATCGTGACGGATGATTCTTGGTTTCTGGTGCGAAACACGCCCAACGTGACGGGGTTTGTGGGTTCGGGGAACATCCCCGTGCCGGTGCTGCCCGAAGAGTTTGGGATCATTAAACGGCGGATAAGCCAAGACACGCCGACCAATGAAATAGCGTATTCGGTGGGGGATCTGGTGGAGATCAAAGCGGGGCCGTTTGCGAACTATGTGGGGAATATCTCAGACGTGAGCCCGCAGAAAGGGAAGGTCACGGTGATGGTGTCGATCTTTGATCGGGAAACGCCAGTTGAGCTTGACTTTGACCAGATAATTAAAAAGATCTAGTCGCTTCTACTCTGCTTCTCCAACATTTTTAAAAAAAGTCTGAGGGTGGTGTGCCGAGGTGTGATAGAATAGGGGGATGCACACTGTGAGGGGGTGCACTGAAACTCAGATACTCGGATTGATTCTCTTTTGTCTCTTGATTCTTATAAAAAATGCCTCCGTCTAAACCATTTGCTTCCAAGTTTAAGATCCAGCTGCCCGCTGGTGCGGCCACGCCTGCGCCACCTGTGGGGCCAGTGCTGGGTCAGCATGGGGTTAACATCCAGCAGTTTTGTAGCCAGTTTAATGACGCGACTGGTGACAAGAAGGGCTCTGGGTTGATCATCCCAGTGATTTGTTACGTCTTTGAAGACAAGACTTTTGAGCTGGAATTCAAAACACCACCCGCGTCTATCTTGATCAAAAAAGAGCTGGGGATACCGAAAGGTTCGGCTCGGCCCAACACCGAAAAGATCGGGAAGATCAGCCGAGCGCAACTGGAAGCGGTGGCTGAGCAAAAAATGAAAGATTTGAATTGTTATGACATGGACGCGGCGGTGAAGATCATCGCGGGGACGGCCGTGCGGATGGGACTAGAGCCAGAAATCTAGTCGTTTGATTTTGTTCCCTTCGTGGGAGGGGTGGCTGGGTGCACGACTGCACTATTGACTACTCCATCTGTACCACTTTATTTTTTCTTCTATGAGTTACTCTAAATCACTTCAGGACGCCTACAAGAAGGTGCCGAAGGAATCGTTTTTTTCGGTTGATCAGGCAGTGGCGCACATGGTGGCGCTGTCGACAGTTAAGTTTGACGCGACGGCGGAGGTGCACTTCCGCCTCGGGATAGACCCACGGCACGCTGACCAGCAGATCCGTTCGACGGTTTCCCTCCCCCACGGGACTGGGAAAACTACCAAGGTGGTGGTCTTCTGTGCGGATGACAAGATCGCCGAAGCCAAAGCCGCGGGGGCAATGGAAGCGGGGGCGGAGGCGTTGATCCAAAAGATACAGGGGGGGTGGACCGACTTCGACGTGGCGGTGGCTACCCCAGACGTGATGCGTGACATCGCCAAGGTGGCGCGTGTGCTGGGGCCGAAAGGTCTGATGCCTTCGCCGAAATCGGGCACGGTGACGACCGATGTCAAAAAGACGGTGTCGGAAATTGCCGCGGGGCGAATGGAGTTCCGAAATGATAAAAGCGGGATCGTGCACACGGTCTTCGGCAAGCTGAGCTTCGGGGAGGAGAAGCTAAAAGAGAACCTGCTGGCGATGATCAAAACCATCAAAGACGCTAAGCCTGCGGGCCAGAAAGGGATTTACTTCCACTCGGTCACGATCAACTCCACCATGGGGGCGGGCATCCGCCTCAACATTGAAGAAATTGCTTAAAAGCACTCTGAAGGCAATAGCAATGATTCGACAGCCCTAAGCAAAATTGCTTCACTGGGGCTGTTTTTTTAACTACTACATTCGGATGAATTTGACAGGAAAACGATTGCTGGCGGTGATGGCTCTGCTGATGCTGCCGCTGGTGCTGGCGGGGTGCCACCACGGAAAAGGTGGAGAGAAGGGCGAAAAAAATGCTGAAAAAACGGTCACCAAAGACGAGGTCAAGACAGGTGAAGTGCAAGTGATGGAGCCTGAGATCAAAGAGCGGCCGATCGACGCGAAGAAGGAAGAGGAAGCGAAAAAAGCGGCTCAGGCCCCTGCGGGGGAGAAGACGCTGATGGCGGTGGACACGGCGGCCAGCACGCTGGGGTGGAAGGGGTGCAAGCCTGTGGGTTGTCACTGGGGGACGATTGGCCTGAAGGATGGGTCAGTCGAGATGACAGGGGACACCCTGACGGGAGGAAAATTTACCATTGATATGTCGTCGATCGCGGTGGACCCCGAAGACCTGCAGGGGGATTCCGCCCAAGGGTTGATCGATCACTTGGAGAAAGATGATTTCTTTGACGTGGCGAACCACCCTGAGGCCTTTGCCATGGTGACGGATGTGACGGCCACTGACGCGGGGTATGATGTGACGCTGGATCTGAACATTAAGGGGACGCGCAATGAAGTGGTCGTGCCCGCCACGGTGACCACCGAAGACGGAAAAACGGTGGTGATGGCTTCTTTTGAAATAGATCGAACTCAGTGGGGTATTACTTTTGGGTCAGACAGTGTGGCGGAAAAGGTCGGTGATGCGGTGATCGCCGACGCGATCGAGTATGAGCTGAAACTGGTGACGCAGTAGTCCCCTCCTCTGCTTATCCCTGTTGGCTTTGCTGGCCTTGCTGGCCTATGGCTGGGTTCATCGCAGGGCTGGGGGAAGCTGGGACGAGGCCTTGACGCTGGTAGCTGGGCCCTTACAGTGGGCTGTGAATATCCTCCCCCGAGGAATTTGCAGCCCTTTTTGGTTGCCCTGGCCTTCCCTTCCCCCGCTGGGGTGCGGTATTGGCCCCCTGATATTCTCTCTTTTCTTGCCTACCCCGACGCAAATATGGCGAAAGCTCTGCCCCACAACCGCTTAGATAAGCCGACACTGCAACGTCTGGTGGATTTGGAGTGCTTTGAACGGACGACGATTTCGTTTTACCGCTATGTGCCGTTTACTGATTTGGCTAATTGGCGCGACAAGCTGTATAAGCAGTGGGATGCGTTGCGGGTGTTGGGGCGGGTGTACCTCAGCACGGAGGGGATCAACGCGCAGATTTCGGTGCCGACGAGTAATGTGGGGTACTTGCGCCAGGCGCTCGACGAGTATGAAGAGCTGCGGGATGTGCCCTTCAAGATAGCGGTGGAAGAGCCTGAGACCTCCTTCCTGAAACTCACGCTGAAGGTGAAAGAGTACATTGTGGCGGATGGGCTGCCCCACGCGGAGTATGACCTGTCGCAGATCGGGGAGCACATTACGGCGGCGGAAATGAATGATCTGATTGCTGACCCTGAGAGCATCGTGATCGATATGCGGAACAACTATGAGTATGAAATCGGGCGGTTTGAAAAGGCGGTTTGCCCAAACACGGATACCTTCCGTGAGGCGCTGCCCAAGGCGGTCGAGATGGCCAAGGGGTATGAGCAGAAACCGGTGGTGCTGTATTGCACGGGGGGGATACGCTGTGAGAAGGCGAGCGCGTATTTCCGTCACCATGGGTTTGAGCAGGTGTCGCAGCTGCATGGGGGCATCATTGATTATGATCGGCAAGTGAAAGCGGCTGACGGGGATTTGCCGTGTCGGTATCGGGGGAAGAATTTTGTGTTTGATGGGCGGCGGGCGGAGGCGATCAGCGATGAGGTGCTGAGCGTGTGCCACCAGTGTGATGCCCCCTGTGACACCCATGTGAACTGTGCGAATAAGGCTTGTAATTGCTTGTATCTGCAGTGTGAAGTGTGTCGGCGCCAATATGGGCCGTATTGCCAGCCCGAGTGTCGGGCCTTCACCAAGCTGCCTGAGGCGGAACAGCTGGAACGGATACGCGCGGGGGAATTTAAGACGGAGAGTGGGATCAAGGTGGCGTGTAAAATATCATAAATTTAAAAGTGTTTTGGTGGACTTCTGGGTGGGGGAGAAAGTCAGGTGGGAGCGAACCGGGGTTCGTTGAATGAGTCCGCTGCGGCTGCTTTGGGCTCAGCCGCCCAAAGTGCGCGCTGCTCCCTCATCACTCACCTTTCCTCGGCGATCGCTTGACAATGAGGCAGGTAGTGCGATCACCTCGGATGTCTGCAACAGACATACAGGCATCTTGAATGCTTCAGGTGGCTTGATTCCGCCAAGGCTCCATCTGCGCGACCTTTCGCATTCGCTGTCGTTCGTCGCTGGGTGATTTCGCCGTGGGTCGCTGTCGCTCCCTGCTGCTCCGCTCACCGCTGCTCTTTCCTCGGTGATCGCTGGGCCATGAACCAGGTGGCGCGATCACCTCGGAGAGCTGCACCTACAATCCAGATACTTAGGCATCTTGAATACCGTCACCGCGGTTTGTCCTCCCGTTGGTCGGACGGCACACTGGTGACGTATTCGCTTCGGGGCTTCTGGGGAATGGTTTAAAGGGTGAATTTGGTGGGTTTGGTGGACTGGAGTAGCGAACCACTCTGGGACAGTTTGGGAGGAGGGGGGGAAGGAGTGGTATTGTGGTGCATTATTTTCTATATTATTAAGTGTTTTAAGGGTATACTGTACGAGATGAAACGAATGGGTTCTGAGTTGCCTGGGGATGGTCTGGCGGAGCATTATGCTCGGCGGGGGTACATCGACCTCGGGAATATGCGGCCGTGGGTGGAGCGCGAGTCCCGCTGGGCGCAGGTGTGGGCGTGGGTACGCGGGAAACAGAAAAGTGAGATAGATGTATTGCTGGAGACGGTGAATGGGGTGGATGGTTATGACCAGTTGACGGAAAAAGTCGCAGGGCAGATGACGACGACGGTGGCGGAAATAGTGGGGATAGACCCTGGGCGGATCACGGGGCAGATGCTACTGACGTCGGGGTCGTATGCTAATGAAGAGGCGCTGCACGCGTGGCGAGAGGCCCGAGAGGGGCGCAACAAGGTGCTGGTGTCAGGGGAGGTGCACAGCCAAGTGCTGCGTTCGGCGGGGAAGCTGGGGATGGAGGTGGTGACGGTGCCTGTGCAGGCTGACGGCACCATAGACCCTGTGGCGGCTGAAATGGCGCTGCGGGAACATGAAGAGGAGCTGGCACTGGTGGTGCTGGTGGGGGGTGTGACCCAGACGGGGGCGGTGGACAGCCTGCCAGCGGCAATAGCCAACAGTGCCGTGCCGCTGCACGTGGACGCCGCTTGGGGTGGGGCCAACATTGGGCTGTTGCCCGAGGAGCACCCGCAGAAAAAGGCCCTGATGACCCTGCTGGAGCGGGCGGATAGCTTTACGATGGATCCGCATAAGTTTGTGGGGAGCACCAATCTAGCCACGTTGAACTTCCTCGGAAAGGAGGAGGAGGAGGAGCGGGCGAAATATTTAGCGTTTACAGATGCGACGCGCACGACGGGGTCGATCCGCCCTGCGCTGCGGTTTTTGCAAGAGTATGAAAAATATGATCGAGAAGAGTGGCAAGCGATGACGCAGCGGGCGGCGGCGCAGGGGCAGATGCTGAAGGGGTATCTGCAGAAATATGGTATGGAGGTAGTAGAGGGGGCGGACACGGGACTGGTCAGTGTGGTGCTGGGGGAGGCGGCGGAGTTTGTCAAAAAGGTGCTGGAATTTGAAAAAATCCACGTGGCAAACCTTGTGCTGGGGGACCAGCGTGGGGTGCGGTTTACCTTTGGGGTGGGGGTGAAGCTGGACGAGCGGGAGATCGTCAGCATTGCCCGCGCGGTGAAACTGGGGCGGGAGCTCCACGCCGACCGTGCGAAAGTGCACCAGCTGGATGATGAACTCCTGAGTGCTTTGCCGACGGGTTTGCTGCTCAGTGACCTTGAGCGGGGGAGGGTGCAGAAATACAGAACGCAGCTGGTGGCTGACCCTGGGGGGTATGCGCGGCCGTCGGAGTTTGCTTCGTTTGCAGATGAAAAAGAGAAGAGGTAGTCCCCTTCTCTCATATACGTTTAGTTTACGTATCTAATTTACTGTTTTGGTTTCTTGCTAAACGGTAGGCGGTTGAGCATTTTTTGCATTTGGTTGGGTTTGGGGGGGTGCATCCGTACGAGGGGGGCCTCCAGCGCGGCGGTGGGTTCGTATTCGCCTGTGTCCTCGAGTGAGGCTTCGATGTCGGCCTGGTTGGTGGTGGCTTCGGGGTGCTGCTGGGTCGGGAGGGGCTGAGTGGAGGCTTGGGTGAGCTGGACGCGGAAGAGATTACGCACGGCGGTGAGGCGGACGGAGCGGTTGAGTTCGACGAACATCTCGTAGGCGAGGCGTTTGTATTCCATGACGGGGTCTTTCTGGGCGTAACCACTGAGAGCGACGCGGTCGCGGAGGTGGGTCATGTCGTTGATGTGTTCGAGCCAGAGCTCGTCGATGGAGCGCAAGACAACGTAGCGGCTGATGCGGTCAACCTGTTCGTCAGGGAACTGGGAGCGTTTGGTGTCCCAGCCTTTGAGGAGGTAGTTTTGCACGGACTCTATGACGTCATGGCGGTAGTTGAGGCTGGTGAGTTCCTCCACGGTGAGGGGGTCAGTGGGGTGAGTGTAGGTGGCGGCGAGAGTGGTGACGAGGCCTGAGATGTCCCACAGCTCGGATTGCTGGTCGGTGGGAAGGTGTGAGGTGACGAGGTCGGACGCGGCCTGGCTTATGCCTGACTCGATGTCGGCGAGGATGTCTTCGGACCCGAGGAGCTTGCGGCGGCGGGTATAAATTTTCTCTCGGTGGATGTTCATGACGTCGTCGTATTGCACGACGTGTTTACGGGCGTCGAAGTGGAAGCCTTCGATGCGTTTTTGGGCGCTCTCGACCGAGCGAGAGAGGGATTTGTTTTCGATGGCTTCGTCTTCGGGGATTTGCAGCATCTGCATGATGGAGCGCATACGGTCGCCGCCGAAGCGGCGCATGAGCTCATCGTCAAGGCCGACGTAGAACTGGCTCATGCCTGGGTCACCCTGACGGCCGGCCCGTCCGCGGAGCTGGTTGTCGATGCGGCGGGACTCGTGCCTTTCCGTACCGAGGATAGCCAGACCGCCCTGCTCGCGCACGGCGGGGGTGATCTTGATGTCTGTTCCGCGGCCGGCCATGTTGGTCGCGATAGTCACGGCGCCTGGCTGGCCTGCGGCGGCGACGATCTCGGCTTCGCGTTCGTGCTGCTTGGCGTTGAGTACCTCGTGCCTGACGCCTTGACTGGTGAGGATCTGGGAGATGAGTTCGGATTTTTCGATACTAATGGTCCCGATCAGCACCGGGCGGCCAGCGCTCTGCATGGCTTTGACGTCTTTGGCCAGGGTGGTGAGTTTGCCTTTTTCGTTCATGAAGATCTTGTCGGGGAGGTCCTGCCGTATGACGGGTTTGTTGGTGGGGACGACCAAGGTGTCGAGCTGGTAGATCTTGGCGAATTCTTCGGCTTCGGTCTCGGCGGTACCTGTCATGCCTGAAAGCTTGTCGTAGAGGCGGAAGTAGTTTTGGAAGGTGATGGTGGCGAGGGTTTTGCTCTCGCGTTTGATGTCGACGCGCTCTTTGGCTTCGAGGGCTTGGTGGAGGCCGTCGGAGTAGCGTCGGCCTGGCATCATTCGCCCTGTGAATTCGTCGACGATGACGACCTCGCCGTCGCGGACGACGTAGTCACGGTCTTTCTCAAACACGACGTTGGCTTTGAGGGCGTTCTCAATGTGATGCACTTCGTCAAAGCCTGCTTCTGTATAAATATTTTGTACACCGAGGGCGGCTTCCATGGCCTGTATCCCCTCCTCGGTGAGGGTGACGGATTTGCGTTTCTCGTCAATGACGTAGTGGTCGTCGGGCTGGAGGCGGGTGATGAGTTTGGAGTATTTTTGGTATTTGTCGGTGGATTCCTCGGCGGGGGCGCTGATGATGAGGGGGGTGCGGGCTTCGTCTATCAAAATGGAGTCAACCTCGTCGACGATGGCAAAATGCAGGTCGCGCTGGACGATGGCGGCGGGGTCTTGGGCCATATTGTCACGCAGGTAGTCGAAGCCGAATTCATTATTGGTCCCGTAGGTGATGTCGGCGGCGTAGGCGGCCTGGCGGTCGGTGGGGGTGACCCCGTGGACGATCACGCCGCTGGTCAAACCACAGTAGTCAAAGAGGGGGGTCATCCATTCGGCGTCACGCTGGGCGAGGTAGTCATTGACGGTGATGACGTGCACGCCGCGGCCTGTAAGAGCATTAAGGATGACGGGGAGGGTGGAGGTGAGGGTTTTTCCTTCGCCTGTTTTCATCTCGGCGATGTTGCCGTGGTGGAGCACCATGCCGCCGATGAGCTGCACGTCGTAGGGGACCATGACCCACGTTTCTTCCTTCCCGCGGATGTCGTAGGTGTGGCCTTGCAGCTTCTGACAGGCGGCGCAGATGCCGCCAAAGACGTCCTCGAGGTAGTCGTCGACTGTCTCGGGGTGGGCAGACAGGTGGCTGCGCCACTCGGCGAATTTGGCTTTGAGTTCGGCTTCGCTAAACGCGCTAAATGTCTGCTGGCGATCGCGGATGGTGGGGAGGCGTTTGCGGAGGGATTTGATCTGGCGGTCGTTGTAGGACCCGAAGAGGGAGTTGAGGACGGATTGCAGGGAGGGCATGAAGGGGCGGTGAGGGCAAAAGTGAGTGGGAGTGGTGAGGGGCTGTATTAGGACCTCTTTGGACTCCCATGACGGTCGTGTGATACTGAAAACTGGGACGGGAGGGAAGAGAAAGTGGGGTTTGGGGGTGGATAGGCGTTGACACCTGGGCGATGGGAGGGTAGAGTGCGCACACTCAACGCGGAAAACACGGCCTGTGCTCGGTAAAACCCAGTGGACCAGCCAGATATGCCCAATGAAAAAGCAGCCGCCGCGCAGAGATATTTTTTTACCACTGACACCTCCGTATGACTGACATGAAAACACTCCTGAAGAATGGATCAGGGGCACAATTGTATCGGGCGGGTACCACCGCCAAGGGAACGGTTATTGATAGTAATCCTTCACGGATCCTCGTGGATATGCCCGGTGGGCTGACGGGGATAGTGACTAAAAAAGAAGCGGCGACCTTCGGCGATAGCGAAGGCGCGGTGGAAGTGGGGAGTGAGATAGAAGCCGTGGTGATAGAAGCGGAAAACGAGCAAGGGCTGGTGATGCTCTCGCTGCGGAAGGCTTCACTCGACATGGCGTGGGCGGAACTCAACGAGATGCTCGAAGCTGAACGCATTATGACCGTGAAAGTGCTGGAGGCCAACAAGGGGGGGCTGATGGCTACTTTCAAAGGTTTGAAATGTTTCCTGCCCGTGTCGCAGCTGGCGCCACTCAACTACCCACGGGTGGATGGTGCGGACAGCGCGGCGATCTTTGCCCGCTTACAGAAGCACATTGGCAGTGAGTTTGCGGTGCGGGTGATCAACGTGCAGCGTGAAAACGGCAAGGTAATCATTTCAGAACGGGCGGCGATGGCGGAAAAAGCCCAAGAGACGCTCAAGAAACTACAGGTGGGGGACATCGTCAAAGGGACCGTCAGCGGGATCGTCAAATTTGGGATCTTTGTTCACTTCGGTGGGGTGGAAGGTCTGGTGCATCTGTCCGAAATGGACTGGTCGCACGTGACTGACCCGTCACGGCACTATAGCCTTGGTGACGAGGTGGAAATCATGGTGATCGGGATCGATGGTCGGAAGCTGAGTTTCTCCATTAAGCGCCTGACAGAAGACCCATGGAAAGACCGAGTGAAGGAATTTGAAGTGGGGCAAGAACTGAGCGGGAAAGTGACCCGCTGGAACCCGCAGGGAGTCTTCATCGAGCTGAAGGACGGCGTGCAGGGTTTCTTCTCACTCAACCAGTTCCCAGTGGAAGCGCACAGTGAGCTGCCTTCGAAGTGTGCGATCCGCGATGGGGTGGAGCTGCGCGGGGAGGTGACGAACATTAACTATGACAGTCACCGTTTGGAGCTCAACCGTGTGGATGGGTAGTAGTGAACCAGCCAGAGGAGGGGGAGTCCCCTTCTCTCGCTGAGTTTTTTTTCGGTTTGTGATGAAAGGCTCCCTTAGTGGGTAGTTTTTTTGTATGGGAGTGGTTTTAGTTTGGAAGTTACTGCTGGCAGGCGGGACAGAAATGGGTGCCGCGGCCTGCGCATTTGGTTTTGACGATTAACTGGCCACACGCGAAGCAGGGAGAGCCGTCACGGCGGAAGACTTGCAGCTGGTCAACGTAGCCACCGCTGCGGCCTAGAGCGTCGGCGTAGTACTGAAAGGTGGTGCCACCGACGGCGATGGCGTCACGGATGACCTGCTGACACGCGGCGTGCAGGGCGTGGGCCTCCGCCAGGGTGAGGGTCTGGCCGCGACGGTCGGGGCGGACGCGGGCCCGATGGCAGGCTTCGTCGACGTAGATATTGCCCAGGCCGGCCATGAGTTTTTGGTTGAGGAGGATGCCCTTGAGCGGGGCGCGTCGGCCCCGCACGGTGGTGGTGAAATAGTCATGGGTGAGCGCGGGGGTGCCAACCTCGGGCCCGTACCCCTGCACGATGGGGGTGAGCTGGGACGGGGAGACGAGGCGGACATACCCAAAGAGGCGCATGTCATTAAAATGGAGGGCGGTGCCGTCGGTAAAGCCGAGGCTGAGCCGTGTGTGGCGGTGCGGGAAGGGGGGCAGGGTGGGGAGGGGGGACTTGGTCTGGGCGGTGATGTTTTCGCCTGTCATGGAGTGGCCGCCGCCTGTGACTGACTGGCCGTTGTCGTAAAAAAATTGGCCGGTCATCTTGAGATGAGTGATGAGGCTGTCGCCTGAGCTGAGGGGAAAGATGAGGAGCTTGGCGATGCGGTCGAGCGCGGTAAATGACTGGCCGATGAGGGCTTCGGTCAGGTGGGGGCTGTGGCGGATGGTCTTGGGGTGGTGGGGGGTGACGCTGCTGATCTCTTTCCCGACGATGTAGGGCAAGAGTGAGCGGCGGACGGTTTCGACTTCGGGGAGCTCGGGCATGGGGTTATTTTTTCATGACATAGACAACGAAAGCGAGGCCGAAGAGTAGGAGAAGGTAGAGGATCATGGTGTGGGGGGGAGGCGGAAAAGGATTTCATTACGCCGTAGGGCGGGCAGAGTGCTGGGGGGGTCGTAGTAGGCGAAGTCAAACTGGGCGCTGGGCGCGGTGTCGGGTGTGAGGTGCCCGTCGCGGATGAGAGCGGTGGTGAAGGTCTGAATGGCTTGGTCGGTGGTGGCTTGCCTGGCACCGCTGTAGGTGAAGACGGCGAAGCGGCCGCCTGGGTGCTCGACGACTTCGACGCGGGGGTCGTCGGGGGTGGGGACGGAGTCAAGCCGCCACTGGGGCGGGAGGGAAAAGATGACTGTGCGGGTGTCGCTGCCTGCGGTGGGGGCGGCTTGGTCGAGGACGGGGGTGGTCATAGCGATGGGTTGGGGCTGGCCGTCGGGGCCAGCGTTGCCACCGAAGATATAGCCAGCGAGCCGTCGGAAGCCTTCGTTGAGGTGGTCGCCGTCGCTGAGGGGGACTTCGGTCTGGGCGACGAGGTAGGGGGCGTATTGGCGGATCTGGTAGTCGGTGGGCTGGGGGTCAGCGACGCGGTAGGGAGGAGTGTCGAGTGAGCGGACGTAGAGCTGTGAGCCGAGGACGTAGAGGAGGCCAGCGAACAGCAACAAGCCCAGTAGCGTGAAAATCATAGTCCGACGAGTGAGGGAAAACATGAGGCGCGGGTGAGTCTGTGCCAGTATAGAGTGTGCGGGGGCGCGGTGGGAGGGCACTTCGCGGAAAAAAAGTTTGACCGCAGAAAACTACACTCATAGTATCGGCCAGCTCTGAAACACAAACGCGGTGCCATCGTCTAGTGGTTAGGACGCCAGGTTTTCATCCTGGTAACCGGGGTTCGATTCCCCGTGGCACTGCCAATCGTCAATCCTCGGAGTAAAATCCTCTTTAGCCTCTACACAGAGGCTTTTTTTGAGTTCGACTTTTTGGGGTAGGGTGAGTTGGGGAGTTGGTTGTTTGCGTAATCTCTTTTGTTGAGGAGGACGATCTTGTCTGCGACAGCTTTTAGGCGATAGCTGAGCTTGGCTTTTAAAGGACGCATGACTGTGCAGGTTATCTGTGGGTTAATTTCTTTTATCTTTTGGATAACTGGCACCATGTCACCGTCACCTGAAATGAGGTAGAGGGTGTCAAATTCAGCTCGCTCGGCAGCGAGGACAATCTCTATTGCCATCCTGACATCCACTTCCTTTTCTTCGTTCATTTCAAGTTTTAACTCTGTGTTTTGAAGCTTCTGTAGTAGGTCTTTTTCAATCTCAGATAAGTCTTCTGTTTTAATTTTCTGACTATTTATTGTTTTTATTTTTGAAGAAAATCGACCAGTGTGGGCTTCAAACCCCGTGCGTTTTAGCTCTTTGATGTACTTTGCGTGCGTTATCTTTTTTGATTTGTTGCTTGGGTGCATCGTAGTGAAGTAAAGCATTCGCACGATTGCTTCATCTCTTCTTAGGTGTCTTTGTACCAAACCGCAAATGTCGAGCCACTTTCGCTTTGTGCTGTGCTGAACGCCACAATATATGTTGTACCCGTCTGCAACAATTAGCACTCTTTTCATGGTTTTTTGAGCAATATAGGAACGACTCAGCGCCGCTAAGCGCCGAGTCTGTGATGTGGCACAAAGGAAGCAAGCTTCCTCGTAGAGGTTGTGTCACAACTGGTGTACTAGTAGCATAGAGGATGGTATTAGCTTTGGTCAAAAGTATTAGTGTGGAAACTTTTGCGTGTCTCAACGTTGGATACTCTTCGCTCCACATTTTAGAAAAAGTACAAAATTACCTTTGCAAAAACAGAAAACTGTGACTATAATGATTTGAAGCTTGAGGAGAAAAAGTTGCTTCCGCCACCATCAACGCAATGACGATGATGCTCTGGTAGAAATAGCGTGACTTTTATCCACTGCTCTTGCTTCGCTTGGATCTTTCACCTGAACGGCCATCTGGAGTCTGCTCTGGTGTGTGAGGTTGGCGGCAATGTCAGTGATGACGCTTGCTTCTAAACTAAATGCCTAGGGTGCGACAGGGACAAAGATTCCCTGGGTCTCGAGCATATGTTGTGTTCCCTTCGCGGGGAGGCAAGAAGAGACCGAAATCCAAAACTGACCAGTGCGTATGCACAACAGACTGCTCTCTCGCGTCTGGCTGGTCGATGAGTGTCACGGACTGCATAAGAAACTGGGTTGTTGGTTTCGCAAGTTTGTGCGCCTCGCTCCTGAGGATTGATAACTGGATTGAGAGTATTTTTACAGTTATGCTCCGTGGTGACTCGCCACGAAAAACATTTTGAGTTGTGCTGTCTTTGATATTTACTTGAAGATAGTCTGGACCCCACCTGACCGCTCAGTCAACCCTTGACTGTGAAAGACCTACCTGAAAACCCACGTGCCCGAGGCTCACCCCTCAAGCATGTGGGTTTTTGCTGTGTGACGTGCGCTACACTGTGGGGCTTGTGAAGGCGATAGGGGCGGCCTATGGTGGGGGTGATTACTCATTACGCATACACATGAACGCACACACTACACGGACTGTCTGGGCAGCTGGGTTGAGTTTACTCTTGGTTCCATTGACGGCGTGGGGGGCCTTCACGGACGTGCTGCCGACGTCGAGCTTTGCCCCAGCGATAGAGTACGTAGAGTCTGTGGGGGTGGTGGAGGGGTACCAAGATGGGACGTATCGGCCGCTGAAGCGTCTCAACCGAGCAGAATTTGTGACGATGACGATGCGCGCGGCCCAAGGGGGTGACACGCCGCCTGATTATGATTGGGGGTATTTCGGTGGGGTGCCGTTTGCGGACATCGAGCCCGCGGCGTGGTATGCGCCGTATCTGTGGCAGGCGACCGTGCGGGGGGTGGTGACGGGGGACGCGCCAGACGCAGCTACGGGGCTGGGGGACGTGGTGCGGCCCAATGGGGACATAAACTATGCGGAGGCGGCCAAGATAGTGGTCGAGCTGCACGGTGTGCCCGTGCCGACCCCTGCGCCGAATGAGCGCTGGGCGTGGTACACGGGGTATGTGAAAGCGTTGGCCGCGGTGGACGCCACCCCGCGGGCGGGAATAGGGGCCAGTGAGGTAGTGACGCGGGCGGACATGGCGGTGATGCTCTATCAGCTGCATCTGGCGGGGTATGCGCCCACACTGCCGCCAGTGGTGATAGAACCGATGGTGGAAACAGAGATGGGTGCGGTGACGATCGAAGAGTACTTCAGCTATGGGTGTGGGTTTTGCAAGCGGTTGCATGACACGATCGAGACGGTGAAAGCAACCTCGGCAGTGCCGGTGGTGGTGGAGCTGAAGCATTTTATGATTTACACGCAGTATCGGGCCATTCACCGCGGGCAGGTGTGTGCGGCGGAGCAGGGGGTGGGGGCGGAGTTTCATGATCGGTACTTTGATGATTACTTCGGGGCGACGGCCCAGAGCACGGCTGAGGCCATTGCCGAAGCGGTGGGGGCAGATATGACCGACTTCGCGACGTGTATGGCGTCAGACTTGCCTGATCAGATAATTGCGGCGCACTCCGCCACGGCGCGGAGCCTGAAAGCACGGGGGACGCCCTTCATGCGGCTGGTGGGCCCTGACGGCAAGACCCGCAATGTGCCTGGGGCTCTCAAACAAGTGGATCTGGAGCGGGTGTTATTGGAAATGTCGCGTTCTTAAGCACAAGTAAGACCATGGATATAGTGACGATGCTGCAACGGGCGCCCCTGAGTGTGGGGATCATCATGGCGAACTTGATTGTCTTTGCGCTTAATCACCTCAGTGTGCTGGGGGCGCCGTACATCATGCGGCCGGGGCGGCTGGACGCAGGCGCGTGGTTGACCCACTGGTCGCACCTGGACTGGTGGCACTTAGGGATGAATTTGCTGGTGTTTTACCAGATCGGGCCGTTGTTGGAGCTCCGCTTGGGTCCCTTACGGTTTGGGGTGCTGATGATCGCCCTGTGGGGGTTGCTGGTGGGGTTTGGGTATGTGTTTGGCCGTAACCCGTCGCTGGGGTTTTCGGGGATCGGCCTCGGACTGATGACCTTTGCGGCGCTGGCGCTCTGGGGGCGGGGTGACGTGGGGCAGGAGCTGTTGACGTGGGTGGGGCTCAACATTGTGATTGGGTTCTTGCCCGGGGTGTCGCTGTTGATGCACGCGGCGGGCGCCGTGAGTGGTGCCCTGCTGTGGGGGGTGATGCGGTTTATCTGAAGCGGGGGGCGGGCACTGTGCTCTGTTGCCCAAAAAAAGATTTGCGTCACTCCCCTGCTCTTCTTACACTCGTTTGGCTCTTTGGGGAGACATAAAAACACTGCGTGTACCACGGCTAGTGGCCCTTGTCTTGGGTGGCTGGTTGGTAACAGAATGTCTCTCAGACAGAGATGCAAACACACGTGGGCGTATAGCTCAGCTGGCTAGAGCACCTCGCTTACACCGAGGGGGTCGCGGGTTCGAGTCCCTCTACGCCCACCACTTATACCAAATTTATCCTCGTTTCTTTTGGGGTTGATTTTCTTGTTTTTATAATTAATCTATATTCGCTTTTTGAGGTAATCGTTTCCCCTGTGGTCTTGCTCAGATTTGATTTTTTCATGTTTGGGGAAGGCTTCAGGTGGTTCTGGAGTCTGTAAATCAATAGTCATGAATTGGGAATTTATAGCTATTATTGGCTGCTTAGGGTTTGTTCTCTTGTTAATGCGATACCTTTTCAGAGTATTTTCTAACAGAGATGGAACCTACACATACGAACAAAAAGTGGTAGCAATCCTACTGTTTTTTGTATTGTTGTCTTTCATGGCATCACTTGTGTTTGCTGGGTTGGTATCTTTAAAACCCAGCTGATTTATAGCCAGAGAAATGATGTCTCAGGCAAAAACCATTGGGAGCGAGTCCGTCGATGGTGTGATGCACTTCACATCTCTCTCCACGGCCGCTCCAATTCTCTATTTTAGTACTTTCGAAACACGTCACTGTGAGTGCCTGTGCGTATAACTCTCAGAATGGGGTATTGTTTTTGATATAAAAGCAGCCAGTCTGGTTCGATGTGGCACTCAAAATAGTCCTTGAATTCCCCTTTGAGTCGGTGAGGGCGATGATGCGGTTTTAAATTGTCTACCAAAATGAGTTGTAAAACTTCATTTAGTTTTGCAAGGGACTTTCCCTGTTACTTTAGTCTTTTTATATCTTTTTTTGATCGAGAGCTGATGTGAATCTCCCAGTTTTTCTCTTCTAGCATGACTCGAGAAATTCGGTGAACTCTTGTGGTGAGTATCGTTCAATATTCTTACCTGTTTCAAACTCAGTAATTGACTCAAGACTGGCTTGGTTTAGCTTTTTGCCATTGGCGGGTGACCAGCCGATGGATGACAAGATGAGATCTTTCATAGAGGTGTCAGCGAGGGCGGCTTTGGTCTTGATGTATCGTTTTTCTTCAGGCGTGAGCGAAAGGGTGAGTGTGGTCATGTTATTATTATAGGTATCAGTGTTTCAGTGTCAAAGGGAGTGATGAGCGTATAACTCTTTGAAATTAGTACGGATACAATGTTGTATCGTCCTCAATGGTTTGCTCAACCTGCTGGTCGAAGTTCCACTGGAAGTGGGTGTGGGTGCGTTGCATCATGTCTGTCCAGTCGGGGTCGTCGAAAAAGTGGCCTGACTGGGGGTAGTAGACGAAGTCGAAGTTTTTTTGCAGGGTGCGGAGCCGAAAGGCGAGCTCGACCCCCCACTGGGCGGGGACGTCTGTGTCTTTCTCGCCGTCGAGGGCGCCGACGAAGAGTAGGGTGGGGGTTTGGATTTCATCGAGGTAGGTGCCAGAGGACACCAGTCGCCAGGGGTGCTCACCGTGAGTGGGGGCCTCACCCCAGTGCTCAAGCGTATTGGGTCCGTAGGGGTAGTCGTGCTTCCAGCGGTTGAAATTATGCCAGGCGTCAGTGTGTGCGGGGGCGTAGAGGGTGGCGGCGTCGAAGGTGGTGGGGTGGGCAGTGAGGAGATTGAGCCCGATGTCGCCCCCCATGGAGTGGCCAAACAGGGCCAGTCGGTCGCAGTCGGCTTGGGCGGGGCGAGCGGTGCAGAGGGCTTGGATGGCGTTAAAGCTGTCGACGCTGTAGCCAAGGGTGCCGTCGTAGAGATTGCGCGGGTCGTGCCCCGTGTCTGACCCGGCGTGCTCGCGGTAGTCGCTGTGGAGGACGGCGTAGCCGTGGTCAGCAAAAAAGGCGCGCTCACGCGCCATACCGTGGCCAGAGGTGTATTTGTCCAGCGGGTACCAGCCGTGGTTGAGGATGACCACGGGCCACGGGCCCTCACCCACGGTGGGGTGAGCGTAGACCCCCGTGATGAGCAGCCCGTTGCTGCGGTAGGTGATGTCGTACTCGACGTGGGTGTCGGTGCGCTGACGTTCGGCGATGAGCTGGAAGTCGGTGCCTATGAGGGGCATCTGGCGGAAGCTCATGATGGTGAGCTCAGGGGGGTGGGGGCTGGGGGGGACGTCAGGCGCGGGGGGGGCAACCTGAGCAACTGGAGCGACTGAAGCGGGCGGAGGTGGGGAAGGTGGGGTGTAAGTGACAGGTGAGAGTGCCTCGCCCCGAGTGGTGAGGCTGGTGCTGTCGGTGTGCTGCACGGTGGCTATGACGGTGATGGTGTCGCCTCCCCAGAGAGCGAGGGCTGGGAAAGGGAGGAGTGTGAGTAGGAGTAGGAGGCGGGTCATGCGGAGAAGTGGGCGAAGAGGTCGGGGTGGTTGCGCAGGACGGCCTGCGCGTGGGCACGCGGGCGGCTGGGGAGTTGCAGGGTGTGGACAAACAGGGTGGTGCCCTGCGCACACGGCAGGGGGACTGTGTCGGGCGCGGGGGGCAGCGACACGTCGTGCAGCCGCACCCGACCCAGTGGGGTGAGCACGCTGGTGGTGGGCCAGACGTCGAAGGCGCGGGTCATGCGTTCGATGGTGGTGGCGGTCATGGTGCGGGGGTCGGCGTAGCCGTCTGCCTTGGTGAATTTGCCGCAGGTGGTGGCGAGGGTGGAGTCTTGCGGGGTGGGGGTGATTTCCCCTTGCTGGTAGTCGAGCAAAACCGACACGAGGTGGGTGGCGGTCACCTCGCCCCAGGCGGGCCAGAGCGCGGAAGTGCGCTGCTGGGTGATGTCGGTGCGGTGCTGCCAGAGGATAGGCCCTGCGTCGAGGGCTTTGACCATGCGCTGGAGGGTGATGCCTGACTCTGACTGGCCGCTGAGAATGGCGGACTGGACGGGGGAAGCACCGCGCCACTGGGGGAGCAGCGAGAAGTGGACATTAACCTGGCCCAGGGGCCAGGTGCTGAGGGCGGCCTGACGGAAAAGCACGCCAAAGGCGATGACGACCCCGACGTCGACCTGCGCGGCGTGTTGCTGGCAGAGGGTGTCGACCTGCGTGGCGGTGCGAGCGTGGGTGACCGTGTGGCCGAGGGACTCCGCCGCGGTGTGCAGTGGGCACGGGGTGAGCCGTTGGCCCCGACCACGCGGGGCGGGCGGCGGGGTGGTGACCCCGACGAGGTGAATGCGTGGGTCAGCGTGCAGGGCGTGGAGGCTGGGTACGGCCAGGGCGGGCGTGCCCCAGAGCCAGACACGGAGGGGTGGGGTGGTCATTTCGTAGAATCTTGATCATGCGGAGGATAAGGGAAAGAGTCACAAGAAACGAAATAAAAAAAGGGCAATGTGTAGTGTGGGTGACGCACGGTGAGCGACCGCGCGTGGTGAGGGGGGAGTGAGTGGTGTGTGAAGATCTGAAACACCTTTGGAAGATAGAGGACGATTTGAATTCATCATATCTTCTTACATTATTTATTCTTGATCCATTTCTACCCTAATTGAACCTTCATTGATTTTATCGGCCATTTTGGCCTGTTTTGGTTCTAGACCAATTTTTAAGATGTCTAATGAATCAAAAAAGAGCAGTGATATTTGGAATAGGACTGTAATTCCTATCCAAAATTCAGGATTTATCTCTCCTTGTTCTTTGTACATATTGTACATAAACCCCCAGAAGGAAATCTGTAAAAGGGATAGCATGCACCATGTAAGCACAATGCCTACTTTCTGGTGACTTTGGCTTAAGGCACCAAATGTAAGGAAGAACCAGGCTGCTAAAAAGCCTGTAAAAAAGAATTGACTCACTTCTTTGGTCAGTATTTCACCGTAATTATACACTACTAACGTAGTGAATATTAGTGACAATAATTGTTTAAATACGTTTGTTATCAAATCAGTGTTTTTTTCTGTTCCGAAGAAATTCTTTCTCGGAAAGCCTAATGCTACATAGAATAAAATGAGTGGCATAGAGATGCCAAATACTAATTTGTTGTTTAATTCATTTTTCATGACGATTTTTTTTTGATTTATTAATTTTTTGTCTAAAAATTTTTCACAATTTTTTACAGAGTGATAATTTTTAAAACTGAATTAAGAGGAATCGTCCTCTTCCAAAAGTGTCTCGATACTTAAAATAACAATTTAATAATATATTTGTCTGATTTTTTTGTAAATAGCTCGATATGTTAGTCGCAGATGTTTTGATTTTCTTTTTAAATAAGTCATAATTCAGTTGTCGAAAAAATCAGACAACACAAATGAATTTCTTTGAATGTTTAAATATTGGGTCTAAGGCTCAAGCTGTGTATATGGCTTTAGTAAAAAACGGTCCGCAAACTGTGACTCGTATTGCCGTCTTGTCTGGATTACCTAGAACGAGTGTCTATAGCCTCATTCCACAGCTTCGTAATGCTGGTTTGATTACAATTGAAACCCGTGGTGCAATGATGCAAATCCGTCCCGTTCCACCTGAGGAAATTCCTACTTTGTTGGAAAAGAAAAAAAATGAGATTGGAACAATCATTGATGACTTTGCCGATATATTGCCTCAGCTTCAATCGCTTAAAAAAGGAAAATCATTAACACCCATGGCGGAAGCGTATGTAGGGGAAAATGGTGTAAAGAGACTATATGATCATTTATTGAAGTCTATGAGTCAGATAGATGCATATTTTAATGCTGAATTAGTTCAGCAGACGTTGCCAGATTATCATGATCTTATTCCTAAATTTATTCAGTCACACAATATCCCTGCTCGTGAACTTATTTCACCTTCAAATGCAGCGAATATATACCGTGAAAGATACAATAATAATCATCATCAAATTAAAATTCTTCCAAATTACCATGAACTGCAATCAGACGTAATCTTAACGCAGGATACTCTTGCCATAATTATTTATGATTCTCTCAGTATTTCTGCGGTTCGTGTGGTTGACGCTTCCCTTGTTGCTGCTCAACGCATGACATTTAACCTTTGGTGGGATTCGATTTAGTTATTTTTTGCTTCTGTCTCTTCTAAAAATTTCTTTGTTAAAATGTCTATTTTTATTGACCAGGCTGGCCTGACGGCGATGGCGGTGCTGGACGAGATAGCCGCGGCGGGGGCGCGGGCGGTGGTGGTGACGAAGTATTATGACAGTGAAAATACGGCCGCGCTGTGGGCCAAGCTGAAGGGGCACCCTGCGGTGTGGGGGCGAGGGGAGAATAGGGTGGAGAAGGTGACGGCCACTCCCCTGCCCCGTGACACCACGCACTGGATCGGGCGGTTGCAGGGCCGTCAGCTCCCAGCTGTAGTCGAGCACTGTGGCGTGGTGCATTCGCTGTGTGCGGAGCGGCACGCGGTGCGGCTGGCGAGTTTGCAGGGAGGGGCGGCACGGTTGCGGTGCCTCGTGCAGGTGAATGTCGGGGGTGACCCGAGCAAAGCGGGGATACTCCCGTCGGTGGTGGCGGAGTTTCTGAGGAAATGTGCGGGACTGGGGCTGGAAGTAGTCGGGTTGAGCACGATGAGCTGGGCGGACGCCTCCGACGACCAGCGACTGGCAGAGTATGCGGAGCTGGTGCGCCTGAAAGACCTGCACTTGCCCGAAGGGATAACCAGTGGGGGGACGTCGCGTGACTGGTGGCTGGCGCTGGCGGCGGGGGTGGACGTGGTGCGGATTGGACAAGTGCTCTCGCCGCTTATAGAGTGATGTGGCTTTCTTTGCCTGCGCTTGCTGCTATGAACCCTGCCTTGCGACCTCAGATCCGTTCCGTGGCGATCTATACCCACCATAAGCCCTCGAAGGAGAAGGCGGAGCGGAAGTTTCTCTATGAACTGGTGCACCGACTGGAGTCGCGGTATAAAGTAAAGAAAATTGTCGGGGATGCTCGCACGGTGCAGCTGCTGGACCAAGCGATAGATCGGGCGGTGGATGAAAAGGCGTATGACCTGAAAATCGCTATCGGGGGGGATGGGCAGTTGCTGAAACTGGTGCGGAACCTGCAAAAGAAGGATGGGTACTTGCTGGGGATTAACTTCGGGACGCTGGGGTTTTTGTCTGAGCTTACACCTGAGAATGCGTTTGAGGGCTTGGAGCAGATCATGGCGGGGCACTTTGGGGTGGATGAACGAATGCTGCTCAAGGCCTTTGTGTACCGAAAAAACCACCACGGGAAAAAAGAAAAAATCTTTCGGCCGTATGGGCTCAATGAGATTGTGTTTGGGCATGGGGGGCTGGCCAGACTGACGAATTTTCGGGTGAAATCAAACCGTCGGATCTTGTCGGTGTATCGCTCTGATGGCTTGATCTTCAGCACGCCGACGGGTTCGACTGCCTACTCGATGAGTGCGGGGGGGCCGATTATCTACCCTGGATTGCGGAATATATTGGTCACGCCTGTGGCCCCGCATTCCCTGACGCATCGGCCGATAGTGCTGCCAGAGGACCAGCTGCTGCATATTAGCTTTGACTCGCGGGCGCAGACCATCAGCATGACTGTCGATGGGCAGCTGCATTTCCAGCTGCAGACCGATGACGAAGTGGCTGTGCAACGCGCCACTCGAACGGCTAATTTTATCCGTCTGAGAAAGTCACATTACTTCAAAACTTTGCGGAACAAAATGGGATGGGGGGAGAAGAAATAAAGTCCAGGTTTTAGCGAACCGTGGTTCGCTCTCGCAGCTGGGCAATCTTCAGGCGGGTCGCTATCGCTCCCTGCACTTCAGATTCCCGCTGCTCTTTCCTCGCGAGCCTGAAATTGTCACAGACAGAGCGACTCGCTCGGATGTCTGAATCAGTCATTCATGAATACTGTCGCCGCGGTTTGTCCTCCCGCTGGTCGGACCGCACGCTGGCGACGTATTCGCTCCTTATATTGTGATAACCTGTATTTTCAGATTCTCGCTGCTGCGCAGCTGGTTGAGATCCGCGCGGGTCGCTATCACTCCCTGCACTTCAGATTCCCGCTGCTCTTTCCTCGGCGATCGCTGGGCGATGAGTCAAGTGGCGCGATCACCTCGGATGTCTGCAACAGACAGCCTGTCATCTTGAATACTGTCGCCGCGGTTTGTCCTCCCGCTGGTCGGACGGCACGCTGGCGACGTATTCGCTCCTTAGATTGTGATAACCTGTATTTTCAGATTCTCGCTGCTGCGCAGCTGGTTGAGATCCG
>JAHDHX010000002.1:217035-224780 GCA_020631075.1 Candidatus Altimarinota bacterium
CCTGTCATCTTGAATACTGTCGCCGCGGTTTGTCCTCCCGCTGGTCGGACGGCACACTGGCGACGTATTCGCTGATATGGTTTTTTGGTCAAGAATTTTTCCGTAGTGGGGAGGTTTGGTGGACTTGGTCAGCGAACCACTGTGGGACCGTTTTGTTTTACTCCTGAATTTCAAATATATTCCTTGCCTGTATTTAGAATATTGTTACTATTTTTTTGTAAATTTATTTATAAATATTAGGAATTATGCGATCTGAAAGTGAAATTCGGGAAGAAACGTTTAACCTGTTGCGAGTGATGTTTACCAATGTCAGTGCCTTGAGAGTATTGCTGAGAGATTTTGAAGATTGGTCGGCCCATGAGAAGAATGTTTTTGTAGGAAGTGCTAAGAATTTACTGATAATGAATACATTTTCGATGGTGTGTTTACATTATTGTGCCATCTTGGGGTTGGACCATTGGTCATCAAAGAAGGTTGGCACGACTTTACAAAGGTTACACTACATACCAAAAGAAAAGATAGAAGAATTGCGTAACTGTGATTTGAGTAAGATAATCTCTACCTATAGACATAAATTGTATGCTCATAAACAAATGGACGTAAAGAAAAAAGATAAATATTTTATATTTCTTCCTTCATTTAATTTTTATAATACTTTGCCACGATACGAGCTTCTTAGTTTGATAGATCAAAAAATTTCGATCATGGTTCAATATCTCTTATTTTATGGGAGAGTCTGTCCAGATTATTTTCAGGATTTGTTTAAAGAGATTCAGTCACATGGTGTGGCGAAGCACATGGTTGACCTGATAAAAGAATATGTGCCAATAAACGAGAGGCACCTTGTGCAAGATGGGAAGAATCTGGGGTCTGTGATGGCGGAAGTAAGATCATATAGGACTATGGCTGATAGAGACGATTTGAATCCTGAGTTTAAGAGTATGTTACGTGAATTTGAAAAAAAATTTGTTATGACTCTTAAAACAGAGGAGCATAGTGATGATATTGCTCAAGAAAACACCACTGAAGAGGAGTAACCACAGTGGTGTTTTTGGTTATGGCTGAAGAGTCTCTTACGCTGGGGCGTGGTGGGTGAGGTACTCTTGGCGGCACTCTTCGAGGAAGGTGAGAGCGTCTTGGGCGTTCTTGGTGCCGAGGATTTTGACGAACTTGCCGTCTTCGCGGTCCTTGTAGTGGCCGAGGAACCATTCGAGGTTGGCGATGAGCTCGGGGTGGATGTCTGACAAATCGCGGGCGGCGATGTGCATGGGGTCGCCTGCGGGGACGGCCAAGATCTTATGGTCGAGCTCGCCCGTGTCGTCCATCTCGATCATACCTACGATGCGCACGGGCACGGCAACACCCGGCTCGATGCGGTGCTTGGTGATGATGATGACGTCCATGGGGTCGTTGTCGTATTTATTCCATGTCTGGGGGAAGAAGCCGTAGTTTTGCGGGTACTGGACGGGGGTCTTGAACATGCGGTCGACCATGACGCAGCTGTATTGCTCGGAGTATTCGTATTTGACGGTGGCGTGTTTGGGGATCTCTACCACGGCGTGAAAAAGGCCGTCTGGGCCAGCGTCGAGGGGGAGGTCGGTGTGGAGGTTCATGAACTGGGTGGGAAGGAGATAAAAATAGTAATCGCGGGAAGGGTAGAGTGTAAAGTGGAGCGTGTCTAGGTGTGCCTTTACTCTGCACTCAGCGCGGTGATGCCTGGGAGGGCCTCGCCCCCGAGGAAGGCCAGCATGGCCCCGCCGCCCGTGCTGACGTGGCTGAACTGGGACTGGGTGAAGCCGAAGTCGGCGATGGCCTGAAGCGTGTCGCCGCCGCCGATGATGGTGGTGGCGGGGCTGTTGGCGAGGGCTTGGAGGAGCTCACGCGTGCCTGTGGCAAAGGGCGGGAACTCGCTGAGGCCGACGGGGCCGTTCCAGATGATGGCGCTGGCGTGAGCGATGATTTCTTTATAGCTGTGGATGGTGTGGGGGCCGAGGTCGAAGATGCGCATATCGCCGCAGACGTCTTCGATGGGGACGTCTGCCGTCTGAGTGGACTGGACGTCGTCGGCGCAGATGACGTCGATGGGCATATGCAGGCCCGTGTGGACGGTGTCAAACTGGCACATGATGTCGCGGGCGGTGTCGATCTGTTCGGGTTGGTAGAGGCTCTGCCCGACGTCGTAGCCTTGGGCGCTGAGGAAGGTATTGGCCAAGGCGCCGCCGACCAGCACGTGGTCGGCGGTGGCGGCGAATTGCTTGAGCAGGGGGATCTTGGTGTCGATCTTGGCCCCGCCGACGATGAGGGTGAGGCCCTCGATGCGCTGGCTGGCGAGGTAGGGGGACATGGCGTTGATCTCGGCTTGCAGAAGGTGGCCTGCGGCGCAGGGTAGACGATCGGCGAAGCCAACCACGCTGGCGTGCGCGCGGTGGCTGACGGCGAAGGCGTCATTGACAAATAGGGTGGGTGAGAGGCCCATGAGCTCGTCGATGATGGTGGGGTCGTTGGCTTTTTCACGCGGGTCGAAGCGGAGGTTTTGGTGGAGCTGGATGCGACTGGTGGACCCTGTGAAATCGGGGCGGAATTCGACCGACTCGCCGAGGAGGTCGGACAGAGGCTGGACGAGGACCTCGGTGCTGAGGTCGGGGGTGGTGGTGCCTTTGGGCCGGCCGAGGTGTGTGAGGACGTGGATGCGCTGGGCCCCGTGGTCGAGCAGGTACCGCAACGTCGGGACGCAGGCACGGATGCGGGTGTCTTCGGTGATGTGGCCCTGGCTGAGGGGAACATTCATGTCGGTGCGGACGATGACCGTCGCGCCAGAGACAAGGGTGGGGCTGAGCGTGAGCATGGGGTGCGGTAGGGTGAAATTCAGGAGTAAGTATAAAAGACAGGGGGAAGGTGGGGGAAGTGGGTTTGGGGTTGATTTATCTTGAATAAGTTTTAAAAAGACTTTGATGAGTAAAAAACTGCTGTGTGTGATCGATGTGCAACACCATGAGTTGCCGACGGAGGGAATCATGCCTTGGATTGATGTGGAGGAGCGGATGATAACTGCGGTGGGGGCGGTGGCGCAGCTGGTCAGTCATGCGCTGGAAAATGGGGATGAGGTGATGATCGTTGAAGCGGTTCATGAACATAAAGAGAGAGAATTGAAACATCGGACCCACCCAGCGGTGATGATGCAAGGCGACCTGCGTGAGCGGGTTTACATTAAAACCCAGTGTAGTGCGGAGGCGGGGGTGATGCCACTGAGTGAGTGGGAGCAACAGGTGGCCCCGCGGGGCGGCGGGCGAGCGTTGTCGGAAATAGTGCTGGAGAAAGATGTGGATGAGGTGGTGGTGTGTGGGTACTGGGGAGATATATGCGTGATGCAAACGCTGGTGGATGTGAAGGAGGTACTGCGGGGCTGTGTAGAGGTGAGCACGGTGCTGGAGGCGGTGGGGGGGCTAATAGATGAGGAGGAAGAGATGAATTTCAATGATGTGATGCAGAGCAGTGGGGTAAAGCAATATGAATGTGTAGAAGAGTACAAAGAGTGTGATGCGGCAGCCAAAGCGCTGTGGCGGGTGGAGGAAAAATGATGGGATTGGGGAGGTAATCTTTTAGGAAGTGTTCACAAATTGGAAAAGTAGATTGATCCTGAAATATAAGGAGGGATTTGAGTGGAAAAAGGATCTTTTTGGCTGCAAAATGGTTGCGTATTTTTGCCTTGATCCATCAAGGCGGCAATTACGCGCCCATTTTCGCTCAAAAATCTCTCTTTTTTTTCCTCAAACCAATTTGTTCACACTCCCTAGCGAAATGGGTAGAGTGTTGGGGATGATGATCTTACTCTCGCCTGCAAAGACCTTCACTGCGGTGGCGGAGCCGTGGTGGGCTGACTGTGTGACAACGCTCCCACGGCGGGCGGTCGAAACCGAACAACTGGTGACTGCGCTGGGGAGGTGTGCGCCTGAGGAACTGGCGGGGGTGCTGGGAGTGTCACCCAAGCTGGGGGACCTGAACGCGGGGCGGTATGCGGCATGGGGGGAAGCGCAGATTGGCCCTGCGCTGGGGCATTACCATGGGGATGTGTGTAAAGGGTACCGTGAAGGGTGCCCCCTGACGGCGGCGGCGGTGACGAAGGCGCAAGACCGAGTGCGGTTTCTCTCTGGCCTGTATGGGCTGGTGCGGCCGCTCGACGACATAGCGCCGTATCGTCTAGAAATGAAGTCACGCTGGAGCCCTGTGCCTGAGCTCAAACTGCGGGCGTGGTGGGGTGACAAGCTGACGGCTGACCTGCGGACAGACTGCGCGGCGGTGGGGGCGAGCTGCGTGGTGAATTTGGCTTCGCAGGAGTATAGCGCGGTGGTGGACCTGCCCCAGATAGGGCGGCCCGTGATAGACGTGCAGCTGCGCGAGCGGCGGGCCGATGGCAGCACGCGGATAGTGGCGGTGCACGCCAAGGTGGGGCGAGGGCACCTGGCCCGATGGCTGGTGGAGCGGGTGCCTGCGGGGGCCACGGCGGAGGCGGTGCGGGAAATAATGCAAGAGTATGATGGGCGGGGGTATGGGTATGTGGTAGAGGAATCAACAGCTGACACGGTGGTATATGTGCGGTGAGGGCCGTGGGCGACGGGGCTGGCGACGTTGGGTGGGAGAGGGCCTGCTGTGTGTGGGGCTGAGTGCCTGCGTGGGGTCGGGGGGCACTCCCCTCCCCCACCGCGCGGAGGTGCCGCCGCGGCTGGAAGATGCGCCCGTGGTGACGCTGGAAAATTGCCTGCGCGGGGAGCACCCGCGGCTGCACCATGACCTGTGGGTGATGGGGCAGCAGCTGCCGTGGGCCGACTGGGTGAGCTGGCGGGTGATGGTGGCGGTGGAGCCGACAAATGCCAGTCGACAGACGGTAGAGAAGCTGGTGCAAGATGGCCACGCGGGGGGGGTGATGTTGCTGGGGACGTGGACGACGGCTGACGCGCGGGAGTACATAACTGGGTTGCGGGAGATCGCCATGCGGCCGCTGTGGGTGGCGGTCGATGCGGAGCCTGGACTCTTGACCCAGCGGGTGAGTGACGCGCCCGTGACCCGCTGGGCGACCGAGCACGAGACGTGCGCGGCTGTAGCCAAAACCGCCCAAGTGGTGGCGGACTGGGCGAATGACGTGGGGGTGGAGTGGGTCTTTGCCCCAGTGGTGGACCGCCCTGGGAACAGGGATGTGATAGGCCAAAGGGCGTGGCGCGACACGCCCGACTGCACGGCGACGGACAAAGCGCTGGTCTGGGCCCGTACCCTGACCGCGGCGGGGGTGCTGCCGACGGTGAAGCATTACCCTGGGCACGGGGAAATAGCCGGGGACAGTCACACGGAGCTGGTGACTATAGAAGGGGCGATGACGGAGCTGGAAAATTTTGAAGCGGTGCTGCCCGCCAGTGGGGCGGTGATGCTGGGGCATATCTTGCTAAAAAATCATCCAGTGGTGAGCCCCGAGTGGCCCGCCAGTGTGCACCCGCAGGTGGCCCGTGGGGCGCTGCGCCACGAGGCGGGGTATGGCGGGGTGAGTGTGACCGACGCGCTGAACATGGTGGGGTTCACTGCGGTGGTGGGTGACGACCATGACGTGCTGCTGGGGTCGGGGACGGACGTTTTCCTCATGCCGAGTGACCCTGCGGGTTTGCACCAGCGACTGGTGGCAGACACCTCCGCCCTCAACCGTGAGTCGGTGCGGCGGTTGGGGCGGTGGAAGCTGTGCGTGGGGGGGGAGTAGCACAAAAAAAAAGCCCACCTTCGATAGTGGGCTGTCGATAAGTCGAAGCGAGTGGAAAACTAAGCTGTGGGTTCGGCTGCGAGGTGTGACTGGGCCGTGTCCGCCAAGAAGTAGACCAGCACGGCCGCCAAGCCTGCCCCAATGATGCCCGCGAGCCAGCTGCCTGCGAAGGCGGTTTCGACGACCTCGCCCGCGACGAAGGCGGCGCCGCCTGAAACGAATGCGTTGATTGTGTTTTTCATAAGTGAGAGAGAAGAGTAGAAAATACGGAATTGATGGTAGATGATAAAAATAGGGGTGTCAAAGAAAAAGTTTTGTATGCAAAAGAAAGTGTGCCAGGTCTGCGTGGAGAGGTTTGGTGAAATTTGGGTTGCCCGATGGGGCGGGGGGGGCTATAAAATCACTCGTGCGTGAAAACGTGCGTCTGTGACCCGCGGAGGGATGGCAGAGTGGTCGAATGCACTGGTCTTGAAAACCAGAGTGCCGGCAACGGTACCGAGGGTTCGAATCCCTCTCCCTCCGCCACCAACGTGACGTTGGATCCATTGGGTTATAATTACGGTGCTTCTTTTAAAGATTTTTCTAAATGCGAGTTGGAAATGATATTCGAACCCAAGCCTAGGGTTCGGGAAGCGGAGCGCAGCGGAGCTCACGAAAGGTGTCGTTGAATTTCAATGAAGTAATCCCTCTCCCTCCGCCACCAACATAATGCTCTGTTGTTGGAGTTCGTTTTTAGTGTTTTTTTCTTATGATGTGGTTCACTCTGCAAACAGTGGTGCACTATGGTTTGCATTTCCTCGGCCCTGGGGTGGTGGCGTGGTGGAGGTATAGGCCGCGGGTATGGGCCGTGTGGGGGGGTATGCTGCTGACGATGGTGGTGGACGTAGATCACCTATGGGCGACGCCGATCTTTGACCCGACGCGCTGCAGTGTGGGGTTTCATACGTTCCATAGCTGGGGGGCGGTGGCGGGGTATGTGTGTGTGGCGGCTCTGGGGCGGGGGTGGTGGCGGGTGGTAGCCCTGGGGCTGTGTGTGCATATGCTGGCGGATGGAGTCGATTGCTGGTGGATGGGGGCGTGGGGGAAGTGAATTTGCTCATGTGAGGAGTTGAAATGACTTAGGATAGAGTAAAAAAACCAAGACCCATGAAGCTGACCCCCGCCCACCACGAACGGATAGCTGCGCTGTCGTATGCGCAGGTGTATGAGTGCTATTGCCAAAAGGTAGAAAAGAAAGGGCGGACGGTGGCGGAGCTGGGTGAGGTGCTGCGCTGGATGACGGGGTACGATGACACGGAGCTGGTCGCGCACCGAGAGGCGGGTAGCACGCTGCGCGAACTTTTTGCTGGGGCGGACGTGCACCCCAACAGTCGGCTGGTCACGGGGGTGATATGCGGGTGCAGAGTAGAGGAGATAGACAATGAACTGACGCGGCGAGTGCGCTGCCTGGACAAGCTGGTCGACGAGCTGGCCCGTGGGCGGCCTATGGAGAAAATATTGCGGCAAGAGGGGTGAGAGTAGTTACTCTTTTTTGTTTTTCTACAGTGATTTTAGTTCGGCTATGACCTCTTCTTTTGAAGGGTATTCTTCTTCTGAAAGTAAAATTTTTCTATTAATGTTGCGTCGTTTGTCATCGAGCCAGGCGAGGACGGTCAGCTCTGTCTGGCGGTCAATACCATAGAAGTCTACGTTTCCGACGTTTTTACTGACATTGAGGATGATTTGTTTGAGTTCTTGGGGGCCAGTGAGGTTTGGATTTTGGTCAATGTAGAAATACTCTAGAGAAGCAAGCTGGGTGAGGCTGGTAGGGATGGGGCCTGAGAGTTGATTTTTGTAGAGGGCTAATCTTGTGAGATTAGTCAGCTGGCCGAGCTCTGGCGGGATGGAGCCTGAGAGTTGATTTTTGTAGAGGTATAGTCTTGTGAGATTTGTTAGTTGGCCGAGCTCTGGCGGGATGGGACCTGCGAGTTGATTATTTTCGAGGAATAATTCTGTGAGGTTTGTT
>JAHDHX010000026.1 GCA_020631075.1 Candidatus Altimarinota bacterium
ACCGGCCTCACCCACGCCCTCGAAACACACAAACACAGCCTCGGCCGATCCGCAGACCCTCGCACCGTCTACATCGATCTCGCCTCCCACAGCCACAAAACCGCCGTCGAAGCCATCCTCACCCAATGCGGCGGCATCGTCCCCAGCCGCATCAACATCGGCGACCTCACAGACATGGCCGCCATCGCCCTCGCCGCCCAGCCCACACTCATGCTCGTCGACAACGCCCACACCGCCAGCTGTCGCACCCACGGCTCCATCGCCGAAATCTACCCCTACGCCGCCGAGACCGCCGTCAGCTACGTCACCCCCGTCCCACCCACTAAACAAGCTACCTTCAACGCCTACCTCGCCCGCAGCCGCCACATCCAACTCACCAAATTACCCAAAGCAACTATCCGCACCCTCGCCAATCAACACCTAGACCCCGCCATCACCAACGGCTCCCGCCTCGCCGCCCTCAGCTACATCGAGCGCGAAGCCCACGGCCATCCCAAAACCACCGTCATGCTCGCCCAAAACATCGAGCAAGGCAGCCTCAAAGAGCTACAAGCCCTCGAAACCGAGAACCAACCTGGCGTTTCACTCCTCTGGCTCATCATCGTCTTTGCCGTCGCCATGCTCATGGCCCAGCACTCCCTCGTCGATTCCTACACCGTCACCATCATGCTTTTCGCTGGCTACCTCATTCTCCGCCCTTTCGTCAGCCGCATGGTGCGCGAAGCCTTCCCCGCCACAAAATAACACCCCAATACGCTTAGTACAGTTCCCTATCCCAAGTTTGTTTTGTAGGGTTGCAAGGGGCGGGGAATCAAGTACCAGCAAGCGAAATCAATCTGCGACCCGCCCCTTGCAACCCCCGGCCAAAAAAAATTTGCCCCCAGCTATTTCATTTACACAAATTTTCAGAATCGACGTATAGAAAAAAATTTTGCGCGAAAAACCACCCCTATGTTCCATCGACTCAACCAACAACTTTGGCTCAGCCGCCTTCACCCGCTGCTCCACATCATCGCGGCCGTCACCCCACTCATGTGGCATTGGGGATTAAACAATCACCCCCCACCCCTCCCCGTTATCCTCACAACCGCCTTTTTCGGCCTACTACCAGACATCGACAGCCATACCAGTACCCTCGGCCGTACCATCCCCTTCCTCAGCAAACCCCTAGAATCCCGCTTTGGCCACCGCACCATCACCCACAGCCTCCTGTCTCTGTCCCTCATCTCTCTTCTCACATTCCTGCTCTACAATTCTTATTGGATATGGCTCACCGCCGCCTACGCCTCCCATCTCATCATCGACATGATTTTTGGAACAGGCGTCCCCCTCCTCTGGCCCTACCCCACAAACTTCTACTTCCTTCAACTCAAGTCCAAAACCACAGCTGAAGGCGTTTTTACAATTGGGGCAATGGCTTGTCTCATCATCCCTTTTACCGCCCCGGCCGTCGCCCAGCGCACCTACTCAACCCTCACCCTCGAAGTCCCCGTCTTGCCCACCCCCGTTCCACCCACACCAACCCCCGCCACCTTCACCATCAAAAGCACCCCCATCTACGACATCGATACCGAGATCCTCGTCCGGCCGGGCGACACCATAACCCCCGGCCAAAAACTCGCCAGCCTCCACATCCACCGCCAACTCAACACCGATCCCACCCCCACGCTAACACCGACAGCAACACAAACCCAACAACCTACGTACACACCCTATCCGCTATCCCCAACACCCTATCCCACCCCTGATCCACTCACCCTGCAACAGCTAGAAAACAGCCGCAACCTCGCCCGGGCACGCTACGCGGCCGCCGTCGCCACACCCACCCCCAACACAACCGGCCTCACCCTAGCCACCGAATACGACTACCAAATTGAAGAAAATCAAAAATGCGTCCAATGGTGGATCGATCAAGGCAACCCCAACGCCTGGCAACGCACCACCTGCGAACAAACCGCCTACCAGCTCATCCAAACCCGAGACGCCCTGCTCGACACGATGCAACCGACCGCCATTCGGCCGGAAGATATCGCCGTCCTACGCCTTGAGCTCCAATCGGCCGAACTTCGCTACCAATCTGCCATTAGCCAACTCACCCCCCAGCCAACCACGCCACCGACCCAGACACCCACATACACCCCCACAGCCACCCTAACGCCTCCCACTCCCACTCGACCCTCTACGCCTACCCCAATTCCCCGAGCCGACCCCTCCACC
>JAHDHX010000003.1 GCA_020631075.1 Candidatus Altimarinota bacterium
CCATGCACTTGAAGGTTACTCCCTCAAGTGTTGCGTTTAAGATTTTAATTTTTCAGCTTTATCGGAAGTATCGCGGCTCCTATTTGGGCATTGCTAACAGAAAAAAAGAAGTCCGTTGTTATTCTCTTAGATAACAATGCTGAAATTGAAATACTCAGGGCAAACTTTCGCAAAATCATCTTCTCCAATAATACACTTATTCAAGATTTCCCAAAGATTAGAGCACGAGTAGGAATAAGTGGAGGATGGTATTTCAAGGATCAAAATGCAAGCCTCTCTCTTATCAGCATTGAAGATAAATCGCTTCATGAAAAACTAAAAACACTGGCACCAGATCTCATCGTATTTGATCCAATCATGCCAAAGAAAAAACGAAAAATAGATATGACCTACTTTACACTTGAGAAGTTAATGCTTGAAAGCAGGTACCGTGAAACGAAATTTTTATTTATCGGGCAAAATGACGGTCCAGATGGTGTAATAGGGAAACTGAAGTCATTATTTTGGAATAACCGAGAGAATGATAACTGGATGATCTCTCAGGTCTCTATTTCTGATGATAAACTCTGCCCAAGTTGGCCATTAAAGTTTCCTACGTATGATTCAATACAAGCCGAGATGTCTCGAGTTGGTATGAAAAAAATATCTCTCGCTTACTATAATCTCGACAAAGTATTGCAACGGCCTTGTCTTTTAGGCAAATTAAGAATAATTGAGAAAAAAAATTATCTTCATTTATTCAAAATAATGGTGGTGAGAATATTGGATTTGCTGTTGCTGTGATACCAGCAAAAAATGGACAGTATGAGGTAATCACGGCTCTAGAATTTGGTGATTTTTTCTTTGATCAAGTCATATTTTTAGACTTTAAACGCAGCAAAACCCTTTCAGCTGTAAAGTCATTTTGTCGAAATCAACGAAAAAAATTGGTGAATGTTTTTGGAGAATTATCATCTAAGGGCATCATACTTGTAGATTTGAATGAGCAGGAGAAGTTAGAATCCACCGCAGAGAAAATCAAAAAGATACCAGATATAGAATGGTCTGTTTCAGAAAAGCTTTCCACTAAAGTTTTAGAACAAACCGTTATTGAGGGTTTTCAGGACGGGAGCTTTAAATGTACAAAGGAACTTGCTCAAAAATTTATTCCCGTAAATGAATTTGATATTTTCCAGCTGGAATCAGAGCAGTTGGATGCATTTTCATTTGTATTACTCGGAAAGACAAACTATGCATTCGTGAAACAGAAAAGTCTTTTACACTAGCTCTATTTGACAATTTGAATTCAGAAACAGACACTTCTTATAGCTACTGACTTTCGATAACTAAATTTCCTCGCGCTTTTGGTGGTACGACCACCAGCACGACAGAGATGGAGCAACCCCCCTGCCATCTTTCGTGTCCGCGAGGATCAAAAGTGGGTAGCTCAGGCGTTGCCTCGCGTTTTTGTATATGCCTTCCTTTTGGCAAATTGTGAAGTAGTTTCATCCTTCTCTCTGGCAACGTTTCTGTATTTATCCTTTCAAACAGTTGCCATATGAACACGACCCATAACACCCCCAACGCTGGTGCAAAAACCATCACGATATTCTTAAGTGAAGGTAATCCGAATGGGATCAAAGAAGTTGAGCTGAGTAATCGTATTATCAAAGCCATTCTCATACCCCGTGCCAAGCTCAAAGAATCCAAACAGCTGTCTGAGTTAGAACAACCGGCTCTGTATTTTTTATGTGAAAAGAACGGTGAGCAGGTCTACATTGGAGAGAGTGAGAACTTCTACACGCGAGCAAAAAACCATGATCAGACGAAAGATTTTTGGGAAGTGGCTATTGCCTTCATTGCCAAAGACAACAGCCTGGAGAAAAGCGACGTGAAATATATGGAATCAGTAGCCGTAGAAGTGGGAAAGGCGGCTAAGCGATATACACTGACTAATACGACTATCCCATCACGCAATAACCTGCATAAATTCAAAATACCCATCATTGAAGAGTTTTTTGCCGATGTGAAACTACTCATCTCCGCGCTAGGCTACCCCGTCTTTGATATCATACAAACCAAAGATGTAAGTGAAGCTGAGCTATGGTACTACTCCGCTCGTGGCGGTGAGGCAAAGGGTATCTATGATGAGAATGGTTTTACGCTCTTGGCAGGATCTATTTTTTCACCGAGTGAAACAGCGTCATATCGTGGTTCTGAAGAACGAGCACAAGTCATTAAAAAGCATGCAGATACGCTGGATGATGGCTGCATAGTACTGCGAGAAAATCTCACTTGTAATTCACCGTCTTATGCCTCTTGCATTGTCGCTGGAGCGAGTTCAAACGGCTGGACGTCGTGGCGCAATGCGGATGGAAAAACACTCGATGAAGTGTATCGGGCGGGCAGTGAGTAGTAGGCTCTTTATTCTAAAATATGTGACAATCTGAGTGCACTCTCAACTCCATCCTCGTGGTAAGCTTTGCCCCAATATGCACCAATAAAATGAGCTCGGTTCTCTGTGTTTATATCTTCAAATTGAGCTTGGACATCGTACACAGCACTCGTTATAGATGTATGCCTGTAAGTAATTTTCTTCACAATCTTATCAACTGAAATGTCGATTGTGGGATTAAGAGTGAAGAAGTAGGGAGTTTTGGATTCAATGTTTTGTAGAGGGTTTAGATGTGATGTGAGACACGCTGGTGTCGAGTCTGGAGTGTGAAGTATCAATGCTGGAATCTTCTCTTTATCTTTCCAGGCTGAAGTATCCGTATGGAGGTATCCGTGGTTATCGTGGAAGTGAAATTTTTGTAGTAGTGCTTTTTGTAATGCGGTTGGATTGCTCAAGAGCCCCAAAGCAGTATCAGCGTGACAAGCAAATATAACTCGATCAAATGTGTGAAAATCCTTATCTGTTATCACTTCAACGTAATCATCGTCAATTGTGACTGATTTTACTGGTGTATTTTTCAAAAAACATACATTTGATTGTCGAACAATCTCGGAAATATATTGGTCGTATCCACCTGGGATGCAGAGCCAGTCAAAAAGCATGTTCTTTCCCAAAAACCCATGCTGATCAAGAAATAAAAGAATTGGCTTAGCTTGGTAAGACTGCATGGTCAAGAAATCATTAGACCAAGCCCCAGCCGCAAGCGGGAGTAAAACTTTTTCTAAAAACCAGATTGGAAGTCCTAAATTTTGACACACGTATTCTGTTAGTGATATCTCAGAATCAATGGTTGGTAAATCATCTGTAACTCGATCAAAGAACATTTCTAAAATCCTCTCATACTCCTTTTTATTTTCGATTGATTGAGCAACAGTTTGCCACCATGAATTTGCTGAGAGACAACTGTTTGTCACTTGCAAACCGAAAGAAACTTGAGACTTCTCATACGTGACACTTAATTCATCAAGAAGTGACAACAGATAAGGATATCGAGGCTTATTGAAGAATACAAAACCCGTATCTACCTTGATACTATTCCCAGCTTCATCAATTACGTCATGCGTATGCACATGACCGCCAAAATACTTTTCTTTCTCAAATACAGTTACATCGTATCGTTCTTGTAAAAAGTAAGCTGCGGAAGCTCCAGCTACGCCACTCCCGATGATGGCAATTTTTTCTTTCATACTTTTAAGATTTATAGCCGTACCCTTTTTTGAGGCACCAAATACAAAGAAATGCCAGCAAAATATTCAGACCAATAAGCATACTCAGGCCAATCCATAATGGTTGTTCGGATACTCCCAGGAAACTGGCTCTGAAGGCGTCTACAAGGTAGTACAGTGGATTGAAGAGAGAGATTTGCTTCCATATGCCTGGGAGAGAATCTATCGAGTAGAACACACCTCCAATGTACGTGAGAGGTGTTAGAATAAAGGTTGGCACAATTACAGAGTCATCCCAATTACGTGAAAGGAGGCCAGATAAAAACCCGCCACTACCTAGCAGCAAACACGTGAGTAATGTGGTTGTTATGAGCAACACAGGATTCTGAATGCCAAGTGGAAAAAAGAAGAGCGAAATCAAGTAGACCAGCACACCAATGATGATTCCTCTGAGCGCTGCACCAAAACTAAACCCCGCCCAGATCGTCCAGTAAGGCATTCCTGAAACAATTATCTCTTCGAAACAACGCATGAATTTGGCATGGAAGAGTGACATCGAGACATTCACAAACACGCTGTTTATGATTGCCATAATAATCATTCCCGGAATGAGGAACTCCGTGTAGCTAACCCCAGCAACAGCGGGCAAAGCCTGCCCTAAAAATGAACCAAAAATCAGCAAATAGAGGGTTTGGGTGATAAGGGGCGGAATCAACGTTTGTGTCCACAAACGTGTAAAACGGTGAATTTCACGGAGCAATAAAGTCCAAAAAGCTGTAAAAGTCTGATACGTGTTCATGCGCTTAATTCGTTAAGTTTTCGGAGAAAGAATTGCTCCATGCGATTCATTTTGGGGCGCATATCTCGTACTATCACACCCGCTTGATGCATATCGGAGACAAAGTCCGTGATTGGTTTTTTCTCAGGGATAGAAACGTGGGCTTGATTCTCTTGAACGTCAACGAGGTTGAGTTGTTTTATTTGCTCTTGGGTTGGCGATGTGGCGAATTCGAGAGTGTAAACTCGGTCAGGCATTTGTTGTAGCAAGTTTTTCACACTGTCTTCGGCAATTATTTTTCCCTCATGAATCATGGCCATATTTCGGCAGAGATATTCAACTTCCTCCAGGTAGTGGGTGGTGAGTAAAACAGTCATCCCGCCAGTGTTTAATTCTTTGAGTAACTCCCAAATCTCATGGCGTAATTCGACATCGACTCCCGCCGTTGGTTCATCCACAATTAAAATATCTGGATTATTTACAAGTGCACGAGCCAGCATAAGTCGGCGTTTCATTCCCCCTGACAAACTGTTGGCAGGTTGGTCTCGCTTTTCCCACAGGTTTACTTTCTTCAGCCATTTTTCTGTTTGTTGCTCGGCTTCTTTTGACGGCATGCCAAAAAACCCAGCTTGGTTACTCAGTGTTCGTTCTAAAGTCTGATAGCCATCAAAATTAAATTCTTGCGGCATGATGCCGATATGTTGCTTGGCGAGCGGAAAAGCCGAGTCAATATCATGACCAAAGACAGAAACGTGCCCAGAGGTTTTTGTAATGGTATCGGTTAAGATCCCTAAAATGGTAGATTTTCCTGCACCGTTTGCTCCCAAAAGCGCAAAGAAATCACCTGTTTTGATTTGAATCGAAATTCCTTTCAAAGCCTGCGTTCCTGAGGCATACGTCTTTTGCAGATTTTGAATATTGAGTGCTGTTTTCATAGATCTTCACTGTTATGAATCCACATACCCTTGTGTGGGTCTGAAATTTGAAAACCTTGTTTCTTATAAAATCCCAAGGCTTCCTTGTGAGAAATAAGAATCTTCTGATCGAACGATTCATATTTTTTTATCATGCACTGCACGAGCATCTCGCCAATGCCCTGCTTTTGAAAATCTGGATGTACGAGCAGGTGCGGGAAGTAGGCTACAAGTGCTCCATCACTGATAGCTGTGGCGATACCAACAAGTTTATTTCTTTCCCATGCTGAGAGCACTGTGTCCGAGTGTTCAAGCGCATAAGCTAATTTTTCGGGTGCTCTTTCTACAACAGACCACTCACACGCTTTGTACAATTCCTGAACGCTGTCATCGTTTAACACCTTTGCATCAAAAATTTGAAAACCACGTTCTTCGCATATTGGTTTTGTAGAACGAATACCAGAGAGCATATATTTCCCGACAAAGCCTGAGGGGCTCCAGCTCAATTTAGATTTACGGAGCCCAGGAATACCAAGATCTTGCTCTCGGTTGATTCTTGTGAATTGGGGATGAAGATATATCGCTAACTCATGGAGCAATGCTGCGTAAATCCCCTTAAATTCTGTAAAACCTTTTTCGTATCGTTCACCAAAAACATCATCAGACAACGCTTCTCCCAGAGCAAAGCCAGCCATTGTATTTTCAATATAGATGCCGATACCTTGGAATGAGAAACGATCCCAGTTTTGAATAATTTCTTTCAGAGGGAAGAGATCCCCACTGTTCGATAGATTTTTTTGCTCTGCCCATTTTACGGAAAGTTCATAACAATCACGGATATTTTCTTTCGTGATTGGTTTAACGGTTGCATTGTATTTTTCGTGGAATTTTTTTATGAAGTTGCGCTTCCCGTCGTATTTTTTCCCTTCGAGATACACGATATCTCTGACGTTATAGAGATAGTCATGATTGTCTCGGTCAAGTAAAACTTGGTCATCGACGGTAAGTTTATGTGCTGTTTTAGAGCTGATTCGCCCCCAGCTATATTCATCATCAATGGGCAGTTCTTCCTGAATAATTTTGTTGGGCTTGGGACCAATGGGTTCATAAATCTTCCAATTTTTACTCACACTTGTGTCTGCGATCAGTAAGTGATTCTTGTATTCAGCATACAAGTAGTTTTTGTTTTCACGCCAAGAATAAAAGTTTGCAAACGAGTATTCGTGACCTGCGACAGGGTGCGATTGCAGTAATTCTTCAAATTTTGACTGCTGCTTTAGCGTTATCGGAGACCATTTTATGCTCATCGCGAGCACTTTAAATATTTTTTTGTCCTTGGGAATAGTTCAGAAAATGTATTGGCTACATGTTCTTACAAAGCTCGATGGCATCAATCTGCAAATCAAAGGCACCATCCTGACCATCATTGATAATAATCCCGATCTCACGAGCATTTTGTTTGCGAAACGGATCGGCCGCCACTGTGCGGCCAAAGAAGGCTGGCGTGAGGGTGGAGAATGGAATTGAAAGTTCTTCCCATTGATTGGTGGTCGTGAAATCAAGCGAAGTGCGATGAGAGACACCTTGCCAGTTATTATCCCGAAAAGTTATCTGGTAGCCACGTCCATCACTTTTAGCTCGAAGCTTGATCGTGTCGTATGCAGTCAACACACCATCCGATAGCGGCGCACGAATAGAAGAAAAACCGCCCCCGTTGGTGTTGGTACTGCCAAAGAGTAGGAGTGTATAATTTTCAATGGCAAAATCACCCAATGAACGCCCGCCCATGACGTTATCATTGACCATGCGCCAGCGGCGTTGGTTGTCAGTGGTGAAGTCATCAAACGTGACACATTTGTTTTCTGTATTGAGTATCTGATACATCATCTGTGCCATTTCACCACGGGTGATTTTAGCGTCAGAAGTAATGTAGGGTCTTGGAGTAGCGCCCGCTTGCAGTATCGCGCCTACGTAGGGGGTATACCACGCTTCTCCTTGGGGGCCGAGCGGGAGGTTGAATGTCTCGGTAAGTATTTTAGCACTTTCAGCATAGTTTATGCTCTGCGCTCCACGAAATGTGCCATCAGGGTAGCCAGACACAATATCATTGACATACGCCATGCATACATACTTGGCGTACCAGTCACTAATCTTTACATCTGTAATCTGCCAGTTTTGCCAGTCACACGCATCTATCTGTTGCGAAGAGTAAGCCGCCTCAATGATAATTTTGGTAAACTCGGCTCGATTGATTTCATTCTCTGGCTTAAACGTGTCATCAGCGTAGCCTTTCACCATTCCTTCACGCTCTAAAAATCCGATAGCAGCGGAATATTCGTGTGACACAGGCACATCACGAAACGAGGCTAAAGCGTTTGGGCTCAAAACTAGAAGTGAAAATAGCAAGAGAAAGAACTTCATGGGGGCAATATATCTGGAAGTTGAAACAAAAGAAAGGGAGCGAATTTGCGAACGCTCAACTATTAACGTGGCTTTTTTTTGGACTTCTCCCAAATCTTCAGGCTTGGTGTTGTTAGGCGACTTCATTGCGCCACGCAACAGTCTTCTCATGTGCCTATATGCCTACGCTATTCTCAAAACCATGCCCGTACTATTCAAAGAAAACCGAACGCAACTCGCGAAAGCGTTCCTCCAAACAAAACTTTCCGTCAACACCTCTCACTGGGTAAAAAATGCGCTGATCAGCATTTCACAAAAAGAGACGTTTCCGCTTCCCACCAATGAAAGTGAATTCACTCGCTGGCACTGGAAAATGACAACCTTGGCAGAGTTACGAGCGGCGAATCTCGACGATCTTATCACGGGGGAGGACGATTACTCTGGGCACATTCAAATGCAGGGGTACTGGCGAGCAGTGTGCAGTGCGTTGGCAAAGATGAAATAAGGCGAGGCGTTATTTTAGAAAACAGGGGAAAAGTAGAATAAGGGAGATGATAAAATATTCGGTAATGTGCTTTTTCGCCTCGACTTATAGCCACCACGGAGGCTTTGTATGTGTGTACTTCATAACAAAACTCATCATGAATATGACCGCAATGAACAACGTCCCTGTCGACCAAGATGAAGTGCGAGAACGAGCTATCATCGCCATGCAACAACTGCCACCGCACCTGCATAAAATGTGGCGAAGCGGATCAGAAAGGCAGCTGCTCAAGCTCTGGAAACGCATACAGATGTGGAAATCTATGAGCTACAGTTCAGTGATTCGCTATCGTGGTGAAAATCACGAGCTGGCGATGAAGTATCGGAGGGAGGTCGCGAAGTTTGAATATATGGCTCAGCTGGTGGAGATGGAAATGCAGGAGGAGATTTGAGAATTAGCGGAATATTAAAAGTCTACATTCGAGATGTTATAAAAAAATGGTTGACAGGATGAGGGAAAATCTCTACAATCTCTGTGTGAGACTTTTTAAAGAAATTGCTTCCATCGTCATTGGACACACATTTCGTGGCCTATTGCGCCACGAAGAAGGTGGCAATTGGCAAGCAATCCGAGCCAAAGATATTTTAGACAATAACGCCATCTCTGACGAGCTTATTCAAGTTCATATCGCAAAAAATCGAGCAAAGGCGCAGATTGTGTCAGGTGATGTTTTGATGACGAATAGGGGGAACATGCGAGCCGCTGTGTTTCGAGGGAGTAAAAATACACTGGCGGCATCATCTTTGGTGGCGATTAAAGAAATTTCTTCCGACTATGATCCAGATTTCATTGCGTTGTATCTCAACAGTGAGCCAGTGCAACGCAAGCTAAAAAGCATGACTCAGGGAGCAATGATTGCCACGCTGTCTATAAAAAAACTAAAAGAACTACCTGTGCCTAAATTATCTCTCAAGCAACAACAAAATTACATTGAGCTTCATCGACACTACGTACAACACCAGCAATTATTGCGTCGCAAGCTCGCAACCTACAACAAGCTCTATCACGCTTCATTCTCGCCGCTTTTCTCATCACAAACACCATGACCACTATCTCACAGTCCGAACTCAACACCATCCTCTGGAACGCCGCTGATTCATCACGCACTAACCTCGATGCGGGGGTATATAAAGACTACGTGCTGGCGATGCTGTTCTATAAGTATCTCAGCGATCTCTCAAAGATGCAGTATGAAAAATATAAAGAGCGATATGCTGGCGACGAAGGGCGGATACAAGAAAAAATGAAGCTCGATCGGTTTTATGTGCCGCCAGGGTGTAGTTTTGATGAGCTGTATGAAAAGCGAGAAGATGACAACTTGGGAGATATGATAAACAAGATATTTCACCAGATAGAAGACCTCAACAAAGAAAAACTCGAGGGCACGCTGACGTCTAATGATTTCAACTCGGAGTCGACGCTGGGCAAGCTCGACCAACGCAATAAGATGCTACGCAACCTGATGCATGACTTTCATAAGATTGACCTGACGAAGGTTGAGGGGGATCTGATCGGGGAATCTTATATGTATCTGATCGAGCGGTTTGGGGCGGACGCAGGCAAGAAGGCGGGCGAGTTCTTTACCGTGAAGGACGTAGCCAAACTGCTGGCACGACTGGCACAGCCTGCCGAAGGGGCGAGAATCTGCGACCCAGCTATGGGATCAGGGGGACTCCTACTAATGACGGGCGAAGAAGTGGGCAATGATAATTATGCCCTTTATGGGCAGGAGTCCACTGGGACGACCTATCAGCTGGCGCGGATGAATATGTTTTTGCATGGGCAAGACTCGGCGCGGCTCGAATGGGGCGACACGCTCAATAACCCCCTGCTGGTGGAGCATGACAAACTGATGCTCTTTGACATCTGTGTGGCCAACCCGCCCTTTAGCCTCAAGAAATGGGGCGCCGAGAATGCGGAGTCAGACAAGTATGATCGGTTTCATCGAGGCATACCGCCCAAAAACAAAGGCGACTTTGCGTTTATCACGCACATGATAGAGACCGTGAAGCCCAAAAGCGGTCGGGTGGCGGTGATCGTACCCCATGGGGTGCTGTTTCGCGGGGGGGCGGAGGGCAAGATCCGCCAGCAGTTGCTGCAAGAAAACATCATCGAGGCAGTGATCGGCCTGCCAGCGGGGTTGTTTTCGACTACGGGCATCCCCGTGGCGATACTCATCATCGACCGAGCGCGTGAGGTGGGTGGGGCAAAAGAAAACGACAAAGACATCCTCTTTATAGAAGCCAGCAAGGAGTTTGTGCCTGGCAAGGCGCAAAACACCCTGAGCCAAGAGAATGCCGACAAGATCTATGACACCTATGCCGAGCGGAAGGAGAGAGAAAAGTTTAGCCGACTGGTGACGCCAGAGGAGATTGCTGAGAATGACTACAACCTCAACATCACGCGGTATATAGACACGTTTGAGGAAGAAGAACCCATAAACATCGCCGCCAACCTGAAAGAACTGGCGGAGCTGCAGCCAGAGATAGAGAGGCTAGAGGGTGAGATGGCGGGGTACTTGCAGATTCTCAACATAACCACGAAATGAAAAAATCCCAAAAGCTGACCATACAAGGCGAAACAATCACGCTCGTACAAGAGTCGGGCGATGACTACATCTCACTCACGGATATAGCGAAATTTAAAAATGCTGAAAGAACGGGGGTAGTCATCGGGAACTGGATTAGTACTCGGTATGCTGTCGAGTTTATGGGCGGGTGGGAGAAGATTTACAACCCGAATTTTAATGTCATGGAATTCAATGACATTAGAAATGAAAGCGGATCAAATGGATATTTTTTGTCACTCAAACAATGGACAGAAAAAACCAAGGCCGTTGGCATACGGTCAAAAGCGGGGCGATTAACCACCTTAAAAGATGAGTGAGAAATACTTCATATTTGTTGACGAAAGCGGAACAAACAAGCAAGAGAGATATTTTGGGGTTGGATGTTTGCTAGTACCTGTGAGTAAAATTGGTCTATATTATCAAGTGCTCTCTCGGCCTATTGAAAGGATTTATAGCAAAGTGATCGAAAAAAATTCCGAGCTTCTTCAACAGCTGGATGTTTCGGATAAGTTGAAATTTTTAAAGGGGAGAATGGAGAAGCCTTATGAAGCAAAATTTAAAAACATAAACGCTTCTACTTTTGAGCAATATCGTCGACTGATTACTGATTATTTTCGGTGTGATGACATGCGTTTTTGTTGCTTGATAATTGATAAAGAGAAAGATAATCCCCCCACGGAAATGTCTTATTATCAGATATATTTGCAACGATTATCTTTGCTGTTGCGAAACAATGTAAATGAGGCAGATTTTGTGCTGTTACCCGATAACATTACTACCCCAGTGGGGGTGGATTATGAAAGTGACCTGCGCAAAAACCTTGTAAACAAATACAGTAAAAATTGCTTCGGTGTGCATCGGATCGAATCACACTCCAGTGTTTTTTTACAGATGGTGGATGTCTTAACTGGTGCAGTCACTTATGAATTTAAACAAGGGAAAAAAGAATGCAAAAAAGCAGTGGTGCAAAAAATAAAAGAGAAGATAGGACGTTCTTCGTTGGTCTGTGATTTTACAAAAAACACACCCAACTATTTTTCAGTGTGGCTCAAAACCTAAAAAAGGAGGCAGTCATGGTTATAACCCACACCACCTCCTCACAACTATAGTCTATACCCCTCATAACACAGATGTCAAAAACTAAACAAACAACAATGACCCACCCACCACACTGGCAACGCGTGAAGTTGGGAGAAGTCTTTAATTTTATACCAACGACTTCACATTCAAGAAAAGATCTAGAGTACAAAAATTCTGGCATTTTTAATATTCATTATGGCGACGTTCATACAAAATACGAAAATTACGTTGATTTCAATAAAATCACACCACCCTCTTTGGTAAATGAAGACACTTATGCAGAAAGAAATTTATTAAAAGAAGGTGATTTAATAATGGCAGACGCATCAGAAGACCTAGAAGGAGTAGGAACTGCGGTAGAACTAAAAAACTTGGGAAACAAAAAGTGCATAGCTGGATTGCACACTTTTGCTGTCAGAGATAAAGAAGGTAAAACGACAAATGGATTTAGATCTTTAATGTTAAAAAACCCAAGTGTTAAAACTAGAATGCAGCAAGTTTCTACTTATAGTAAAGTTTATGGAATCTCTAAAGGGAGTTTTACAAATATAAATTTAATTCTCCCCCCCCTCCCCGAACAGCACCGCATCGTCACCGTGCTCGAAACATGGGACAAAGCCATAGACGCCCTGACCCGAAAAATAACCCTGAAACAAAACGTAAAACGCGGGCTGATGCAACAACTGCTGACGGGAAAGGTGCGCCTGCCGGGGCAGAGTGGGGCGTGGCACGAAGTGAAGCTGGGAGAGGTGTGTGAGATAAATATGGGACAATCACCAAGTTCAAAATCATACAATGAAGAACATGATGGTATGGTTTTAGTTCAGGGAAATGCTGATATAAAAAATAGAAAAACAATACAAAGGATTTGGACAACCGAGATAACAAAAACAGCAGATTCAGGAAGTATAATTATGACTGTACGTGCTCCTGTTGGCTGTGTTGGATTAGCACAGGAAAATATATGTATTGGGCGTGGCGTTTGTGCAATCAATCCTACTAAAGCTAATTTAGAATATATCTTTATGTTTCTTATTTATTTTGAACCACTCTGGAAAAACTTTGAGCAAGGTTCAACTTTTACAGCAGTAAACAGCAAGGACGTAAAAGGATTAAAATTAAGAATACCAAAATCTATCGAAGAACAAACCGCCATTGCCGCAGTCCTTACGACGGCAGACGATGAGATAACCGCCCTGCAGGGCAAGCTGGCTCTGCTCAAAGACCAGAAGAAATACCTGCTCAATAGTCTCATCACGGGGCAGATTCTTACACCAGAAAATGTATAAACAAAAAACCTCGGTATCTATTGCGATGATTACTTGGGCTAGTTTGAGCCCCCAAGAGGCTATTTGCAAGGAAGAACGCCGAGGTTATACTGACTTGATGCTAGCATAAATCAAGATTTATTTCTAACATTTTTCACCATGCAAGCCCACTGGGACGAAGCCCGCCAATCACAACTGCCCACGCTCGAACTCCTCGTCAACATGGGGTATGAGTACATCTCCGCCGCGGAGGTAAACGCACAACGTGGTGAAGACACCAGCAAGTTTATCCTCAAAGACATTGCCTTTGCGGCGCTCAAGCGCATCAACCAGTTTGAATACAAAGGCGAGCAGTATGACTTCAGTGACAAAAATGTGCTGGATGCGATAGAAGAACTGGAAAACATCCCCCTCAATGGCCTGCAAGACACCGCCAAAGAAGTCTATCAGCTGATTATGACCACCGGGGGCAAGACTTTCCCCCTTCTCATCGACGGCGCCAAGACGTCCAAAAACTTTCGGTTTATTGATTTCGAGAACCCTGAGAATAATAGCTTTCACGTTACCGCCGAGATGCCCATAGCAGGGCGCGAGCACAACATCCGCCCCGACGTGGTGTGTTTCGTCAACGGCATCCCCTTCGTGGTGATAGAAAACAAAAAAAGCGGCACTGATGTGGCAGAGTCACTCCGCCAACACGTACGCAACCAGCAGCCAGACCGTTCGCCGAAGTTTTTTGTCTACCCGCAGCTGCTCATCGGTACCAATGTCGACCAGTGCTTATATGGCACCACGGGCACACCCAAAAAATTCTTCGCCGCGTGGAAGGAAAAAGAAAAAGACACCGCCGTGCTAGAGGCAGAAGTGAAAGATCTCATCGGGCAAAAGATCGATCCAGAGACGTATAAAACCATGTGCCGCGATTTGAATGGGGCGACCTTTAACCACCAGCAAATCACCGAGCGCATACCCACCACGCAAGACAAAACGCTCTATAGCCTCCTTACCCCCCAGCGACTACTGCACCTCACCAAGCACTTCATGCTGTTTGACGCGGGGATCAAGAAAGTCGCTCGCTACCAGCAATACTTCGCCATTAACAAAATGCTCACCCGTGTGCAGCAGCAGGATGACAACGGCAAACGCCAAGGCGGGCTGGTGTGGCACACGCAAGGGTCAGGGAAGTCCCTGACCATGGTGTTGTTTGTCAAAGCGCTCATCGACAACCCAAAGATTACCAACCCGCGGGTGATCATCGTCACCGACCGCAAAAGCCTCGACAAACAAATGTCTGACACGTTTCGCAACTGCAATCTCAAAAAAGACGTCATCAAAGCCACCTCAGGCAAGAAATTACTGGAGATGATTAAAGACAAAGACCCACGGGTGATCACCTCGCTGGTGCATAAGTTTGAACGCTCAGCCAAGTCTGCTACGAAATTTGTCGACGAAGACCCCAATATCTTTGTGCTGATCGACGAAGCCCACCGCACGCAGTACGGCATTGCTAGCGAAGAAATGCGACGGCTCATCCCCAATGCCTGCTTCATCGGTTTTACGGGTACGCCCCTACTCAAAAACGATAAATCCCACAATCGCTTTGGGGGCTTCATCGATAAATACACCATCGATGATGCGCTCTCTGACGGCATTGTGCTGCCTCTCGTCTATGAAGGGCGCTACACCGAGCTCAAGCAAGACAAAGAAAAAGTCGACCGTATGGCCGAGCGGATCATGGGACATCTCGATGATCAATCAAAAAAAGATCTACAAAAATACATCAGCCAAAAAGTGATCAAGAATAACCCCAACCGACTCACCGAGATCGCCTACGACATCGAAAAACATTTCTGCCAGTCGTTTCAGGGCACGGGGCTCAAGGCGCAAGTAGTGGCGCCGTCTAAGTTTTCAGCGATTCTTATGCACCGCGTGTTTGCCGAGACCGCCAAGATAAAAACCGCCGTAGTGATGTCGGCCACGCAAGCCCAAGACGACGAAACTGACAGCCACAAAAAAGAAGTGGCGGATTTCTTGCAGCAGATCAGCCAAGACTACAAAGATCTAGACAGCTACGAAAAAGCCGTCGTGAAGGATTTTAAATCCAACGATGACGGGATCGAGTTGATCATAGTTGTGTCCAAGCTCCTCACGGGGTTTGATGCCCCAAGAAATACCGTATTGTACCTTACCAAAGACCTGAAGGATCACAACCTCCTGCAAGCCATTGCACGTGTTAATCGCTTGTATGATAACGAAAAGAAACCCAAAACCAGTGGTTTCATTATAGATTACTCCGAGAACGCCCAGAATATACAAAGTGCCATGGAACTCTTTGGGAGCTTTGACGAGGAAGACGTAAAAGGCACTCTGATAGACACAGGGCAAAAAGTTTCTGAACTTGAGCAAGCCTACTTTGACCTTGAGGCACAATTTAAGACCATAAAAAACAAGCAAGACACTGAAGAATATCTGCATTATCTCGGAAATGAACAAGCTGGCGAACAGCGCCGCAACGATTTTTATAAAAACTATAACTCGTTTTTACGAAACTTTGACGAGTGCCTGTCGCTGCCAGATTTCTCACAAAAATTCGCTCAGCTTGATCACTACAAACGCGAACTGAAACGGTATGGAGAGTTGCGTAAAACCACTCGTTTCCGTTTCGCCGACAAACAAGATCTAAGTGAATACAAGCACCAAATAAAGCACATCTTAGATAAATACATCACCGCCGAAGAGGTGCAGCTGCTCACAGAACCCATCGACATCCACAATCCAGATGAGCTGGACAAAGCTTTAGCTGGTCTGCATACACCCAAGTCAAAAGCCGAAGCCATCGCCGCACAGATGGAACGAACTATCCGCGAAAAACGAGAAACTGATCCCGAATTTTATGATCGCATATCAAAAAAAGTACGCGACATTTTGGACAAAATGCACGAAAAGAAACTGGCAGATGCCGAAGCATTGAAGCTTCTAACAGATGAAAACTTCAACATGGCGGGGAAGGTTGACGACACTCTGCCTGACGTACTCAAAAGAACTAAGGGAGCAGATATTTTTTACCGGAATATTCACACCGAATTTGAAAAACGAGGGCTGAATACCGAGCAACAGTGCAAAGTCATTCTGGATATTTTTTCCATCTTAAAGTCTCACACCACGGTCGACTGGCACCGTCAGCCTGACACCCAACGACAGATTAAAAACAAGCTCGATGATTACCTCTACGATGAAGTGAAGCTGTCCATGGATTTAGATTTGTCGCACGAAGAACTCGCTTTAATGCTCGATAACATCCTTAATCTGGCTGTCGCGAATTACGAGCTCTTCTAACCCGATGAAATCAATTTCTGAACCACAAACACACACGCTTCGTTATGGTGATCACACGCACACATACACCATCACTGAGCAAGACCGAAAAACAATCCGCCTTACGGTGTATCCTGACCTATCCATAAAGCTATTTAGTCCTCTGGGCTACCCACACGAAAAAATTGAGAAATTCATAAAGCGAAAAGACGCATGGATTCGAAAACAGTTGCGGGAGCTCAAACGGTTACAACGAAGTAGAAAACCGAAAGAGTATATATCTGGTGAGTCACATCTCTATCTCGGGCGACAGTATCGTTTACTCGTAGTAGAAAACTCCGATCCCATGGCAGTAGGAAATGTACGATTTGAGAACGGGCGAATTGTTATAACGACTGATCCACATCTTTCTAACCAAGAACTTTTAGAGGCATGGTACTGCGAGCGTGCAGCCGAATTATTTCCCAAACGATATAAAGCAATGCTCCCCAAATTTAACTGTGAACCCCCTCAGCTCGTGATTCGTACCATGAAAACCCGTTGGGGCAGCTACACCAGCAAAAAGCGAGTCATACTCAACACAGAACTCATAAAAGCGGCGAAAGAGTGTATCGATTACGTGATCATTCATGAATTGTGCCACATAAAACATCAAAACCACAGCAAGGAATACTATCGCCATCTCAGTTCGAAATGCCCCAACTGGAAACAGCTCAAAGAAAAGTTAGAAATGAGATTTGCGGGGATCTAGTTCCTTCTTGAGTTTCACCCTCGACTAACTTGGGTCGTCCTGACATTACTGTGGGTAACATTACTTACTCACTCATTTCATAATGGAGCCCACAAAAACATCTGCCGAAGCACCACTTCGGTATTGTCTTTATGCCCGCAAGTCATCGGAAAGTGACGAAAAGCAAGCCATGAGCATCGACTCGCAAATACGAGAAATGCTGGTAATAGCCGAGAGCCAAGAACTCAATGTGGTTGATATGCGACAAGAATCAAAATCTGCCAAAGCCACGGGGCAACGTGTCGCCTTCAATCAAATGATAGCCGACATTAGCGAAGGTCTATTTGATGCCATCATCGCTTGGGCACCAGATAGGCTGAGCCGTAATGCTGGCGATCTGGCACAGCTGGTAGATCTGATGGATCAAGGAAAATTGCACGAAATCAAAACGCATGGTCAAATTTTCCGCAATAACCCCAATGAGAAATTCTTACTGATGATCCTTTGCTCACAAGCAAAGCTCGAGAATGATAACCGTGGTAAGAATGTGAAACGAGGCAATAGAGCTTGCTGCAAACAAGGGCGCAGACCCGGCAAACCGCCCATCGGCTATAAACTGTGGCGTGACCCAGATAATCTCAACATGAGAAGCATTGTGAAGCTCGATCCCGAAAGAGCCCCACTTATTCAAAAGCTCTTTGCATATATCTACAAAGATGGACTCAGTGGGAGAATCGCATATGAAAAAATTTTAGAAGACGGCCTGACTACCCGATCGGGCAAGATTCCACCATTGAGCATGATCTATCGGATACTCAAAGAACCTTTCTACACAGGTAAATTCGAATATCCGAGAGGTTCTGATGATTGGTACAAAGGCAGTTACGAACCATTGATTAATCAAAGACAATTCAAAAAAGTGCAAAATGCTCTGATGACATACCAAAAATCACCATGGGGAAGCAAAACCTTCTACTTCAACAAGCTCTTCAAATGTAAGAAATGTGGCTCAGGCGTGTGCGGAGAACACCACACGAATCGACAAGGCAAGTCGTATACCTACTATAAATGCAATAAATTCGGCGGCAGAAAGAAGTGTGACCAGAAGTATATCCGTGAAGAGAATCTGATAAATGAAGTGGCAACTATTGTGTCAAAACACCAAGAGCTACACGTAAATGTCAGTAAGAGAATTAAGCGAGATTTAGACAAAATAAACCGCTTTCAAACCGAGCCAATCTCGGTGGATAAGTACATACGAGACGTCCTAAAAAAAGGAAACTCACTGGAAAAAAGAAACATATTACAAGCCCTCGATGGTCAGCTCTACCTTGCCGACGGCATGGTGACTTTTGAAGGAAAATCGATAAAAAACGAAATTCAATGAACGCCCTACAATGTAGGCGCAATGGGTCTCGTACAAATCACGGTAATTCAAACAAGGCAAAAAGGCTTCCAAGGATTCTTATTCAAATGCTTGGTTGCCATACGAAAGTGGGAATTGAGAATTTCGGTAGTCCCAAATGGCAGGCGCAACAGGATTCTAACCCAACTTTAAGGCCTAGCCAATGCAGTAAAGGCTTAAACAAATTCGAACGGATACAATTGTAAGCAGATCTAAAAATGGTCAGTTGAATCAGGTGGGAAATAGTGGCTTATCGCCTAGCCTTTAAAGAATAAGGCAGGCTTAGTATTGATAATGAAAAATCAAGAAAAACCGCTTCGCTACTGCCTCTATGCGCGCAAGTCTTCTGAATCTGAAGACAGACAATCGGCTAGTATAGACGCGCAAATATCAGAGTTGAAAAAACTGTCTGAAAAGCAGAATCTCAACATCGTTTATGTCATAGAGGAAAGCAAATCAGCCAAGTCTGTCGGAAAACGAGAAGGCTTTGAAAACCTTCTATACGGTGTGAGAGAAAAAGAATGGGATTCCATCCTCACATGGGCACCAGATCGACTGAGTCGTAATGCAGGGGATATGGGAAAGCTTATCGATATGATGGACACTGGAAAGCTCAAAGAAATTCGAACCATCGATCAAGTGTTTGGTAATAAGCCAGATGAAAAATTCCTACTTATGATTCTCTGCTCTCAAGCAAAACTCGAAAATGACAACCGAGGAAAAAACGTGAAACGTGGAATGGCAGCCATGGCACGGAGTGGCAGAAAACCAGGCAAAACGCCGATAGGATATAAACTCTGGAGAGATCCCTACGATTTCACTGCGCCATCAAAAGTACAAGTAGATCCTGAAAGAGCAGCTCTGATTAAAGAAATGTTTAAAATGATTGGTGACCATCAATGGTCTGCCAAAGATGCCTTTGATCATATCGTAGAGAAAGGTTTCACCAATCGAAAAGGGAAAGTACCAGCTTTAAGCACCATCTACATTCTCCTCAAAGAGCCATTCTATTATGGAGAATTTGAATACCCAAAAGGCTCAGGGAATTGGCACAAAGGAGTGCATAAGCCAATCATAAGCAAAGCACTCTATGAAAGAGTACAAACGGTGATGGATCAGAATAATACGAAGAAAGACATCGGTGGGCTCTCCTACTACTTCAAACGAATTCGATGTAATAGCTGTCACTCAACACTCGTGAGAACCAGTTCAATTAGGGGGAATAAGCGACACACGTATGTGAAATGCTACAAAGCTAGTTGTGGTAAATGCGATGAAAAGCCAATCCGAATTAAAGACTTCTTTGATGGACTCGCTCAAGTATTAGTCAGTCGAGGATTGCATGAAAAAATCAAAAGACGGATGGAACGATTTCATAAACAACAGTCAGATTATTTCCTCACGCTTGATCCTGATTATGAATGTGGGACTGAAGTTCAATTCATCAACTATCTACTCATGTATGGGAACAGATTTGATCGATTCTTGCTGATGGAGAACCAAGATGGGATAGCGCTTTCTGGGAAAAGAATTATTCAATGAATTTTTGATGGTGGTACAAAGTAATTCAGGTACGCAATCATGCCCAGATAGGTAAATATGAGGATTGGGATGTTGGTATTAAACCCAAGATCAAGAGGCGGAATTTCAAACCACTCTCTGAATGAAGTGGTTGAAATGCTCAGCATAAACAGAATATTAAAGGCAAAAAGTCCGATGATAGCTGTTTTGTTTTTACTAGTACGGATTACCCCATTTTGAGCTTCTTGCTTGAAGAAATACCACAGTGCAGCAATGGTGACTACTGCTTCGATTACGATCGCCAGCACAGGAGCAGAGGCATATAAACCAAGCGCAATATCATGAGACTCGGCTCCGAAAATGTGATGCGGGTGCCCTGAGAACAAATCAAGGATGAAGTGCGTCAGTACCAACCCAGCTCCGGCAAGACCAATTTTATTACTTTTGAACAAAAATTTCCCAACAAAGAAAATGAGAACCAGCCAAAATATTTGCGGTAATAAATCATGACTATAGAGCATATCGACGGTCATATTGCTCAACGTCGCATCAAATACGTCAGTTGGCTCTGTTGGCTCCAATCCCAAATAATGAAGTACAAACCAGGCTAAATCTTGGAGCTGCGAAGCTATCAAAAAGAAAAGAAGTGTTCCCTTTGGGAATTTTTGATGTGCGACGAGCGCGGTTGCGTAATGCCCTGCAAGCATTTTGTTTAGTTTAGTGATTTTAATAGAGTGTTCGCGGCCAGTTTCCCCAGTTCGTTTGAAGCCAAAGGGCTCGCGCCAGTAATCAATTTTCTATCAAGACAAACTGTTTTATCCGCCTTGGTGTTTGTCAGATTCACCCCCAAACTCTTTAATGTTTCACTTAGTCCTCTCGGCATTTTTCCTGGTAGATATCCAATCATCGGTGTGAAATTATCAACTGAATCAGGGAATACAGCCATGTCATATCCATCATACAAAAATGGCTGGTCGTTCAAGGTCGTGGCTAAAAATGCCCCCGGCCCATGGCACAGACTAATAGTAAACAAATCATTTTTGTGCGCCCATCGCAGAACCTTCCCAACGTTTTCGTCCTCTGGAATTCCGAGCATGGCTCCATGCCCCCCAGGCACAAACACCGCGGCATATGATTTAGCATCATCAAAAGAATCTGAAACAAAATCAGTAAGATTTTTTGGTTCCTCAAATTGTGTTTTTAGCTCATCATACAAAGCCTTTACGTGCTTATCTTTCTCTGGAAACGCCCACATTTCAAATACGACGGGGTTGCCTGTAGGCGTGTAAATCTCAAAATCAAACCCAGCATTTTTCAGGTGCAACATGGGCAAAAGTGCTTCAATCGGATGATTCCCCGTAGAAAATATTTTCTCATTTTTCATGGTCATATTCTTCTGTTCGGTGAAGATAATGAGTACATTTGACTTTCTTCCTGTGTATTTTTCATAGGCGATGTTTTCAAAGTCGGTCGTGGCCACGGTGCCCAAATTTAAGGCCAGCTTAGATGGTTTATAGGAACCGTCTGATTCTATTTGAGGAGCAATGCCGAGGATATTTTTGAGGAAGCTCATGATGTGTAGGTTATCGATTGTTAATTATGTTTTCAGCTCCAAATCGAAACTTTTGACGAGTTGGTTCTTCTGCTCGATAGCCAATTGGTAGGAGTACTGTAGGCGTAAAAATGTCGTCCAGTTGCAGGATTTCTTTAACTTCATGTGGGGCAAATCCGCCCATCGCACAGCTGTCTATTTTCAGCTCTGCACACGCCGCCATAGCAAACCCAAGGGCAATATGCGTCTGATTTTGCGCCCATAGTAAAATTTCTTCTGGAGATTTATTCGCCATGGCTCCATTCATCATATCTTCGTATCCTTCCATTTTTTCGCGCGCTTCTGGGTTCCCTCCGCTGGCTGTTTCAAAGAATTTATTGATTCGCGCCATTACATCCGTTCGAGCTGAAAACACCAGCAAATGCGAACATGTGCCGACTTGTGCTTGGTTCCATGATGATTTCTGGATTTTGTCCAATGTGGCCTGATCGGTAATGACATCAATGCGATATGGCTCAAGGCCAAACGAAGTCGGTGTCATCACAATAGCGTGAAGTATCTTTTCAAGGTCTGTGCCAGATACTTTTTTGTCTGTATCAAAGGATTTAGCGGCGAATCGCCAGTCGAGGTTTGCAAGGAAAGTCATGGTGAAATGGGTAAGAAATTATGTGATTATGTGTCCAAATGCTTCATCATTTGGTGAAGCATTTCGAGGTTTGCAACAAGTATTATCGGATCTTTTTGCGCTTTCGCTAGCAGCAAAGCTCCTTGTAGTTGCGCCAGAAAAAACGTAGCCAAATGCTTATGACTTTGGGCTTTTGGTAGAATTCTCCGAAAGGTAGAAATCAGTTCCTCTTCCCAGTCTTGCAGCAACATGCAGCATTTTTTCTGTAATTCCTTATCAAGACCAGATGACTCTTGTGACACGGTACCCAAGAGGCATGAAGTAGTCTTTTGTGATTTTGCTATAGCGATGCATTCATGAAAGAAATCATCTATATTGGACGCAGCATAAATAGAAGCGTAAGCCTTACTTCTTTGCGATGCGTTCGCTTCCAATGCAGCCACAATAAGCTCTTTCTTCGTCGGAAAATAGTAGGTCACATGCCCTTTTGATACCCCGAATTTAGTTGCAACATCACTAATTGTGATGCCATTACAGCCTTTGACTTGTATCAACTCCTGCGCCGTTGCGAGTATTTTTTGTTTGGTCTCTTTGGACATTCGTACAAATATTAAAGGGAATTAGTACAAATGTACAATCTTTATCTTGTTTTTAATAAACCACTAATTGACAGCTCAAATAAGTATTTAGAACAATGGAATTTCATTCCTGTTGCGTATATGAAATCGCTTATTTAAGGCCTTGCAGCGATGTTCAAGTGACACAAGATAGAAAGGGTAATGGGTCTAGTACCCTCTAAATGCCTTATTTAAGGCAATAAAAGGCTATTATGGGGTTCGATTCCCATTGGGGTTGGTAGACACGAATACACTAAAAAACCGCTCTAGGGGCGGCTTGCGGGCATTTTGGCAGGCGCAGTAGGAATCGAACCCACACCAAGGGCTTTGGAGACCCTTGTACTACCATTATACTATGCGCCTGTGTGTGCGAAACAGCTGCGAGAGCCTAAAAAACTTACTGCCTAAAGTCAAAATGAGTGTGAGATTTTGACCGTGCCCTGACACTGCGTATCTTGGCCAGCGAATGGAATTCCAAGTCAAACGCATCGGTGAAGAGACCCCCCGCACGCCCTGGGGGTGGCTGGTGCGTTGGATGGGGCGAGGCAAAGCCCTGCTGGTGGCGGGGATCCTCCTGCTGGTGGTGGGGGTGGCCACGGCCCAGGTGGTGGTGACGCGCGTGCTGCCTGACGCGGGGGGGGTGCTGCCGACGCGGAGTTTTTGGAGTAATCCGCTGGAGCACACGGCGGACGGGGTGACGAATCTCCTCATCCTTGGGAATGCGGGCTGGGGGGAGGAGGGGGCCCTGCTGACGGACTCCATCATTGTGGCGTCGATAGACCCCAAGGTGCCCAGTGTGACCATGCTGAGCCTGCCGCGTGACCTGTGGATGGCGGAGAGCCCGCTGGGGGCGTGGAAGCTCAATAGTATCTTTAGCCGAGGGTACAGCCGCTATGGCGAAGACCGCGGGCTGGAGATAGTAAAAGAGACGGTGGGCGGGTACCTCGGGACGGAGGTGCACTACGCGGCGATGGTGAATTTTGACCTCTTCACTGAGATGATCGACGAGCTGGGTGGGGTGGATATATACGTCACGCAGGATATATATGACACGCAGTATCCCGCGGCCAATTACCAGTACCAGACGTTTTATGTCCAGCGGGGGCAGCAAACGATGGACGGTGACACGGCGCTGAAATATGCGCGGTCACGGCAGACGACGTCTGACTTTGACCGTGCCCGACGGCAGCAGGACCTCATTAAAGCCATTAAGGCCAAGGCGGAAGCGCTGGGGATCTTGGGCAATGCGGCGAAGCTCAAGAATTATTATGGGTTGTACCGTGAGAATGTGACGTCTGACCTGACGATGTTTGAGATCAGCAATCTGGCCAAGCTGGCCCTGCGGATCGACCGTGAGCAGATCAACCACCTCGTGCTGTCGAACAACGTGGCCGACCCTGGGGGCATCCTCTGGACGCCTGACCCAGGGTGGTATGGGGGGCAGTTTGTGCTGGCGGCGGTGTCAGACGACCAGCTGGCGGACTTAGTCAACCTGCAGCTGGGGCACCCGCAGGTGACGCTCGAAAAGGCGCAGGTGACGGTGCTCAATGCTTCTGACCGTGAGGGCGTGGCGCGGCGCAATGCGAATTACCTGAACCAGATCGGGATACGGATAGACGAGGTCGACAGCTGGCCGCAGCAGCTGCCCGCCCCAGAGGGGATAGGAATATGGGTCAAGGACAGTGAACTGTATGGGGAAACGGCGGCGTATCTGGCGGAACTGTATGACGGTGAAGTAATAGAAAAAGCCGACTGGGGGGACCTCAACACCCAAACCAAAGACCAGCAAGGCAACACCGTCAACACGCCACTGGCGCAATACAGTGATTTGATTTTAGTGCTCAACCCGCTCAAAAACACGACCACGAAGTCGGCCCCCGCCAAAACCGCCCCCAAAAGGGTGGCTCCGTCTGCGTCTGACTAATAACATGGCGGTTCCCACGGTTGCCGAAAGGTGCCCGAGTGAGCCTGCTGATGATTGACCCACGTTTGCTCTGCAATTTCCTCGCCTTGCTTCCTGCCCATGGCCCTCCACGAATTCACCCGCCAAACACACTACGGTGACCCCGCTGCCCCCACCCACTGGGCGCTGATGTCACCCCACGGCGAACGCTGTGACTTATTTTTTGAGGTGTATCCGCACCTGCGTGAGCACCTGCGGATGACGGACGACCAGCTAGCGACGTATGACCAGATCGAGTTTGACTTCGCTGCGACGTCGCTGGCCCACAGCATTGCGCAGCAAGTGGTGGAAATCGCGCCAGTGCGCGTCACCGTGCATGAAATCCTCCTCCCGCGGGGGTTTGTGGACGCCAACCGCATCCCTGAGTATGCCATTCGGCGGGTGTTTCCGCATGACATCCCCGAAGGTGACCGCCAACTGATGTATGACTTGCATCGGGTCAACGCCCTCGAAGGCATGGAAAAACTGCTGCGGGGGGCGGATTACTTCCTCAACGTGCACACGATGGCGGACTGCAATCGGCTGTACCCTGTGATGGAAACCCCTGAGGTGGAAGATTATATCTTGAGCTACAACGACCCAGCGTTGCAGATACGCTCGCCGAAGCGGCAGTTTCAGTTTGTGTGTGGGAACCCGCTGAAGGAGTACGGTGATCGCTTACTGATGAAGTGCTTTGAGACGGTCTTTAAGCGTGAAGGGTACCGTTTTGAATATAATAATCCGTACCAAGTGACACCGCACGTCACCCTGAAGCAATACTTTGACTGGAGCAATGGAACGAGCTTCGACGTGCCGAAGTCGCACCTGGCGACGGATGAGAATGAGATCATCCTGACGCGGCTGGAGGAAAGCCCCAGTCGGATCAGGCGGATCGGGAAGATGTTTGCCGATGTGTGTCGGCTGCGCACGGCGATGTGCAATGAACAGGGGCAATGCTAGAGAGCAATGCTGAGTGAAGATTGACACAGGAAAACCTGCGTGATAAAAGAGGAGTGATGAAGAAATCTGTCCAAGCGATGATCGGGGCGGGGCTGCTGGCCACGGGGTACGGCGTGGGGCAAGTGGGTGGGGCACCGAGTGACCCCACACCCACCAGTGACGCAGACCTGACCGCCACCGTGGTCGAGGCCCCAGCACCGAAATGTGAGCCGCCCGTGACCATTGTGGAGCTGAAAGAGCTGATCGGGGATGAACTGCTGCTGGAAATCAGTGGGCCGACCCGAGTGGTGTGGCCCGAAAACCAGATGGTCGAAGGGGAGGGGGAGCACCTCGTGCCCATGGGGCAGGTGCTGACGGCCAACGACAAGCCATTTTTGCAGTTTCCCTATGCGGGGAATGAGAAGACCAACAAATTCTACAATGCTGATAGCTACTCCGCGCGGGGCACGGCGGTCGAGCATCGGCGGTTTTTTGAGAGTTTTGCCGCGGCGGAAGCAGCGGGGTTTGTGCCTGCGAAGTCAACCAAGCGTGAAGGCGAGCAGTAGGAGAACGTCACCCGCCTGCCTCCAGCGTGACAGAGCGGTCGTAGGCCGCGAGGGCCGCGGCGTGCATGACGGCCCTGACGGCGGTGTGCCGCTCGGACAATGAGCGGCTGAGCGCCCCCCCCGCGGGGGATTCGGTCGCGTCGGGCCCCAGCCCCAGCACCCCGAGTGCGGCCTGCGTAGTGCCGTTGGGTGACATGACCGACCGCCAACAATGCTCGAAGCCGTTTTGGGGGTGCTTGGTCAAGTGGGTGGTGGCGTAGGCGGCGGCACCTGCGCGCACCTGCGCGATGAGGGGGCGAAGGTCGTCCGTGGCGTAGCCCCAGTGCGTGCCGAGCTGCAAGAGGGCGTGGTCAATGGCGTCGTAGAGGGAAGAGGTCTGGGGCTGCTGCAAGGCGTACAACTGCGACTCTGGACTCCCTTCACCCCGAGCCAACAGGCGGTCCGCCAGGGCGAAGTAGTAGGCGGGGGCCGAGCCCGAGAGGGCGATGACGTGGTGGAGCTGTGGCTCGGTGTCGAGCCACCACGCGCGGGTGCCTGCCGTCAGCAGCTGGGTGAGCAGCGGGTCAGCCACAGGGCCCCCCGCGGTGACCAGCCCCGTCACGCCCAGGCCCGCCCGCTGGCCGAGATTCGGCATGGTGCGGATGATCTGGCGGACGGGGAGGCGGGGTTGCATCTCACGCAAACTAATGCCGGCCATGAGGCTGATGACGGTGGCGTGGGGGTTGACCGCGGGCCAGGTGCGGCGGCGGAAGACCTGCGGTTTGACGGCCAACACGATGATGTCCGCCGCGAAAGCCGTGGCGGCGTCGGGGCAGAGTGGCACGCCCGGGTAGAGCAGCTGGTGCTGGGCGACGCGCTCGGTGTAGGCCGCGGCGGAGGGGTACTGCGCGGGGTCGCGCAGGCGGACGCTGAAGTGACACTGGGTGGCGAGACCTGCGTCAAGCCAGCTGAGCAGCACGGCGCCGCCCATGTTGCCGCAACCGATCATGGTGACGGTGGGGGTCATGGGTGGAGGGCTTGGCAGCTGTGGTTGATCCAGGTGGTGGCCTGGTCGGCGGTGCAGTGGCCGAGCGCCTCCGCCGCGTGGGGGAGCGTGACGCCCTGCTGGTGCGCGTGCTGGGCGATGGCGGTGGCGGCGTCATACCCTATGTGGGGGACGAGCGCGGTGACGAGCATGAGGGAGTTTTGGCGGTGGGTTTCGATCTGTGGGCGGTTGGCGGTGAGGTCATTGATGCACTTGGTCGTAAACTGGCGCAAGCCGCCTGCCAGAAGCTCGTGCGCCTCCATGACGATGTGCCCCAGCAGCGGCGCGGCCACATTAAGCTGCAGGGTGCTGCCTGCGGTCACGCAGCGGCTGGCGGTGGTGGCGAGGCCCTCCACCCGCCAGCAGACTTGCAGAAGCGCCTCACACTGGGTGGGGTTGACCTTGCCGGGCATGATGGACGAGCCTGGCTCAAGCGCGGGGAGCTGCAACTCCCCCAAGCCACACCGTGGGCCTGACCCCAGCAGGCGGATGTCTTGGGTGATCTTTTCGGTGACGCGGGCGAGGCCAGCGAGCTCGGAAACATAGTCAGCGACGACGCTGTGGTTGGCGATGTGCAGGGCGGGGCGGGGCGCGGCAGTGTAGGGGGAGCCTGTCAACTGGGCGAGGTGCTGGCAGGCGGTGGCGGAGAAGCCTTGGGGGGCGTTTTGCCCGCTGCCGTGCACGGTGCCCCCCAGCGGGAGGGAGAGCAAGGCCGTGCGGGCGGCCTGCAGCCGAGTGAGGCGGTGGGTGAGCTCCGCCGCCCAGGTGTGCGCCTCTGACCCGAGGGTGAGGGGCACGGCGTCCATCAGGTGGGTGCGGCCGATTTTGACGATGTCGTGCCATGATTCGGCCTTGGCGGTGAGGGCGTCACGCATGAGTGTGACGGCGGCGAGCAGGTCGGCGGCGCCCTCATAGGTGCAGACCATCAAAGCGGCGGAGATGGTGTCGTTGCTGGATTGGGAGGCGTTGACGTGGTCATTTGGGTGCAGGGCCCAGGGGGTGTCTGTCAGCTGGCCGCCTGTGTGCTGCTGGGCGAGGCCCGCGATGACTTCGTTGACGTTCATGTTGGTCTGGGTGCCTGAGCCTGTCTGGTACACCTTGAGCGGGAAGAAATCTGTGGGGGCGTCCGCCAGCAGCTGGGTGCAGGCGTGGTCGATCAGCTCGGCTTGGGCGGGGGTGATGACCCCGAGCTGAGCATTGGCCTGGGCGGCGGCCTGTTTGATCAATATCTGGCAGCGCACGAGGGGCCACCCCAGTCGTGGTCCGACCTGAAAATGGTCAAGCGAACGTTGGGTTTGCTTGCCCCAGGGGGCGTCGTCGGGGATGGAAACGGTGCCGTAGCCGTCGGTGTGGGTGCGCATCGGGGGGAGTATACTTCGAGGAGCGAGGAAAGGAAACACGGGGAAACCCAAACGGAAAAACCCGCCCTGCGGGGGGCAGGGCGGGGTCTTTTTTCCGCACTAGGGTGAGTGAAATGAGCCTCGCTAATCTGACGGGCTGGCCTTCTTAAGCTCGGCGTCGAGCCCTGCGGCGTGCGTCAGGGCGGCGACGTTGCCCCGTGTGAAAAAGCCTTGGAAATTATGACAGCGCTGGACGTATTCGGTGATCAAAAACGAGTAGGGGGACGTCTTGGAGAAGATTTGTTTGAGGTCGGGGATGTCTTTGCATTCGCCAAAAATCTTGGCCAGGAACGGGATGCCGTTGTCCTCAAGATTGCCGACGACGTAGTCGATGTTTTTGGTGCCGTCGGGGCGGGCGCCGTCATTCACGGCGAGGGCCATGTGGTGCATCCTGCGGCCGAAGTTGCGGACGAAATTTTCGGTCGGGGAGGGGCGGCCGACGATGGAATTGACGTAGTAGGGGGTGTTGTTGGCGGTGAAGACCTTGGCGGGTGACTCCAGCTCGCCGCTGTCGGGGTTGCGACAGATGTTGGTGGAGGAGTTTTGCTCGTCGATGCTGTAGGCCCCCCAGAAGTAGTAGTTGGTGAGGCTGGCGAACTCTAAGATGGCGTGCTCGCGGTCGCCGCTCAGCACACGGGTCGCGAGGTGGTCGAGCCCTTTGACCAAGCCTGTAATTTCTAGCATTTGCTGGGCGTGGGCGGCCTTGGTGATGGGTTCGAGTTCGGCTTCGGTGAGGGTGAAAGGCTCCCCCAGCCCCAGGGCGTCGAGGTCGAGGAGGTCGGTGCTGGTGTAGCCGACCATGTTATTCGTGTAGTAGCTGATCTCGGTGAAGGCGAAGTGCTCGTTGGCCATCAGCTGGTTAAACTTGGGGGTGGTGAAGCGAAATTCTTCGGCCTTAAGCAAGCCGACGGTCTCGCTTAAATCTTTGGTGTAATAGAGCTCGCCGATGTATTTGACATTGGGTTTCTCACTCGCGCGGGCAAAGCCCTTGTTTATGCCCGCAAACTTGCCGCTGTAGGCTGTGTCGCGGGGCTCGAGGATGAAGAAGTCGGGCTGGGTGTCGGAGACGCGCATAATAAAGACATTATGGCTGGCCCCACGGTAGCACCGTAGCAGGCGGTGGCTGGACATGAGGGTCATCTCGGCGATGTATTGCAGGGCCTCGCCCGGTTCGACCTGGATCACTACGGCGCGCATCTCCCCCACCAGTTGCTGCAACCCTGAAGCCTCCTTACGGGTGTAAATCTTGTAGAGGTACTCTTCAAAAAAGGGCGAGTTTTGCTTGTCGCCGTGTCGTTGGTGGTCAGCCAAGGGTGTGGTGGGGGCCATGGGCAGGGGGGTGAATTACACGGTAATGTATAATGATTTGGGGGAAACGGGGGAAGGGGAAGCGAAGGAAATGAGGTGGGGGGTCGTCGCTGGGTGATTTCGCCGTGGGTCGCTCATCGCTCCCGACTGGCTCAATCACCGCTCCTCTTTCCTCGGCGATCGCTCGGCTATGAGCCACACAGCGCGATCACCTCGGATATCTGAAACAGACAACCTGGCACCTTAAATGCTGTCGCCGCGGTTTGTCCTCCCTTTGGTCGGACGGCACGCTGGCGACGCATTCGCTTTTGTGCTTGGTGGACTCGCGCAGGGAACCGCTCTGGGACAGTTTCGGGGGCATGGCTAGAATGAGTGCTTGCCTCCTTCTTAATTCTTCTCAAGCCAACTTGCTAACAGTGCCCTAAACAGAATTATCTTTTTGCTGAAATGTAATGATTTCATTGGCCACGACTCGATCGTCAAACTCGATAACTTTGTCACCGATGGTTTGAGTGCCTTCGTGGCCGCGACCAGCGATGAGCACGCAGTCTTCGGGCTCGGCGCAGGCGACGGCGTAGCGGATAGCCTCGTACCGATCTTCGATCTCGAAAAAGCCTTGGCCTTCGTCACGCGTGACGACCTCCTTAATGGCGGCGGCGATTTCTTTGGGGTTTTGGTCGTAGGGGTCGTCGGTCGTGAGGATGAATTCTTGTGCGAAGTTTTGGATGATCTTGGCTGATGCTTGCAGGTTTTCAACTGAACGGCCGCCTGCGCCCCCCCAAACCACCATCAGCTTGCCGGTGGTCAGCTGTGCGAGCATACTCAGCACAGATTGCAGGGCGGAGGGTTTGTAGGAAAAGTCGACAATGACGGGGAAATCTTGGCCGGCTTCGATGTATTGCAGGCGGCCTGGCACGCCAGGGAAATCCTCGAGGCAGGCTTGGATCTGCTCTATCCGCACCCCGTGTGACAGGGCGACTGCGCTGGCGCAGAGGACATTTTGCAGGTTGTGAACGCCCGTGAGGGGGACGGTGATCTGGGCTTGGTTATTGGGTAGGCGCAGGGTGAAGCGTAGCTGGCCATGCTGGTAGCCGATATTTTCGGCCTTGTAGTCTGAGGTTTTTTTGAGTGAGAAGGTCCACTTTTTGTCGGAGTTGATCTGGTCAAAAATCTCGAACCGAGGGTCGTCACGGTTGAGGATTGACATCTTTTCTATGCCTGGTTTGCGCTGGGCGGAGTTGGTCATACGGAACAGCTGGGATTTAACCCGAACGTATTCGGCGAAGGTGCCGTGGTAGTCGAGGTGCTCGTTGTCGTAAATATTAGTCAAAACGGCGGTGTCTATGTTTACGTTTTTGATGCGGTCCTGGTCGATGGCATGGGATGAGACTTCGATGACGAGAATCTTGCAGCCCTTTTGCACCATCTTGCGGATGAGTTTTTGGGTGGTCCAGGGGCGGAGGGTGGTGCGGAGGGTTTTATTGGGGTAGGCGGCTTCACCGATATTGATCTGGACGGTGGAAATAGACCCACACATGATGCCAGCGGACTGGATGATGTGGTGGATCATCTCGACGGTGGTGGACTTGCCCGAGGTGCCCGTGACGGCGATGACCCTGAGCTGGTCAGAGGGGTTGCCGAACCGTAGCGCGGCGACCTGTGACGCGACGCTGTAGTAGAGCTTGCGCAGGCCTGAGTCTTGCGGAATGAGTGTGCGGAGTATCTGTAACATCTTGTCTATTGTACTGCACTGACGCTGGTTTTGCCACTGCATCGCGGCTGCTTTCTGTCGGCTACTCTCTCTGGGCGCACTCTGGGTTCTTTGGTTGACAGCCTGTTTTGCTTCGCTACATTCGCTCTCGCTTTGTGTGGGGGCAAAGATTGACATATCGGGCGTGTAGCTCAGCTGGTTAGAGCGCTTCTCTGATAAGGAAGAGGTCCGCAGTTCAAGTCTGCGCATGCCCACCACTCCCCTCTTTTTGATTAGAGGTTTTTTTATTGAGGACGGTTTGGTGGATTTAGGGCGAGAACCATGTTTTTCTCCAAATTTCAGAATTCTCCTCATTTTTGGGCGATTTTTTCTTTGGTGGTCTTGTTTTTAGGGGGTTCCTCGCTAGTGTCCTGTGTGATGTTGTTTTCTTCTTTTGCTTTCATCTGTGCCTTCTTGCCTGTGGTGGTGGCGGGGTACTTCACCCTGGCACGCGTGCGGCCACAGTGGCTGATGGGGTGGCTGACGCTGGCGTCGTTGTTTTTTTATGGGTTTTGGAAGTGGGAATATGTGCCCTTGATCCTTCTGTCGGTGGGGGTGAACTATGCGCTGTCGGTGCAGTTGCAGGGGGCGAAAAAGAAGTGGCCGCTGCTGACGCTGGGGATCCTCTTTAATGTGGGGTTGCTGGGATTTTTTAAGTATGTGGATTTCTTTCTGGAAAATTACTTTGCGGTCACGGGGGCCACTGACGGCCAGTTGCTGGGGGTGATCCTCCCTCTGGGGATTAGTTTCTTTACGTTTCAGCAGATAGCGTATCTGGTCGATGCGGCCCAGGGAAAAGTGGAGGAATTTTCATGGTTGCGGTACACGACGTTTGTGACGTTCTTCCCGCAGCTGATAGCGGGGCCGATCGTCCACCATGCGGGGATGATGCCCCAATTTGCCACCCCTGAAAACCAACGGGTAAACTGGCACAACATTGCGCTGGGGGTGACGATCTTTGCTTTTGGGTTGGGGAAGAAGATCTTAATTGCGGATAACCTCAGCCCTGAAGTGGCGGCGGGGTTTGCGGATGTGGGGGCGCTGTCGGTGCTAGAAGCGTGGCAAACGGCGCTGGCATATGCGGGGCAGCTGTATTTTGATTTCAGTGGGTACACGGACATGGCCATCGGGGCGGCGTTGCTGCTCAATGTTCGGCTGCCGTTTAACTTTAACCAGCCGTATACGGCGACGTCGCTGCAGGACTTCTGGCGGCGGTGGCACATGACGCTGACGCAATTTTTAACCGAATATATCTACTTCCCGCTGGGGGGCAGCCGCAAGGGAGTGATACGTACATACCTCAACATCTTTCTGGTGTTTTTGATCTCTGGGTTTTGGCACGGGGCGGGGTGGACATTTGTGCTGTGGGGGGTGGCCCACGGGGTGTGGATGATGCTCGAGCGGGTGGTCAAACGGTGGGTAACGGTGCCCGACGTGCTGGGGTGGGCGGTGACGATGCTGTTTGTGCTCAGTAGTTGGGTGGTGTTTCGGGCGCCTGACCTGGCCACGGCCCAGACGATGCTGCTGAAAATGTGGACGCCTGAGCTGAGCTGGGAAACGGTGATGGGGGTCGGGAGTGGCTTGGGGCTGACGTACATCATCGGGAAGATAGCGCTGGACGCGCCGCAGATATGGGAGCGGTTTAAGCCAAATTTCTGGTGGGGGGTGAGTACGATTGCCCTGTTTGTGGCCAGTATGATCTCGCTCAATAAAGCGACTGAATTCCTTTACTTCCAATTTTGATGAACTCCGCGCAACGCTATGGGCTCTGGGTGCTGGGGATCGGCTTCACGGTGGTGGCACTGGTGATGGGGTTTTGGGTGTGGGCGTATCACCAGATCTTGGACTACCCACGGATGACCAACTCAATGAAGTATGAGGTGACAAAAAACTTGCCTGATGACTTCCCGCGGGCGGTGATCATTGGGGATAGTCGGGGGCTGGACATCAACCCGCTGGTGATAGAAGAGGTGACGGGGGAGAAAATCTACAACCTGTCGGCGGATTCGGGGAAGCTGATCTATGCGTACTATACGCTCAAACGGCTGATAGAGCAGGATGCGATCGATAAGGTGTATATGCAGTTTCCTGAATTCCTCGTGCGGGGGGAGGCGCTGTACACCGGGTCGCTGGGGACGATAGTGAGTCGGTATAGCTTTGACCGTGCGGACGTGAAAGACCTCGACCAACATCTGCCTGGGATATATGACAAGTGGAAGAATATGCAGTTTCTGGGGCCTGAGTACTTCCGACTGGATGTGTGGCGAACGCTGAGAAAGCAACCGTATAAGATTTTTGAAATACCCTTCGACAAGGAGATCTATATGAACACGGTTAAGCACTTCCGTGGGTTTCGGATGCGGCACAAGGACCAAAACAAGGGGTACTCGCAGATAGTAAACACGGAGAATGGGCTGATATATGACTGGAGTGAGGTGGATGATAAAATTAACTATAAGCACGAAACGAACAACAACAACGTGGCGTATGAAGAAATCTGGGGGACTTACACCAAGAAGCTCATTGACCTGCTGGAAAGCAATGACATTGAGTATACGGTATTCTTAGCGCCTTACCCGAAAGAGAAAGCGGGGCAGGCGGTGAATCTGGGGTTTAAGCCCGACAACCAAGCGGCGCTGGTGGGACTCTTCCCCAAAGAGCGGGTGAAAACCAAGGCGCTGGTGATGCCGAATGATCGGTTTCGGGATTTCTCGCACCTGAACTATCGCGGTTCGGAGAAGTATTCGCAGTATGTGGCTGAATACATCGTGCAAGGGAAGGAGCCGAACCCGAAGAAATACCAAACGGTGGAGTTGCAGGTGAAGTGGGAGGGGGAGGCGGATACGCCGTACTTTGAGGCGGTGCGGGCGGCCGAGGAAGCCCGCACGAAAGAAATACAACAGCTGAAAGGGGAAGCGAGGAAAATAGAAAAAGCGGCGGAGAAAGAAGTCAAAGAGCTGCAAAAGCAGTGGGAGAAGGTGAAGATTGAGTTTACCTCGCCCGAGGTGAATGAGCCCCAGCCCGTGGCCCCACCGAAACCCGTGGAACCTGCGGGTGAGGCGGCCCCTGCCGCGGGCGAGGAGGCCTAAGCAATGGGTCGGGGGCGGTGAGGGGGGTGTCCCTTACACATATGCTACGTCTACTCATGTCTAATGCTCCTAAAGACTTTTACGCCTCGCCCTTGACCACGCTTGCTCTCCCCTCCCCTTCAATTCCTTTCCAAAAAACTTTCACATCTTTCTCTCATCCCCTCTAAGCACATGAAAAAACTATCGACGCTGACACAAAACTCGCACTGGTGGCTGGCCCTCGGGGGGATATGGCTGGTGGGGTTCCTGATGTTGTACTTTGACCTCGGGCAGCACCCCAACGGCCTGAACTGGGATGAGGCGGTGAATGCGCGAGATGGGATACGGGCGTGGTATCTGGGGGATTATCGGGCGTTTTATGAGCATAACTTTGGGCGGGAGGGGTTCTTTGTCTGGCTGACCTCCTTTATGAACGCCTTTCTGGAGCCTTCGGTGCTGGCGGTGCGGTTGCCCTCGACCCTGCTGGGGACGGGCACCCTGCTGGCGCTGCTCTTCGCCGTGCGGGAACTGTGGCGGCCGAACCAGTCGCCCGAAACTGAGGCCGAAAAGGCGGCCGACGTCGCCCACACCCAAACGGGGATGCAGATGGCGCTCATTACGCTGGTGCTGGTGGCGGCGAGTTATTGGTTTGTGATGTTTTCGCGGTTTTCGTATCGGATCATGCCTGATGTGTTTTTTGCGGTGCTGAATGTGTGGCTGGTGTCGAAGGCCTTCCGCAAAGAGAGCCACTGGGGCTGGAGCGTGGTGGGGGGGCTGATGTGTGGGCTGGGGCTGTATGGGTATGGGACGTATAAATTCATGGTGTTTCCGCTGGGGGCGTTGCTGCTGTTTCGGCGGCCGTCGCTGCAAAAGGTGCTCGTCATGGGGGTGGCCGCCCTGGCCGCGGCGGCACCGCTGCTGCGGGTAATGGTGTTTGAGCCTGAGATTTTCTTTACGCGGTACCGCGCGCTGAGCGCCCCGACGGCGGCGCCGATCACGCCGTATCATCATAATTTTGTCCAATTGTTGCGCTTGCTGTTTGTGGAGGGGGACGCCTTTCCGCGGCGGAATCTGAACTCTTACCCGCAACTGAACCCCATCGCAGGGGTGCTGACACTGCTGGGGTTTGCGCAGTGTGTGTGGTTTGCCTGGCGCCAAAAAGCCGACGCGTGGCTGCCGCGACGCATAGCCGTGGTGCTGGCGCTGTGGTGGGGGGCGATGTTTATCCCCCATATGGTGGTGATGATGGGGAAAGCCCAAGCGGTGCGCTCGATTGGTTTGTTGATGCCGTCCTACTTCCTGGCGGGGGTGGGCGCGGTGGCGGTGTATCGTCAGCTGCGCGTGGGGTCGTTTCGGCAGGGGCTGGCGGTGATGCTGGGGGCGTTTCTGTTTGTCTCGACGGGGTGGCAGTACCACTACATGCTGCGGAACAGTGACAAGGATATTTTCCAATCGACGTATAACGCCTCGGCCAAGGCACTGGGGGAGGCGTATCGGCGGGGGGAAACGGTGGCTTTTGTGTACAAAAAGCGGGCCAAGGAGTCGATGGGGGAAGAGAATATCTTGGATCTATTTCGGTACTATATGCTGGACCTGGACGGGACGAAGCTCGATGAGGTGATGATAGACCCGAAAAAGCTGAAAGAATATTATAAGCAAAACCCTGAGGCGTTTTTTGTCGCGAGTAAGAAGTACCTCAAGGATTTGGAGCGGTTGAAGATCCCGCAGGAGCAGATACAGGTGTGGTAGGGATATTATTTATGCGCAATTATGCTCTTTAATTCGTTTGATTTTCTGTTTCTCTTCTTGCCGGTGGTGGTGGCGGGGTTTTACCTGCTGCGGATGCTGCCGATGCGCTGGCCACAGCAGCTGTGGCTGGTGGGGGCGTCGTTGTATTTTTATTCGTTTTGGGAGGTTGATTTTTTGCCCGTGTTGCTGGCCAGTCTGGGGGTGAATTATCTGGTGTCGCGGGGGGTCGACCGCTGGCGGAGTTGCTGGTTGCTGGTGCTGGGGATTGCTTTCAATGTTGGGTTGCTGGGGTACTTCAAGTATGCGGATTTTTTCATTGCACAGGTCAACGCCCTGTGGGGGACAAAACACTCGTTTTGGAACTTGGCCCTGCCGCTGGGGATTAGTTTTTATACGTTTCAGCAGATTGCCTTCCTCGTGGATGCGTATCGCGGGAAAGTCCCCCGCACAGTCGGGGCTGAGCTATGTGAACTTTGTGACGTTTTTCCCGCAGCTGATAGCGGGGCCGATCGTGCACCATGCGGAAATGATGCCACAGTTTGCAGATCGGAAGCCCATCGACTGGCGGTTGATCCACTTGGGGGTGTTTTTGTTTGTGGTGGGGTTGAGTAAGAAAATCCTCGTGGCGGACTGGCGGAGTGAAGTCGTGGTGTTTGCCTACAAAGACCTGGCGGGGCTGTCGACCGTGGAGGCGTGGGTGACGGCGCTGAGCTATAGCCTGCAGCTGTGGTTGGACTTTAGTGCCTACACTGACATGGCGCTCGGGCTGGGGATGATCTTTGGCATTCGGCTGCCGTTTAATTTTAACCAGCCGTATCGGGCGCTGGATATTCAGGATTTTTGGCGACGGTGGCACATGACGCTGACGAAATTTCTGACGGAGTATGTGTACTTCCCGCTGGGGGGGAGCCGTATGGGGGCGGTGCGGACGTACGGCAACATTATGGTGGTTTTTGCGGTGAGTGGGTTCTGGCACGGGGCGGGGTGGACGTTCATCCTGTGGGGGTTGGCCCATGGGGTGGCCAGCTGTGTGCTGCGGCTGTGGCGAGCGTGGGGAGCAGTAACCCTGCCACGGGTGGTGGCGTGGGGGGTGACGTTTTTGTTTGTGGTGAGCACGTGGGTGCTGTTTCGGGCGGAGACAGTGGAGCAGGCGCTGACGCTGCTGCGGACGATGTATCTGGGGGGAGAGACCTGGGTGGGGACGGGCCTGTGGGAGGAGTTTGTCGTGGGGGAGCTGAAGTGGATGGACGACAAGGTGCTGGGGCCAACCCGTGCGAAAGCAGTGCTGGGGGGGCTGGTCGTGGCGGCGGTGTATGGGGTGGGGCGGTTTTGGCGGTTTGACGCGCCGAAGCTGATCGAGCGCTGGCGGCCCGGGCTGCTGACCACGGTGACGATCTGTGTGATGCTTTCACTGAGTTTGATCTATATGCAGAAAGCCTCTGAGTTCCTTTATTTCCAGTTCTGATGTTTCGTAGCCTTGGGTTTACATTGCTGGCGGTGGGGGCCACGGTCGTGGGGACGTATGTGGGGCTGGAGTGGTTGCAGTGGCGCAACCTGGACGTGAACCTCGTCAACTGGGAACTGAAAGATGAGGTGACGACGGACATCCCGCCTGATCTGCCGACGGTGTTTATCTTGGGCGATAGCCGCACGGTGGAAATAGACCCGCTGGCGGTGGAAGAGATGACGGGGGAGCGGATGTATAACCTCAGTGCGGGGGGGGCAAACTTGTCGTACTACTACTTGGCACTCAAGCGGCTGCTGGAGGGGGGGCACCCGATCGAAAAGGTGTACATTGCGTTCTCAGACGAGAATGAAAATGCAGGGGGGTACCGTGGGGTGTTTTATAACCTGTTTGTGCGGTACTTTGTCAAAAAGTCGGAGGTGCCTGAGCTGGCGGTGGTCAGTGAAGACATCGAAGAGATCTGGCGTGACCGCCAGCCGTATCGGCAGAAATATTTTAATGGGAACCCGTTTGAATCGCTGTGGCGCAACCCCAAGAACCTGCTGCGGCCGACGGCCAGCAATGCCATCCTGCGAGAAACGCAAAAGCACGATCGCGGGATGCGGATACGGGCGCGGAAATACCCGCAGTATGAGCACGAGGGAAAAACACTGTACTCCTTTGCGGAGGTGCAGGGGCAATATAAGGTCAAAGATCGTGACTTTAACCGTAAAAGCTATGAAACGGTGCCTGAGATTTCGCAGCATTTCCTCAAAAATTTGTTGGTGTTACTCGATGAATATGAAGTGGAGTATGAGTTTTTCTTTATGCCCGTGCCCAAGGTGAAGTATGAACGGGAGCCTGCGCTGGACATGTCGGGGTTGGAATTCATCTATGAGATGATCCCGCCTGAGAATTTTGACACGCGGGTGTATTGGATAGGGAATAAGTTCTTTTATGACAAGAAGCACTATAATTCGGCGGGGGTGGAGAAGGTGAATCGGTACTTCAGCCGAGTGGTGGTGGAAGACAAAGCCCCCAACAAAAAGCAAACGTGGGACGTGAAAGCGGTCAACCAAGCCAATGTACAGACCCCAGATGGCCAGAGCAGTGAGTGAGGGGGGTACCTGCGCTTGTGGAGAATGGGCGGTTAGGTTTGGGGTAATGGGGGGAGGGCTGTTAGGGGAGAGGTAACTATTTCTTATCTCTTGTGTGACGATGAAAAACCCGAGCCTGCAGCCGCGAGCCAGTCTGACTGATAATGGGGACGGAACGTATACGTTTGATGATGGGCTGGGGAACCAGACCGTCATAACCGCTGGTGGGGGGGCGGGGAACACGTCTGTGATGACGCTGACGACCAACCCCGACGGTACGGTCAGTGTGACGCATGACGACGGCACGGGCACGGTGCAGAGTTTTTGCACGGGGGGGGTGCTGACCGACGAAGACGGCCGCACGACGACGCTCGACTGTGGGGGGCAGACACTGGGGCGGACGCTGCACGTAGCTTCGCCCGCGCACACCACCGGCACGATAGATGTCAGCCATGCCGACAGTGACCAGACAGACACCGGCGCCGTCACCACCACCCACACTCGCGTGGTGCAGGGGTCGACCAACAGCCAAGCGTCGGCGGGCAACGCGGGGGCGTATAGCTGCACGAACTCGGTGGCGAGCAATGTGAACGCCGTGACCGTGGGGGCGGACAACGGGCAAAACAGCGGTCGGGCGTCGATCGTGACGGGGGGGAGTGGGGTCAACACGGGGCGGGCGTCGATCGTCTCGGGGGATGGGTGCACCAACACGGGGAACCGTGGGTTTGTGGGGGGGTTGAATTCGGAGAATAATGCCAGTTTTGCGCTGGCGTGGGGCGAACAAGTGACCAACAACCAGCGGGCGAATGCTGTCTTTGGCACGGGGGGGGAAGCCAATGGCCCACGCCAGCTGCTGCACGGGGAGGGGGGGCTGACGACTGGGGCGGCGTTTAATGCGTTCCTCGGGGGGGAGATGAATGAGTCCCGCGCCAAAAACACCATCACGCATGGTCTCAATAACCTCTGTGCGGGGGGGGGCTTAAACTCACGCACGACGGGGGAGAATAGTTACACCAATGGGTCGTGGAGTGATAACCATGGGTATGAGGTGACTACGAATACGGGGTTTAACTATGGCTATGGGCGGGGCACCAACACGACGGGGAGCTATATCTGGGGGTTTGGGACGCAGGCCAACCCCGCGGTAGTCACCCAACCCAACACCCATGTGACCAACGGCGTCGACCACGGGATAGGCGTGCTGGCCCCAGCGGTGGCGCTGGATGTGGACGGAACTGTGATGGCCACGAGTGGGTTTGTGGTCAGTGACGAGCAAAAGAAGAAAAATTTGAAGAACCTGAAAACGAAGGGGGACTTCATGGCGGTGCGGCCAAAGCAATATGCGTTTAAGAAGGAGGCTGACCCTGAAACGGGGAAAGCCCATGAAGGCCTGACGCACTTTGGGTTTAGTGCGCAAGAAATACAAGCGCAGTACCCCGAGGCCGTGCGAGAGCGGGTGACTCCACCCCAAGCGGTGTATGAAGAAAAGACTGTGACGCGGGCGGTGGTGGAGTATGTGTATGACGAAGCGGGGGAACTGCAAGTGGGCGAGCAGGGGCAGCCCGTGGGGAAAGTGAAGACCGTGAAGTACAACACCCGCGTGGCCACGGGCGAGATGACGGCGCCCGTGCCGACGGGGGAGCTGTATGTGGAGCCGTTGGCGTTGATCGCCATCCTGTGGGGGGAGGTGCAGCAGCTGCGGGCGGGGCAGAAGGGCTCATAAAACTCTAGGGGGCAGCGATGATCACCAGTCGCCCAAGCCGCTGAGACCATCGCTGAGCGACCCGAGGCTGTCACCCAGTGACCCCATGACTGAGCTGCCCCCTGACCACGCCCCCGCGGAGCCAAAGATAGACCCGCCGCCCCGCCGTGCAGCCCCCGAGAGGCCTTTGACGAGCATGCCCCCGAGGTCGAGCGCGTCGACGACTGACCCGACGTCCGCCCGACCGCCCTGGGGCCAGGGCATGCCGCGGCGGACACGGCGGCGCTGGGTGGCTTTGTGGCGCATCATCTCGGCGAAGAGCTCGTCCCAGCCGTTGCGGCGCTGCCGCACGGGCCCCTGCCAGGTGGTGGAAAAGGGTGACTGCTGGGTGCCTTGGCGGAGGCGATCACGCTGGGCGCGGTAGTGGGCCTCCCTCTGCTGGGCGGCCAGGTATGCCCGTGTGTCTGTGAGGGCTTGGGTGATGTCTTGGTTGAGGTCTTGGAGCTCTGTCCGAGCGGCGCGGATGTCGGCGAGCTCGGCCGCGAAAAACTGACGGGGGCGGGACACGGGGGCCTGCCGTTGGCTGAGCTGGTGCAAGTAGTCACGGAGGGTGTAGTGCTCTTCGATCTGGAGCGAGGAGAGTCGCACGAGTGTCTGGCGCATATCACTGATCAGCTGGCGGATGGCCGGCTGCTTGAGCAGGGTTCGGAGCTCGGCACTGCGGGTTTGGAACTCCTGCTGGGCGAGCGCGACTTGCTTATACTCCTCGCCGATCTGGTCGATGAGCTCGACCATGACCTGCACGTATTCGATCTTTTGGGTGTAGTCCATCTGGGCTTCGAGCTGGTCGTCGAGGTCAATGTGGTAGACGTCACGCAGGCGCTGGTAGCGGGCCAGCGCGTCGTGGTGGGCGGCGACGGTGTCGTGGCGTTGCTGCCATTGGGCCATGATGGAGTCACGGAGGGTTGTCATGGGGGAGGGGCGGGAAGACAGTAGTGAGGTCTATAAATTCGTTTGGTCGAGCTTTGACCGCAGGGCGTTTTCGAGTTGGGTGACCTGGGCGCGGTGGCCCGCGGTGTCGGCTTCGATCTCGGCGTAGGTGTTGACGAGGTCGTTCCAGTGGTTTTCGAGGTGCTCGCAGCGGTCGTAGAGGGCTCTGACCTCGGCGGGGGTTTGTTGGCTTTGCTGGAGGAAGACTTCGATCTCGCTGGGGAGGGTGTGGAGGTCTTGCAGAAGCTGGTCGTAGTGCTGGCGCACGAGCGGGTCGGTGATCGGCTCGCCGATGACTTGGCTGTCGGCGGTGAAGAGCGGGACTTGGGTGTTATAAAACCCTGTGATCGCCCCCAGCCAGTGCCGCACGCGCCAGCGCTGCACCGTGGCCCAGGCCGCGTAAGCCCCCAGGCAGAGCGCCAGCACGGCCAGCCAGAAGAGGATCAATTGCTGCTGGGTGAAGCGGCGGACTTCCTCGGCGAGGAGCTCTTGCTGGCGGATTTCCTCCTGCGCGACGGCGATGTCGCGGGGGAGCTCCGCGATGGCGTAGTCGGCGAAGTCCGTGAGCCCGTCGTTGAAGTCGCCTTGGCGGAACTCAGCCGCGAGGAGGTCGAGCACCTCATCGGTGTCGGCGTCTGACCAGAGGGTTTTGCTCTCGAGTCGGGCGTCGACCAAGAGGTGGTTGCGGCGGTGAGTGGTGTCGACCACGAGCAGGAGGGCGTTGGTGTTGTATTTGGCCTGGACTGTCTGGATGAAATCGGCCCAGGTGCTGGCGTATTGCTGGTGGTCGGTCACCAGCAGCACGCCGATCTGGTTGCTGGTTTGGGCTTGGTATTGGGCGAGGGTGGCTTCGAGGGTTTGCTCGGCCCGTGGGGTGAGTGTCTGCCCCTGGGTGAGGTCTGTGACCATGTCGGTGGGGGCGGGCAAGGTGGCCGCCTGCACCCCGCCCGCCAGCAGCATGGCCCCCAGGCAGACCAGTGTGGCCAGTAGTCCACGAAAGCGACGGAAAAACATAGTCATGATTCCAGTTGCTGAAAGATGGTTTCGAGCTGGTCGAGGCTGGCGGCATTGGGTGTGAGGACGCTCTGGGTGAACTGGCCGAGGAGGGCACGGGAGCGTTGCAGGTAGCGCAGGGCGGTGGCTTCGGACTCGCCTTCGGGGTCGTCGGGGTGGGCGGCGTTGTAGGTCTGCCAAAACTGCACGGCGGCGTGAAAGGTCTGCTGGGCGGACTCGAGGTCGGTGATGATGAGTTTTTGGTAGGGGACCAGCCGCCGCAGCAACCGCCGCAGCACCGCCAACCGCAGTCGCCCAGGGAGGTCACGCGCGGCGGCGAGGCGCGTTTCGTAGGCTTGGAGCTCCTGCCAGAGTCGGAGGGAGTCAAAGCAAGTGGCGAGGCTCTGCGCGGAGTATTGCTCCAGCGCGGACTCGGTCGATAAAGCCGTTTGGTGGGTCGCCACGGCCTTAAGTGGCTGAGGGGTTGGGGGTGGCTGCAGGTGCCTCGGCCTGGGCAGCAGCCTGCTGGGCGGCGGTGCGCTGGGCCACGACGGTGGCGGTGTCGGGCAGGTCGGCGACTTCGGCCATCAGCTGCTGGTGCTGGGCGGCGATCTGGGCTTCGTTCCACTCGTCGGCTTGCAGGAGCTCTGTCAGGGCGGCGCCTTGGGCTTTTTCTTGGCCGATGATTTCTTCGCGCATTTTCATCAGCTGTTTGTACGCCTCGCGGTATTGCGGGAGGTAAGCGCGGGTTTCGTCATTGAGGCGGGTGAGCTCGGCTTGGTAGGTGGCGTTGTCGTTTTGGATTTCGGCCAGTTTCGCTTCCAGACTTTTGAGTTTGCCGAGGTTGCCCGACTTGCGGTCGATCTCGACTTGCTGGTTGGCTTTGGCGAGGTCGACATTAGTTTGCTCAAGCGAGTCGATGCCTGACTCGATGCTCTGGGCAATGTCGTAGGCGGATTTGGTCTGGTTGCTGACCATGTTTTCGAGCACGAGGGTGCCGAGGTTCATGGTGAATTTCATTTCGACTTTGTCGAGGGTGAACTTGGCCTTCACGATGCGGTTGAGGCCCATCATGATGCGGAGGACGCTGACAGACGAGACTTGCTTCATTTGCTCGACGGCCATCTGGTACTCACGGATGAATTCGAGGGCTTGGTCGCTGACTTTTTCCTTCACGCTGCTGCCAGTAAATTTGTCCAAGAACTGAGAGAGGTACTCCAAGCGGATGATGTCTTCGGTGACCTGTGGGAGGTAGTGCTTGGTCATACTGATGACCTGCTCGATGTCTTGCTCTTCGGCGGCGATGACGGCGTTGACGCGTTCGACTTTGCCCTTGAGGGTACTGACGCCGTAGCGGAAGATTTCCATTTCGTCGCGCTGTCGCCCCGTGAAGAGTGACCGCAGCCAGCCAAAGAACCCACCCGCTTGCAGGGCGACGCCTTCGGTGGAGAGGGAGGAGGTGATGTTTTTAATGTCTTTCATAGTGGCGTCGAGCGCGGTGCCGACGTCTTGGCCCAGGCCTTTGGCACTGGCTTCCTCCAGCAGAGAGCTCAGACGCTGCTCGACCGCTTCGTATTGGATGAAGTCCGCGAAGCGGGTGTTGAGCTCGTCGACCATGTTGAAATTGGTGGCGGAGAGTTCTTGCTCCAGCAGGGCTCGGACTTGGTTGGCGGACTCTTTGGAGGCGATGATGCCTTTCTCGGCTTGAGCCTCAAGCACGGCGTCGGCCTGGATGTCTTGGACGAGGGCGCTGATCTCTTGCCCGACGGGGGTGTCGGTGGTGGGGGTGGTGCCTGTGTCGGTGGTCATGGGGGGAGGGGGTGAAGCCAGAAGCCCCAGAAGTCAAGGCTTGGCAGAAGAAGAATTGAAGGACTTTCGGGATTCATCTTACCTGAATGGGAATGGGGGCACAAACTGGGCTCATGCAAGTGATTTCGGCCACTAGCAACTGAGTTGCTTTTTAGGTTTACATGGCTATAAAGACTTTACAAATGCGGAAAACTAAGCTGTCGACAGCGGTGGAGAAGATGCTCGATGAGGCGACGCAGCCTTTGTCGGTGCCGAGCCTGTTGCAGGCACTGGGTGAGCGGGGACTGTCACCCAACAAGACGACCCTCTATCGGATGCTGGATCGGTTTTGTGCGGTGGGGCAGACGCGGAAAATTGTCCTCAGTGATGGAGTGGCGCACTATGAGAAGGCTTCAGCCCCGCACGGGCACTTCGTGTGCACGGCGTGTGACGCGATAGAGTGTCTGCCGAGTTTTGACCCGCAGGTGCTGCTAGGGCAGCGGGGGCCCGACGCACAACCGATGGTGGTCACGGGGGCGCAGGTGTCGGTGCAGGGGGTGTGTGCGCAATGTTTATAATTCTTTTGTTTCTTTCTTTTGATTTTCATGAAAAATTTCTTGCTGCTGGGGGTGCTGTCGTTGCTGCTGGTGGGGTGTGGCGGGGCGGAGCCAACCACTGACACCCAGCCGACCCCGAAGCCGTCAGTCGCGACCACCCCGCAACCGACGGAAACCCGCACCACGGACACGGCCGCTGACCCAACCCCCACGGCAGCCGAGACAAACGACCCGGCCGACACTACCCCGAAAACGATCGTGGCGAGCTTTTACCCGCTGGCGTACTTCGCCGAGCAGGTGGTGGGTGATGGCTTGATGGTCGTGAATCTGGCGGGGGCAACCGACGTGCATGAGTACTCCCCTACTCCGCAAGACATGGTGCGACTCAATGAAGCGGATTTGGTGTTGTATCTGGAGGAGCAGTTTGAGCCGTGGGTGGGGGACGTGATCCCTAACCTGGTGGCGGCAGGGGTGCCGACGCTGGAGGTGATAGAGGGGTTGGAGTTGCTGAAAATGGAGGAGCATGACGAGGATGATCATGATGAGCATGGTCACGAGGGGCATGAAGACGAGCACGAAGATGAGGACGACCACCACGGCCACAACCACGGTGAATATGACCCGCACACCTGGCTCGACCCAGTGCTGGCGCAAGCGATGATCGAGAAGATCACGGCGGCGGTCGTGCAAATAGACCCAGCCAATGAAGCCAACTATGTCGCCAATGCAGCGGCCGTCACCAAGCGGCTGGTGGCGCTGGATGAAACGTATCGTGCGGGGCTGAGCGCCTGTGCGACGGACGAGGTGATCGTCTCGCACGATGCGTATGGGTACATTGCAGAAAGGTATGACCTCGACCTGCATGCCATTGCTGGGCTATCGACCCAGGACACACCGTCAGCGAAGATCCTCGCGGAGCTGAAAGAAGAGGCGGAAGAGGGCATAACCCACGTGCTGGTGGAAGACAACAGCGTGAAAGAGTTTGCCGAAACGCTGGCGCGTGAAACCGGGCTGGCGACGCTGCCCCTCAACCCACTGGGGCGGGGCACGCTCGACACCAGCAAGGACTACTTTGATGTGATGGGGGACAACTTAGAGAGCTTTCGCATGGCGCTGTCGTGTGAATGATAACGGTACAAAACCTGTCACTGTGCCTCAACGGACACGTCATCCTCGATGACGTGTCCTTTACGTTGCGGGCGGGGGAATATGTCGGGCTGATCGGGCCCAATGGCGCGGGGAAGACGAGCCTAGTCAAGACACTGCTCGGGATGCACCGCCCCACCAGCGGCACGGTGACCATGGCCCCAGAGGTGAAGATCGGGTATGTGCCGCAGCGGTATCGACTGTCGGCGGTGGTGCCTGTGTCAGTGCGGGAGGTGCTGCGGATGGCCACCACGGAGCCAGACGACACACTGGCGAAGCTGCTGCAAACTGTAGAGCTGGATGCGTCATTTCTCGGGCGGAATTTCCACACGTTGTCAGGCGGGCAACAGCAACGGGTGGTGATAGCCCGAGCACTGGCGCAGCGCCCGACGGTGCTGGTGTTTGATGAGCCGCTGACTGGGGTGGACTACGACACGAAGCAGAAAATATACACCCTGTTGGCGGGGCTGCGCCAGCGTGAGGGTCTGACGATCTTGTTTGTCTCGCATGAGGTCGACCAAGTAGTCGCCGAGTGTGACCGCGTCCTGTGCCTTAACCAAACGCTGCACACGGGGTGCCACCCGCTGGACTTTGCCCGTGGGGTGCTGACCCCTTGCCCAGTGGGCACTGGCGGCTCGCCCACGGTGCGGCCCGTGCACCATCACCATGACGACCATCATGACGACGGCCAGCACCAGCGAGCGGGTGAGCATGAAAATAATGGGGATGATGGGCAAGGGGTGTCTGGTACTCATAACCCTGACTGTTGCTGATGTTTGGTTTTGAATTTCTCGAATATGGCTTTATGCGGGCGGCGCTGGTGGCGGGGGGGCTGACGGCGGTCAGTGGGGCGGTTTTGGGGAACTTTGTCGTGGCGGCGCGGCAGGCGGTGGTGTCGGATATGCTGGCCCATGTGGCGCTGGTGGGGGTGGGGGTGGGGATCCTCTGGGAGGTGTCGCCGTCGCTGATGGCACTGCTGGTGACGCTGGGGGCGGCGGTGCTGCTGTGGGCAGTGACGCGACGACCCGAAAACGCCCCTGAGGCGTACTCTATGCTGCTGCTGACGGGGGGGCTGGCGCTGGCGTTGCTGCTGGCGCACGTCAACAAAAACAATCCAACGTCGCTCGAAACGTATCTGTTTGGCTCCTTGCTAACCATCACCCCGACGGAACTCGTGTGGTTTGCGGGTCTCAATGCGTTGATCCTCCTGTCGCTAGCTTGGCTGTGGCGGCCGTTTTTGACGCTGGTGTTTGACGCTGAGTACCTCCGCACGCAGCGCCGAGCGAGTGTGTATGAGGTGCTGTTTCTCCTCCTGCTGGGGGGGCTGGTGGGGGTGGGGATGAAGGTGATCGGGGGTTTGCTGCTGGGGGGATTGCTGGTGATACCCGTGTTGGTGGTGCGACCGTTTGCGCGGAGCTTCCGCCAGAGTGTGGGGATGAGCGTGCTGGTGAATGTGCTGTGTGCGCTGGGGGGGATTATCGCGTCGTTTTACCTCGACGTGCCGACGGGTAGTGCGATTATTTTGAGCTTAGTGGGGTGCTTTGCCGTGGGGCAGGGGGTGGCGAGGGTGTGCCAGCTGGGGTAGCCCCCTGCCCTATTTTTGACGCCTCTAAATCTATGAGCCCGCTCCTTAAGCCTCGTCCTCTAGATAGTACTTGGCGGTGACGGTGAGGTCGTCGGCAAACTCGTAGACGAGGGGCACCCCAGTGGGGATGTTTACGCTGGTGATGTCTGCGTCACTCAGCTGGTCGAAGTACTTGACCATGGCGCGGATGGAGTTGCCGTGGGCGGACACCAGCAAGAGCTTTTCGGCCCTGAGCGCGGGTAAAAACACTTCGTCGATGACGGGCTGCACCCGAATGAGGGTGTCTTTGAGGGATTCGGAAGCGGGGAGCTGCGCGGGCGTAAGGTGGGCGTAGCGCGGGTCGTGGCGGGGGTGGCGGGGGTCGTTTGGGTCGAGCGCGGGGGGCGGGGTGTCGAAACTCCGTCGCCAGATGTGCACCTGCTCGGCACCGACTTTCTCGGCCATTTCGACTTTGCTCTCGCCTTGCAGCGCGCCGTAGTGGCGTTCGTTGATGCGCCAGTCTTTGGTCACGGGCAGATAGAGCTGGTCGCAGTGCTCGAGGGCGAGGTTGAGGGTTTTGATGGCTCGTTTTTGGTAGGAGGTGTAGCCTGCGTCGATCCGCCAGCCTTTGGCGGCGAGCTTTTTCCCCGCGCTGATGGCCTCGGCCCGACCCTGGTCAGTGATGTCGACGTCTGTCCAGCCCGTGAAGAGTTTTTGCTGGTTCCACACGCTCTGGCCATGGCGGATGATGATGAGGCGGCGGGTCATGACGGTGGGGGTGAGTGAGCGAATAGAAATTTAGTCAGATATAGGCTAAACTGGTGCACGATGAAACGCAAATCTGAGGGCTTGTCATTACTGATCGTGCTGGTGCTCTGCTTTGCGGCAATGGGGGCGGCGGTGGCGGTGTTTGACGGGTTGGCGCGGTCGCTGGAGCAGAGCTACGCCGTGCAGCGTGGCTTGCAGATGTTTTATGCGGCGGAGTCGGGGGTGGAGGCGGGGATCTTTCACCATAATGCCCGGGGCCCGGGGGTAAACCTGTCAGCCAACACGACCATCACCCACCCGAGTGTCGGCAGCCAGACGACCTGGGGGGTGACGGGGCGGGCAGTTTTTGCCGGGCCAGTGCTCATCCCTGAAAATGCCACGGTTGAGATCCCCCTCAGCTATGACGCAGCGGCAGACACCGAAGCGGCGCCCAGCACGGCGGGGATCAATGCCTACACACTGGAACTGTCGAGTGACGCGGCGTCTGGGTTTGACTTCGGCACGAGCACCAACGACGTGGCGGTGGACTGGTCACTGAGCCGTGAAACCGCCAGTGGGGTGGTGCAGACCCTCCGCCCAGAGGCCGATGACCCCAGCGCTGTGTGCGCCTCCAGCGGGACGAACCGTTTTGCGTGCAAAGATAATCTGGCGGGCGGTAGCTTTGTGCTGGACAATAGCATCACGATGGTGGGGATACCTTACCAATCTGTCGGGGGGCCACCTGATACTTTTCATAATATAGCAAGCCCCCCAAACAAGCCGAAGATTCGCTTCACGCAGCTGCTGGGCAACACCGACACCACGGGGGTGGTGATCGCGGGGGTAAATTATATGATTACGAATACGGCGGGGGAGGCGTTTCCGACGGATACCTACACGGTGGAGTCCAGCGTGGCAGATGGCCGCTATGGGCGCACCCTGTCGGCGACCATCCGTGAGGGGGTGGCGCCGTCGTTGCTGGATGTGCTGATCATTGAGTGATGGCTCGGGGAGTGCGCAGAGAGCACGCAAATACGTAGGTGAAACTTTGCTAGCGCTGCTTCACGATGGTGGTGCCGATGGGCTCGCCAGTCAGCACGCGGCGGAGGTTGCCCGCTTCCATGAGCTTAAAAACAGTGATGGGCAAGCCGTGGTCGCGGCACTGGGCGATGGCCGTGGCGTCCATGACACGGAGGCCTTTTTGCAGCACCTCGGCAAAGGTGACGGTTTGGTATTTGGTGGCTTCGGGGTGGGTGCGGGGGTCGGCGTCGTACACACCGTCGACGTTGGTGGCTTTGAGCACGATGTCGCAGGCGAGCTCCAACCCGCGCAGGGCGGCGGCGGAGTCAGTCGTGAAAAAGGGGTTGCCCGTGCCGCCTGCACAGACGACGATGCGGCCTTTTTGCAGGTGCTGGGCGGCGCGGCGCTTAATGTAGGGTTCGGCCACGGCGGGGACGTCAATAGTGGAGCAGACGCGGGACTCGAAGCCGTGCTTCTCAAGAGAGGCTTGCAGGGCGACAGAATTCATGATGGTGCCGAGCATACCGATGTAGTCAGAGCTGACGCGGTCGATGGGTGAGTCGGTGCGGTCGGCCCCGCGCCAGATGTTGCCCGCGCCGATGACGATGACAATCTCCACGCCTAAGTCACGGACGGACTCAATCTCGCTACAGATGTATTCGAGGACGGCGTCGTCGATGCCGAAGTCTTTGCCGCCGAGGAGGGCTTCGCCTGAAAGTTTGAGGAGGATGCGTCTGTATGGGGTCGATGGGGCGGTCATGAAAGAGGGGGAAAAGAAATCAAGAAGAGCGGAAGTCGGTGTCGTAAAAGCGCTGGGCGTTGGTGGCGAGCTGGTGCCCGACTTCGTCTGTGGGGAGGCCTTTGAGCTGGGCGATGAGGTCCACCACGGCGGTGATGTGACCCGCGTGGTTGCGCTTGACCCCTGACTGGCGGGCGGCGTGCGGCACGAGGAAGGGGGCGTCGGTTTCGGTCAAAATGTACTGGAGCGGGGTGCGACGGATGGCTTCGCGCACGAGGTCGCTCTGGGGGGAGGTCGCTACGCCGCCCACACCGATCATCAGGCCAAACTTGTCTGTCACCAGCTGGGCAAACTCGGGCCCTTCGCTGAAGCAGTGCACCACGCCACGGTAGGCCTGACCACTGAAGTGCTCGTGCAGGAAGACCTCTAGCGTGTCGGTCGCGGCCCGCGTGTGGATGACGACGGGCTTGTTGTGCTTCCGACAGAGGCGCAAATGGGCCACAAAGCACTCGGCCTGCAGGGCGACGAGCTCGGGGGTGTCGCGGTGGTGGCGGTCGAACCCTGTCTCGCCGAAGCCTACGACGAGGTCGCCCCACTCGGTCGCCCAGTGGTCAAAAAGCTCCCAGAGCTCATCATGGGTGGTGGCTTGGAGCTGGTAGTCGGCAAAGCCGTCGTAGCGGTGGAGGGCTGGGTCGCCGACCTGCGTGACGTCGCACGGGTGGAGCCCGAGGGTCAAACGGTGACCTGCGTGCTGCTCGCACAGTTGCTTGGCGGCGAGGCAGGAAACTTCGTCACAGCCTATCTGTACCTGTCCGACCACACCTGCGGCGTCGCACTCCGAAAGCACCGCGTCGTGCGCCCCCGCAAAAGCCGCAAAATAGAGGTGCGTGTGCGTGTCAATGATGGGGTAAGGCGTGGGCATTTCAGACAGTAGTGTAGTGAGACTGGCTGCTGGGGGCAATCTGACCGTGGGTGTTTCGACTACCCGTGTGGTGAGGCTACTGCGGGCGGAAGTGAAAGAGGCCTATGCCTGCGGCGACGGACACGTTGAGGGAGGTTTTTTGGCCGTAGAGGGGGATCTCAGCATGAGTCTGACACAGGGCCAGCACGTCGGGAGTCACGCCTTCGACCTCATTACCCAGCACGATGGCGAAGTCGCCCGTGGGGCACCCAACGGTGAAAAGGGACTGAGAACTTTGTGACTGCTCTAGGGCGATGAGGGTCACGCCCGTGTCAATGAGTGACTGACACAAGGCCACTGTGTCGGCGGCGTGCTCCCACTTGAGCATCTGTTCGGCCCCGAGTGAGACTTTTTCTATCCGTCTGTCGGGTGGGGTACCCGTGTAGCCGCCCAGCCACACTTCTGTGAACCCTGCGCACTCCGCTGTACGAAAAATCGCCCCAACATTATGGAGCGATCGAATATTTTCACAGATGACTATGCGACGCTGGGCCACTATTTTTTCGCTTTTTGGGCTTCGGCTTTTTTGGCCCACTTTTTCAGTGTGCGGATAGCCTTAGCGGACAATTTCATCTTTTCGACTTTCCCTGTCAGGGGGTTAAACATCTTTTTCACAAAGAGGTTAGGGCGGAAGACCCGCTTGGTGGCTTTCATCGAGAAAGGGCGGTTATTACCTGCGGTGGGCTTCTTGCCGGTCATGGCGCACGTTCGACTCATGGTGTGGGTGGAGCGATAAATTTCGTTTGCCAAGCTACAACTCCACACTGACTCGTCAAGATTTGCCAATAGAAAAAATCTCTCTATGGTCTGACCGCTCTGGCCTGCCAGAGTGCATGACCGCGGAGAGGTGCCGGAGTGGTCGAACGGGCACGCCTGGAAAGCGTGTGTGCCAGCAATGGTACCGAGGGTTCGAATCCCTTCCTCTCCGCCAGCCCGATCTAATAAGTGCTTTATAGTGCTTATTTATGCACCCTAATGGAATTTGTAAGTAAAAATTGCATACAGTCTTTCGTGCTACGGAGAAACTCGATTACTCAGTCATAGACTATCTTCGTGCGATTCTGTGTACCCATATACTTCATCGCTAAATTTTGATGAAATTTGTTTCTTCTTTCAGGAGTCTGTAGCAATCAAATCTCGAACCGTCTTGGAAATAGTACTTGATTATGTTCTGGTCAGATACTGTCTAACTATGTCTTCAAACACAGATAATCTCCCGCTAGGGAGTCCTTATTTTTTTTAATCTATGAGCGTAAATACACAGGTTCGAATCCCTCTCCCTCCGCCAGCCCGACCTAATAATTGCCTTACAGCCCTTAATTATGAACCCTAATAGGATTTATGAACAATAATTGCATACAGCCTTTCGTACTACGGGAAAACTCGATTCTTTAGTCATAGACTATCTTCGTGCGATTCTGTGTGCCCATATACTTCATCGCTAAATTTTGATGAAATTGTCTCCTCTTTCAGAAGTCTGTAGCAATCAAATCGAGAAAGATGTTGGAGTAGGTGGGCTGTTTCTATACCTTCATTAGGTGCTTTTTTAAGTGTAATATTCTCGTGTGCTCATGCGCCCGTGGCAGTACTTTGAAATAGCCACATTTACCGCACTATCAAAGCATGGAAAATCACGAAACCATGACGGCAGACAGGTATTGAATTTTACTTCCATTTCGATGACATCGACCCGCTGGAGCGGATGCGTGACTACGTCGGGCGAAAATAAGCGAAAATCTTGGGTGTTGGCCCGCAGGTGCTTGTCAAACGTGATGCGGATCTCGTTGTAATTCAGCTTATACACGTCACGGATGTAATCGACTATCACAACTGGGCGAAAATATTTTCGCTTCAAATCAAAATAAATCGACACAGCATCGGCTGATTTTTGCGCGAGCAGGCAATCATATTCCCCTCGAATGATCTGCTCTGCCTCTACTCTCGTCACCTTCACCGAAGTTTTTTTTACAAAATTATTCCACTTGCGTTTACGTTCAAATTTGGCCCAGTTCATATCGGTTCCATAAATACGCAGACGGTATTTGTCGCGAAACTCTATGCCGTCCAGCTTCTCTTCGACGGAGCTGTCATACATATCATCAAAATACAAACTGCGGATAAAGTAGCCCCGTTCGGCTTTTTGGTGGCTGTCTTTTTGCATCAGCGAGCCCAGTGCGGCCGACGCGGTTTCGTAGTCGGCGCGGCTGATATAAAATTTGAGCTCGTGGCGTTGGACTTTGAGGGCGGTTTTCATGGCTTGTCTTTTTTATTTCTATCTCCGGGTGTGAGGGTCGAAAACGTAAAGGTTTCGCTTTCACCGTCAGGAAAACGCCCAACGCTTTGCGTGCGGGTTTCGTCTGCGGCCACCAGCGGCAGGGTGTCGATGAGGGTCACGCCATCTGTATCAAAAAGTGAAAGGGTTTCGCCATTTTTGAGGCCAAAATTTGCCTGTAAGGGTGTAAGGGTGTCGTCTGAGCCTTGCCCCCCTATCACCACAAAACTCTTGGGGTTAAGGGCAATGTCTTGCTCTATCTGATATTTTTGGGGCTCTTTGCTGTCATCTGTCAGATACATACCTTTCAGGTTTACCGCGTGGAGCTTCGGGTTATAAATCTCTATCCAGTCTTGCCCGTTGTTATTGGCAAAAGAAACTTCATTGAGAGTAATATTTCGGGTGATTCTTTTTTGGTACCAGACAGCGCCCCCCAGCATCACCAAGAGCGCCAGAAAAGTGAATGATTGCATCAGAGTTCGGTTCATCTTTTGAAAGGGAATAAACGAATGAAGTAAGTTCTTTTATCGCCCGCCGCCACGCGCGCGCTCACCTTCGCCATATTGGGTTGTCATGCCGTCTAAGGTTATATCCAGCACTTTGGCGTCATTGACCAGCAGTGAGTAAGTCATGCCCTGCACCAGATCGGGTGAAGAATAAGTAATAGACTGAAACACTTTGGTAGGGGTGTAGGTAAATATCTCTGTGCCAGATTCGTCTTGCAGGGTGATGGTGGTGCCTGCGCTTTGGAGGGTTTCGAGGTTGAGCTGCAGGGTTGGCTGGGTGGAAGTCTCCTCTGGCATTTGCGCCATGCCCACACTGCCCACAGCCAGCAATGTGCCGCCGTTTATGATAAACTCATCATTTGCGTCGAGCGCGCCTTCAACTGACGTTGTCGGGCCTTCTACGGTTGTGTCGCCGCCATTTATCACCATTGACCCGTTGGAGTCGAGCCCATCGCCTCCGGCATTTACCATCAGGGTGCCGCCGTTTATGACCAACAGGCCCTCGGCAAAAGCGGGTTCATTGCCCCCGCCGCCCCCTCCCCCGCCCCCATCATTTGGCCCTCTGCCGCCGGTGGGGCGCTCGCCTCTAGCGGGGCGGGCTTCGTCTGTGGTGGCAAATGCGCCCACCACTTGGGCCGCTTCTTCGCGGGCTACACGTTCGAGCTTCGATGCCGAACGAGCCGCTTTGGCCGCTTTTTCTTCTTCTGTTTGGTAACCCATGTAAGCAATATTGATGCCGTCATCTTCGGCCACAATGTTTACCACCCCACCGTCTATGGTGATTGTCTGGCTTTCGAGCCCTTCATACGACGCTAAGATATCAAGCGTGCCGCTGATAAAATCAAGCGACGTAACGGCATGCACGGCGTCGTCTCCGGCGGTGATGGTAAACGCACTATCGGTAAACACCATAAAGCCCTTGCCTTCGGTTTCATAATTATCGGTCTTGAGCGCGTCACCCCCAGCGGTAATGATGAGCATGGAATTTTCTACTTCGATGCTGTCTTTGCCGATTATGCCATCATCAGCCGCGGTCACTTCTATTTGTGCATCACGAATGTCGAGATCATCTTTGGTGGTTATGCCGTCATTGAGGTTTGCTGTTATAGCCAGGGTGGCGTTTTCACCGCCTTCGATTTTGAGGTCTGCCATGCTGTAGATGGCCGCATTGGGAAAATCTTGGGTGTCTTCTTCACTCGTTCGGTTATCGGTAATTGTATTGGTAGAATTATCGGCCAAAGTGATCGTCACGTCTTTGGCTTCCATAATGTGTATCGGTGCTTGGCTGGTGCTGGTTATTGCTACATTTTCCAAAATAATTTCCACGTCATCTTCTTTGGTCGCCGCTATTACTATAGGTTCGGAGGTGCCTGTGAAAGTATAAGTGCCGGCTTGGGTTATGGCATCTTCGGGCAAAGATGTTTCGGGGGCTGGGGCTTCTTCCGCTACAGGAGTTGGGGATTTCCCAACCACTGGGGCCGAGGCTTGAGTGAGCGTGTCTTGAGTCGCGGCAGGAGCCTCTGGCGGCGCTTGTGTACAACCCGTGAGCAGTAAAATCGTACAAAAACAGAAAGCGGGAATGGGTAAGTTTTTCATGAGAGAGAAAAGAATTATTCGGCAAATTCGCCGTTACTAGAAATTAAAATACAGCTCTGTACACCGTGAATGTTTCTTATTTTTTGCAGAGCCTTTTCGTGATTTTTTTGTGTCACTTGCACCTCAATTACTTTTTCGGTGTAGTCTTTTTTGCGGGTGTCGGTGCGCACAAAGCACTTTTTAAATTCCTTTTGGAGTATTGGCTCTATATCGGAATACGTCCCCTGTGCATATTGCAACACCAGCATGTAGTTGGGCGTGTTGGTGATTTGGCGCGAGAGTAAGAAAACAACCAAGGCAATAAAGAGGGTCATAAGAATAGAAAGCTCAAAAAACCCAACGCCGTTTATGACCCCAATGCTAATGGCCCAAAAGATAAAGGCGGTGTCTTTGGGGTCTTTGACCGCAGTGCGAAAACGCACAATAGACAGCGCCCCCACCAGCCCGAGTGATAGCACCAGATTTCCGCTGATGCCGATCATCAGCGCATTAACAATTAGTGCCACCATGACCAGCGTGGTATTGAAATTTTTAGAGTACAGCACGCCGTTGTAGGTTTTTTTGTAAACCCAAAAGATAAACAAAGCGATCAGCAAAGTAATTAAGAGTGACAAAGCGATCTGCACCACGCTTTGGGTTGAACTAATCAAGATTTTATCAAGCGAGAGCAATTGGCTCAGATCCGTTCCGTTCATGGGAGTGTAATGAGTGAATGTGTATGGAAGAGATGCTCTTCAAAGTGTTTTACGGACAAGCCCTATCTTTGTATTCAAAAAAGTCTGTTTTTTCGAGTATCACGTTGTGGTCTTCAACTGTATCGGTGTGGATGGTGCCCTCAGAGAGCAAGACAGAAAAAAAATAATCACGCATTGTTCTATATTGTTGACCCCCCAGAAGACACATTTCGATTTTGCTTGTTTCATCAATACGGTATACGCCCATTTGCACAAACGTATTCAATAATCTTTACCTCTGCGGTGGTTCTGTGGGTCTGAGTATCGGGCTGGGCGTAAAAAAGAGAATCTGCTTCGCCCGAAAAACTCCATCAGAGATAATTTCTCCTCGTATCTTTATTGTTCGGTTTGGTTCAATTTTTTCAGTTTGTGGGGCAAATTCCACCTGCCAGCGACCGAGTGTGGGAGCATTTAATACAAAACCCGTTTCATTGATTTCTATTATTCGCCCCATGAGAAATCCTTCTGTCGGACGAAGCCAGAAATTCGCGCGGCGATCAAAAATAGATTCGTACGCGTTAATATTTCGCCCAAGAAAATGGTCAATCCTCTCGCCTAGAGAAGAGTTGATAAGCCAGTACCCCAGAACAATTTGCGGCAAAACTATGATCAGAAACCATTTTGGGGGCGTGAGGAGATAGCCATGGTGAATTTTTTTTCCGAGTTTTATGGCCAGCACGCTGGCAAACACAAAAGCAATAAACCAAATAGCAAACAGATCTAAATGAAAAATAGAGATAATATCAGACCAAGAGTCTTGCACCAACGGAAGTGCCTCGATCGTATGCCCCAGACCCCACATGAGAGCCCAGCTGAAAACCCCTAAAATAAAAAATATAATCAACGCAAGCCATTTTATCACCTTCCATACGAAAAAATGATGCCAGGGGGTTTGCTTTTTTTGTGCTATTTGCTTCAAAACCAAATCACTTATATGAGTCATGCGATGGGGTTAAGATGAGAAAGTTTTTGTTTTAATGCAGTTCTACCACGGTTCAAATATGTTGAGATAGTCCCCTTCGGTTTTTCTAAAATATGGGCTATTTCCATAAGCGTTTTCCCTTCAAAGTAATGCAAAATAAGAGCATCTTTATATTCAGATTTCAAATTTCCTAAGGCTTTTTTTACTTCAACAGCATTGGCTTTTTGTTCGATTTCATCGAGGAGTGAGTGATTATCGGTCAGTAGCCCAAGCGCTGTCTCATCGTGTGTTGTGTTTTGGTTGTTTCGCTTTTTTTTCCTCAGATCATCATAGGTCGCATTTCGAGCTATGCGATAAAGCCAGGTGCTAAAAGCAAAAGAGTGGTCGTAGCCCTGTAGATTTATCCAGACCTTTACAAATATATCTTGCAGCACGTCATCGCTTTCTGGTGGTGTGTAGCCCGAAATGCGATAGATAAAGGATCTGAGCGGGTTTTCGTATTTCACGACTATGGCCCCAAAAGCAGCTGGCTGAGCGATTGCTTTCACAACAAGCGATTTGTCTTCATTTTCCACAGGCATGTATTTCCACGGATATTTTTTTATAAAAAATAGAAAAATATCAGAAAATATCAATGCATGAGGGGTATGTATAAGCATGTCTATCGAGGTGGACCGCCAGCTGATCGTCCACCTCTTTGATTACTGGCGCTGGCGTCACAGCTGCTGGCATTTTCGCTGGCGCAGCCGTATTCACCTGTAAAACATCCCAGAAACTCATTTTTTCCCGTTTCGGCGATGTGGTAATGATAGCCCTCCGTTTCCGAATAATGCCCTTGGCATTCATCTAAATCTGTTTCATCTGTTTGCCGATACATGCCGTATCCGTCCAGCGCAATCCCAATTAGCGCCTCATGATTTGTCACCGCAATCTCTTTCGAGCAGCCTGTGTGCTCATGATAGTGGTACCCCACATGCAGGTTCACATGGCCGCCACAGTCGTCAAACGGGGCAATGGTGTAGGCGGACAGAATGTCACTGGTTGGGGCTGAGGCGTCAAACCGCGTGCCGTTAAACGAAACCCCGGTGCCAGACTGGCTAATGCGCTGAGGTGTACCTGCATTTACGGGCATAACTGGAATAGTATACGTAATTTCTGGTATGGCGTCCATGTACTCCAAGCGGCATTCTACGCAGTGGTTTTGGTACTCTGGGTCGACATCCGGCCGCGCGGCGGCCGCGCACGCCACGGCGCTGTCGGTGACATTTATTTCTCCGGTTGATTCGTCAAACAGCTGCCAGTTTGGGTCATTATAAAAATCACTCAGGTTTGCGATAAACTCACCACTCACGGGGTTAATCTCACCGCCATCGGGCCAGATGCCCCCCTGGGTGTCTGCATCGGCAATGTTGGTTGGGCACCACGGACCAATGGTGTGGTCGCGGGTTGCGTCTGGCGCAACGGTAAACTGATAGCAACTCGTCTTGGTTCCACCAGAAAGCGTACAGTCAACGGTCGTTACCCCACTCGTCAAGCTGCCCCCAAAGAAATTTTCTATTTCATCAGCGGTAAATGCCCCCCCAGCAAAAGCCATTGTTGTAACAGCATTTTTAGGGTTATTGGTCTGTCTGCCCAGCAAGGCATCTTGTTGCATGATCAACCTATACACCACCTCTGCAAAGGCTTCACGCGTCATGGGCTCGTCTGGAGCCAGCGTATCAATTAACTTAGTTTCGGTGGCGTACTTGGCATATGGCGCAAACCAGGCTTTGCCCTCTGTGGCACTACGAATCGGCACCCCAAAGCTTTCCAGGAGCATCTTCAGCAGCTCGGCTTGGTTTACCGTTTCTACCGGGCGAAATGTTCCGTCTGGGTACCCCTCCACGATGTTTTCTTGTTTTGCTTTCGCAATATATCCGCCATACCACGCCGATGCATTAACGTCCGGAAAGGGATTTGTAGCGGTGTTTTCAGGATCTATAGACAAGGCTTCCAGCAGCGTTTTGATAGATTCTGCCCGGTTAATTGGACGACTCGGGGCAAAGGTTCCGTCGTCGTTTCCCGTCATAATATTTCTCTGCGAGAGCAGATTCACTGCGGCTGTGTTGGTTATTTGGTCTTGATCCGAATAGGTTTTAACTGCGCTCAAACTCCCATTATAAGCAATATAATTTTGTGCTTGTTGGGGAATTATGTGTGTATGGCTGTTATCTTCATGCCTGTGCTGATCATCATGTGCATGCGTATGGTCTGTGGTATGATTATGCTCATTTTGTACTGGAACTTCATTGCGCGGTGGGCGCTCACCTCGAGGTCCGCCACGGCCTCCTTGGCCGCCTTGTTCACTGCCGCCAGGTGCTCCAAAGCTCGCATCAGCGTCGCCCCACAGGCACCGGGCAATGTATGGATATTCATTCGTAATTAGGTAGACCATCTCGCCGTTGTGCATCATTGCATTACACTCATCTAAATCTCCAAGCCCTGCGATGTACTCGAAATCCTGTGTAAAGGTTCCGTCATATTCGCCCCCTAGCCCCCCATTGCGTGTGCCATTTTTCAGTCTGTAACTTGAATCGTAAGCGCCACTTTGGGAATAATACATCTTAAATCCGTCTGCTGCGTACCCAACATGCACCATGTCATCGCCGGTGTTTAACAGCGAAACAAGACCCGTGGGCGTGCCATGATAATGGTATTTTCCTGTGGGCTGCACATGGGCGTTGTTGGCATCTAGACCTAAATCTCGGGTGTCTTGTAGAGCTTCATACCGCCAGCTTCGATCATTCTCATATGTTTCGCCCGTGCCCGGCTGAAACACAATCCCATTCAGAGCAATGCCAACCACATTTGCCGGAGATGAACTCGCGTTTTTTACAGGGTATTTTGTGACCCGAAAATCAACTTCTTGCTCTGAAATAGTATTTGGATTGCCCGGATTTGGAAATGCGCCTGTGTCATGATTCGGGAGTCCATTTCCCTGAAAGTAGATATAAGAAGCGTCTTCTGTGATGGTGAAATTTGCGGTATTGGTATTTGTTTGGGCTGAGACTCGTGTAAGTCCCCAAGATAAAAGTGCTAGGCAAATACAACCACAAGCTATCTGGATATGTGTACGGTATGTGTGAATCATAGGAAAAAAAGTTATGTCATAGTTGTATACGTTTGATTTCATAATCGTATTCAAAAAAGTTAAATATACACAACTATTCCTGTTGTTAAACATAGCTGTCCCGTAAAAGCCTTTAGCAGTTTCTGCTTCTGCGTCACCGTGTCATGCCTTAACTGATGCGCTACATACTGCTCGAGTGTCATCGGCCTTTAGTCAGATCTCATACTTTGCGGCATCTGGTTAAATAACTTCAGTTGGGCGTAAAAATCTGAATCTATATCAATGCTGTTTGCTAAATTAATTTTTTCTGCGCGAATATATTTTGCTTTGCAAATCTTTTTACCGCCCCACTTCGTGCACATGCATAGCCAAGCAAGTATAAAAATACATAATAGAAGCAGTGACATATTCAGTAGATTTTCGGCAACGAGTAATGAGGATGAGAAAAAAAGAAAAACTGACGTATGAGCAAACAAGTAAACGATTTGGTGTAGCAATAAGAACACTATTCAACTGGGCAAAAAAGTTAGAACCAGAGAAAACAAGAAATAAGCCAGCAACAAAAATAGACATGAAGGCACTGAAAAAAGATGTAGAGGAGAATCCAGATCGATTTCAGTACGAAAGAGCCAAAGATTATGGGGTAACACCATGGGCAATAGGACTTGCGTTGAAACGACTAAAAATAAGCCGAAAAAAAACTCTGTATCATCCCAAGACTGACATTGTGAAGCGAGTAAAGTTTCAAGGCAAGTTGCTCTGGCACCAATACTTTGAAAAACGGCCAATAGTTTATCTCGACGAAAGCGGATTTGCGGTAGATACGCCACGGCCACATGGTTATAGCCAAAGAGGTGCACGTTGTTATGGATGCAAAGATTGGCATGCACGAGGGAGACTCAATGCTATTGGAGCCATCATCGACTTCAAATTCATCACCGTATCACTGTTTGATTCCTACGTCGACTCGGAGGTATTTTTTGCTTGGTCACAGCAAGACCTTCTTCCAAAGCTTCCTCCTCATTCAGTCATTGTCCTCGATAATGCAACCTTCCACAAACGTTCGGACATTCTCCAGCTGTACCAAAACGCTGGTCATACCCTTCTCTTTCTTCCTCCGTACTCTCCTGACCTTAATCCCATCGAACAAAATTGGGCTCAAGCCAAATCCATCCGCCGTCGTTCTCTTTGTTCTCCCTTTAATCTTTTTTCTGCTCCTAATTATGCAAATTTATAATTGTCTAGCTATAATTTGAAAATTTCATTTAATTACGGATTTTCGCTCGTCTGACTCTGTGGATTTGCGGGCGTAGAGGCAGTATTTGAGATCTGACATGATGGCTGTGACTATTTAGTCACAGTAATGTCAGGACGAAGCGCACAAGGCGAGAGGGAGACAGATCAAGCCCGTGAAATTAATTTTCAATATTTCAAGTGTTGAAGTCTATTTTCAAAAAAGGACGTATCACAATTATTACAATCGCATTCAGAATATCTTTGAATGTGTTTGATCAGTTCGATGTCTTCTTTGTATCTATCGTGAAGTTGTAATGCGCAGAGAATTTCTTTAAAACATTCAGCGTCGTTGAAATTAAGAAACTGCGTTACACCTTCTTTTTCTATTATGTATTCTTGTAAGATTTCGACGTATATGTCTCTGAATGGTCGAAATTTTTCTATATTGATGTCTTTCAGAGCTTCGTATTGTTGATCATGGTTGTCTAAATGTGAAAAACGCTTGTTTCTTGCGTTTTTTAAGATGGTGAATTCAGATGACAGCGTTTTGAGCTTTTTTTCTAGTTCACGTCTTTTTTCTGTTCTTAGCTGGCTGAGGAGTACGTGTACTCCTTTTGTTTGAGAGTTGTCGCTGTGGTGCAATTTGCAGATGGTAGTTGTGATAGTGGCATGTAACGACCAAGCGATTGTGTTGAATAATCCGGCACGAAGTTTTAGGCACTCTTTATTTTCTTTACTCTCTTGCTTTGAGGGGTCTGTTGCGTCCACCATTGCGTTTAGGAGCAGAAAGGATTTTTCAAGCATGAATATCTCACTTTCGATGAGATTGGGATTGTCGTCACTCATTTCTGTTTCTTCTCTTTAGCAACTAACCCCTCATACAACCCAAACAACAACTCCACCCGCTCGCTGTCGCTGGCAAAGGCAGCCTTGCGATACAACCCATCCACAGCCTTATCCAGCTTGGTGTGGGCGCGGCGCAGGCTGGGGGGCATGGTGAGCGGGTCATACAGATCTGCCAAGCTGCTGTCGGGGTACTGCGCACGGGCGTCTAGCACGGCTTGCGCGAGGGTGGCTATTTTGTCTTGCTCTGCCTCGCTGGCATCTGCCCAAGGAAAGTTATTATAGACAATGTCTTTGCTGTATCTGTAATCACCCTTGAGTCGGCCACAGGTGTAGCGCATCCACGCCATGTGCATTTGGCTGGTGAGGACGCCGAAGTGGTAGAGGGTGGCGTTGGGCATAGAGAAGCAGAGATCACTCAAGACTACATCCTTAGACATGTAACCAAATGGCACGTATTTACGCCGTTCTGATGAAACTCGTGGCATCATTATATAATCAGAATCTGGTTGGTTTATTTGTTTAAATAATGTTGGATATTCAGCAGCATCACGAGTGGATTTTGCGACACTCGCCAAACGAAATTCTTTGACCCCTTGAATACGCTTTAGAACTGTTGGACATTTTTTGATAAGAGCTGGATCGGCTTTGTGCAACCATAAGCAGTACCGTTTCAATCGACGAATAAACTCACGAGAACCAATATACATTTTTACAAGTGGCTCGGCTTGCGGTTCATTTTTCAAAAGCTCATCTCTTTGCTCAGGACTCAAAACAAAATTACCACCATCTTTGGGCATGCTCCCAAGGGTTATGGCAGGCACGTCACAAAGAGGTTTTCGCCTGTGCTCCACAACCACGTTGCTACCCGCCACCAAATAAGGGCTAATAGTTTTAACTATTTTTTCATGTGGTTCAGCCTTCACGTTATCATATTCATAGAGGACTGCTTGCTTTGGTTTTACCAGCCCAAAGCCAATGATGACCACAAACACTTGGGCTTTTCCGCTGGCTTGGTTGTCCCATTTGAAGGTTTCATGTGCAAAGTGAATCTGCACCCCGTGATGCTCAATAAGATGCTTCCATAGAATGCAAACTTGCTCGCCTTGCGTGATGCTGTTGGTGGATACTAGCCCCACGGTTATATCCGTGCCGTCTATGTATTCAGCCGATTTCTCATACCACGCTGACACGTAATCTAGTGACTTCCACATTTTTACTTTGCCATCAAACACAGATTGCATATCTGCTTTTTGTTCTTTTGTTTGCCATTGATAACCATAAAACGGCGGGTTGCCGATGATGTGGCTGCACTGGTCGGGTGGCAGCAGGCTTGCCCAGTCAACTTGCAGGGCGTTGGCGTGGGTGATGTTGGCACTGGCACGCAGCGGGATGCGGGCAAAGTGCTGCCCAAACGCCTGCGCCACCAGCGTGTTCATCTGGTGATCGACCAGCCACAGGCTCACTTCGGCTATCTTGGCACTAAACTCTTCTATCTCGATGCCATAAAACTGATCCACATTCAGCTGTACCATCTCGCTGATGTCAAACAGGCTGCGTCGGCCTTTGCGCTCTTTGGCGTGGAGGGCTTCGAGCAATTGCAGCTCCAGCCGTCGTAACTCGCGGTAAGTAATCACCAAAAAGTTGCCACAGCCACAGGCGGGGTCGAAAAACTTCATCTCGGCCATTTTGCTGTGCAGGGCTTCTAGTTTATCCTTTCGGTTGCGTTTGGCGCTCAGGGCGGTGGCTAGCTCTGCCTGCAACGCATCCAAAAACAACGGCTTGATCACTTTCAAGATGTTTTTTTCATCGGTGTAGTGGGCGCCCATATTGCGACGCTTCTTGGGATCCATCACGTGCTGAAACAACGAGCCAAAGATGGCGGGGGAGATGCGTGACCAGTCAAATGCACAGCACGTCAATAGCCGCTCACGCATGGTGCGGTCAAACGCTGTTTTACGTATCCGCTCGGCAAAGAGCTTCCCGTTAATGTAGGGGAAAGCGTTGAGTTCTTCATCCAGCGTGAGTTGGCGTTGGTCGGCGGGGGTGTTGAGCACATCAAAAAGTTCGTCTAGCTTGGCGCCCAGGTCGCTGCCGTCTGGGGCGGTTCTGTTTTGGATGTAGTCTTCAAACTGTCGCCGTTCAAAAATCTGCGTGTCTTCGGCAAATAAACAAAACAGCACCCGCACCAAAAACACCTCCAAATCATGCCCCGTGTAGCGGTTGTCATGCAAGGTGTCATGTAGCCCACCCATCAGCTTGCTGGCTTTTATGTTCACGGGGTCTTCATCGCCCAGCTCCACTTTCTTGCGCCCCGTGAGAAACCCGAACAAGTGGGTTTTTTGGGGCAGGTCACTCAGCGTAAACGCATAATGATCACCGCCTTTCTCAAGGTCATAGAGCCACCAGCGCTCAAAGTCACACACCAGAATGTGGGTGGGTAACTCTTCGGGTTTGAGCCCTTGCAGGTAGGGGCGGGCTTGGTTGGCAAACACATCATCGAGTGGTTCGCCTTTTGATTTTTGTTCGACCAGCAGCTTGCCCGCCAAGAACCCATCAATGCGTTTGGTTGTGCCACCCTCACTTATTTTAACCCGCTTTTCAAAATCTATGTATCGCCGATCAATCCCGAAAATATCAAAAAAATCGATCAAGAATTTCTGCGTGTCACCCATCTCATAGCCGTCATTTTCATGTTCCTTCACAAACGCTAGCGCCCGTGATTTGATTTCATTGAGGGATAAGTTTTGCATCGTACTCAGCGTACTTTGTTTGTGTGCCTACGTCTACACCAGCACTATTTATGGCGATATACGCAACTACTCAAATCCTTTCGATTTTAAGAATATCCGAGAGATGCGTTGAACATCATTAGAAGCTTAGAAGACTTTATCTTTCCCCAAGAAACCCAAGAGTTGCTAGAATTTCATCACCCTGTCACAATTCGCACCGATGCTTCGCAGACTATTTGGCTTACTGCTTACTTTTTCCCTCAGCTGCACCTGCTGGATGACCACCGCCGTCGCACTCTACAGCGACGTCACCCCACCGTGCCACGGAGAAACAACAGATACATCTGCGTATTTTGATGGCAGTGATGCTGGTGAAGAGAGCGAGAACTGTTGCCAAGAGAAGCTCGAGATTTGGCGGGTGTTAACGAATGTATCACCCGACCTTGAGTCACTTAACGACCAGGTCTGTCCACCACAATTTACTCAAACGATACAGTTACCAACACAGACCTGGGGCGCACCTATTACCCGCCCGCCACCACAGCAAGCGACGCTTCCTTCGTTTATCAGTCACTGGCAGTCGGTGCTTCTGCGTATCTAAAAGAAAAGAGTTCTCTATTTTTCTCTTTTAGATGCTTTTTCATGGACGCCTCGTCTCAACCCTTTCGTATCTCAACCACACTCAAGACCTATCAGCCATTGCTGTTAGTGCTGGGGTACATTTTGCTGGGAACGATTATCAGCCAGCAAAATGGCTTTGCATTGCTCGACGCCAGCCGTGTTTTTATGGGGCTTTTCTTTCTGGTGTTTAGCTTTTTCAAGCTGCTTGATCTATCTGCATTTGCCAAAGCCTACCGAAGCTACGACATCCCGACGAAGCGTATTCCTGCTTGGGGGTATCTTTACCCCTTTGTCGAGCTCGGCCTTGGCATTGCCTATCTCACGCACTTTGCCCCCAAAGCCACGAATTGGGTGGCCCTGACCGTGATGAGTGTGAGCCTGGTGGGGGTGGTGCAAGCGGTGGCGAGCCAGACCAAAATCAAATGTGCTTGCTTGGGCACAGGGTTTAACCTGCCCATGAGCACCGTTACCATCATAGAAGACGCCACCATGGTGCTGATGGCCGCGGGGCATCTTTATTTTCTGTATTTCTAAATTTTCACTTTTTTTACCATGTTTCGATATATTTTTCTTCTTACCATTCTCACACTGCCTGTTTCGAGTTTTGCTATGATGTCGCACCACGATGACCACGGCACGCATGACCATGCCCATGACAGCACACATGCGACAGATATGCCAATGTCCATGACGTCGACCACCATGGTGACCAGTGAACCCATGACACCAGTGGTTCCGCAAATCTCTCAAGCGGAATTTCAAGCGATGATTCGTGAGCGCATTGCGTTATACATTGCGTCACAACAAACTATGGAACCCGAAATGCATATGAACACACATATAGGCTCAGAGAAATCTCATGACCAGTCACATCAAGCCCATGAGTCACAAACTATACACCATGATCAGACTTCTCATGCTATAGAGTCACAGAATGATGCGCACCCTATGGCAGGGCATCACATGATTATGCCAACAATTACACCCGATATGCCAATAAGCACACAGCAGTATCTGCAAGCCAACCATGACATGCATATGGGCATGGAGATTGAATTCACGGGTACTACAGACATTGATTTCTTGCGTGGGATGATACCCCACCACCAAGGCGCGGTGGATATGGCAAATATTGTGCTAGAGCATGGAAAAAACGGTCGCACGAAAGATCTTGCCCAGCGGATTTTGAATGCGCAAAAACGTGAAATCCGCTGGATGAACCAGATGCTTGATCGCATCGAAACCAACCATGGTTTGCACACCCACCCAGACGCACCGTCTACCCTTGAATTCAAACAGCAAAACATCACCATGCACGAGGGGATGAATATAGATTTCTCGGGCAATGCTGACATTGATTTTGTCAAAGGGATGATCCCGCATCATGAAGGGGCCTTAGCGATGGCTCGCACGGTGCTAAAGTACGGAAACGACCAGAATGTCAGGCTCTTTGCTTTGGATGTTATTACCGATCAACAACGAGAAATCCGTGAGATGAAACGCTGGCTCAAACAACTGCAAATGCGAGAAGCCTACAACACACTTTACACCCGTTAAGACATGAAAACATTCTACACAAAAGCACTGCTGCTCTTCACCGCACTTTTACTCGTGGGCTGTGGCACAAACACCGAAAAATCAACCAACTCTATCGCCATCATCAATGAAGCCCATGGCTACGCAGACATTTATACTCCCGAGCGACTGGAAACACTCCAAGCTTCAGGAGAGAAGTTTGCCATATTTCTGGGGGCAGAGTGGTGTCCAGGCTGCGTGCGACTGACCGAAGAAATCCACGCAAATCAAGAAATTTTACCCGCTGGCACGGCGATCTTGACCGCAGATTTTGATACTGATACCGAGCTGCGTCGTGACTATGGAGCGGCAGTAAAACACACCGCCATTTATTTCGACAAAAACGGAAAGCACCTCAAAACTGAGTCTGGCGTTCTCATGAAAGATTTGCTCGCACATTTATCTGGCACGAGCAATGAGTAAACTTCGTCATTTATTTTTGCCAACTGTCGTTTTTGTTGGGCTCGTGCTCTTGTTTCAAGGGGTACATTTTGCTGAGCATTTCATCCAGCTGGGGGCGTGGTTTGGTGGCTTTCGAAATATGCCCTACATGACCCCGTGGGCGACAGACCTGATCTGGTCACTGGGTGAATGGATGTTGCCGGGCGAGGAGGATTACCACCGTATCTTTGAGGTCGGGGCAGAGCTTCTTCATCTGCTTGGGAATGCTGTGTTTTTGGTTGGAACACTCGGGTTACATTGGCTGGTGCGAAACACCTACAGCCAGTGGGCGAATGTGTTTCAGGGGGTACACCTCTTTGAGCACATCATGCTCTTTTGCACGCAGTATTATGTGCATCAATCCATCGGGATGAGTACCCTCTTTGGGTACTTTCAACCCTACGGTACCGATGTATATGACCGCGTCGCCATGACAACCTTTCGCGTGTGGTGGCACTTTCTCGCAAATTTAATCCCTTCAGTGCTTGTGGTGCTTGCCATTATAGTGGCTGTGAAATCTTATCGGAGAGCCTGAGCGTACCAGCCCACCTCAGGTGAGGTGGGCTGGTTTTACTTAAACCATTTCTTGGCACTTTCACGACGATGAGGACAGCCTGACCAACAACAAGGTCGCCTTTTTCCTTTCAATAGATCTTCTTGCAGTCGGATAAGGTGCTTTTGTCGAGTTTCTGCTTTTTTCACAATCGTAATCCAGCATATCCACTCGTTGCGAGCCAGTGGCGTAAGAGTGTTCCATTTTTCTAAGACTGCACTGTCTGAAAGAAGAACTGCTTCCAGATCCGTTGGCACTTCATGTACGACCCCAGACAAGATTTTATCCTTCATGCACTCATTCATAGTAAAATTTGAAGATTACGCACCCATATCCAAAAAATAAATTGATTGAAATGCATTAGTACAAAAAACTAATTTTCAGCTTGCCAAAAAAATAAAACTACAGAGAATCTGGGTTACTCCCGCTGAATTTACAGTGTAATAAGCGGATAGGGATTGTATCTCTCTCTGGAGGTCACCACCCGCTGGGAGAAAACGCTCGGTCACTGTCGGGAAACTTGTTTTAACGACGACCGAGCGGATACAAAAAAACTCCTTTACTCCTCCTTGCTTATGTATCGTCCTAGCATTTGGGTGCTCAATCGCAAAGATCGAATCGAAAAGTACCAGAGTAAACGATTAGAAGAAGAAGCCGTGCAACTTGGTTTGAACCTTGTTCATGTAGTTGCCGAAGATTTTGAAATCATTGAGCCTGCGCCTTTTTCAGACAAGATTGTGTATAATGGCACTCTTCAGACACTACCTGACGCTGTTCTCACTCGCCAAACAGGCATGACCTACTTCTCACATTCACTCTTACGTCATTTTGAGCGACGAGGGGTTTTTGTCGCAAATACATCTGAAGCCATAGAGAATGCAGAAGATAAATGGAAGAGCATGCAATTGCTCGCTGCCTATGAAGTGCCTACTCCAAAAACTATCCTCCTCAAGCCTTTTCATGATTCTACATTCGTTGAAGAAGAGATTGGTTTTCCACTTGTATTAAAGACAGTGCAAGGCACGAAAGGCGAAGGGGTCTTTCTCTTTCATCATGAAGAGCAGTTTGAAGAACAAGTTCGCCTGATCCAAAAACTCACGGAGAATACTGCTCAGCTGATTGTGCAAGAATATATCGCCGAGAGCCGAGGGACAGACCTTCGTGTTTTTGTGGTTGGAGAGCACGCTATCGGTTGCGTACAACGCACCGCGTCAGATCCGCACAAACAATTTAAAGCCAATGTGGCACTCGGAGGAAGGGCTGAATACCGAACCGTAGATCATGAAATTGCCAGCATTGCGGTGGAAAGTGCCAAGGCACTTGGTTTAGATATAGCGGGAGTCGACCTGCTCCTCGACACAGATGGCTATAAAGTGTGTGAAGTAAACAGTGCTCCCAGTTTTGAAGGATTTGAAACAGATGCTGCAGTCAATGTGCCACAGGCAATACTCCAACATCTGTTACGAGAATTGTAATCTCTCTAATTCAAACTTACGTGCTTATTTTAGAACAGGAATAAGAATCTCTTGGTAGTAACGACACTTTTGCAAAACTTCTTGGTGCGTCTTTCCCGTTACAAAAAATTTCATGGCAGATTCATGCCCCAGCTTCGCTGGACCGATTTGTCCCTTGCTATTCACAACGATATTTGATGTTTGCGGATCTTTCTCAACTTCATCTAATCCGCTTATGTGCGAAAGCTCGCCAATGTCATTGGGGTATATATCCGTTACCGCTACGTATTGTTTCAGGGCACGGCGTGCTTTCACTTCTTTTCTGAGCACTGCTTTGATTAACTGATCAGGCAGGCTTAATCCATAAGCCATTTCATACATTTTGGGGCGAAATCCTCCCGTACGGCTCGCAATTTCAATGATTTTCACCTCCCCATCTGAAGTAATAAAGAGCTCTGTATGTGCTGCACAGTGCTGCATACCCAAAACACGAATAGCCGTAGAAACCGCTTTTTTCGCTTTTTGTTGTATTTCTTTGGGCAACGCAGACCCAAGAACTCGAATAGCATTGCCACGACCATTATGTGCGTAAATATCTACGACACTAGGCGCATGCCAAATGCGGTAATCTCCAATAACAGAGTCAATGCTAATTTGTTGCCCTTCAATCGCTTTTTCAACGAGAAATGTCGTGCGCGGGTCTGGGTATTCAAACTGAAACTCACAATATTCATAGGGATCATAGAAATCTTTGTTTGTGTTTGTGCAACCATCGATCATTTGCTTGTACGCGTGCAATAACTCATCTTCACTTTCAACGCCAAATATAAGCTTACTTTTTACACCACTGATTGATTTTAAAAACACTTTTGGTCCTAACTCACCATACGCCAACAATGCCTCAGTTCTATTGGTTACAATTCGGTAAGGAATGTTTTCTTTCATAAAAGAAAGAGCGTGTCGTTGCATCGCCTTATTTCGAGAGCAACAAGCACTGTAGATACTACAAGAAGGGATACCAAAATGTTCGGCAAAGTACGATCGAGGCACAACAAATTTCTCATAATTTGTGATCACACTTTTGACCATGTAATGCTGTCGAATGTAAGGAATAATTTCTTGGAGTTCTTCGAGGTTAGTCACATCTTTTTCAATCACCTCATCAAAATGACTTTGCGCCATTTCTGGTTTTGGAAATTTTGTAACAAGGACTGTTTTGTAGCCCGCATCGCGTGCAGCAATAATAGTTTCGGTTTTATGCATAAAACCGATAAAAACAATGGTTTTAGGTTTTCGAGGTTTCATGAAATGAAAGGAATAAATGAGCCTCAATTCTGAGCTGTTTTTTTAAAATGGCAACTAGAATCAATGAATTTTCACGAGAGGAACTGCTTGTTTAATTTGCCTCTAAATCTCCTCCTGCTTTTTAACAAGGATATAGCATTATCACTACTTAGTTAGTAATTCCAAAAATTTTGTTGATTGTTGGTCGTGAAATTTTTGATAATTTTGCTGTTTTTGAGGCCGTTAAATCCTCTGAAAAATATCGTAATATTTCTCGAAATTTCTTCTCCGAAATTTTGGATCGGCGACAATACTTGTTAGGCATCTTCTAGCTATAGCTTAAGAGGTTTTTATTCCTCCTCAACTTATCTAGACCCTTAGTTAACACAATCACTATTGTGCAAGGTGAAAGATATGTGACCCACATGCTCTGCCAGCAACAAGATATTGAATTCATTAGGTAGTGTTCACAAATTGGTTTGAGAAGAAAAAAGAGAGATTTTTGAGCGAAAAATGGGCGCGTATTTGCTGCCTTGATGGATCAAGGAAAAATTCGCAACCATTTTGCAGCCAAAAAGATCCTTTTTTCACTCAAGTTTCTCCTTAATATTTCAGAATCAACCTATTTTTTTCAATTTGTTAACACTACCTAGGGCATTTGAGACATGTTTGCGCTGTCAGCCTGAGCTCAATATATGCCTGTGAGCGTTTATTCATGAGTCTCGATGAGAATTACTGAGTAAAAAAACAATCATCACGCGGCTGTGAGCGGGGTAATTTCGCTTGACCGAGGGGCGGCGGTCACTAGGTTCTTGCTGAAACTGTACATTTACCCACACCACAATATGACTAATCGATCTGGCGCAAAGCAGCACTGTCTGGTCGGGATCAAAACCCGCCAACCAAAAGCAACTATGAGTAAAAAACGTAGCAAGCAACGAGCGGCTGAGAATCGGGCAAAAATCAAAGCGGCGAATGAACTAGCGCAGTGCTAGAGTCCCCCGTGGTGAGAGAATGACAGGATGGTCTGTAGAAATGGGGGTCGTGCGGTAGAGGCGCTGCATTCTCTGGTCTGATATGTTAAAAATCTCTCTGGGGGGAGAGATTTTTTGCTTTTGGGAAATGGATAAAAGAGTGGTAGTGACAGACTATGCACAGACTCTTACAGCTGATCACGCAGGGTTTGCAGGGTGTCTTTGGCCTTTTGGCTGAGGGTTTTGGGCAGGGCGTAGCTGACCGTGACCAGGTGGTCACCCTGACGGCCGTCACGCTTGACCCCCTGACCCCGCACCCGCAAGCGCGAGCCGTCGGGGGTGAGCTCGGGCACGGTGAGGTTGACCTCCCCCCAAAAAGTCGTGAGGGGGTGGTCGGTGCCGAGCAGGGCTTCGGGGACGGAAATCGACACGGTGGAATGCAAATCGAGGCCGTGGCGCTCGAACTCGTGGCTGGGCTTGACCCGTACGTGGACATACAAATCGCCCGCCTGGCCCCCACGGCGTCCTGCCTCGCCCCGACCACGCAGGCGAAGGGTCTCACCGTCTTCGACCCCTTGGGGGATTTTGATTTCGTATTTGACCTTGTCGCGGTGGTGGCCTTCGCCCTGGCACTGGCTGCAGGTGTCCTTGAATTTAGTGCCTTCACCCCGACAGCTCTGGCAGGGGGTTTGCTGGCTGACCACCCCAAAGGGGGTGCGGAGTTGCTGTCGCACCACCCCGCGGCCGTCACACTCGGGGCAGGGGGTGGGGTCGGTGCCGCCTTTAGCTTCGCACTGGGCACAGCCAACCAGTGTCTGGGCGCTGAATGTGCTGGTGGTGCCGTGAAGAGCGTCTGAGAATGAAACTTCGAGGTGAGTCTCTAGGTCGGCGCCTTTGGTCTGGCCGCCCTGTGAACGGCGCTGACCGCCACCACCGCCGCCAAACCCGCCCCCGAAGAAACTGGAAAATATGTCCTCAACATTGATGCCGCTGGCGTCAAACCCGCCAAAACCCCCGCCGCCCCCAAAGCCCCCTGCCCCTCCTCCACCGACTGAGCCAAACTGGTCGTATTGGGCTTTTTTCTGCGGGTTGCTGAGCACCTCGTAGGCTTGGTTGACCTTCTTGAATTTGGCTTCGTCGCCGCCACGGTCCGGGTGGTGCTGCTTGGCTTTGCTGCGGAAGGCCTTTTTGATCTGGGAGGCGTCGGCCGATTTGCTCACGCCGAGGATGTCGTAGTAACTTTCACTCATGGGGGCTGAATCTAAAAAATCTAGCAGTGATGTCAATTGAGTGCTAAGGTTTTTGCTGGACTTTTAACGGGCGGAAAAGTCTGTGGTTGAGCGAACCATGGTTCGTTGTCGCATCGCAGCTGGATCACTACGCTGCGGCTTCTTTGGGCTCAATCCCCCAAAGTGCGCGCTGCTTCGTTATCGCTCCTCTTTCCTCACGAGTCTGAAATTGTCACACACAGAGCGACTCCCTCGGATGTCTGCATCTGCATTCAGGCATCTTGAATGCTTCAGGTAAGCTTGATTCCGCTTCGCTCCATCTACGCGACCTTCCGCATTCGCTATTGTTCTTATGTCAGTCAAACACTCACTTTGCTGCGGCTTCTTTGGGCTCAATCCCCCAAAGTGCGCGCTTCTTCGTGATCGCTCCTCTTTCCTCCGTGATCGCTAGCCCATGAGCCATGTGACGCGATCACCTCGAATATCTGCAACAGACAAGGAGTTATCTGTCATCTGGAATGCTGTCGCCGCGGTTTGTCCTTGCGTTGGTCGGTCGGCTCGCTAGCGACTCATTCGCTAAAGGGCTCAGTGGGGAGTGTTTTTATGGATAGTGGAAGATGATTTGGTGGACTCGCGTAGCGAACCACTGTGGGACACATAGAAGAAATTTTGGGGGGTAAAATGAAGGTTTGGGGCTTGCGGGAGGGGCAATGACTGGTGTCGAGAAAAAATACAGCATTTGAAAAAAAGTTCGGGTCAGGAAAAAAACCGTGAACGAATGGGGGTCTGTGAAAGTGGGGGCCAAAAAATGGGTTTGGGGCAATGGCGGGAGGTGCAGTAGAGAAAGAAAGATCCGAAGATCTTTGAAAAAGCGATCAGAAGGTGTGTAAGCTTGAAAGGAATTCAAGACACCTTTGAGGTTAGCACCAGTAGCCTTTTTTGCGTTGGCGCCAGGACTCGAGCAGCCAGTTGAGGTAGTACTTAGCGGTGAGAGGGAGGTCGTGCGCGTGGAGGTAGGGGGTTTCGGTGCCGCCCCAGCCGCGTTTGAATTTGCTGAGCCCGTACCACGGGTGCTGCGGTTTGTCGGCGGGGGAAACGCCCCAGAAGTTGAATTCGGTGCAGCCGCGGGCTTTGGCCGCGACGATGGCCGCCCAAAGGCCACGGTAGGCGACGGGGAGTTTGGAGCGGAGGGACGCACCCTGGTGGTAGTAGCCTGCGTGGTGGTCAAAGATGATGACGCAGCTGGAGAGGGGCTGGCCGTCGTGCCAGACGGTGAAAATCTGGGTGTCGCCTGCGTAAGATTCGAGCTGGGACTCGGTCGCGGTGCGGGCAAATGGGGTGAACCCCTGCCGTGCGGCGGTGGCGGTGTGGAGCTGCCAGAAGGCCTCAAGCGCGGGGGTGTCGGCGCCTTGGGTGACGGTGAGGTCAGCTTTGAGGCTTTTACGGATCTCATAGCGGGTGGTTTTTTTCATCTGGGCGAGGAGCTCGTCTTCGGTCTGGGTGAGGTCAAGCCGAATGGTGACTTCGGGGTTGGTCATGTAGACAGGGCAGGGCCAGTAGCCCTCCTGCGTGAGGGTCGGGGCCTCTGACGCGGGCATGAGGGGGCTCAGCCTCACCCAGTCGCAGCGCTGCGTGCGGGCGTAGCTTTTGACCCACTGGCGGAAGCTGGGCCAGCTGGACCCAGCCGTCGCGGGTGACAGCAGCGGGCCGTGGGGACAGAGCAGGTAGCGACCACGGCGGGCCGACACCACGACGGTCTGGGCGATGCCGACGAGCTGGTCGTGTGCGTCAAAGCAGCCCCAGCGGGCGACTGACTCGCCGAGCTGGCTGCGCCACTGGCCGTAGGCCCAGCCCTGCAGGAAGGTGACATCGCCGAGGTGGGCGCGGAGGAAGGTGTCGTATGCGGGGCGGTCAAGTGGACGCCAAGGGAAGTGTGCCATCGCGGCACAGTGTGGCAAAGCGGGTGACATCTGACAAGCGGGTGCGGGGGTTGGTGGGGAGGGTGACGAGGGTCTGGGCGGCGTGCTCGGCGCCCTGACACTGGCCATGAACGTAGCCCAGCTGGGTGAGGTCGGTGCCTGCGGGGGCGATGGGACTGCCCTGCCAATCAACCAAATGGAAGCCGTGGCGCTTGGCGGTGGTGACGAAGGTGGGGGCGTCCGCCACGCGCAACAGCACGCGGTGGTGGTGGTCGGTCTGGCGGAGGTTGTCAGAGCCGACCAGCGGGGTGAGGGCGGCGGCCCAAGCGGCGGAGAGCTGAAGACGGTGCTGGCGGACGTAGGGCTGGCGGTGGAGGGCTTGCTGCAGGATGCGGCGCTGGGTCAACCCCAGGGTGGCGCGGGTGGTGTAGGGCTCGGTGTTAGTGCGTTCGGTGGGGCTGACGGCGAGAGGCAAGAGCCCAAGCGCTTGGATGCACTTCGGGAGGAGGGCCCCGCCCCAGTGCCACCATGGTAAGCTGAGGGAGTACCAGAGGGGTTGCAGGGCGTGGAGCACCTGCCACCGCTGACTGGGGGGTGGGAGCTGTGGCGTGGGCAGGCCCAGGGTGTGGCGGGTGGCCAGTGCGCCCCCAGCGACGCAACTGAGGTCTTTTTCTCTTCCCCAGCTGTAGAGGCGGGCGTCCGCCACGAGGGGGTCGGTGTGGTGGGCGTGGGCGCAATCTTCGATGAGGGTGAGGCCGTGGGTGTCAGCCGCGGTGCGCCAAGGGGTGAGGTCGAGCCTTTGCCCCCAGGGGTGGATGACGAGCAAGGCGTCGAGGGTTTGCAGGGTGGGGGGCGTGGGGAGCTGAACCCTCCCCCAGTGGTCGGTGTCGAGCCAGTGGACAGACCAGCCCTGGCTGAGCCACGGGGTGGCCGTGACGGCGCAGGTGTAGGCGGGAATGCCGATGCGGGGGGGCTGCCCCGAGGTGACGCCGCGAGTGGGGAGGTGCTGGGCGAGGTAGGCGAGGGCTTCGCGGGCCTGTCGCCACCATGACCAGTCGACCCCTGGCTGCGCCAACAGGGGCGCGGCGGCTGCCCCCCACCCGAGCGCTGCCCCCACGGCCCCGAGGGCGGACGTGAGTGAAAACTGGGGGGCGAGCATATTACTGACCAGCTGGGGGGGGGTCATAGCGAGGTGGCGGGGATGACAAGGTCGACGACGGCCTGCGGGAGGCGGGACTCCAGCAAGACGATGTCGCCTGCCTTCAGCGTGCCGAGGGTTTGGGTGAGCTCACGCAGGTCGTGGCCGTGGAATTTTTTACTGAGGAGGTTGTAGCCCATGGGTTGGTATTCGGTCTTGAGCCACCAGACGTCGGCGTCGGCAGCGTGCAGGGCGGTGAAGATCTCGCGGTGGACGGGGGCGCTGGCGGGGCCGAGCTCCAGCAAAGGTTGGCCGATGAAAATCTTGCGGCCTTTGCCCTTGGCGAGGATGCCGATGGCGGCGAGGACGCCCTCACGATTGGCGGAGTAGAGGTCGGAAAGGATTAACCAACCGTCGGGGTGCTGCACGGTGTGCAGGGCTCGCGGCAGCGGAAACACACTGGCGAGGCCGACGGCGAGCTGGGCGTCGAGCAGGCCGACGCGCCGACCGACGCTGAGGGCGAGGAGGGCGTTGCCGACGAAGAACTCGCCCACCCACGGGAGCTGCCAGTCGCGCCCGCCCCAGTGAAAGGCGGTGCCTGACCAGTCGCTCTGGCGGACGGTGACGTGCCCAGTGTCGGGGGTGTCGACGGTGATGTCGGGCGGGAGCTGGGCCGTGAGGGGCTGGAGCTGGGTCAAGTGGGCGGGGTAGGTGATGGACGTCTGGGCGGCTTGGGCGATTTCCCATTTGCCAAGTTTGAGGTTGTCGGGGCCGCCGAAGAGGTCAAGGTGCTGGGACCCGAGAGCGGTCAAGATGCTGTGGTGGGGCTGGACGAAGTCGCAGACGAGGGTGATCTCGCCCCTGGTGTAGGCGCCGATCTCGACGATGAAGAAGCGCTCGTCGGTGCGGTCAAAGAACGCTGTGTGGGAGCGGATGAGTCGGGCGATGGCGATTTCGTTGTTTTGGTTTTCGGGGGTGCAGAGCACGGCGTCGGCGCCCTTGGCCGAGACGAGCAGGTGGCGGAGGAGTTCCTTGGTGGAGGTCTTGCCGTAGCTGCCTGTCAGGGCGATGACGGTGAGGTTTAGGGCGCGGAGGCGGATGGCTTTGGCTTGGGCGAAGAGGCGCTTTTTTTGGTGGTTGACGAGGAGCTGCGTCGCCGCCACCCCGAGGCTGACCGAAAGCCAGAGGAGGCGCTCGGTCAATAAAGCGGACAGCACCGTCGAGGTGACCTGTGACAGGAGCCAAAACCAGAGCCCGCTGAGCAGCACCGCCACCACGATGACCAGCAGGGCCCGCACGGACCACTGGGGCCGCGGCAAGATGCCACGGAAAAACCACAAGCTGCGCAAGGAGCGCTGGCCGTCGGCGGTGCGGAGAAAAGACCGAAGGCGGTCGAAGCGGTACTCACGCAGTTGCCAGGACTGGACGTGCCAGAGGAGCGTGCGCAGGCCCACGAGGGCGACGAAGCCGTAGAAGTACATCATCAGGGGGACTGTAGCGCAAACAAGGAACAGTGGCGACTGGATATACTGGGGTCGGTTTTTGATACCCTTATCATAAATAGTAGTGTAAAATACTAAATGATGAAGTCCCCTGCCATTGAAGATCATCCGTTTTTTCGGCCGCTGTATGCGGCGCAGGTGCTGGTGCAGGCGCTGACCTTAGTAGGGTGGTGCTATGGCTTGGCGATCTGTCTGGGGGGGGTGTCGCTGACTTCGGTGTGGTTGTTTTTCTTTGTGACGGCGGTGGCCCATGGGGTGACGAGTTTGCTGCTGTATCCGTTTTGGGACCGTACGCCGCCAGCGAAATTCCTCATCGGGCTGACGGTGGTGCTGTTGCTGGGGCTGCTGTTGCTGGGGCTGGGGGGGAGTGGGTCGATGCGGGTGTGGGGGGTGCTGGGGCTGTATGGGGGGGTGGTGAGTCACTTCCCGCTGGCGCTGAGCCGACTAGAGGAAGCGGTGTATAGCCCTGCGGAGGCGCGGACGCAGTTGCCGCACCTCGAAAGTGGGCACACGGTGGGCGTCGTGCTGGGGGCGCTGCTGATGCTGCTGTGGTTGCTGTGGCTGCCTGTGACGACGGCGTGGTGGCTGTGGCTGGGGCTGGCGGGGGCGCTGCTGGGGGTGAGTGGGGTGATATATCAATGCTATAGCCAACAAAAAAAGACCCATGGCCACGGGCACCCGCCTGGGCACCATTGCCAGCTGGGGACGCTGGTGCGCCACCCGCACTGGCGGTATGTGCGGCCGTTTGCGCTGGGGACGGTGCTGGTGTGGGGGTTGACGGTGGTGTTTGATTTTTTGTTTGTGCAGGCGATCTTAGAGCATTCGCTGACGCTGGACTCAATCGGGAACTTTCTGTTGCGGATACAGGACGTGCAGTGGGAGAGTTTCTGGTCGCTGCGGGAAGAAATATCGACGCCTGACTCATTTTCGGTGCAATCAATCGCGCATTTGCTGACGATGTTTCACTTGCTGTTTGGGGGGGTGACTTTCTGTCTGCAGTGGTGGTTGATCCCGATGGTGCTGGAACGGCGAGGGACGTGGACGCTGTGGGGGGTGAGTACGGTTTTTGGGGGACTGACGGCGCTGAGCCTGCTGCTGGGGCTGGTGAGCTCACAGTGGTATAAAATCCTCAGTCACATCCTGTATGCGCCGCACGCGACGGCCTACCATATGGGGCTGTATGCGCTGCCTGGGAATTTCCGTGAGTCGTATCGGTTGCTGATAGACGGGCTGGCCCAGCCGATCGGTGTGTTGCTGGGGCTGGGACTGCTGCTGGCGACGAGCCCTGCGGTAGTGGGGGGAGCGCTGCTGGTGGGGTATGGGGTGGTGTGGGGGCTGACGAAACCCGCCCGTGAGCAAAACATTGAGATATGCCGAGCGAGTATGCGCCACGCTGACCATGACCCACACCATGCAGCGGTGTGTCGGCAGATCATTACGCAGCCAGACACCACGGTAGCCGGTGCGGTGGGGACGCTGGTGCGGGGGTGAAGCGAAAAGGCTTGTCTTTCTGAAATTCGGCGTGGGGGAGCATTGACAGGTCGGGGCGAGCCCGCACAATGGGTGTGATGTGTGGTGTATTTGCGGTTTCGGCGGAGAGCAGGACAGACGCGGGGGAACTGACCCTGCAGGGTCTGCGCCGACTGGAGTACCGTGGGTATGACAGCTGGGGGTTTGCTGTGCGTGGGTCCGACGGCCCAGCGACCATCACCAAGGATGTCGGGAAAATTTCGGAAGCGGATATTGCCTTCCCGTCGAGTGGTGAAGTGATTAGTCACTCCCGCTGGGCCACCCACGGTGGGGTGACGCAGGCCAACGCCCACCCGCACCGTGTGGGGCGGGTGACACTGGTGCATAATGGGATCTGTGAGAATTATGCGGCGCTGAAGCAAGCTTTCCCTGGGCATGAGTATGTGTCGGAGACTGACACGGAGGTGATAGCGCGTGTGATCGATCATTACCTCGGGCAAGGGATGGGGCCCGTGGCGGCGATCCGCCAGGCGGTGGAGCAGATAGAGGGGCGGTATGCGGTGGTGTGTTTCATTGACGGGCAGGCGGGGATATATGCCGCGCGGCGGGGGTCGCCGCTCATCATCGGGCGGAATGAAACGGAGACCTACATTGCGTCGGACATCCCTGCCTTCCTGACGGAAACCAACGTCGTGAATTACCTCGATGATGATGAGATGGTGCACATAGTGGGGGGGAAGGCGGAGTACTTTAACCTGACGACGGGGGCGAGCGTGCAGAAGCGGGACATCGCGGTGCAATGGCAGTATGAACAGGCGGAGAAGGGAGACTTTGCACACTTTATGATCAAAGAGATCACGGAGCAAAAAGACACACTGAAGGCGGCCATCGACCACACGGACACGGAACTGAACCGCGCGGTGAACCTGCTGCGGGAGTGCAATGGGGCGTATTTCATCGCGTGTGGAACGGCCCACAAGGCGGCCATGGTGGCGGAGTATTTCTTTGCGGAGGTGTCGCGCCGTAAGGTGAACATTGTGGCGGCGTCGGAGATGAAGTACTTTCAGCAGTTTGTGAATGATCGGACGGCGATGATCGCGGTGTCGCAGTCCGGCGAGACGGCGGACACGCTGGAAGAACTGCAAAAAGCGCAAACAAAGGGGGCGAAAATATTGTCACTGACCAATGTGGTGAGCTCGAGCATGGCGCGGATGAGTGATGTGCATCTGCCCATCAATGCGGGGCCAGAGCAAGCGGTGGCGTCGACCAAGGCGGCGACAGCCCAGATGGCGCTGCTCTTGCTGCTGGCGTATGCCGAGAGTGGCCGCACCAATGAAGGCCGTGAGCTGCTGCACACGGTGGCGGGGAATGTCAACGACATGATCAACCCGCGGTATGAGGAGCACATTGCGGAAATAGCCAAGAGCATCGTGGAACGGGAAAACCTCTTCATCATTGGGCGGGGGGCGCTGGCGCCGATGGCGTATGAGGCGGCGATTAAGATCCAAGAGGTGTCGTACATCCATGCGCAGGGTTTTGCGGCGGGGGAACTGAAACACGGGCCGATAGCGCTGATCACGGATGGGGTGCCGGTGATAGTGCTGGGGGATGATCTGGAGACGATCTCGAACGCGACGGAACTGAAAGCGCGGGGGGCGCACTTGATCGGGGTTTCGGCGCAGCGTGATGATATATTTGATGAGTGGATCCGCGTGCCAGACTGCGGCACGGCCCAGTGCATTGCGTCGATCATCCCTGTGCAAATCTTGTCGTATCACCTGGCGGTGCTGCGCGGGGTGGACCCTGACAAGCCGCGGAATCTGGCCAAGTCGGTCACGGTGAAGTAGCGGGGGGGAGGGCGGTAGCAGTATGAGAGACTCTGGCGGGGGGAAGGGCTAAGTTTTTTTTTGCAGGCGCTGAAGCGTGGCAGCGACTTTCTGCGTGGTGTCGATGGTGGAGCTGAGCCATTGCTCGGACGGGTTGACGCTGCGGGCCTGCGGCCCGATGACAAAGAGAGACAGTGGGGTTTGGCCGTCGTAGAGCTGGTAGTCTTCACGCAGGGTGAGGTCAACACGGTCGGTGGTGAGGGACTGCAGCACAGGAATGCTCTGAAAGTCACTCTGGTAGCCTGTGCAGAGGATGACCCCGTGGCTGGTGGTGTGGCCTGAGTCAAGGGTGAGGGTGATGCTGTGGCCTGAGTCTGTGGCGGAGACGACCCGTGCGCTGGGCTGGAAATCGACGCGTTGGAAATCTATTTCTTGGTTGACCTGCTGCAGGATCTGCTGGTTGTAGTCGGCATTAATGTCGATGGCGGTGCGAGGGTCGGCGTGGGGGGTGACCACTTGCAAGGTGAGGTCACGGGTGCGGGTGGTCAGCGCGTGGATGACTCGCACGGCTGACGCGCCGTAGCCCACAATGGTGATCTAGTCCTTTTCGGCGGCAAACTCTGCCCAATCTGCGTGGGTGTTTTGCTCATCGGCGTGGATGACGCGGTCGCTGGTGCGGACAAGCCCTGTGGGGTCACGCGGTGCGCCCATGCCCGTGGCGAGGACGACGCTGGCAACGGTGTGCTGGCGGTTGAGTTGGATGTGTCCGTCGGGGGTGAGGGCGAGGTGGTGGATGGGACTGCTAAACCTCAGGCCCGAGATATGCTGAGAGAGCCACTGCAAATAGTGCCGAAAGTTGTCGCTGCTGGGGAAGCCGCGCACGAGGGGGTAGCGCCTCTGGTAGCTGGGGGAGCGGGAACGCAAGTAGGTCTGGAAACTGAGGGCTGGGTCGGGGAGGATTTCTAAATTATGCGGGGTGATGGTGGTGCGGCGGTTGATGCGGTTGGGGGCGAAAAAGGCCCCAGCGCGATTACGGGCCTCAAACAGGACGCTACTCACGTCGTGCTGCTGGAGGGCGTGCTGCATGGCGAGGCCTTTGGGGCCAGCGCCGATGACGGCGACGTCAAAGTCGCCATTGTCACCATGAGAAAGGGGGGCTGTTTCAGGAGATTTCATGACGGTACATTCTTATGTCGTACGCTGTGGGTTGTCATTTTATGTGTATAAAATGACTTAAAATCTGTGGAAATGTTTTAAGTGAAACAAAAAGGAGGTGTAGTGGTTTACTATGGGGTGTCAGTAGCTGGGTGTAAAGTGATGTAAGAATCTTTATCGACGGAGCTTCCCTTCGAGGACGACGATCTCGTCACGGAGCATGGCGGCGAGCTCGAAGTCGAGGGCTTTAGTGGCGTCGTCCATTGACTGTTCGAGTTCCTTGATGAGGGTTTGTATCTCTTCCTGCTTGGTGAGTTTGTCGAAGTCGCGGGTCTTTTTGGCGGTGAGTTCCTGCGAGATGTCGACGATTTCTTTCTTAATGGTGGTGGGGGTGATGCCGTGTTTGGTGTTGTAGGATTCTTGCAGCTCACGACGGCGGGCGGTTTCGTCCATGGCTTGGGCCATGGCGGGAGTGACTTTGTCGGCGTACATCGTGACGCGGCCGTTTGAATTACGCGCGGCGCGGCCGATGATCTGCAGGAGGGAGTCGCGCGAGCGGAGGAAGCCTTGCTTGTCGGCGTCAAGGATGCAGATGAGTGAGACCTCGGGGAGGTCGAGGCCCTCCCGTAGGAGGTTAATGCCGACGATGACGTCGATGACGCCTTGGCGGAGCTCTGTGAGGATCTGGATGCGGTCGATGGTGTCGATGTCGGAGTGGAGGTATTTGGCTTTGACGCCTGCTTCGATGAGGTACTCGGAGAGGTCTTCGGCAAATTTCTTGGTGACGGTAGTGATGAGGACGCGTTCGCCTTTGGCGATGGTGGCCTGGGTGTCGGCGAGGAGGTCGTCGATCTGGTGCTGGGTGGGGCGAACCTCGACTAGTGGGTCCAGCAGGCCCGTGGGGCGGATGATCTGCTCGACGATGTCGGACTCGTCACACTGGGCGTATTCGTATTTGCCTGGGGTGGCGGAGACGTAGATGACCTGGCCGAGGCGTGCCTCAAACTCGGGGAATTTTAGGGGGCGGTTGTCGTGCGCGGAGGGTAGACGGAAGCCGTGGGAGACGAGGTTGTTTTTGCGGGAGAGGTTGCCGTTGTGCATCCCCCCGACCTGCGGAATGGAAATGTGGGACTCGTCGACCATCATCAAAAAGTCGTCGGGGAAGTAGTCGAGCAGGGTCGTGGGGGGGGTGCCCGGGGCGGCCCCTGTCAGGTGTCGGGTGTAGTTTTCGATACCGTTGACGTAGCCCATTTCGCGCAGCATCTCTATGTCATACATGGTGCGCTGCTGGATGCGGTGGGCTTCGAGGGGTTTGCCGATTTCGTTGAGCTCTTTGTATCTCTCCTTGAGCTCGGCTTCGATGGTGCTGACGGCTGCTTCGATGCGGTCGGGGGTGGTGACCTGATGTTTGGCGGGGAAGATGAGTACGTCGTCGTGCTTGCGGATGAGCTCACCCGTGAAGGCGTCGACTTCTTTGATCACGTCGAGGTTGTCACCCCAGAACTCCAGCTGGTAGGCGTTGTCGCTATTAGGCGGGAAAATGGTGATGACGTCGCCGAGGACTTCAAAGCTCCCGCGTTTGAGGTTGGATTTGACGCGTTCGTATTGCACGTCGACCAGCTGGCGGAGGAGGTCAGCCCTTGGGTAGTCGGCGCCTGCCTTGAGCGGGAAGGCAAGGCCTTCGTAGGTTTCGACGTCACCGAGACCGTAGATGCAGGACACTGAACTAATAATGATGACGTCGCGTCGGGTGAGGAGGTTGATGGTGGCGGCGTGGCGGAACTTTTCGATTTCTTCGTTGATGGTAGCTTCTTTCTCAATAAACGTGTCGGACTTGGCGATGTAGGCTTCGGGTTGGTAGTAGTCGTAGTAGGAGACAAAGTAGCTGACGGCATTATGCGGAAAAAACTGCTGGAACTCGGCACAGAGCTGGGCGGCGAGGGTTTTATTATGCGCGAGGATCAACGTGGGGCGTTGCTGCTGCATGATGATATTGGCCATGGTGAAAGTCTTGCCCGTGCCCGTGGCCCCGAGGAGGGTTTGGTGCTTGATGCCGTCATTGAGACCCTGATGCAGGTGGGCGATGGCGGCTGGTTGGTCACCTGTGGGTTGGAATTTGGAGACGAGCTCAAAGGGGCGGGATTGCATAAAAGGGATGGGCAAATGGCGGGGCCAAACAGCGAGTGGGGGGAGTGTGGGGATTTTGGGGGAAAGTGCAAGTGACAGGCCGTGGTGAAAAACATACAATATCTGGGATGTCACACACGATAGAAGAAAAGTACCGCGGGCTGGACGTGCACGTCGACGGGCGCCGCACCCATGTGCGGGTGTGGGGAGACGGAGACCCTGTGCTGGTGTGCCTGCACGGGTGGGGGGGGAGTGTGGGGAGCTTCAATGCGCTGGCGCCACGACTGGCCCAGGCGCTGGGGGGGGCGGTGTGGTGCGTGGATGTGCCTGGGTTTGGGCAGAGTGACCCGCCCCCCGCAGACGGCTGGGGCACGCGGCAGTTTGCCGACTGGCTGGAGGGGACACTGGCCGAACTGGGGCTGCGTGATGTGCCGCGGTTGGGGCACAGCAATGGGGGGCGGATACTCCTGCGTCATAGCCTAACCCACCCGCACCACGTGCCGACTGTGCTGGTGGGTGCCAGTGGGGTGCAGTGGCCCCTGACCCGACGCCAGCGGCTGACCCAAGTGCTGGCCAAGGTGAGTAAACCACTGACAGAGCGGCTGCCGAAGCGACTGGTGCGGTGGGTGACGGCGAAGGTGTTTCGTGCGCATGACTGGGCGGCGGCGCCTGCGTCGATGAAAGCGACGCTGAGCAAGAAGATGGCGGAAAAATGTATGCGAACGGAGCTGGGGGGGGTGACCCAGCGGGTGCTGCTGCTGTGGGGTGAGCACGACACCATGACGCCGATGAAGTCGGCCCGTGTGCTGCACGAGGGGCTGCCGAATGCGGAGCTGGCGGTGTGTGGGGGGCGGCACGGAATACACCGAACGCACGCGGAGTGGGTGACTGAGCGGGTGGGGGGGTTTTTGGGGCGTGATGATAGGGCTTAGGCAGTGTTGAAATAACGGTGATAGAAAAGTGATAGATTGAAAGAAGAAATCTCGAACAAAAATGAATCTTTTTCGCGAGGGTACGCTTGAGAACTGCAAAAGGTACGAAGGTACCTTTTGCAAACCTCGCACTCCCCTCACAAAAAATCTCCTATTTTTATCCTGAGACCATTTATGTCAACACTGCCTAGGGAGCAGCTGCTCCCTAATTCTTTGAGTAAAAAAATAAACCTTGTTGACTTTTTGTGATCAAAAAACAAGATGAGGTTGATTTTTTGAAACTCTTTGCATGAGGTCTCCTGATTTTTCTCAGCTTTGTCGCGTTTTTTGTTTGGTGTTGGTATTTGGGCTGGTGACGCCTGTGGGTGCTGCCTATGGCGAGTACCTCCCGCTGAGGGCCAATGAACTCAACCAAGCGTATGGGATTCGTAATACTTCTGCGCGGACGCTGAACTATCGGGTGACGTATGAGCCAGCGGAAAAATATGCACAGCAGTACACTTCGGCGGTGACGGCGCTGAGCTACACGGTGCCTGAGGGGTTGCAGCGGGTCGAGAGCCCTGTCGCGCCGCAAGCCGTGGATGCGGAAGTGCTGTATGACCTGACGCAATGGAGTAGCGGTGAGCATACGCTCAGTAGCTGGGCGGATGAGGCGTATTGCCCGCATGGGACGGGGCTGCCGAGTCAGCCGTGCCTGACGGCGGCCCACACGCAGATAGTCAAGCAGATGACGGCCAGTGTGGGCCCGCTGACCGAAACGATCGCCAGTGAGCGGATAAGCAGTCGGTTGGTGGACAGTGACCACCTGAGCCTGTATGCGCGGCAGTCTTTTGGGCGGCTGACGACACTCCGCACTGGGCACTGGCGCACGAGTGTGATGACGGTGCGGTACCCTGTGGATGGGCAGGTGTTTCACCTCGTGCTGCAGAGCCGACACCAAGGCAGCAGCGGCGACCACGCACGGCTGGCGAGCATGGTGGTGGGGTCGGCATTTTGGACGGAAGACAGCCCCGCGCCTGGGCTGACACCGCGGCGCAGCCAGCGGAGTCTGAACCGACCTGACCTCGACCTGCGGCCCCATGACCGCAAAGTCCGCCGTGGGGGGCGGGGGGTGCTGACCGCTGGGGGAGGGCGGAGTGAGCTGCAGACCATCAAAACCCTCGGGCAAACGCTGTCACTCAAGGTGCCGACTGAATTCCAAGTGGTGGTGAACACCCTGACGACAGACAATGGGCAGCTGGTCGCGCAGACCCCTGCGCGAGCCCAACTGACCGTCAGCCCTGTGTCGGTGGAGTGCCAACCGCTGTCGGGGCGGTATGCGCAGCGGTGTTTTGGGGAGCGGGCAACGGCGGACTTCGCCGAGTGGGGGCCGACAGATAGCCGCGGTGAGCAAGTGGAGCCGTATTATGATTTCTTGCGTTTGACCCCCACCAGCCCGCGCCAGCGTGAAGTCGGGCAATTGTATCAATTTGAGGATCAAGGGTTTGCCCATCGGGTGATGTATTGGGTGTCGCCGATCGACCAGACGGTGTATCGACTGCATCACATGGCGCCCCGCGGGGGCCGCGAGACCCTCAACGAGATAGAGTGGCGGCGGGTGCTGACGAGTGTGCGGCACCAAGGGGATGTTGTGCAGTAAGAAGAGAGTGTTTACAGTACACATTGTACGTCCCCTCCTCTGTGTGAACTGCCTATGTCTCAGACGTTTCTTTGTCCCCATTGTCAGCAGCCGATAGAACTGACCCAGACGCTGAGTGCGCAGCTGGAAAAATCACTGCAGACGGAATTTGCCGCCAAAGAGCAAACCCTGCGGGATGAACTGAATGCGAAGTATAAAGAACTGCGAGCGGCCGAAAGAGCCAAAGCCGAAACGGAAGCCAAAAAGCAGCTGGCCGAAATGCAGCAGCTGACCGAAATGCAGCAAAAGAAGCTGGACGAAGCGCGTGAGCACGAGCTGCAGCTGCGAAAAGAAAAAGCCGAACTGGAAGACCAAAAGAAGGCGCTGAACGTGGAAGTGGAGCGCAAGGTGGCCGAACGTGAGAAGGTGGTGGGGGAGAAAATCCAGAAGCAGGTGATGGGGGAGCTGGACGAAAAATATGCCAAGCGGCTGGCGGAGCGTGACCAAGAGATAGCGCAGTTTAAGAAGAAAATCGAAGATCTGAACCGCCAAAAAGAACAAGGATCGACCCAGTTGCAGGGTGACGCCCAAGAGGTGCGACTGCACGAGGCGCTGCGACGGAACTTCCCGCTCGATGACATAGCGGACGTGCCGACGGGGGTGACGGGGGCGGACCTCATCCACACCGTGCGGACACCACTGGGGCAGGTGGCGGGGAAAATCGTGTGGGAGAGTAAACAAACCAAAGCGTGGTCAGAGAAGTGGGTGTCGAAGCTGAAAGATGACGCGATGGGGGTGGGGGCGGACTTGAGCATTATCGTCACGACGGCCCTGCCCAAGGGGGTGGAGCGGTTTGGGATGCACGAAGGGGTGTGGGTGTGTGACTATCTGTCGGCGCTGGCGCTGGTGTCGACGTTGCGGTTTCACCTGATAGCGGTGTCGCAGCAGCGCGTCGCCCACCAAAACATGGATGAAAAAATGCAGGTGCTGTACCAGTACCTGACCAGTGCGCAGTTTCGCAACCGTATGGAAACCATGCTGCAGAGTTTTGCCAATATGCAGCAAGTGATAGAACAAGAAAAACGCGCCATGACCAAGCACTGGAAGAGTCGTCAAACCAACCTTGACCGTATGATCACCACCACGGCGACCCTGCAGGGGGAACTGGAGGGGCTGATGGGACAGCAAGCGCTCGACACTCCGCCGAGCCTGGAGCTGCCTGGGCTGGGGGGTGATGGTGAGTAATGTTTGGGGGGGAGAACAATGGCTTTAGCTCAGACGATCGATCTGCGTTTCGCGTACCTCAACCAAGGGTCGGTCTGTGTTGCCGTACATTCTTTGGTATTTTTTGTAGGTGGGGTGTTGTCTGAATGCTGGGGATGATTTCGGTGCGCGCGTGGCCAGAGCGCACTGGTTGGCGAACGTGTCAGGGATGATCTCCACAATGATGGAGCGGTGGTCGGGGGCGGCGCGAAAAGTGCCTTTAATGATTTCAGTGCCAGCGAAGGGGGTGTTTTTGAGGTGTAGGCCTTCGTAGAGGCACTGACGGACAAACTGCTGCTGGGAGGCGATGAAGTTGCGTAACTCGGTGAGGATGCCCCGTGAGAGGCCACGGGTGGCTTCGGACTGCTGGATGAAGTCCTGCTGGGCGAGTTGGCTGTCGGCAAAGGCATCTAAGTAGTTCATACTGTTTTTATAAATTATTATTTTATATTGTCAAATATTGTGGTATTATATGTTTGTAATAGTCGACGATTACAAAATCTTCTTTGTTCTTTACCATCCACACACATGCACAAACCTTTGTGGCCATATCTGGCTGCATTCTGTGGTGGCTTCATCCTCGGGGGGGTGAGTGTGACTGCCAGTGACCTGCTGCACCATGACGACCACTCGACCGACGAGCTGGTGGCGAGCGCGGTGCCAGTGAGCTCGGCGGAGTACCTTCAGGTCAGTCGCCCAACCACAACCAGTGTACCTGTACGCTCTAATACACGCTAAAGCACTGGTATACTTACTCATCTGAACTCGCCCTGTCGAGCGTATGTCACTGACGCGGTATAATTTTTTCATCCTTCACCGATGAGAAATCTGCCCTGTGACCAGCAGACAAGGCAGGCAGATGAAATCATGAGAATGTGCCTGACCAATGCCGTCGTGGGCCGTGAAGCAGCCACTGGCAGGTCAGCCGCAAGCGACACCCCCCTCGGGGCGCGAACACGTCAAAATAGATACAACGACGAACGTATCTGACTGACGGCTCACGCTCGAGGGGGGTGGTTTGGTTTGTCTGCTGGGGGCTGAGCTGAGGCGAGGAAATCTGTGGCGAAGTGGTCGGTCATGCCAGCGATGTAGTCGGTGATGCGCTGCAGGAGGGGGTGGTGGGGGGCGAAACTGGCGGGGAGGCGGCTGGGGTCGTGCAGGAGGGAGTCAAAAATCTGGGTGATGATGGTCTGGCCGTGGGTGGTCATGGCGGTGACGGCGGGCGCGTGGTAGTAGTGCTGGCTGAGGTAGGACTTAGTCTGGGTGAAGGCCGACTGCACGGCGGGGGGGTAGCCCACCAGTGCGTTGGGGCACTGCTGCGCGGCGGTGACCGACGAAATGCCATGGGTGGTGAGGCGGGCGGTGACCTCCGCTGTGAGCTGCGCAATGAGGTAGCCGATGACCTTGCGGGTGAGGCCCAGGGCGGCGTAGGGGCCGGTGGTGAACTCCAGCTGGGGCCAGACAAGAGCGCAGACCCCGACCGACTGTAGGGCACTGAGGGTGAGGTAGCGGCCACGGAGGGCGTCCTCGAGGTCGGCGGCGAGGTAGGCGATCTCGTCGGCGTAATCGACGATGAGCATCTCAAGGTGGGGGCGATGGACGGGCGTGCCGTCGGGGAGGGTGAAGGCGGTGTCGTGCTTTCGCAGGCCCTGGGCGACGGCCCAGGTGAGGTTGAGCCCTGGCCAGTGGGGGTAGGGGTGCTCGAGCTGGGTGACGATGCGGTAGCTCTGGGAATTATGCGAGAAGTGGTGCCCGTGGGGGCGGAGAGACTGGTCGAGGGCGCGCTCGCCCGCGTGGCCAAAGGGGGGGTGCCCGAGGTCGTGGCCCAGAGCGATGCATTCGCAGAGGTCTTCATTGAGCCCTAGGGTGCGGGCGAGGTCACGGGCGATCTGGGTGACTTCCAGCGTGTGGGTGAGGCGGTTGCGGTAGTGGTCGCCTGTGTCGGGGGCGACGACTTGCATCTTGCCCCGAAGGCGACGAAAGGCCCGCGAGTGGACGATGCGGTCGCGGTCACGCTGGAAGGGCAGTCGCTGGGGGTCTTCGGGGTTGGGGGCGGGGCGGGCGCTGAGCGGGCTGTGGTGGGGCACGGCGTAGGGCGCCAGTAGCTGAGCGTAGCGAGCGGTGAAAGCAGGGCGCGACATGACAAGGGCGGGCAAGAGCAAACAAAAGGACTGCGGTGACGGCTCGGGGACAGACAACAGAAGGGTAGCACTTTGCGGAGGGAGGGGCTATGATAAATCTGATGTATGGTGGTGTTGCTGGCCCTCTAAAAAACTCTGAAAAATCATGACGACTCGATTTACGATCCCGCGGCCGTATGACTTGCACGTCCACTGGCGTGATGACGACCGCACTGCGCTGGCGGTGCCCCACACGGTGGCTCAATGCGCGGGGGCGGTGGTGATGCCCAACCTCGTGCCGCCTGTGCGGACGGTGGCGGACGTGGATGCGTACTTGTCACGGCTGTCGCCTTACCTGACGGAAGGTTTTGCGCCGATGATGACGCTGTATCTGACCGATGACACCACGGTCGAAGACATAGCCGCGGCGGCGGCGCACCCGCGGGTGGTGGGGTGTAAGCTATACCCCGCGGGGGCGACGACCAACTCGCACGCGGGGGTGACCGACCTGCAGGCGCTGCGGCCCGTGCTGGAAGCGATGGCGGAGCGGGGAATGGTGCTGCTGGCCCACGGGGAGGTGCTGGCGGGGCCTGGGGTGGATATATTTGAAAAGGAGGCGCGCTGGGTGGAGACGCAGCTGACGTGGCTGACCCAGACGGTGCCTGAGCTGAAGATCAGCTGTGAGCACATGACGTCAGCGGTGATGGCGGAGTTTGTCGGGAGTGCGGGGCCGAATGTCGGGGGGTCTGTCACACCGCAGCATTTGTTGTATGACCGCAATGACCTGCTGGAGGGTGGCATTAAACCGCATCTGTATTGCTTACCGATTCTCAAAAAGCACACCGACCGTGCGGCCCTGTGGCGACTGGTCAAAGACCAGCACCCGCGGGTGTGGGCCGGGACAGACAGCGCCCCCCACACGCGCGGCCGCAAAGAGTGTGCGTGTGGCTGTGCGGGGTGCTATAGCGCGTATGATATGGTGAGTTTGTATGCTGAGGCGTTTGACCGTGAGCTGGGGCTGGGGGCGAGCGCGGTGCAGGCGAACTTTCGGGAGTTTGTCGCGGTGCGGGGGGCGGAATTTTATGGGATGGAGGTGAGTGCTGAGACCCTCACCGTGGTGGCGGAGCCCCAAGTGGTGCCGTCGCACTATGACCTGGCGGGGGGTGACACGGTGGTGCCCCTGTGTGCGGGTGAGACCCTCGGGTGGAGTGTGGTGAGTGAGTAGGGAGCTGAAGAGAGACTCAGAAAATGCGGGTGAAGGAAATGGCAGAAAAGACTTTGACAGGGGGCAGGGAAGGCATAGATTGGCTGGCGAAATAACTTCAGGAAAACATGGCTCATAAAAAGGCAGGGGGGAGTAGTAAGAATGGTCGCGATTCTAATGCGAAACGCCGTGGCGTGAAGCGCTTCGGTGGGCAGCTGGTCAACGCGGGTGAGATCCTCATCCGACAAAAGGGCACGAAGTTTCGCCTCGGGGATAATGTCGGGATGGGAAAAGACTTTACGGTCTACTCGCTCGTGAATGGTAAAGTGCACTTCAATGAAAAAGCCTACACGCGGTTTGACGGTCGACGCTATGTGCGGAAATTTGTGAACGTGGTGCCTGCGGCGTAGTTTGTTAATTGCGTGGTGCGTTTGCGGGGGAGATAATGCTTAATGTTTTAGGGGGGAAGTGCATTGTGCCAGATATCGGATCAAAAAATGAAAATCCTGAGCGAGCTTAGGATTTTTCTTTTATAATGTGGATGATTATTTAGACCTGCACGGACATGGTGGAAGAATTTGGTGGTGCGTTTGAGGGGATCCGCGAGGGGGAGGGCGGGGCGGCGGAGTCAGCCGAGAGTGTGCGTGAGTCCGCCGAGCGGGCCCGCGCCAAAGCCGCGGCGGCCGCCAAACGACTGAAAAAAATCGCCAAGGACGAAAAACAGGAAAAAAACTGGGACCAGCACCTCGTGAAGGTGCTGCCCGGGCTGCTGGCCCAAGACATGGAGTTTGTGATGAGGCTGATCAACTGGGGGGTGCCGAGCCTGACGATCTTGGCGTTTTTGAGCTTGCGGTATGACCACGCCTTTGATGTGTGTCACCATGAAATCCAGCGGTTTATCACCACGCGGGGGGACTTCAGCCGAGTGGGGGTGGATGACGGGTCGGAGCACCGACTGGGGCTGTGGGTGTCATATTGCCTGGCGGGGAACCACCTGACGACTACGACTACGCTGCATGAGGTCCTGCACGAGGCGGGAGCGGTGAGCACGGTGGAGCAGTATTGGGTCTGGTCGGCGGAGGAGTACCTGAAAATGCGGGGGCAAACGGAGTATAGCCCTGAAGAGCTGCGTAACACGCTGGCGCACTATAGCCCGATGCTCTGGGAGCCGATTGCCGGGAAAGAGGCTGACCCAGTGGGGCCGCCCAAGCTGATGTGAGGGAGGCGGGGTGGAAATAGAGTCCAGCCCCTTGTGGCGGGGGCGCGAAACGTGGTAGGGTGGTGGTATACATAACCCCCCTCCCCCATGACGAAAACAACAGCCGAAGTGGCAGCAGAATTTGTGGCGCTCTTGCGGGCGGACAAAGAACAGACGGTGTATGAGACGCTGTATAGCCCTGACATTGTCAGTGTGGAGCAGATGCCTGGACCACACCAGATGTGTGAAGGGATGGCCGCCAAGCAAGCCAAAAATGAATGGTGGGAACAACAGCACGAAGTGCACCGCATGGAGGTGTCGGACCCGCTGGTGGCGGACGGGTACTTTGCGGTGCGGTTTGACCTCGACATGACCCACAAGCCCAGCGGACAGCGCCATGACGGTGATGAGCTGGCACTGTATACCGTGAAAGATGGGTTGATCGTGCGGGAAGAATACTTTTACCCCACGGGGCAGTAGGAAGGGGGAAATACCGAATATGAAGGAGCTCCTCTCGCGGTGGGGGCTTCTTTCGGGTATGGTGCGTGGGAAATGATTCGATTTTTACTCGGTATCGTGGTGATCTTGGCCGTGAATGGCTACGCGTTGTGGTATCTGGCGCAAAACTTCCTGGCGGGGGACCTGACGGTGACGGGTGACCCTGAGTGGCTGAGCTACGCAGTGGTGGCGGCGGTGTTTACGGTCGTCAATACCCTCGTGCGGCCTGTGGTGATGCTGATCAGCCTGCCCGTGCGGTGGCTGACGATGGGGCTGGCGACGGTGGCGCTGAACGGGGTGCTGATGTGGGTGACGGAGCGGGGGGTCAACACGCTGCAGCTGGCGGGCACGACCGTGACGGTCAATGGGTTGCTGACGTATGTGCTGGTGGGGATAGCGCTGGGGAGCCTGAACGCGGTGCTGCACTGGGTGCTGGACTAGCGGGTGCTGAAATGAGATTGCGTCTAAAATATGCAAAGAATAGTGTTCGCACTTTTTTGTGTTGCGGAAGCAAATAATAGGGGGCTGAAAATTACTTGGTTAGGGAGTGTTCACAAATTGGAAAAAGCAGATTGATCCTGAAATAAAAAAAGGGATTTGAGTGAAAAAAGAATCTTTTTGGCTGCAAAATGGTTGCGTATTTTTGCCTTCATCCATCAAGGCGGCAAATACGCGCCCATTTTTCGCTCAAAAATCTCTCTTTTTTCTCCTCAAACCAATTTGTGAACACTCCCTAGAGTTTGATCCGTAGGGTTTCGGGCTCAGTATTTCTGGGCCACCACGTGACCACGGCCATGCCCCCCAGCGCGAGCAGGAGCACCCAGAGGGGGCTGAGGCTGAAGCGGCCGCCTGCGCCTGTGTCTGGGGTGGTGGGAATCTCTGTGTCTATGATGTCGTTGACACTCTGGCAGCCCGGAGTGCCCGACACTGGGGTGGGGGTGCCCGCCAGGCCGTCGGCCGTCAGGGCGGTGACGGTGAAGTCGTAGGGGGTGCCAGGGACGAGTCCTTCGACGTACCATCGGGTGCGGTCGTCTGGGGTGACATTGAGGCCGCTGAGCGACAGCCCAGACTGCCCGAAGGCCACGCGATAGCTCGACACTTGGGTAACTGGCTGGGCGCTGAGCCAAGTGAGCCAGACTTTTTGGTCGTCGGTTTCGTCGCAGCTGGCGGTCAGGCCTGTGACGGCGGAGGGGGCGACGCCTTGGAGGGGATTGGGGGAAGTGTCGTCATCGGGCTCTTTGGCGCCAGTGGGGCCAGCGGCGGCGGCGTGGAAGGGGGATGTGTCGGCGGTGAGTTCGTCAATATTGGGGATGGTGTCAGAGTCGTAGTCATTAAACGGGTCGGACTGGTCAGGGGTGCCGTTGCCGGTGGAGTCGGTGACGCTGCTTTCGAGGTAGTCGGGGATGCCGTCTTGGTCCTGGTCGTTGATCTCGTTTAGGTCGAGGATGCCGTCGGCGTCGGAGTCGAGTAATGAGGGGGGGACGTCGGGCCACTGGGAGTAGTCAACGGGGGCGACTGGGCAGGTGCCTTGGCTGAGGGTGGTGGTGTTGGCGTTGTTGCTGGGGTCGCGGTCAGACTGGGTGGCGCTGGCGGTCACGCTGGCGTGGAGCTGCTGACAGTCAGCGGGGGCGAGGGTAAAAGGTACGGTGCGGGTGACGTTTTGCCCTGCGGGGAGGAGCCCCACTGCCCACTGGCAGTCGCCCGCGGTGTAGGTCGCGCCAGCGAGGTGACACTGCACGGTGACGCCCGTGGCGTCGGTGTCGGAGAGGTTGGTGATGGTCAATGTGAGGGTGTCGGGGGCGGACTGGGTGACGGTGGCTTGTAGGTCGACGGCCTGGCCGCAGCCCCATTTGCCTTCGGCTTGGCTGGTGTTGTTTTCGAGGGTGGTTTCGAGCTCTTGAGCTTGGGCGGTGGCGGTGACGGTGCCTTCGACGCAGCCTGTCTCTATGGTGGGGATCTGGATGGTTTGCTCGGCCCCTGGGGCGAGGGTGCCCAAGGCGAGGACGAGGTCGAGCGGGTCGACGGCGGTCAGCCCCAAGGGGAGCTCAACCGTGCTGCTGACCCCAGTGGCGGGCTGGGTGCCGAGGTTGGTCAGGGTGACGGTGACCCCTGTGGGGGTGGGAGTGATGGTGGTGGCAACATCGACGCCCTGTTGGCTGGGGGGAGGGGTGCTGCCCTCTGGGAGTGGGTCGAACTCGGTGGGGGTGTCTGCGCAGCCGAGGGTCACGGAGGTGGTGTCGGCGTTGTTTTCGAGATCATAGTCGGCCTGACTGGCGAAAGCCTGCGCCATGATGGCCCCACTGACGCAGGTGTCGGGGGTGGCACTGACGGGGATGGTGACGTCGGTGGACTCACCCGGGGAGAGCTGGGAGAGGTTTAGGGTGAGGTCGGTGGGGTTGGCCGTGAGGCCCTGTGGCAGGAGGATCGTCCCTGTGACTTCGGTGGCTTGCGTGGTGGACTCATTACTGATGGTCACGGTGAGGGTGGTGTCGCTGAGTGCTACCACGGTGGCGATGTCAACCCCAGGGGTGGTGTTGTCGGGGGTGCCTGGGGTGTCGGGGTCTTGCTCATTCGTGGTGCCGTCGCCGTCGTCGTCGGCGGTGTTGCTCTCTAAGTAATTGGGGACGCCGTCGCCGTCGTCGTCGAGCATTTCGGTGATGTCGGGGGCGCCGTCGCCGTCGGTGTCGGGGAGCTCGGTACCAGGGCTGCACACGCGCACGAGCTCGGCGTTGGGTTGGCTGAGCTCATTGCCGAGGTTGTCAGCCACGGTGCAGTCAAGCGGGTAGGTGCCCGGCTGCAGGGGCGCGGCGAAGGTGCCGTAGAACCGTTGGCCGTCTGACTGGAAATTGGTAACGATGTCCTGAAACGTACAGCGTGCGGCGGAGAGCTGCTCTGACGAGCTGACGTAGGTGGTGAAAGCTTGGCCTGGCTCCAGACAGCCTGTGGGTTGGACTTCCACGGCGAGGGCCGCGGGGGGGGTGCGGTCGATGAGGATGTCGACGCCGTCGGACTTGAGGGTGGCGTCAGTATTGCAGATGGCTTGGAGGTCGTGGGGGCCGTCCTCGAGGGTGGGGGTCTGGACGATGAAGGAACCGTCGGACGTGGGGGTGATCTGCGGGACGAGGGTGCGGTCACCGTCGATGAGTTTGAGGGAGTCGCAGCAGCTGCTCGACCCTGCGACGGTCAATCGGTTTGACTTGTAGGTGCCAGACCGTGGGCTGTTGATGGTGACGTAGCACTGGGTGGGGTCGTCGGGGGGGGCGGTGGGGCCTGTGCTGCCGTTGCTGGGTTCGACCTCGACGTTGACCTCGCCGAAGATGCGGAGGTCGTCAAGCCCGTCGACGCGGAGGGTTTGGGTGCCTGCGGTGTAGAACGTGACGGCGAGGCCGAACTCGTGCACGCCTTGGTCGTCGAGCGTGAAGGTGTAGTCGGTGGGGAGCTTGGCTTCGTTGTCGGTGGAAGAGAAGCGCACTGTGCCTGTGTAGGTCGGGACGGGGGTAAAGGAGCTGTCGACTGAGGTGAGGCGGAAGGTGACGGGTTCGCCTGCCTTCACGCTGGTGGGGAGGGCGTCGAATTTCAAGAAGCTGACCTCGGGGTAAGCGAGTGAGTCTTCCTCAAACAGCTGGGCGGTCAAAAATTGCCCCAAGGTGGTGTCGGCCTGACCGCGCCCAAACGCAGCGGGGTCGCGGGCGTCGGCGAAGAAAAAGAGCTCTGGTTGCTGGGTGATGACGGTGCCGTCGACTATGGCGGTGAGGATGCTGAGGCCCGGGGAGCTGGACCGCACGGTGCCACGGACGACGCCGTGGGTGTCGGTATAAGTGTCAACGGCGACGGTGTCGGTGTCTTGGCGGGAGCTGAAAACGCGGACGTCGCGACTGGCGCTGGGCTGGCCGTAGCGGTCACGCAGCTGCAGGGTGAACGGGATGACGGTGCGGTTGTCGGCGGGGGCGCTGGAGTCCAGCGTGATGAGCGTGGACTGGTGGGCGGAGGGGCCGTCTGAGGTGACTTGGAAAGAGGCGAACTCGGTGTCGCCTGCGACGCGGTCACGCCCTGCGGTGAGGGTGTAGGTGCCTGGCTGGGTGGTGTGCAGGCCGTAGACTTCTGTCTGGGCTGTGCCGAAGTCGTCCGCTGTGACGGTGAAGTCAACCGTCAGCCCCGTGGGGGTGAGGAGTTGCAGCTGGGCGACTTCGCCCGCTTGCAGCCCCGCCAGCCGCACCTGAGTGGGGGCACCACTGGTGGTGTCGTCGGCGCTGAGCCAGAAATCTGCCCATGCCAAGGAAGGCGCCGCGCAGAGCGCGACGAGTCCTAAACTGGTAAGGCGGATAAGGCGGCGAAACATAGGGGTTTTCAGGGGATTATACCACAAGGGGAAGGCTGTGCCCAGCCTCATTGACCTGTCTTGGCCTGCTGCAGAGACGGTGTGTCATTTGCCCTCATTTCTGAGGTCGACCCGTGGCAGGCTATTGACCATCTGTAGTATACTCATCATCATGGAGTTGTCATTCTGTCATTGATTTGTCATTGTCTGATCGACCTTTAACAATTGATTTCTTTTCTACTTTTTTCTCATTAAAACCTATGTCAGATCTTGTTCAAACTGCGTACGACCTCGTCGCCCCCGGAAAAGGGGTGCTGGCGATGGATGAAAGTCACGGCACCTGCACGAAGCGCTTCACGGCGCTGGGGGTGGAGTGCACGGAAGCCACCCGACAGAGCTATCGTCAGATGATCGTCACCTGCCCTGACCTCGAGCAATATGTCAGTGGGGCGATCCTTTTTGACGAAACACTCCGCCAGTCGACCACTGACGGGGTGCCGTTTGTGAAGATCCTGGAAGAAAAAGGGATCTTGCCTGGGATTAAAGTGGATATGGGGGCAAAACCCCTGTCGGGGACGCTCGACGAAACCGTTACGGAGGGGCTGGACGGTTTGCGGGACCGTTTGGCGGAGTATGCGGAGCTGGGGGCGCGGTTTGCCAAGTGGCGGGCGGTGATCAAAATCGGTGAGGGGAAGCCTTCGCTGGCGGCGCTGGAGGCCAATGCGCACGCGTTGGCGCGGTATGCGGCACTGTGCCAAGAGGCGGGGATCGTGCCCATTGTGGAGCCTGAGATCTTGATGGAGGGTGACCATGACCTTGAGGTGGCGTACTCCGTGGCGGAGATGACGCTGCACACGGTCTTTAACAAACTGTTTGACCAAAATGTGCTGCTGGAGGGGATGCTCCTGAAACCGAGCATGGTGATCAACGGTGTTGACTGTGGCTCGCCTGCGACGGCGCAGGAAGTCGCGGAGGCGACCATGAACTGTTTCTATAACACTGTGCCAGCGGCTGTGCCAGGGATTATATTCTTGTCGGGGGGGCAGACCGGGCCCCAAGCGGCGGAGCACTTGAGCCTTATGAACCAGCTGGGCGAGCACCCGTGGGCGGTGTCATTTTCGTATGGGCGGGCGATCCAGCAGCCTGCGCTGGAGGCGTGGGCCAAAGACCAGGATGACCATGCGGCTGCGCAGAAGCTCCTGCTGCACCGTGCCCAGTGCTGCGGTGCGGCCAGCCTGGGGGACTACACGGCGGAGATGGAATAGGGTTCCTCTTTGGGAATCATCACTGTGGAAAACTGAAAGTCGGCCTAACGGCTGACTTTTAGGTTGTGTTAACATAAACGGTCTCGCAACAAAAATAGGAGATTTTTTGTGAGGGTAGTGCTAGGTTTGCAAAAGGTACCTTCGTACCTTTTGCAGTTCTCAAGCGCCCCCTCGCGAAAAAGATTCATTTTTGTTCGAGACTTCTTTGTTCAATATATTACTTCACTTACACCGTTTCTGTTAACACTACCTAGTGTATAAGTCGCAGTTGCTTGTCGGGGGGTGGAGGTTTGCGGGGGCGTTTTTTCTTGCGACTGCCGTGCTTGGCGTAGACTTTTTGACTTAATGCCTTGGTGCTGCTCTTGCGTCTGATGGCAAACACGGCCTCCTTCATGAGCTTGGTTTGGGCTTTGTGGTCGACGATGGGGCGGGGGTAGGCCCCGAGGGGTACTTTGTCGGCGTTGGCGATTTCGGCCGTGGTGAAGGGGCGGAGCTCGGGCACCCATGTCTTCACAAATTTACAATGAGGGTCCTGGTCGAGGAGCTGCTTGCTGGGATTATAGACGCGGATGGTGTTTATGCCGACGACGCCTGCTTGCATCTGCAGTTGGCTGAGGTGGATGCCTGGTTCGTAGTCTTGGAACACGCGGGCCAAGTGGGGGTGGATGAACCGCCAGTCGAGATGGAGGCTGAAACAAGCGAAGCTGACGACCATGGCTCGCATACGGAAATTAAGCCAACCGCAGCCAGCCAGGCAGCGCATACACGCGTCGACCAGCGGATAGCCTGTTTGGCCTTCGGCCCAAGCGTGCAGGTGGCTGGGGTGGTCGGTGTAGGGGAGGTGCTGGTAGGCGGGGTTGAGGGCGGTGAATTCCATGGTGGGGTCGCTCTCGAGCCTTTGGATGAAGTGGTCACGCCAGTGGAGTCGGGCCAGAAAACCACGCAGTGACTGGGCCCATGGGCCTGACTGTGGGTTTGCCTTGAGGTGCTGGAGGCGGACCAAGGTTGCCTGGTAGGCTTGGCGGAGGCTGAGCGTGCCCCACGCGAGGTGCACGCTGAGACGGCTGGCCCGTGTGAAGGCTTTGAGCGGGCTGGAGATGCCGCCGCGGTAGCCCACCCCGCGCCGCTGCAAGAAGTCTTGCAGGGTGTGCTGGGCGTGGTACTCGGTAACGTCCTGCACGGGGTAAGCCGCCACGGGGGAAACGATCGGTGAGACTTTCGGGGGGCGGGTCTTGGCCATTATGGTTTTGGTTGCCTTTGCGAGCGGGATGGCTGTCGGTGCGGGGAGGACGGGACTGTGGACGATGCGCTGTTGCCAGATCTGGCTGCGGCCGTCGCGACTCTGCAGTCGTCGGATAACGCCATTTTGCGGGACTTCGCACCAAGTGATGCCGTGGTCGTGACACCAGCGGGCGACGGCACGGTCGCGGGCGTAGGTGAGGGCGTTGCCTGTTTCCTGATGGCTGTAGATGTGGGTAAACGGGTAGACGGTGCGGAGGCGGTCGAAAGCGGGAGGGACTTCGTCGGTGATGTGGGCGAGCTCGGCCCCTGTGCCCTGCACGAGCTGCCGAAGGTAGTGGAGTGCCTGGGCCCAGGAAGCGAGGTGAAAGGCCGAGGTGTCTGGGGCTTGCATGAGGGAGGGCTCCCAGATGAAGACCGGCAACACTTGGGTGCACTCTTGCAGGGCTTTGGTCAGGGCGGGGTTGTCTGACAGGCGCATATCACGCTTGACCCACCAGAGAGCAAGTTTATTTGGCGCCATGGCGGCAACGGTTTGAGCAATATTTCACCTGTGGCCAGATGCCCCGACTGGCCCACTGCTTGCGGTTGGTGAAGGGGCGACCACAACGGGCACAGATTTTGGTTTCTTTCGGTTTCATTGGCTCGGTAGTGTTAACACTTGCTCATGTCTGCAAAGCGGTCAGTCTTTTGGCAGGCTTTCCAATAGGCAAAAAATGATTTGTAGTACTTTACGTTGGGGGCGAACAGAGTGCGGGGGTCTTCGGCGTGAGCTGACCGTAGGAAGTGGTCCCAGTGACTGACGGCTGGGTGTTTTTGGTAGGTTATGTGCGCGTTGCCGATGCCTGTGAGCTGGCGGAGTTCGCCGACGAACACCTGTAGGCCTGCTATTTCCTGCGCTAAATCGAGTATGAATTTCATTCTTTTCCCACTCATGGGCCAGGCGGAAAACCGACTGGGCTCAAGCACGAGCACGCGCTGGGCGGGTGACTGGGCGTGCCAGCGGGGGTCAAGCCCCCAAGGGTGGTAGAGGAGGACTTCGCCTGTGACGCTTGAAACTTCGCTCTGGGGGAGCGAGGTTTGGAGGTTGACCTCGGTGGTGGGGTGTAGCGCTGGCGGGATGGGGAGGTCGGGGAGCTGGTCGTAGCTATAATCAATGATCGTGTGCTGTTGCTGCGTTTTGGTGTATCGATTGACGTTTTCTTGGTTGGCCCAGTACTTCTTGCTGGCGAAGGCCCCTGCGCACCACTGCCAGCTGAGGGTATTACTGGCGAGGTCGCCATCCAGCAGATGATAGTACAGCCATTTGGCGGGGGTCTGCCAGTGGTATTGCCCACGGTTGCAGACGACGCTGGCTAGCCACATCCGAGCGTGGTTGTGCATGTAGCCTGTTTTGACCAGCTGGGTGAGGGCGGTGTCGAGGGCGGCCACGCCCGTGGTGGCGTCGGGGATGCACTGCGGGAGGCCGTGGGAAGCGACGGGCGACTGGGGGAAGCGAAGGTCGCTGAAAATAGTGTCACCCTGCACCCGCCAGACGAGCTGGAAAAATTCTCGCCAGGCGAGTTCTTGGATTAGCTTCTCACACTGGGGGAAGGTGTATTTCTCTAAAACATGGTGCATCACGTCGTGGGGGGTGATCACCCCGTGGGTGAGATAGGGCGACAGATAAGTGACTGCGCCGTCGGTAAAGTTGCGTGTCTTGGCGTATTTCACAGGGTTGATCGCCTCGACTCGGTGCCAGATGCTGTCGAAATCAGTGGGAAAGTGCGTCATGGGGCACTACTATAACGATGATGAAACTCAATGAAAAGCAGGTTGAGCGTTTGGCCAAGGGGCAGAAGTCCGGTGGGAGGGTTGGGAGTCGGGGGGTGGGGCACCGCCTGCGTCAGCACGAGCAAAAGCAGTTTCGTGTGGCTCGTGAGCGGGGGTACTTGCTCTGTCGGCGGGGCCAACGCGCGAACCTGCACAATGTGTGGTATCTGTATTGTCAGCACAAAGGGTGTGATTGCTGGGTGGTCAAACAAGAGGGCAATGACACCCAGTACACGGTGCTGAAAAACCAAACCCCTGTGCACGCTGGCACGAGGGTGGCGTGTCTTTCTTTCATACAAGATAACCGATGAAAAAAATTGCTTTGGTGTTTCCGCATCAGGTTTTTGCCCAACATCCTGCGGTGCAGGCTGCGGAAGTGGTGTATGTGCTGGAGGAGCCGTTGTTTTTTTATGATCAGGGGTATGCAATACCCATGCATAAGGCGAAAATAGTGCTGCACCGTGCCAGCCTGCAGCACTATGCGGCCGAGCTGCGAGGGCAAGGGAAGCAGGTGACGTACCTCGAATGGGCGAAGTACCCGAGCTCAACGGAGATGTTTGCCCAGGTGCCGCAGGGGGTGTGGCAAGTGGTGGAGGTGGATGACTTCGTGCTGCGGAGGCGGATAGAGCGGGCGGCGGCGCGGACGCAAAGCCAGATAGTCTGGCACGAGAGTCCGCTCTTCCTCAACACGGGCCAAGAAAATCTGGCGTTTTTCTCAGGGCGGAAGCGGTGGTTTATGGCGGATTTTTATAAACACCAACGGCAGAAGCTGAATGTGCTGATGCATGACGGGCAGCCCGTGGGAGGACGGTGGTCGTATGATGAAGATAACCGCAAAAAGGTGCCGAAGAAGATGATGGGGCAGATACCGAAGGTGTGCCGACCGACTGCGGATGTGTATGTGACGGAGGCAAAGCGGTATGCTGCGGGGAAATTTGCCAGTCACCCTGGGGAGGCGGAACTGCACTTCCCCCACACGCACGCTGGGGCGGAGGCGTGGCTGGGCACCTTTTTGCGGGAGCGGTTTGGGCTCTTTGGTGACTATGAAGACGCCATCGTGCGGGGGGAAAACACGCTCTGGCACAGTGTGCTGACGCCGATGCTCAACATTGGCCTGCTGACACCTGGGCAGGTGGTCAGGGGGGCGCTCGAATATGCGCAAGAGCAGGCGGTGCCGCTCAATAGCCTTGAGGGGTTTGTCCGACAGGTGATCGGCTGGCGTGAATTCATCCGTGCGGCGTACCACCAGCACGGGGTGACGATGCGCACGAGCAACCACTGGCAGCACCACCGCCCCTTGCCCAGGGGTTTTTGGGACGGGTCGACGGGGGTGCCACCGATAGACGACTGCTTGCAGCGGATACTAAAAACTGGGTACTGCCACCACATAGAGCGCTTGATGGTTTTGGGTGGGTTTTTGTTTCTGTGTGAGGTCGACCCGAGGGAAATCTATCGCTGGTTTATGGCGATGTTTGCTGACAGCTATGACTGGGTGATGGTGCCGAATGTGTATGCGATGAGCCAGAACAGTGCGGGGGGGTTGATTACGACGAAGCCTTATTTCAGCGGTTCTAATTACATCCTGAAGATGAGCAACCACCCGCGGGGTGAGTGGTGTGATGTCTGGGATGGGTTGTATTGGCGATGGGTGACCACACACGGTGAGGGGCTGCGGTCAAACCCGCGGTGGGCGATGATGGTCCGTATGGCGGAGAAAAACCAAGACAAGAACCGCCCGAAGATCGAGCGGGCGGAGTCGATATTTTTTGTGTAAATTACAGGTGGGTTTACTTCTCGCTAGCGGCCCAGTCCATCAATGCGCCGACGATCAAACCGTCGCACAGTACCCACCAGGGGCTCATAAACCATGGGACTTGGGTCATGAGGAGGCCGAGGGGTTCCCACGCGAGCAACGCCAGCAAGAGGTGAAAACTGACCCCGATGACTGGGCCCCGCACCCACCACGGCAGGGCAAACCCGAACCATGGGTGGCGGTCATATAGCCCCATGAGGCCGATCATGGCGCCCATCATGACATACATGAGCCAGACGCCGAGGCGCAGGCTGGGGGCCATTTCAAACCCGAGCCACGGGGTGACGAAAAATACCAGTCCGCCGATGACCGCCCCCATGACTTTGCCGATGACTATTCGTCGGAGGATCATAGTGCGGAGGGTGGTGCTGTCTGTGAGTGTGGTGGCCATGGGGGTGGGGGTGAGTGTGTATGGATTTTTGAAACAGCTTTATTCTACACGGTTTGTGCCTTTTGTGCGACTGGTATGTGACCAGTACGCCGCGTGTATCACGCAAGTATTGCCCCTATTCCCCCATCAATTGAGTCGCTAATTTTCTCACTGTAGACCGTCGAGAAGCCTTCATTTCCGCATCAATCTGGGCTTTTCCCTTGTGCCGAACCCCTTGCGCCCTATGTTGCTGGCACATTTCCCCCTTATATGACCACATTTGCTGACCTCGGTCTCGGCCCTGCGGCCCTTGCTGCCATCACGGCGAAAGGCTTTGAAGAACCTACTCCTGTGCAGGCGCAGGCCATTCCGCCGCTGTTGCAGCAGGAGCGTGACCTGATAGTCCAGGCCCAGACGGGGACAGGGAAAACGGCCACTTTTGGTTTGGTTTTCACCGAGAAGCTGACGGCGAAGAAGTCAAAGAATCCGCAGGCGATCGTGCTGGCCCCGACGCGGGAGCTGGCGGTGCAGATCAGCGAGGAGCTGAACTCGCTGAAGGGCCAGACGGGGTTGCGGATAGTGCCGATCTATGGCGGGCAGTCGTGGACGATGCAGCGCCGACACTTAGCCCAAGGGGTGGACATAGTGGTGGGTACGCCTGGGCGGGTGATCGACCACTTGCAGCGGCGGACTCTTGACCTGGGAGGAGTTGATTACTTTGTGCTGGATGAAGCGGACGAGATGCTCAATATGGGGTTTATCGAAGACATTGAGTCTATCCTGGACCATGTGAACCCTGAACGGCAGACGTTGCTGTTTTCTGCGACTATGCCGCGGCGGATAGAGCAACTGGCGAGTCGATATATGCAAGAGGCGGAAACTATCCGTGTGTCGGCGGGGCAAATAGCCAACAACACGGTCGATCAGATTTACTTTGAGGTGTATGAACGGGATAAATTTGAAGCGCTGTGTCGGATCATTGATATGGAGGAAGACTTTTATGGGATTATCTTTTGCCGAACACGGGTGGCGACGTCGGAGGTGAGTAAGCACCTCAACGACCGAGGTTACCGCACGGAGGCACTGCATGGGGACGTAGCGCAAGACGGCCGTACGCGAATTTTGAAGAACTTTAAGGCGCGGCGGACGGAAATCCTTGTCGCGACGGACGTGGCGGCGCGGGGGATAGACGTGCAGAACCTGACTCATGTGATCAACTATGCGCTGCCGCAAAATGCGGAGTCGTATGTGCATAGGATAGGGCGCACGGGCCGCGCGGGCCGTGAGGGGAAAGCTATAACGCTCATTACCCCAGCGGAGTCGCGGAAACTGCGCAGTTACCAACATCACGCCAAGGCGGAAATATCCCGCCAGGACATCCCGCCAGTGCAGGAGCTGCTGACGGCGAAGAAGGCGAAATTTATCAGTCGGATAACTGACCTGGCGCAGACTGACCTAACGACCCATGACGACCTGGCCACCACGTTGCTGGCGGCGGCCCCTGCGGAACAAGTGGTGCGGGCGCTGCTGTCGTATGCGGTGGACCAGCAGTTTGACCCGACTGCCTATAAAGAAATCAAACCCGTGAAACCCCGCCCCGAGCGCGGAGAGAAAGGGAGTGGTCGCCTTGACCTCGGGGAGAGTCGGCTCTTTCTGACGCTTGGTCGGCAACATGGTGCCACGCCGCCACGGATCCTCGAAATGCTGGCGGCGGACTTTAACGTGCCGAAGCGACAAGTGGGGGATATCGACATCATGGACGAGTATAGCTTCATCTCTGTGCCGTTGCCGATTGCGGAGTCGATCCTTGATGCCTTTCACCAAATGCAGCAGGAATTTGACCTGAACCTGCGCATAGAGCGGGCCGAACCGAAAAAACGTACACGGGGGCGCGGCACCTGGCGGCGTCGCAAAGGTGGGGGCCGCGGACGCAGCGGGGGCGGCAGTCGGGGGCGGGGGCGGCGATAGTGGTTGGGTGTATGGAGAGGGGTGTGAAACAAGGCTGTGTTTACAAATTGCTTTGAGAAAAAGAGAGCTCTGAAAAAAACTCTCTTTTTTTGAAAGAAAATTCTTCCAACTGCGTATACACCCATGAGAGTTCCGGATCACACTTCTCACTTTTTCTTTCTTTCTTTTCAGAAAATTCCTATGAAAAACTTTCTCTTTGGCCTGATGGCCCTCACCGTTATTGCTGGTCTTGGTACGGCTTCGGCTGCATATGGCAAGGTGGCAGCTGACTTGCCCATCACCAAGTCGGTGGAGCTGACCGACAATGGGGTGGTTAAAACGTTTACCCTGACGGACGCGGCGTACACCGACGCGCTGACACAGCTGGCGGCGAAACTGAGTGGTCGCACCATGACGCGTGATGACGTGACGGTCAGTGTGGAAGCAACTGACACGCAGGTCGTGGTGACAAAAACGACCACCGACACCGAAAAACTGGAGCGAATGCACGCCCGTGCCAAACGCAAACAACTGAAGCAAATGGTCGAAAAAACGGTGGAAAAAACCGACAATGGGGTGGTGGTCACGTTGAGCTCTGACAATGCGGAGGCGGTGGAGATGATCCAGGCGAAGTCTGCGCAAAAAGCGGAACGAAACCGAAAAAATGTCACCATCAGTGTGGCGAACACGGCCGATGGTGCGGTCATTACCATGAGTGCGCAGGACGCTGACACCATCGCCAAGATGCACGACCGGGCTGACAACCCAGAAAAATATAAACGAGGCCGAAGAGGCAAACGTGGTGACCAGTCTGGACGAGGTGGCCGACGTGGGGCGGGGAAATTTATGCAGCAAAATGCTGAGTCAGGTGAGTAGACTTACCCTCCTAACGAAAACTGAAGCTCCGTAGAGAAAAGGAGCACTGAGGAAATGTTCCCCCGCTGTGAGCAAGCTCACAGCGGGGAATTTTTAGGAGAGCTATTACCAGTTCCATCCGCCGAGCAGGCTGGCGGTGAGGGCTTGGGCGATGCTCCCGAGCCAGTCGCCCCAGCTCTGGGTTTGGGGGGTGTTTTCGCTGTTGACGGGCTCGGCGTACCACACCCAGCGGTAGGCGATGTCGGTGTCACACGTCATGAGGGTGAGTGGCATGTCGGTGGCGTCACGCAGGGCGCTGACGGCGGACTCTGGGACGCGGACTTTGTCGTCGATGCGGTACTCGGCAGACTGGCCGTTGACGTCAATGAATATGGTGTCACCGACATTGAGGTCGTCCACGAGCTGGGCGAAGATCTGCCCGTAGGGGTTGGGGTCGTCGGCGAACTGGCTGCTGTGGGCGAAGATGTGCATATGGCCGAGGGCCTGTGGCCGTACGTCCCAGTAGACACCTGCGCCGTGAGTCAAGGTGGGGAGCCAGAGGCTGGAGTGACTCATGGCGGTGCTGTTGACGGGGACGTCCCAGAGGTCGGCGGAGGGGACAGTGACTTGCACGCCAGTGGGGTAAGCCGTCCGCCCGAGGTCAGTGACCAGCAGGGCTCGTTGCAGCATGGTGGCGGCTTCGCCGATGGTGACTGGTTGGTCAGTGGCTTGGGTGTCTGTGCTGGGGGGGAGGAGGTGGCGTTGCTGGGCGGCGGCGATGGTGAACGGCTGGGTGCGGGTCTCGCCGTAGACGTCGGTGATGGACTCTGCCCACCCGAAGGCTTCACCGAGCATGGTGACGGTTTCGGTGAGGCTGAGACTCTGGGAGTAGTTGGCTGTGACGGTGTGACCAGCTCGGGTCAGCCACTTGGTGAGTGTCTGGCCACTGAGGAGCTGGTCGGCGTCGAGCACGCGAGCTTCGGGGACGCTCACGAGGCCCTGAGTGACGAGCTGGCCCAAGGCACCGTAGTGCGGGTGGGTGATCTCGACCCGTGGGGTGAGGCTCATGGCTTCGTAGCGGGCTTGCACGGCGGGGGGGATGGGCCCTGTGCGCGGGAGAATGCTGGTGCGTGACCAGTCGTCGGCCACTCGGGTGGTATTTTCGGGGGCACTGGGGGCGTGGGGAGCCGCCGCGTGGCCGAGCATGGTGTCGAGGGTGAGCTGGTCGGCGGTGGTGGCGGCTGCCCAGCTGCTGAGGAAGTCGCCATACCCGTCTGTGTCACCTGTGTCTGTGCCCCCAGTGGTGCTGGTTTGGGTGGTGCCGTCGGTGGCGGTAGTGGTGGCGGTGGTAGTCGGCACATATGGGCCGCCTGTCAGACCACCTGTGGTGGTGGCACTGGCGCTGGTGTCGCCCGCACTGGTAGTGGTGCTGCTGGTAGTGCTGCCTGTGCTGCTGGTCGGGACGTATGGTGGGCCTGAGACACTCACGCTGGTGCTGGTGCTGCCACTGCCGCCGTTACTACTGGTGCCAGTGTTGCTGCCGCTGCTGGTGCTGCTGTTAGAGTTATTACTGCTGCCGGTCCAGCTGCTGGTGACGGTGCTGACGCTACTCGACCGTGTGGAGCCGTTGCTGCTGCCACTGCTGGAGCTGCTGTTGCTGGGGTTACTGACGGTGGTGGCGTTCGTGGTCGTGGTCGTGCTAGTAATTGTACTGGTGCTGGTGCCGCTGTTGGTCACGGTGGGTGAGCCGTCAGTGGGGCCACTGACGGTGCTGGGGACATCGGGGTCGAAGAAGGCAAAGTCGGCGGTGACGTCGTCGGGGGCGGCTGGGGTGAGAGACACGCTGTAGCCAGTGGAGTCCTGGGCGTGCTCGTCCAGGCCAGCGGTGCCGAGCACTGGGGTCAGGCCCGTGGGGGGGCTGGTGGTGACGACGTAGGTCTGGTCGACGGGGAGGTCCTCGAAACTGTAGAGGCCGTTGCTGTCAGTGGTGGTGGTGCCGTAGAGGGTGTCGTCAGGGGTCAGGCCGTTGCCTGTGAGGTCAACCCAGAGCTCGACGGTGTGCCCGCTGATGGGGCTGTCGGTGGAGTCGGGTTGGCCGTTGATCTGCGCGTCGAACCAGATGTGGTTGCCGATCGAGCCGAGGTCTTCGCCGAAGTTGTTGTCGGGGGAGTGGTCGCCCTCAAAGATGATGATGTTTTGGATGCGGTCGATGTCGGTGGCGAGGGTGGTTTGGACGGAGCCTTCACCATTTTGGGCTGTGGGGAGGCTGTCGCCTGCGTCTGAACCCGTGGAGTAGTACCCAGGGGGGTTGATCTGGTAGACATTATAGATGCCTGGGACGAGGTCGTCGAAGAGGTAGTAGCCAGAGGCGTCTGTGAGGGTGGTGGGGGAAGTGATATAGGCGGTGTCGGTGTCGGTGATGCCGTACTGGGTGACGAAGTCGGCGTAGGCGTCTGGGTAGAGGGTCTGGTCTGGGCCGTAGTAATTACCGTAGACGTCCATCCCTGTGAGGATGAGGGTCACGCTAGGGATCATACTCTCGCCGCCGTCGATCAGCACGTCGGTGTCTTGGTCATACCAGACATATCCGCTGAGCTGCCCGAGGTCGGTGCTGGCGATGATGGGTGTGTCGTGGCTGTCTTGGTTGTCGTCGGTGTATTTCTCTGTGCTGGAGGTCTCGATCGAGACTTCGTTGTGCAAGGTGGTGGGGGCGACGAGCAGGTCGGTGTTATTGTCGACCAGCACGACGACTTCGATGACGCCGCTGTCCATCGCGGGGACGGTCAGGCCGTTGGTGGCGGTGCCGTCGGCGCTGCAGCTGACTATACCCGGGGTTGACTGGCTGCACACCCATGGGGTGGCCCCAGTGAGCTGCGTCACGCTGACGAGGGTGACGTGGGCGGGGAGGGTGTCTGTGAGGATGGTGTCGAGGGCGTCGGCGCTGCCGTCATTGGCGTAGACGATCGTGTAGGTGACCTCACGGCGGAGGTTGGCGGTCAGGTCGCCTGTTTTGGTCACGCGGACGTTGGCCACGGGGGGCAACGGGGTGGTGAGGACGTATTCGTTGTCGCTTTGGTCTCTGTCGGTGTCGTCGGTGGCGGTGACGGTGTTGGTCAGGCTGTCGCTGCAGGGGGTGGTGGGGTCCATTAGGACTTCGAGCATGATCTGCCCGCTCTCGCCCGCGGACAGTCGCCCGCTGTCGGGGGTGCAGGTGAGGCTGAGCGGCACGAGGGTGGTGGTGCAGCTGACGGTGTTGCCCAACGTGGTGACACTGGGCGTGATGGCCACGATGCTGGTGATCTGGCTGGGGAGGGTGTCGGTGATGCTGGCGGTCAGGCTGTCGCTGACGCCGAGGTTGGCGTAGTCGATGGTGTAGGTGAACGTGCTGGTGTAGGGGTTGACGGTGTCGAGGTCGGTGGTCTTGGTGACTTGGAGGTCGCTGACGCGGGTGAGGTCGATCTCAACACAGCTTTCATTATTACTCATGTCGGGGTCAGGGGTGCCGCCGTCCGCCGCGTGGGCCACGGGCACCACCAGCCGCCAGAGGTCGGTGAGGTCGCCAGTGGGCTCTTCGCCACTGGCATTCACGATGGCGCAGTTGTTGACTTGCATGACGTCGTCGATGATGTCGACAGCGACACGGATGGTGAGGGTCTCGACGGCGCCGTCGAGCAGGTCACCCAGTGACCAGACCCCTGTGGCGGGGTCGTAGGTGCCGACACTCGGGGTGTCGGTGACATAGAGCAGTCCGACGGCGAGGGGTTCATTGACCACTACGTTTTTGGCGGTTGAGGGGCCGTTGTTGGTCACTGTTAAGGTGTATTCGACCTCATCACCCTCGGCGACGGTGTCTTCGCTGACGGTTTTGAGTATCGCGAGGTCGGCCTGTGGGGTGATGGTGACGGGGGCGCACATTTCATTGTTGTCGGGGTTGGCGTCGATGATGCTGCCAGCGCCGATCAGGGCGCAGTTGGTCACTTCGGTGACATCGTCGACGATGTCACCTTCGGCCACCAGAGTCAGGATTTGGACGTCGCCTGCGAGCATTGGGCCGACGCTCCACGTGCCTGTGCTGGGGTCGTAGGCCCCTGCGCTGACGGTGTGGCTGTCGTAGGTGAGCCCGACGGGCAGGACGTCTGTCACCAGTGCACTGGGGTGGTCAGAGGGGCCATTATTGGTCACGATGATGGTGAAGGTCACTTGGTCGCCCTCAACGATGACGGTACTGTCGGCGGTTTTGCTGACGGTGAGGTCAGAAGTGAGGCCGATCATGACCTCTTGGCAGGCTTGGTTGTTGTGGGCGTTGGTGTCGGGGGTGGTGAGGGACTCATTCATAAAGTCAGCACAGTTGGTGGGACTCTCGTCGCCGTTGATGACGTCGGCTTCGACGGTGAGCTGGAGTGTCTCGACCGCGCCTGCGAGCAGGTCACCGACTGTCCAGACCCCGGTGGCGGGGTCGTAGGTGCCGACGCTGGGCACGTCGCTGGCGTAGGTGAGCCCGAGGGGTAGGGGGTCATTGACGGTGACGGCGGGCATGGTGCTGGGGCCAGCGTTGCTGACGGTCACGGTGAAGGTGATGAGTTCGCCTTCCTCTGGGGTGGGGTTGTCGACGGTTTTTTCTATGAGTATGTCGGCGGCGAGTTTGGTTTCGACGGTGCGGCAGAGGGTGTTGTCGGTGTCGTCGGTGTCGGGCACGGGGCTGTCGGTGGGGTCGTACTGACCACAGTTGGTCAGGGCGGTCATGTCGTCGATGACGTCGACTTCGACGGTGATGTCGAGGGTTTCGAGTTGCTGGTCGAACATGGTGCCGACGGTCCAGTCACCAGTGACAGGGTCGTAGGCCCCCACACTGGCGGTGTGACTCTGGTAGATCAACCCGACGGGGAGGACGTCCGCCACGGTGACGGCGGGCATGGTGCTGGGGCCGTGGTTTTTGACGGTGACGGTGAAGGTGATCACGTCCCCTTCGGTGGGCATAACTTGGTCGACGTCTTTGGCGACCTGCACGTTGGCTTCGGCCGTCACGTCGACGGCGGCGCAGGATTCATTATTATCTAATACTGGGTCAGGCATCTCACCACTTTCGGTGTAGGTGGCGCAGTTTTGGAGGTCGGTGGCGCCGTCGACGATGTCGGTGACGGTGGTGAGGGTCAGTGTGTGGGTGTCGCCGTCGGCCATCGGCCCGACGGTCCAGACGTTGCTGACGCTGTCGTAGCTGCCTGCGGTCGGCACCCAGCCAGTGGCAATGAGCCCTGCGGGGAGGGTGTCGGTGACACTCACGCCTGCGCGGTCGGAGGGGCCGTTATTGGTCACGGTGATGGTCCAAACGACGTCGTCGCCCTCCACCACGGTGGTGGCGTCTGTGGTTTTGACCACGCTGATGTCTGACTCAGGGGTGAGGGTCACTTCGGCGCAGGGGTTATTATTGGCGAGGGTGACTTCGGCGATGAGCTCGTCGGAGGTGACCACGGCGCAGTTGGTCGGGGTGAGGTTGCCGTCGACTATGTCGGTGAGGGCGGTCAGGGTGAGGGTTTCGGTTTGACCGCTGGTCAGGGTCCCCAGTACCCAGACGCCTGTGACTGGGTCGTAGGCACCGACTGTGGCGGTGCTGCTGTCGTATGTCAGCCCAGTGGGGAGGACGTCGGTGACGTCGACCCCTGTCAGGGTCGATGGCCCTGCGTTGCTGGCCACGATGGTGAAGGTGACAAGCTGGCCCTCAACGATGGGGTCGGTGGTGGCGGTCTTGGTCAGGGTGAGGTCGCCGAGGGTGTCGATGACTGTTTCGGCACACGCTTGGTCGTTGGATTCGTCCGTGTCGGGCACGGTGGAGAGGTTGGTGTAGGTGGCACAGTTTTCGACCACGGTGTTGCCGTCAACTACGTCCGCTTCGCAAGTGATCTCTAACGTCTCTTCGGCGTCGGCGAGCATGTCACCGATAGTCCAAACCGCTCCGTCATAGGTGCCGACACTGGGGGTGTTGGCTCCGCTGTACACACACCCTGTCGGCAGCACGTCGTCTATACTCACGGCGGGCATGGTGCTGGGGCCGAAGTTGGTCACGGTCACGAGCCAGGTCATGTCGTCGGCTTCTGTCACTACGGGGGTCAGGCTGGCTTTCGCCACTTGCACGTCGGCCTCGGGGGTGATGTCCACCGTGGCGCACTGCATGTTGTCGGTGGGGTCGGTGTCGGGTACGGTCACCCCTGGGGTGTATTCGGCGCAGTTTTCCAGCGTGGTCTGGCCCGAGACGATGTCTGTCACACAGCTGAGGGTCAGGGTGGCGCTGGTGCCTTCAACCATGTCGCCGAGCAGCCACGTAACGCCGTCAAATGTCCCTGTGCTGGCGGTGTGAGTGCCGCCGTAGGTGCAGGCCGCTGGCAGTGTGTCTGTCACCACGACGTTCGGCATGGTGCTGGGGCCGGCATTGCTGACGGTCACGGTCCAGGTGGCGTCTTGGCCCTCGACCACGGTCGGGGTGTCGGTCACTTTTTGCACGGTGATGTTGGCTTCTGGCTCGATTGCTACCTCCGCACAGGCCGCGTGGTCGACGAGGTCAACGTCGGGGGTGGTGGATGTGTTGGTGTAGGTGGCGCAGTTTTCGACCACGGTGTTGCCGTCGACTATGTCGGCGACGCAGGTGATGTCTAGGGTTTCGGTGGCCCCTGCGAGCAGGTCGCCCACGGCCCAGACCGCGCCGTCATAGATGCCGACAGTCGGGGTGTTGACTCCGCTGTACACACAGCCAGTGGGCAGCACGTCGTCGAGGCTCACGGCGGGGGCCGTCGACGGCCCTGCGTTGCTGACGGTGATCTGCCAGGTCATGTCGGTGTCATCCGTCACTGTGGGGGTGAGGGCCTGTTTGGCTACACTCACGTCGGCGAGGGTGTCGATGACTGTTTGGGCGCACGCTTGGTCGTTGGATTCGTCTGTGTCGGGCACGGTTGAGAGGTTGGTGTAGGTGGCACAGTTCTCCACCACGGTGTTGCCGTCGATGACGTCGGCTTCGCAGGTGATCTCTAACGTCTCTTCGGCGTCGGCGAGCATGTCACCGATAGTCCAAACCGCTCCGTCATAGGTGCCGACACTGGGGGTGTTGGCTCCGCTGTACACACACCCTGTCGGCAGCACGTCGTCTATACTCACGGCGGGCATGGTGCTGGGGCCGAGGTTGGTCACGGTCACGAGCCAGGTCATGTCGTCGGCTTCTGTCACTGTGGGGGTCAAGCTGGCTTTCGCCACTTGCACGTCGGCCTCGGGGGTGATGTCCACCGTGGCGCAGCTTTCGTCATTGTCGGTGTTGGTTTCGGGGACGCCTGACTGGTTGTCATAGGTGGCGCAGTTTTCGACGAGGGTGTTGCCGCCGACGATGTCGGTGACGGTGGTGATGGTCAAAGTGTGGGTGTCACCTGCGGCCATGGCGGTGATCATCCAGATGCCGAGGGTGGGGTCATAGAGGCCGTCGGTGGCGCTGTGGCTGACATAGTCTGTACCAGTGGGGAGCATGTCATTGACCACGACGGGGGCGGTGTCTGAGGGGCCATTATTGGTGACGACTATCACCCAGTCCATGGTGTCGCCCTCGGTCACGGGGGTGGTGGGCACGGCTGACTTGCTGACGGCGATGTCTGTTTCTTGGTTTATGGTCACGCTGGCACAGGCGTGGTTGTTGTCGGGGGAGATGTCGGGGACGGTTTGGCTGGCGTTCATGAAGTCGGCACAGTTGACGACGGTGAGTTGGTCGTTGACGACGTCGAGCTCGACGGTGATGTCTAACGTGAGGGACTGACCTGCGAGCATGGTGCCGATGACCCAGTCGCCTGTCAGCGGGTCGTAGGTGCCGCTGCTCTCAGTGTGGCTGACGTAGACAGCCCCAACGGGCAGGACGTCAGTGACGGTCACGCTGTCGATGTCTGAGGGGCCATTATTGCTGATAGCGATGGTGTAGGTGACCGTGCCGCCCTCCACCACGACGCCGTCGAGCACGCCGTCTGACTCACTGCTGATGACTTTGGTCAGGGCCATGTCGGTCTGCAGGGTGGTGGTGACATCGCGGCAGGCTTCATTGTTGGACTCGTCGGTGTCAGGCACAGCGGAAGCGTTGGTGAAGGTGGCGCAGTTGAGCGGCATGGTGTCGCCGTCGACGACGTCGACCTCCACGGTGATCTGTAGTGTTTCGTAGGCTTGGTCGAGCATATCGCCGAGGGTCCAGACCCCTGTGACAGGGTCGTAGGCCCCGACAGTGGGGGTGTCGCTGACGTACACAAAGCCACTGGGCAGCAAGTCGTCGATGCTCACGGCGGGCATGGTGCTGGGGCCGTTGTTTTTGACACTGACGGTGAAGGTGACTTGGTCGCCCTCAATGGGGGTGATGGTGTCGACGTCTTTGGCGACTTCTATGTCGGCCTCTGGGACTATTTCAATCGTTGCACAGGGGGTGTCGTTGCCGACGCTGGTGTCGGGGACTTCTGATGATCCGCGGTACTCGGCACAGTTGCTGACGGTCGTTGCCCCGTCGACGATGTCGGTGAGGGTGGTGATGCTGAGGGTTTCGGACTGCCCTGCGGTCAGGGTGCCCAGCAGCCACTGGCCTGTGGTGTGGTCATAGACCCCTGCACTGGCGGTGTGGCTCTGGTGGGGGAGCCCTGCGGGGAGGGTGTCCCACACTTCGATGCCTGTCATGGTGCTGGGGCCAGCGTTGGTCACGGTGACGAGCCACGTGATGGTGCCGTTTTCGACAATGGAGCCGTCGAGTGTGCCGTCACCTTCGGCGACTATGGCCTTGGTGACGCTCAGGTCACCGATGGCCACAATGTTGGCTTCGGCGCACATGCTGTCGTTGCTGACGCTGGTGTCTGGGATGGAGGAGCCGTTGGTGTATTGGGCACAGTTGCGGAGGTTGGTGTTGCTGTTGATGATGTCTGTCTCACACGTCACGGTGAGCTCCGCGCTGGCGCCAGCGAGCAGGTCACCGATGGCCCAAACGGCGCCGTCGTAGGTGCCGACCGTGGCGGTGTTGGCCCCGCTGTAGACACAGCCAGTGGGCAGCACGTCGTCTATGCTCACGGCGGGCATGGTGCTGGGGCCGTCATTGCTGACGGTGACCGTCCACGTGATGTCTTCGCCTTCGGTGGGGGTGGGGTTGTCCACGGTTTTGGTCACTTGCACGTCGGCCTGTTGCTCGATGGTGCTGGTGGCGCAGGCTTGGTTGTCTTGACTGTCGGTGTCGGGCACGGTGCCAGTGGGGACGTACTCTGCACAGTTTTCTAGTACTGTCACGTCGTCGATGACGTCGGTCTGACAGGTGACTGTCAGCATAGCACTGCCGCCAGCGAGTAGGTCGCCGATGGCCCAGACGGCGCCGTCGTAGGTGCCGACACTGGCGGTGTGGGCCCCGCTGTACACACAGCCCGTGGGCAGCACGTCGTCTATACTCACGGCGGGCATGGTGCTGGGGCCGTCATTGCTGACGGTGACCGTCCATGTGATGTCTTCACCTTCGATCGGGCTGCTGTCATCGACGGTTTTGAGGACGGTGATGTTGCCTTCGGGGAGGATGCCGGCGGGGGCGCAGCTCTGGTCGTTGTCGGGGTCGGTGTCGGGCACGGCACCCGCGGAGGTGAAGGTGGCGCAGTTTTCGATAGTGGTGACCCCAGCGACGATGTCACTGAGGCAGCTGAGGGTCAGGGTGGCGCTGCCGCCTGCGGCGATGTCGCCGACGGTCCAGACGGTGCCGTCGTAGGCGCCCTGGCTGGCGGTGCTGGTGCCGGTGTAGGTGCAGCCAGTGGGGAGGGTGTCGGTGACGGTCACGGCGGGCATGGTGCTGGGGCCAGCGTTGGCCACGGTCACCTGCCAGATGATGTCTTGGCCCTCGGTCACGCTGGGGGTGACGGCGGCTTTGATGACGCTTATGTCGGCCTCAGGGAGGATGTCGATCGGGACACAGGCTTGGTTGTCTGTGAGGATGGTGTCGTCGGGGAGGCCGCTGAGGGTGACGAGGTCGTAGGTGGCACAGTTGGTGCGGGTGGTGATGTCGTTGGTGATGTCGAGGACACAGCTGAGTGTCAGGGATTCGTTTTGCCCAGCGAGCAGGTCACCCACGGCCCAGACCCCACTGGCGGGGTCGTAGGTGCCGATACTTTCCAAGTGGGTGGCATACACACACCAGTCAGCCAGCGCGTCGACGATCTCGACATTGGGCATGGTGCTGGGGCCAGTGTTGCCGACTGTGACGGTGTACTCGACGATTCCGCCCTCGACGAGGGCACCGTCGAGCACGCTGTCGGACTCATTACTGATCGTTTTCCCGACTACGATGTTGGCTTCGGCTTCAATATTTACCACGGCGCAGCCTTCATTATTGCTGTCGACGGGGTCAGGGGTGGGAGCGGTGTTGGTGAAGGTGGCGCAATTTTCTAGTCGTGTCTCACCGTCGATGATGTCCATCTCGCAGGTGATGTCGAGGGTTTCGGTGGCGAGGCTGGCCATGTCGCCCACGGCCCAGACTGTGCCGTCGTAGGTGCCGACACTGGGGGTGTTGGCCCCGCTGTACACACAGCCCGTGGGCAGCACGTCGGTGACGCTCACATTGGGCATGGGGCTGGGGCCGAGGTTGGTGACGGTGACCGTCCAGGTGATGTCTTCGCCTTCGGTGGGGGCGGCTTCGTTAACACTTTTTTGCACCCAGATGTCCGCCATGGGGCTGATTTCGATCTCGGCGCAGGGGACGTTATTACTCGGGTCGGTGTCGGGGATGTCTTCGTTTACATTCAAGAAGTCGGCGCAGTTTTCGACGGTGGTTGCACCACCCACCACGGTAGCAGTGACGATGATGTCTAAGGTTTCGCTCTGCCCTGCGACCAGCGTCCCGACGCTCCACTGGCCAGTGGGGTTGTCGTAGGTGCCAGTGGTGGCAACGTCATTAACGTAGACCAAGCCCGCTGGCAGGCCGTCGGTGACGACCACGGCGGGCATGGTGCTGGGGCCGTCATTGCGGACGGTGATGGTGTAGGTGATCTGGTCGCCTTCAGTCGGGGCGTCGTCACTGACGGTTTTGGTGACGACGATGTCGGCTTCTTGATCGGTGGTGACGTCACGACAGGGCTGGTGGTTGCTGTCGTCTGGGTCGTTTATGTCGCTGGTGTTATTAAAGTTCGCACAGTTTTCGGGCATGGTGTCACCGTCAACGACGTCGACTTCGACGACTATCTGCAGCTGCTCTGTTTGCTGGTCAGCGAGGGTGCCGACGGTCCAGACACCTGTCACGGGGTCGTAGGCCCCGACGGTGGGGCTGTCACTGACGTACACAAACCCACTGGGCAGGAGGTCGATGACTTCGACGCCTGGCATGGGGCTAGGGCCGTCATTTTTGACGGTGAGGGTGAAGGTGATCACGTCACCTTCGGTGGGGTTGGTTTCGTTAACGTCCTTGGTGAGGATGATGTCTGACTCTTGCTCGACCACGAAAGTGTCGCACTGTTGGTCATTGTCTGGGTTGATGTCTGGGACTGTTTTATTGGGCACATATTGGGCACAGTTTTCGTATTTGGTTTGGCCTGCCACCACGGTGGCAAGACAAGTGATGGTGAGGGTTTCGGTCTGGCCGTTGGTCATGTCGCCGATGTACCAGAGGCCAGCGCTGTCGCTATAAAACCCTGCTGTTGCGACGTTGCCGGTGTGCACACACCCTGCGGGGAGGGCGTCGCTGACCTGTACGTCAGGCATGGTGCTGGGGCCGTTATTGGTCGCGGTGATGGTGAAAGTCACGACGTCCCCTTCGGTGTACACTTCGCCGTCGGCGACTTTTGTCACGGCGATGTCGGCCTGCGGGATGATGTCTATGGTGTCGCAGGCGCGGTTGTTTTCGAGGTCGGTGTCGGGGGTGGCGGCACCGCTGACGTCCGCGGTGGACTGGGTGGCGGCACAGTTCTCACGCTGGGTGATGTCGTCGATGACGTTGGCTGTCACGGTGATGGTGAGGGTTTCGGTCTGGCCGACGGCCATATCTCCTACATTCCAGACGCCTGTGAAGTCGTCATACGCCCCGACGGTGGTGGTGTCACTGACGTATGCCAGCCCCGTGGGGAGCACGTCGCTGACGGTGACGGCGTTGGCGGGTGAGGGGCCGTCATTGCTCACCACGATGGTAAACGTCACGGTGTCGCCGTCATTGACGGGGTTTGGTTTTCCGACTTTTGTCACGAACAAGTCGGCTGCGGGGGTGATCTCTACCGTGGCGCAGCTTTCGTCATTGTCTGGGTTAGGGTCAGGCTGGTCTGGTTTGGCGCCCATGTCGGCACAGTTTTCAACCTTTGTTTGTCCGTCTATCACCGTTGCTGTGGCGGTAATGGTTAAAGTTTCACTCTGGCCATTGGTCAAGGTGCCGACTGTCCAGACACCTGTCGCGGAGTCATATACGCCTTGGGTGGGAGTGTCACTGGCGTAGGTCAACCCTGCGGGGAGGCTGTCGGTGACGGTGACATTGGTCGCGGTGGAGGGGCCATTATTGGTCACTGTGATGGTGAACTCGGCGGTGGAGCCTTCGACCACGGGGGACTCGGTGACGGTTTTGACCACCCCGAGGTCTGCTTCTGACTCTATAGTCACGGGGACACAGCTTTCGTTGTCTTTGGGCTGGGTGTCGGGCACCCCTGCGGTGCTGCCGTCAGGGCAGCTGCTGACGGTGCCTGACAAGCATTGTTTGTTGCTGTCTTGGCAGGCCGCGGCACATTCTTTGGTTTCACACCCTGCTTGGCAGACTTCTAGATCCACAGCACATTGCTTCTCACACGCTTCATACGTTGTTTGACATTCAGCGGCACAAAGTTTGCTGTCGCAGTTGGCTTGGCACTCTTCAGCAGCGGGGCGACACCCGAGGGTTTCCTCACCGTTACAGTGTGGCTGATACACGGCACAGTTTTCAAACTTTGTACCTTCGCTGGCGTCGACCGTGCACTGGATCTGCAAAATGGCGCTCTGCCCTGCGGTCATGTCACCGATAGTCCAGAGGTCGGTGGTTTGGTCATATGCGCCGAGGGTGGCACTGTCGCTGACATACGCACACTGTGGGGGAAGGGCGTCAGTCACGATGACATCGTTCATGGTGCTGGGGCCGTCATTATTGACCGTGATGGTGAAGGTGATGGTGTCGCCGTCGGTGGGGTTGGCGTTGGAGACGGTTTTGTTGACGGCGATGTTGGATTCTTCGGGGATGATGGTGACGCAGGCTTTGTTGTTGCTGGGGGCGTCGTCAAAGGTGGCGGGGCGGATGCCGTTACCTTGAGCGATTTCATTGGATTGTCCGACGGCACAGTTTTCGATCTTGGTTTCGCCTGTGCCAATGTCGGGCACGACCACGATGGTCAGGGTTTCGGTCTGCCCATTGGTCATGTCCCCGATGATCCATTCGCCAGTGACTGCGCTGTAGGTGCCGATGGTCACACTACTGCTGCTGAGTGTCACCCCCGCGGGGAGGAGGTCGTCGACGGTCACAGCCTGGGCGGGGTGGGGGCCGTCATTTGTCACTTCGATGGTGTAGGTGACGGCCTGGCCCACATAGGGGGTGGGGTCATCGACTTTTTTGGTCACTTGGACGTCAGCGTAGTTTTGCTCGACCACTACGATCGAGGCTGGTTCGCTGGTGTGGTTTGACTCACTGTTACAATAGTTGTCCTCTTGGATGGCTATGCCTGCGGCGGTGGCGGTGTTGGAGCATTCGCGCACCCAACCACCGTCCCCACCGTCGAGTTGGTCTTTTTTACTGTTGAAGTGGGGGGGGGCGACGTAGGTGTTGGCGTAGTTGTAGGTGTAACAACCATTTTGCACGCCATACACATTGTCGGGGGTTTTGATGGCTTCGTATTGGATGAGGTGGCCACTGTTGTCGGCGACGCTGCCTGCGGCGCCTGCGTTCAGAGCCATGTATCCGACGACTTCCGTTGTGGGGATGGCACAGGACCCGACTTCGCTCCGTTGCATGGCGAAGAGAAAGCTACCAGTACCAGTGTTGTAGGTTTCTTCGGTGATCCAGGTACAGCTGGTTTGCCCTGGGGGGTTGATCTCACTGTTTTGGCTCTGGAAGCTCGCGACCAAGGATGGTGGTGTCGCGTATGTGCCTGCGAAGGGCACGGTGTCCCAAGCTTCTGTGCCGCTGACACAGACGCCGTGCTGGACGGCGTCGGTCTTAAAGAGGCCGACTTCCAGGGTGTCGCCCCCTGCGAGTGTATGCAGGCCTGGCTCAGCGGCGATGAAGTCAAAAGTCATCGCGCCGCAGGCTCCGTCCTGATTGTCGGACTCACGGATGGTGGCCTCGAAGCTCGTCGTGGTCACATTCCCGATCCTGATGTGGGCGGTGTCTGTGTTTTGCAGGTTGGACAACCCGACCACCACGGGGGTGGTGGCAAAGGGGGTCTCGAACTCCACCGTCATGGGGGTGCCACAGCTGGCAATGGTGGCTTGGCCTGCCTCCAGCGGGACAGCCCCAGCTGTCTGGGCCAGGCCCAGCGCGAGCCCAAGGTGAAGAATTACGCCCCCCATCACACTGAAGACAACACGTTTGATCGACATCTAAAAGGTTTAAGAATCCTTTTATTGTACCATGATCAATGCGCAAAAGAGACTAAGGCGCATTGCGTAAATCTTCTTGTATTTTTTTGTAAATTAAAACCATGAGTAGTCCGCTCAGGGTCACGGCGCTCAGCACCCAGCGCCACCACCAGAGGTTTTTCCGCATGAAATAAACGGCGAAGTTGGTTTCAGTGTCGGTCATTTCTGGGCGCACAACCACCGTTTGGGTTAGGCCCCAGTGCGGTACTATTTCACTGGCTGATTGGTCGGTTTTCCACAGTGGGTGGTAGGCTTCTGGCAGGGCCAAGAGCAGGCGGTCAGTCTCAGGCGGGTGGGTGAGGTGGAGCTGCTTGCCACTGGGGGTGGGGGTTGCGGTGAGGGTAACGGCGGGGTGGGGGGCGGGGCTGCGGAGGACGTCTTGCAGGGGGCCGCCAGTGGCTTCGTCGGCCAGGCGCTGCACCAGCACCCAGCTGTCGAGGAGGGGCAAGTCACCGTAGCGTTTCATAGTCAGACCGCGCACGGCTGTCTGTGACTCGGTGAAGCGGTTTTGCCGTGACCACACCTGCCATTGCACATATTTCGTGCCCGAGGGCACGGTGACAAGTCGTTCGATCTCTGTCCAGGGCCAGGTGTCGCCCTCGGGGGTGTGCTGCAAGATGTGGTAGTCAACAAATACGCGGTTTTCGTCCAAAAATATCAACTTGAAGTGTGGGCGGCGGGCAAACTGCGAACGGGCCTCAAACCGTAGCCAGTACTCGTCACCAGCGGTCACCTCGGCCAGGTCACTCGCGGTGATCGACCACCAGCACGAGCACCCCGCGGTGGTGTCGGCTATGGCTTCTTTTTCGGCGTTTAGGCGTACCTTGAGGTGGTCTGCGCCCAGGTCGACGCAGTCACAGCAGTCAGCGTTGCGCTCGGTGTCGCCTAAGGTATCTAGGTACCGATGTCGTTCGTACCACTCGGCGTCATAGGCAAAAGGATGGAGCGACTCCGTGGACAGGAGGCTTGGGGAGGTGTCGCGGAGTTTGTGCTTCCAGATGGCTCGCCCTGGGAGGAGGTCGTAGGTGCCAGCGTGCACCATGGGGACGGCACCTGCCTGATGCACTGTGGGCCACTGCGGGGTGGGGAAATCGGCAGCTTGCAGAGCGGGTGACAGCACGGTGTGCTGCTCGACTGTGCGCTGTCGCCGCCCTGAGCGAAACACTTGGTGCTCGTCGGTGGCGCGGGCGTCTTCACTCATGTCTACGCCGACGTACAGGTCATATTGTCCTGCCTCGGTCACGTCTACGCTGGCGGTGACGACCCCGTCGTTGAGCCGTACGCCTTGGCCGTTGGTCAGGGCGCTGCTGCGGCGGCCTGTCTGGATGTTGCCGCTGTGGTTCATCTCTAAACTTGGTTCAAGAACGGTCAGCCCCCGCGTGCGGGACCGCACCGCCGTGGCTTTCGCTTGGGCGGCTTGCCAGTCGTCTTCGGGCACGACCAGCACTTCATTGACGGCGTTGAAGCCTTGTACGTTGGTGATGGTCATCTGGCTGAGGCCCAGCGGTGGTGTCACGGTGCCGAGGTCTTCCCAGTACCATTGGTTTATGTCTGGGCTGCGGGTCAGTGCGGTGGCCGCCCAGCTGCCCAGCCCGAAGTCAACCTGTCCCCCAGCGCCCGAGTGCCAGACCCGCGCCAGCACACGGTGGGGGCGCTGGCCGTCGGCGGTGATGGGGATTGGGAGCTCATTGGGTACGGTGTGGGTGGCCAGTTGTCGGACTTCGAGGTCGTGCACCCACCAGTAGACGCGCTGGCTGGGGCGCTGGTGCGTCCAGAGCTGTAACCGCATGGTGCGAGCGGCGGCGGGGGTGATGAAACTCCCCACAAAGCGCTGCACGTCGAAGCTGGCGGCCGCGTGGGGGGCTGTGACATACGACACGGTCAGTTCTTCACCAGCCTCGTCATAATATTTCACTTTGCCGTGGAGTCTGTCAGTGCCGTGGCCCGAGACCGTCAACCCAAAGCGATAGCCCATGAGGGGGTCAATGTCGATGGGCTGGCTGGTGACCACTTTCCAGTACTCCCCTCCCCCTTCGGTGATTTCTCCGCGGAGGTAAGGCAGGGCGTCGTAAACATTGGTCGGGGCGAAGTCGACCTCGATCACTTCGGGGTCATCGGCCACGAAAAAGTCAGCGTTGGTGCCCAATACATCTTCGGTCTGCAGGACGACTTTGCCGAGGTCGTCGAGTGGGGTGTGGGGAGGCACGTCGAGCGCCATGGGGGAAGTGGTGAGGGCGATGCCCCGCCCACTGTCGCCCTGGCCGAGGCTCATCGTCAAACCCTGATGTTGCTGGTGCCAGCGCCAGTCAGGGCTGTTGACACTGCTCTTGGCCCACCGTGTGAAGGCGTCGGCTTGGTCGGTGTGGTCAAAGGGAGCGTAGCGGTGGCGCCTGTCGACCCAGAGGGTCGGCAGGTCGCTCGCAAACCGCTCGACCAGCAGGTCGCCCGCTTGCAGGGTGTCGGGGGACGGCACGGTTGACTGTTGGTCAGCCCACCACAGGGCGGTGTTGGTCATGTCTGACCCTGGGAGGGCTGACAGCACCTGCCCCCCTGCCCACCCCCCCAGTGACAGCACTGCCCGCCCCAGCACCCGCGGCTGGGTGATTTCTGAAATAGTTTCGCCGACGGCGGTCAGGTCCGCGCCCCACCAGTCACCGTGGCGGGTGACGGCACTCACCCCCAGTTGCCGCCCCAGTCCCCCGAGCATGTCTATGAGCTGGCTCCCCTGTCCGTAGATGTCACGGTGCAGCACGAGCTCACTCACCCCGAGGCTCCGCCACAGTGGCCCGAGCTGGTCGGTGAGGTTGTACTCCAGCTGATGCTCTGTCCAGTCGTACCACCGACGCCAGACAGGGGTGGTGCCTTCGGTGGGGTTGTAAGTGTGTCGCGTAGTGGAGTGGATGTCGAGCCCTGCGGTGGGGGCAGAGGGGTTCCAGGGGGTGGTGCCGACGGCGGTGTGGGGGGATTGCCAGGCTTCAAACCGTGGGAGGTACCCCACGCGAGTCGCCGCTGGGCGCCCAGCGGCCCAGTGCGCATAGGGCGCGGGGACGGCCACGGGGGCGTAACCCTGCAGTAAGTATTGTGCGTAGTGCGGAGCCCCCCCGCCCAGCACCGATAGGACTGTCAGCAAGCCCACGACCCCCTGCACGGCGCGGTGTCGCCGCGGGAGCAGCAGCGTAGTGCCCAGCTTTTGTGCCAGTGGCCGTAATTTCTGCCACAGGGCGTGACGCCGTTCACAGACTTGGACCAGTGTCGTGAGGCCACTGCCCAGACAGAGGCTGTAGACTATGAGCACCAGCCCAGAGAGCTTGTCGGGGTCACGGAAAATAAACCCAATGGCGCCCGCCAACGGCCCGTCAAACACCAGCCAGAGCAGCAGCCCCCGCAATGGCCCCTGCGTGCCCATGCTCAGCCCCAAGAGCACCACCCCCAGCCCCACCCATGGTCGCAGCCACCGTCGCCAGAGGGCCGTCGCTGCGCCGCTGGCGATCACCACGCCCAGCCAGGCCCAACTGCCCCCCCACCAGAGGCCCGTGTCTGCGCGAGGCACGTCTGACCACCAGTACCCTGAGACGGTCAGCACCCTGCGCCAGTCACTCATGCGGGAAAAAAGCCCAATGGTGTCGACGGTGTTGATGTTTGTCGGGCCTGCGCCTCCACCACTGGCCAACAGCATGGGGAGTAAAAAGTGCAGACTGAGGCCAAGGACCATCCCGCCCAGGGCGCCCAGCCGCACCCACGCCCACGGCACGGGGGCGTCAGTCGGCCTTCGGTCGACGCTCCGCCAGGCCACCGCCCACGCCAGCACCCCACCGAGGTAAAACCACCAGTGCACCGCCGCCCCCGCCAGCACCCAGAGCAGCGCCCCCCGCAGCAGGCGGCCGAGGGTTTGGGGGCTCCATATTTCGCGGTTGTCAGCCCAAAGGGCGCGCTCACACTGATGCAGCACCCACGGCCCCAGTGCCCACCCCGCCAGCAGGTAAATATGCTGCAAACGGTGCACCACCCACGGGTTGTGGAGGTACACCCCGCCCACCACGGCCAGCACGCCCCAGCGCGTCACCCACGGCAAAGTGGTTTGGGAGTCTTCTGACTGGCGGTGCCCCTGCCACAGGCGTATGACCCCCACGACCCCGACGGTGCCCAGCCCCCAGACGAGTAATGGGTAGAGTCCCTCCGCCCCCAGCCCCAGCAGCCACCCCACCAGCAGGAGCAGGGCGACCAGTGGGGCTCGGCTGAGGTTGAAAAAGTTTGGGTTTGACCACAGGTCGTTCCAGAGGGTGAAGGCCCGCTGGCCATAGACTTCGCTGCGGAGCCCGAAGTCGATGTCGCCGTACACGACCATGCCTTCGCCCCACCACAGCGGGAGGGTCCAGAGCCCGACCCCGACGGCGGCCAGTGCCCACAACAGCACTCGCTCACGCAGGGTGTGGTGGATGTCGCTGGCAGACTGGGTGGGGGGCTTCATGCTTTGGTGTGGCTAGGCTGCCTCCGCAGTCGCCCCCACACAAACCCAGCCCCCGACACCCCCACCAGCACCCACAGGCTGACGGCCAAGCGTAGTTTGCCTTGGCGGCAGAGTGCCACAGTCCCCCGCCAGAGTGACCTGCGCAGGAGGTAGTTTTTGCGCCAGAGCCCACCCCCACCCGCAGGGGCAGGGGTCTGCGCCGACACCCCGCCGTAATATTTCTTCTTGGCCCAGAGCCCCCCCAGAGTCACATAGCCTTCGTCATGCGCCAGCTGCGCGCGGCTGGTGCGCCCGATCTGCAGCCCCATTTCGCGGGCCCGTGTGGTCAGGTCCCAGTCTTCGAGTGCGATCATCTGGGCGCTCCAGCCGCCGACTGTTTCGTAGCTGCGCCGTCGCCAGACGCGAGCGGCCTCGACCTCGTCGTCGCCTACATACAGCCCCCGCTCTGTGCATTTGACTTTCGTCCACCAGTTGGGAGCGCCGTGGGGGCGCTCCGCCACGATGAGCGCGTCAAGGGTGGGGTCAGCGGCCATCATTTCGGCTATTTCCGCCAGTAGGTCGCCCTCCACGGCCATGTCACTGTCCAAAAACAGCAGCACCTCGCCTTGGGCGACCTCTGCCCCGTGTCGTCGCTGGGCGTGGCGCTCGGGCCCCTTGGTGTGGAGGGCCACGCCGTAGGCTTCACAGAGTGTGTGGGTCATGTCGGTGGAATGGTTGTCGATCACGAGTACCTCTAGGCCTGTTTTAGGACGGCGGCCCGTGGTCAAACTCTGCAAGAGGGGTTCGAGCGTGAGGCCACTGTTGCGTGTGGGCACGACCACCGACAGCCAAGGTTTTTGTGTCATTTTTTTATGTAAAATTCACCCTATTCAAAGATCACTATCTCGTTGCCGTCCTCCACTACGGTCTGCCGCTCGGGGGCAAAGAGCGGATGCGTGCTGGGGAGGGCGGTTTGGTACTGCGCGGTGTCGGTGATGAATTGCCAATGCACGGCGGCCGAGTCATTCCAGAGGGCGTCACGGAGTTGCTCGTACACGGCGACTGGGGTCTGTGGGCTGAGGTAGAGCTCGACAAACACGTTGTGTTTGACGGCGGCGGTGTCTATGAGCCCTTGTAATTCCTCCACCATGATTTCTTCGTCCATATACCGCAGATTTCCCGCCTCGTCGGCCAGGACGCGGAGGGTTTTGCGTTCGCGGATGTTGTCCATCTGCTCGAAGTCCCACACGAGGTTGCCCCCCATGCCGAGCCTGATGGTCTTGCCTCGGGTGATGATGAGATCCTCATTAAAGGTGTCTTTGGTGGGGAAGCCTTTGTCCATCTCTGCCTGTGGGAAGCCTGTGTCACCGTAGTAAGCGGCTGAGCTGAGCTCTGTGGGGCGTTTTTCTTCCCGACTGATGGTTTCGACGTCGGGGTTGGTGCCTTGGGCTTGCTGCTGACTGTCGGCGATCATCACGGCAAAGACAATTGCCAAAAATAGCACGATGCAGACCATCGTGAGGTTGATGTCATTAAAAAACCACGATACCTCGGCGTCACCGTCCTCCAGAGCAGCGAGCTCGGCCAGCGAGTTGGCTTGACTCATGCTTTTCGGGGTTTGATGGCTGTGCTGACGGGCTGCTGGTGCAGCCGTGGGACGATCTCCACGAGGATAAAGTTCCGCATGTCGACCAAATAATTCCGATAGGCGGTGCGGGTGACGAGGTTGAGAAACTTCATGACCAGCATGCTGAATGTCCCCGCCAGTGTGGTGTAAAACGCTGTCCCAATGCCTTCGATCGACGACCCGACTGACGACGCAAACTGAGCTTTGTTGTCTATGGATGAGCTGAGGACGGACTCAAATCCGCCGATGGAATGCGTCAGGCCGATGATGGTACCGATCAAGCCTAAGATGGGCATGATGGACGTTAAATAGTTGGGGATGGTGGTCACGAGATGACTGTGGGTGAAGCCCTGTGTGTCGAGGTCGCTGGGGTCGATGTGGCCCTTGATGTGGTGGATACGCGCGAGGGCGGTGAGCTTCTCACGCAATACACTGGTGGTGGCGGTGGGGGTGACCCGCGCCCAGAGCTCCGCCAGGGGGGCCGCTGGGCGGAGGCGCTGGGCGTGGTAGTGCGCAGCTTGCAGGCGGTCGTATTCGCGGTGCATGACCACCACTGACCGCAAGCTGAGGTAGACACCGATCGCGAGCAGACCACAAATGAGCTTAATGATCGACCCTGTGACGGAGTTTTCGACTATGAGCGCGAGGGAAGCATTGAGCAAGGCGGGGTACACCGCGACCACTCCCACCAGAAACAATCCAAACCCAAACAAGAAAAAGTAGGTCTGCAGGGCGCGCCGATGGGTGCGGATCTCGGCGGCGTCGGTGATCTCGTCTTCTGCGACGGCGGCTTCGATGGCTGGTTTATACACATACCGCACGACTTCACGGTCTGTGGTGGGGGTCAGCCACCTGCGTAGTGTCCGTCGCCCCCAGAGGTACCCGACCACCAGCCCCAGCCCCACCCCCAGTCGCCCGACTTGCTCGACCCACGGGCTGAGGCTCCGCAGGGCGGTGCTCTCGGCCACTGTCACCCAGACCAGCCCCACGGCCAGCACAGCCAGCAGCCCCCCTTCCAGCACATATTCCCCCCATGTCACGTCTCGCTTTTGGTCTGGTGATGGGGCTTGCATTTGCTCGATCGCTTCGCCGACGGCGTACCGTCGCTCGACTGTAGGCATATCTATTTCTGGTTTCGTTTTGGTCTGAACCTGTTTTTTGGGCTTGGGGGGTGGGGTCATCATCTCACATCATTTTTAGAAATTTTTGGCTCTAAAGCTGTTACCACCTCTACCCCAGTGGTCTGCGTGGGGGCACGGTGGCGGAGTTGTACATGGTCGACCCAGGTTTTGACCCGATCGAACCAATAGACTCGATACTCCAACCGACCCACGCCAGGGGCCACCACTGGCACCCGAAAGGTGTGGTATGCCCCTGCGGTGGCGAAGTCTGCCCCAGTCAGGGTCACCTCTTGAGTGGTTTGCTGGTCTGTGCCTTCGGTCAAGTGCGCGGTCTGCAGGCGCACGAGTGGCTCTCGACTCTGGTTGTCATGCACCTTTATGCGAAAATCTGCCCAATATTCCCCCGCGGGCACACTAGCGTCATAGGGCCCAAACATCATCGTCCCTGACAGGTGCTGCCCTGGGTCGGCGTATCGGGCGGAGCCTTCGCTCGCCCCAGTGTCGGGGACATCGGGGTACAGGTCGGCTATGTGCTCCAAATCCGCCACCACTCGCCGTGGCGTGACTTCGACGCTCTCGACGCTCAGATCAGCGCTGCCGTAACTCACTACCCGCACCAACGGAGCTGGCCCCAGCCCTGGCTGGGTGTATGGCACCGCCACCAGTTGCCACTTGCCAGCTCGCCCCAGCTGCCCAGTCATCAAACCCACGGTTGCCAATCGCGTTTCGGTGTGGGGCTGGACGACTTCTATCTGGCCATAGGCCTCCCCCCGCTGGCTGGGCCGCACGGGGCCGCGCTTCACCCGCACATAGAGCACATATTGCCCTGGGAACTGATGAAACATCTCCGCCCGTGACTGCCACACGACCCGCTCACCACTCTGACCAGCTGCGAGCAGTCTGGCTTGGCGGTCATGGGCGTCTGGGTCGGGCACGACTACGCCTTGGGTGAGGGTCTCGTCGGTGGTTTCTGGGTCTGTCGCCCACAGCACTTGCTCGACCAGCAGGGGGTTGATCGTCGACCCGAAGTCTTCGTTTTCGTAGGTGGTAATCAGGGCACTTTTTTGACTGAGTGTCGGGCCAGTGGGGGCACTGGCCACGGTGTAGGTCGGGTCGTCGGGCCCGACTGCCGCGGTGTAGCGCCAGCCCGTCCCCCCCCCCAGCAACACCGCCAGCCCCAGCAGGGACAGCATGGCTATGTCTATGCTGAGCCAGTTGCCCCGCCCTGCGGCCAGTCGCTGCATCACACCACGGAGGCGCCCCAGCTGGCCGCGGCTGACGGCCAGACCGAGGGCCTCAAACCCCAGCACGACCAGACCGAGACCGAGGCCGAGCAGCAGACCAGACGACATGGGGGCAAAGGGACGTGAAGCGAAGTAAATTTCAGGCTCTACGCTAAAATTCCCTGACAGGACTGTCAGGGTGTAGAATTCATCGGTTCTTCAGTTTTTGCCCTTTTTCACATTTCATCAATTTTCTTCATTTCCCGCTCTAATGTAGCGGCCTTTTTTTGGTCATCTTCCCACTCTAGTGTTTTAATTCCAAATTGGTTGAGCAGTGCTTTGACTTTTTGAAATACTTTTATCTCATTTTCTTTATAATACGCCTTCATCTCACCTGCTTCAGTTTCACTTTTAATGAAGTCAACTTCATCATGAATATTATGCCCAATAGTAAGAGTTGTCAGTACTCCATCGATTTCTTTATTTATTTTCAAAACACCGCCATTTATGAATTCTGTCCCAATGATCGGCACCCGCAATTCATCTACTTCATTGGGGTATTTCAGTTCCAACTGTTTGTATTGATCTCCGTTGCCTTTTTTACTTTCTATCATTGATAGTATTTTACCATCCCTCTCCTTACAAAGGAAAAGAATTTATCTTCATCTATTTCATCCGCCTTATCCGCCATCCACGACGACATCAAACCGAAAATGGTCGTATTGCTCGCCGATGCGTGCGGTGAGCAGGTGCTGCCCTGGGGTCAGCGCCCATTTGACGGTTTGCCCGTGCCCGAGTGCTTCCCCGTCCATAAACCAATCGACCTCCAGCTGGCTGGTGAAAGTGGCGCGCTTGACTCGTCGGCGAGGACTGCGCTCCAGCACGAATGACTGGGCGGACACGGTTTCGTCTATGAGGCGGGTTTGGCGGTGGGGCTTGGCGGGGTGACCGTGCGAGACAGGTTTTTGCAGCTGGGCTACCGTGGGGTGTGGGGCGGGCACGGTCGGCCAGCGTGGGCACTGGGGGGCTGTGGTCTGTTTTTCATTGTTTTCGCACGCTGGCACAGGTGACTCGTTATTATCGATATTAGGGAATTTCTTGGGAACAGTTTTTGGCTTGTGTTCGGACAGCCACACGGTCAGTTCGGCTTTTTCAGGGTGGTGTTTGGCTTGCAGCCTTTGGTGATCGCCCCATGGTTGGTCGAGCGTCCACCAGCCTGTGGCTGGGTCGTGCTGCCACCACTGGTGCAGGGTGCGGTTGGCGGCCAGGGGGCTGGTCACACGGCTGCCCCGTCGCACAGCGTGGGGGAGGACCGTCCCGCGGGCATGGCCGTCATATGCCCCCAGGTGGAGTGTCCGTACGGCACCGCCACTGACCACCTGCGTCAGCAGCTGGGCGGTGTGCCACAGGGTCGTGGGGGCGGGCGGGGTGTCAGTGCCCTGGGCGGCGGCGGTGGGTGGCTGGGTCAGGGCCCCCAGTCGTCGTAGGCCTTCCCGCAGGCGGCCACGCCCGAGCCACGCTGTGACTCGCCTGAGCACGGGTGCACTGCCCTGCCAGAGGGCCGTCTGCACTGTCTGCGTCGGTCGCGTGGGGTGAGGGACAGTTTCGGAGAAGGGCCCGAGCCCACTGTCGGTGCTCAGCAGATGGAGTGTCATGGCCCAACTGCGCTGGTCGGGCACTTTTCGCCACAGCTGGTCACTGTCACGCACTGCTCGCACCGCCCCTGTGTGAGTGTCTATGACTATGTGGCTTAATGCTTTGCGGGTGGTGCGGCCTGCTGCCAAGGGGCTGACGGTTGACTGGATGGTTGTGGCTGTCGGCCACTGGTGCGTGAGCACGCACACGGCGCCTCGGCACAGGCTGGGGTCGTCGGTGGTGGTCAGTGGGGCTGTGTCCGCCCACAGTGTCAATAAGGTTTCTCGTGCCGCGGCCCAGGCTTCGGGTTGCAGCACGGGTGAGTGCGCCTCGGGCGAGAGTATGTACGCGGCGAGCCCTGCGGCCTGCCCCATTGTCAGGTCGCGCAGTGGCTTCCCCCACCAGAGCTCCGCCAGCGCTACGGCGCCCCTTCGGCCGCGGGGCCCGCCCGTGTGGGCCATCACGGCCTCGACACTCTGGCCCCGCTGGGCCCAGCGCCAGGCTAAGTCCACCCTTTGCAGGTTCGTTTCGGCGTCGGCTACTTGCTCCAACCGTCGGAGTGTCTGGGCGACGCGGTCATGCCCATCGCCTCCGCCATGGTTTATGACGGTAAATTCTCCCAGCACTGCCCCAGCCTCCCCTAGCACCACCACCCGCTGCGAGGACTGCGGAGCCAGCGCAGGCTGCGGAACCTGCCCCCCGTCGCTGAGCAACAGCCCTGCCCCGAGTGCCAGTAACCCACACGCAAACCACCGCCGAAATCGTCGGAATAATTTTATCATTGCCAGATTTTACGTTTTCTCTGCCTTTATCGGGTCAGGGCGTAGCGCCCTGCGTCCCCCACGCGGGGGTAGTCACGCCAGTGGCGCACTGTCTGCCCCACTCGCTGCCGCACTTGCACCAGCTGCCAGAGGTATTGCCCCACCCCACCCAGTCGCACACTCGACCCCCCGTCGGCTGCGCACTGCCGAAACTGCACTGGGGCTTCGTGCACGCGGTAACCCTCTTTTTCGGCCAGGACGATGAACTCGAGGTCAAACAAAAACCCGCGTGTCCGCAGATAAGGAAATATCCGCTGGGCGACTGCCCGCGTGAAGAGCTTGAGCCCCACCTGTGTGTCGGCCACGGCGGTGCCCAGCAGCCCTTGCTGCAACCGCTGGAAGCCCCAGCTGAGCACATGGCGACCCCAACTGCGCTGGGTGGCGGACCGTGGATGCGCCTTCGACGCGACCACGATGTCCGCCCCCCCACGGAGCCACGGTAGGTAACGGTCGATGTACTCAGGACTGATTTCCCCATCGGCGTCCAAATAGCCAATGACTTGGCCGCGCGCCGCCAGCACCCCGCGCTTGACGGCGGCGCCTTTGCCTTGGTTGTGTGGCTGGGCCAGTACCCGCAGGTGGGGCAGCTCCTGCGCTAGGCTTCGTAGTTTCACAAGGGTGTCATCATGGCTACCGTCGTCCACGGCGATGATTTCGTAGGGTCGACCAGCCGTCGACTGACCCAGCACGGCGTGCGTGTGGCGCAGGTGTCGTTCGATGTTGGCGGCTTCGTTGTAGCACGGCACGATGATGCTCAGGGCTCGGCTGGGTCGCATGGGGGGGGTGAGTGATAAAAGAAATAAATCTCATCACTATACGGCGGCCGCTGTCGTCCTTCTAGCCTCCTGCTTCACGCAATTTTCAGTTCGCTCCCCTCTCCGCTTCTTTTTGTACTTCTGTCTTTATCTCTTCACTCATCTCCTGTTGCAGAGCCTCCAGCACGCTAGCCAACCATGCTTGACCACCGTTGGCTGTAGCAGCCTGCACCAGTTGGGTCACCTTACGACTGGTGATCAGTTGCTCGTCCCACGGGAGGGTGGTGTTTAGCATACCCCATTCGTGCAGGCGGGCGTCAGCGTAGCCAGTCTGCACCCGCGCCCGCGTCAGGGGGATGGTCCCTGCAGCGAGGTCGTTGACGACGTGGGCGAGCTCATTCGTGCAGTTGTGCAGCACGCTGTGGTACCACGCGCCTTCAGTGTGGACGGTGTTGGTCTGGGCGGCGAAGCCCTCCAGCACTGCCCGCGGGGTGAGCGAATTCAGGCGCAAGGGGTGGAGGCGCAGCTGGGCGGCTCGGTCATTGACTCGCAGGTCGAGCATATCAGCGGTGTCGGCCCACACATATGTCAGCTCATAGTTTCGCCACAGCCCTTGCCACGCGCTGTACTCCTCCCCCTGCTCTTTGCGGGCCTCGACCGACACGGTCACACTGCGCCCGTCACGCCACACCCAGTGTAGCATCCCGTGGGCGAAGGCTGGCTGCCCGATAAATTCGTCCACCCCGAACCACATTGATTCGATTTCTCGGAGGTCGTAGGTTTCATCCTCCCAGACAAAGTCTGCACCGCGCAGCCCGCCTGAGCGGAGGTTTTTGACCCGCAAGGTGTCACCGTCTATGGCGACCTCGGCCAGCTGGGCGACGTCGTCCGCCCAAAGGCGGTCTGTGCGGGGCACGCGTCGCCCCACCACCACCAGCCACACCAGCAGCACCAGCAAGGTGGCGTATCCCGCCCGCCGCAGGGCGCGGCGCACGCCCCGCCAGACAACTTTGACGACTGGTGTGGGTGGCATTGGGGTTTGGTGCTGATGATTGCCCCGAAAAAAATGGGGGAAATTACGCTTCAATAAGGGTATAACAAAATCGCCCCAGACGGAAAAGGTCTGGGGCGAAAATGTCACCTGAACAAGTAAGATTTAAGGGCTTAGAGCTCTGTCGCGTAGAGCACGTGGCGATATTGCAGGTCGCGGTCACAGGTGAAGAGAATGGCGTCGGTGTCGGGGTCGCCGTCTCGCAGGGCGGTGATCTGGTTTTCGATCACCCGTTGGCGGCTGATGACCACGTAGTCACGTGTGACGCCGTTTTTAGTCAGGGTGAAGGTCTCGCCGACGTTGAACCCATCGACCATCGGCTGGAAAACTGCCCCAGCGGGGTTGGGGTCGCCGCCCCAGACAGACGAGTGGGCAAAGAAGATGTCGTTGTCGTGGACTGGGTCGTAGTAGTACCCCGCACCCAGGTCGGTGAGGTCAGTGAGCCAGACGCTGCTGTCAGACGGCAAGGTGCTGGCACCGATGAGGTTGCTGATGCCGACCTGTGGGGCGTCAAACCGTACGGTGTCGACGTAGCTGGACTCGCCACTGTCAGCCATGCGCATGGCGCGGCGGAGGACTTCAAACACTTCACCACGGGTGAGCTGTCGGCCGTAGTTGGGGCCGATCATCGCTGGGGGGAGGAGGTTGGCGTCGAGGAGGGCGTAGTAGTATTGGTCTTGCCACTGGGTGGTGGCGGTGCCCATCGGCAACGCGAAGGCGTTGGCGACGATCTTGCTGAGCTGGCCAAAGTTGACCGGTGCCCCTGGGCGGAAGAGACCGTCAGGAAAGCCACTGACTATGCCCTGGTCGGTGAGGTTACTGACGGGGAGGTCAAACCAGTCGTCTGCGGTGACGTCGGGGTAGAACTGTGGCAGGCAGCCGACTTTGATGGTCATCTCGGCCGCGCGGACGACCATCTTGCTGACTTCGGCGCGGGTGACGGCGTAGTCGAGGCCCATCACGCCAGCGTTATCGTACCCTTCGGCGACGTTTTGGTAGTAGAGGTCAACCGCTGCCTGGTAGTAGGGGTGGTTGGCGGACGTGTCAGGGAAGATGGAGAAGGCTTGGTAACGCTCACGCAGCCAGTCGGGGGTGGCCCCAGTGCTGGGGATGATGTTGCTGTAGACGAGGTTGTCTGGGTTGCGGTCGTATTGCAAGAACTGACAGTCGGCCGCGGGTGCGTCGGGGACGTACTCTGGTGCGGTCGGTGTGTATCCCTCTGGCTCGGTCGGTGCTGGGGTGCCTGTGGAGGGACGGTATGACCCTGTGGAGCCCCCACCACCGCCACTGCTGCTGCCGCCAGAGGTGCTAGTGCCACCTGTGGTGGTGGTTGTGGTGACGGTCGAGCCTGAATTGGTCGTGGTGAGGCTCTGAATCGGATAGGTGTTAACGATGGTACACACCAGGGTGTCGCCCGCGTCAACTGCCTGATAGACACCGTTGGTGTCGCAGTCGCCTGAGTAGGCGGCCGTGTAACCCGCGAGTTGGGTTTCACCCGCGGTGAAAGTGCGACCGTCGAGGTCGTCGGGGTTGGTGACATCGTGGCAGAAGGTCGGGCCCGTGCCAGCGACACTGCTGACCACGGCTGCTGAAGCGGTGTCGGTGCTGGTGACACTGAGCGTGAAGTCGCTAGCGGTGTTTGGCCCGCCTGAGACTACCTTCTGGACACAGAACGTCGTGACTGGGTCGGGGTCTGGGGTGACGATGACGTAGTATTCGTTGGTGATGGTACAGGTGTAAGACTCACCCGCGGTGAGGTCAGTGAACTGGCCGGTGCTGTCACAGTCGCCTGAGTAAGTGGCGGCGTAGTTGGCCACGGCGAGCTCACCCGCGATGACGGTCAGGTCGTCGGTGATGGTGATGGTTTCACAGAGCTGTTGGGTTTGCTCCTCGACGTAGTAGTCAGCGCCGTCGGTCAGGGTGAGAGTGAAGTCACTGGCTGTCAGTGGCCCGTCACCTGTGACGACCTTGGCGACACACACCTCTGCGGTGGTGAGCTCGGGGTCGACGACGGGGGCGGTGTAGGTGTTGGTGATGGTGCAGGTGTAGGCCTCACCCGCGGTAATGTCCGTCAGCTGGCCTGTGCTGTCACAGTCGCCTGAGTATGACACGGCGTAGTCAGCCGAGACAGGGGCTTCAGAAGCATAGAAAACGGTGTCTGTCGTCGGGGTGACTGTCTGGCAGAGCTGTTGGGTTTGCTCCTCGACGTAGTAGTCAGCGCCGTCGGTCAGACTGAGGGTAAATTCGTCTGCGGCCAGGGGGCTGGGGTCACCAGCGAGCACTTTCTCGACACAGATGGTGGCGGTGGTGGGCTCGGGGGCTTGGTAGGTGTTGGTGATGACACAAGTCAGGGTTTCACCTGGGTTGGCACTGGGGTAAACCCCGTTGGCGTCACAGTCGCCGCTAAATTCGGCGGTGTAGTTGTCTTGAGGGATCTCACCCGCGATAAAGAACATATAGTCCTTGGTGATGGCGCGGTCGTCGCAGAGTTTTGGGCCGTATCCGTAGGTAGTCTGTCCGTAGTTTGACTTCACTGACAGCTGGAAGTCAGCAGGTGTGAGTGGGCCGCCTTCGACCACTTTCACCACGCAGTACTCGGTGGTGTCGGGGTCTGGTTCGGGGGCTTGGTAGGTGTTGGTGATCGTACAGTTGTACTGCCCTGGGCCGTTAAGGGTGAGTACACCGTTGGCGTCACAGTCACCGCTGATCACGCCTTCGTACTCATCAGTTGAAATTTCACTAATGATGAAGTGATTAGGTGCTGTGGCCAGGTCGTATGTCTGACAAAATTCTGGGCCTTGGCCTGTCTTTGTGATTGGCAGGCCAGCCGCTTCAATGATTTGCAGGGTAAAATCAGCGGCCGTCAAGGGGCCACCTTCGACCACTTTGGTCACACAGACCTCCGCCGTGGGGCGGACGATGACTGGTGGGTCATACGTGTTGGTGATCGTACAAGTGTAGTGCCCTGGGGTCGGGGTGTCGAACACACCGTTGGCGTCACAGTCACCGCTGAAGGTTGCGTCGTAGCCATACACTGGCTGCTCACCTGCGGTGAAGGTAAACTGGCTCGGGTTTGACCCACGGATAGTGCGGCACAGTTGGTTGGTGGTTTCGGAGTAGTCCCAGCCTTGGCCGTTGGTGAGGGTCAACGTGAAGTCACTGTCCGTCATTGTTCCACCTTCGACGACTTTTTCGACACAGAGGGTCGTGGCGTAGTCAATGATGATCGGTGGGTCGTAGGTGTTGGTGATCGTACAGTTGTACTGCCCTGGGCCGTGGATGTTCACAGCGCCAGTCGCGTCACAGTCGCCGCTAAACTCGGCTTCGTAGTTATCTTGTTGCACTTCCCCTGCCATGACGGTCAGGTCGAGCCCTGTCAGGGTGTACTCACGACAAAACTCTGGACCACTGCCACTGGCGGGGCGGTAACCCTCTGGGCCTTGCGTCAGGGTGAAGTCAGAGGCTGCCAGCGGGCCACCTTCGACCACTTTGGTCACACAGACTTCCGCTGTGGGGCGGACGATGACTGGTGGGTCGTAGGTATTAGTAATGGTGCAGGTGTGCGTTTCGCCCACTGTCAGGTCGGTGAAGACCCCGCGGAGAGAGCAGTCGCCGCTAAACGTCGCGTCGTAGTTGGCGACGGGGGTTTCGGTGGCGAGGAAGGTCGCGTCAGGCAGGGTGTCACCCGTGAAGGTGTAGCACACGAGCGGGCCAGGGCCCTCGGTGACGAGCTGTCCGTCGCCTGTCTGCAGGCTGAGGACAAAATTCTCTGGCGAGAGCTTCCCGCCGACGACCTCTTTGGCAATGCAGAGCTTGGTCTGGGGCGCTGGGGGGGTGACGATCGGTGTGTATTCGTTGTAGATGGTACAGGTGTATTTGCCTGGCTCGGAAATGGTGAGCGCACCACGCGCGTCACAGTCACCACTAAAGGTACCGCTGTAGTTGTCGGTGGCGACTTCGCCCGCGATGACCCGAATGGTGGCTGGGCTGAGGGTGTACTCTTGGCAGAGCTCTGGCCCAGGGCCACTGAGGGGCCGTGCCCCTGCCAGTCCTTGGGTCAAGGTGAAGTCAGACGCGGTCAGGGGGCCGCCTGGTTCGACGACTTTGCGGACACACACCTCAGCCGTGGCGGGTACGGGGGGCTCGATGACGGGTGGGGTGTAGGTGTTGGTGATGGTGCAGGTGTAGGTCCCCTCTTCGGTGATCTCTACGGTGCCGCTCGGGTCACAGTCACCGCTGAAAGTGGCGGTGTAGTGGTCGGCTATGGGTTGCTCACCCGCGACGACGGTCAGACCATTGCCGATGGTGTAGGTCTGGCAGTACTGTGGCCCAGGGGCCGACGTGCCGACATACCCGAGCTTGGTCAGGGTGAGGGTGACGTCGCTGGGGCTCAATGGGCCACCGTCAACGACTTTGTTAACGCAGACCTCCGCCGTGGGCAGGGGCTCGGGCGTGGGGTGAGTGAAATTAGTGATGGTGCAGTTGTATGAGCCACCAGTCACCAAGGGTGGGTAGTGACCTTCGGCGTCACAGTCACCGCTGAAAGAAACGTCGTAGCCCATGGGGTCCTGCTCTGAGGCGGTCAGTTGCCGGCCGTCAACCACTGTGTCGTAGGTGTGGCAAATTTCGGGGCCGTATCCTTTGGCTTCATTGTCGTCGGTGCCTGTCTGGGTGATGAAGAGCAGGAAGTCTTCGGGGGTGGCCTCACCGTTGACGACCACCTTGGTCAAACACACCTCTGTGGTGGGAGTGACTGTCGGGGGCTCAGCGCAGATGGCTTCGCAGGCGGGGTTTTGGTAGGTGGTGCCCTTGGTGAAGTCTTGCACGTAACCCGTGGAGCTCTGGGCGAAGCCGAAGCTGTCAGGGGACGCGGTGATGGTGAGCTGGCTGCCGACGAGTGAAGCGTCGTAACCCAGGGCGATCAAGTCGCTGACCAGCTGGCCAAGACCTGTCGTGGTCGAATAGGGGGCATTAGGCAGGGGGAGGGCCGTGCCGTCAGACAGGACAATCTGCTGCACACTGGGGGAGCAGAATGTCAAAGACAAGGAATAGTCGGCCACAGGGGTGGCGAGACACATCTCACAGCTGGGGGTGGTGGGGTCGTCATTGGCCGTGGCGGGAGCCCCAGCACCAAACCACGCAAACGTGGTGACACCCAGTACGCCGAGAGCGGTGAGGCTCAAAAACGCGGAGCGAATGGAGGAAAACATGAAGTAAAAATGAAGAGGAGAGAAAACTGTCACCTATACCAACGGAGAAACAGTTCGAAATGTCACTAAATTATTATTTACAATTTGTCAAAATAAAATTAAAATACATATTGGAATAATTATTTGGGGTGACGGTCTGTCTGCCCTACACTCTGACTCGATATGGCTCTCTCAGATAAAGTACTCGATGCGACAATCATGGTCCTGTGTGGGGTGGTGGGGTACCAGGCCTATATGATCTATGCGGAGCGACTAGTGCCCACAACCCCAGTGGCAGCAGAGGCCGTGCAAACCGCGAGTGATGACCGCCAAGCCCAGGGGGACATTACCCAGGCGGGGGTCGACGTGGCGGCAATGGGCGGCCCCGTGGAGGGAGGAAACGAGCCAGTGCGATTGGCTTTCGAGCGAGTGGAATTCGTGCCCCCGACGGTGGAGCAGAGCCACGAAGGGATAGTCGGAGATGAGCCTGTCCTGCTGAGCTGTGAGACGGTCAACCCTGACCAGCTGGCCGAAATGGGCGACGAAGCGGCGCTGCTGCTGGCGGAGAGCTGCGGGGCGGGGATGGTGTATGAGGAGGGGTCAGAGGAGCAAGAAGAGAAAATAGATGAACAAGGTCAAGAGAGTGAAGAGGAAGAACAAAAAGAAGGAGACGAAAATTCTACGGCAGAGCGTACAGAAAGTGAAGAAACTGCAATAAGCGCAGAAACCTCAGCAGAGTCAGGAGGGGAAAAAGACGCTCAAAACGAGGCTGGCGATGAAGAGGCGGAAAAAGAGAATGAATCAACCGTGATAGAAGAAGAGGCCGACAGAAAGGAAGATGAGGATAAGAACAGTGACAGTGATGAAAGCGATGAGGAAGAGAGTGAAGAAGAAGAAGAAGAAGAAGAAGAAGAAGAAGAAGAAGAAGAAGAAGAACCACTGGCTCCTACCAAGAAAATTCTGACGGAATACAAACAAGTGCGGGACTTCACGGTGCCGGAGGAGGTGCTGACGGAAATCCTCAACTGGAAGCACGTGCAGCGCACTGGTACGGTGACTCCGACCGTGCTCGACGACGTGAACCATTACGTCACTGACCCTGAGCTGATCAGACAAGGGATAGTGGAGCTGGTCGGGGTGGGGGTGACAGACTTCGGGGGGTCAACCGCCAACCGCGTGCACAACATCCGCACCGTGGTGGACAAATTTGACGGGACGATCGTGCCGCCTGGGTACACATTTTCGTTTAATGAGATATTACAGTCCGTCCACCCGTCGCTGGGGTACCGCAAGGCAAAAGTCATCATCAGCGGGGAAACGAAGTATGGCCTCGGGGGGGGGATATGCCAGTACTCGACGACACTCTTCCGCAGTGTGTACAACGCAGGGTTACCCATCGCCCAGCGGCGCAACCACACCTACCCCGTGCACTACTATTCCCCCCAAGGCTTTGACGCGACGATTTATCTGGGGGTGCAGGATTTCCAGTTTACCAATGACTCGGAGTCGAGTGTGATGATCCAGACGGTGATACGCGGGACGAAGCTCGTGGTGCTGACTTACGGCGTGCGGGACCGTGAAACCACCCTGCGGGGGCCCAACATTCGCGGAAATATGTGGTCAGGGATGACGGCGACCTGGGCGCGACGGGTAGACTACAAAGATGAGACGCGGGAGGCCGAAGAGGAAGTGCTGTATTCGCAGTATCGGCCGCCGCGGTAGGGCGGGGGCAAGGTGGTGCGCAGTGGAGGGGGGCTTGGTTTGGTGAGGCTTGATGAGGTCTGGCTGGTTTACTTGGTTTATAAAAAATCCTCACCAGATTACAGTGAGGAGTGGAAATTTGATGATGGCTAGGGCGGAGGGATTCGAACCCCCGAATGGCGGAACCAAAATCCGCTGCCTTACCACTTGGCGACGCCCTAGCGAGAGTGGGTAGCCGAGTGATAGTAGAAATTTGCGGCTTGGCTGCAAATTTTTTGGCGGGTCTTTTTTGACGACGGGCCGCCCAGTGTGTAATTTCCCCTAAAAGACACTTCCTCGTCGCGCGCTCGTCGCTTTTTTCTTTTTTGTACTTTTGACACTCAGTTTAATCTTACAGCCCATGAGTAACCTCACCCCAGAGCTGGCCCTGACATTTGACGATGTACTCCTCGTGCCCCAATACAGCGAGATCTTGCCCAAGCAGACTAGCCTGCAGACACAATTCACTAAGAACATTACCCTGAATATGCCACTGGTGTCAGCCGCAATGGACACGGTGACAGAGGGGCCGATGGCTATCATGATGGCGTTGCATGGGGGGATAGGGGTGATACACAAAAATTGCACCCCAGAGCAACAGGCCGAGATGGTGCGTGAGGTGAAGCGGTTTGAGAATGGGTTTATCCGTGAGCCGCTGGTGCTGAGCCCTGAGCATACGATCGATGATGTGATACATATCCGTAACACGCGGGGGTATAAGTCTATCCCCATCACGGAGGACGGCACGCTCAACACCCCAGTGGTGGGGCTAGTGACGCGGAATGATTACCTGGCGCGGCACGCGGACGTGCCCGTGTGCGAACGCATGAACCCAATTGCGGACCTGCTGACGGCGCCTGAACCCATCACGCTGGATGAAGCGTATGCCATGCTGGGGGAGTCGCGCCACAGTAAGTTGCTGGTGCTGCACGAGGACGGCCGCCTGAGTGCGCTGCTGACCCGCAAAGACATCGAAAAAAATGAGCAATACCCCAACGCCGCCAAAGACAAGCACCAGCGGCTGCTGGTGGCGGCGGCCTGTGGCCCAGGGCCCACGCGGGCGGCGCGAGTCAAAGCGCTGGTCGAGGCGGGGGCTGACGTGCTGGTCGTCGACACGGCCCACGGGCACAGTGCGGGGGTGATCGACACAGTGCGGTACATCAAAGAGACGTACCCGCAGGTGGACGTGGTCGGGGGCAATATCGCCACGGGGGAAGCAGCGGCGGCGCTGATAGAAGCGGGGGCCGATGGGGTGAAGGTGGGGATAGGGCCTGGGTCGATCTGTACGACGCGGATCATCGCTGGGGTGGGGGTGCCGCAGCTGTACGCCGTGATGGGTGTGGCTATGGTCGCCCGTGAGTACGGCGTGCCAGTGATCGCCGATGGGGGGATACGGTACTCGGGGGACATCGCTAAAGCTCTGGCCGCGGGGGCCAGCACGGCCATGATCGGCTCGCTGTTGGCGGGCACGACCGAAGCCCCAGGCGAGATGATTTACGCTGACGGTAAAACCTATAAATATTACCGCGGGATGGGGTCGATCGCGGCGATGAAAAAGGGGTCGAAGGATCGGTATTCACAGGGGAATGTGGCCAATGATAAACTGGTGCCAGAGGGGATCGAAGGAAAAATTCTCTTTAAGGGGGACGCTGCACCTGAAATCTTTCAGCTGTGTGGCGGGGTGCAGAGTGCGCTGGGGTACAACGGCTCAAAAGACATCCCGACGCTGTGGGATCGGTCGCACTTTGTGCGCATTACGGGGGCGGGGATGCGTGAAAGCCACCCACATGATATCTCTATCCTTAAGGAAGCGCCGAATTACCGTGGGTAGAGCATAGGGAAGTAAGACAAGACGATAGACACTAAGCAAAGCCATACCTGCGATTTGGCTTTGTTTGGTGTTTTGCGGTGTTGAGTTTTATGGTCGAGTGGTTACAGTCGGTGGTGTATTTACTCTTTCCCCTATCCTTCATGCGCCAGTTTTTCCTCGTGCTGGGGCTCTTGCCCCTCTTGGCCTTCAGTGGCCTGCCTATCAGCCCCAACGCCACCCCTGACGAAGTGGTTGACCGTGTTTTTGACAGTGTGGCTGATGACATCGCTGAGGCGCTCGACACTGCGGTGGCGGCCGTGCCCGCCAAATCAACCTCCAAGATGGGGTTTAGCCTGAGTATGCCCATGGACGCCCTCGACGCGATGACAGACGGCGAACTGCAGGTGAAAGCCGCCATGAAAGCCACCCAAGACACCACCGCCACCCAGCCACTGGGCAGCGCCCAAATGCAACTGGGGGTAGCCGCCAGCGGCGAAATGGGTGGGATGGCCCAGCTGGGGGGTGAGGTGCGGATGCGTGACGGAAATATGTATGTGTATCTGGACACGCCGCAGGTGGACATGATGGGGCAGAGCCTGACTGAGTCTGACCTCCAACCAATGGCACCTTTCCTTGAAAACTGGTTGATGGTGAACTTTGCCGACCTGGAAGAGCGACTGGAAGACATGGCGGGGGAGCCGCTGCCTATCAGCCTGACGGAGGTGCTGTCGATGGACTATACGCAGATCGCCCGTGCGGAAGTGGCGGCCTACAAAAAGGTGCTGCCGTATCTCAACTTCTGGGACGCGACCACGGTCAGTGCTGACCAGATGTTTGTGGATGAGCTGCTGCTCAATGACGCTTACCGCGACACTATGCCCGGGTACGGAGCCAACCCCGCCAGCAACCACGCCCAAGCTGTCGTGACCGCCAACCCTGACAAACTGACCGACCTCGTGATCGCTGGGCGTGACGCCTTCATCGAGGTGATGACCCTCATGCCAGGGGTTTCGCCCGCGATGCAGGCAGAAATGGTAGCGGAAATAAAACGTGAGCTGACGCGAGAGTCTGTCCGTGAGGAGCTGGCAGATATGCCGCTCTGGAAAGGGTTGATGACGGTGGACCGCTACGGGCAAAACATCGAGCTGGTGACCATGGTCGAAGATGAATATGAGTCGCTGTATGTCATGCTGGCCCATGACCAAGACGAAACGACGTTCTTCATGGCGCCCGCGGCCAGCTACACCGAAGATTACCTCCGCATGAACTATGACCGAGAGACTGGAGATTACTTCTTTGATTTCAGTGAAGGGCTCAACATCAACGGAAAATGGACGGACAACGAATTCACCACGACGGTCGTGACTGAGAGTTACTATGACGAGGTGCCTGAAGTGCAGATGGTGGCGCGCCTCAACCGTGACGTGCGCACTGGACACTGGACGGGGGTGGTGTCTGTGCCGTCAGAAGGGGTGGGGATCGCGATTGACCGCATCGCCCTGTCAGACGACATGATGAGCCTGCAACTGGCGGCGCGGCTGTATGTGGACCAGTCGTACATGGGGCAGGTGATGCTGATCACTGATACGCAGCCAGTTGACCGTGTCACGGTGGAGGTGCCTGTGGGTGCCACCCCACTGATGCCCTTGGTCGAGGAGCAAATGGCTCTGGTGGGGATGATGCTCGAAGGGGGGATAATGATGGAAAACGACATGATGATCGACGATTGGGAGAACGAATGGGAAGATGACTGGAGTGACGACATGGGGGAGGAGATGGATTTGTATGATTACGGATACTAAGCACTCAGCGTGATAGCCGACAGTACGTTGTCGTACATACCAATAGAGCCCCTCACCGCCACGGTGGGGGGCTTTTATATTGGGGGGAAAGTGGAGCGGATTGCCGCCTCTGGCGGAGGAGGGTTTTCTCTGGAAACCATTTTTGTATAGTCCCGCGCATTCTTTATGATCATGCGTGATGAATTCCCCCACCTCGATCACCACTTCCGAGCTCCGTCAGCGTTGGCTTGATTTCTGGCAAGCGAAGCAACACGCGATCATCCCCAGTGCGTCAGTGCTGCCAGACAACGACCCGACGGCGCTGTTTATCAACTCGGGTATGCATCCGCTAGTCCCCTACCTCATGGGGCAACCCCACCCCGCGGGACAGCGCCTGGCCAACGCCCAGAAGTGCATCCGCACGATTGACATCGACGAAGTGGGTGACGCGACGCACCTGACGTGCTTTGAGATGCTCGGGAACTGGTCTCTGGGGGATTTTGGCCCGTTGGAAATGATCGATTTTGCTTTTGCATTCTTGACCGAAGAGTTGGGCCTGCCGCTGGAGAAGCTGGCCTTTAGTGTCTTTGCGGGGGACGTCAGTGTCGAGCGTGACACGGCCGCCGCTGCCCAGTGGGCCAGCCATGGCGTGGCGGAAGCGCGCATTGCGTACCTCGGGGTGGCCGACAACTGGTGGGCAAAAGGCGACGTGGGGCCGTGTGGGCCAGACACAGAGATATTTTATTGGACGGGGGCTGGCCCTGCGCCTGCGAGCTTCCAGCAGACACACGACGACCCCCACTGGGTGGAGATCTGGAACTGTGTCTTTATGACCTTTGACCGACAGGCCGACGGCAGCCTGCAGCCACTGACACAACCCAACATTGACACGGGCATGGGCCTCGAGCGGACGGTGGCGGTGCTCAACGGGCAGCAGTCAATTTACCAAACGGATGGTTTCACGCCCATCCTGCAGCACCTGACGGGGCTGGCCCAGCGGTCTGACCTGCTGGATGATGTCACGGCGGACACGGCGGACCATCACTCTTTGCGGGTGATTGCGGACCATCTGCGGTCGAGCTGTGTGCTGATCGCTGATGGAGTGACGCCGTCAAATGTTGACCAAGGGTACATCCTACGGCGGCTGGTGCGGCGGGCCATCCGCCACGGGCGGAAGCTGGGCATCCCGACGTCGTTTGTGGGGTCGATCGTGCCGGTGGTGGTGGGGCTGCTGGGGGGGGCTTACCCTGAGCTGGTGGCCCAAGCTGAGCACATCACCCGAACTCTGACCACGGAGGAAGCTCAATTTGCGCAAGCGCTGGTGAAAGGAGAGAAAGAGTTTCACCGACTGGTGGGGGAAATCGCGGGAACGGAGGTGTCTGGGGGGCAGGCGTTTTACCTCTATGAAACGTATGGGTTCCCGCTGGAGATCACCACGGAACTGGCAGCGGAAAGCCAGTTGACGGTGGACGAACAGGGCTTTGCGGAGGCTTTTGCCGCGCACCAGGCGCGGTCACGTGCTGGGTCAGAGGCTAAATTTGCTGGGGGGCTGGCCGATGATGACCCCCGCACGCTGCAGCTGCACACGGCGACCCATCTGCTGCACGCTGCGCTGCGGAAGTACCTCGGGGAGCACGTCCAGCAGAAGGGCAGCAACATCACCCCTGAACGGCTGCGGTTTGATTTCAGCCACCCTGAGAAGCTGACCCCTGAGCAAAAGCAAGCCGTAGAGCAATATGTCAATGACGCCATTGCGGCTGACCAGCCCATCACCCACCGTGAGATGCCGACAGATGAAGCCTTTGCGGCTGGGGCGCTGGGGTTCTTTGGGCACAAGTATGGGGAGCGGGTGACGGTCTATGACATGGGGGAATGGAGCGTGGAAATATGTGGTGGGCCCCATGCGGCCAGCACGGGGGAGCTGGGGAAATTTCGGATAGCGAAGGAAAAGTCGTCGAGTAAGGGGGTGCGGCGGATACGCGGGGTTTTGGAGTAAAATAATACTCTGGGGGGAGCTGGGGGGTGGACTTTTAGCGCACGGGGAAGTCGAGGGGGAAGCGAACCGTGGTTCGCTCTCGCAGCTGGATCACTACGCTGCGGCTTTTTGGGGCTTGGTCGCCCCAAAGGCGAGCTGCTTTGTGATCGCTGCTCTTTCCTCGGCGATCGCTATGCCATGAGTCATATGATGCGATCACCTCGGATGCCTGCATCTGCAAATAGGCATCTTAAATGCTTCAGGGGGCTTGATTCCGCTGCGCTCCATCTACGCAACCTTTCGCATTCGCTAGAGTGTTTTTTTGAGTGATTGATTTCTCTGTCATTGGAGAGCACTGGTGGACTTGCGCAGCGAACCACTGTGGGACAGTTTTGGGGGGATGAAAAATTATCTTTTCAAATATTCAGCTGGGGAGCTTTACCTTGGAGCTGGAATAACTTCAGGATATTTGTCTTCATATTTCGTGAACCATATAAATTGCTTTGCCACTGAGGCATAGTTTTCTTTTGTGTCTTCTTTGATGGTGCCCGTGTGATCTATGTACGCTTCATCTACTTCATTTATATCATAAGCCTCTTTTACCCTTCTTGCAATAGTGTCAACTGGTAAGAAACTTTTTAGTTCTCTAAAATTTTTCAGACTCAGTACATAGGAAGAATCTTTTTTGCCAATATCTCCGTAGCCATACACTAAACACTTGAAGTACTTTTTAAAGTCAGAAGAATTCAAGGCTGTATCTGTAAACTTGTGAAACTGCGTTTGATTTACCTCAAACCAACGCTTACAAATTTCCCTAAGTACATCACCAGACTCATAAGTAATGAGAAAAGGATTCTGATAAATTATATCAAAAAATGACACCCCCATTTGAGCCTCTATTTTATCTTCTGAAATAAATATATCACGATCACGATGGTAGTAATTTCTTAATTCTGAATATAGCAACGTTACTCTACGTATAGGGTTCCTATCTGGGTCATTGATAATACCCAAAACTATCTCTTCTCTTACCCTTTGATCCCAATGGGCAGCTATAATTTTCTCAGACACATCAAAGTGATCTATTATCTTTTCAAATATATTCTTATTTTTAAATAAGGGATGATTCATTTCCAATTCCTTAATATTTTTAGCTATGCAGATTTCAAACTCACTGTGTGTCACTCTTTTCCTTTTCTCTTTTCGCTTCTTTGCATCAAATTCTTCGATCAAAGTTCTAGGATGGTATGACATTCCCCTCTCGAGCAAAATTTCAATCAGATCATGATCTCATCTTTGCTATATGTCACTGCTGGTGTGCCAAACTGAAGATAATAGTTCCATGTTTCCTTATGACAAAGCTGAGTTTCATCACATTCAACTCTTACTGCTAAACGTCCATAACTAGAGTTAACTGGTTCAAATTGAAACACTTTTACAAATATCAACTCGTGCAATAATTTTAGCTCTCTGTCATTGATTTCATATTTCTTTTCATCACTTCGATTTCCCATTACCATAGAGCTATTTACAACTACTTTAGCGTTAAATATATGCTCCATTTTATCAAAGATCACTGCATCAAAATTTAATAACGTAATATCATGCTTGTAACTTTTTTTGTGTTTGCAGTGTAAAAAACGAGTCCAAACATCTGGATAAAACATCCTTACAAACTCAATCAAAACTAATTCATCAAACTCAATATTATTCCCCAAATTTTTAAATATATATTTCAATTTCTCACCAAATCGAATGATTGATCTGGGAGTATTCAGGACAAACGGCGCAAACGCGTACAATGTTTCCACAAGATCTTTGAATTTAATTTCCCACTTGTCTGTGTTGTCATAGCTAAATTCCACAAAGTCTGACAAACTATCTCTCAGCGTTGTTCGCAAGAAATTCTTTTGATTCTCCCCCTCTAAGACTGGCACATCTGTTGGCAGGTTAATGATTTTCTCCATGAAATCTCGACCGTCTAATCCTTCTTTTTCTAGCAACTGCGCAACGATCTTTTCATCATAGGCCAATACAAATATACACTGGGTAAAGTCGAGATTGTGTTTAATGATTCTCAAGAAATTTCTTAACTCTTCACCATCCAATCGGTCGAGGTCATCAAGAAAAATTACTGGCGGCTGAATTTTTGCTGCAGACAAGAACTTTCTGATTGATTTTTTCTGCTCAAAGAGGGCTTGGATCTGAGTGTCTATATTTTTTCGTTCAGCACTCTCAATCGCCTTGATAAGATGCTGAATTACTTCAAAAGTTATTCTATATTCAGGAGGCACACATGTTTTAATCTTCGGAATAAGTCCAAAAAAATAACTACTCACAGAAATGAATTCATTTGAAAGTTTTAATTCGTAATGTTTTAAAATTTGCAGAAAAAAGTGTGACTCATACCACACATTATGGTTAATTCCCCAGAGGCTAGATCGGATTACCTTATACGGCGGTTTATCGTTTTTTGAATCTCCTTTTTCTAATTCAAGCTGCAATAAATTTAGTATCGAACTTTTTCCGCTTCCCCAACCGCCTTGAACACTGATTACTTGTGTTCCACCAGAAAAATTTTCTCTCTTAATATAGTCGTATAAAGACTGCACATAAACCTCACGATTTAGTGCGTCGTCTTCAGCGTTCAGAATTGGCTCTTGAGACATATCGCCTATATGTCCAAATCCTTCACTTCGGACGCGTGCTGCTGGATGAATTGCCGCCGTGGGAGGACTTCCGACCCCATGAGGACAGAGAAGATGTGGTCGGCGCGTTCGGCGTCGTTAAGCGTTACCTTGGCCATGGTGCGGGTGGTGGGGTCCATGGTGGTTTCCCACAGTTGGTCGGGGTTCATCTCACCTAAACCCTTATAACGCTGGATGTTTTCGCCTTTGACGCTGTGCTCGGCTTGCAGGGTGTCGCGCTCGGCGTCGGTCATGGCGTACCATGACTTCTTACCTTTGCTGAGCTTATAGAGTGGGGGTTGGGCGATGTAGATGTTGCCAGCTTCGAGCAGGGGACGGAAGTGGCGGTAGAGCAGGGTGAGGATGAGGGTGCGGATGTGCGCGCCGTCGACGTCGGCGTCGGTCATGATGACGATCTTGGCGTAGCGGAGCTTGGTGATGTCAAACGAGTCGCCGACGGACGCGCCCATGGCGATGACGAGGTTTTTGACTTCGTTGTTGCTGAGCATTTTTTCGAGGCGGACGTTTTCGGTGTTGAGGATCTTGCCCCGCAACGGGAGAATAGCCTGCGTGTGGCGGTCGCGGCCTTGCTTGGCTGACCCACCCGCGGAGTCACCCTCGACGATGTAGAGTTCGCACTCGGCGGGGTTTTTGGATGAGCAGTCGGCGAGCTTCCCCGGCAAGGTGCTGCCTTCGAGGGCGCCTTTACGGATGACCGTTTCGCGGGCGGCGCGGGCCGCCAGGCGGGCACGGGTGGCCAACGCACATTTATTAATGATGGATTTGGCGGCGTTGGGGTTTTCGGCCAGATATTCTGAAAGTTTTTTGGTAAAAATGCGGTCAGAGATGGTTCGAACCTCGCTGTTGCCGAGTTTGGATTTGGTCTGGCCCTCAAACTGGGGCTCGGGAACTTTGACGGAGATGACGGCGGTGACGCCTTCGCGGACGTCGTCGTTGGTGAATTTGGGGTCTTTTTCCTTGAGGAGGTTGTGCTCGCGGGCGTATTTATTGAGCACTCTGGTCAGGGCCATGCCAAACCCTGTGAGGTGGGTGCCGCCCTCGGTGGTGGAGATGTTATTGGCGAAGCTGGTGATGTGTTCGCGGTACTCGGTGGTGTATTGCAGGGCGACCTCGAAGGTGACGTCGTCCATTTCGCCCTCTGCCCAGATGATGTCGCTGATGTGTGAGCGGCCGCTATTGAGGTGGCGGACGTAGGACTTGATGCCGCCTTCGAAGTAGAATTGGCAGGCATTTTCTGACCCTGGGCGATGGTCGAGCAGAGTGATGGTGATGCCACGGGTGAGGTAAGCCTGCTGTCGGAGGCGTTTTTGCAGGGTGGTGAAGTCGAAGTCGAGGACTTCCATGATAGAGCCGTCGGGCCAAAAGTGGACCCGGGTGCCTGTGCGGTCGCTGTCGCCGACGCGTTTGAGGGGTTCGGCGGCGACGCCGCGCTCAAACGCGACGAAATGCACGCCGCCCTCGCGCTCAACGGTGACTTCGGTGCGGACAGACAGGGCGTTGACTACGCTGACCCCCACGCCGTGCAGCCCCCCTGAGACTTTATACCCGCCGCCTTCGCCGAACTTCCCCCCCGCGTGCAGCACCGTCAGCACGGTTTCGACGGCAGACATGCCTGTCTTGGGGTGCTTAGCCACGGGGATGCCCCGACCGTTGTCCTGCACACTCAGGGAGCCGTCGGTGTGGATTTCAACTGTGATGTGGTCACAGTGGCCAGCCATGGCTTCGTCGATGGCGTTGTCGACAACCTCCCAACACAGGTGGTGCAGCCCACGGACGTCCGTCGAGCCGATGTACATCCCCGGGCGTTTGCGGACGGGGTCAAGCCCTTCGAGAACCTGAATGTCTTGGGCGCCGTAGGAAGGTGTGTCTGCCATAAGAAGAAAATGATGCAAAAGGGAAAATCAGGCGCACGGTACACGCTTGCGGGAGGGCTGACAACCGTTTGCGGTGGGCAAAAGGGAAAGCGATTCGCATTGTGCAATTAATTCATGCTAAAATAGTAGTTGATGAAATCATTTGATGATCCGACCCGAGCGGCGTGGGAAGCGCCGATAGAAAACCTAACAGTGTGGGAGCGGGTAAAGTACTGGGGGGAGAGTAAAGTGGCGGCCCTGCGTGACAGTGTGGAAAATGCGGTCACGCGGGTGCTGCAGGGGCCACAGGCGCTACGGGAGCGGGTGGGGTATGTGCAACGGCGGGTGGCGGCGGTGGTGGACAAATATAACCACAAGGCGAGTGAACGAGGCGGACTGGGGGAAGGGAGTGCTGCGCTGGGTGGTGAGATGTATGTGAGTGAAAACACGCCGATGAGCGCTGTGCAGCTGGCGGACCCTGCGGGTGATGGCCCGAAGTCGGGCGAGGATGAATTTGGGTATGATCCGAATGCGGCGTATCTGGCGGGGCTGGGGGCCCCAAATGAGGCCGAGGATGACGGCCCAGTGACAGGGACGGGGGTGGGGCCTGAAATGGGAAAATCAATGATGGGGGGGGCGGCCCCGATGGGGGGTGATGCACCAATGAGCGGGGAGTCACCTGCAACGGCGGGGGTGGGGTTTGCGCCGCTGGGGCTGGAGGCAGCTGCCGGTGGTAGTGGGGCGAATGCAGCTGAGGGTGGGCAGGCGGTGGGGATGAAAGGAGGAATCTAGACTGCGTACCACTCTGGGTCATGCACGCGCAGCCACGCGGCCCCTGCGGACACGGCCCGCTGGGCGGCGGCAACATTGGGCGGTGGAGTGAAGCGGGCCTGGCCGAGGAAGCGCTTTTTGGAGAAGCCGATCAAGACGGGGATGTCGGCGGGCACACACGCGGCGAAATCAAGCAGGGCATGGTTGAGCTCCATGCTCTTGCCGAAGCCGATGCCTGGGTCGAGGATGATCTTATCAGAGTCTATGCCGTCGCTCATCATCTGGGTGCGGCGGGCGAGGAGGTCGCTGACCACGAGGTGGCCGTCTGTCAGGGGGGGGCCGTCGTGCACGGTGGTGGGGTCACCCCCTGGGCAATGGTTGACGATGCAGGTGGCCCCGCTGTCAGCGGCCAGGCGGCGCATGTGGGGGTCTGCAAAGCCTGAGACGTCATTGATGATCTGGCCGCCGAGGCTGAGGTAGTAGGCGACTGACGCGGGGTGGTAGCTGTCGAGGGAGATGTGCGGGCCGTAGGCGGCCATGAGCTGGGGGAGGTAACGCTGGAGGCGGGCTTGCTCTTGGGCGGCTGTCAGTACGGTGGCGTGTGGGCGGGTGCTCTGGGCCCCGACGTCGACCCACGTGGCCCCCGTGGCAAACAGGTGCGCACACTGGGTGAGGGCGGCGGTGGGTTCGTCATATTTGCCGCCGTCACTAAACGAGTCTGGGGTGACATTGAGAATGCCGAGGAGCTGCGTCATCACAGAATGTATAGCCAAGCGTATCACCTTTGCCTACCCTAGGGGCGGATTTTGCGCTGCTGCCTTTTGGGCTTCTTGGGCCCTTACGGGAAGGCAGGGTGCTCTCAATACTCATCATTGCTTGACTATGACTGCGCCGATAATCGTTTTGGAGGGGCTGGATGCTTGTGGGAAATCAACCCAGACGGAGTTGCTGCTCGAACGGCTGGCGGAGCGGTCGATCACGGTGGGGTGGCGACGGTTCCCTGGGTATAGCGTCACGAATGCGGGGGCTCGGATCTCGGCATACCTGCGGGGGGAGCTGGGGAATTTTCATGACATCCCGCCGCAGATGATCGCGGCGCTGTATGCGGCGGATAGGATAGCGGTTGTCGATGAAGTGGAAGAGCTGCGCCAGCGGTATGACGTGGTGCTGTTTGACCGTGGGGTGACTTCGAACCTGATATATACGCCAGCCCGCGCCACGGACGAGGCGGAGCGACAACAGCTGTCGGCGTATGTGGAACAGCTGGAGTATGATGTGTTTGGGTTCCCGCGGGAGAGCCTCGTGCTGTTTTTGGATGCGTCGCCTGAGGCTCGGGCGCAGATACACCACGCGAAGGGGCGGTTGCCTGACCTGCACGAAGCGGATGAGGTGTACCTTGCGCACGTGCGGGAGGTGGCGCTCCAACGCTGTGAGACGGATTTCCGCTGGGTGCGGATCCCTGTGGATACGGACGGTGCGCTGCACACCCCTGGGCAGATAAACGATGAAATCTTGCAGCTGGTGACTGACCGCTTGCAGCGGTAGGTTTTCCTACTTCTGTCCCCTCCCCTATTTCACTCCTGACAGTTCTTACTCTTTCTCATTATCATGACTCACATGACTGCTCCCAACACGCCAAATAATGTCTTGTCTGGCCGCACGCTGTCGGCGGAAATCATCACCAATGACCTGCGCCCGCGGGTGGAGGCCCTGCAGGCAAAAGGGATAACGCCTAAACTGGTGGTGGTGCTGATAGGTGACCACGCGGCGTCGGCGTCTTATGTGCGGCAAAAAGAGAAATCGGCGGCGAAGGCGGGGATAGTGTCTGAGGTGTGGCGGTATGAAGAAACGGTCACGGAAGCGGAAATCTTGCAGGTGATAGAGAAGATCAATCGGGATGAGAGCATACACGGGGTGATAGTGCAGCTGCCTGTGCCTGACCATATCTCTGTGCCGGCGATCCTGAAGGCGATTGACCCTGCGAAGGATGTCGATGGGTTTACGCCTGACAATGTGGGGAAGCTGTTTCAGGGGGAGGAGTGTCTGGCGTGCTGTACGCCGCAGGGGATAATGCACCTAGTGCGGGCGAGTGGGGTGGAAGTGTCGGGGGCGCACGCGGTGGTGGTGGGGCGGTCAAACATTGTGGGGAAACCCGTGGCGGGGTTGCTCCTCAACGCGAATGCGACGGTGACGATCTGCCACAGTCGCACGCGTGACCTGAGTCACCACACGCGGCAGGCGGACATCCTCGTGGTGGCGGTGGGGCGGCCAAACTTCGTCACGGCGGAGCACGTCCGTGAGGGGGCGGTGGTGATAGATGTGGGGATACACCGTACGGAGGCAGGGAAACTGACGGGGGATGTGGACTATGACAGTGTGAGCCCACGGGCGAAGTGCATCACGCCAGTGCCCGGGGGGGTGGGGCCGATGACGGTGGTGTCGTTGATCCAGAACACGATCATTGCGGCGGAGCGGCTGGCTGAAGGAAAAGCGAGCCAGTAAGAGCGCACATTGCTGACCTGCCTGACCTGAGCGGAACTAGAGGTCGAAGAGTGTCCGCTGGGTCAACCAAGTACGCAGCGGGTCGAAGCTCTGGCGGTGGAGACCGCAATGACCGTGGGCCCGCAGCGCGGCCAAGTGGGGGGCAGTGCCGTAGCCTTTGTGCTGGGCGAAGCCGTAGTGTGGGTGAGTAGCGGCGGCCGCCACCATGGTGCGGTCGCGGGTGACTTTGGCGATGATGGACGCGGCACTGATGCACGGGTGCAGCGCGTCACCGTGGATGATGTCTTGGCTGGGGACGGCAAACTGAAAGCCGTCGCGACCGTCGACCAGTAGCTGGGTGGGGGCGGGCTGAAGACGGGCCACGGCCTGTTGCATGGCACTGTGGGTGGCGGGCTTGATGCCGAGCTGGTCAACGGTGCTGGCGCTGACGCTCCCCACGCCCCACACGCAGTGGGTGGTGACCCAGGTGTAGAGTGCCTCACGCTGGGGAGCGGTCAGGGCTTTGCTGTCGGTGAGCTCGGGCGGGGGGATGACCCCTGTGGGGAGGATGACCGCCCCTGCGACCACGGGGCCAGCCAGGGCTCCGCGGCCAGCTTCGTCGAGGCCAGCGGTGAGCAGGTGGGGCATGAGAACGTTATTCGAGGCACTTGCGGATGGGGGCGACTGACGCGACGAGCTTTTTGAGTCCCTTGGACGCGAAGCTGACGGACAGGACGTCACCCCGCACGGCCACGACGGTGCCATTGCCCCATGACTGGTGCTCGATCTTGTCACCTGGGCGGAGGTTGACGGCGTCGGGGGTTTCGTCGCTGAAGGGCTCGGGGGTGGGGGCGTCACGGGTGGCACGACTCAGAGGGGTCTGCACCCTTGAGCGGTTGACGGGTGGGGTGCTGAAGCTGGTGCCGCTGGTCAGCCAAGAGGCGTAGTGGCCATCGGCGCTGGCGCCGTAGGAGTGCACTTGGGTGGCGGAGTCGGTTAGCTCACGCAGGAAGCTGGAGGGGCTGGCGATCTCTGTCCGACCGTAGAGCATCCGCTGGCGGGTGTGGTATATACGGAGATGGGCTTCGGCCCGTGTGATGGCGACGTAGCCAAGGCGGCGTTCTTCTTCGACGCCCTCAAAGTGGAGCTGGGAGGACTGTGAGGGGATGATCCCCTCCTCCCACCCTGGGAGGTAGACGCGGGGGAATTCGAGGCCCTTGGAGCTGTGGATGGTCATCAAGGTGACGCGGTCGTCGGCGTCGTTGAGCTTGTCGGTGTCACTCATCAGGGCGACGCCTTCCAGAAAGGCGGCGAGGGGTTCGTCGGCGGTGTCGTACCGCCCTGCGACGGAAAAGAGTTCGCGGACATTTTGCTGGCGGCTCTCGCCCTCGGCGGTGCCGTCGTCAAGGTGTTCGAGGAATTTGATGTGTTCGATCAGGCGGTCGAGGAGGATGGAAATGGGTTTGGTGCCGTATTGCTGACGGAATTTGAGAATCATGTCGGCAAAGTCTTGCAGGGTTTTGCGTTTGCTGGCGTTGAGGAAGGTGAGCTCTGCGGCGTCTTGGCAGACTTCGAGCAGGCCCATGGTGTAGGCGCGAGCGTACTCACCCAAGGCTTCGAGGGTGGTTTTACCGATCTTTCGTTTGGGGACATTAATGATGCGCAGGAAGGCGAGGTCGTCGCGGGGGTTGAAGATAAGGCGGAGGTAGGCGATGAGGTCTTTGATCTCGCGGCGGTCAAAAAACCGTACGCCGCCGACGATCTGGTAGGGGATCTGCAGACGGAGGAGGGCTTCTTCGATGGCTCGGGACTGGGCGTTCATGCGGTAGAGGATGGCGCAGCTGTGGTAGTCACCGCCCTGTTCGCGTACATAATCCTTAATGTCTTTGGCGATTTCGTTGCCTTCTTCTTTTTCGTTGCGGACTTCGACGATCTGCACTTTGTCGCCGTCGTTTTCTTCGGTCCAGAGCTCTTTTTGGTGGCCGGTGCGGTTGTGTGAGATGAGGGAGTTGGCGCAGTCGAGGATGTGCCCTGTGGAGCGGTAGTTGCGGGTGAGCTTAATGACGGCGGCCTGGGGGAAGTCTTTATTAAAATTAAGGATGTTGGTGTAGTCGGCACCGCGGAAAGAGTAAATGGACTGGTGGTCGTCGCCGATGACGCAGAGGTTTTGGCGGGGGTCGGCCAGCAGGCGGATCAGGCGGTATTGGGCGAAATTGGTGTCTTGGTACTCGTCAACCATGATGTGCTGCCACCGTGCTCGGTATTGCTCTAGCACTGTTGGGCATTGCTCCATGAGCTCGACGGTGACCTTGAGCAAGTCGTCGAAGTCGAGGGCGTTGTGGTCTCTGAGTCGCTTTTGGTAGAGGGGGTAGAGTTTTTTGACGGCTTGGGTGAAGCGGTTGGATTCGAGCTCGGCGGCGAGCTGGTCGGGGGAGATGAGGTGGTTTTTGGCGTGGGAAATGTGGCTGAGCACGGCGCGGTATTTGATCTCTTTATCGCTGTAGCCTGACTCTTTGATGAGGAGTTTCATCAATGAGCGGCTGTCGTCTGTGTCGAAGATGACAAAGTTGCGGTCATAGCCCGACTGGAGCTGCTGGATGTGGCGTCGCAGCAACCGTGCACAGATGGCGTGAAAGGTGCCGACAGTGGGCATGATGGGGCGTTGGACTTCGGTGGTGGACCGCAGGAGGGACTCGATGCGGGATTTCATTTCGTTGGCGGCTTTGTTGGTGAAGGTGACGGCCAAGATGTTGTCGCCTTCGATGCCTTGGGTCATGAGGTAGGCGATGCGGTGGGTGAGGCATTTGGTCTTGCCACTGCCCGCCCCCGCCAAGATCAACAAAGGGCCAGCGGTGATTTGGACGGCTTGGGCCTGGGCGGGGTTGAGCGAGTCGAGGATGGCGGACATGGGCAAGAGGGGGCCAGCAAGAAAGGGGTCGCGGTGGAGGGTACTGAGACTGGTGGGGGGACTCAACACTACCGAGCGAAACTTTGTGAGTGTTTCCTTAACGGAAACACTGATAAACTCAAAAAGATGTGAAAAACATTGATAAAGAGTCGCCATCAAAAAAGGATCTTTGGGGTGCTTTTTCACTCCAGAACCGTCACGGGGTCGAAAGACCCCGTGAGAACCTGTCGTAAAAAATCTTCCCAAAATCTCTCTTTTTATGATTGACGAGACTTTATCAGTGTTTCCTAACGTGAAACGGCAAAGGCGGCCTGTGACAGGGAGTCGATCTGGCCCGCGCCCATGCAGAGGATGATGTGGCCCTGTGGAACGGACTCCGCCCAGGTGCTGAGGTCGGCGGCACTGCGCACGACGGTGCCGTGGCCGATGTCGCGCTGGAGGGACTCGATGCGGATAGATTGCTGGTCGGTGGGGGTGTCGCGTGCGGCGTAGATAGGGCAAAGGGCCAAGTGCGACACGGGTCGCAGCACGGCCACGAAGTCTTGCCAGAGGGCGCGGGTGCGGGCGTGCTGGTGGGGTTCGTAGATGAGGTGGATGGGGACTTCGGGGTGGGCTTCGCCGAGGGCCTGCAGGGTGGCGGTGATCTCGGTGGGGTGGTGGCCGTAGTCAGAGTAGATGATGCGGCCCAGGTAGTCGGGTTTGCGCTCTAACCGACGGGCGGAGCCCTGCCACTGGTGCAGGGCCTGGCGGATGGTGTCGTCGGGGTAGCCTTGGTCGTGGAGCCACGCATGGGCGAGGGTGGCATTGGCCCGATAGTGTGCCCCTGGCACCTGCAAGGTGATGGGACGCGGCAGCGCCGACACGGGGCGGGGGGTGGCCCCGCTGCGGGTGACCAAGCGGGCGGCGTGGGTGTCGGCCGCGTGGTAGTAGACCTGCTGGGTCTGTGACAAAAATGACACAAAGGCGGCCTCGTAGTCGGCCATGGTGGGGAAGGCGTCGGGGTGGTCGTGCTCGACATTCGTCAGGAGGACGACCTCGGGGTGCAGGTGGCGGAAGTTTGCGCGGTACTCGCAGGCTTCGAGGAGTGTCCAGTGGCCGTTGCCTGGGCGGAAGTTGCGGCCATTGAAATCACGCACGCGGGCCCCGACCAGCACGCGTGGGTCCGCCCCGAGGTGCCCAAGGGCTGTGCCCAGCAGGCTGACGGTGCTGGTCTTGCCGTGGGTGCCCGTGACGGCCAGTGTGGGTGATTGCTGGCTGATCTCACCTAAGACCTCAAAGTAGCTGCGCTGCTCGACCCCGAGGGTGCGAGCCTGGGCGCGTTCGGCCTGGGTGGGGGGGACGGCTTCGGAGTAGATGACACGATCAAGGTCGGGGGTGATGTTGGACGCGGTCTGGTCGGTGGTGAGGGTGATGCCCTGCTGGGACAGGATGGGCCAGATCTCGGTGCTTTGGCGGTCGGACCCGCTGACGTCGTGGCCCTGGTGGGAGTACCACTGGGCGAGCGCTGAGGTGCCGATGCCACCGATGCCGCTGAAAAAAATTTTCATGTGAGGGATTTCAACGTAAAACAATCCGTGAGAGGTGTCTACGAATGTCAGGGGGAGCGGCGTTGAGCGGTGGGGGGAATTGGGCTAGAGTCAGTGGCATGACAACCTACATAGGAACGTACATTGCGGCGCTGGTGACCTTCACGGTGATGGATGGGCTCTGGCTGGGGGTGATCGGGAAGGGGTTTTATCTGGAATACTTGGGGTACATTATGACCGACCAAGTGAACTGGGTGGCGGCGGCGGTGTTTTACTTGCTGTATTTAGCGGGGGTGTTGCACTTTGCGGTGTGGCCGAGCCAGTCAGTCAGTCAAGCGGCGGTGCAGGGGGCGCTGCTGGGGGGGCTGTGCTATGCGACCTTTGAGCTGACGGCGCTGGCGACCCTTAAGGATTGGCCGTTGGGGATTGTGTTTATCGACATTGCGTGGGGGGTGGTGCTCAACACCGTGGTGGCGGCGGTGGCATACGCGGCGTGGCGACACTTGGCGGGGTGAGGGGAGTGAAGGGGGGCGTGCAAAAATTTAATCTACTCTTCGGTGGAGGTGGCGGCGCTGTCGATGGTGCCGACTGCCTCGGGGAAGAGGGGGTCGCGCCCTGCGTAGAACTCTTGCAGGTTGGTCTGGCCGTCGTTGTCGGGGTCCATGGTGGCGTAGTTGATGGGGGGGCGGTAGGGCCGCCCAGTGCCGTCGACTAACTCCATGAAGACTTCCCACTCGTCGGGGAGGCCGTTGGCGTCGTTGTCAGGGTTGGGCACGCGGGGGTGCAGGCCGTTGATGGCTTCGTGGTAGTTGCTGAAGGTGTCGCCGTCGGCGTCGGCAGCGAAGCCGTCGCTGGGGTCGTTGAGGTTGAAGCCGTACTCTTGTTCGATCGCGTCGGTGAGGCCGTCGCCGTCGGTGTCTTTGTCGACGACAAAGAAAGAGGGGTTGATGGTGCGCAGAAGTGCCCCCGAGAGGAAGAGGAGCGCCATGCTGGCGAGGGCTTGAATGATGCGGGTTTTGCCTTGTTCGTATTGGTTTTGGTCGAAGCCAGCGATGCTCATCTGCACGCCGCTGATGACGATGACCAGCACGCAGACAATGCCAATGAGTGACGCGCCGTAGCGAAACGCCACCGTGACGTAGCTGGAAAGCAGGTCGACCCCCGTGGTGCCCGTGACGGCGCTGAGGTCGCCCAGGCTTTCCTCCAGCGGGATGCAATATCGTACCTCTTGGGCATAATACTGCGTGGTGGGGATGCGCGGGAGTTTGGAGATTTCGTAGCGCTCGGCCGCGGAGTCGAGGCCCTGGGCCTGCACAACGGCCAGCTGGTCGGGGTCGATGACGTAGTCGGTGGTCTCGACGGTGCTCCACCACTTGATCCTGCCGTCGGGGGACTCGGCACAGAAGCAGGGCCAGCGTTCGAGTGTTTCGAGATTACGGATGGGGGGGATGGGGATGGGGGGCTGGCTGTCGTCGGTGGCGGTGTAGAAGACATTGACGCACTGACCTGCGGGGAGTTTTTGGCGGAAGAAATTGATCAGTTCGGTGGGGTCGCCCTTGAGGGTACCCGTGTCGTCGGTGAGTTTGAGGTGGCAGCGTTCGTTGGGGGTACGCTTATTGCAGGGCTGGCACTCCTCACCGACGAGGTTGTCATTCTCATCGACATTCAGCACCCAGCTGCCGTTTTCTTGTTTGTATGGGTCGCACTCTTTGGTGGTTTGGTCGGTGCTGGTGCTTTCGTCTTGGGCAAAGGCGTGGGGGGCACTGCCCAGCAGCAGCACCCAGAGGCTCAAGGTCAGTAGAAAGAGCTGCCTCATAACTGGCCAGAGGTAAACAGGGCGGAGATGACAAACTGCACGATGATGTAGCTGAGGAAGACCAAGGCCAGACCCATGAGGGCGTATTGGACGACGTTTTTCCCTTGCTGGAGGGTGTTTTCGTCGCCTTGGGACATGATCATGTAGTAGGCGCCGATCACGAGCATTATCACCCCGAAGGTGCCCGCCACCCCCGTGGCCAGGCGGATGATACGCGTGAAGAGATTGACGTCGCGGTCCTCCAGTGTGGCGGTGCCTTTGCCGATCTTGTCGATCAACACATGGTGGGCGCTGTCACCGATGCTGATGCGGCGGATGTCGAACTGGCTGACGCTGTCGTTGATGAGGTATTGCTTAATGCGGGACTGCTGTTGCTGCAGCCAGCGGTAGTATTGGTCGTAGAGGTCGTGGATGGTCTGGATAGCAAAAATGCTGTTGGCTTGCATGACGCGCAGCTGGCCCTGGTGGTATTCGATGTTGTTGATCTGGCGGGTGGTGGCTTCGGTTTTTTGTTTGGCGTTTTGGTCGCGGAGTTCTTCGAGTTTTTTGCGCAAGGGGGTGTGGTAGTTTGTCTCAACGCAGGCGTAGAATTGCCCAGGGTCGGACTTGGCGGTGTAGAGCTGCTGGCCGAGATGGATGTTTTTTTCGAGTTGCTGGAAGATAGTGGCTGGGAGGCCGTGGCTGGCTTCGGGGAAGTATTTCTGGGCGTGGGTGGCGGCCACTTTGGTGAAGGCGCATTTCTGGTCACCTTCGGGGCATTGCAACACGCCGTTGGTTTCCTCCAAAAACGTGCCCGAGCCAGAGAGGAGCTGCTGGGTGCGGATGAGCTCTGGGGCATATACCTGCTGCTGGCAGTGCAGCTGGCCTTCGGCTTCGCTGATGCCGACATTGTCGATGAAAGTCTGGCACCCGAAGGCGAAAAATTCTTGGAGGGCTTCCCACGGTTGGGCTTGGCCAGGGGGGAAGGCGTAGATGCCCGCGTCTGGTTGGTAGAGAGTAAACTCTTTTTCTTGGCCTTTGATCTGTTGGGTGTAGGTCATGGCGGCGCTGTCACCCTGACCGAAGGCCTGACGGAAGTTGCAGACGTATTTGCCTGTTTTGTCGTCTGGGGCGGGGAGGGAGCTGTCAGCGGCGGTGGCGGCGGAGGGCCGGCCGTTTTGCGTGTGGTCGAGCCAGTGGTCGGACGTTTCGAGTGGGGTGCAGTAGCGTCTGAGGGCTTGGAGGGGTTTGTTTTTGGTGGTGTCTGTGTCGGGGTCGCTGGGGGCGGTGAAGACGTCACGGGGGCCGGTGAACTGGTAGTAGGGGGTGAGGAAGAGCTTTTTTTCCTCTAAAAACGTGCTGGAGGTGGCGTCGATGGCCACGGCCCTGTCAGGGTTGCTGGTGGTTTCAGACGGGGTGAGGATGGTGTCGAGGTAGTACTTTTCGGTGTTGTCTGCGTTGGCCTTTTTTTCAGTGTAGAGGGACTGACAGCGGCTGAGTGACAGGCTTTCGCACTCCCCCGTGCAGACATCACCGCTGGAGCTGTCGGTGGTACTTTCGTCCTGCGCGAGGGCCGCCAGCGGCCACAGGCACACCCCGACCACCACCAGAAGCCCTGGCAGCCACCAGCCACGGCCGAGACAGACGGGTGAGCGCATCAGAGGAGTATACCACAGATCGGGTGGTGAAGACGAGGCGGTGGGGGGTGGATTTTGTGCTGGGGGGCAGAGTTTTTCAGAAAAATTATAACTTCTTGGTCATGTAGGTACTGCGGAGGGTGTATCCGAATTTACGATAGTACTCACGCGTGCCGACCCCAGCGATGATGGTCATGCGTTTGAGCTGCCACTCTTCGCGGGCGATGCGCTCGGCTTCGGCGATGAGTCGACGCCCCAGACCACGGTGCTGGCCGACGCCTTGCCCTTCGCCGACGGAGCGCTCAGCGCCGTAGGAGTGGACTTCGCGGATCAAGGCGGCGTCGTGCAGCACTGACCGAAAATGCGAGAACTGTTGCCCACTGGGGCGACGCAGGCGCAGCAGGGCGTAGAGCGTGGAGTGGTCGGGGGACTCAAAGGAGAGGAAGCTCTCGAGCCCGTCGGAGGCGGGGTAGTCACGGCGGACGAGGACGGGCTGGGGGGTGTCTTCTGTCAGTTGCTGAAAGCCGACCTCGCGGCAGCGTATGCACCGACACGGCCAGCCGCGGTGCTCGAGGTCGTGCTCGGCGTAAAATTCTTCCCCGACGATCTGGCGGAGTTTGTGCGGTTGATCTTTGAGGATCTGGCGGAGGTTGCTGAACTTGGCGCCGTCGAGGATGTTGGTGACGGGGATGTCGCGCATCAGGCGCATGATGCGGCAATATTCAGGCACGAAGGGCTTAAATTGCAGGAGGATTTTAACGATGGTTTCGTCGTCGTAGGGCTCGTATTTGCCGTCGGCCCACCAGTCTTTGAGTTCGGCGGTCTCTAGCACGACGCAAGGGTAGATCTTAATAAAATCGGGGCGGCAGTCTTCGCGCTCGAAGACTTGCCGCAGCATAGCGAGGTCGCGCGCTGGCGTGGCACCAGGGAGCCCCGGCATGAGGTGCCAGCAGACCTTGAACCCGAAGTCTTTCATGAGTTTTTGGGCCTTGATGACGTGGCGCAGGCCGTGGCCGCGCTTAGTGAGGCGGGAGATGTCGTCGTCGAGGGTTTGGACACCGATCTCGATCCTCGTGCAGCCGTAGCGGCGCATTCGTACGAGTTCGCGTTCGTTGATGAAGTCTGGGCGGGTTTCGAGTGTGAGGCCGATGATCCGCTTGCTGGCGGTTTCGTTAATGGTCTGTGACTGAGCGAGAGTCTGGCCGCGGCTGGCTGGGGTTTCGTCGGGGGTGGTTTGGTTGGCGGCGTCGTAGCAGCGTTTGACGTACCATGACTGGTACTTGTGCGGGAGGAAGCTCCACGTGCCGCCCATCACGATTACTTCGAGCTTGGAAACGGGGTGGCCTGACTCCTGCAAGGCGATGATGCGGTTGCGGACTTGGCGGTGGGGGTGGAATTTATTACGCAGGGCCCGCGCGGCGGCGGGTTGGTTGGACATATAGCTCTTGGGCATGCGGTCTTCGGTCGGGCAATAGACGCACTGCCCTGGGCAGGGGTAGGGTTTGGTCAAGATGCCGATGGGGGACACGCCTGAAATGGTGCGGACGGCTCGCTTTTGTAGGAGCTTTTTGAGTGCGGGGGGCAGGGTGAGGCCCTCGGCCATAACGGTGAGCTCACGGTTGTGGATGGTCGGCACCTGGGCGCGTGCTGAGAAGGCGCATTTGCGTTTCTCGAGAGCTTTGCCGTCTGACGGGGGGGCGGCGATCAGCTCGGCCAAGAATTCTTTCACGGCTTCGGGGTGGCGCACCTTTTGACGGATGCCAAACACTTTGGCGGTTTTGTTGGGCCGTTGGCCCTTATAGACGAACTTCCCGCGGGGGGAACGGGTGATGCGGCCAGCGTCTTCGGAGGAGATCATGGGGGGGAAACATAAATGGAGCCCAGAGTCAGAGCAAGCGAAAACAGCGTGCTCTGGGGGACTGGATTGCTACATTTCAGTGAAGGGAATGACGAGGGAAGAAAAAATGGTTGACCCACTATATGTAGTGGGTACTTTTTGATTGTCACACAATATGTTGTGCAGCGCTGAATTTCAGAAATGTGGAAAAGTGCATAATTTCTGAATAAGTTGCGACACTGAATTGTGGAAAACACATTTTGACTTTTTTTCTCTCTCTCCTTCACCATGATGAACCCCACTGCCACAGCGGCCCAGCCCACCACTGGTTTGCAGACGAATACCACGGCTTCACTGGCTGGCACCGCGCCCAGCAGCAGCCCCATGAGCACCGCGGCCCCTGCTGCCCCTGCGGCAGCGGCGGAAGAAGTTCCCTTCCACCTGCGGACAAAGAAAAAGTCACTGATTAACCGTAGCTCGACTGACCCGAATAAAATCTTGCCGATCCAGTACAGTTTTGCGCGGGAGTGCTACAAACAGGGGGTGGCGAATAATTGGATCCCTGAGGAAGTGAGTATGCAGGCGGACATCGAACTGTGGAAAAGCCAAGATGGTCTGACCGAAGACGAGCGACGGATGATTATCTGGAATTTGGGATTTTTTAGCACGGCGGAGAGCCTGACGGCGAATAACATCGTGCTGACGGTCTACAAAAACATCACCAACCCTGAGTGCCGGCAGTACCTCCTGCGCCAAGCGTATGAAGAGGCGATCCACACCGACACGTTCATTTATTGCTGTGACACACTGGGCCTTGACCCAGATGATATCTACACCATGTACGAAACGATTCCTTCGATTAAGGAAAAGGATGACTTCGTGGTCAGTCTGACGAAGTCGATCATGGACCCGAGCTTTGAGGTGAACATGGACGACCCTGCGTCAATCCAGAAGCTGGTGCATGACCTGGTGGGGTACTATGTGATTATGGAAGGGATTTTCTTTTATGCGGGGTTTGCCATGATGCTGTCGCTGCTGCGAAACAACAAGATGGTGGGGACCGGGGAGCAGTTTCAGTACATCCTGCGGGATGAGTCGGTGCACTTGTCGTTTGGCCAGCAGCTCATCAACCAGCTGGTGGCCGAGCACCCAGAGATCTGGACGCCTGAGTTTAAGCAAGAACTGACTGATAACATCACCCGAGCGGTGGAACTGGAAGAACTGTACGCTAAAGACGCCCTGCCGCGGGGTATCCTTGGGCTGCGGTCCGACACGGTGAATGAATACTTGCAGTTCATTGCTGACCGACGCTTGGAGCGTATTGGCCTCGACAAGGTGTACAACGCGTCAAACCCTTTCCCGTGGATGAGTGAAATTATGGATCTGTCAAAAGAAAAGAATTTCTTTGAGTCACGCGTGACGGAGTATCAACAAGGGGGATCACTCGAGTGGTAGACCTCAACAATGCTTACTGAATAGTGCCCGATATAGGGGCCTCTCTCTCCTCTACGCCCCCAGACACTGAGTTGTCTGGGGGTGTTTTTTGATTAATACAATATGCTGCGGGGGCAAACAGGTGCTATAATACCTTGATGAATAAGCCAAAGATCAGCCCAGAGGAAATAGTGGCCCTGCGGGAAGCGGGGCAAATAGTGGTCAGTCGTGGGCCAGCGCCTGCGGCCCTGCAGGGGGTCGACACCGAGACGGTGGGGGAGGTGCTGGGGGAGTATGAACGGTTGGCGGCGACGGAGCCAATCACGGCGGTGAAACTCTGGCAGGAGCTGCCCGACGACCCGACCGAGCTGACTGAGCGTGTGCTGCGGGCTGGGGTGAGCCTGTCCCCCGTGGTGCCCGCCGACGGTGAAGGTGAGCCGTATTTGCAACTGACGATCGGGGTGCTGGCGGGGGAAGCGGCGGCGGACATTGACCTGCGTGACCTGACAGCCCTGACCCACCGCGCGTGGGCGGGTGGGGTGCTGGTGCGTGTCGGTGGTGTGACCGCGGACGCTGACCCACTGCTGGGTGGGGTGGCGACGGAAGTGCAACAGGTCGTGGGGGAAGACGCGGCCGGCCTGCTGGCCCTGCTGGCGTGGGCGACGGACAGTCCGTATAGCTTCACGCAGGAGCAAGTGACGGCCCTGACGCGGTTGAGCTTCGTGACGGAGAGTGACCAAGAACTGGAATGGCGTGCGGCTGAGCTGCTGGCCCCCGTGCTGGGGCCACTGGCCGAGGCGGGCGCCGACGAAGCCATGCTGGAAGAGGTGGTGACCGAAGCGATGCGGGAGATAGTGACCAGTGTGGTCAGGCTGAGCACAGAAGGGCAAGACGTGGTGCTCACGGTGGGAGCCGCCGCGTGACGCAGCGGGGGGCTATGAAGAATACTGGGGCGGGTTTACACGGACTACTCAGGGAGGAGTGAGCCCTGCTCGACGGGTTCGACGATCAGTGAGATCGACGCGACGGTGTCGTTTTTGGCTTTGAAGAGGATGACCCCCTGAGTGGAGCGGTTGCTGACTTTGATGGTTTCGATCGGGGTACGGATGGTTTGGCCTTCGCGGCTGACGATCAAGAGGTCGCCAGCTATGTCACGGCTAATGACGCGCGCGCCCGCGACGAGGCCTGTTTTCTTGGTCAGGTTGGCGACCTTGACACCGCTGCCGCCGCGTGACTGGGTGCGGTATTGGTCAACTCGGGTCATCTTGCCCAGACCGTTTTGGGTGACGACGAGGAGTTTGGCTTCGTCGTCACGCAGGACGTCCATCTCGACCACGGTGTCCCCTGGTTTGAGCTTAATGCCGCGGACACCCGCGGCGTTGCGGCCCATGGGGCGGACGTCGGCCTCGGGGAAGCGGATGGACTGGCCGTTTTGGGTGACGAGGAAGACTTCGTCTTCGCCTGAGCTGACCTTGGCCCAGTGCAAAAATTCGCCGTCTTTGAGCTTGAGGGCGATCAAACCCGAGCGGCGGATATTTTGAAATTGGGCGAGGTCGGTCTTTTTGATGGTTCCACCACTGGTACACATAAAGATGTATTCCCCCACTGAGCGGGAGAGGTTGAGCACTTCGGTAACGCGCTCCTCTGGGCGGAGCTGCAAGAAGTTTACGATTGGGGTGCCTTTGGCGGTGCGGCTCGCTTCGGGGATCTCATACATAGGGAGCTGAAACACGCGCCCCTGTGAGGTGAAGAAGAGCAAATCATTGTGACTGGTGCCAAAGATGGACTTGACTATGATGTCTTCGGCCTTGGTGGTGGCGCCTTTCACCCCGACACCACCACGCTTTTGCGTGCGGAAGTTTTTGGGGGAGAGTCTCTTAATGTAGTTTTTTTCGGTCAAGACGACCAGCATATCTTCGTCTGGGATGATGTCCTTGGCGTTGAATTCGCCCAGGGCGTGGGCGTGGACCTTGGTGCGGCGGCCGTTGTCGAATTTTACTTTGGCGGCTTTGAGTTGGTCCTTAATGATGTCGGCTTGAAGAGCACGGTCAGCCAAAATGGCTTCGAGTTCTTTGATGAGGGCTTGCTTCTCGGCGAGTTCGTCTTCGATCTTCTTACGCTCAAGCCCAGCAAGAGTCTGCAGTCGCATCTCCAGAATGGCTTTGGTTTGCCTTTCGCTGAGGCCAAACTTGGCCATCAGCGCTTCGGCGGCGAGTTCTTTGGTTTCGGAGCCGCGGATGATGGCGATGACTTCGTCGATGTGGTCGAGGGCGATCTTGAGCCCTTCGAGGATGTGGGCGCGCTCCTGCGCGATGCGCAGGTCGTAGCGGGTGCGGCGCTCGATGACTTCGTAGCGGTGGTCGACGAAGTAGGTCAAGACTTGCTTGAGGTTGAGCAATCGCGGGTGGATGCCGTCGACGAGGGCGATCATGTTGAGGTTGAAGCTCTTTTGCAGGGGGGTGAGCTTAAAGAGCTGGTTGAGGATTTTTTTCGGGTAGGCGTCACGCTTGAGCTCGATCACGACCCGAACGCCTTCGCGGTTTGACTCGTCACGCAGGTCAGAGATGCCGTCGATCTTCTTTTCCTTCACGAGGTCGGCGATCTTAATGATGAGGTCGGCTTTGTTTACCTGATAGGGGATCTCGGTGACGATGATAGCGTGCTTGCCCCCGCGGATTTCTTCGATGTTGGTGCTGGCGCGCATGATGACACCGCCACGGCCTGTTTCGTACATTTTTTTCAGAGCGCCACCGTCGTATATCTCTGCCCCAGTGGGGAAGTCAGGGCCCTTAATGAAGCCCATGAGGTCTGTGATAGTGGCTTCGGGGTGGTTGACCAGATGGGTGGTGGCGTCGACGAGCTCGGCGAGGTTGTGGGGGGGGATGTTGGTCGCCATACCGACGGCGATCCCCATGGTGCCATTAAGAAGGAGCTGTGGCACGGTGCTGGGCATCACGCTGGGCTCGGTGGTGGTGGAGTCGTAGTTGGGCCGAAAGTCGACGGTTTCTTTTTCAATATCTTCGAGCATGAGCTCGGTGATGCGGGTCATCTTGGCTTCCGTGTAACGCATGGCGGCGGGGTTGTCGCCGTCGAGCGAGCCGAAGTTTCCTTGGCCGTCCACCAATGGGTAGCGCAGGCTGAAGTCTTGGGCCATCCGCACCATGGACATATATACCGCGCTGTCACCATGCGGGTGGTATTTCCCCAGCACGGCTCCGACCACGTTGGCGGACTTGCGGTACTTGGCGGTGGGGCGCAGGCCGTTTTCGTGCATGGCGTAGAGGATCCGTCGGTGGACAGGTTTGAGCCCGTCGCGCACGTCTGGCAACGCCCGTGAGACGATCACCGACATGGCGTAGGAGAGATAAGACTCCTCCATGTCCGTAATAATGTCTCGCATCACGAGGCGAGGGTTGTTGTCGGGTTCATCTTCGGTGAAGAGCTGGTCTTCGGTGGGGTCTGTCGGTGGGGTTAGGTCGTCTGCCATGGGCAAGGTGTCAGCAATGAGAGGAGGGGGATCGGGGGTAATGTACGAAAAAACCTGCTGGGGGCAAACCGAGGGGGAAAACAAATAGGTGAGCAGAGAATCGATGCACGGTTTGACACTGGGGGGTGCCTCCTTACCATGCGCGGCGAAACCCTCATTATTTCATACAACCAACTATTACATGGGTAAAGTGAGTCACTATCCGCTCGACAAGGTGCGGAACATCGGAATCATCGCGCACATCGACGCAGGGAAAACCACCTGTACGGAACGGATTTTGTATTACACTGGGAAGTCGCACAAGATCGGTGAAGTGCACGAAGGGGAGGCCACCATGGACTGGATGGAGCAAGAACAAGAACGCGGAATTACGATTACTTCCGCGGCGACGACGTGTTTCTGGAAAGACTGCCAGATCAACATCATTGACACGCCTGGCCACGTGGACTTCACGGTGGAGGTAGAGCGCTCGCTGCGGGTGCTGGACGGGGCGGTGTGTGTGTTTGACGGGGTGGCGGGGGTCGAACCCCAGTCTGAAACTGTCTGGCGGCAAGCGGATAAGTACAACGTGCCACGGATGTGTTTCATCAACAAACTGGACCGAACAGGGGCTTCGTTTTGGCGGAGTTATGACTCGATCTTGCAACGGTTGACCAAAAACGCGTACCCGATCCAGCTGCCGATCGGTGAAGAGAGTGACTTCCAGGGGGTGATCGACCTCGTGACGATGCGTGCGATCGTGTACTATGACGACCTCGGGAAAGATGTCCGTGATGAGGAAATCCCCGCGGATATGGCCGACAAAGCCCAAGAATGGCACGAAAAAATGGTCGAAGCCATTGCGGGGAGTGACGAGAGCCTGATGGAGAAGTATCTGGAAGAGGGGGCGCTGACCCAAGATGAGATCATTGCGGGGATCCGTAAGGCGACTATCGCGGGTGAATTTGTAGGAGTCTTGACCGGGACGGCGCTGAAAAACAAAGGCGTGCAGCCACTGCTGGACGCAGTGACGGCGTACCAGCCTTCCCCGCTGGACATCACCCCAGCGACGGGGGTCGACCCAGACGACAGCGAAGTAGAAATCGTCCGTAAGTCAGACCAAAATGAACCAACGGCGGCGTTGGCCTTTAAGATCGCGACTGACCCCTATGTCGGTCGGTTGACCTTCGTGCGGGTGTATAGCGGTGAGCTAAAGTCTGGCTCTTATGTCTACAACCCAGTGAGTGGCAAAAAGGAGCGTATCGGGCGGTTGCTGCAGATGCACGCCAACACCCGAGAAGAAATTGACGCCATCCCTGCGGGGCACATCGGGGCGGTGGTGGGCCTGAAGGCGACCCGCACGGGGGACACGCTCTGTGACGAAGACAACCAAGTGGTGCTCGAATCGATTGAGTTCCCTGAGCCAGTGATTTCGATTTCTATCGAGCCGAAAACCAAAGCCGACCAAGAAAAAATGGGGATCGCGCTGCAGAAGCTGGCCGAGGAAGATCCGACCTTCCGTGTGCACACGGACGAAGAAACCAACCAGACGATTATCTCGGGGATGGGTGAGTTGCACTTGGACATCATCGTGGACCGTATGAAGCGAGAATTTAAGGTGGAGGCCAACATTGGTCGGCCACAGGTGGCGTACCGTGAGACGATCTCGCAGGAGACTGCGTATGAGTATGTCCACAAGAAGCAGTCAGGTGGTCGGGGGCAATTTGGTCATGTGATTGGGTTTATCCGCCCTGCGGAGCCCGGTACTGGTTTCAAATTTATCAACAGCATTAAGGGGGCGTCGATCCCAAATGAGTACATCCCTGGGTGTCAGAAAGGGTTCCAAGAGGCGATGACGCGGGGGATCCGCGCGGGGTACCCCGTGGTGGACGTGGAAGTGGAGCTGACCGACGGAAACTACCATGATGTGGACTCGTCTGAGCTGGCCTTCAAGATTGCGGCGATTTCAGCCTTTAAAGAAACGGCCCCCAAGGCTGGGGCGAGCATCATCGAGCCGATGATGGACGTGGAGGTGATCACGCCTGATGATTACATTGGTGATGTGATGGGGAATTTGTCCTCGAAACGGGGGATCATCCAAGAGACTGGTGACCGCGGGCTGGCGAAATTTATCAAAGCGAAGGTGCCGCTGTCGGAGATGTTTGGGTATGCGACTGACCTGCGGTCGATGACTCAAGGTCGAGCGAGTTATAGCATGGAATTTGGTGAATACGCCAAAGTGCCTGAAAGTGTGGCCAAGAAAATTATCGAAGAACGAACGGGAGCTTAGAGATTGATTTTACTTGTCCGTATTACAGAAAAAGCCCCCCTCAGCTGAGGGGGGCTTTTTGGTAGCAAGTGACTCTTACTTATGCCGTTTGATCCAGTCGAGGGGGGTGTATTCACCCAGGTGGTGACGGTGGAGCAAATGCTCACGCAGGAAGCGTTGGCGGGAAATCTTGGGGGTGTCGCCGTCGAAGCGCAGGAGCGGAGTGAGGGGGGGCTCGCCAAAGGCTCGCTCGGGGTGAGGGTGGTAGCGCAGCCAGGCGACGGAGTCATGGAGGTGGGCACGGCGGTTGGTGCTGATTTCGTAGAGGAGCCACAGCAGAAACAGCAACGCCAGCCCGCCAAGCAAGTAGGGAAAATAGGGCGTGACCCACTGCCAAAAAGGGTCCAGCAGGGGTTTACTTTTCCGATCGTGGATTTCTTGCCACTGTCGGGGGATGACGTAACTGTAGGCGGGGTCGATGAAGCTGGGGTCGGTGAGGTCGACCTGCGCTTGCAGCACTTGGGTTTGCTCGCCTTGGTCAACGGTGAGTTGGAGGTCAAGGGGGGTGTCGTCACGCGTGAAGCGGCCGACCCACTCGGCCCCAGTGGCCCGCAGGGGCGTGGTGCCGACCGAATATAAATCTGTCAACATCTCCTCCCCCACCCCGAGGGTGACTTGGGTGAAGTACTCCGTGGGGGCGTGGGTGTCGAGGAAGGCATTAAAGCGGACCACCCCTGCGTCGACCCCCGAGGCCGTAAAGGTGGGGACGTCTAACCCAGTTTGGCCCAGGCCAAGGACGATCACGGTGGGGTCTGTCAGCTGGGCTTCGGCCTCCGCCACGGTGACGACCTGCGCAGTGGGGAACTGGCGAATTTCGGCCAGCACGGCTTCGTAGTCGGCGACTTCATTGGGCGAGAAACCCCGCGCAAACACCACCTGCGGCGCGCGCCCGACCGCGTCGGGCCCCGGCAGCACGACTATCCGCACAAAACCAGGGGTGTCTTCGGTGCGGAAGACTTCAAACTCTGCCAGCTGGGCGTGTGCGCCCCCACCGACGAGCCCGATGACGGCCAGCAATGCAGCGAAAAGTGTTGTCCGAATTCTCATTCGGAATTATTTTATTATATATTTAGTAATTTGTACAATATAAATGCGGCTTCACCGCGGGTTATGCTTTCGTGCGGTTGCACGCGATAGACTCGATTGGCGGGGAGGGCTTCGTGCTCAAGCGCGTAGGCGATGTAGGGCGCAAACCAGTCGCTGGAGCGGACATCTTTCGCCACCCGATGATATGGCTGGGGGATCTGGGCCCCAGTGGTGCGAGCGGCCAGCGTGACAAACTCGGCCCGAGTGACTGACCGTGCTGGGCGGAAGGTGTTGTCGTCGTACCCAGTGACGTACTGGTGGGTGAGGGCTGTTTCTAGGTACGGGACGTACCACGTGTTGGGCTCTGTGTCGTGGAAGGGGAGGTCAACGGTGTAAGCGAGGTCAATCCCCAGACCTTCGATCAATAGTTTGACGGTTTCCGCGCGGTTGACTTCGTTGTCTGGGCGATAGGTTTGGTCTTGGTATCCGTTGATCACTCCGCGCTGGTGCAGTGCTTTGATTGCCTCGGCATACTGATGGTCAGTGATGTCTTTCAGCGTTGAGTGGGGTTCGGGGGCTGGAGCTGGCTGTAACTGGGGTTCTGCAGGTGGTTCTGGCGCACTGTCGGGTATGAGTTTGGGCTGCGGCAGTGGTGGGGTGACGGTGGTGGGTTTTTCTTGCCCGTCTATGACGGCTGAAGCGGTCTGGCCCCAGGCCCCTTCGGCGATCACCTTCATGCCTGCAGTTGACTGGGTGAGGAGGTCAACGGTCGCTTGGCCGTTTTGCAGCTGGTGCGCGGTGAGGTAGGTCGGACTGAGGAAGGCTTGGTCACCCAGACTCGTCCGCAGGCGTACCCCTGCCGACAAGTCGGTCGCGGGGTCGATGGTGAGAGTGACTTGGGTGACCTCCCCCGCGGTGTAGGCCTCTGGGGTGATCCATTGGGGTTCCGCAACTGGCTGGCTGGCGGCACTGGGGACGTAGCCCTCGTTAGCGGGTGGCTCTGGTGTAGTGTTGGCTTTGAGCATTTGCCCGAGGGTTGTTTCGGTGGAAAGACCTGCCTCAACCGTGAGGTCAGCGGTGGGGATAAAATCTTGGTATTGCATTACCCACGCCATCGGGTCGATGGTGTACTGATAGGCTTTCTGTTTGCCATACCCCATCCTCACACCGTCAAAAAATGAGTTTATGCCCGCGGCTTCGATCTCTTTCCAAGTGAAAGGCCAGTAGGGAGAAAAGGGGGCTTGGTTGGTGTCGATCTGGAAATGAAGATGAGGGGTGGTGCTCATCCCCGTTGAGCCGACCTGACCGATCACTTCGCCTTTGGTGACGGTTTGCCCCACCTGCACAAACTCCGCTGACAGATGAGAGTAAGACGAACGGTAGGTGGTGCGTGTGTTGGCGTTGTCGAGGGCGGGCACCCCGACGTGGGTCACGACGACGTGCAGCCCTGAGCCATACTTTGAGGCTTCGGCCTTCGTTACGACCCCATTGGCAATGGCGTGGACTGGGGTGCCTGTCGGGGCCTTGATGTCCACGGCCAAGTGCGACCCACTGTGGGCGGTGCCGTCGAGCTCGTAGTTGCCCATATACGGCACGCTGTACGTTATGTAGGCGTTGATTCGGTCTTTGTCGGTGATGGTCGTACCACGCACGTCGGTGAAATTAGGGGTATAGTCAGGGATGGGGATGATCTTGCCCGCGGGGAGCTGGTCAAAGCGCATTTGCCGCTCGGCGGGGGTGAGCTGTGACCAGTCGGCCATCTGCTGCACGGGCATGGTGGTGCCGGTGAACTCAATGGGCTGGCTGTCGATCAAAGACGTCCGAAAAAGATAGGAACGCTCACCCAGCCACTGGGAACTGAAAAGAGACACGAGCAAGAAGCCGACGATCACGAGGGCAAATGGTTTCTCACGGAAGAATCGCTCCCAGCTGTAGGTCGTGTCTCGTACCTTCCGCGCGGTGAACCCGTGCGCTGTGGGCGGCAGCGGGGTGTGCTGGTCGGTCACGGGTCGGATTTCATAGTCAAATTCAGACATCCTTGGCGGTCGGGGAAAGGCAAAAGGTATCTGGTAATTATACGCCTTTCACAAGGCAAAAACAATCACCTGACACAGTTTGACTTGCACCAGCCGCACACACGGTGTAAATTCCTGTGCGCTGTTTCCTTTAGCGGCTTTCCTCGCCTTTTACGCTTCGGCCAAGGTGAAGAAACGATGAAAGAAGTCAGCCAGTAGGTCTTAACAGGTGCACGCGTAGCTCAGCTGGATAGAGCACTGGTCTTCGGAACCAGGTGTCGGGGGTTCGAATCCCTCCGCGTGTACCAACCACCTTTTAAGCCTTTCTAGGAACGGCTTTTCAGGGTATCCTGGACAAGCGAACTTTGTGGGATTCGAACTTCAAAAAACGCTTTAAGTCACTGATAGACTGTTCTTTTTTGTACTAGACCCTTTGCCTTGAGTTTTCTGAACACCTGTGATTTTCCTGCAAGGGCAAGTAGGCTCGCTATTTTGGGGCTATTCTTATGTTTCTAAATCACAGATGTTTCTCTGTTTAAAAGAGGAAAATTCCTCTCGCACTTTGTTCAGAATTCCCACAATCATCGGCCTAGAATCGGAGCTGTCGAGCGATTATTTTTAGCGTTTCAGGGAGAACTTGCATCAGCTGATATCGGTCAAATCGGTTCCCATTTTTGAGAAGATATGCAATGTATTGCTCTTCATTTATTGTCGTGAAATGCTGGATTTTTTCGACCTCTCTTTTGATCCGTTTTTGCAAGATTTTGGGCTTTTCGGAAGCCTCAATCAGCCGTGCGATCTGACTCCAGAATGTCTCTTCATTCACATATTTTTCTTTGCAATTCCCAGCTCGTGATTGCTGACAGACGAAGTACGTATGCTGTTTCCCATTTGGCTTTTGAGTGGTTGTCCGCGTGATTTTTGATCCACATTTGCCACACTTCACACGCTTAAGAATGTAGGAAACACTGTGGCATTTTTCACGGCTCTTATTTAGACCGAGCGCGACTTGGGTCTTCTCATAGAGCTTTTTCGTGATGATGGGCTCATTTTCTCCTTTGTACCAGTTTCCTGATCCTTTCGGATATTCAAATTCGCCGTAGTAGAACGAATCTTTCAAGATGTTGTATATCGAGCCGAGTGAGACCTTTTTCCCTGTGCGAGACCGAAGTCCCATTTCATAGACGACTTCGGCGGCATCTCGCCCTGAGTGTCCTTCATCGGCAACTAGCTCAAAGAGTTTTTTGATATGCGATGACCGCTCTTCATCGATTTGCACTTTTGACGGAGCTTTCCAGTTGAATGGATCTCGCCACATTTTGAATCCGAGCGGTTGCCTCCCGGGTCTTTTTCCTCTTTCACAGCTGGCTACGAGCCCTCGCATGATATTTTTCCCCCGATAATCATTTTCCAGCTTTGCCTGACTTCCAAGGAGCATGAGTAGGAACTTTTCATCAGGCGTATTTGTGAAAGTTTGATCAAATGTTCTCACTTCATGCAGATGACCTCTATCCATCAGATCGACTAAACGTCCAAGGTCTCCAGCGTTCCGACTGAGGCGATCTGGTGCCCAAGCCAGCACCGCATTCCATTCATCGTTCATGAGTCCCGTAAGGAGTTCCGTAAACCCCTCTCGGTTCTCAGCTTGTTTCGCAGACTTACTTTCTTCAATGACATGCACGACCTCTAAATTGTGCTTCATAGCTAGTTTTGTCATCTCTGCCATTTGTGCCCCGAGGCTCGCAGTTTGTCTTTCGTCTGATTCAGATGATTTCCGAGCATAGAGGCAGTAACGAAGCGGTATTGGTTGCGTGTTTTTCATTACTTACACTAAGCCTGCACAATCTGTTAATAGCTAGGCGAAAAGCGACCTAATGCCTCTATGTTCAGCTCTCATAAGCAAGCTGAACAGGCGAACTTTTTGCCCTATTTTTATCACTCAAAACTCCAAAGATCCTTTCACTGATTGAAATGCTCTCGTGGCACATTCGCATCCCTAAAAGCGTACCAACACGAGCATAGGGTATTACCGATACCCGCAAGGCTGGCAAGACGTGCGCTTGCCAGTTTTTAGAATATGCCCTCAATTAAGCCTTTATCTGATTGGTCGCCGTACGAGACTCTTCGCCTTTGTTTGGACGGGCATCGGTGTTTTTTACAATGTCATCATTTTCAGCCAGATACACCACTCCATTTTGTAGGTATAATTGCCCCTTCAAGCACCGCAATATTCGACTCTTTTCTCGTCCATTTCCGTTCGTCAGCACTTGCCGAATGTAGTCCAGCGGGGTCAGTTTTCGCTTGATCCCCGACTGATTATTCATCTCATTAAGCAGTGTGATTTGTCGCTTGATCTTACTATCAAGTTTCAGATCTGTTTCTTTGAGTTCATGCACCATATTTACCAATGTATCGATAAGATTTTTCTCATTGATGTAGAGCTCTTTGCAACTCTGTTTTCCTCCCCATTTCGTGCATTTATAATACACATACCTCTTTGGTCCTGCTTTGCGTTGTCGCACATGCTCTTCTCCACATACGCCTGATCCACAGTTACCGCATTTAAGCAGTCGTGAGAAGTAGAATGTCTTCGCGCCCCATTTGCTTTTTTCATAGGTTGCCAATCGTTTTCTAACTTCCAAGAATTGTTCTTTCGTAATTAGTGGTTTGTGATTTCCTTTGTACCAGTTTCCAGATTCGCGTGGATACTCAAACTCCCCGTAATAGAAAGTATCTTTAAAGATACGGTAAATCATACTCAGGGTTAGCTTTTTGCCACTTCTGGTTCGGAAGCCTTCATTGTAGGTTATTTCCCACGCCTCACGTCCACTTTTGTCTTCATCAGTAATTAAGTGGAAGAGTCTTTGGATGTGCTTGGCTTTGTCGTCATCTAAGATGATTTTACATTCACCGCGGATTCGACTCGGATCTCTTTTTATCTGATACCCGAGAGGCGGTAATCCAGGCTTTCTTCCACGCTCACAGGCCGCTCGCATTCCACGTTTGATGTTTTTCCCTCGGTTATCATTTTCCAGCTTTGCTTGGCTACAGAGGATCATGAGTAAGAACTTTTCATTGGGATTATTGTGGAAGGTTTGTCCGTGCGTACGAATCTCTTGCAAATGCTCTGCATCCATGAGGTCGACTATCTTTCCAAGGTCTCCTGCATTTCTACTCAACCTGTCTGGTGCCCAGGTTATGATTCCGTTGAAAAGTCCTGATTCAATATCTGCTAAAAGCTGATTGTACACAGGTCTATTCCCTACCGCTTTTGCGGATTTGGATTCTTGTCTTATCTCCACGACCTCAAGTTTCTCTTTTTGTGCTATCTCGAGCATTTCCCTGATTTGAGCTTCAATACTCATCGTTTGTTTCTCGTCACTTTCGGTAGATTTGCGAGCGTAGAGGCAATACTTTAATGGTATCTCTGATATATGTTCTGACATTTTGAATATGGGTTAGGTTACCCACAGTAATGTCAGGATGCCTCACGTTAGTCTATCAATCCAAGTTCCTCAAAAAACATATGCCATTCACAAATTTCCAAACAATTATCCGCCGCTCTTTTGATACTATCAGAGAGTTTCTTATCCTTCATAAAATCGTGAGCTATTTGATTTCTAGTTTTGTGAACAAAAACTATTTTTTCGACTGTTTTTTTGTTTATAGGAACTTTATCAGGAAATATTCCGTTTATGTCATTGTACATGATCCAAAATAATTTTAGTTTCCAGCTGGCGGAGTTATGTGACTTAAGGATATCTTTAGTTATGTCTCTGTATCCACCAAGAAATTCCCGAACTTCATCATCAGATGCACCTGGTGGAAGTATTTCAGCAAGATGCTTTTCCGCGCGATAATCAATTTTCAGGTTATTATTAAAAATTTTATCACAACAAAATTCGATAAATTGAACGCCATATATCAACACTTTTTCAAATTCATTATTTTCAAACTGATTCTTCAATTCTTTGAACTTTGCGTTTAACTTGTTATTTTCCATGAATTTTTACTAAAAAAGAAAAGTCTTTACTTGGTGCTATGGCATCATGTGGAATCAAAAGATACTTCCAAGGTTTAATTGCAAACTCAGTAGCATATTTACAATAGAGATCTGCTGCTTTCTTTTTGGCTAACACATCCGCTGCTTCCATTTCTTTCTTCATCTTTGGCTCAACCATGTAAATAGCCTCGTTTGTTTCTACAATGAAATCTGGCTCATACAATTTTGATCCCTTATCCCAATAAATTGCGAACTGCTTGGGTGCAGGTCGAAGCCATTTGATGATACCACTTTGGGAGTCATTCTCGAGAAGGGTCGCAAAGTCTTTTTCTGTTTTGCTATCAAATTTATATTCGGGATGGCATGATTTCTTAAACCCGCCGAAGACTTTACTACGAATTTCTGAAGCCGTCTCAAATGATTGTGTATATGGATAAACAGGTTCTCCTTTAATTTTTTCAAATGTCTGTTTTTTAATCGGGACATAGTTTTCAACTACTGTTGGGATTAGCTCTAGTGGAGGCTCTTCTTTGTGCTTTCGCATTTGCTCCGTAATCATATCGCCGATATCTCGCACTTTTCGTGAAACAGCGGAAGCGGTGGCGTCTTCATCTCCACCATTTACTTCCGATATTTTTTTGATTGCTTGGTTGGCAAGTTTGAAAAGCAGTGCCTTATTTGCATCATAAAGAATATCATCCGCATTAATTACCGCCCCAATGATTTGATGCGTTAATGGTTCATTTGATCGATACATTTTTGCTGTTAGCCTCTCGGCTTGTTTATCAGATTTTTCTAAAGACTTTGTTATAATTTCGTTTGTCCCAGGGCCAAAAGTGAAGTTTTTTACATCGAGATCAAAATCTGAAAACGAAAGTCCATCGTCTTCTCCCTCTTTGGGAGTGATGGTAATTCTCGGGATGTCGATCGTATTTTGGATATGATCCTCGACGGTTTGGTCGATGATAAGTGCGCAGGCTTTAATTTCTTCTTCAACAAAAAGTGAATTTTGATCACGGCTCATCAGTTTTTCTTTCGCTTTTGCGAGTAGTTTGGCTTTTTGCTCGCCTATTCTCAGATGTGCACTGGAAGCAGTATCACTTCCACTCTGCATAATCACTTCGTGCAGAATTTTCTTAGCTCCCAAGTTAACTTTCGCCGTTTTTTTGTCTGACTCATCCGCTATGGTTTCTATTCTTTTTTCTTCTTTTTTAATTTCTGTTTCAACGTTCGAATAGCTCTCAAAGACCTCTTTCGGCACATAGTTAGCAGAGGCATCAATGGTGATAATGTTTCCACGTTTGATGAGACTGTCTTCTTTATTCGCGGCATCTATGATGGCGTCATACTTGTCATGATGGACAATTGTCAGCCGATCTACATGCGTATCACCCACACGTTTGCCATACGGCAGACGGAGCCCACGCCCCAGTGTTTGCTCAGTTAGGGTTTTGCTGGCGGAGGTTCGGAGTGGAATGATTGTATAGAGATTTGTCACATCCCAGCCTTCTTTGAGCATATTGACGTGTATCACTACCTCGATTTTATTTTCGGGGCTTTCAAGTGTGAGTAACTGCTCTACGTTTTCTTCCTTCTCATCACCTTTTTGATTTGAGTGGATCTCCATCACTTTGCCCTGGTAATACCCATTGTAAAACGAAGAATCTTCCAGAATATTTTTTATTTCGGCGGCATGATGGGTGTCTTTTGCTACGACTAACACAAATGGTTTTACGATTTTCTGTTCGTTTTGACGTGCCCAGAGATCAAGCTTGGTTCGGGTGTCATTATGCAAGCGAATACCATCGAGCAACTTAATACGATCGAGCTCAAGCGGGCGATCTTTGAAATCTGCTGGCTCAAAGTTGGCTCGCGTAGCCACAAAAGGTTCTTTGACGTATCCGTCATTCATGGCGGCACTGAGCGGGTACTCATACACTACGTTTTTGAACTTTATCGATTTTGCGCCCTTTTCTATCTGTGGGGTGGCGGTGAGCTCTAGCCCGATGGCAGGGCGAAGCTCATTGATCACCTCCATGCCTCGCTTAGCACGATACTGATGCGATTCATCCATAATTACCACCAAGTCATCCAACCCCGAAAGATAGTCAAAATATGACTCGCCAATGTACTCAGAAAGTTTTTTGATTTTGGGCGTACTGGTGCCTGATGCTTTTTTGTTAATCTTTGAAATATTGAAGATGTTGATATGCACCACGTCATCATTCTTCAAGAGGCCCCCCACACTTGCCTTTTCATAATTATCACCGGTGATGATCACTGGCGGCGTCATTACAAATTTCCCGATACCCTTAAACACATATTTAGGGTGGGTGGGTTCGCTGAGGTCGGTAATCAGCTTGTTGTAAATCGTAAGGTTCGGCGCCAAGACAAAAAAGTTCTTGATGCCTTTTTTCATATGCAGATAGGCAATGAATGCCCCCATTAGTCGGGTCTTGCCCACGCCTGTGGCGAGCGCAAAGGTGAGCGAAACAAAGTCTCGCTCAAAATCCGCACAGGTGGGATAGTTCTTTTTCACTTTGGCTATTTCTGCCACTGGGTCGGCATCGGGGTGCAGGTCGAGCGTGCGAGCGAGGTCAGCGAGTATCTGCAAGCTGTCTGCCTGTGGAGGGCGGAGTGACAGCACATTGCTGATTGTTCGCTGGACGTTGTCGTAATATTTTCGTTCCATTAGGCGGCTTGGCTAAAGAGATCGGTTTGTGTTGGTGCATCATCTGCTGGGGTCATAGCGTCGTCGATGCTGTTGGCTCCGGGTATTTCTTCTACGTTGAGGCTATAGTCTTCTTTGCCAAACTCACACCGCCCCAGCACGGCTTTGGGGATTTTTTTGAGGGTGATGTTTGGGTAACGTGTGCGGCAGGCGGTCTGGAACGCCCCTGCACATATCACCAAGCTTTCGGTTTCGGTCATTTGCTCGTGGATTCTATCCAGTTTCTCCACCGTTAGCATCTGCGTGGTGGTGTATATGTAAGCGTTTTCGGTGCTTTGCCCTTGTTTCCAATACATCTGAGCATCAGGCGCATAGTTAAACCCCTCGTGCTTGGCCATGGCGTGGGCGAGCATAGCGGGGTTATATTTCGGGTTTATGACTTCTATGCCGTACTCATCTCTCACTATTAGCGTCGGTGCCAACTCATATACGGTAAACCCACCACCCCCCTGCCAGTTGACCGCTTTGGTTATGCCCCCCGCATCTTCCCCGTTGACTACCTTTTGCAGGCGCGGCACACAGTGCGTCTGGGCATGGTCACCCAGCTCTATCCCTATCCACCGTCGGTTCATCTTGTGCGCCACTGCGGCCGTGGTGCCTGAGCCCAGGAACGAGTCGAGGACGAGATCACCAGGTTTAGTTGCCATTTTTATACAACGAGAAACTAATTTCTCTGGTTTTTTACCATTAGGGAATTGAACAGAGCCTTCTTTAGTTAAATTCTTAGTTTCTCCTGTAAAATCCCAATATGTACCTTGTAGTTCCTTTTTACATAGTACACCTTCTTTAATCTCTGATACATCTTTTAACCATGCAAGCAATCTAAAACTATTGCCCTTGTAGAATTGCTCATACATCATTCCCTTATTTTTACCAGATCTTGGGACGTACTCGATTGAATAAAAGTCTCCTACATGATTTAAGTCACTTACTTTTTCCATAACTCTTGGTCGAATAGAACTTTGAGGCATTGCAGTTTGAAAACAGTCTTTAGAATATTTTTTATAGACTTCTTTCTCAGTTAATTTTTCTTCCTTAATAAGCTGATTTATTGATTTAAATACTGGATTTAATCTTTCAAAAATTTTTATCTCATCACCAGCCCCATCAACGGTTGAGCCAATATAATTCTTTTCACCTGGATTAACTAATACTGATGTATACTTCCAACTTTTACCTTGCTCTCTATAAGATTCTACTAATTTATGAATAGGAATGTAATCATATGCTGACTTAAATGAACTAAATTCAACATAATTTTTTGTGTACACATGTATATATTCTACATTCTTCTTTAGTTTTTTATCTTCCCCACCTCCTGAAGCTCCTGCTATATTTTTCATATTCACAGATACTGTGTTTATGAAGTTGCTTCGCCCAAACACTTCATCCATCATCACTTTCAAATAAGCCATTTCAGCATCATCAATCTGCACAAATATAACTCCATCTTTGCTCAGCAGGCTCCGCAGCAGCACCAGCCGCGCGTGCATCAGGTTTAGCCACACGCTGTGCTCGACTCCGTCGTCATAGTGCTCAAACGCATTGCCCGTGTTGTACGGCGGGTCTATATAGATGCACTTTACCTTGCCCGCGTAGTCTTGCTCGAGTGCTTTGAGCGCCAGCAAATTGTCACCGTGTATCAGCATATTACCGCTGCTCGCGTCACCATGCGTCGCGGTCGGCAAAAGGATCCGTGGCTCTAGGCGAGGGTTATCGCCTTTACCGATCCAGGTGAGTTCAAGTTTTTGTTTCATCATGCTTGAGCAGATTACTCAAACACAGGGGTTTCTCAACACACAATATTTCCCTTATCTTGCTTTACTTTTTGAACGTTTGCGGTGTATATTAGACATGAAGAAAGTAACCCTTATCTTCTTCTGCTTACCCAAGCAAGGTGTGTATGACTGAGGAACTCGGGCGTACGCACCGAAAAAAGGCAAGCCACTAGGGATTCCTGGAGACTTGTCCTTTTTTATGGGAAAATTTTGTAACCATATTTCGCTATATCACAACAGCGTCCTCCATAAAATTTAGGTTTCAATATTTGAAAGGCTTGTGAATTGCGACTATTCCCTAATACCTCTCTTGTTATAGGATAAACAACCAGGTCTGCAATCTGTGCTCCTTTATTTTCTTTTGTCACAAAATTTAGATTTTCTTGAGGGAAAGTAGATTCAAATCTTGAACTTGAAATATAACCATTCCCATTCTCTTTGAGTCGTTTAAATATTCTGGAAAGATCTTTTATGTTTTCGGTTCTTCTTTCTAAAAAAAGCTCAACAGTTGCATCTTTATGATATAAAAAATGCTGAATTCGTTCAATAACAAATTGAAATGACAGATCATACGGGCAACCTGGTGTAACATACTTTTGCTTATGTTCTTGGGTTTTAATAACACTTGCAATCAAGGTAAAATCTAAAGATTGGAAAAAATTAGATACATTACCTGCAAATGAATCAAATTTTGGCTTTGTATTTAAGATTGAAAAAACACCCTTCTGCTTTCTAAGCTCTGAAGAATGGAAAATAGTATCAGCGCTAAAACCGTTATCTACCTTTAATTTATCAAAGCCTAGTAAAGCCTCCTCAAAATACTTTCTTTCAAAGATTAAAGCAGCAAGTCCAAACACAGGATATTCTGGATCAATATTGTCTAAATTGGGTGATCCACTTTCATCAAAAAACACTATATAATCTGTCATCTCAATTCCCAATTAATAATAAATAAATCCTGCACAGTCACATTGTGCTGCATTCGGGCTTCTATGTCACCCAGCAGCTTTTCTTTCTGCTGGTCTACTTTGTCTTGCTCTGCATACAGGTTCATTCGCAGCTCATTGCGCCGTTTTTCGAGTGATTTTATTTCCCGCTGAGCTTTTACTTTGGCTTCCAGCTTAGTGATTTTTCTGGCTTCTGTCTTTCTTGTTTTAAGGTCTTTTTCGAGCTGTTGGAGTTTATATTCAAGACTTTTCTTTACGTCCTCTGCCCACTTATCCATTTTTTCCAGTTCCTGATCAAAGAAGTTCACATTCCGTGATTCCACTTTCTCTAAATATACTTTTACCTTTTCCTTTTGTTTTACAGATAGGTCTGATGGTACATTTTGATTTGTGCTTTGAACGGAAGCCGCCAGGTGAAATATTCGCTTTGCGTGTTCATCTGATAAAACCTGCCCCTGCTCATCTATCATTGTGACTATGATCTCATCCTCAGATTCAAGTGAATCTATGCTTACCTTTTGTACTATCATCCAACCTGATTCTCCTCGTATATCTTCTAAAATACTAACCTTCGTAGACGTGGATGCGTAGTCGAAAATAAGCTTTACAGTAGGTGTATTCTCACTCTTTGCCTTGGTTAAAACCCCTTGAGCCAATTCGTGCCCAAATCGATATTTATGTGCATTTGGCGGATTATTATGCAGAGAATATTGCCCCAGATCGGCATTTACACCAGAAGGCATCGTATGAAGGTCAAATACATGCTCAGATTCATCAAAGTTTGCATATTCTGCCAACACGGATTTCGTCACTTCCCAGAGGTATTTTTTCGATCGATCAAGATTTTTCTTACTTTCAGATAGGTTTACCTTGAGCTTTTCATGCACCTCTTCATCGAAGTGCTCTAGTAGTTTATTCCGCGTGCTAAGCATCTTTTCATCTATTTGCGTTGTAAGATCCTGCCGCAATTCATCAAATGCCGCCGTAATTTCTTTCGGGTTACGGCACTTTGTTAATATTTCACTAATTCGTTTCTCAAAGTCTACTCCAGAGCCAATTGCCCCCAGCACCTCATCGCTCGCCCCAAACACTCCATCAAACAGCTGGAACTTTAAGCTCAAAAGTTCATATACCCTTTTGTCTGCTTCATTTTTCTGGTTTAAGAAATTCACGACTACCACATCATGTTTTTGCCCATATCGGTGGCATCGGCCAATTCGCTGCTCGATACGCTGAGGGTTCCACGGCAAATCATAATTTACCAGTAGGCTACAAAATTGAAGATTTATTCCTTCAGCGGCGGCTTCGGTTGCAATCATAATCTCAGCCTCATCACGAAAATAATCAACGATAGCAGCACGCATATCCGCTGTTTTTGACCCTGTTACTCGATCCGTATCTTTGAATTTTTGAGTCCATTGCTGGTAAATCTCTTTTGATGGCTTGTCATTATTCGAACCATTGAAGAGAACGAGCTTCCCCCTGTATCCATTCTTTTGCAAAAAATCAGATAAATAGATCTGCGTCCGCACAGATTCGGTGAAAATTATAGCTTTTCTTTGGCCTCCATTTTTTTCGTTTTGCTCAAATGCTTTTTCAAGTGCAACCAAGAGAGCATCAGCTTTGGCATTGTGCTGAATAGAATTTGCAAGTTCGTAAAACTCAAGAAGTTCATCTCTCTCTTGCTCAATAAGATGCATGTCTTCAGCCGTTAATACTTTTGGAACTTCTTGGTTTTCCTCATCACCCCATTCATCTTTTAGTTCTGTATAGATTTCAAAGTCGGCTTCTATTTCTTCTGGCAAATCATCTTCAAAGGCGGATTCTTTGAGAAGCTTATTGAGTTTGTTAGCTAGTCCTTTCAGCGTTCGTGTAATCGCAAAGCTAGAGGAGGCAAGGAGCTTCCGGAGTATAAGAGTAATCAAATGCCTTTGGGCTGTTGGAAGAGCATACAGATTCGGTTTTCTCAAGTATTCAGAAACTAAATCATAGAGAGCAAATTCATCTTGGGTTGGCTCAAATTCTTCTGTAATGGCAATTCTTTTCGTGTAAGGCACATACTCTACCACTTGCCTCCTGAGCGTTCTGTGGCAAATTGGAGAAATCCGTTGCTTTAAATCATAAAATGCATCGCCACCGTCTTCTAGACGAACAAATTGTTGCTTAAAACTTTTCTGATCCCCAAATACATGATCATCAATAATGCTGACAAGTCCATAGAGCTCCATGAGTGAGTTCTGTAGTGGTGTTGCTGTCAGGAGAAGCTTTGGAGCATGATCTATAGCTCTCTTAATTGCTTTTGCAATTTTGTTGTCCGTGCGATAAACATTTCGAAGTCTGTGTGCTTCATCGACAATTACTAAATCCCAATTAATTGCTTTAATTAGGGCTTCTTTTGAACGAGCAAAATGATAGGAGCATAATACAATTTTATTTTGTTCAAACGGGTTAATCACTCCTATTTTAGCCATTTTATTGAATGACTGCCCCTCTAAAATGATTGAGGGAATATAGAACTTATCCATTAGTTCTTGGCTCCATTGCTTCCGAAGGTTTGATGGAAGGATGATCAATATTTTTCGTTTCTGCTCCGCCCATTTTTGGCTCAGCACAATTCCTGCTTCAATGGTTTTTCCGAGTCCAACCTCATCTGCTAAAATAGCCCCTTTGGAAAAGGGAGACCGAAAAGCAAAGAGCGAACCTTCAATTTGATGCGGATTCAAGTCTACTTTGGCGTCATACAAACTGCGTGTAAATTTATCGATTGAACTTCCTGGGCTTCTTTTTGTGATTTCTTCTGCATAGAGCTTTGCATGATAATTAGTTATTTTTTTCATTCCTAACGAGCATACTCATTTTCCGCCATATTTCCACCATCGCCAAGGTATCCAACTCGCAGTATTTCAGCAGAGCTGATCTTGTTTCTTCCGCTTCTGTTTCGGATTTTTCACCTTGCATAACTTTGTACCACTCGGTCATAGCCATAGCACCATTCTGCACATCAAGATCTTTGTAAGTTAGTTCAGGGCAGAGAATGGGCAGAACCGCCTTAATCGAAGCACTGCCTTTGAATCGCGGATCAACATAGAGCTGCGTGGAAAATATCTCCATCAGGTCAAAGACTCGAGCGTTTATATCTTTTAAGAAATGATCATAGAGCGGATACCGCACCGCCATCTCTTTGTTCCGCCCACATTCAAAGCCTTTATTCCACACAATCACACTGCCATCATCAGATTCAATATCTTTTGCGAGGTGTCGTACCAGCTCTTTTGCGGGATCTGTGCGTGCAAATGATAAGAACTCTTTGTGTTCTAGATCTCCGTCAGATTCACGCAGGATATGCAATGAATATTGGAACGGTACTGGCTGGTACGGTTGGTACCCATCAAAATTGGGGATGGCGTAATTAAAGGTCTCGTAGTCAAGAAAGTAGAGCGGATAAACCAATTCATCGAGACGCTCTTGGATCAGGCTGTGACAAATGAGCGGGACACCAGACTTGGCTACGTCGACTTGCAAGGTTTGCTTTTCACTCAGCTCAAAATCCTCAGGTACATCGTGCACGTCTATGATCCCTTGCTCCAGCAGGTCTCTTCGTTTCGGCTTATGTAAGCGTGAAATATTGTAAATGCTGTAATCGGGCAGATCGTTGTAAGACACAATCGAGCACGGGCAATCTCCAGGTTTGCAATCCAAATGCTGTTTTTTCTTTTTCGGCACATGTGGTGAGATTATAACCTTCTTCGCCTCCGCCATTTTGAAGCTGACTTCTTGCCATAAATCTTGCACACCTTCTGTCATTGGCACCACTTGTGCCAATTCTTCCACTACTATGTCGCCTTCGCGCACATATTCAGGATTCAGAAGAATGAGAGAGCTCTCTCCCATAGCGAAGCCTGCCTTCTCAAATAAAATACGTTGAAAGGTGAGATCATATTCATAGTGATCCTTTGTGTCCGTACTTGCCTTCACTTCATAGAGATCCCATTTCTGTGTCTTTTCATTGAAGTGCAATATATCTGCTTTGGCCACAAACACATCGTGCCAAGCCGTTGCCTGGAAGAGTGTTTTTACACCCGCTTTGATCAGTTTCTCGGTTTCTGTTTGTAGATCTTCAAATTCTCCTCGTACCATCTCGCCATCGGGATACAGAGTGCGCACCAACTCTTCCCATTCGTTTCCTTGCACGGCAGTTGGCACGTCTTTGCTTTCATCTTTCTCCAAAATTTCAGGCTGGTTTTTCCGTAACCAAAACCAATTTTGGCAGGCGAGGAAGAGGACGAAGTCTGTTTTGGAGATGAATTGTTTCATGTTCAACTAGAAGGAGAAGAGATCATACGCTGCTTGTGCGAGAGATTGAGTACGTTTTTCTATATCGTCAGCACTCCATGCATCTTTTTGCGCTACATCTTCATTGATACTCAAACCGTTTTTGTAGCCAGTAGCACGTCCTCCAGACTGATGATCTCGCTTCTCATGAAATGACCGATTTGAGAGCCGTGAGTTATAGCCAGTGAGCGTTAGATTACCGAGTTTATGCACCCACTGTTCTTGAATCTCTGACGCTTTGTTTCTGTCTCCATTCGCAATCATTTCTACCCAGGGAGCGGGTATATTTTTCCCTTTGGGAAGTATGTGCTCGATGGTCCAGACAAGTCGCCCTTGGTCATCCCGTTTATAGAGATCGACTACTTCTCTTTGGCCTGCATTGTGACTGGCAAGTTTTGAGAGAATAAATCTCGCTACCTCGCGACTGTCTTGGTAGACATCCCCTTTTAGTCTCTCTGCGAACGCTTGGTCATCGGCGGGAGCAAAGTTTGAATTCGTCATAAATCCTTGTACATCCTGCACGGTTACAGATTCTTTGTTTTCTTCTAAATATGAAATGAGTGGCACTATTACGTAGTATTCCAAATCCCGGACATACGGCGTATCTGTCAGGTTTCTCCGCACAAAGTACTTCACCAAAAATTGCAGAACACCACGAATAAAATCCTCTTTATCTGAGAAGTTGATGAAAAGGTGCAGCACTAACTGAAAACTAACCACCGCGCCTACCCGTGACAGATCGGCTATTTCTTCCGTGTAGACGGAATGTGCTTTTTCTCCCAACAAGGGTTCATAGAGTGCAGACTGAACTCGGAGAGCATTGAGTAGTTTTTGCGGATCTTTTTTTGAGAGCGTCTCAAAGACTCCGATCATCTGACTCTTTTTTATGTGTTTTATCTCGCGCACTTGAAAGTCAGGATTGTGACAGTTTGCACTATAAAAATGGCGCAGGAATCTTTCTTGAGCACTGGTTTCGGGGATGCGTTCTACAATCTCTTTCCACTGATCAAAAGACGCTTCGATAGACTTTCCTTCTCGCTCGAGATCAGAGAGCAGTCGATTTTTTACTAAGTCCATGGCAGAGAGTGGCACGCCTCGATTATTCAGACTTTCAAATAAGGTGAAGGCATCTGCGGTACTCTGCACGCTGATGACGACGATGGTCGCTTTGTTTAGTTTTTCGAGGAGCGACACAAGTTCTGCTGTTTCCAATTTTGCCAGTCTTTTTTGGAAGTACATAAAGCTCTTTACGATTCGTCTCACTCCCGCGTAATCAGGTTTCGTCTGATCTGTCAGCACACCCGCAAGACTCAAGACATACATGTAATCTTTTTGGTTCGCATTTTGTGATGATAACTGCAATTTGGGCAGATCATCTGCATCATTCACCAGACGAAATTTGAGATTGTCTATTTTTCGCTCAGCTCGGGGCGTAAGCTCTATGATCTCTGTTTTTCGGTTTTGCATTTCAGCGTACATAGCCGCGCAAAGTATTGATAGGGTTGTGAGACGCTGTTGTCCGTCTACTACTTCGAGCTGGGCATCTTCAAGGGCTCCAACATTGTTTATGCAGATAGCACATCCTAAAAAATGCCCTGCATCATTATCTTGTAGATCTGTGAGCAGTAATTCCCATTGTTCTCGCCCCCAAGCATACTCCCGCTGATATTTCGGTATTACGTATCTGACATTCTTTTCGTCATCAAAGATATCGCTGATTTGAAAGGGCTTCGCGTCGTGAATCATGGGAGGGAGTAATTATTGCTCATTGCAATGGTAGGTATTTTTTTGCTTCTGTTTACTCCTTTCTTTCGTCGCCAATTTTCACACCACCAACACCTCACGCCAGCACGTGCTATAGGCAGGAGTCCTTTTCCCAGATTTCATTGCCCACTGTCGCTTTACCCCAGTGGCGCAGTAACGCACCGTATCGCGTCCAAATTTGGCATTGAGGGAATCGAGGGTACTCATGAGGGCTTGGTTGCGCACTTCTGTGGCAGGCGTGAACAGATTAAACTGGGTCAAGCCAGCAGGGCTCAGCCCCATGAGCATGACGCCTGATTTATGGTAGCGATACTTGGGTCGCCAGATACTCTCAAACCCTGCTAAAGCCGCTTGAATAAGCTTGGCTGTGTCGTCGGTGGGATGAGGTAAAGAGACGACTGTGGAGTTGCGATATTGCACATCTTGCTGACGGAAGGGATTGGTGCGGAGAAAAACAGCCATGGATGAGGTGACGGATCCCTGAGCACGGAGCTTGACTGCAGCTTGACTGGTATGCCAAGCAATTGATTCCCTCACTTTGGTTTTGTCTTTGATCGTACTCCCAAACGAGCGAGCACATTGGATCTGTTTTTTAGGGCTGGGTTGGGCATCGAAATCTAAGCAACGCGTTCCCCGAAGTTCATACGCGAGACGCAAACCGACCACCGTGAAGTGCTTGCGTAAAAAACTATCTGCGGTGTCACGAAATTGTTTACTGGTTTTAATGTTGAAGCAGTGAAGCTTTTCACTCATGCGCCTGCCGATGCCCCACACATCTTCCACTTCAGTGTTGGTCAGTATTTCTTCAAATTGCGACGACGAGTAATCCGCCAGATTACAGACCCCCGATGTAGATTTTTTGGCTCTTTTATTCGCCAGCTTGGCCAGCACTTTGGTTTGCCCCAACCCCACCGACACCGTGATGCCCGTGTGCTGCTGCACCGTTGCGCGAAGGCGCTGGGCGTGCTGATTAAGATCCCTCACGCCGTCGAGATTCAAAAACGCTTCATCTATCGAATAGATTTCGGTGCTGGGCGAAAAACTCTTGAGTGTTTGCATCACGCGGCGAGACATGTCTCCATACAGTGTATAGTTGGAACTTAGTACCACGGCGTTGTGACGATTCAGCACGTTCTTCCACTTGAAATACGGTGCCCCCATCGGAACGCCGATGTCTTTGGCCTCTTGGCTACGAGCTACGACGCACCCATCGTTGTTGCTCAGCACGCACACAGGGCGTTTGCAGAAGGTAGGATTAAACACTCGCTCACACGAAGCGTAGAAATTATTGCAATCAACGAGGGCGATCATAGTAGGCAGCCACAGTTCTTTACTGATCTGGCACCGTGTTTAGCAATAACCTTATCGACAAAAGAGATTTTTCTTTGAAATCTATTTCTGTTATTTTTTTGATCACTACTTAGTTTTTTCAGGAATAAATCGACAATGCTCGAAGTTAATTCTTTCATGGTATTACAATTAAAGTCATAAATATTGGGGTTTATCTTATTATAATATTTTTTTAAATCAGGATGTGATTCTGTACTACCTGGCAATAAAATAATATATTCAGGCATGCTAAAAAAGTGAACGAGACAATTCCTAAGTAAAACGAAATCTTTAGATTTAATTTTTCTTTTAAACTCAGAATTTGAATTGTACCAATTATTTTCTTTCGTGAATAAGAATTCATTTAGAAACTTATACATGTATTTATCTTTGCATTTCCTGAGTGTAGTTTCATTGTAGGTTTCTAAATCATAAGACGTCCAACAGCATCTTAAAAACTCCAAGTAAGAAAAATAAGCTATAAAGTTAATCCTCACTGTTCCAACAGAGTTATTATTTGAAATTTGAATATTTAACTCATTGTCAATGTCTGAAAAAACTTTAAATACTTGTTTTAAAGCAGGACTAATCTTTATATGTTCACTGCTATATTCAAAAGAGTAATTATTCATACACTATGTATAACATGAATAACCACCCCCCACACTTCAAATTCATCAGCAGACGTGAGGTGAATATCTGCATGACTGGGTGACTCTGCCTGAAGAATGAACTGCGCACCACGCTTTATATACCGCTTCACCGTAAACTCACCGTTGAGCAACGCCACAACGATCTTGCCTGAAATAGCCTGCTCGGCACGGTCAACGATCAGCATATCACCTGAAAATATACCTGCCTGCACCATCGAGTCTCCACTCACTCGCACAAAAAAGGTCGCGGCTGGGTGAGATATGAGTTCTTCATTGAGATCAATAGGATGATCGATGTAATCATCTGCTGGTGAAGGAAATCCCGCCTGAACACTACTCCCCATAAAGGGTAACAGAAGGCTTTTGGTTGCCTTGAATGGAATAGGTAGAGAAGAGAACATCTGAATTATTGTTAATTTATTTCTAAGTATTTTTCAAGTATTTTTATAAATAAATAGTAATATATTTATTTCATATTTCCTCCAACATCTCCATCTCCACCAGCTGAGCCATGTATTCGAACTTCGCCACTTCTCGCCTGTATTTCATCGCCAGCTCATGATTCTCCCCTCTATATCGAATCACCGAACTATAGCTCATAGATTTCCACATCTGTATGCGTTTCCAGAGCTTGAGGAGTTGTTGTTCAGATCCGCTCTGCCACATATCATACATGTGAACGGGGAGCTTTTGCATGGCGATGAGTGCACTTTCTCGGGCTTCTTCTTGATCGACGGGGACGTTATTCATGTAGGTCGAAGTCATGATGATTTTTGTTATGAAGTACACATATACAAAGCCTGCGTAGGAGATACAAGTCCAGGCAAAAGGGTATATTGCCAATTATTTCTTCGTCGCCCTTATTTCACTTTTCATCCGTTTTCTAAAATAACGCCTCGCCTTATTTCATCTTTGCTAACGCACTGCGCACCGCTCGCCAATACCCCTGCATTTGAATGTGTCCAGAATAGTCATCTTCACCTGTGACAAGATCGTCGAGATTCGCCGCTTTTAGCTCAGACAAGGTCGTCATCTTCCAGTGCCAGCGAGCAAGTTCACCTTCATTCGTAGGGAGCGGAAACGTCTCTTTTTGTGAAATACTGATCAGTGCATTTTTCACCCAGTGAGGAGTGTTGACGGGGAATTTTGTTTGGAGGAACTCTTTCCCCAGTTGCGTTCGGTTTTCTTTGAATATTACGGGCATGGTTTTATGAGGTTAAGCTGAGAATAGCGTGGATATATATGCACATGAGAAGACTGTTGCGTGGCACAATGAGGTCGTCTAACAACACCAAGCCTGAAGGGCTTAGAGAAGTCCAAAAGAAAGAGCTAAGAATCTCCAGACATACTTCAAAAAAAAATTCAGTGGAATCATTTATCACACGCGGTTGACCTTAACCAGCAAGGCTCCTTATTCCGCTTTACATTCCTTTTGGTGTAAGGACAATAGAGCCAGCCACCCAACAATTTTCATATTTTTTTCTGATGAGAACACCATATTTGGTGATAATACCCCTGTACATATCCACAGAGATGGGACGATGGCACCCTTCTTTCGTGGATATACCATTTGGTTTTGTTCTCAGAGAAAATTGTTGCGTGGCGCAACCGCCGTCGTCCCTTTTTTGTTTCTTTTCATGTTTTTCACGATGCAACAGCCACGCACATCGTCTTCTTCATCATTTTTAGATTCGTCTAACGCCTCACCTCCGTCAGATACTTCCGAATCTTCTCAAGATGTCTCCCATCATCAAACTTCTCACTGGTGGTATGTGGGTATCTTTTTCCTGACTATTACAGGTATAGGTATACCACCTGCTCTCTTTTTGATCTGGTATCTCCAAGATGATGACAAGACAAAGGAAGATCAGCCGAGCCTCAAAAAACGACTGCAACATTGGCAGAGATATCCCGGACGTTGTCTGGGTACTTTTGGCGTATTGCTTGTCGCCACCTCACTGACATACACAAATCTGTCTCAATACTTCAGTACACCTCCCACCATTACAATCATCTCGTCACCTGAACCCCAGGGTCAAAAGCTTGACTATACACTTGAAGCAGAAATCACAGAAGGAGAGAGTGTATCAGTAAATGATACCTCTATTGAAGCTGACTCCGACGGCGTTTTTCGACAGACATATCCCTTCACAGCAGAAACGTTGGATTTCGAGATCCGAGCGACCAACAATGCAGGGGTTTCTAAGCAAACAACATTCAGCGTCAGTCGTGACCCGATTCCAAAACTAGCGATCGACCTTCTCTCAGCGGAAGACACAGAAGATGCGAATAAAAGCTACGAACTAAAAATTAAAGCCGCTCATGCAACGGAAGTTTTTGCTGATGGAGTACCTATGCAAGCACAAACAGGAGACACATATGTTGCAGACCTTACGCTATCGGGTACCCGATACACAGTTAATGTTACGGCTAAAAATAACTTTGAAACAATCGAAGAAAAATTTTGGATTACACGCCAAGAAACAGAAGCCGAAAAGAGAGAATCTGAAAGAAGAATAGCCGCGGCGGCAGAAGAAAATCGAAAGGACAAAATCAAAGAACAATTTAGCACTCGGGACGGATCTCATCGAAAATTAGTCAAGAAACTTAAAGCGAATCTGCATGATCCCAAAAGCTTTGATTACATTGGCACTCGCTACGTTGATCAAGGAGAGAATATCGTAATTATAATGGATTATCGGGCTAGGAATGCCTTTGGTGCTCTGCGTAAAAGAACGATTACCGCCATTGCAGATATTGATGGCAATATTCTAGAAATGGCTTCAGAGTAAATTGGCGTCAGGGGCAAGAAGAATAGTATACCAAAACAGCCTCTCCCCATGGAGGCTGTTTTGGTATTTTCACCTTTTTTAAAAAGAAAGGAATTCCTGACAATATTGATCATAGGCACCTTGGGTTGGCCAGCGTTCTGGCCAACTAGATTTACCGGTCGCTTGATCGATGGTTGGCACATAAAACCAATCGGCCTTACTCCAAAATGCCTTTGCTTTGTAGTGATCGAATGCATGTTGGGACTTGCCTATTTCAAAAGAACGATCAGAAAAAAGAACCGCTGTCTTTCTATTGAGCGTATAAATATTTTTCTGGATCCAGCCTTGCGTCTGAGGTTTATTCTCAAGCCCGTCCAAGATAACAAGATCATAGTCAACTGTTGAGGGGGAGAGTGAGGTTTTTAGCGGAGCGGCACAAATATAATTTTCTTTGCCCCCTCCGATGTAAATGGTTTCCCCAACCCGCCGAGCATGGGTAGGGGAATCTTGCGTAAATTGTGATTGCGTCAATTTTTTGAACCATATGTCCAAAGTTTTGTGCTGCTGTGCGGGACTTTGAGTGACAACCAATACGCGCTTAAAACGGCTAGTGAGTACATACCAGAGTGGAAAAACATATTGTACCAGGGTTGTTTTTCCGAGGTTCGGAAAGCCTGTCAGAACAAAGTGCAGTGTAAGCGGAAGATTTGATAGCTTGAGGCATAACTGCCAATGCATATCCGAAAAACGGTAACGTTGAAACTCGGGAAAGTAGAGCAAGAAAAACCAGGCCGCCAATTGATGGGATAGCATCCGTCGAGCGATTGGATCAGATTGCAAAACAGCGTGCTGATGACGGTTGAGACGCGGTGCTGTCCCGAGGTGATAGTTCACCTCAGGATCAAGCTGAAACGGAAAACCTGGATATTGACTTAAATCTACGGGGATTGGTCTGGGCACGTTTTTTCGTGGACTCATTTTTTAGGAGATTTTGAAGTACTGGATTTTTTCTTACTAGAACTCGATTGCTTCTTTTTCTCCTTCGATTTCTGCGCAGTTTCCTTTTTGCTTGCAGGGTTCTTTTTCTTTGATTTCTTGCCCTTCTCATTCTTAAGAGAGCCCTTTAGATCTTTTCTTGAATCCTCTTGGTCTAACGTTTTGTATATTGAGGCAAACAAAGCCTTGTCTTTATCATTTCCTGTCATGAGTCGTTGCACCGCTTTTATCTCTGGCTGGTAGAGTAGGGAACTGATATGACGGAAAGAATCCTGAGAAATATGGGAAAACTCTTGAAAGGTAAACTTCGATTCAGGCAGAAGGTTTGGTGAATACTTACGCAACCAAGCAATCGTTGGCTTTGTCATATATCCTTCATGATTGCTTTCGAGTTGTTTTTTGATAGCCCAAGGCTCGCCCCTGATTATGGCTGTTTTCAAGCTGTTGATAGCCGCTCCATTCATGAAGGAAAGATGTGTTTCTGTAATTACATCATATTCCTTACGAAAGTCTTCATCTTCGCGAAGCCAACGGGCAACGCTATGGGCGCTGATTTCCATTTTCTCACACACAATTTCGCGATTCCCAAACTTCTTGAAGACCTTGAGAAACATCAACTTTTTTCTTTTTAACGTTAACCCCTTTGTGTTTTCATCTCCAGCAAAATTAGTCATGGTTGGGCAAAGGGTGAAGAAGTACTGCAGTTTGTCCCGTCACCCCTTCCCAACGCTTCATGATACGCTGGATGTAGACGGGATCCATCTCGATGCCATAACAAGTGCGCTGCGTATGCTCGCAGGCAATGAGACAGCTTCCACTTCCGAGGAAGGCATCATAAACCACGTCTCCCACTTTTGAGCTGTTAAGAATAAGCCTCCGCAGGAGTGGTAGCGGCTTCATGGTAGGATGAAGCACGTTGTTTTTAGTGGTAGCTTCACAGATTAGCGCCTTATCCATAGATTTGTAGCGTCTATGTTTGCCCTTCCAGCCATAGGCTATGAGTTCATGTTGCGGCATGTAGTCCAGACGGGTCGGGATTGGCGATTTCTTGAGCCAAATGAGAAGCTGTTTGAACGAAAATCCACAAGTGTGCATAGCCGAACGAAGGGCGAAAATCATGGGGTCAGCGTTGAAGATATAGACGGAATTATACGCACTCATTTTATCCGCAATTGGGGAGAGCCAGGCTTTGGTGAATGCCTCATACTCTGCATCAGTTTGCCGGTGGTCATTGAGGATTTTTTGGTGTCTTTCTCCTTGCTTGGGCTTGGATTCGACAGCAGCCACACCATAAGGAGGGTCAGTAAGGAGTAAGTCGATCGTAGTACCATCGAGGAGACGATGTACAAGTGAGATGTCAGTGGCGTTGCCGCAAGCAATTCGATGCCTCCCCAGTTGGACGATCGCCCCAGAGGTGATTTCAAATGTGCTTGCGGTTTTTTCTGCATTTTTAGCAGTCATGATGTTCGAAAATTAGAGGAAAAGAAATTCTGCCTGTGGGGCTTAAGGCAAGCAGAAAAAGGAGATGGAATAACAATTGTGGACTTCCACGACAGTGAGCTTGTGGTCGTCGCTGAGGGAGAGACACATTTCTTCCAATGCCTTTGAAGTTCATATGAACGACGAGACGAAAAGCGGTCGACGAAAAGATCATGAGGCAGGGAGGATAAGTTGATTTGTATTTTCTTCTCTCACGCCTTCTTTTGTGTTTCTCTTTTTTCCCTTTTCTGGTTGTGTTTTGGCTTTTGCTTTTAGCTGTAAGTCAGCCGTATTGTTTGAAGTTTTTTCTTCCAACGTTCGCAACTTTACCGCTGTTTTTCCCGTCAGTTCTTCCCAGCGCTGTATAATAACATCACAGAAGATTGGATTTATCTCGCAGACATACGCTTTGCGCCCCAGTTGCTCGGCCGCAAGCAGACTCGCCCCCGCTCCTCCAAAGAGCTCTAAGATCACGTCGCCTACGTTGGAGCAGCGTCGTAACGGTTTCTCCATCAGGGTGATGGGCTTCTGGGTGGGGTGCTGGAGCGTGGTCGTGTGATCACGTTTCACCAGCCACAAGTTGAGATAATCCTGAATGTCTTCGATCGCTCTGTTGCCCGTGTCGATATCCTGATTGAGGATCTCGGTCAGCGTCCGATTATTTCCCGCAAGTGTTGGTTTGCCTTGTGTGCCGTAGACGCAAACCTCACACCCTTTTGAAAACGCCACTTTAGGTGTGGGATTGAAGTTGTTCTTGATCCAGAGGCACAGTCGTCGCATCGTCACTTTTTGCTCTCGCAGCATGGCTTGCACCAGACCGACATATACCGCGTCACACCACACAAAGTAGTGGGCATTTTTTCCGGTTACTGCTCGGGCACTAGCAATAAAACTGCGGAGGAAATTGGCATATTCATCCTCCGAGAGGTTGTCATTGACATCACCGCCATAAGCCTTCTGCTTACTCAGTCCACGGTCATAATCTACCTTGATGTTGTATGGCGGGTCTGCCAGCACTATGGCTGGATTTATGCCATTCATAAGTGTTCTGACATGCTCAGTCTTGGTTGAATCACCACATAAGAGGAAATGATTACCGAGTTGCCAGATATCTCCAAAAGTAACGGTTGGCTCTGTTTTCGCTTCCTCTGCAGCCTGGGGGAGCGAAGCCAGTTCGTGGACAGGCAAGCAGTCTTGGAAAAAAGCAGATAATTCATCTTCGCCAAAACCAACAGTGAGAAGTTGGGTCATGTCATAGGCTTTGAGGAGCTCAAAATCCCATTCTCCTTGATTCTTATTGAGGCGTAGGTTCAGCTCCCGCTCTTTTTTAATATCAGGGATATCTAAATAGACGGCGGGTACGGCTTTGAGCTTGAGCTCTTTTGCCAGCTTGAGTCGCATATGACCGCCGATTACCACGTTGTGCCGCTCTTTAGCTTTATTGAGAATGAGTGGCTTAACGACACCAAAAGTCATAAAGCTTTCGCGCAGGTCAGCGAGTTGTTTCGCGGAAAATTTCCGTGGGTTGTAAGCAGCAGGACGTAAATCCTTGATAGGGACCTCCACAATTTTGAGTTGAGGAGTTGGAATTGAAGCTGTAGCTGTCATGTGAATAAACGTAAAAAAATAAGTTTACGCTCACATTTTGGCAAAGCCCCTCACCCAGCTTGGGCAGAAAAATAGTGTTTTTTTGTTTTACTTGCTTTCTCCTAATAATTTTTTCTTCAAATTTCTTATTCTTTCTTTTATAGATTTTATTTTATAACAAGACAAATCTAATCCGTATTTTTCTCCAACATTTTGTATGGATAAATCGTAGGAGTGCTTATATTCGACTTCTTTATAATCAATGTTGTCAGCATCTTTATAGGTCATTTCTTTATTTTCTTCATAATCTACAAGACAGAGGATGTCGAACCAGGCATCTCGCGTGTGAAATAAGTTTGAATTGGGAAATAACTTTTTGAGCTGGGCTGTACGCTCTTTATCGCAGGCACGTTTTTGCTTTTCATTTAGTCTCCCCCTAAAGACAACACTAAGATGTGAAAAGTTCTTTCCCCCATATTTAATTTGTTTCACAGTGAATTTGTAAGGAGATTTAACTTTTTTATTTTGAAATATTTTGAGGGCACATGTTCGTTCCTTTGTTATGCGATCTTTCTCGTGATTTCGAATTTGGCCATTATAGTTGATAACAACTTTTTGGCCCTCTCTAGGGCTTTCTTCAAATTTAATAGTATAGTTCATGGGAACTTTCCCAATAACCCCCGTCACAAGGTAGTATTCGATCACTGGTATAAAGCGGTATGTTTGAATCTGAAGAGGAAAAAGATCAAGGATACTTAAAATACTTTCCTGAAAGGAAAGATTATTTCTTAAAATTCCTAATTTTTCCCTGCTACGCTCTTGGCCTTTGATGTATTGAACGTTGATTTCAAATATTCCTTCAATTTCATCGCAATTTAGAGTAGGTAAATTCTTTTTATATACTCTCTTTTTTTTCAAGTAACTTGGGATCATATTTTTTCTTCTCGGGAGTTTGATATCGAAATCTTTACGGACTTCGCAAATTCTTTTCTGAATGTTATTTTGATTAAAAAGGTAATACAGAATATACGTGTCTCCAATAGCACTCTGATTGATTTCCTCGACCTTAGCGTTCTCATTTGAAGCGAGTGTTCCTTCGTTGCTGGATTCAATTCCATTTTTGTAGATATGAGATATTTTTTTCCGTAAGAGTTTTTTTTGTACTGTTTCTTGAGTTTTTGCGCGGTATCTTTTGTATTCCTTGTCTACGTTTTTAATTTGTATGCGATTGATAATAGTTCGATTGTCCATGACCTTAAAATACCCAATAAATTATTTTTCGCATAATCATTAGTCCAAAAACACGGTGCTTAATGAAAGTATTTGAAGCAAGAAAATCTATCTTTTGAACAAAATATTTACTCAATTTTCAAGGTCGTGTTTTGCGTACATTTTGTACATTTTTTTCTCTAGAGTTAATCATAGAAACAAATAATAAACGGAAGACTTTCTTGGGTATCTACAAAAAATTAAGAAAATCAGTTGGAGCGGAGCAAGTAGAAATGAACCAAAATCCTTCTATAAAATCTGATCAGGTGAACTTTGATTCGTTTAGTTAACACAATGGTTATTGTGTGTACTAGAACCACTTGCAGTACCATTCGGAACGTTGTGCCGTTTGAGCGATAGCATCAAACGGTTTTTTCTTTTCGTACTGCAGTTTTTTGCCTGTTACCTGTAAGTTCGAAAGTGGGAAATCACCCCTTCCCGAGCGAGAGCTTTGCAGAAACCCAACGCAGGAGTCCTACCCAAAAGCGAAAAAACGTTCGTAGGATGCCTGATTTTTTTCGAGTGGGTTCCGTGTTTTGTTTTTGCTTAGGTGTCATGGCGATTGTCACGACTGACGCGACGGCTCCCCCCACGAGCACATCGGACACGAGGCTTTTTTTCGCCTTGGTGGTGGACGTCTCAGCGGAGTCAGTCGAGAGGGGTTTTCGGCGCCACCACATAGGAGCAAAGTAAAAGAGTTTTAACTACGGATCGTTGCCTGGAACTGGTCAACGAGGGTCTGGGCATAGGTGTCGAGACTTTTCTGATATGACGACTCAGTCGTGTCTGACGTCACCGAAAAGACACAACGGATAACTACGTTTTTAGCCTCAGGACCAAAGCGCTCAGCGTCACGGAAGGTATCAAGTAACTGGAAGCTGCTCGCAGCACCCTCTGCTGCCGTCAGGGCTGCGTAGATGTCAGACCAGTGGGTTCTCTCGGGGACGATGCACGACAGGTCACGCTCAGCCAGTGTGTGCTGGGTGTAGGCAATAGCATTAGCAGATTGCCCTTGGAGTGACAAAATTACGTCGAGATCGAGCTCAAGCGTGATGATCGGGACACTCGCCAGTGGTGAATGCTGTGGGTGAATGACACACATCTGCCCCACTGTCTGTTCAGCGACCTGCACCACGGCAGACAGTTGCGGATGAGCAAAAGGTGGAACAGCCTCACCCGCAGGTAGGAGGCTGATGTCGAGCCCAAGACTCCCGCAGCAAGCGGTCACATCCGTGACCAGCTGCTGCCAGGTCTCTTCACGCGACTGCCCTTGCATCGCCCGCACGACCGCCAAGCGAGCTGACTCAGCCACGCCGCCGTCGGGGGACGCAGCGTAAACCCGACCCAGCTGAAATTGCGTCACTGACTGACCAGAACGCAGAGTCGACTCATAGTGTGGGACCATGCTGGTCAGCAGGCTTTGGCGTAAGTGGGTTTGGTTTTCGGATAAAGGGTTGAGCACCGTCACGGGCGCCTGTGCGCCTTCCCACTGGGCTAGGGCGCCACTGTGGAAGCTGTAGCCATACATTTCGTGGTAGCCGGCCTGGGCCCAGTAGTCAGTCAACTGCCAGCGCAGGGCACGCGCAGGGTGCTGACGGGGGCGACGAGTGGGTAAAGCGGGCAAGCTGCTGGGCACCGCACTCAGTCCCTCCATGCGGACGATCTCTTCGACCAGATCTTCGGGGAGGGTGATGTCTTTGGTCGCGCGCCAGCTGGGGACTGTCACGTGCAGGTCATCGGCCACGGGTTCGACCCCAAACCCGAGGGTCACCAGTCGCTGGGTGATGTGCTCGGTGCTGAGGCTTAAACCCGAAAGACTGCGGACGCGCGCGGGGGAAAGCGTGATGACGTGGGGCACGACTGGGTGGGGGTAGGCGTCTGTGGGGGTGGTGCTGACCTGTGCGCTCGGGCACACGAGCCCGAGATAGTGCAACGCCCAAGCCAGCGCGTCTGGGCATTGCTCAGGGTCGAGTGATTTCTCAAACCGCATAGATGACTCTGACCGCAGCCCCAGACGGGCACTGGTGCGCCGCACAGCCACGGGGTCGAAGTTTGCGACCTCAAAGATGACTCGAGTGGTGGTGTCCGTCACCCCTGACTCCAGTCCGCCCATCACGCCTGCGATCGAGAGGATTTTGGTTTCGTCGGCAATGACGGTGTCCGCTGGGGTGAGGGGGTAGGTCTCACCGTCGAGGGCCACGAGTGACTCCCCTTCTCTCGCTTGGCGGACGATCAGTTTTCCTTCGACTCGGTCGGCGTCAAAGCAGTGCATGGGCTGACCGTGGCCCAAGAGTACGAGATTTGTCACGTCGACGAGATTACTGATGGCCCGTGTGCCGAGCTGCTCAAGCAGTAACGCGTATGACACCGGGGATGGCTCCACTTTGATGTCCTCGACCGTGAGGGCCATGAAGCGACGACAGGCGTCTGTCTGGATGTCGACGGGGCAGCTGGCGGCGGAACCATGGGCCACTGAGGGGACTGGCACTGTCGGCAGGGGGTGGCCCAGCAGCGCGCCGAGCTCCCGCACGAACCCCGTGTGGCCCATCAAGTCTGGCCGATGGGTGAGGGTTTTGTTTTCGATGTCTATTAACGTGTCGCTGGCGACGGGCTCCGCGACAGAGAAGGCCTGGCCAGCGGTGCCGTCTGCCCACGAAAATAATCCCAAAGATTTCAGCCCAAGGTCGCTGCAATCGCACAGCATACCGTGGCTGGGCACACCTTTGACCTCCGTAGTGGTGATGACCTGCCCCGTGGGCAGCGTCGTGCCTGGTGTCGCGATGAGGTAGTAGTGACCGACCGTTAGGTCATGCTTTGGGGCGTAGACGAGAGCAGTAGGCCCCGTCGGCGACAGTGGCCCGAGGTCAAACTCCGCCACCATCAGGTCAGGCGCTGACGGGTGGGGGGTCGTGCCGAGCAGTTGCCCCAGTACTAGTCCTTCATATCGCGGGGCCATAGACTCAATCTCTTCGACCTCGGCTGTGTGCAAAGTCAAGAGGTCAGACAGTTCGCGGTGGCCCAACGACTGCACATCGACCCACTGCTGCAACCAGTGCACGCTGAGCTTCATGCCAGGTCACGCAGTGAAGTGCCAATTTTCCCTTGCAAGCTGGTCGGGAGCACCCAGATGCCATCGGTTTCTTTGGGGAGGCCGAGTTCGTCTTTGGCGCAGATCATCCCGTGGCTGGTCACCCCGCGGATGGCTCGCTCACCGATGGTGAAGCTCTCGCCCAGGGTCGTGCCCACGGTCGCCACCGGCACCAGCTGCCCTGGGGCAATATTGGCCGCCCCACACAGGATGGTCAGTGGCTCGCCCCCGACCGTCGTTTGGGTGACTTGCACTTTGGTGACTTTGGGGTCGGGGTGGGGGGCAATGCTCTGGATCTGCCCAATGACCACACCAGCGGGGACAGCGCTGAGCAAGGCAGTGTCAGCGGGGCTGAGGCCGAGGCTGGGGGGTGTGACCTGGTCAGAGGGACAGCTGCCACAGCCGCAATCAGCCCCCAGTGGGCTGGTGAGTTTCTGCCAAAAGCGAGTGAGGAAGGACATGAACAATGAAAGATAAATAAATGAGAAGGAGGGGGCACAATTTTTCTGCGTTATACTACGTTTGGGTTTAGGGTGTGTCGAGCAGGACTCTGCCTAAAATTATCTGCCATAAAAGTGAATTGACAGCCCTGATCTGACCGCTAGATTTTGCAGGCTGTCAGCAAGCATGGCTTGACTGGTAGCCCACTAAAAACGTGGGTAGATAGCGAAGCGGTCAAACGCAGCGGACTGTAAATCCGCCGGCTCAGCCTTCGGGGGTTCGAATCCCTCTCTGCCCACCATTT
>JAHDHX010000004.1:0-176550 GCA_020631075.1 Candidatus Altimarinota bacterium
TTTTCAAGGGATAATTCTTTGAGATTTGTCAGTTGCCCGAGCTCTGTCGGGATGGCGCCTGAGAGTTGATTATCGAAGAGGTATAATTCTTTGAGATTTGTCAGTTGGCCGAGCTCGGGGGGGATGGGGCCTGAGAGTTGATTACTTTCGAGGTCTAATTTTGTGAGATTTGTCAATTGACCGAGCTCTGGGGGGATGGGGCCTGAGAGATTTTTTGAAGATAGATCTAAAATAGTAATTTTCTTCAGCGTTTCATTATCCTTTAGGACGACTGACCAGGGGGCGGTAGTGTCAATGTCTTCTATTTTTACGTTGGCTTGCTGTAGTACGGCGAGGAGAGTCTTGTACTCATCGGGGCTGGATTCCTGCAGTGTGTCGAGGCTGCGGTCGGTGGGGGTTTCTGGTTGCTCTATCACGGTGTTTATTTCGTTGGCGATGGCTTGTTTGTCAGCTTCTTGTTTGAGAATGGCTTTGTTGGCCATCCGCTGAGTGATGAGCTGACGCATAATGTTGTCAGTTTTGGAGCCCCGAAACCACGTAGCGACAGAGTTTTCGCCTATGGAAAGGGCGGGGTTGGCCTGCTGGGGGTCGACCTCCCGCGGGAGCTGGGCCGACGGGCCGATAGCGTAGGCATTGGGACCGATCTGGCGGGCGATGGCGGTGTTGTCCTCGTCGCGGATGATCTGGGTGTTGTCTGGCAGCTTGTCAGGGCGGTAGCCACGACAGTCAACCAAACAGGTGGTGACGACCTGTGCGGGTTGGCCGTTGAAGGTGGTGGAGATCAACCACTGGCCGTTGCCGAGGTCTTTTTGGTTTTCGACGCGGTCCTGAAAGGTGATGATGGGCCGCCACGATGTAGAGGCGGATAGTGTCTTAATGCTTTGTCTGAGCTTGGTGGTGGCGTCCTCGACGGAGCTCATGAGCAGTGTGTTTTTGGAGCTGATGGCTTGCAAAAACAGTGAGAGGTCACGACTGATGTCGACGGCCTCCTGACCGAAGTTGGTCGTGACTTCGGCCAGTGGGCCAGCGAGCTGCTGGCACTGGGTGGTGAGCTGCTGGATGAATGCTTGTTGCTGGGTTTCGGTATTGCTGAGGGCGCTAAGGCCGAGCTCGGCCTGTCTGACCCAGAACTCAAGCTGGCGCAGGAGGTCGGCTCGTTGGCGTTCTGCTGCAAATCTATTTCTTTCCTCGGGGGTAGCGTCAGCGCGGAGGTTGTCTAGATTGGCAGGGCCACTGATGGTGTAGGCGTCGGCGAGGCTGGCGTAGCGGGAGCGTTCCTTTTTGGTCTGGTGGTCGGCGCCAGAGGTGGGGGTGTTTTGCCCGAAGACCATTACAAAATCGAGGTTTGACGCAGCCTGTGGGGTTTGACGCTCGAGGATGAGTTTTTCTAAGATGACGCGAGCATTGTCGCCGTAGCCCATGAGGGCGGGCTGGGTGCCCAGCGGGGCGTAGGGGTCACGCACCTCTGTGTTGCCGATGCCGTCAAGGACGTCGTCGGCGGAGAGGGTGGCGTCGGGGTTGGGGCCAGACATGGTGGGCTGGCCGAGCCCCGTGGAGGAGACGATTTGCACCTTGTCGGGGATAGGGATGCGGATGGGGTCGCCGTCTGCATTGGTCCACTCGAGGCTGCGGTTTTGCAGGTTGAAGCGGGCTTCGGTGAGGATCTTGGCTCGGTTGAGGTAGAGATTGGCCATGAGGCCGAGGCCAAACACATGGTTTTCCATGTATTGGTCACCAGAGATTTGCGTGGCTTCGACGGTGGGGTTGGGGCCGTAGCTGAGCGTGGAGCCGCGGAAGTAGGCGGCTTCGTTGTCGCCTGCACTTTGGGGGGTAATACGATTATTGAGTCTGTGGGCGCTGCGGTCACCGTGGGCAAATTGGCCACCGATCTTGGCACTTTTATCGATGAGGAGGGTGTGCTGGATGGTCAGGCTGGGGTTGACTTCCAGCTGGGCGAGGAAGCCCCGCGTGCCGTGGTAGCCCGTGCCGACAATGATTTGGTCGATCTCGGCCCAGAATTTCTCCAGTTGCTCGGGGTCGCGGGTTTCGATGCGAGCTTTTCGGCTCTCGGACTGCTGGTTGGCCCACTGGTTGATCTGTTGGTGGATCTCACGCAGGACGGCGGGGTTCTCAGTGATGGCGTTGACGAGGGCGCTGTAGCGCTGCTGCGGGAGGCTTTGCCCGTCTGACAGGGTGATGAGCGCACTTACTGCCTCGGGGGTGAGGAACTTCTCAGCGGAGGCGGCGAGGAATTCGGAGTTTACACCGCTGCTGCGGAGGCGAGACAGCAGGCGTTTGACTTGGTTTCGGTTGACCAGGTCGCGGTAGGCAGTGTCTGGGTTGGCTTCCAGCTGGTCGCTGGGGGTCAAGATCTCTGCCATGCCGTCGAGTGGAACGAGCTCGGGCACTTTGGGGGTAATTTCTTCAGGACTGTCGGAGCCAGGCGCGTTAGTTTCGGGCATTTCTTGAAAATCTTCTAGAATGATCGTTCTATTTTATCATTTGTGTGTTTATAATGCAAAAGTGTTGAGATGCAAATTCCTTTGGACGGAGGGGGAGGGTGTCGGGGCTTGTAATTTGTCTTTATCTGTTTACATTCGCGCTGATCAGGCTCTCTCAGGTGTGCTGTGACATGATACATGAATTACAACAATGGCTGCGCGTGGGGGGAAATCGGTCGGTTTTTTGGCTGGGGGTGGGCGTGCTGCTGGGGGCTATTGGCCTGCGGTGGGGGTGGCTGGGGTCTTACCCCTATGGGATATTTGGTGATGAGACCTTCAGTGCGATGGAGGCGATCGCGACGTGGGACAACCTTGATTTTAAGGTGTTTTATAACACGAATGGTGGCCGTGAGGGGGGGCATATTTGGATATTTGCGTTGATACATGGGCTGTTTGAGCCCTCCCGCTGGACGCTGCGGGCAGGGGTGGCGCTGGTGGGGACGCTGTCGGTGCTGTGGACGCCCTTTGCGGTGTATGAGTGGCTGCGCCCCAACCCGAACACCGAAGAAGGCACCTCTGAAAAACAGACTGACGAGACAGTGCCCGAGGGAATGACCGCTGAAACACGAACGGTGATCGCTTTAGCGGCGATGGTGCTGATTGCGTTTAGTTATTGGCATGTGAATTTCTCACGCTATGCGATCCGAGGAATTTTAGACGTGATGTACGGAGCGTTGAGTATTTTTTGTCTGTCGCGGGCCTTCCGTCCGCAGGCGGGCTGGGGCGTGTGCCTGTTGACGGGGCTGGTGGTGGGGCTGGGGCTTTATGGGTATGGGACGTATAAATTCTTGGCGGTGCCGATGGCGTACTGGATGGTGCACCGACGGGCTGACCCTAAGCGCGTGGCCGTGGTGGCGGTGGTGACGCTCTTGATCATCTCGCCGCTGATTACGTACATCGTGACGCAAGGTGACGCGTACTTTGCGCGGCTCAATAAACTCTCTGTCCAGGGGACCGGGCACCCTGTGGTGGCCTTCGTGGTGAATGTGCTGGAGCACCTGAAAATGCTGTTTTTGGAGGGGGACTCGAACGGTCGGCACAACCTGTGGCCGCAGCCGCAGCTGAGCCCCATCCTGTCGGTGCTGATGCTCCTCGGGGTTTGGCAGGCGGGTCGGGCTGTGTGGCGGGGGCAGTCGGCCTTACTCACCCGACCGCAGGGGATTTTTCTCTTCATCTGGCTGGCGGTGATGTTCATCCCCGCTTCGGTGACCAACCAGCGCATCCCCCACGCGCACCGTACCATCGGGTTGATCCTCCCTTGCGTGACGCTGGGGGCCATTGGCTGGGGGACGCTGTGGCACTGGCTGCGGCACCAGCCGACTGAGCGTCGTGTGCTGGGGGCGCTGGGGAGTGGGCTGCTGTTTGTTTCGGTGGCGTGGAATTACTTTGTGACGTATGGGAATGTGCTGTTTGATGAGTACCCGCACGAGGCCGTCAAAGCGGCGGAGCATATGCGGTCGCTGCCAGCGCAGGTGCCGCGGGTGATCGTGACGGGGAACAACGGCAAGTCGCATGACCATAATGTGTACACGTTTGAGTATTTGCTCAATGACCGCGATCAAACCTATGTGAAGTCGCTGCTGTTGCCCGTGAGTGAGCTGCCAGCGCGGCTGAAGGCGCAGCCCAACACCCATGTGTATAGCTCGGTGAAGTATGAAAAACAGGTGCGGAAGCTGAAGCTGCCCGCGGGGCAAATGCACCTGTATGAAGCGGGGCTGCGGCCGAAGCCCGAGCAGCACCTCTTCCCATAGGGGGGAGGATGTGGAAGTATGTGGGGGGTGTTTTATCAGAAAATAATGCGTGATGCGTAGTGGAATGAGACTGGGGGTGCTGCTGCTGGGGGTTTGCCTGCTGAGTGGGTGTGGCACGGGGCGAACCGCCATGGAGACCTTCCGCGTGAAGAAGAACCTGTGCTATAGCAGTGCCGAAGTCGTGAAAGGCGAGTGTGAGGCGCTGGTGGATTTGTACTTCGCCACGGGGGGGCGTGACTGGCACCGTCAGGGTGACTGGCTGAGTCGCAAACCTGTCCGCCAGTGGGAGGGGGTGACGGTGGAGAACCGTCGGGTGGTGAAGCTCGACTTGGGGGAGAATAACCTGCGGGGGGAGCTGCCTGACACGCTGCATTCCTTCCCCAAGCTGAAGGAGCTGCGCCTCGACCGTAACCAGCTGTCGGGGGGGCTGCCCGCGGCGCTGGGGCAACTGAAGCAACTGCGAGTGATAGACCTGTCAAAAAACCTGTTTGTGGGGAAGCTGCCGAGTGACTGGAAGAAGCTGGGCAATGTGCGTGAGCTGGACTTGAATGGGAATTACATCGGAGGGGAGATCCCCCCGTGGATAGACCGCTGGGTGGAGCTGCGGCGTCTTGACCTGCATCGGAATATGTTTGCGGGAGAAATCCCTCCGCGGTTGGCGGCGCTGCCCCAGCTGCAGGATGTGCGGTTGTCGTTTAATCTCTTCCGTGGGGAGCTGTCGCCTGAGCTGCTGTATGGGCCAGGGCGGACGCGGGTGGTGCTGAACCGTAACAAACTGACAGGGCCGCTGCCCGCGCCACTGCCTGGGACGGTGATAGAGTACCTGGATGTGAGTCAAAACCAACTGACGGGTGAGCTGCCGACCGCGCTGGGTGAGGTGCCGACGCTGTGGCGACTGGACGTGTCGGTCAACCAGCTGACGGGGCCACTGCCACCCGGGCTGCTGGGTTTGCCAGAGATGCGCTGGGTGAGCCTCGGGCATAATAACTTCGTGGATGACCTGAACCAATATTGGGAGGACCTGCACCCGCAGATCAAGCACTTGGACCTGGCGGGCAATCACCTATGGAGTGGGGGGGCGCTGCCCCTGCCGCGGGCCAAGATGCTCAAGCTGGGGGGAAACTGCTTGCGCTTCCCCCCCGGGACGAGCGAGAATGTGCGCCTGGGGAACCGTCGGCTGTGGCCGCAGCGCGCGGTCGACGACTGTGTGCGGCGGTCAGAAACCGTGATGACTCAAACCCTCTAAGACTATGACTGATATGATGACCCGATGGCGGCTATTTATGCAGCGCAACGAAGTGCCGATGGCGGTGAGCGTGCTGCTGCTGGTGTGCTGGGTGCTGCTGTGGGAGGTGCCGTGGTTTAATGATGAGAATACGCACTTCCACCAGACGCTGCTGTTTGAGCAGGGTCAGTGGGAGATGCTGACCATCGTGACGACGTTGCCTGGGTTTAACGCGCTGATGTCGCTGGGCGGGAAACTGCTGCCACTGCCGTATGAGCCCGGGGCGTACCGCTTGCTGCCAACGCTGGTGGCGATCGGGAGTGTGTGGCTGGTGTGGGACATCATTGCGCAGCTGCGCCAGCGCGACGCGACGACGCGTCTGCTGCAATACGCCTTCTTGCCGGCGGTGTTTTATTTCGCGGTGAGCTTCCACACGGAGTACACCGCCCATGCGGGGCTGCTGCTGGGCCTCATGCTGGGGCTACGGAAGCACTACGCCCTGAGTGCGCTCGCGCTGGGGGTGGCGGTGCTGGTGCGACAGCAAAACCTGATCTGGCTGGGGGGAATACCCCTGATAGTCGCCATGTGCGCGGGCCAGCGCCTGACGGACGTCAAAGCCCTGTGGACGTGGGGGTGGCAGCGGTACTGGACGCTCATCCCCGTGGGGGTGGCGTGGTTGGCCTTTTTTGCCTGGAACGGAGGGGTGGCGCTCGGGCACCAGCACATGCACAGTGGGGGGTTTTATTTGTCTAACCACTTCGTGCTGCTGGCAGTGTGCGGCGTGCTGTGGTGGCCGCTGTTGCTGACGCGCTGGGCGACGGTGTGGGCGGTGCTGCGCCGACGCTGGTGGGTGACGCTGCTGGTGGGGGTACTGCTGGCGGGGGCATACTGGTGGGGGATGAGCCCGACGCATGAATTTTTGTACTATAAGCTAGAAGCGCGGAACTACGGCGACTGGGGCGTGCTGTGGGAGGAAGGTGGGAAGCTGAAGAATTACATTATGGACAATGTGCGTCAGTCCGCCGTGGCGCGCGCGGCCTTCGGGGGGGTGAGTGCGCTGGGGGGGCTGGTGCTGCTGTCGCTGCGTGGCGGGTGGCGGATAGGCGTGGCGGGGCTTCTTTCGCTGGTGGTATTGCTCCCGCAGGAGCATATCTCCCTCCGCTATTATGTGACGCCCCTCCTCCTGCTGGTGCTGCTGCAGGGGGAGCAAAGTGACCGCGAGGCCAAACTCATGACGGGGTATTTCCTTGGGCTGGCGGTGTTTATTTTCTACACGCAGTTTGTCGGTGACTGGACGGTGCACTTTTATTAGGCCGACTGTCCTTGTCCCCTGCCCTGCTCTGGAAAATACAGCTGTAGGGCGTCAGGGGGTTTTTCGAGGGCTTAGTGGTAGCGCTGGGTCCAGATATTGAGCTTGATGTAGACGAGCTCCAACAAGGTGCGAACGGTGTCGCGCAGGGGGCTGAACTGACCGCCGTCGCAGTGGGCCCAGGTGACGGGCACTTCCGCGATGCGGTACCCGAGCATCCGCCCGATGGACAAGGCTTCGATGTCGAAGCCCCAGCGGTGAATTTTTTGGCGGGGAAAGATCTGCTGGGCGGCCTCAAATGAGAAGAGTTTGAACCCGCACTGGGTGTCGTCGATGCCGTCGAGCACCATGAGCTGGATGAGCTGGTTGCCCAGCCGCCCAATGCGCTGACGGAGGGGGGACTGTTCGACGGTGATCTGGGCGCGGTTGGCGTGGCGCGACCCAATGACGATGTCGTGGTCGGTGGCGTAGGGCAAGAGCTTGCTGAGGTCACGCAGGGGGGTGGAGTTGTCGGCGTCCATAAACAGGAGGTGACCGCCGTGCCCCAGCGCCATGCCGTGGGCGACCGCGGCGCCTTTGCCTTGATTATGCGGGAGGGACACCACCGTGGCGTGGGCGTACCCCGACAGGGCCGTGCGGGCCACAGCAGCGGTGTCGTCGCCTGAGCCGTCATCCACCACGATGATCTCGATGGTTTGCTGGGCTTGGTCGGGGGCTTGGACCCAGGCCAGCACGTCGGCCAGGGTGGCGGGCAGGCGTTGGGTTTCTTTGTACGCGGGGATGATGACCGATAAGTCCACGGACTGGTCACGGGTGGTGCGGATGGCGCGCTTCTGGATGCGGAACGTCCAGTACTTATTAGCAGAAAAATTCCACAGGACAACCAGGGCGGAAGTCAAGAGCTTGGACAGGATGTGGTGCCACTGAAACACGTGCACGAAGAGGTACATGAGGGCGAGCGTCAACGCCAGGCCGACTAGGGCAACGCTGAGGAATTTCAGGAAAAACTTGCGGTGGTGGGACTCTTTGATCTGGAAGGTCCAGACTTTGTTGAGGAGATAATTATGAATGACGGCAAGGACAAACGCCACTGCCGAAGCCGGCAGCACCCGCACCCCTGCCCAGTCGTGCAGGACGAAAAGGGTCAGCACGTCGACCGCGGTGCCTGCCACCCCGACGATGGCGTAGCGGACGAGGGCCTGAAACTGGGGCGGGATGAGGCGGGTGAGTTGGGTGAGCATCACGCGGGAGTGTAGGAGGGAGGGACGCGTGTGTAAACGGTCGTCGGGGGGAAGTGTGACAAATGGTGGGAATGTAGTTGACTTATTTGTAATTGCTTTTAATAATTATTTTAGTTTAATATGAACATATGGCTGTCTTTCAAAAGCGCCCCTGTGAAAACGAATCGGACATAGATATTTCTTATTCAAATATTTCTATTGGCCTACAAGGATTTTCTAAGATTGAGCTGAGTGGTGAGCTGATCGATAAACCTCTGGAAATAAGTGTGAAGAGTAAATCTCACTGCAACCTGCAATTGCTGCAAAACAACACTGGTCAATATGTACTCAACATTATCGGGGATGATGAGACCGCTGAACAGTTATGCTTTACCGTTCGAGATGGAGCGATTGCAGTCATTATGCAATCAAAAGGGATTATTGCTGGTGAAGTGATTGTTGCGTCATAGCATCTGGCGAGACGTGTGTGCTTTAGTCTGGCTTTCAATCTTGCAGTAACCAATAGAACGAAAGTATCTCTTGACGGTCATGTTATATTATCTATAAATTCCTTGTAATTTTTATTGTATTTGCAGATGGCTACATTTGAAAAAATTGAACATAAGCATGAGGGGGAATCTGGCATGCAATCTTGGGTAACACCACTATCGGTTGGGAAAAACCCACAGGGGAATTCGATGTTGTTCGTTGGAGGTAAAAATTTGTCTCATTCCTATGCACTCAAACTTTCAGGCGAAGGAGTGTATAATGTAAATTCGATTGAGTATAATTCAGAGCTTTTGGTCATTAATGCAATTTCTGATGGAACGAGCATGGAACAATTCATTCTGAAGGTGGTTTATGATGTGCTGGAAGTAGTGAACAAAACGGACGCATTCTCTATTTCGACCTTTAATGATGGGGTTTAGATGGATTTGTAGTTTGTAGGTTTTCATTCACTCCCCTCCCCCACTTTCCCCCTCCACCCCGCTACTCCAAAAAAAAGCTGGTCAGTGACTGACCAGCTTTTCTGGCATACGCGGGGAGAAGGTGTGGCCGTCACGACTGGTGCAGGAGGCTGTCGATCTGGGTGATGGTGGCTTCGGGCATCTGCAACACGAAGGGCAGCAGGACGTCTTGCCCGCGGACGAGGATGTGGCAGGGGAGGCCCTTGGGGCAGCGCTGGGCGATGAGGAGGCGTTTGAGCTCGGTGACGGTGGCCTTGGGTGTGCGCTCGGGGATGCTGATAGTGATGGCGTCAGGGGTGAGCTGGACGTGCGTGGGGCGCAAGGTTTCGCCTTTCAGCTGGTGGACAGACACGGACTGGACGTCGCTGGCGATGACTTCGTTGCCTTCGTCGCGGGTTTGGTATTTGCCGTCGACGCGGACGAGCTGGTCGACCGCTAAGCTGTCAGCGGTGAGCGTGGCGTAGACACGCGGGAAGACCGTCACGCTGACCGACCCCGTCAGGTCCGCCACGGTCAGACGGGCCATGGGGGTGCCCGCGCGGGTCATGATCTTCTTACTGGTCTGGACCAGGCCATGAATGGTGACGGGGAGTTTGCTGGATTTGGCGGGAGGGGGTGGAGGTGGGGCGTCCTCAGCTCCGCTGTGGCCACTACTCCCCTCTTCGCCGTCGAGCAGTGGGTCGTGGGGGGCCTTCGGGGTGAGGTCACCCAGCTGGCCGATGGGGGTGCCTTGCTCGGCGAAGATCTCGCCCAGACCACTGAGCGGGTGGTCGGAGACGTACATCCCGAGGGACTCGCGTTCCCACGCGAGGCGCTGGGCTTTGGTCGACTGGGCTTTGGGCAGGGTGAAGCCGATCTGCTGGGGGGCCTCCGCCGCGCCGAAGAGGCCCATCTGGCCCGTGTCGGCTTGCTTCTGCTGCTCGCGGGCGTATTTGGTCAGGTCGTCGATGGACTGGACGATCGCCAGTCGGTCGCCGAACTGGTCGAGGCCGCCGCTGAAGGCGAGGGCTTCGAGGGTTTTTTTATTGATGAGTTTGGCGGGCACGCGGGCGGCAAAATCTGCCAAGTCGCGAAACGCCCCTGCGCGGTCGCGCTCGGCGATGATGGTGGCGACGGTGTCCTCGCCCATGCCTTTGATGGCGCTGAGGCCGAAGCGGATGACCGTATCTGGGCCCTGTTGGGCGAGGGCGAAATTGGCGCTGGACTGGTTGAGCGAGGGGGGCAGGACGGTGATGCCCATCTGGGCGCATTCGTGCATTTCCATCACGATGCGGTCGGTGTTTTTATGGTCGACTGACATCATCGCTTGCATAAACTGCAAAGGGTAGTTGGCCCGTAGGTAGGCGGTTTCGTAGGCGATGCGGGCGTAGCAGACGGCGTGGGAGCGGTTGAACCCGTAGCCCGAAAACGGAATGACGATGTCGTCGAAGAGCGACACGGCCAGTGACTCTTCGTACCCTTTGGCCACGGCACCGTCGATGAACTTGGCTCGTTGCTGCTGCAAGATCTCGGCGATCTTTTTCCCGATGGCTTTCCGCAAGATGTCCGCCTGGCCGAGGCTGAACCCCGCGAAGACTTGGGCGATTTTGAGGACTTGCTCCTGATAGACGGCAATCCCGTAGGTCTTAGCCAGGATGGGTTCGAGGTCGGGGTGCATATATGTCACGGTGGTGGGGTCGTGTTTGCCCTCGATGTAGGTGGGGATGTACTCCATCGGGCCAGGGCGATAGAGGGCATTCATGGCGACGAGGTCCTCAAACTCCGTGGGGCGGAGTTCCTTAAGGTAGCGGCGCATACCCGCGGACTCAAACTGGAAAACGCCCGTGGTTTCGCCCTCCGACATCATAGCGAAGGTGGCGGGGTCTTGCTCGGGGATGGTTTCTAAATCAATCGTCTGGCCCGTGGAGGCGGTGATGGACGCGAGGGTGCGTTCGAGGATGGACAAGTTGCGGAGGCCGAGGAAGTCCATCTTCAGCAGGCCGAGGGACTCAAGCTGCTGGTAGGGGTACTGCGTGATGGTGACGGTGTCGTCGGAGGGGCTGGGCTGGATGGGGGCTGTCTGGCGGAGGTCACCCCGACCGATGATGACCGCGCAGGCGTGCACTGACACATGGCGGACGGTGCCTTCGAGCTGGCAGGCGATGTCATAGACCTGCTGCAGCAATGGGCTGCGAGAGATGACGGTCATGGCTTCCTCAATGTCGGGGACTTCGCTGAGCTTGAAGCCTGGTTTGGAGGGGAGGAGCTTGGTGAGGGCGTTCATGTCGGTGAAGGGCACGCCCAGGGCGCGGCCAGTGTCTTTAAGGGCGGCCTTGGCGGAAAGCGTCCCGAAGGTGCAGACTTTGGCGACTTTCTCGGCGCCGTATTTCTGGACGACGTAGTCAAAAACCTCTTCGCGGCGTTCGTCAGAGAAGTCGATGTCGATGTCGGGCATCGAGACACGCTCAGGGTTGAGGAAGCGTTCGAAGAGGAGCTCGTACCGCAGGGGGTCAACATTGGTGATGCCCAGCAGGTAGGCGACGATCGACCCTGCGGCACTCCCCCGCCCCGGCCCGACGGCGATCTGGTGGTCTTTGGCGTATTGCACGAAGTCTTCGGTGATCAAAAAGTAGGCGTCAAAGCCCATACGGGAGATGACGGAGAGCTCGTAGTCGAGCCGCTGGTGTATGTCGGACTCGGGGATGTCGGTCTGGGTGTAGCGCCCCGCGATGGCGGCCAGGCAGCGGGCACGGAGCTCGTCGGCTTCGGTGCGGCCGTCGGGTACGGGGTATTCGGGCAGGAGGTTTTGGCCGAACTCCAGCTGCAGGGTGACACTGTCGGCGATGGCGAGGGTGGTGCGGCGGGCCGTTTCGAGGTCGGCGTCGTCGATGTAGGACAAGATCTGGCACATTTCGGGCCACGACTTGTGGTGGTAGTCAGCCATGGGGCTGACGCGGCCTGGGGCGGTGCGGACCTCCGACCGACCGATGCACCAGAGTGTGTCGGCGGCCGTCTGGTCGTCTGGCTGGAGGTAGCGGGCCTGGTGCGTGACGACCCACTGCAGGCCGCGAGCTTTGGCTTGGGCGAGTTGCCAGAGATTAAGCGACTGGTGCGCGGGGCCCGACCGCGCGATGAGCTCACACACGGTGCGCTCGGCGCCGACCGTCGCCACCAGCCGATCGAGCAGGGCACTGGCGGCGGGTTCGCCTTTGTCGGTCAGGGTCTGGCCCAGGGCCCCCTGTGGGCCACTAAGCAAGAAGATCAGGCCGTCGTGGTGGGCAGCGAGGAGCTCGAAGTCGATGCGGGGCTGGTGAAAGTAGCCCTGCTGGTGCGCGGCGGAGATGAGCGCCATCAGGTGGCGGTAGCCCGTGTCGGTCTGGGCGAGGATGACGAGGCGGCCCTCATGCCCGTCGAGGCCGGGGCGGCGCTCCCACCGGGCGGAGTCAGACGCGTCGGTGCTGAGCGCGAGCTCAACCCCGAGGATGGGCTGGACGGTGTGGTCGAGCTTGGCGGCGGCTTGGGTGAGCTCTATCAAGCCGTAGCCGCTGTGGGTGTCGGTCAGGGCCATGGCGGTGGCCCCTGTGCTGGGCGCGTGGGTGAGGAGGTCACGCGGGCTGGGCGTGGCGCTGAGCAGGCTGTAGTAGCTGTGGGTATGCAGCGAGGCAAAGGCGGGAAGGGGCTCGGGGTGGGGCATCGGGGCGGAGTGTAGGGCGTGGGGGCGTGGAGGGGAAACTTTTGCGGGGGGAGAAGGGGGTGTGGTATGGTGTGGGGGATGGGAAATAAAACACCACAAACGACGAAGCGAGTGTCAGGGCAAAATGATGCTGCTGAAGAGTTGATATTTATTCACGTTGTGACGGACTCGCCCGAGACACGCTCTATTGCAGCAAAGGCTATTACAGAATCTGCCTCTATGCTTAAAACGCTGGCGCATGAGTAAGTGGGAGTACAATGTTTGAGATTTCCAATTTTTCAAAGCAGTAGTATTTCCCTTCGTGCAGCATGTTTTTGATGAAGACTATGAAGCACATCATTCGTATGAATCTGATACGTCTGGCTTAGAAAGACTTGAATCTGTATGGCATTTCTTAACTTACCCTGAGAAGGATTTTTTCTCTGCCATTGAGCATATTCTCTGGAAAATCTCGCAAGGGCATATTTTTGGAAATGGAAACAAACGTCTTGCTACGATTACGTCCTTGTTGCTCTGTTACATGAATGGCTATGTTACTGCGCAGAATTCCAGTCATGAAGTACAGCAGCTTTTCTTTACCCGTTTTCCGTATTTGCCGAACGACTTTTTTCCGCATTGGGGAGGAAACCCCACCGTTGCAGACGTTCTTTTATGGCTTGGCGAAGGTGTGTGCAGCGGGTGACCTGCGCCCCGAAACCCCCAACGCGGTGGTGCGGGAGCAGCTGATAGTGCTTCTTGAAGACTCATTAGTAAAAGTAGCAGATCCCCTTGCCAACCATGAAAACACGCCCTAGAGTCAGGTGAGCCTTATGAACGCTGTGATTTCAACGACGACGATCACCACGACGCTCCTAATTACAGGGAGTGTCGGGATGAGTGTCTGTGGGAGAAACCCGCACGCATAGGCCCAGCTGGTAGCACTGCACCGTGGCAAACAACCGCCACCAAGTCAGTGCCCACTGTGACTCAGAATCATCCCAGACGACTCCCCTCCTCTGACGCAGAGGTCACTTCGACGTGGCTGACTGTGGCGGAGGCGTGGGCGAGGTTTGGGGTTTTGGTCGTGGGCCAGCAACGTTTGATCTTTGACAACATTACAACACATTATAGCACTGTAAGCAGCTGTTGCGGCTCGCTTGCTGGTGTCACGCACTCTGGACGAAGGTTTATTTTGATCAAACATTTTTTTCTTATTTATTTTATCTTAACCCGTGGAATGCGGCCGTGATGGCTGCATGAAGCACAAACGTAATTTGTATGAATTATCGAAATTTAGCCCGTAAAATAGTACGAGGCGAAATCTCACACTCGGAACTGGCGGAGTATGACTACGCGCATGATCCGCAATTTCTGGAGTATTATGGCCAGATGGCTCCTTATCTGCAGTGTGACCAGACCCTGGCGGAGATGTATGTCCGTTCGCTGGGGGGGGAGCTGGACCAACGGTCCAACCTGAAGCGCAGCCCTGAGCAGATCTGGCACTATGACTGTTTAGGCTTACTCGACACTCTGCCAAAGGCCCTGGGGGAGCGGTCACCCGTGGCGAAGCAGTGCATCGTGCTGGAAACCAAGCAGGGAAGCACGCACCATGTCCCCCGAGGGTTGATGCTGCGCGTGACTTCGCATGACAGAGCTGTCGTGCGCTGGGTGAAGTATTTCCGCCATGCGCTGAAGCAGGTACCACCACCGAGGCACTTTTCGGAGCGGACTTTACCTGTCTGGGCCAATCGACTGATGGCGAAGCTCAACGCACCGATGCAGGCCGTGGCGGACGCTTATCATTACTATCATGTAGCGGAAAGAGCCCGCATAACAGGCAATGGAGATGAGCTGCTGCACCTGACAAAACCCACGAGAGACGTGGAACACCCGTGGATGAAGCAGATTGTAAGTTTTAACTACCGCGTGCCACCGACACAGACTTTGATTGCTCTGCATTTCATCCGTGGTGATCAGTGGTTTGAGGTGCATTTTGAACTGGGTCTGAAGGGCTTTCGTCAGCGCCAGTGGCGGCTGACGGCCCAGCGTGACCAGGTGGTGGATGGGTCACTCTTTACGGGGAAAGTCCGTGAGCTGGTGCAACTGTGGGGGGACGAATATGTGGGGTTTTGCCCTGCTGACCTGTCTGACTTGCAGCTGTAGGGGTGAGATTCCTGTATATCTGTCTGTGATGTGTGTTATTGTTTGTGATTGATGAACGGTATTATTTGCTATCCGATGGCTGACTCATTATGAGTGTAGCCTTCGGATATTTTTTGTAGGTGGGTCTGGCGGGGGCACGTGGGCGCACTGGGTCACATTTTTTGAGGTGATTTTTTGACACAATTTGCCGTGCTCATACTATCGCGCTGATTTTATTACTTTTTACTTTCTTTCCCTCCGTTGGCACTATGCAGAAGATTTACCAAAACATTCAGTCGATCATGGGGCCGATTCTCGTCGTGGAAGGCGTGGAAGGGGTCAAATATGAAGAACTGGTCGAAGTCACCACCGCGGAGGGGAAAACCAAGATGGGGAAAGTGCTGGAAGCCAATGGTGACAAGGCGCTGGTGCAGATGTTTGAATCAACACAGGGGCTGAGCACGACCGGCCTGAAAGCAAAATTCCTCGGGAAGGTGGCCAAGCTGGGGGTGAGCCCTGACATGCTGGGTCGGATATTTAACGGGGCGGGTGAGCCCATCGACGGGGGGCCTGCGGTGCTGGCGGAAAAGCACATTGACATCAGCGGGATGGCTATCAATCCGTATTCACGGAACTTTCCGTCGGACTTCATCCAGACGGGGATTTCTTCCCTCGACGTGATGAACACCCTCGTGCGGGGCCAGAAGCTGCCGGTCTTCTCGGGTTCGGGGCTGCCCCACGCGGAGCTCGCTACCCAGATTGCCCGTCAAGCGAAGGTGAATGACGGCTCGGAGTTTGCGGTGGTCTTTGGAGCGATGGGGGTGACCTTTGAGGAGGCGATGTACTTCCAGAAGGAGTTTGAACGGACGGGGGCGATCGAGAAGTCTACGCTGTTTGTCAACACGGCAGCGGACCCCGTGGTCGAGCGGATAGCTGTGCCACGGATGGCGCTGTCATATGCAGAGTACCTGGCGTTTGAAAAAGATATGCACGTGCTGGTGGTGCTGACCGACATGACCAACTATGCCGAGGCCCTGCGGGAGGTGAGTGCCGCGCGGAAGGAAGTGCCTGGGCGACGGGGGTACCCTGGGTACCTCTACACCGACCTGGCGACGATCTATGAAAGGGCGGGGCGGATCAAAGGGGCGAAGGGTTCGGTGACGCAGATGCCAATACTCTCGATGCCTGAAGATGACATTACGCACCCGATCCCTGACCTGACGGGGTACATCACGGAGGGGCAATTTGTGATGGACCGTGACCTGAACCAAAAAAAGCAACTGCCACCCGTGGACGTGCTGAAGTCACTCTCGCGGCTGGCGGGGGCGGGCATGGGGGAAGGAAAAACGCGTGATGATCACTCGAAACTCAAAGACCAGCTGTTTGCCTGCTATGCGCGAGGCAAAGACGTGCGTGAGCTGGCGGTGGTGCTGGGTGAGAGCTCGCTCTCGGAAATTGACCGTGTGTACCTCGGGTTTGCGACGGACTACGAAGAGCAGTTCATCGGGCAGGGGTTCAAGGAAGAGCGTGACATCATTGAAAGCCTCGAGCTGGGGTGGGAGCTATTGCGACGCTTCCCGGTGACGGAACTGAAACGTCTGAACGAGAAGACAATCAAGAAGTTTCACCCTGACTACCGTGATAAGAAAGACGAAGTAGCTGCGTAAATCTTGCGTTGCAGCCCGTTGGCGCTATTTCCTTGGTTGTGACTAGAGAACACTGTTGGCCCTGCCCCCGCTCGGGGGTGGGGCCTTTTTGGTGGTCAGTGTACTTGCTTTGTGTTTACTTATAATGTAATATTAAAAAGTAAATAATTTTTCACACACACAGATATGCAAAGAAACATCATATCGGCTTTGGGGATATTTGCCCTGACGGTGATCGCTACGGCGGGGTACCTGTCGGCGACTGGGCCGACGGCCCCTGCGGGCGAAGAGGGCTTTAAGAATGCGGCGCGCAAGGTGGCGCTGAAGGAGGGCGCCGTGGTGCAGCAGCTCCCTTCGCGGGAGGTGAGTACCCAAAAAAAGCAGGTGACACCTATCAAGCTGAACCAGACGGTCGGGAAGCCAACGCTGACCGTGCCCAATATGGATGGAGATACCACCAGTGAAGAATCGTCAGCCACTGGTGCCGAGCCGACGAATGCTGAGAGCACTGACAGCCCTGCCACCACGCAGGCCACTGGCTCGAGCGGGTCAGCCAGTGGCTCCAGCCTCGGGCTGGAGTATGTGTTTTCGGTGATGAACCTGACCGAGGGGGGGCAGTTTGCCACGGCGGTGGGGGCGCAGCCCGGTGACTTGTTGCGGTTTGGGTACACGGTGATAGCAGAAGGCAATGCGACCACCACCGTGGCGCCGAGCTTCGACGTGGGGGGAATGATGCTTGGGGTGGACGTAGTTGACCTGGGCCTGATGACCGTTGCCGATGACACCCTGACGGGGACTCCTTACACCGACGAGGCGCCATTTGAAAAACAGTATGTGTGGGTGGCTACCGTCAAAGCAGACTGTGGCGGGGTGGACGAGCTGGTCGTGAAGCCCAACAACGGGGCGACGCAGTTCATAGACTTGCGGAACTGTGACGGTGGCCCCGGGCCGTATGCCAACGGTGTGCTGGACAATCAGTACATTACGAATGCGAATTTCACGGTGGAAATCTGTGATGGAATCGGTATCTGTAACACGATGCAGTATGGGGTGAGCTCGGCGGAATTTATAGATTGTCTGGATGAGCAGGTGATGGAGTTTTTTGGGTCTGACATAGACGCGGGGGAAGAGACGGAAATCAAGCGGTACTGTGCGGAGCAAGTTGACGGCATAGAGGGGGGCGTGGTGTGCGCGGGGAGCTGTGTCAATGGGGCGGGTACCACGCCCGTGACCACAGGCGAAAATGAGCCAGATGGCAGTGCTGACAACCCTTACCTGGCGGGGTTTGACGGGACGGTGTCGTATTGCAGCACGGAGGAGATAGGCAAGTGCCAGACGGTGGCTTTTCGCTTTACGCCTGAGGGGGCGGCGAACTTTAGTGCGGAGGAGTGGCTGGCGCAGAATAATTACCAAGCGTGTGAGACGGATGCGGATTGCCTGGGGGTAATAGAAGGATTTGAACCGACTTGCCCAGTGGGCATGATCGCCAATGGGGTCACCTGCGAATGCCCTAAGGGGCAAGTAGAACTGGTTGGAGGTGGGTGTGCGTGGGAAGAAACACCTGATTTCATCGTCTGCCCTGAGGGGACTGAGTTGGTTGAATTCTTAGGGGAGTGCCTGGCGGTGGGTGTGGCTGAACCCGAATGTAGTCCGTTTGAAACCTTCGTCGATGGGGCTTGCGTGTGCAACGTGGGGCCAGTGGATGAGTATTGCTCTCTGGTAGAGAGCAATGGTGAGTGCATCATGGGGTGCGCGATGCCTTCGGCTGAGGAAGAAGAGGCAGATTTCATGGTTGAGAATGTGTATCGTGAGGGTGGTAAAGTCGTGATTGAAGCTTGTAACATTGGTGGTGTGACGACTGAAATGGGTTGGATACAAGCCCAAATTACGGCCTTTTCTCAAGCGCCTTATAATGGGTTTTACAGTGGAGTTACCAGTGAAGTACAAGTAGAACGTGGCTATGAAAGTGGCTGTGTTGAGTTGTCTGTCCTCGTGGATGGCCCCTTTATTGATAGCTTAGGGAGCTTAGATATGGTGATTGCACCGTTTCAAGTGACACTCAATGTCTTCACTATCAATGAGTCAAACACGGAGAATAACACCCTCACTTTGAGTGGGATTTGCCTGGACGACAATGGCGACTGTGCGACGACATTTGCGCCAGAGAGCCCAACCAGTAGTACGAGCAGTAGCACCACGGGGAGTAGTAGCACGCCGCCTGCCGCAAACCCTGCGCCCGCTGCGCCTGCGCCAGAGACTGACGCTTACACCGGGCCGACAGACCTGGCCCCCAAAGCGTGGCTGCTGGAAAACAACGTTGGGGGGCAGTACAAACGCAAGTTGCAGATCTTAGCAGACAATGTGCCCCGCAAAGACACCAGCGCGGATGAGATCACGTTTCGATATGATTTCTATGACCTGAATGGGGCGCTGCTGGCGGGGAAAACGGTGGTGTATGAGTGGCCAGAGAGCCTGCAACGGTGGGCGGACGCGGGGATAGTGCTGAGTGAGAGTGGTTTGCACCTGTTGCTGGCCAATGCGGGGGGCCTGCGGTATGGGGAGTACTATGAACTGGCGGTGACGGTGGACGTCAATGATGACGAGCCTGAGACCAATGAGGGCAATAACTCCAAAAGTTTCTTTGTCTGTATGCCCCACACGCCCAACGGGATCACCTGTGAGTAGGGCCTGTGTCCCCTTCGATGACAAAGATAATACCCCCCTGACTCAGCCGAGTGAGGGGGGTGATTTTTGCTTCGTGGCGCACGGTAAGAGGCGGTAGGCCCTACTCGATGATGTGCACGCCGCTGGACATGATGGTGCTCAGGTCGCTGCGGCAGACTTCGAGGGAGTAGTCGAAGAGGGCGAGCATCATGAAGGGTTCGACGTCGGTGGCGGTGGGGGCGTACCAGTCGGAACTTTCACCCCCTACGTGGAGCTGCATACGGCGGATTTCTGGATGAGGGTTGGTGGTGCCAGTCAGCGTGTCCCAGTAGCCAGGGCCAGCGGCGGGGAAGTCGAGGATGACTGTCTCGCAGGTGTCTGAGGTGGTGGCGGCCATGGGGCTCGGGTGGCTGCTGGTCGGTGTGCCTGCGGTGGGGCAATCGGTCAAGGGGATGACAATAGCTTGCCCAGTATCAATGCTCAGTGACATATTTGATTTCCCACCACAGTCTTGCTCAACCCGTGCAAACAGTGAAAAGGTATGGTCAAATTTGTCAGTAAAGTTTTTTTGGTATCCGCCGACAATGTTACCATTCGCTTTGAGGAGACCGCTATCTATGATTTCTGCGGCTGGAGTGAGGTGCTGTGCGTGGAATTGCGGCATGACAGACTGTGCGATGTCACTCTGCACTCGGTAATCAAAACGGATCACGTCCCCTGGCTTAGCACCGACAATCGACGCGTCGCGGTTCGCTTGTGAGGTGTTGAGGCTTTCAAATGTGACTTCTAAATTTGAATTTTGAGATGAAACGGGTGTAGGAGATGAAGTGGTGTGGCTGTTCGCCTCAGGCATGGTGGCCTTTACTGGACTGGCGTGAGTGACTGCCTGTGAGCCTGTGGTGTGGCGTGCGGATGCGTAGTCATAGGCGCTGTGTCCCTGGTGGGCGGCCATCAGTTTGGCTTTGAGCGGGACGTAGGGCCGTGGGGTAAACGGTTGGCTGGTAGGGGTTTCGACTGCGGGGCGGATAGCCGTGTCGCAGTCATTGCTGGCGATGATGCGTCGCACCCCCGCGCCCTCCAGACTGCGGAGGCACTTGTGCGGGCGGTAGTGGCCGTCCATCAAGTGAGGACCGTTGGCCCCTGCGCGCAGGGCGCGGGTCTGCAGGGCGCGCTCGAGGGAGAGGGGCTCGGTGCCGAGTGAAATTACTTTTTTGGGGCCGTCGTCCTCGGCCAGAGACTGGTCGAGCAGGGTGTATCCCCCCGCCAGCAAGCCCAGCACAAACAGGCCCAGCGTGAGCCGACGAAACGAAAACGAGAACAGGGTGATCATGACAGTAGAAGCAAAATAAATCTGAGTAGTATAGCGGAAAAATTGCGGGAATTCAACTCGCGCTGCTGGGGGTGGGGCCCTACAGTGCGGGGGATGATTATCGTGGTGGTGGCGGAATTTAACGCGGAGGTGACGGAGCAGCTCGCCGACGGCGCGGTGGCGGAGCTGCAGCAGGCGGGCATGGCCCATAAACTGGTGCGGGTGCCGGGAGCGATAGAGCTGGTGGCGGCGGCGGACCTGGCCGTGCAGAGCTACCCCCAGGCGCAGGCCGTCGTGTGCCTCGGGTGTGTGGTGCAGGGGGAAACTGACCATTACCAGTATGTGATGGACACCGTCAGCCGTGGGCTGACGCTGGCGACGGTCACCCACAGTGTGCCGATGGTGCACGGGGTGCTGTGCTGCCGCACCCCCGAGCAGGCTCATGCCCGCGCGCACCTCGGGCGGGAGTATGCTCAAACGGCCCTGACCATGGCGCGGACGATGCCCTTGCTGTAGGGGGTTTTGGTGGGGGGAGTCCCCTCCTCTGCTTGGCTCTATCTGGTAGTGGTGCTGTTCCCTTCTCTGATTTACTTCTCTGTTGTTTCTGCTGTGTTCTCTCCCCTTCTCTTATGACCATCCACGCTGCTGACCTGAGCCCAATGACTGACGTGTTGTCGGCGCTCAAAAATGGTGATCTGATCCTCGTGCATGACCCTGACCGTGAGGAGGAAGCGGACCTGATGGTACTGGCGGAGGGGGTGACGGCGGAGACAGTCAACACGTTGCTGACGCGTGGGAAGGGGCTGATATGTGTGGCGTGTAGTGGCGCGGTGTGTGACCGCTTGCAGCTGCCGCTGATGGTGCAGGTAAACGAGAACCTGCACGGGACGAACTTTACGTTGTCGGTCGATGCGCGGGAGGGGATAACCACTGGGGTGAGTGCGCCTGACCGCGCCCTGACGATGCGGCGGCTGGCGGCGGGTGACGCTTCGCCGCGGGACTTCGTGCGGCCTGGGCATACCTTCCCCCTGCGCGCTATGCCCCTGACCGAGCGGTTTGGCCACACGGAGTGCGCCGTAGCCCTGGCCGAGATGTGCGGTGGGCAGCCCGTGGTGGTGATATGCGAGGTGCTGGACGACCAGGGCGAAAAAGCCAGCTGGCCCCAAGTGCAGGCGCTGGCGGCCGAACTAGGGTGCCCGATCACTGACATGGGGGCGTGTCGGGCGGCGATTGCTTCGCACTATAAGGTGGATGTGTGCTAGAAAGTTGGTGTTGCGGAGAGGATGTTCTTACAGCAATTCAGATCTTAGTAGGGATCCGCGCTGGTGGAGGTGAGCTCGATGATCTTGCCCCAGAGGTGGATGAGCTTGTCGGTGGCGAGCATGGAGTCGTGGATGAGTGCGGTGAGCTGGGCGAGGTCGGCCCCGGTGTCACTCAGGACTTGGTGCTCGGAATGGTGGTGATGCTGGTGTCGCTCACGCCTTTGGGCGGTGACGAGGCGGGTGCGCTCTTCCAGCAGCTTCAGGATGCCTGCGTCGGTGTGGGCGATCTGTTGCTGGAGGCTGCGGCGGGGGGAAGGAGCACTCATGACTGGGGGGGCAAAGAGAAGCGGCGGGGGGCGATGAGGATGACGAATTCGCCCCGAATGCGGTCAGGTGTGAAATGGTCGGCCAGGGCCGACACGGGGCCGCGGAAGACTTCCTCGTGGAGCTTGGTGAGCTCACGCCCGACCACCACGATCCGCTCGGGGGGGAGGTGCTGGGGGAGCTCTTGCAAGAGGCGTGGGAAGCGGTGGACGGACTCATAAAACGCGACGGTGATGTCGCTGTCAGTCAGTGACTGGAGCAGGGTCTGGCGGCCTTTTTTATGCGGGAGGAAGCCCTCAAACCGAAAGCGGTTGACGGGGATGCCCGCCACCGCCAAGCAGGCCGTGAGTGCCGAGGGCCCCGGCACGGTGACGATCTGGGCCCCTGCGCCCAAAAATGCCTGCAGCAAGCGAAACCCTGGGTCGGAGATGCCCGGAGTGCCTGCGTCGGTGACGTACCCGATGTGGCTGAGCCCCGCGCACCGTCGCACCAGTGCGGCCAGCTGGCCCTGACTGGTGCGGGCGTGGAAGGGTGCTAAGGGGACTTCGAGGCCGTAGTGCTGCAGTAGACGGCGTGTGTGGCGGGTGTCCTCACACAAGAGGAGCTGGACAGACTGCAGCGTGGCGACTGCCCGATGGGTCAGGTCGCCCAGGTTGCCGATGGGGGTGGCGATGACGGAGAGTTGCATGGTCGGGGTCAGTGTAGGCGGTGGGGGGAGGATAGGAAAATGAGATTGGGTGGGGGGGGGGAAAAGTCGACCAAATAGCGCGCGGGGCAGTCCGCTGGAAAGTCTGCGGGAAAGCGAACCGTGGTTCGTTGTCGCAGCTGGATCACTCCGCTGCGGCTTTTTGGGGCTTGGTCGCCCCAAAGGCGCGCTGCTTCGTCGCTGGGTGATTTCGCCGTAGGTCGCTCATCGCTCCCGACTAGCTCAATCACCGCTCCTCTTTCCTCGGCGATCGCTTGGGTGTGAGTGAGGTGGCGCGATCACCTCGGAGGACGGCATCTGCATTCAAGCAACAATCACCTGTCACCCTTGAAAACGATCGCTGTGGTTTGTCCTTCCGAGGGTCGGACAGCGATGGCGACGCAATCACTTGGGAGGTGTATGTGAGTGGTTTTGTGGACTGCGGCAGCGAACCATCGTGGGACAGTTTTAGGGTGTTGTTTACACTCCTACATTGCATCAAGCACCTCTTTGTATTTTTGCGCGATGTCTACGCATTCATTTTTGATTTCTGTCGAAGTATTTCTGTAAACTCCTGATGTCTGCTGTGGCATTGATTTCATAAAATGAATGAATGCCTCTATTATTTCTTGGTTGTTTTTAATGTATTCAGTGTCATTTAGTTTTTCGAGATTGCAGAGGGAGAGGAATTCGTCTTCGGAGAGATCAAGTGGCTCTTCGAATAAGTAAATGAAAACTAATTGTATATAAGAGAAAAAATCTTCTCGGTGTTCTTTAGGGAAAGTTTGTACTACTTCATTTTTTGGATTATCATGAAAATATTTATTTATCGATATGTTTTTTTTGAATATTTCTTTTCGAATGATTGTTTCAAGATGTGTGACGACTTCTTTAGCGTGAGAATAGAAGGGATCATCGGAACATATGCTATAGTCATGGATAAATTCTGATAAATGACCAAAATCATCTGCGTCACGGAAGCAATCGGTGATGAACCAGTAGATTTTTTTTGCGTGAATTTCTAACTCTTTTAGCTCCTCTGCGGAGGCGTGGCCAGGGGAAACGAGGCTGAAGAACTCTTGGCGAGTGAAGGAAGTGAAGTCGCCGAAATTTTTTGTGTTCCAGTTTTTAAATTGATCGTACTTTGTGTTCCAAAAATCTTTAAGAGATTCTAGTTCTATGTTGTTAATTAATTCCAAAGAAGAATCATCCAGTTGTGTGGCATTCTCTTTTGACAGCTGCTCTCTATGAATATCTGACAGTCGGTTGGTCACATTCATACAATTTTTAAAGAACTCATTGTCGCCTGACAGAAGAAATTCTTCATATTCATCATTAAAATTATTGTTATTTTGAAGAGATATATTTCTTAAAAACTCTGTGATGCGTGAAAATATCTGCCAATCGTCACTCGTGAAGCCTTCAGGAATTTTTTCTAACTTAATGTAGAATAAAAAATCTTCAATATCAGTGTAAGCGAGTCCGTTTGGATAGGTGTCTAATTCCCAAGATGTAAAATGTGTATGAACGTTTAACCAGAAACTTAAAAGAGGCTCGGGGTTTTCAGTCTTGGCATCTGGGGCATATGTACGGTTTTCATCAGTATTGCTGGTTTCTGGATAGTTCAAGAGGGCTTGTGTCAGCACCTCATTAGCATGCTGAAGTAGCGGATAGAATTCGTGCTCTGTGGAAATGCCTATAGGCTCAAGCTTATTATGCTCTGCCATATCAAGAGTGTGGGTAATATATTTTTTTACGTATTCAAGATTTGCCTTTTCTTGCAACATTAACTCATCTGCATTTTTACATTTTATAATTTCCTCAAAATTATAATTATGAAAATTATTTAAAACAATGCCGTCAGATTCCAGCCAATTTTTAAAATTATAGTAATAATTGTGAACAAATAGATCTCTTCGCACTATCCGAGCTTTTTCTGCTTCAATTTTATCTTTCAGATTTTTTAATTGTTTGTACATTTTGGTGTCTTTGTAGGCGTTTTTTTTGAACTCTATATCTTCTTCCATTCTTTTGTCGGCGTTCAATCGTTCTTGGCGGTCTTGACGGGCTTCTTCTGCTTTTTTGAATTGTCGAACGTGGTAGGCGACTTGCTGCTGCCAGTGGGAGAGCTTGCCGTCAGGTTTGTAGGAAATGGGAAGGTTATCGTAGCGATCTTGGAGGTTGTAGAGCTCTAAAATTTGCTGCTGGGCATTGGGGTTGTTTTCGGAAAGATCGAGCTGGAGGAGGGCTTTTTGCTGGTCGGGGGAGGATGATTTTAGAATGTAGTTGAAATCTTGGCTGGAAAGCTGGCGCGGGATGGGGCCGCCGAAGAGGGTTTCGGCTTTGGTGAGGTCGGCGCGGGAAAGGTTTAGGCCCTGGAAGACATTGTCACTGCCACGGAGGAAGGGCAGCTGGGCGAAGAACTGCTTGGTGGGGTTGTCTGGGTCGGTGGTGGTGGCGTCCTCCTGCTGGCGGAGGCGCAGTGCCAGTGCGTAGAGGGCGGGGTCGTCAAGCAGGGCGCGGGTGCCAGAGAGTGGTGAGTCGAACCGATTACGCCCATGGCGGCGGTGTGGCATGAGGCCGTGGGGCTGGGTGGCTTCGAGGAAGGCTTGCAGAGCGCCCGTGGTGGCGTTGCGGGAGAGGACGCCAAAGCGTAAGAGTTGCTCAAACAGTTGGGCGAAGGCGGGTACGAACTGAAACATGGACTGGTCCGTATCAGGGGTGTAGTCGGTGCCGTTGAGCTGGATGCGTTCGTGGGACTGGTAGTTGCGGGGGTGGTTGCTGTGCTGGCTGTGACTGGTGAGCGTGGTGTAGCGGGTGGTGTCTTGCTGAAAGAAGGCCTGAATGCGGGGTTTGAGGGTGATGTCATAGAATGACTGCAGCTGGGGGGTGATGGCTGCTTCGGCTTCAGTGGGGAGGGCGGCGAGGGCGGTGCCGATCTGTTGGGACTTGGTAATGAAAGCTGCCCCTGGGGTGAGGCGGGAAAACTCGCTGTCGCCGAGGAGCGACTGGACTTCGGTCAGGGCGCGAGTGAGCGTGGTGGCGGCTTCGTCGGGGTGCTGGGTGAGCTGGTGCGTGAGGAGGCTGGCGGGGGCGTCAGCGCGCTGCTGCAGGGCGATGTGCGTGAGGGCGGTCAAAACGTTTTGCTGAGCGGGGGTGACGTGTGGCAGGGCCGCTGTGAGGGCGTGGGCCCACTGGCCAGAGTGGTAGAACTGAAAGTAGGTGGCTGGGTCGCGCTGCCGCAGGCCGTCAAGCGCGGGGAGGAGCTGGCCGCTGTCGTGTGCGGCGGCGAGGGCGTCGAGCAGGGGGGTGAGCACCTTCGGTGTGGGCGCCAAGGCCGGCAGGAGCTGGCACACGAGGGGGAGGAGCTGTGCGGGGGGGACGCTGGCGGTGAAATCTGTGAGACGTTCAGCAAGAATTCCGTCTATGCTGGTTTTTTTCATCGGTGCTTGCGCTTCGGACAGGATGAATTCAATTTCTTGTAATTTGTCGATCACGACGGAGAGGTCAGGCGTGGGGTAGCGGGAATTTGAATTGGCTTGCGGTGAGAGCGCCGAGAGCAGCTGGATGAGCTGCTGGCCGTCAACGTGAAGGTCGAGGAATTTTGCACGGAGGTGCTCGAGGTGCTGGACGTGAAAAAGGAGCTCTGGCTGGTGGTCAGCGGACTGGCGGTACTGCGCGAGGTAGTCGATGACGGTGTGGGGGTTGACCTGCCCCATGTGCAGTTGCTGCTTGGTGGTCTTGGCCGTGGCCAGCTGGCGGAGGGTGCGGAGGCTGATCTGGTCACGGAGGAGAGTGAAAATGGTTTGAACTGTTTCTGGGTCTTTGATGCTCAGTTTCCAGTTATGAGTGTCTCTAATTTCTTCATCTTGGTCCCAGGGGAGGTCAATCTTGTCGTTGCCCAGGGCGGCGTAGAGGGCCTCGTGGATGGCAATCAGTACCTCGCTGCTGATACCCTCAAGGTTGGCTTCAGGGCCCTTTTCGACCGTCTTGACCAAAGTGAGGAAGGCTTGCTGGGCAGAAGGGCAGTCGAGGGTGGGTTTGGTGGGGCGGGGCATGGATATGTTCTTATAATCGTTGTATTTATAGCTTCTGTGGGGTCAGTGTCAAATGTGGTTACAGTGAATTAAAGGAGTGGTTGTATTGGGGTTTTAGGAGGGTGCGGATAAAAAAATGCTGTGAATATGAAGAGTGGTAAAATATGACCCTGCGTGTCAGAGCAGGTGTGGGAGGCTTCTGGGGATTGGTAATATGTACGCTTTGCACTTTTTAGCCGTAGAGCATTTTCATGGCTTCCTCGGCGGACATATCGCCGAAGTCGTCCTGTGGCTGCTGGGCGGGGTCGTCGGTGCCGCGGACGGAGGGGGTGAAGCCAGCCATGTTGGACATGGACGTATTCGTCGTGGCGTTGGGGGTTTGTTTCTTTTTGACGAGCTTGTAGACTTCCTCCAGTGAGGTGTCGCCGTCGAGGGCCTTAATGATGCCGTCTTGCTCAAGCGTGATCATGCCTTGCTCCTGCGCGATGCGGTGGAGCTCATACGCGGGGAGGCCCTCCAAGATGCTGGCTTTCATTTTTTGGTCCATGGTGAGGATCTCATAAATCCCACATCGGCCTTTGTAGCCTTTGCCCTCACACTGGGGGCAGCCGCCTTGTTTGGGGCCGTAAAATACGGGGTCGTTGAGCAGGCCCATGTCGAACCCTGGGTAGGGCTTGAAGTGTTCGAAGGCTTTTTGGATAATCTTTTTCCCTTCCTCGGACGGGGGGGCCGCCACCTTGCAGTGCGGACACAAACGCCGCGCGAGCCGCTGGGCGATGATGAGATTAATGGCGGCGGAGAGGAGAAAGTCGGGGACTTTCATGTTTAAGATACGCGTGATGGTCTGGACGGCGGAGTTGGTGTGGATGGTGGACAAGACCAGATGCCCCGTGAGGGCGGCTTCGATGGCGATGTCTATGGTCTCTCGGTCTCGGATCTCACCGACCATGATGACGTCGGGGTCCTGCCGTAGGGCCGTCCGCAGGCCCGCGGCGAAGGTATAGTTGATATGGGGGCGGATCTGGGACTGGTTGAGGCCTTCCATTTGGTTTTCGATCGGGTCCTCGAAGGTCATGACGTTGCGCTCGGGAGTATTAAGCACGGTCATCGACGAATACATGGTGGTGGTTTTCCCTGAACCTGTGGGGCCTGAAGTGAGGATGATGCCGTTGGGTTCGGCGAGGGCGGCCATGAAACGCTGGAGGTTACGCCCGGTGATGCCGAGCTGGTCGAGGGTGGGAATTTTTTTTGATTTATCGAGCACCCGCATAACGACCTTCTCGCCGTTGACGGTGGGGAGGGTGGAGACCCGTAGGTCGACTTCTGTCTCGCCGATGAAGGTGGAAATGCGGCCGTCTTGCGGGATGCGGGACTCGTCGATCTTGAGGTTCGACATGATTTTGATCTTCGACACTACCCCTGGGTGGAGGTTGTGTGGGTACTCGACGATGATCTGTAGGACGCCGTCGACCCGCACGCGCATCCGCACGACGGTGCGGTTGGGCTCAATGTGGATGTCGGAGGCGCCTTTGTCGAGGGCGTATTGCATGATGGACTCGATCATGTCGGGGATGTTGCCGCTGATGATCGCGTTGCGGAGCTTCTGGGCGGTGAGGCTGCTGGCGGCGGGGGCCTGTGCTGCCTGCGGTGTGGGCTGCGCGTGCGGTCGGGCGGCGGGTGCGGCAGTCGGCGGTGTCGGGGGGGTCTGGGGGGTGGGTTGAGCGTCGGGGGTCATGGGAGGTTGGGGGGGTGAGTGTGTGTTGGGTCAAAAAAAATGGTGCCCCGTGCCGACTGTTGGCGGTGGGGGGTGTGCTGTTGGGGTAGTATACCTGAGGTGGGGGGGGGCTGTCGAGTGAGGATCCCCATATGACTGGCAATCATGGCGGGGGGCACTTGTGGTGGGGGGAGGAATGGGGGTATAATGTACAGATGGCTGACCCCCTAACTGTACAGATGCCCACCGTGGCCAGTGCGCCACCCCCGCTGGGGGAGGGGCAGTCCCCTCCCCTTGCCAGTGCGGGGAGCAATGCAGGGGCGGTCGTGATGCCCGCCATGCCGGCGGCGCCTGCGCCAGTGGCCAAGAAGGGGGGGGAGGAGATATTTTTTGAAATACGGGACAGTGACGCGCGACGCCAGAGTGACGAGCGGCGCTATGACCTGACGAACCTGCGTGAACTCTATGCGTTTGTGAATGACTGGGTGGTGAACCAGAGTGGGATCAAACTGGAAGAAAAGTTGCGGGTGTTTGAGATGCTGTCGGGGATCATTAATGCGGGGGTGAGTGTGAATGAGGCGCTGGATATGCTGGTGGATCAGATCACGAATGAAAAGCTGAAGCGCACGCTGGCGGACATACACATCCTGATAGATGACGGAGAGAGCCTGGCGGACGCGATGGCGCGGAACCCTGATATATTTGATCATCCGACGTGTAGCATCATCCGCGCGGGGGAGAAGTCGGGGAAGCTCAATGAGGTGCTGGTGGAGCTGTCGCGGCAGTATGGGCGGATGGATTCGATCCGCAAGAAGGTCAAAAGTGTGATGACGTACCCAGTGATAGTCATGGTGGTGATGCTGCTGCTGGGGGCGGTGGTGATGATATTTGTGGTGCCGAAGCTGATCGGGCTGTTTGAGGGGGCGGACAACCTGCCGCTGCCGACGCGGATCATGATCGGGATGAGTGACTTCCTGATCGGGAACCCTGTGCTCATCACGCTGGCGGGTCTGGGGCTGGGGCTGGGGTGGGTGCTCTTCAAGCGGAGTAAGGCGGGGAGTCGGGCCATCGCGCAGATGATGATGCGGTTGCCCGTGGTGGGGAGTGTGTATAAGGGGTCTATCCTCAGTCGGTTGACGCGGATGCTGAGCTTTCTGATCAATGCCGGGTTGCCGATCGTCGAGAGCATAAAAATCGTGGCGGATATTGCGGGGGATCCGATATACCGCGAGAAGCTGCTGCTGGCGAGTGATGACCTGACGAAGGGGATCATGCTGGCGGAGAACCTAGCGGATGATCAGCGGTACTTCCCGCGGATGCTGGTGGACATGGTGGCGATCGGGGAGAAGACGGCCAACCTGGAACAGGTGATGGGGAAGGTGGCGGACTTCTATGATGATGAGCTGGAAAGGATCATCGGGACGCTGTCCAAGGCGCTAGAGCCTTTGATCATTATGGTGATCGGGGTGGGGGTGGTGTTTATGATCTTGGCGATTTATCTGCCGATATTGCAGATCAATGAGACGGTGGTTTAGGGGGTCAGGAAAAGCACTGGCTTAGCCTCATGAGGAAATCTTGGTATGTGGTGTTTTTTTTGTTGCTTAGGGGAAGGCGTTTAATCTCAAAGCTAAGATTTTTCTTATTATTTTTATTATCTTCCCAGAATGTGATTATAATAAGCTCTCTAGATGAGGTGAAATTTATTTTTTCTATTACACTATTTTTTCTTGCAGATTTTACTAAATTTTTGTGTTTATTAGGTGTTCCAAAAAACCAACCTGTAACCCAATTTGATACAACAAACTCCCGACTATGAATTTCATGTGCTGAAACTACTTTTACAATGTCAGCTATTATTTCAGAATACTTTTTATCAAAATATTTTTGAATGAGAATGATTACACTCATTTCAACGCTAAAATTAAAATCAGACAGCTTCACTCTGACCTGCTGATTAATGTTAGAATAAAAAATATTGATGATTTCATTCTTATTAAAATCGAACTCACAAAGACCATTAGATTTAATTAATTTAGTTAAATCAAGTTTATAAAGCTCGGTAAACACGTCTGGGGTTAACCCCATAGCGGTAAAGTTGGGGGCGATGGTCCAGTCTAGGCCGCCTGCGCGGGATGCCATTTCTGGGTGGGGGATCTTTGGGAGCTGGTCCGAAACTGGTGGGAGGGTTACTTCATTCATTTCGACCTTACGCTGCTGGGCAATGGTTTGCTGGGTGGCGATTTGGGCTTTGGTGATGTCGCCCAGGAGCTGGATCAAATGGTCGATGTGCAGGGGCAGGCCCGTGGTGGGGTCGATGAGCTCGGCGAGGGTGGTTTTTAGCTTGGCGAGGTCGGGGTTGCCGTCGGGGTTGGTTTCGAGGGTGCTGAGGTGGCCCAGAACGGAGTCCTGGGTCTCAGCTTTGTAGGCTTCGATCTGCCGTAGGTGCTGGACGATGATGGCGTAGAGGTAGGGCGCCTGGCGGACGAACGTTTGGATCTGGGCGATGGCGACGCGGGCGTCAATGTTCTCAGATTTCAGCTCGGAAACTTTGTCGGGCCATTGGTCGCGGTCGCTGGGGACTTTATCGAGGATTTCGTCACCGTCGAGGGGGGAGGGCATGGGGGATGAAATTTGAGTGAATGAACTGACTGAGGGACGCGAGGAAGTGGCGGTAGGAGGTGTTTTGGGTGTTTATTTTTTCTTCATATTTTTTTAGATAGTGATAGGCGAGTTGATTGGGATTTTCAGTATCAACTTTTATGTGAATATTTTTATTTGTAAATATGTTGATATTGGTTTTTTGAGGCTGAAGGAACTCTGATTTGGGGCCTTGGGCCTTGGTGTCGTAGCCCAGGCCGTCACGCCAGACAGAGTAGCCGCGGTAGCGATGTACGTCGGTCACAAGCAGGATGAGATGTTTGATAAATGTTTCACGGGTTATGTCGGGGTAAACGTGCTGGAAGAGGTTTTCGACTTCTTCGTCAACGGAGACGTATGTCTTGGTTGAAGAGTCATCAAATTTTTTTGAAAAATTCATAATATAGTATTTTTCTTTTTCATCGTTTATTACCTCACGAAGTGTGAAAGGCATGGGTTGGTTTCGGTGTAGTTCTTTTGTCCAGAAGGGGGTGAGGTCGTAGTCAGGGTGGGTGAGCTGGGTGATGAAGTCGGCGGTGTAGCCGCGGCGCATGAAGTGCGGGCAGAGCTGCCACTGGCCAGCGAGGTAGTCAAGGTGGGCGGTGGGGGTGGAGGCCTCAACCTTCGGAAGCTGGCCAGAAAAGAGTGGTGGGAGGGTGATGTCCTCCAGCTTGACGGCCTGGCCCGAGGTGGCGGACTGAGTGTCGGCGATGACGGCTTTCTGGGCTAACTCCAGCGTGCGCTCGAGGAATTGCAGCGGGAGGATGACGCCGTTGGTCTGGTCAGCCATGGCGTCGGTGTAGGCTTTGAGTGTGGCGAGGTTTTCATTGCCATCGGGGTCGAGCCCCGAGACAAATGACAAGTTGCCTGGTTGGTCTGACTTGAGCTGCTGGTGTCGCTGGTGGTAGTCGGTGAGTTGCTGGGCGATGATCTTGTATAAAATACCTTGGGTGGTGATGCTCTGACGCAGAAGCTCAACCGCTTCGCGGCCTGTGAGGTCCAAGTGACCGAGGGCGTCGAGGTGGGCTTTTTCTTCGGGGGTGAGGTCGAGCTGGTTGGGGTTCATGGTGGGTTGATAGCGGAATAATTGCTATATGTCAATAATCAGTTTTATTTATACCTTGGCCAAAGATGTGTTATACTCGAAAGTGAACGTACACACTAACAAATACACACATGTGGTTTTGGATATTGTTTCTGGGGTATTTTCTTCTCTTTCACCAGGAGGGGCGGAAGATAGGGAAGGCGCTGCTGGGGGGGCTGCGGGAAGTGATACACTCGACCAAGCACGCGCAAGCCGGCGAGCCGCCACGGGCGGGGAGCCACCGCCACATGGAAGAGCCGACGTGCTACCGCCCAGACACCAATGCACGCTGTCAGACGACAAAACTCGGGAAGGTGAAGTATGACCGCCACGGAGTGGCCAAGCCTTTTGCTGGTGAATAGACATGATAGAAGTCCTCAAAACGGTTGCGGAGAGCGTGGGGTGGGAGTTTGTGGTGTTTGTGCTGGTGATGACGGGGGTGCCACTGGTGCTGACGCTGCGGGTGCTGGGGTTGATATTTGGCACGATGTGGGGAGGACGCGGCCCAGCCACAGGGCAACGGCGCAGTGTGAAAGACGGGGGGGAGGCGCGGTGCTATCGCCCAGCGGATGAGCAACGGTGTGACACGACCAGGGTCGAGCACTATGCGCGGGACAACCGTGGGGTGGCCAAGCCGTTTGGGATGTGAGGGGGATATGTTTCTTAAAAATCTTAAAACATGAGTTGGATGTGGTTGCTGTTGATCGGGGTGGGGGCGTTTGTGGTGTTTGCGGTGGTGCCGCTAGTGGCGCTAAAACACAGTGTGCCACAACAGCGACAAGACCATGAAGCGTGGCAGCGGGGGCTGCTGGGGGAGTATGGGGCGGTGCTGCGCGAGTGTACGAACCTGAGCCAGCTGTCGCAGCGCTGGGGGCGGGGTGACAATGGGATAGTCAAAGATGAGCCGACGTGGATGTGTGATGAGGGGCTGATAGTCGGGAGTGAGATCGATGATGAGCGGGTGATCCTCATCCCCTGGGGGGACCTGACCCACCGTGGGCAGCGGGTGCACAAGTGGCCGAGAATGGTAGAGATGGCTGATAATTTTGATTATCAAGCAAGAATGAGAATGATGCCTGATGGGCAAGAGCACCTGCTGGAGATAGCGCGACGGAGTGGACGCGAGACCCTGCTGGTGGTGACGACCGACGCGGATGCGGAGCGGCTGCTGGCGCGGTTTGCTTAGGCAGTGTTAACAGAACGGTGTCAATGAAGTGATAGATTGAAAAAAGAAGTCTCGAACAAAAATGAATCTTTTTCGCGAGGGGGCGCTTGAGAACTGCAAAAGGTACGAAGGTACCTTTTACAAACCTCGCACTACCCTCACAAAAAATCTCCTATTTTTGTTGCGAGACCGTTCATGTTAACACTACCTAGAATTAGGAAGTGATAGAACTTGTGCTGTGATATGCTTTTGGGTATTTACAGGGTGAAAAATTTATAACTCTGTAAAAAATGCGTGTGGGTGTCGACAAGACGGCGATCGATATTAACCCCGAAGAGATGGCGGGGGTGGGGTTTATGGGGTATGGGGCGCCTGAGAATTACCTGCACCCTGAGGCAAAGCACGAGACGCCGTATGTGCGGACGATTGCCATGGAAGACGAGGCGGGGGGGCGGCACCTGTGGGTGAACATAGAAGCGCAGGGGCCCGGGAACATCGTGCGGATGAAGCTGTGGCACCTGCTGAATGAGGGACTGGAGCCGAGTGACCCTGCGTACATTCACCATGAGCAGCTGACGGTCATTGCCAACCATACGCACTCGATGCTGGGGGGGGACCGTGAGCACAGTATATATAACGCGACGGTGCCTGGGTACCAGCCGCGGGTAGCGGACCTGTATGCGCGGACGATGGCGGAGTCTGTCCGTAAGGCGCTGGGGAAGCTGCAACCTGGGGTAGTGCAATGGGAAAGAGCGTATTTTAATGATGATGCAAAAGACGAACGGGTGAGTAAGCCAACGGCTGACACGGGGGGGAATCGATCAATTTTGGCTTACCTTGCTGCTGAGGGGTTGGACATAGACAGTCACTGGGTGATCCGTCAAAAAAGGATGCAAGATGCGGGGAACTATAAACGGCATGCGGTGGAACTGATGGTGGTGAAAGATCTGAAGCATGAAATACTCGGGATGATGAACTGGATCGATGTGCATGCAACGAGTGTCAGGAACACGAACCAAGCGATAGACACGGACAACAAAGGTGAGCTGAGCCGTATGGCGGAAGAAGACCACGGCCTGGCGGCGGTGGTGGCCAGCAACCCCGGGATGGGGACAGGTGATGTGTCGCCGAACAGAGCCCAGACAACGGGGCTTATATCTTATCACCCTGACTGGGAAAGAGGGATGTTTGAAAAGGATGACTTTAAGAGCAAAAGACGGAATGCGAGGGAGCAACTGGAAACTCTATACCACGGACTGAAACAATTGAAGTATAAAAATGTAGATGAGGGAAAGATAAAGCAACGGAGTGTGACGGTGCGGATGGATGGTCTGTGGGTGCGGCCAGAGTACCGACTGACGACGGCGGATGGGCGGTATGTGTATGAAGGGGAGCGGGTAAGTGGGCCAGCGCTGGGGCGGGCATTCACCGATGGGACGCCCGTGGACGGGCGTGGGGAGCCGCTGGCGGGGAAGGCGCTGGTGATGCTGAGCCATCTGACGGGGGTGGACAAGGACATGAAGGCCGAGCACGGGTCGAAACAGATAGTGGTAGACGGGCGCAACCAGCAACTGGCGGGGCTGCGGGCAAAAACGCTCAAAAATACGCTGGGGGTACTGCTGAGTCCGACGCCTGATGAGCCGTATACGCATGATGTGGCGCGGGAGCTGGGGTATATGTCTTACTTTGGGGGACTGGAGGAGACGGAATACCTCCCGCAGGAGGCGACGCTGCAACTGGTGCAAGTGGGGGAACAATATGTGCTGACGTTGCCTTTTGAGCTGACGACGCAGGCGGGGCGGGTGCTGCTGGAGCAAACAGCCAAGAAACTGGGGGTGGAGGATGACCGTGTGCTGATCGTCCCTTACGCCAATGGGTACAACGGGTATGTGACCACGCCGAGTGAGTACGAAGTGCAGCAGTATGAAGGTGGACACACGCTGTATGGGCCCAACACGCTGGGGGGGATATGCACAGTGATGGCTGGGTTGGTGGATCGTCTGCAAAATGATTTCTCACTGACGGGAGTAGCGAAAGACATTTCTGAGCCGAAGTATGCAGACCCGATGAAGTTAAAGAATTTTAATAATTCGCGGTATGTGCAGTCGTACTTACAACGGTGGGAGGCCAACAGAAAGTGGTGGCGGGAGCAGCGTGAAAAAAAAATGGGGGGATAGTTTGGCGGAAGTGGCGGTAGGGGGAAATAGGGTTTGCAAGGTGGGGGGGATGACTAGGGTGGCGGGTGATGACAATTCTCCTTCCGTTTTTGGTCTTTGCCGTGTGCACGGCGGTGCTGGTGAAGTCGGCTGATTATTTCATTGGGGCGATCGAGCGGATCGGCCTGTCGCTAGGGTTGCCTGAGTTTTTTACGGGGGTGCTGTTTGTCGCGCTGGGGACGAGCCTGCCTGAGCTGACGACGGGGCTGGCTTCTGTGTGGCAGGGGGAAGCGGACATGCTGACCGGGAATGTGCTGGGGTCAAATGTGGCCAACGTGCTGCTGGGGCTCGGGTTGGTGGTGTTTTTGTCTGGGAAGCGGATACACTACCAAAAAAATGTGTTTTCGGGGCATATACCGATCTTACTGATTGCCACGGCGTTGGCGACCTTTGCCATGCTGGACGGTCAGATAGTGCGGCCAGAAGGCTGCCTGCTGCTGGGGGTGCTGGGGTCGTATCTGTGGTTTTTGCATTCGGAGACGCCTGCGATCAAGATGGTGGACGGGAAGCGTGAGTTTGACTGGAAGGACTTTGCGGTGGCGGGGGGAGCGCTGCTGGGGATCTTGGTGAGTTCGCATTTTTTGATAACGAGTGTGATCACCCTGGCGGAGATGCTGAACCTGGCCAAGACGGCGCTGGCGGCGACGCTGGTGGCGCTGGGGACGAGCTTGCCCGAGATGGTGGTGGTGTATGCGGCGCTGAAAAACGGGAACCCTGACATTGCGATCGGGAATGTGCTGGGGTCGAATATTTTTAACATTGTGCTGATACTCGGGCTGGGGGCAGTGGTGGCGCCGTTGCCCGTGAGTGAGCTGAACCTGACGGTACTGTTGCCCTTCATGGTCGCGACGACGGTGCTGTACTGGGGGGTGAGTCAGACCCGCGAGGTGACGCGGCAGGAGGGGTTTTCGCTGACGATGTTTTATGTGTTGTTTTTGGCGGCGTTGTATAAGTTGTTTTAGTCGGTATTACAGGGTGAGATCTTGCAGCGCGGACTGAAGCGCGGTGATGTCGGCCAAGGTGCTGGTGTGCCCGAAGCTGAACCGTAGGCCGCGGTGGGTGGCCGTGTCAGGCAAGCCAAGCGCGGCCAGAGCGCGTGAGCCCTGGGCGGCGCCGCTGCTGCACGCGGGGCCAGTGGCGGCGCACACGCCACGGAGGTCGAGCTGGGTGGTAATGATCTGCCCCGTGGTGCGAGGCAGCACCCAGTGGGTGATGTGGCTGGGTGACTGGGGGGTGGCCCAGGGCGACGCGGGGACGCCGAGCTGGTCGCGCAGGTCACGTAGGGCGTGGGTGAGTTGCTGGTAGCGGGTGACCTCCTGCGGGCGGTGGGTGGTGAGCTCTGACAAGGCGAGGGCGAGCGTGCGGGCGCCGAGGAGACTCTGGGTGCCTGGGCGGAGGCCCCACTCGTGCGTGCTGGGGCCTAACGGTTTGAGGGGGGTGCCTGACTGCACGACGAGCACGCCACTGCCGCCAAGGCCGCCGAATTTCTCAGCGGAGAGGGCGATGATGTCGGCGGGCAGGGTGGCGTGGTCGACTGGCTGGCTGACGACGGCGGCACAGGGGTCGATGATGGTGACGGGGCGCTGCCCGACGGGGCCCAGGGCGGTGACGAGCTGGCAGAGATCCGCAACGGGCTGGGCGATGCTTGTCTCGGAGCAGAGGGATTCGCCGATGATGGCGTCAAAGGACTGGAGGAAGTCGGGGGTGAGTGCCGAGAGCGCCCATTGGCCCGTGGGTGTGAGGGGGATGGGATGAGACTCTACCCGATGGTGAAGAGCGAGGTAGCTGACGGCTGACCAAACGGCGGAGTGGCACAAGGGAGACACCAACAGTCGCCGGTGCTGGCCCGCGAGGGCGACGCCGACGATCGCCCGCCAGAGGGCCTCGGTGCCGCCGCTGGTGAAGATGACTTCGGCGGGGTGGGCACCGAGGAGGTCGGCCACGGTGCGGCGGGAGGTGTCCAACACGGAGCGGGCGGTCCGCCCAAGCGTGTGCGGGCTGGAAGGGTTGGCCGTGAGGGCGGGGTCAGCCAAATGCTCGGTGATGAGGTCGGCCACGGCGGGGCGCAGGGGGGTGGCGGCGGCGTGGTCGAGGTAGGTGACAGGGGAGGGCATGGGTCACGGTCAGTGATAGGGGGGCGGGGGGGGCTTGTAAAGCGGGGGGGCAGTCCCCTGCTCTGGGGTGAAAGATAGGGGTGGAGAGTATGGACGAGTGGCTGGATGAAGAGGTTGGGTATTGGGCGAAGGCTTCAGCCAGTCAGAGTGGGGGGGGCGAATAAAGAGGAAAGGGAGTCCCCTGCTCTGGGGTGATGGTTTCGGGGGGCTAGAGGCGGTTTTGGACGCGCTGGTAGACGACTTCTTGGACATCAAAGGTGGTGGTGTCACCCACGGGGGCAACCGGGGCAAAGGCCAGCGCGAGGCCGCTGCAAAAACAGAGGAGACAGAGGACAGGCCAGAAGTTGGCCACGTCGGGGGTGTGGCGGCGGGAGCGGGTAGAGCGGGAGAATTGCATGATGGGGATGGGTTAAGCAGAAAGTGTAGGTGAAAGGGAATGGGGTGCAGGGCCCCTGACGGCTGCGGTGTGAACGAAGCACAGCAGCGGTCAAGAACCGACCCGAGGGAGAGCGTCGCGCGTGAGCCACGGTGTCTTCGGGTGGCGCGACGGTGAGGAGGCGGAGGACTCTCAGCCTGCGTAAGGCGAGAGGGGGGCGACGACAGCGCTGCAATGAGCGCGGGGACAGGAGCTTCCTCAAACCTGTCCTGCGTCGCCTCCATTTCTAGAATATTTAGGAAAAACTTTAGGTCAATATTTTTCTTACTATTTGAGAGATGTGGGTAATAGAGGCTTGATTAACGTGAGGATCTAGGGAGTGTTCACAAATTGGAAAAAACAGGTTGATCCTAAAGTCTAAGGAGTGATTTGAGTGAAAAAAGAATCTTTTTGGCTGCAAAATGGTTGCGTATTTTTGCCTTGATCCATCAAGGCTGCAAATACGCGCTCATTTTTCGCTCAAAAATCTCTCTTTTTTCTTCTCAAACCAATTTGTGAACACTCCCTAAGCGGGAGGGAGCAAAGTGGGCATGTTATCTGGCTCTATGGGCTTAGCACAAAAAGGCGACGTGTCGTCGCCCAAGCGCATGCAAGTCAGGCCAGGGGGGCACTGGACGCCGCCGCAGGTGGGTTCATGAAGATGATGAGCACGACGGCAACGAGCAGGGCGCCGATGAGGAAACCGATGACGTGGTGGCGGGTGAGCATGGGGGGGGAGAAATTACTCCGTGGTGGAGAGGTGCGCGGAGAGGTGGGGGCGGACGTAGGTCTGGTCGGCGTTAATATTGGCGTAGAAGATGGCCCGATCGGCGGGGCTGGCGGAGGCGATCTGGGATTCGAACTCCTCCACGGTGAGGGAGATGTACTCAAACGTGGCTTCGCGGTCGGCGGTGGCGGGGGTGAGCATGACTTCGATGTAGATGCGCTGACCAGTGGGCCAAGTGACCTGCAAGATGCAGTCGATGGTGCCGTATGTCTGGCCGAGGAGGCGACGGATGTAGTCTTGGTCACGGATGAGGTCGTAGCCGAGGGCGGAAACCTGCACGCGGTCAACCCCGTGGGCGCGCACGAGAGTGCCTGTGTGGGGCATCTGGGCGACGGCGATCTTGCCGTGTTCTTCTATGACGTGTAAGGGAATGGTCAGAGCAGTGTCAGAGCAGATGTACTGGCCAGTGGAGTTACAGCTGCAGGGATTGGCCATCCTGGCCCAACTGGTCGCAAATGGAGTCAGTCGAAAACACTGGTAGTCAAAAAAGGCGAGGCGCTGCCAGCTAGGGAGTGTTAACAAATTGGAAAAAACAGGTTGATCCTGAAATATAAGGAGAGATTTGAGTGAAAAAAGAATCTTTTTGGCTGCAAAATGGTTGCGCATTTTTGCCTTGATCCATCAAGGCTGCAAATACGCGCCCATTTTTCGCTCAAAAATCTCTCTTTTTTCTTCTCAAACCAATTTGCGAACACTACCCAAAATTAATGACGGCGAGGTAGAGCACGGGAATAGTCACAATCAACAGCAGAGAGCGGAGGTATTTCATGGTGGCGGTGGGGGGGGAGTGAATAGTGGGTCGTGGGGATAATAGAATACATAGATGAGAAGGGAAAGCGGCGGTCGAAGGAGGCGGGGGGATGACGCTGGTGGACAGGGGAAATTCTTCTCATTTTTACACTTTATTTATTTATAAAAATATTATATAATAAAAACATAAATACATATTCACCCCCACATATATGGATTGGATGAGTTTCTGATGTAGTGAAACAGCACACTGTCACGGTGCAGTAGAGCACAGAAAACCAAAGGTGAATATCACCTTTGGTTTTTGGTAGAGAAGAAATGTAGAATAGGCGTGGTGTGTGGAGTGCACACAAAAAAAAGCCCGAGCAGGGGCTCGGGCTAAGTGTATTGCACTCGGAATGCGGTAAGACTAGGCTCTGTAGGGAGATTTCATATTTTGCATCATTTGGTCTCTGTCAGTGGCAATGGTCTCACACAGCTGGGTGAGGGGTTCCCAGTTTTGCTTTCGTGCTTGCTGAAAGGCGACGGCAATCTCGTCTTGGTAGTTGGCTTTTAGGTAGCTCAAACTCAGGCCACGTTTGGCTTCGTCAAAGGTAGCGAGTAGCGCTGGATTATTGGCTTCGAGGATGCGCAGGTCACCAAGCGAAAGGCTTTCTGTCACGCCATCAACTTTTGTTGATTCCACTAAAGCCTCTTGGTCTATCTCTTCATAGTGCTTATCAAATAAGTCTTGAACAGATTGTCGGGTGTTTTGGGCGAAATATTTGACAACTTCGGCATCAGTGATGGTCTCTGGATTTAATGGCCATGTGTCAGGCATTGGATTCTTAGCTGCTCCGCTCTTATCAAAAAAAGCTTTCATATTGGATAAGTCAGCAATTGAGTCAGGCCAGTTGCTCAAATTTTCAGGTGGATTTTCAGGTGGATTTTGCTTGGGTCTCATGGGATAAAGTGGAGAGGAGAAATAAGATTAACAACTTGAATATAGTACTAAAACTCTTATTTGTCAAATTTTTTTATTAATTTTAAATAATAATTTAACGTGAAGGGCGGGGTCTTACGACTTTGTTTTCACCCAGCTCGGGGCGCATAGCTTCGAGGGATTCTTGCCAGTGGTTTCGCTCCGCCTGGGTGATGGGGGGCTGGGACGTGGGGCGGAGGTCGAGCGCGGGGCTGGGGGGGGAGGGTTGGAGCTGGTCCAGCCGAGTGGTGGAGAGGCCTGCGCTGTCGGCGGGCTTGGGGGCGCTGTATTTCGGGGCGAAGTGGTCTGGGTCGACGTGAACCTTGAAGGGGTTTTGGCAGGCGGTCAGCAGCACGCCCAGCAAGGGAACGAGGCACAGGGCGCGGGGGCGGCTAGCGGTGAAATTGGGCATTGAGCTGGTGGTATGACAGAGCGTGGTAGACGGGGCGGCCATGCGGGCAGAGGTGGCCCCACTGGGTGTGGGGGAGGGCGTCGAGGAGGTTTTGGGCGGCCGCTGGGGTGAGGGCGTCGCCGAACTTGACGGCGGCGCGACAGGCGCGGTATTCCGTCCGAGTGCGGCGCCAGTGCGTGAGAGGGTCTTCGGCGGTGGGGGGGGCTTGCAGGTGGTCGAGCAGCTGGTCGAGGAGGGATTCGGCGTCGTGCTGGGCCATGTCAGTGGGGACGGCGGTGAGGTGCAATGCGCCAGTGGGGGCCTCCGCCACGGTGAAGCCAAGCTGGGCCACGGTGGGGAGGCTGGTGCGCAGGAGCTGGACCTCGGACGGGGCGCGATGGACGGGGTGCGGGGTGAGCAGGGACTGGGGAGTGGGGTCTTGCTGGCGGCGTTCGGCCCAGAACTGGTCAAAGAGAATGCGCTCGTGCACGGCGTGCTGGTCAAGCACGACGAGGCCGAGGTGATTGCTGGCGAGGAGGTATTTGCGTTCGAGCTGGGTGATGAACTGTAGGTCTGACAGGATGCCCTGGGCGGTGGGCTCGTGGGGGGGCGGGTGAGTGGTGGGAGTGGTGTGGTCAGCACCCTGCTGGCTGAGGGCGGTGTCGCGGGCGGTGTGCCCCGCGGCGAAGCTCGACCAGAAGTGGTGACTGGCCGCCACCTGCCGACGACTGGGGCGCGCGGGGGCGCCCCCCGTGGAGGCGGGGCGGGGGGCAGAGCTGGCGGGGTTGCCTGAGATGCTGCTGGGGCCAGCGGGCGGTGTGGGCCAGTGGGCGACCGTGCTGGGGGGGCTGGTGAAGGTCTGGTCGCGGGCTGCGGTCAGGGCGGTGGTGAGGGCGTCTTGGGTGAGGTGCCAGATCTCTTCCGGTTCGGCGAAGGTGACTTCGGTCTTGCGGGGGTGGACATTCACGTCGACCATCAGCGGGTCGATGGCGTATTGCAGGCACCAGACGGGGTGGAGGTGTTTTTCGATCCCGCAGGTTTTGAGGTAGGTCTGGCGGACGCAGTAGCTGACGCGGGTGTCTGTGACGGCGCGTTGCTGGACACTGAGCCACTGGTGCCGACGGCTGCGGGCGTATGACCCCGGGGCACTGACCCAGCCACTGACCGCGGCCAGCTGGCTGCGGGCCTCCACCCGCAGGAGCGTCGTGTCCGGAGGGACAATGGCTGTCAGGCGCTGGTGGAGGGTCTGGCCCGCGGGGAGGTGGAGAGTTTGTTTACCGTTGTGGTGGAGGCGGAACTCCACTGTGGGGTGGTCGAGCCCGAAGGCCGTCAGAGTGCGGAGGATGTGGCGATATTCGGTGGCTTCGGCTTTGAGGTATTGCAGGCGGGCGGGGACCGTCAAAAATAGGTCGCGCACCGACACGAGGGTGCCCGTGACGGGCGGGCAGGGGGTGACTTCTACCTCCCCGCCGCCGTGACGGGTGAGGCAGGTGCCTGACTCGGCGGTGGCGGTGGCTGTCTCAAGCCGAAAGTCGCTGACGGCGGCCACGGCAGCGAGTGCCTCCCCCCGAAAGCCGAAACTGCCTAAGGAAAAAAGGTCGGCGGCGGTGGTGATCTTGCTCGTGGCGTGGCGGGTGATGGCCATCTGGGCGTTTTGCGGGGTCATGCCGTGGCCGTTGTCGACGATCTTAATCAATTTCTTGCCGCCTTTCTCGACCCAGACGGTGACCTTGGTCGCGCCTGCATCAAGGCTGTTTTCGACGAGCTCTTTCACCACGGAAGCTGGGCGCTCGACCACTTCGCCAGCGGCGATCTGGTCGCGGACTTCAGCTGACAAGAGTTGTATGTCTCGCATCTTTTTCACCCTAGTGGTTTTTGCGGGGGATGCACGCTGACTTATTTGACGAAATATTTTAATCTAATTACAAAATACACTGATGAAAATTGGATATACACTGGCGTTGGCTGGGGCTCTCTTGGCGGGCGGGGACGCAGCGGAGGGGCAAGTCCTCAAGAAAGAGTGGCCGAAAAACCCTTATAGTACGGCCGTACCTGTGCACCGACCAGCGGTCAATGCTGCGGAGGTTGACCTGTATGGAGGGCAGCTGACGGAGGGGCCGTCAGCGCTGCTGGCGACGCCGTCTGACCGTACTTCGCGCCAGACGCTGCGCCAGATATGGCAGATCGTCTGGGCGACGAGCACGGAGCAGGACGAAGACGAAACAGACGCCATCGTCACGCGGTCGCTGGCGGTGAGCACGCCGCACTATGACTTTCTGATAGAGGTGGGGACGCCGACCTACGCCTTTGTGCCGTTTATGGCGGTGACGATCCGCCATAAACTAAAGCAGCAGGTAACGACCATCATCGACGGGGCGCCACTGCCGAAGTCGCTGGTGACCTTTCGGCGCCGTGGTGAGGAGCTGCGGATGAACGGAGTGGCGGACTACGCCATGATGACGCCTGCGGCGGCGGTCGTGCGGACGCACGCAGGGACTCAGACAGTTGACGCTGACTATCGCACCCTGAGCCAAGACAAAAAGGTGAAGCGGTTATTTCAAAAATTTAACCCACTGTCGGGGGCGCCTGTGCCCGAGCGGGAGGCGATAGAGTTTTACTTCGATGATGAGCCTGTGTTGCGGGAGATACAGGAGGAGTATCAGATGGCGACAAGTCAAATATTAGCGGTGTTGCAAGCGCTTTACCCTGACTATACGGTGTCGCCGTATCACCCGACGGTGAAGACCGCCTCACCCACACAATGAGTCACTTCAACGCTGGTGGGAAAACTTCAGCCTTCCTCTTGCCGACAGAGGGTTATTGTCTACATTCCGTGTGATTTATTTTTCTAAACTTTACTCAAGATGACTGTGACAGCACAAGACGTTAAGGCGCTGCGTGACCGCACTGGTGTGGGGATGATGGCCTGCCGCAAGGCGCTGGAAGAAGCGGGCGGCGACATGGACCAAGCGATTGAACTGCTCCGTAAACGTGGGGAAGCCAAAGCGGGTGCCAAGGCTGACCGTGAAACCAGCGAAGGGGCGGTGGCTATCAGCGGGCGGGGGATGGTGCAACTGAAATGTGAGACGGACTTCGTGGCGCGCAATGAAAAGTATGTCGCGCTGGTGCAAACGCTGGCTGACGCGACCGCGGCGGGGGACATCGACACCATGTGGGAAGAAACCCGCACCGACGCAATGCAAGAAATGGGCGAAAACCTCGTGCTAGAGCACACGACCATCGCGGGCGGGACAACCGTGGGGGGGTATGTGCACGGGAACAAAAAGATCGGGGTGCTGGTGGCGCTGGATGGTGGCACCGAAGACATGGCCCGCGACGTGGCCATGCACGCGGCGGCCATGGACCCACTGGTCGCTAACCCTTCAGACGTGCCAGCCGAGGCGATCGAGAAAGAAAAAGAAATCTATCGAGAGCAACTGATCGCGGAGGGGAAGCCTGAGCAAATCTTGGATAAGATCATTGCGGGGAAGGTGCAAAAGTTTTGTGCGGAGCGGGCACTCAGTAGCCAACCCTTTGTCAAAGATCCTTCACAGACAGTCGCGGAGTACCTCGGGGACGCCACGCTGGTGGCCTTCATTCGCTACGCAGTGTAGGTAAGGGCAGGTAATGGGGGGTACTGGCTTTTGGTCTTGCAACTGTGAGTGAAGCCCCTGCGCGTTGCAGGGGCTTTTTGAAAGAGTGTTTACTGGGGTTGTTTGAAAGTGCTTTTGTCGAGGGAGGTAACCCAACGGACGGCGGACTCGTAGCAGCGCTGGAGGGAGTCTAGGTCTACATATTCGTCATACTGATGGGCGAGCTTGGCGGGTGAAGGGCCGAGGTTGATCGTGGGGATGCCCGCCTGTGACCATTGGCTTTGGTCTGTCCAGTATTGCAGGACTTGGCCGACCTGGTCACCGATGAGGCTACGAAAGACTTCGCGGTCGGCCAGCGGGGTGATGCCGCCACGGTGGGACTGGTAGTCGAAATCGCGACCTTCGAGGAAGGTCAACCGATGCAGGACTTCTTCGTCTGTCAGGGCGGGGTCGGCGCGGAAGTTGAAGCTGAGCGAGGCAGCGTCGGGGATGACATTCAAGGCTTGGCCGCCCTCTATGAGGGTGATGTGGAGCTTTTCGCGGACACCTGTCTCGACCTCGCGCAGGAGGCTGTCGGCAAAGAACACAACCTGCTGGGCGACTGACAGAAGCTCGTGGATGGCGTTGGGCCCTGCATCGAGCGCGGTGTGACCCGCCTGGCCACTGGTGCGGATGGTGAAATTGTAGGTGCTGAATGTGCCTAGGACGGCGGATTCGTCCGTGGGCTCGGGGACGACGAGGGCATCGATGTCTGGCAAGATGCCCGCGGCGATGAGCTCCGTCACGCCGTCGGGGATGCCCGTCTCTTCGCCGTGGGTCAGCACCCCGATGAGGTTGACCCGTCGGTCGGCGGGGGGGTGCTGCAACAGGTGCAGCCACACGGCGTTGCCGCCAGCCATGTCGACGGCACCGCGGCCGTAGAGTCGTCCGTCACGCACCACTGGTACAGTGGGCTGGGTGACGTGCCATTTGCTGAGGTCCCCGTAGGGGACGGTGTCAACGTGGCCGTTGAACCCGACCGTCGGTCGGGTGGGGTCGTAGGCGGGGTCGAGGAGGATGAGGTTGTGGCCGTGGCGGATGATTTCGCCAGTGAAGGACTTGAGCACGGTGTGCTGCAGGTGGTCGAGCACGGCGGACTCGGTGCCGGTGACGGAAGGGATGCGGATCTGCTCCTCCGCCAGGTGGCGGATGGCGTCAATGTCAGAAACGGTCATGGTGTGAAAATTGGAAAAAACAAAAAAACCCGAGGGCCAATAGGAGATTGGTCTCAGGTCGGTGGGCTATGTGCGCGCGTTTACACCACTCCTACCGCCTAGACCTTTTGGTCAGACGTCATCATGGTGCGTGTGCAGCAGATGAGTGGTGTTTTCATAGCTCGCCTGACTCTGGCGATCTTTGGGGTGGGTGTCAAATTTATCTGAATATCAAAGTGTCTACTCACTGGCTTTGAACTCTGCCCGAGCGGCGGAGAGGATGGCGGCGCGCTGGTCGTAGAGCGTGTACATATCACTGATGGTAGCGAGCAGGGCGTCGAGCTGCTGCTGGTAAGCGGGGGGGAGGTTGAGCTGGGCGATGTCGAGGAGGGACTCGGCCTGAAGCTGGGCGATGCGGGCGGCGGTGTCGTCCGCGAGGCTCTGGTAGGTGTGCCAGTAGAGTGATGGCTGTGAGGAAGCGGGCCAGTAGGTGCCGTCCGCAAGGCCGAGGTCAGCGTGCTGGCGCTGGGCAAACTCCGTGAGGATTTTTTGGTATTCGGTGGGGTCGACGGCTTTGGTCTGGAGGGCGATTTCAAGCTGAGTGGATATGAGTCGGGCTTGCTGCTCTTTGATAGCGGTGGTGAGCTGCTGGTCGAGGTTTTGGCGTTGCCACTGGTAGTGCTCATTCATCAGGCGGTGGAGGTGTTTGATCTTGGCTTCGGTTTCAGCGATGGAGCCGTCGTCCGCGGCACGCGCGGCGTCGATGCGGGCGTTGACCGCGGCCAGGGGGGCGAAGTGGTGGCTACTGACCAGCCAGTGGGTGAAGTAGGCTTCATTGACACGCTGACGGATCTGGTCGTGGTCGGTGGCGGTTGTGGTGTCGTCCTCAATGGCGGAAGACTGCTCTGGCTGGGGGACTTCCGCTGGGTGGTCGGTGTGGTAGAGGGTGAGCAGGCTGTCGGTGAAGTCTTGCCCAGCGAGCCGAGGTGGGTGGATAAGGTCACGGATCTGGGTGGTGAAATCCTTGAACGCGAGGAGAGACTGGGTGGAGGAGGCGTCAAGCGGGGCGCCGTGCTGTGACAGGAAGTACGCTTCGAGGCCTGACTGGTAGGTGGCGGCTTTGTCGGGGGTGTCGAGCACTTGGGCTTGGGCAGCGGCCCAGGTGGGGACCGGGTGTTGGCGCTCGGCCAGGCTGTCGCCTGCTTGGGTGAGGAGGAGTCTGTCGCTGTCATCATAAAACAGCCATGGGGTTTCGTTTATCACAGTTTGCCAGTTGTGGTAGGTCTCGGGCGCGGTGGGGTCGGTGTCCGCCAAGGCGAGGAGGTCGGAGAGTTTTTGCTGGAGGCGATTTTTGTCCTTGTACTTTTCGATCTTCAGACCTGCGAAAAAGGCCAAGGTAAACAAAACAGCGGCGAGGGTGGCCTTTGAGGCAAACTGCGTGAGGACTTTGCCTTGGTTTTGTTGCTGGAGGATCTGGCGGATGGTGTCGACGGTGGGGGAAGGGGGCTGGGTGTCGAGCCAAGCGGCGATGAGCGGCAAGAGCTGGGAGGGAAATTCTGGGTCGCGGTAAAAATCACGGTTGGTGAGCTCGGTTTCGGGGACGAGGTAGGCGGGGAGGTCAGCTGCGGGGGCCTGGGTGGCAGCCGTCGCCCGAGAGAGCCGTGTGAGTGACAAGAAGTCACGGCGTAAGCTGTCGCGGTAGGGCCTGACTGTGGTGGGGTCGACCCCTGACTGCAAGGGGGCGGGGATGAAGTCAAGTTGCTGGATGACCGTCAGCCAGTGCTGCGGAGGGGCTAGGTCTTTGAGCTGGATCCGCAAGACGAGGAGATGTTGGTCGTTGATATTTTGGATGCGGGAGAGGTTGGCGAGAGCTTGTTGGCGTTCTTGGCGTTCTGAAGAATTGAGGTGAGGGCTAATATGTGCTACACGCAGTGAGTCTTCATTAACGGGAAGGTTGTTTTCATCGAGTAGAAAATCGTGCCAGTTTGACTGCACGGCAGCAACCAATGACTGGAGAATGGGTTCTAATTCAAGGGAATTTCGGTCTGGTTCGTTGTGTGGGGTGGAGGTTTCTGGTGACATGGTGCTGATTGATAATTTTTTTTCTATTTTTTACTTTTTACACTCAAACGGTCAAGCTCGCGTAGTATGATTCATAATTTATAAAATGAAATAGCAAATAAAGAAAGGCGAGAGACATGGCGTGACGTATTTATAGACCGGGCGTATAATATGATGAGTATTTGTTTTTCATTTTGTACACTCATGGAATTTGTTACTAATTACTTGGCCAACAACACTGACGACCTGATAGAAATGGTGACGAGCTGGGGCGGGAAGCTGCTGGGGGCACTGGTTGTGCTGTGGATCGGATTTAAGATCGTGGGGGTGGTCAAACGGATGGTGCAGAAGGCTTTTGGGCGGACGCAGCTCGACCCGTCGTTGGAGGGATTCCTTCTGTCGGTGATCGGGATGACGCTCAAGGTGCTGGTGTTCATAACCGCGGCGGGGGTGCTGGGGATAGAGATGACGTCATTCATCGCGCTGCTGGGGGCGGCTGGTCTGGCGGTAGGGATGGCGCTGCAGGGGGCGCTGAGTCACTTTGCGGGGGGGGTGATGATCTTGCTGTTTCGGCCATTTAAGAATGGTGACCTGATCGAGGCGCAGGGGTTTCTGGGCCATGTGAAACAGATCGGGATCACGGCGACGGAGATCAAGACGTTGGACAATAAAACCGTGTTCATCCCCAATGGGCCGCTGTCTGGGGGGACGATTAAAAATTACTCAACGGAGCCGCAGCTGCGGGTGGATCTGGAGTTTGGGATTGGGTATGATGATGACATTGATCAAGCGAAAAAAGTGATCATGGAGATCGTCAAAGCGCGCAGTGATGTGCTGAGTACGCCTGCGGAGCCCTTTGTGGCGGTGATGTCGCTGGGGGACAGTGCGGTGAACCTTGTGGTGCGGGTGTGGACCAAGACGGAGACGTACTGGGATGTGTACTTCGGCCTCAACGAAGCGGTGAAAAAGGCTTTTGATAGTAATAAAATCTCGATCCCCTACCCCCACCAAGAGGTGTATATGCACACGGTGAGTTAGAAATTGATCAGAGATTGTTTCTCTCAAAAAAAGTGGCCCTGAGAGGGGTCGCTTTTTTTGTCTGGGGGGATAGGGTGCGGGGTGATGACAAATCTAAAACGTGGTGAGGAACTGACACTGGAAATAACCCAAGCGGCCTGGGGCGGCAAAGGGCTGGCGAAGCACGAGTCGGGGCGGGTGGTATTTGTGCCGGGGGCGTTGCCCGGGCAAACCGTGACGGCCAAGGTGACCCGCGTGAAAAAGCGCCACGCGGACGCGAAACTGCTGCGGGTGGAGGCGCGGGCGGACTATGAAATAGAGACGAACTTTCAGGAGACGCCTGGGGGGCCTTACCTGCGGGTGCCGTATGCCACCCAGCTGGAGTGGAAGCAAACCCAAGTGACCGAGCTGCTGCGGCGGGTGGCGGGGGTGGACATTACGCCCGTGCTGCGCGCGGTGGTGCCCAGCCCGCAGATACACTTCGCGCGGAACAAGATGGAGTACTCCTTTGGCCCGAATGCCGCGGGGGGCCCAGCGCTGGGGTCGAAGGTGCGGGGGCAGTTTTGGTGTGTGGAGGGGCTGGCGAAGCCGTCGGGGATGTTTGACGAGCAGCTGGAAACCCTCTTGCCGGGGCTGCTGGAGCAGTGTCTGGGCGTGGCGCCGACGGTGTATGACCAACGCACCCACGAGGGGGTGTGGCGGCAGCTGGTGGTGCGGAAGTCATTTGCAAAAGATGAGCTGCTGGTGTGTGTGGTGACGTCTTCGCAGGGGGGGGAGCTGGCGCTGGGGCCGCTGGTGGAGTGGCTGCAAGCGGAACTGGGGCCACGGCTGGCGGGGGTGCTGCACCAAGTGTCAGACGATGTGTCGGATTCGGCCAGTAAGTACACCAGTCGCGACACTCTGTGGGGGCGTGACACGCTGGTGGAGGCGATCAACGGGCTAGAATTTCAGCTATCGGTGGACTCCTTTTTTCAAACGAACCCGTTGGCGGCGGAGCGCCTGTATGAACAGGTGGTGCGGTTGGCGGGGATCCCCGCGGGGGGGCTGGGCCTTGACCTCTGCTGTGGGACGGGCACTATTGCCCAGCTGTTGGCGGCGGGGCAGCCCGACGCCAGGGTGATAGGCGTGGAGATAGTGCCCAGTGCGGTGCAAGACGCCGAGGCCAACGCCCAGCGCAATGGCCTGACCAACGTGGAGTTTGCCGTGGGGGACGTGCGGCCGTGGCTGAAAAATTTTCTGGACGGGGGCGATGACCGCCCCACCGTGGACGTCGTGACGCTCGACCCGCCGCGGTCGGGGGTGTCGCCGAAGGTGCTGCGGCGGCTGATAGAGGTGGCGCCGCCGACGCTGGTGTATGTGAGCTGTAACCCAGGGAGTCTGGCGGCGGACCTGCAACAATTGCTGGAAAGTGGGTACCGACTGACGGACTTCGTGCTGGTGGACCAGTTTCCGCACACGCACCATGTGGAGTGTGTGGCGCGGTTGGAACTTAGTCCCTGAGAATTTTGCCAGTGAACTGAGAAGCTGCTAGGGTGGTCTAGTTTGCTATATTCTCGCCCCTAGTCAACCATGAATGAGAACGGTCAAAATGCGCCAGAGAGGGCTGCCTGCGCCCCGACGGAGTTGCTGTATCTGGCGGACACGGGCCGCACACAGGCCAGTGCGACGGTGGTGGCCCTCGTGACTGACCCGCACCGTGGCGTGGGCGTAGTGCTGGACCAGACGGTGTTTTACCCGCAGGGGGGTGGGCAGCCCGCTGACCATGGGGTGATGACCACGGCCGCGGGAGAGAAGTACGCCGTGGGGGATGTGCGCCTGCACCCTGACGGCACTGTACACCACTATGGCCAGGGGACGCTGGCCGTCGGTGACCAAGTGACGTTGCAGATAGACGCGGCGCGGCGGGCGCTGCACGCACGGTTGCATTCGGCGGGGCACCTGGTGGACATTGCCGTGCGGCGGGTGGGGCTGGCGGAGGTGCTGACCCCGACGAAGGGGTATCACTTCCCTGAGGGGCCGTATGTGGAGTTTGCGGGGACGCTGCCCGATGCAAGCAGCTGGGCTAAGCGGATCGAACAGGCGCTGGGGGAACTGGTCACGGAGGGTGGGGCGATCATCGCGCGGGAGCTGACCCACGAGGAGGCCGCCGAAAAAGGGGTAGTAGCACCACCCGGCAAGACGGTGCGTTGGGTGGAATTTATGGGGTATGAAGCTGACGGCTGTGGCTGCGGGGGGACCCACGTGGCGGACATATCCGACATCGGGCCCGTGGTGGTGCGGCAGGTGAAAAGCAAAAAGGGGGTGACGAAGGTGAAGTATGGGCTGGGGTGAGGAGAGGAGCGATTTCCCACGCCCATGAACTTATCTGTACTGATGAGGATAAACGTGCAAAGAAGAGAAGCCTAGAAGGCGTCGTAGTCGTATGAGGGCTGGTCTACGTAGACATTTTTGCCGTCGAACATGATCTGGACCACTTGCCGGGAAATGTACAAGCGCTGGGTGTTGACTTGGGGGAGTAGACTGTCTGGTGCTGCCTCTTGCCCGAGGAGGGCCAAGCCGCCGTTGCGCAGGGCGGTCTGGGTGGGGCCAAAAAGGGAGTGGTCCATGGCGGAATCCGTGTTGGTGTCGTTGTAACCAGTGTAGGGAATGAAGGCTTTGATCTGGTCTTCAAACTCCTTGATGGTGGCGTTTACACTGCGGGCAAAGTGTTCCTTAAACGGGGCAGAAGGACTCCAGAGAATGCCGTCGGTGCCTTCGAGGTCGCGAGGCATGACCGAGTGAGCGGCTGTATCTGCATTGGGGGCGATGACGTGGCGTAGTCGGAGTGGGGTCTGGGTGGCGCCAAAGATGCGGCCGCGGCCAATGCCCTGTAGTCCGTACCAGCCATGAGGGGGTCTGGTCAGCGTGCGGGTGATGCGTTCGGCGAACTCTTTAACTTCGTAGGTGAAGAGTTTTTGGTCGTTGCCGAGCATGGGGAGCTTGTCGCTGTGGCCCATTTCAAATGAGTAGGCCACCGCTGGGTCGAGGAGGCCGAGATCTCTGATCTTGGCATGATAGGCCAGAACCTTCCTGACGACTTCAGGGTGGTGCTGGGGGGTGTTTAGATACGCATCATAAGCCAAATTGTCAGAGGAATATGATTGTGAAAAATTTTGGCCGCGGACGTCAACCATAATGTGCTGATCGTCATTGGGGTTTTCGGTGAGGGTGATGTGGGTGCCGTTGATCAGACGAGAAATACTGATCTGGAAATCGTCGAGTGACAGGGGCTGACCGAAGTATTCTTCGTAGCGAGGGAGGTTCTCAATCACTTGCTGTTTGATCCCTTCAAGAGCATTAGACACCTTGGGCGTAGCACCGACGAAGTCGGTGAATGCAAAATTTTCTTTAATGGTGGGGAAAACATTGACCGCGTGGCGGCGAGTGAGAGGGTGCTCGACACGGATGACGGCATTGGGGGCGTCAAGGACTTCCCCTTCGGATTTAAACATATAGTCCATATTCCCCATATGAGCGCCATGCTCATGCGGTTTGTAGGGATCATTAAAACCGAGAAGGATAAATGGTGGGGTGAAGTGGTAGTCAGGAGAGTTTTTTGGGTACTCTTTTTCCCATTCGTTCTTGATTTCCCCGACGGCGCCGCTGAATTTGGAACCGCTTTCAAATATATTATTTTTCATGTCTTTTTTATACACATGAAAAATGAAAAACAAAGTTTTTTGCTACTTAAACTGAAAAGTGTGGAGACAAGAAGTGACGTCTAGTCACGCGGTTGGCTGTAGAAAACAGCTTTGAGATTCACGCTGAGGAGGCCGTCTTCGGCTTCGTCGAGGGTGATGCTTTCAATGTTGGTCACGGGGGGGAGGTTGCCTTCGAGGAAGGTGATGTCGGCGGGTTCGAGGACGCTGCGGGGGCCCTGCAGGGCGGCGAAGATGACGTCTGGGAGGCGGCCCTGCTGGAGGTAGTCAACCCAGAGCTTCAGGCTGGGGCGGTCGCAGGTGAGCGACATAGAAACGTCTGAGAGCTGGTAGGTCTTGCCCTCGACGGCGGTGGGGGGGCCTATCTGTAGTGAATTAAGCCGCATGCGGGCGTCACGCAGCTGGCCGTCGGTGTCGACGCCGTCGAGGTTTTCGAGCTGGTAGGCCATGAGCTCCAGCGCGCGGGCCAGGGCCATGGTGTCGATGGACGCGGGGAGGAGCTGGGACTCGCGGTTGACGAAGGACTGACTGCGGGAGTCGAACTCTTCGGTGATGGTGGCGAGCTCTTGTTCGAGGGCTTTGACGTCGGACTGGAGCTGCGGAATGGCGGCTGTCTGGCGGGTGGTCTGGGCGCGGAGGTCAACCCACTCCAGTCCGCGTGGCAGCAACCACAGCACGCCCCACAGGCCCACGATGACCAGCAGCACCACCCACGGGAGGGGGTTGTGGCGCATCCGCTCGTAGCGGGAGGACTTGCGGCCGCTCTGGGGGAGGGAGGGGGTCATGGGCTGGGGGTGTCAGCGGAGGGCGGGCGTGGGGAGGGGCGGGGGCCTGGGGTGGGCTTGTCCGTCGTGGAGTCGGGTTTGAGGGCGCTGGCCTTAAACGTGTCGGTCAGCGTGTCGGTGACGGCCTGCTCGAGCAGCTGCCCGCCGCGCTGGAGGTTGGCGCCGACCTGCTGCAATGCGCCACCGAGTGAGCGTGTGCCCGCCGTAGGAGCGGACGTGCCCACGGGGCGGCCCGTGGGCAATGTGCCCTGAGTGCGGACGTGCCAGTCACTGTAGAGTGCGAACTTGGCGTCGTGGGTGTCGGGGAGGCCGCCGAGGGTGGAGTCACGCTGGATGGCGAGTTGGAGATTAAAGCCCATGGTGTCCTCGCCACTGGGGGCGGAGCTGCGGCTGAAGTTGCTGAGGGAGCCGTCACGCAGGAAGTCGTAGGAGTTCATCATCTCGGTGAATTCGCTGGCGAGGAAGAAGACCTTGCCGTAGAGGTTGGTGGCCTGGACGGAGAGACTCATGCCCGAACGGTCGACCGAGAGGCCCGAGAGGTCGATGGTGTTATTGGCTAAAATCTGGTGCTCGTATTCTACGGAGTTGAAGTAGTGCATCATGCGGTCGGGGGCGTCGAGCAGGCCGATGACGGCCTGGCCCTGGGTGTCAACCCCGTCAAACCAAGTCCACTGGTTGCTGATGGCTTCGTCTATAATGTGCTGGTATTCGGTGTATTTCTCGGCGTCGATGTTGCCGGTGAGTTCGTTTTTTTGCTGTTGGTACTTATCAGCCAAGGTGGCGAGCTCGCTGTGGGTGGCGAGGACGGACTGGCTCTGGACGCGGAGGTTTTGCACGCCTGCGAGCTGGGCGATGACGCGGTTGTCGGGGTCGAGGTCGACCGCCAGCCACGCTGACCCCAGCCCGACAACGAGGGTGAGGGTGATGGCGGAGTACTTCAGCGCGTAGAACCACCATGGGGCGGCGCCGCGCTTTTTCTTATAGGCGGCTTTTTCGGCTTGGTTGAGCTTCGTGCTGGCGAGCATGGCCGCGGCGGGAGTGGCGAGAGTGCCCTTGTCTGCTTTAGCGGTCGTGTCGGTGGCGGAGCCCTGGGCGGGCGCAGCCGCGGTGCCACTGGGGGTAGTGCCCCAGACACGGCCATATAATTTCTCGAAGACGCTGGGGACTTTCATCAGATGAGTATACCATGAAATGCGGGGCACGTACAAGCGCGGCGACCGAAGAGAAACAGAGAAATTTCACACTGGGAAAGGTTGTCTTTACAAAGTGAGGTGGCGGGATAGCTTGGCCGTCGTGACTGGTTTTTTGCCAGCTTCTCTCCTCCTGTTACTCCTCCCACACTCCCCTCCTCCCCCCCTCTACCGAATGACTACTGCTCTGAAAACTTGGTATGAAAATAGTCGGCCGTATTTCCGTGCGGATATATTAGCGGGGATCACGGTGGCCTTAGCGCTCATCCCTGAAGCGATTGCGTTTGCGTTTGTGGCGGGGGTGACTCCCCTGCTCTCACTCCAGACGGCGGTGATGATCGGGTTGATTGCGGCGACCTTCACGGGGCGACCTGGGATGATCAGTGCGTCGACGGCGGCGATTTCCATTGTGGTGGCGCCGCTGATCGCCGCGCATGGGTTGGAGTATTTGTTTGCCTGTGTGGTGCTGATGGGGGTGATTCAACTCCTGATCGGGGTGTTTCGGTTGGGGAAGTACACGACGCTCATCCCCCACTCGGTGGTGCTGGGGTTCCTCAACGGGTTGGCGATCGTGATCTTCCTGGCGCAGTGGGACCAATTTCAGCTCACCCAAACTGTGCTGGTGGACGGCGTAGAGCAGACCGTCAAGCAGTGGCTGCCACTGTTTGATTTCGGGGTGATGTTGCTGGGGGTGGGCTTCACGATGGGGGTGATACACCTCGGGCCGAAATTAACCAAACTGGTGCCTTCTTCGCTGCTGGCGATCGGGGTGATGACGGTGATCTCGATGCTGTTGTCGCACTTCGGGGTGTATGACTTCCGCACGGTGGCGGACTTCGCGGGGGTGGCGCTGGTCGGGGAGCTGCCCAGTTGGCACCTGCCGCAGGTGCCGCTGACCCTTGAGACGCTGCGGATAGTCACGCCGTATGCGGTGATAGGGGCGCTGGTGGGGCTGACCGAGGCGGCGCTGACCCTGCGGGTGCTGGACGAAATGACCCAGAGTAAGGGGCGGATGAATCGAGAGTTCTTGGCGCAGGGGTTGGCGAATTTCGTCAATGGGTTTTTCGGTGGGATGGGGGGTGACGCGATGATCGGTCAGTCGATCGTGAATGTGAACTCGGGCGGGCGGACGCGGATATCGGGGATAGTAGCGGCTTTAGCCTTGCTGGGCTTCCTGCTGTGGGCGGGGCCAGTGGTCAATGCGATCCCGCTGGCGGCGCTGGTGGGGTTGATGTTTATGGTGGTGATTTCGACTTTCAAGTGGGAGAGCCTGCGCTATGGCGGGCGGATACCGCGGAGTGAATACTTTGTGATCGGGCTGGTGACGGTGGTGACGATCTTGGCTGACCTCGCGACGGCGGTGATCCTTGGCGTGGTGGTGTCGACGGTGATGTTTGCGTGGCGAAAGGGCAAAAGCGTGGAAGTGCGCACACAGCTGACCGCTGACGGCACCAAGGTGTATAAGGTCAATGGGTTGCTGTTTTTTGCTTCGACCCAGCACTTCGCTGAGCTGCTGACCGTCGAGGATGACCCGCAGGAGGTGGTGGTGGACCTGAAGTACGCGAAGGTGCTGGATATATCGGCGCTGAAGGTGCTCAACGATGTGGCGCGGCGGTACCGCGAGCGCGGCACGCACCTGACCGTCACGCGCCCCGGGGAAAACTGCCGTCAGCTGATCGAAACAGCCGGGACGCTGATGGAGTTTGACATTAGGAAACACTGATAAACTCAAAAGGAGGTGAAAACAATGGAGAAAGAGTCACCATCAAAAAAGAATCTTTGGGGTGCTTTTTCACTCCAGAACCGTCACGGGGTCTCTCGACCCCGTGAGAACCTGTCGCAAAAAATCATCCCCAAATCTCTCTTTTTGTGATTGGCGAGACTTCATCAGTGTTTCCTTAGTGAGGATGACCCTACGGCTAGGGAGTGAGGGGGGGAGTGAGGTGAAACGGCTGGTGCACTGGAGGCTCTAGCGGTGGAAGCTAAACAGCTGCTAGGTGCCAGCCGCCGTAGACATCGTCGATGTCGACGGACTCCTCGACGGCGGCGGTGAATTTCTCCAGCTGGGCGAGGACTTTCGCGTCGGTGATGGGGCGGGAGTCCTTGGCGTGGTAGGCGGGTTCGGCTTTTTTGATGGTGAGGTCTGTGGTGGCCAGCGCGTCGCGCACGGTGCCCAGCTGGGTGAATTCGGTGATGACCTGGGCGGTGTCGGTGTCAAAAATCAAGTCAGAGGCACCTGCGTCGGCGATGAGCTCAAAGAGGGACTCTTCGGTGTGGGTGCCTGTGTCAACGGTGATGACACCGACGTGGTCAAACAAAAACCCGACTGACCCTGAGGTGCCGAGGTTGCCGCCGTTTTTACTGAAGGTGAGGCGGAGCTCGGGGAAGGTGCGGTTGGGGTTGTCTGTCAGGGCGGTGACGATGAACGGGACACCGTCGGGGCCGAAGCCTTCGTAGACCATGGGGCTGTAGACGGCGCCGTCTTTGCCCTCGCCGCGGAGTTTTTTGAGGATTTTGTCAATGTTTGACCCAGGGACGGAGTCGGCCTTGGCGTTAGCGATGGCGGCGCGGAGGGAGGCGTTGGTCTCGGGGTTGGGGTCGTTGCGCCCGACGACCATGAGGATCTTGGAATGCTTATTGAGCACCTTGCCGCGTTTGGCGTCGGTGATGGCTTTCTTATGCCTGATCGAGTGCCATTTGCTGTGCCCAGCCATGTGAAAGGGAGGAAAAAATCAGCGACAGTGTAGGCGGGCGGGGGGTGGGTGTCGAGGGGGGTTTACTGGAGGTGCAGGTAGCCTTCGCCTGGGTCACCGTGCAGACGAGCAAACACCTCTTCGAGGTATTCACTGATGCTGAAAGAGTCACCGAATGATTTTTGCAGGCGACGAAAGGCTGTCTCGGAAAGATTATCGAGATAGTGCTGAAATAGAGGCGTCTCAAGGATGTCTAGGAACTGGTCAGCAATGAGATCACCCTCAAGCGGCAAATGAAGGCGATTTGTGGCTTGATCGCGGAAAACATTAATGAAGCGAGGGATGTCGCTGAGGTCAGAAACACGTTTTAGGTTGTCAGTAACCCAAGTGGCTAGCATTTCGCTGCGCTCGGCTTCCGAGGCGTCTATAATATTTCGTGTTTTGGCTTTCCTAGGTAAAAGGTCGGCAAATTTTTGGCCTATGGTAGGGTCAATGGCTGTGAGAGCGGAAGCGTTGGCTTTAATTACGTCTCGATTGAGCTGGTAAAAGATGTCTGTGTTGACATAGTACGCAAAGGCGTCGGCGACTGTCTGGGCGGTGGGGGTGCAGGCAATGAACTGACGCGGGGCCAGCTGGGCGAAGTGGGCGAGCGCGGTGAGAGGCATTCTATGTGGTTTGCTCTGCAATGAGTGGCGAATTGCTTCAAGGTGGTGAGGCAGATGCGCAGAGAGGATGGTGGCTTCTATGTCTTTAACGTTTTGCGGCATGAGGGGGCTGTCACCTGTAAACTGGTAGGGTGAATTAGCTGCCTTCAGATACGGTAAAACAGGGTTCTTGTATTTCCTTAATCGGTTGTAGTTGATAGCCAACGTGTTGATGAAATCATTGTGGTGGGCGTGGGTGCAGTACTTGGGGATTGACTCTTGATATTGGTAGACGGGTATCTGATCGATGAAGCCGAATAGCGCTTGGCTAAATTCCGAAGAGTAGTGGGAGGGGTCGAGCTGGAATTCGTGCTGGTGGGCGTCGAGCGCCCCCCACAGCGCGTGAATGACGTGCTGCGGGACAGTCGGGGTGACTGTCACCGAAGACTGGGCAGGGCCCAGGGTGTGGCCAGCTTGCTGGTGCAGGGGCAGGGTGTCGATGTCAGTGCCATCCAACGAGTGGTCACCCGTGCGGGTGATGACCTGACTGGTACGGATGTCTTTGGAGAGCTTTACAAACTGCTCAAGCGTAGTGAGGACCTCTGTGCTGGTGTTGCCTAAAATCTGTGCAACGGCCTCGGGGTCAGTGTGCGGCTGTGCCGCCTGTGTGGTGAGCACACCACAGAGTAACTGTTCGAATTTATTTTCCATCGATGGTTTCCTACTCTTTACAATTTAATTTTCAAGTTTAATTGGTTTTAAAGAAAAATTCGCGCCTTACTGTGGAAGGGCTATCGGGGCAAAAATTTGTGCTTCATAATGTCGCTCTAGCACTCACGCAAAAAGACTGCTAAAAAAGTTTGACTTTCACTTTTAGCACTCACATAATTGCTCTGCTAAAAAAGTCAGTCAGAGATGTTTCGTTTGAAAAATCGTGTGACTGTCGACCACTTACTCATCTATTTTTCTTAAAAACCTTCAAGAGTATGTCAAAAATCATTGGAATCGATCTCGGGACGACTAACAGCTGTGTGGCCGTCATGGAAGGGGGCAAGGCGACGGTGATCGCCAACGCAGAGGGGCAGCGAACGACACCGTCGATCGTCGCGCAGAAAGACGAGCAGACGCTCGTCGGGCTGCCTGCTAAACGCCAAGCGCTGACGAACCCAAAAAATACTATCTTCAGTGCGAAGCGGTTTATCGGGCGGATGTATGATGAAGTGACGTCAATCGCCGAAAAGATGCCGTTTGACATCCACAAGGGGAAGAAGGGCGACGTGCGGATAGGGTTCCAGGGGAAAGAAGCGCGGCCACTGGAAATCAGCGCGAAGGTGCTGGCGAAACTCAAAGCGGATGCGGAGAAGTACACGGGGGGGCCAGTGACGAAGGCGGTGATCACGGTGCCGGCGTACTTCAATGATGAGCAACGAAAAGCCACCAAAGACGCGGGCAAGATCGCGGGGCTGGAGGTCGAACGAATCATCAACGAGCCGACGGCGGCGGCGCTGGCGTATGGCATAGACAAGAAAGGAGCCGACGAAAAAGTGGTGGTGTATGACCTCGGGGGGGGGACGTTTGACGTGTCTGTGCTGGAGATCGCTGACGGGACATTTGAGGTGCTTGCCACCAATGGTGACACGCAGCTGGGGGGGGACGACTTCGACGAGGCGATCATTCACTGGCTGGTGGAAGGGTTTGAGGCGGAGCACGGCGTGGACTTGACCAAAGACCCGCTGGCCATGCAGCGGATCAAAGAAGAGGCGGAAAAAGCCAAAAAAGAGCTGTCGACCACGACGGAGTATGACCTGAACCTGATGTATCTGACGGTGAGTGACAGCGGGCCGTTGCACCTCAACACGAAGCTGAGCCGAGCGAAGCTGGAGCAGCTGGTCGATGGGCTGGTCGAACAGAGCATAGAGCCGTGTAAAAAAGCACTGAAGGACGCGGGGATGAGCGTCAAAGACATTGACCATGTGCTGCTGGTGGGGGGGATGACCCGTATGCCAGCGATCAAGGCGGCGGTGGAGAATTTCTTTGGTAAGGCGCCGAGTGAAGGCGTGAACCCCGATGAAGTGGTGGCACTGGGGGCGGCCGTGCAAGGGGGCGTGCTGCAGGGGGATGTGACTGACGTGCTGCTGCTGGATGTGACTCCGCTGACGCTGGGGATAGAAACAGCTGGTGGGGTGCGGACGGCTATGATCGAGCGAAACACGACCATCCCGACGAGTAAGTCGCAGGTCTTCTCAACCTATGCGGACAACCAGACGAGTGTGGAGATCCATGTCTTGCAGGGGGAGCGCGAGATGGCCAAAGACAACAAGTCGCTGGGGCGGTTTATCTTGGGGGACATTCCCTCCGCGCCGCGGGGCGTGCCGCAGATCGAGGTGACTTTTGACCTGGACGCGAATGGGATCTTGTCTGTGAGTGCGAAAGATAAGTCGACGGGCAAAGAGCAGTCGATCCGCATTGAGGGGAGTAGTGGGCTGAGTGATGAGGAGATCGAACAGATGCGCCAAGACGCCGAAGCCAACGCGGAGGCTGACGCTAAGGTCAAGGCCGGGGTGGAGGCGCGGAATCACCTCGATAGTTTGGTGTACCAAGCGGACAAGACCGCCCGCGAAGCCGAAGAGCAAAACAAAGAAGAACTCAAGGAGATGATCAAAGACGTGAATGAGGCGGTAGCTAGCGCCAAGGAGACGCTCGGGCAAGACGACGCTGACGCTGACACCCTGAAGGCAGCGGCCGACACCGTGCAAGAGAAGCTGATGGCGCTGGGGGGCAAGATGCATGAGCTGGGCGCCGACGCCCACGCCGCCGACGGCGAAAAAGCCGCCCACGACAGCGGAGAGAAAGAAATCAAAGACGCGGAGTACACCGAGGTGGACGCCGACAAAGAGTAGGGGGAGTTTTGGGGGAGGGAGAGGGGGAAGTGGGGGGAGCTAGATGCCACCCCACCAGCGAAAGCTGGTGGGGTGGTTTATTGCCCAAAGATTTATTCTTCAGGGCTGGTTGAAATTACTTCGAGTGGTTGCTCAACGGTGATAGCGGTGCGAAGCGGGTCAGACGTGGATGAGGGCGGGGTGAAGAGCGAAGCGACTGTGTTGACCACGGCATAGAGCAGCAGCACCGCAATGATGCCCCCAATAGTGATGACAAAAGAGTAGCCACAATAGCGCAGCACACGACGAACGAGTGCGTAGTCACCCTGAAAGAAGCCCCAGACCGCAAAGACAGGCACGATCAGCAAGAGCACGGCCGTAGACAGGGCGAGGACAATGATGGCGATCAACCCAATGAGCCAGAGCACAAAGTGCAGCACCGTGAGGAGCAAAGACCCCATGCTGGCAGTGCCGCCGCCACTGACAGCTGCGGTGGGCAGGGGGCTGGTGCTGACGGGAGTGATGACTTGGAGCATAGGGAGAGGGGGGAGGGCTGAGTGGCGGTGAAATCACTGCTCAGGGTACTGAGTCAGGTCGAAGGGGTACAAATGTAGCACGTCACGCTGGGCGGTGGTCAGCCACAGGTGGTTGCTGGCTACTCCGCCCATAGAGCCGTGGTAGGCGTGCAGGACAGACCCTGTCTGGTCTGGGGTCAGGCGGAAGTTGCTCGATGGTTCGGGGCCGGCTATCCGCTGGAGCACCTGCGTGCCAGGGCGGTAGTAGAACAAGCCGTGGTAGGTGAGATTAACGATGATGAGGTCTGACCCTACGGTGTGGCAGGCTTGCTGGTTGGGCAAAGGGCCGACGAGATGCTGGTAGGTGTCTATGACGTCCTCGTGCGGGTCAGCAAATAGGGTGGAGACGTCCACACTGGCGGGGTCGGGTTTTGGGCCGACAATCGTGTCATTACTAATGACTTGGGTGAGCTTACTGGTGAAATCGTCCCACCACGGAGTCGACTGGTACCCACTGAGCGGGCCGCAGGCCACGACCTCTGGCGGGGGGGTGGTGCACTGGGCGGTGGTGGCCCCGCTGACCCGGCCGAGGTGATAGAAGTATTCGCCAGTGGTGGTGAGGGTGCAGAAGTCGTCAGACTGGGTGCCGCTGACAGTGATGCGGTCGCCCGTGCGCTGGCCGATGGTGTCGATGCAGATGTTGCTGTGGGGGGAATGCAAGGCCGTGGTAATATGGCGGTCAGTGTCTGACCACTGGTCGAGGTGGAGGACCTGCATCCGGCCGCAGGGGATGGCGCCGTACTCGAGGATGAAGATCAACCGCTGGGCGTCGGGGCTCAGGCACAGGTCACCCAGCTGGGCGGAGCGGTCGGCCGCATGGGCAACAAGGGCGTCGTGCCAGGGCTGGTCGGTGAAGTCTTCTATCAACCCACACTGGGTAAACTGCCAGTCGGTGAAGTGCTGGCGAGTGCGGGCGACGAGGGCGACCATCTCGGCCCGAGTGAGTCGCTGCTGGGGGTCGACGAGTGAAGCGGGGAGGGTGATGCGGGCGTCGAGCTCCGTCGTGTAGGGGAGGTACCAGATGTCGGCGGTGCTGGGGTCGGTGCCGAGGGGGAGGTCGTAGAGGCGGACGATGATCTTGGCGGCTTCGGCGTAGTTGATCGTGCGGTCGGGGCCAAACGATCCGTCGGGGTACCCCTGCACGATCTGACGGGCGGTGGCCAGCGCGACGTAGGGGCCGTACCAGCTCTGACGCGGCACGTCAGTGTACCACTCATCACCCGCGAAGGGCTGATGCGGGAGGTCGACCGACTCGGACTCCGCCAGGGTGGAGCGGATGAGGATTTTGAGGAATTCGGCGCGGTTGACGGAGGCGTCGGGGCGGAAGGTGCCGTCGGGGTAGCCGCTGGCGATGCCTTGCTCCGCTGCGTAGGTGACCTCGGCCCGTAGGGGGTGGTCACGCGGGACGTCGGGGAAGGTGGAGGCCGAGGCGGTAGTGGCGAGCAGCACCGTGCTGAGCATGCTGCCCAAAAGAACACACAACGTGAGAGCGAGCAGGTGGCGACTGCGGGTAAAAATTGTATTCATCGGGCGTGAGTATAGCCCGAGTCGGCCCGAAGGGCAAGTGGGGGATGCTCAGCTTGATTTCACGCTGGGGGTGAGGTGAGACTCCAGCGCGGTGAGGCGGGACTCCAGCGCGGTCAGGCGGGCGGTGACCAGCGGGCGGGGGGCGGGGCGACTCTGAGTGGCGGGTTGCAGCGTGAGGGTCGGTGGGATGGGGGCTGGGGCAGAGAGGTCAGTCGATGCAGCCGCGGGCGCGGGGAGGGTGGTGAAGTCGATCTGCAGGTGGCCGGTGACGAGCTGGGCGTATTCGCCTGGGTCAATGGTGTAGGGCACAGCACCGACAAAAAACTGGTCAGAGAAGCGAGACTGGTCAGGGTCGAGGTAGAGCAGCATACGGGAAAATGAGTCGAAAAAGCAGGCAACAGTCACAGCCATAGCATGAAGGGGGGATAAAATGGGAATGGATCTTCTGTGGGGAGCGGGTGTAAAATCCTCTGAAATAGGGTATAATAAACACGATGAAGGAAAAACCACTGCAAGAAGATGGGCTGAAGCAGCCAGAGCGGACAGAAGAAGATCAAGAGCTAAGCCAAGAGCACATTCAAACTGCGGGGATAAACCAGCAGACGGAGACCGTGCAACAAGATGTGGCTGACGTGCTACCTCCCCACGCGCTGGCCTGGCCCAAGCCCGAGCAATATGCCGCGGTGGTGGCGGAGATGAAGGCGATGAAGGAGAGACTGAAGCAAGAAAGTGATCGGTCACACTGTCGTCGAACAGTCGAGAATTACTACCAAGGACTCACCCTCACGGTCGTGGTGTCCCAAAGTATGATTGATCTCTATCTGACTGACCCATGTGACGAACGCCAGACAAGGCGGGTGTATATGCACACTGAGGGGGTGCACGTCAGCCACCCTGTGGGCACACTGACCGACGTGGAGGGGGATGCCCATGTGTTGCATGACCTGATAGACGCGGTGCAGGGCGTCGTCGAGGGTGACTACGCCATGGTGCCGAGCCGCTTTCGGATGTATGTGTCGCGCTGTCAGCTGCCGTACGAAGTGGATGATTATAGCTATCTGAGTGATGAAACGTTGCTGCGCCCGACCATGGGGGAGCCAGTGGCAGCGATGGTAAAATATTATGAAGAGTACTATCGACCAGATCTGCCCATAGCCGAAAAGGTACGACTGTTGCAGCGAGGCCCTGCGGGGTTACAATACAAAGAAAATGGAGAATGGGAGATGAATCAGCTGGTGAACTTCCGACGGCCGCGTGATACAACCGAGCTGGACATCCTGAACCAGTGGCGGGCGGTGTATGGCAAGCAGGCGCTGCGGGTGGACGAGTTACCCTTTGCGCTGGAGGAAGAACCTGAAGAGTCGCCCCCCCATGCGCTGGCCTGGCCCAAGCCCGAGCAATATGCCGCGGTGGTGGCGGAGCTGAAAGAAATGCAAGCGCTCAACGACACAGGCATTGAGCGGGTTGAAATATCACGAAAGAAATACTGGGGAGATTTTGATCTTTCGATCATCTATAATGCGCAATTTTCAATCACCAGCTTCACGCTGCATAACCCACAAACAAATCAAGAAAAAACGTTGACTATTGGCCTAGCCAAGCACATTGCGCACCATGCGTCTGCCGTCGATGGCACGGGGGCGGCGCACGTCTTGCATGACTTGATCGATGGAGGGTTTGGCGTGGTGGAGGGTGATTTTGTCCTAGTGCCCAGTCAGTTTCGGTTATATGTTTCACGATGTCAGATACCCACTAATCGTCAGGGCCCAGTGCAGGGGGAGCAGCAAGAGAAGATTGAGAAATTGTTGAAATTTTATGAAGAGCACCACCGCAGAGACCTGACGGCGGCGGAAACGCAAGCGCTGCTGGGGCCGCTGAATGGTGCGCTGCGGCCGTATGGGAAATCGGAATGGCAAATGAAAGAGATGGTAAGCTTCCGACGGCCGCGTGATGCAGCCGAGTTGGACATCCTCAACCAGTGGCGGGCGGTGTATGGCAAGCGGGCGCTGCGGGTGGAGGATTTACCCTTTGCGCTGGAGGAGACCCCCAAAATGGAAGCGTGAAAATAAGTTTGGCGTAGTGGCCATACTGGTGGTAGGGGGTGAAGTATGCAAGACATTACACACTGGTTTTATGAAGCGGGGCGAGAAGATGGCCCCACGATGGGTGAGAGTCCCCTCCTCTGGGTGCGGGGCTGGGTGCTGCGGGGTCTGGTGCTGGGGTGGCTGACATTTTGCAGCTTGGGGCCAGTGGCCGTGCTGGTGCTGGTGTTAAGGAATCACTGATAAACTCCTAAATGACGTGAAAACTTGGCAAAGAATCACCATCAAAAAAGCATCTTTGGGGTGCTTTTTTACTCCAGAACCGTCACGGGGTCGAGAGACCCCGTGAGAACCTGTCGTAAAAAATCATCCCCAAATCTTTCTTTTTGTGATTGGCGAGATTGTATCAGCGCTTCCTTGGAACTGTCTGGGGTTGATTTTCTAAAATATTTCAATATAAAGAACTTCGATATGATTGCTCCTGAAATATTGACGTACTATGACCCGCGGGATGACCAAGACATCGAGCTGGGGCTCCCGAGGCAAGCCACTTCGGACGAAGAGATGAATTATGAGCGGACGCTCGTGCGGAAAATCAACGGCCGAGAGATCACGCTCCAGTTTGAGCTGACTGTGCGGGATGAGATAGAGAAGATTGTCTTGATCGACCCCAGCAGCCAGCAGCTGGTGCTTAACTTTAGCAAAGAGCCCGCGAATGCTGAGCAGCCAACTTTTGAAACGGGTCGAATTCTCCTCAATAGCACCACGCCGTCTCTGGGGGACTTCGTCGCGGATGACCTGCACGACCAGCTGCATCGGTTTGGGGTGATTGTCCGTGAGCGTGATACTTTACACCAATCAGCCTCGTCATAGAGAAGCAAAGCTGATAGAGTCAGTGCCTCTATGCAAAAACTACTCGACTGGGTGCGAAGATATATGGGGTGGATCATGATGGTGGGGTTTGGGCTGGCGGTGGTGCGGCCTGAAACTTTTGGGTGGATTAAGGCGTACAGTACAGAGATCTTGATGGTGATCCTCTGGGCGGGGATGATGCAGATGAACATAAGCTGGGGGCAGCTGCGCGCGGTGCTGACGTGGCAGTTTGGTTGGCTCAACTTTGTCTATATGGTGGTGTTACCTGTGCTGGCGTACTCCGCCCTGTGGTGGGTGCCTGCGGAGCTGCAAGTGGCAGCGTTCCTTTTGGTGGGCACGACCGCCGCACTGGCCTCGGGCTTGCTGGCGGTGACGTATGGTCTGCGTGGGGAACTGGCCATGGCGTTTAGCCTTACCAACCTCCTCATGATCCCCTTCACGTTGCCCCTGCTGAGCCACTGGCTGCTGGGCGCAGCGGTAGACATAGACCCGTGGGGTATGGGGCGGTACCTCCTGTGGCTGGTGGGGGTACCGCTGGGGGTGGCGGCGCTGTGGCGGGGGGTGGTGCCGAAGTCTGCCACGCAGCGCGCACTGCCCATGATCGCCAATGTCGGACTGCTGGGGGTGATGACCTTCACCCCCGTGCTGGTGGCGCACAACGCAGTGATAGTGCAGGAGAAAATCATAACGCTGGAAACGATCTGGGCGGTTGGCCTGCTGGGGGGGCTGACGGCGCTGCTCTATGGGCTCGGGTGGTGGCTGAGCTGGGGGGAAGCCGACGAAAGGGCCACTTATGGGCTGCTTTTTGGCGCGACCAATGCGGGGATGGCCACCGTGATAGCGCAGGATTTCTTTGCGGGGGGGACGGTGTTTGCGTTGATCTTAGTGCAGCTGTACTGGGGGCTGAGCATCAGCACCTATGCGGGGTGGGTGGGGCGAAGCCGAACAGTGTAATTTTTTGACAAGACTGAGCCTGCACCGTAGCCTCAGTGTGTTCTTTAGTATTTAATTTTTCGTATGAATAAGACTTCATTTTTTTTCAGTAGTTTTCTTATGGGGGCTTTGCTGACCCTGCCGTTGTCACCTGCGGTGCTGGTGGGGCAAGCGCCACTGACCCAAGCGAGCAACCAGATGGTTGCTGAGGCCCGCGGATGGTATGGGCCACGGGTTCGCCCCGGGGGAACGCTCGCCGAGCGGCAAGCCAAGTATGCGGGTGAGTACCAACCCAGCATGAACCGCGTGCGCATGGCCCCCACCATGCCCACCGTGCCAGCACAGACGGCGCAACGGTCACAACCAGCCCGCCGAGCGCCACTCGTGACACCACGGACACGCCTGACCCTGCCCAATGCGCTGTACGCCGCCCCCGCCGTGCAAGTCACCCCACCAGTGAGTGCTTCAGAGCCGCTGGCGAACGTAGCCAACAACGAAGGACGGGACGTCGTCGGGCGGTACTTTCAGTTTGATTACCCACAAGACTGGGATCTGCGGATCCTTACCCAAGACGCTTACGCCCTGCGCAGCCCCCAAGCAGATGAAACTGACCTGCAACGAGAGGTCGTGAACATTGTCCGACTGGAGCTGAGTGACGAAGCCGCTGCCCTGACCCCAGAGCAGCGAATAGCCAAAGCCAAGCAAGCCGCCAGTTTGGCGCCTTTCCCCGTGAGTATCGACCTGATAGAAATGCTGCCCACGGCGTCAGGTGACTTTTACCTCTTCCATGAAGCCATGGAGCGGCAAAGTGGCACGGTGTATCGGACCTTTGCGTTGCTGCAGATCGACGAATTTGAGTACATCGTCCAGGCGCGGTACACGTCGGAGTCAGACCAGCCACTGGAATACTACCAAAACATCGTGCGTGAGGTGACTAAAAGCCTCGTCGTGGACCACAGCGGTGAAACCACCCTCCCCAGTCAGCAAGTGGAGAATGACAAAGCGAGACTGGTCAGCCCAGCGGGGTGGAGCGTAGGGGTGCAAGACGAACTGTTTGGCTTTGACGTGAATCCAAAAAATCCGGCCAAAAACAACGCTGGGTTTATGGTCGTGAGTGAAATGGAAGAAGATGCCCGTAAGCTGACCAATGAAGAGCTCGTGTCAGAAGCCTTGCTCGACACGCTGTACGAAATGGATGGAGCGGAAGTCCTCAGCCAAACCCAAACCACTGTCGGGGGGTACCCCGCCACGCAGGTGATAGCGAATTTTGATGAAGGTTTGGACAAGCTGTACAATGTGATGTACCTCGCCCGCATCGGGGAAGAGGACATGGTTATCATTGATATGACATTTGACAGAGACGACGCTGACCGTGCGCAGTATGAAGCTGAATTCTACCGCATGGTTGACTCGATTAATTTCATTGTCGACTAATCAAGTGCATCAGTAAAAAGCACCTGTGAAGTGTATCCCTTCAGTCCCTGACTGAAGGGATTTTTTTATTCCAGTCCAAAATCATCATAAAACTCTGAGGGGTGCTTGCCGCCTTGCATCAGCACCGTGGCCACGTGGGTCGCGACGTCGGGTGAGGTGTCGGTGATGGTGGTGATGTGCGCGCTGAAATGCTGGGTGAAGTAGACCATCTGGGCGGTGGACATGGGCCGAGTGAGCAACTGGTCGATCTGCTGACGGTTGACGGTCAAAAAATGCGTGATGACGGCGGCCTCATGCGAGGGGGAGAGGTCCGCCCCAGCGGCCAGAGCAACCTGAAACACGAGGTGCTGGCGCATCAAACGGGCGACGGCCCGCGCCGCCCGCGGACGGTGGGGCGGTGGGGCGGTGGGGTTGCCAACGGCGCGCCTGGGGGCGACTGAGACTGAGGCGGGGGCAGTAAATGACATAGGAAGAAAAAATGAAGGAAACAGAAAAAAACCTCGGCTGGGTGAGCAGACGAGGGGCAGTGAAGGGAGTGGGAACAGGTGGGAAAATTATCTAGCCTGAAGCGACCCTGGGTGCGCGGCCTCGTCTGTGCCTAATGGTCAGGCACAGTAGGAGGAGGAGCGTAAGGGTCAGGGGGGTAGCTTTCACGTTTTGGTACTCTAAGGTAGGGGGCGGGAAAAGACAAGCTTGTTTATCTGTTTCTCTGGCTCTGTACGCTCTTACGGCGCACTCAGGGTGCATATCAGGGCTGGGTGATTAGTATTGTTTTTATTTTGTTTTTATTATATAATTAAATAAATTATTATATTTTTATCCTCATAGGTGCATGGTTCATATTGGTTTGTTTGCGGTCTGTACGGTGGTGTTTGTGCTGGCGTTGGCGTATGTGAAAGGGCACATGGTGGAGTAGATCTGGCTGCCTAGGCCTTAGCTATACACCAAAAAACCGCTGAGCGGGAGCTCAGTGGTTTTTTGGATGGTAGAGAGGACTTGCTTTACACGGGGATGAGCTCCAGCGTGCCGGTCTGGCCATCGTCGCCGTCGTCACCAGCGTACCCAGACGGGGCGACCTGCGGGGTGCCGCAGCTGGGGGAATTGGACGAGCTGACCCCACCCGCTCCGTCGAGCCCGCCACTGCCCCCCACTCCGCCCTGCAGCTGCAAGATGGGCGTGGCCGTGGCGGTGTTGGCCGCGGGGTAGTAGACCAAAATGCGCGAGCCGTCGCCCCCTTGCCCGCCTGCGCCACCGCCGCCCCCCCCTGGGGCACCTTGGCCAAACGAATTAATGGCGCCGATGCCCCCCGCCCCCCCGTCACCCCCTCGCGCACCAAAGCCCACCAGCGTCGACGTGCTGTCGATGGTGACATTCCCCCCGACGATGAAGACAAGGTTGGCGCGGCACATCCCGTGGCCGCCCGCCCCACCGCCGCCAGGCGCACTCAGCGTGCCGTCCACCACGAAGGTTTGGGTGCCTGGTTGGCCGTCTTGCCCTGCGGGCACCCCCACCACCCCTGGGTTGCCTGCGGGGCCGCCCGCGTACCCTCCGTCGACTGACACATACCCCGCCTGCCCAACCATGCTGCGCACGGCGGACGTGTTGCCCCCCTTCCCCCCGCGCCGACCAACCGGCTGGCCAGGGCAGGCGGGCTGACCGCCCAGTCCCTCCAGACCGCCGACCTTGACCACCACGGGGGACTTCGCCAGTGAGCGCGTCGTGCCACAGACGTCGAGGGTGGGGAGGTTGACGGCGTTGGAGTAGTCGAGCGTGATGGCGCCCGAGAGGATATTCAGGTCGCCCTGGACGAGGATGATGGTGTCGCCCTGTCCAGTGATCTGGATCGAAGAGCTGAGGTCAAAAGTGGTGAACTGGTAGATCCGCCCCGCGAGGAGGTTGCCCCCGGTGTAGGCGCCGTCTGACCCCAGGCCATACTCCCCACAGGCAAACTGGCCCAGGGTGCCGCCGCTGAACTGCACGATGTTTGACCAGGTGCTGACCCCAGTGGCGGGGTCGTAGGCCCGCACGCGGTAGCAGATGTCAGGCGAGGCGGACAGCGAACCGTCGGTGTAGGTGTTCGTAGTGGCGGAAACGGTCGCCAGCACCGTCCAGCTGGGGGTCAGTGACGTGTGGTCGAGGGTGAGGATCTCGTAGACGCCTGCGCCCGTGGTGAGGTAGTTGTCCCATTCGAGCTCCCGCGGGAGGCCCAGCCCGCCGCGTGTCCCCTCCAGATGCAAATTGCCGCCACCCCCTGACCCCAGCAGGGCCGTCACCTGGTCGAGGGTGACGGCGTCGGTGCCGTTGACCGCTGGGCAGAGATTACGGATGCAGCCCCCACCCATGTCGATCGACCCCCCGTCGAGGCAAATGCCCGACCCGCGGGTGCAGATCTTGGCCAAGGGCCCCTGAGTGATGCCCTCGGGGATGTCTTCAAACAGGCGAATTTCTTGGATGATGAGGGTGGTGGGGTGGCCCGAGCCAGCCTTAAAAACAAACTGCCAGTATTGGCACGTCTGCGGGGGGAAGGTGCCCGTGGCTTGGCCGCCATTAAACCCCTGTATGTCGCCGCTGACCACGGGGGTGAAGGTGATGTTGTCCGTCGAGCAGCTGAGGTCGAAGAGATTGCTGGCGTAGGTGGCGTTGAGCCAGTCGACCTCAAACTGGTCGACGGTGACCGCTGACCCGAGGTCAATGGTGACGATGATGTCACTGGTGCCGAAGGGATCGGCGATGGGGTCATTGGTCCAGAAGTTATTGAGTCCGTCGGTCAACCGTGAGGGCACCCACAGGGGCGAGCTGCTGGACGCCGTCGCTGTGGCCCCCAGAGCGACATTGGGCGGGGTGGCCGCCCCCGTGGGGACAAAGTCGGCCACGCGTACCCAGAAGTCAGGGGCGCAGATGGCGTCGATGGCGGCGTCGGTGAGGTTGGCCCCCGGGACAAACTGCAGCTGCCCCTCGAGGTCGCCCGCTGTCGACGTGACCGCCCCTGGCTGCACGGGGGCATAAAACACTTTGGCGATGACGGTGCCCGCCACGCCCCCCGTGGGGATGAGCTCCGCCGCCAGCACCTGAAAGGTGACGCGGAATTCTTCGTAGGCGCCGACGTTGCCGTCGCGGCGGACATCCACCAGCCAGGTGCTGGGGTTGATCTGCACGTCGGTGCCGACGAGCTCCACAACGCCGTTGGGGTAATCGTCGGCGTCGTGCTCGTCATGCGGGAGGCGCCCCTCACACAGGTAGTGGGTGCGCATGACGTCGATCTCATGGTCGAAGGGTTTGGTGCCAGAGTGCGGCAGGGCGGAGTCAAGCGTGGTGACGCGGATGGTCATGGGCGGCGGTGGGTGAAGAAATATCACCCCAGTGCGTAGCAGAGAGTGATGAATAAAGTGGAATAGTCACAGATAGCCACCGTAGAATTCTGAAATATCCTTGAAAATGTTTTATTATTACTAAGAACTCATTACTCTGCAAAAGTACTGTTTATGAAAATCACAGATGGATAAGCCCCAAGAGCGTATCGCCATGAATAATGAGCGCACAATCTTTGACCGAAGAAATGTCTTGAAATGGCTCCTCACGGGTACGGCTGGTTTGGCACTGCCCACCATCGACCTACAGTCAAGCACCACTGACACGGTTGACTCCGTCAACGAAGTTGTCACTCCGCCCGAACACATCACGCCTTTTGACCAGCTCTCACCTGACCAAAAAATCCAAGCCGAAAAGCTCATCACTCAATTCAGCGAAATCCTACACAGTGTGCAAGACACCCCAGACGCGCCGTTTACCCTGACAGACGACCCAGTCGAACTCGTTCGCCGCACGAATGCGATAAACGAGCAATTTAACACACTGTTTGCAAACCTGCTCAACAATGATCAATTCACTTTCACAGAAGCCCAGCAGTACCTAGCTGCGTATGGTGTCTGTATGACACCAGTCAACATCAACAACCAATATCACGCGTACATTTTAGGTAAAGTCAAGTCTGCTGAAGAGGTTACCGCGGCTGGGCCTTGGGGCGAACGAACTCAAACCGTGCATACGCTTTATCCAGACACTATAATTTTGAAGTACGATGGCATAAAATTCAAAGGATTTAATAACGGCGTGTATGGCTTCATATTTGAAGAGAATGACTTTATGAAAATCCAAGAAGCAACCTATATTGTCGGAAAAGACCTCGGTGTGGAGGAAAGTCACGGTGTCTGGGTCGGTGATAACTTTGTGACCGTTCATGAGTTTGGTGAGCTCTATTCCGAGCTCATGTCTACCGTCAACGCCAGCCCGCAGTACATTTATGACGACTACTGCCACCGTGGAAACATCTTGCAAGAGAACCCTGGCTATGATTCGATTTTCATCTGCTTCAACCGCACCCTGGCTACTTTTGGCAAACAGTTCGGCGACCTCGACAACAACATGGACAATGTAACCCGAGTCTTGGGCGATAGAGAAGATCAAATCAACCCTAAAATGTTTAAGGCTGCACTCGAACAACACATGGCACAGGCGTTGTCTGATTCGTACGAGGCATTCACTGGTCAGTCAGTCGACCCACAGCAATGGTTCACCTGGGCAAAAAACATCCAGATAAAACCAATAGACAGCACCAAACGGAACTAAGCACAGCGTGGGTGGCTTGACGATAGCGTGCAGAAATAATACAAATAATCATGATTTACACCTCATGACTATGAATAGCCTGCACGCGTATCTGCCAAAAGGCAAAAAGAATGTCCGCCAAGCACAAACGACCCTCCTGCAAGCGCTCGAAGAGCATGTGCCATCGGCGGAGTTTCACACTGACCCTGACATGGGGATGACTCTGACGACAACGCTCAAGAAAAAAGCCAATCGGCAGATACTTCGCGTGATGCGCGCCCCACGGCGAAGGAGGAAAGAGGAAAAGTATGGCGCAGAGCTAGGGGACAGCTTTGCGGAGGCACTGGGGAGCTGGGAAGTGATGCGAGATCAGGCAACCGTGCCGAGCGGGAGTAAGTCTCAGCCCGAACCCACTGACCTGAGCACTGTGCTGACAGCGGGGGAAGCGTTGCCGCCCTTCTTGCTGCAGCAGTGGGTAGACGCTGAGACCAATGAGCGACAGCTGGTGCTGTATGTCGCCCACCACCACCGCGCCGCGGTGCAGAGCGTGCTCAACGCGGTGTATGGCACGACGGAAGCCGACTGGTGCAATGACAAAAACCAGCTGGAGGTGATGGAGGAATATAAAGCGGTAGAGCGAGAAGAGCTGGAAGACGTGTCAGACACTGACGCTGACAACGAGTGGGAAGCCGAAGTGCAGGCGGAGCTGCCTGAGCGGGAAGCGGAAAACATCATCAATGCCCGAGGAGATGTGCAAGAAGAAAGACGCCAAAGCGGCGGCACGCTGCACGAGTTGCGCTTTAAATAGAGAGAGACTTCAGATCACATTGACTTCCAGCTGGGCGACGCGCTCGGCCAGGGTCAGCAACTGCACCTGACGGTGGGGCTGGCCCGCCAGGGTGACGCGCTGCTGGTGCCCCGCAGCGCCAAACTCCACCTGCTGCTCGATCACGCGGCGGGGCCCAGCGTAGTCAAAGCACGGCACCCCCGTGCGCACCAGCACGGTCACGTTGTCGCCCAGCCCCAGCGCCCCGACCGCCCAGCGGTCAGGGCGGAGCGCCAGCTGCAGGGTGCGGTCAGTCAGCGTGCCACGCGTCAGCCAGGTGTCCGCCCGAGCGGGCAGGTCAGACGCGTCGGTGTGGGGATGGTGGTACGCCTCGCCCAGCTGGACGGTGTCGGTTGGCTGGGTGACGGTCTGGGCATAGGTGGGCGTGGTGCCCGTGAGTGGGTACGGCGCGCCCGTCAGCACCACCGAGGTGACGCGGTCACGTCCGTCGGTGCGGAGGCGCTCGGGCAGGCACACGGTGGCGGCGTCGGGGTCGATGGCGGTGAAGTTAAGGCCCTGAGCGATGGTCTGGCCGACTTGGTCACTGACGGTCAGCATCCCCTCGCGGTATCGCCACTCCGCCCCCGCGGTGGTGACCTCCGTCAGCAGGTCTGACAGGCTGGCCCCCACGGGCAGGTCGATCGCCACGGTCTGGGTGGTGGTGCAGCTGAGGGTCAACCCCTGGGCCCAGCGGGCGTCCACGTGTGCCCAGCCCGCCGTCAGCGCGGTGCAGGCGGGGCCGATGTGCGTCAGCGGGTCGTGCAGCAGCTGCCGCCGTGCGTAAGTGCGGTAGCCCCGACCGTGCAGGGTGAGGCTGGTCAAGGTGCAGTCGTAGTGTGTCAACCACCCTGACCACAGGTGCGTCAGCTGCCCCGTGGGGCCGACGTGGTGCAGGGTGAGGCGGTCCCACAGTTGCACCCCCGCGGTGAAAAAGGGGTGCAGGGTGCTGGTCGCTGACAGGGGCCCCGTGGTCAGCACGTCGAAGGTAAACTGGGCGGAGGCAGCGCCCAGCAGCACTTCGGAGTACCGCCCACAGAGCGGCGTGAGCTGCAGCCGCTGGCGGCCAAAGCGGTCGGTGATCATCAGGCGGTAGGCACTCATAGGGGTTAAGGTTTAAGGGGGGGAGGTGCTGGGGGGGGAGATGGGAGTGGGGAGGGCAAATTTAAGAATAAAATTTATGTACAAGAATAAATTAAATACTCGCTTCTACACTATCGCGGGGTAGTACTCCAGCTGGGCACACAGGGCCTGCCCATGGCGAAAAAAGTCAGTCAGGTCGGTCACGACCCAGACGTTTTCGCCCGCGACGAGGCTGGGGAAGGCATTATAGGGGAAGCCCGCGGCCACGGGCACGCCGTTGTGGGTGACGGTCTGGGTGAAGCCGTCGATGACCACTGTGTCGCCCAGCTGCATGGTGACGGGCACGGTGTAGGCCGTGCCCGTGGTGGCGTTGACCACGGTGGGGTTGACCGCGGGGTCGACCGACGTGTATAGCCCCGGGGGGTGGGGCGGCTGGGTCAAGGGGTCGACCCAGGTGGGGTCGATGGTGAGGGTGATGCGTACGGGGGTCTTGACGGTGGAGAGTGACTCGATTGTGAAGCAGTTAAACAAGTCGTCGAGCGGCGTGTTGCAATAACTCACCCCCCCCTCACCCAGGTCAATCCCCCCGACGTACCCCTCCGCACAGACCTCCGTCGACTGCAGGTCGTCGATGTATACCCGATCATCCGCCGTGCGCAGCTTGACTGACCAGCGCGTGCAAAAGGGCTGCTGACAGTCCTCCGCCCACACCGTCAGCGACTCGGCCAGCTGGGCCATCACAAACCGTTCCTGCGTGCAGTCCTCACAGGCGGACTTCCACCGCAGCTCATAGAGGCTGCGGTCTGTCGGGGTCGGACAGTCCGCCACGCGCCAGATTTCTCTGAGGGCCCGCAGGGCTTTCTCGCGGCCTTCGGGGTGGGTGGCGTGCACCCGCCCCTTGATGGTTACCTCCCGCCCACCGCGCAGCACGGGGCCCAGCGTCGCCCCGTGCGCTAGCCCAGGGCAGCTGCGGGGGGTGGGGGTCAGCAAGGGCACGGCCTCGGGGTCAAAGTGGTCAATGGTGACAAAAAACTCCGTCTGGTCGAGGGTGCTGAGGTCAGCCGGCACGACCGTGGCGGACAAAGGGTCGCCGTCGGTGGGTTCTGGGGGCAGGGTGGTGGGGCTCTCGGCGAGGCGACCGTCAAAGGTGACCGAGTGACAACAGTGCATAGGGAAACTGGGTGAGAAATCACCCCGAGCCATAGCAGGTGGGTAGGCAATAGACCAAGACTGTTTGGAGGGGGCAAACACCCTTAGGCACTGCTCCAGTCATTTTTTACCTGCTGCTTTGGGTGTCATTCGTCAGACGCACTGTCCGCCCGTCGGCGATAGAGCACCCCCGTGCCCAAAAACACCACCCCCAGCAGCCCGAAGGCAACGATCCGCAGGGCGGCCTGCCACTGCCAGACATCGACGAGGTAGAGCTTCAGCGCGACCAGACACAAAGTGGTGATGCCCAGCAACCGCCAGGTGCGGTCGTCGAGCAGTAGGCCATAGGTCAGCGCCGCCCCCGCACACAGCCCCCACAGGGTCGTGCGCAGGGGGTCGACGGTCGTCTGGTCGACCAGCACGGCCGTCAGCACAGCTGTCAGGAGGAGCAAGAACAACGTCGGCCAATCGTGCTGGGCTAGGCGCGCCGCCACGGGCGGGAGGGTCAAGTAGACCACCTGGGCCGTCACCAGCAGGATGATCGCCAGCACGGGGGCCAGCCCCAGCGGCGTGTCGAAGATCAGCAGGCCCTCTGGCAGGCACACGAGCGGGATCACCACCCCGACTAGCCCCACAAAAGTCGCCAGGTGTGAGCGGGGCTGCCACCAGTGCGCCGCCAGCGTGCCCACCGCCCACAAGCCAAAGGGCACCCACCCCAGCACGGTCGGCAGGGTGTCGAGCAAGGGGCCAAAGGCCCAAAAGGTCGCCATGAGGGTCAGGGCGGTACCCGTCAGGAGCTTCAGGTCAGGGCTGACCACGCGGCTGGACCACAGGCAGGCGAGCATAAGCCCCCCCAGCACGAGGTGCACCAAGGAAGTAACCACCTGCAGATGACTGAAGTAGTAGCCCACCGACAGCCCCGCCACCACCAGCGCCGCGAAGGGCAGCAACGTGAGCCGCGTGGCGGGGTGCGTTCCGAAGCGGTGCACCGCAGCCACCAGCAGAGACAAGAGCATGAGCCCGACCCCGAGGAGGTGGGCGGCGTCCGCGTGGAACTGGTAAAACAGGCCCAACACCAGCAGGGTAAGGAGCCCGCCGAGGAGGGCATTGTGGCGGTAGGGGGTCTGGGCGCGGGGGATCATGACCACTAGGCCAGCCGCGGGCAGCAGCGCCAACCAAAAGTGCGTGCGGAGCTGCAAGTCACCCGTGTGGGCGAAGACGTAGGCCAAAAAGGACGAAAACACGCTGATGACACTCAGCAGGATGAACGCCAAGTCGGTGAGCTGGGTCTGTCGGGGGCTCGGGTGGGCAGCGTCCGACTGGCGCAGCTGGGGCGCAGACACCAGCAGGTAGGCAAAGAGCGGCAACTGGGGCGTGAGGGTCAGCAGGGCTGCCACGGCGTAGTGCTCCAGCGGGGAGCTGGGGCGGAGGTCCCCCACGGCGGCCAGCACATAGCTGACCCCGACCGTCAACCCCAGCAAGAGCATCGGGAGCCAGCTGCGCCGCCCCGCCAGGCCCCCCGCCACCACCGACAGGCCCATGCCATAAGCCAAAAAGAACGCCAGCCCTGAGTCAGACTCCGGCAGGACAAAGGGCGTGACTGCCGCCGCCAACACGGCCGAAAACGCCAACGGCTGGGAGTCATAGCGTAGGGAGAGCCCCACTCCGACAATGCCGATGAGGATCATCAAGCTAAGGGTGAGGTCAGCCGTCAAGTAGCCATAGAGCGCGTGGGCCAAGAAGGTCGTAATCATCAAACCCCCGAGCCCAATGCCCGAAAGAAACGGATAGAGCCGCGGCCAAGCGTGACGCTGCACGTCCGCCACCCCCACCAGCACGAAGCTCGTCAAAGCGGCCAGACCGATCTGCAACGGAGGGGTGAGGAGCCCCGAGGTGATCGTCCAGCTGACGAAAAAGCCCAGCGCCACCACCACACTCAGCACCCCCAGCACGGGCAGCAGCGTCCGCCCGATGAAGGACTCAAAGTCAAAAGTGCCCCGCGTGTGGGGCTCGACGGTGTCGGGGCTGACGACGGGCACCTGACTGGTGCGTTCGACGGTGTCGGTCAGGGGGGCGCGGTGCTGGCGGAGGATAGCCCGGTCAACGGGCGCCACCACGGGCACTTGACTGGTGCGCTCGACCTCGGGGGTGAGGGGCGCGCTGAGCCGACGGCTGGCCGCGGGGTCGACGGGTTCGACCACGGGCACTTGACTGGTGCGTTCGACCTCGGGGGTGAGGTGCGCACTGCGGCGGGTGACATCAGGGCGCCTGGGCGACTCCACGAGCGGGAGCTGGCTCTGGCGTTCGTTGGTGGGGGTGAGAGCTGACTGAGGCTCGGCAGCCCCTTTTACTCGCTGCTGACTACTCAGCCGTTGCTCTAGTTCGCGGATGCGCGAATCTTTGCCATTGTCTGTTGTCACCTGCCAATACAGGAAACCGCCAATACCGAGTAATAGGAGCAGAGCAAGCATGAGAAATTTTTAGTAAGTTTGGCGGAAGCAAAAAAATAATTTAGTCGAGTCGTCGAACTGAAGGTCTGGGGCTCGTGATTTTTCCCTCAGTAGTTGCACCAGAGAGAAGCCGCTCTACCGCCTTCTCTTGCTTTGATTTAACCGCACAGAGTTCTCTGCGTTCGGGGGTACAGACTGGTACTTCACGTTTATAGTTTGAATCAAGCCCATGAAAACAAGTAAAAACCTGGCCCAGTGGGGAACCAGACAAGATGTTTGTATTTACGTGACGAATGTGGCTGCGCCAGCTTGTGTTCGCCTCTTCGCATTCTGACGGGCTGGCTTCATATTTTTTGATTAATTGCACAAAGTGCCACTGTTGCAGGTTTTCAATATCGGTTTTGCAATCGGGCAAAAGGTCTGAGGCTTGGCGGCACCAACTCTGCATGTCTCTGCTCGCGCAACCGCGGGACTGATACATTTTTGAGTCTGGTGATGTGCACGATGATTGCTGCCATGACTTTTGGAATTTCAAAGCTGCCTGTTGCTTGGTTTGCCGTTGCACACAGTCATTGAAACTTTGCCGAAATTGTCGCTTCAGACGGGAACGAACCGTTTGCCACGACATGAGCTGCAAGAGTGGTCGCTCTAGCAAATTCAGCTCTCCCTTTAGGGTAGAGTTTAGGTTAGATTCAGTCAGAGAAAGACAGTTAAGTGTGCCTTCCTTAAGGGCACGCTCTATTACTGTTTCGTGGCGGGTTAATATGTAGTCAATTGTGGCTTTATCGGTTTCCTTATACACCCACAAAAACACAGGCAGCACCACCAAAAGCTGTGGGCCATAAAACACAGCTCGCAGGTAGTTTGTCCGTGACCGAGGCGCCGCAAAGCGCGGCTTGCCCCACTGAAAAAGATTATACAAAACGTACACACTGACAATGAGTACAAACAGCCCTGCAATGACGAGAGTAAGTTCTTGTGCATTTGTCAGCTCATACAAGATGTAGGCTAAACCAAGTGCAAAAATCGATACAAGTGGGACAACCCAAATGGCCGACAACGCAACAAAGAGACCCAGCGCTCCGCGACTATAGGTTGGCTGTGGTGAAGCAATTTGTGGACTCGAAACAGTACCAGTCATTTTTTTGTTTTTTTTCATTATAGCAGAAGACTGGTTCAAACTCACGCAAATAACACACCTGAACTCCCCTCTTCCCCCACTCTCTGCTACCCTCTTGGGTGATGTCCCACCCATGGCCCCACTTTCGTCGTCTGTTGGCTGGTCTGCTGCTCCTGCTGCTGGCCCTCGGCCTGACGGCCTGCACCGAGGACGGCGAAGAGCTGTCCTTTGACCACTGGGTGATGAGCCGCATGACCACGCAGCAGATATTTGAGCACAAGGGCGAGGTGATCTATGAAGAGAACCTGGCGGAGATCGTCGACCTGCACGAAGATGTCGGCCGTGTGCCCGAGCGGGCGCTGGTGCCGCTCTACTTCACGGCGGAGGGTGACCTAATGCCCGTGGCGACGCTGCAGGGGCTCACGGGTGACCAGCGCCGCGCCACCATGCACCTCTTCACCTGGGCGTCCCACTACGAAGACAGCATGGAGCTGCTCGTCCGCCATGGGCGTGACCTGGCGGGTTTGCCCGTGCTGGTGCCGACCGATCGGGTCGAATCGATGACCATCAGCGAAGAAATCATCTGGCTCTGGAACCCCTACACCGTGGGGGTAGAGATAGAAACGATTGAGAAGATCTAAGTTATTACAGAGTGAAAATAGTTCTCTCAAGAGTTTATTTCATCACTGTTTGACTCCTCTTGCCTGAAAATAGGCTGAAGCCCTGCCCTCGACGCCCTGTCGATTTCATTAAATCATGGCCGTGATGATGTACACGGCGCTTCCTCCTCCGAGATTTTTTGGCCGAGTGAAAACACCCGCAATATCCGGCGCTTCACTTCCAGGGTATTTGACAGGTGTTTTCGCCTATTTTATATAAAACCTCTCCTCATATTGCAAATGCAAAATTCACGCTTTTTTCAGGTTGGTCTGTTTTCGTACCCCAGTTTCGTTTTCCCTTTGGCCCTATTGCTGGGCTTGGGGTAAGGCAAAACTACCCCTCTTCCTCACTCGGTTTTCTTGGTTCTCTCTTTCATTTTCATTTCTTTTTTTCACTCATGACTACGCCCACACTCGCCACCGTCACCACCCCCCAGCCAGAGTCCCCTTGCCTGGCCCCCGCCCAGACGGACTTCCGCACGCTGACGCACCTGCACGACGAGCCCGTCGACCTGCGCGACTTGACCCACTTGGAGCTCATAGCTGTCTTCTGGGCGGAGCGACGGGCCTACCTCGCGCTGGAGTCGGAAATGATGCAGCTGGCCGAAGGCACCCACCCAGAGCTGATCGCCCAGACGCAGGACATCGAGGTCGAATAGGAATTCCCTCATACATTCCCCGAAACGGGCGAACAAAAAAACCTCTGCACCGTGTGCAGAGGCTTTTTGGGGTTTCACAATAGTTGTGAAAGGTTTGGTTGGCTTAGCTGCACGTGCCGCCACCGCAACCACCACCAACGTAGCCGCATGAGCCACCACCGCAGCATCCGCCGCCGTGTCGACCACAAGTGCCACCACCACAACCACCGAAGTTTTTACCGCAACCGCAACCGCCGCCTGAGAGAGTAGTCATCAGAAATGTGAGAAAGAAAATACTGACACTGTGGAGTATAGAGTGCTAAAAGCGAGAGTCAATAGCGGGTGGGTCGATGGTGTAGGCTGGGCTACGAAGAGCGTATATTACAACACTAGGGAGTGTGCACAAATTGGAAAAAGAAGATTGATCCTGAAGTCTGAGGAGGGATTTGAGTGAAAAAAGGATCTTTTTGGCTGCAAAATGGTTGCGCATTTTTGCCTTGATCCATCAAGGCTGCAAATACGCGCCCATTTTTCGCTCAAAAATCTCTCTTTTTTCTCCTCAAACCAATTTGTTCACACTCCCTACAACGGATAGCGCCGCTGCCACTGCGCGCACCAGCGGCTGCCGGGCGCCGCCGTGACGGTAACGGGCACCCCGTCGGGCAGCTCCGCCCCAGGGCAGCAGCTGGGCCAGGCCCACGCCACCCCACTGGTGACGGCCCCCTGGTCGAGGGTGAGGGTCAGCAAGTCGGCCTGGGACTGACCGGCTGTCAACGCTGGCACAACCTCGCACAGCTGCCACGCCCGCGTGGGGGCCAGCCCCGTGGTCGGGGGGCTGAGTTTGATCTCATTGGCGGGGGTAAACGCGTAGTCAACCAGCAGCTCGTCGCCCTGCGCCAGGCCACTGCCGGGCAGGGGCACCACGACTGTGTACCCGCCCCAGACCCCCACAGTGTAATGCACCCCCTCCACCAGCAACGCCCCCGCCGCCGTGCTGATGCTCAGGGCCGTCACCGTGGGCGCAGCGTGGTTTTGGTGGGTGATCACCCCCGCATATTGCTCCGACGTCAGCAGATGGTCGAGCGTGACCACCTCCGCCGCCACGGTCAGACTGGGCCCGAGGTCGAGGGTGGTCGGCTCCCAGCCATAGAGCGTCTGGTACAGCCACGGGCTGCGCACCGCGTGCAAGGTGAAGCGCACCCGCGGCGACTGCGTGACGATGGTCGGGGCGGGGGCACAGGGGGTGCACGGCCCGCAGTCGTGCATGGTGGTGTCGGTCAGCCACGTCACGTCGCACACTCCCGCCACGGTGGCGAAGTCGTCGAGGGCGGGGTCAAAGACCTTGAGGACGGCCTGACTGAAAAGGTGGTCCGTGCGAAGAGGCGAAAGGACAGGGGCAGACATGGGCAGGGGGGGTGCTTAGGAAACAACACCCTGAGGGGTAGCAGAGGGGGGGGATATAGCTGAAATGTTCTCGCCACACACCCCACACACAGTCCCCCCTCACACCGTCCGCCGCCACAGCACGTCATAGTGCAGCGTGCGGGTGGCGGTCTGGGCTTTACAGTCAAAGGCCAGCTCGCAGCTGCCCCGGGGGCACACTCGCCCCACCGTGCAGCGACTGACCCGCCCCGGCAGGCGGTCGGTGAGGGTAGTCAGCTCCGCCGCCAGCTGGTCACCCAGCTGCGTCGGGTCGCCCAGTGGGGTGATGATGTGGTAGGTCAGACGGTCAGCGTGGAGCGTGACATCATCGACCCGACGGGCCGACTGGGGCGTGAGGTCAATGATGACCAACGGCAAGCTGGCGGACTCGGGCGCGGCCCCCACCAGCAACTGGTCCGCGGACCCCAGCAGCGCCACGAGGTCTGGCTGGGCCCGCAGATGGGTGAGCAAATGAGCAGCGAGGGAAGACATAGGGTGTGGATTATGAATAAAAAATTTATACAGAAGAAGTCCCCCACTTTGGCGACTCTGGTGACTGTGACGGTGCGGGGGCACTAGGGTGTGACCTCGAGGGTGGGGGCAGGGCAGGCCGTGACCTTGAGGTAACTGCACTGTGGCCCACCCGGCAGGGCGCCACTGGGGGCTTCGACGGCGATGACCTCATAGCAGGTGTCGCCGACGTGCAGCTGGTCGGTGGTGGCGTCGAGGATGATGTCGGTGCCCTGCCACTGAGCGGGGAGGTAGAGGCACACAGTCTGCTGGAGGGTCTTGTGCCCGCTGGGGGCAGTGCGCTGGCGGCCAGCCCCTGTCACCAGCCGCACAGGGATGTCCGACAGAAGGCGTTCGAGGACGTGAGCGTACTCCGCGGAGTCAGGCACATACACCCGCGGGCGCAGGCGCAGCCAGCTGGCCGTGCGGCCACTGCTGGTGAGGGTACATTCGATGATGTCTTTGAGGCTTGGCATAGTGAAAAATATTAGCAGATGCCCCACGTCAGGCAGCGGTAGTCTTCGAGCAGGGTCATGAAGGTGCGCCCCGCAGCTGAACCCCCCAACCACTGGCGAAGGTACGCCCCGCCCGTGCTGAAGGCCACACTGCAGCACGGGTCGACCACCGTGCGGCTGACGCTCGTGCGGGTGCTGGTGGTGGTCGGGTCACCGCAGCACCCCCGGCTGTAGGTAAAGTCACCCAGCGTCACGCGGTCACCTGGGGCGAGGCAGTCGAGCAGCGACTGGTCGCTGCCACTGGTGGTGCTGATGTCGGTGTCGTCGGTGTCACCTGTGCTGTCACTGTCGTCGTCAGTGGGGTCGTCTGGGGCGGGGGTGGGCTTGCGTTCGAGGCTCAGCAAATACGCCGCCGCCAGCGTCGCCTGCTGCACCGCGTGGGGGATGCCCAGCTGCTGGGTTGTCTGCCCCGTGTCAGGGTCAGTGACACACACCGTGTCACACGCCCGCGGGAAGAGCGTCGACTGCTGACACGGGTCGCAGCTGGCGGGCGTGGCAAATCCAACATAGTGGTCGACATAGCCCTGCGCGGTCAGCAGCAGGTCAGTCAGTTGCGCCTCGGGCCAGGGCGCGAGTTCAGGGCACTGGGCCAGCAGGTCCGCCACAGTGGCGTAGCAAAGCGTCGGGGTCTGGGTGGGGTAGGTCATGGCAACGGCAAAAAGGGAAGTGCTATCACTTCCCTCATAGGGCACACAGCGCCATTTCCCCAAGGAAAACACTCTCCCCTACCACCCGAGGTCTGACTCCACCTGCGTGATGAGGTCTTCGGCTTCACGTTCACGCTCGCGCTCTTCGGCTTGGTCACGCCCCTGCTGGACGATCCGCGTCAGCGTATGGTCAAACTCATCCCGCAGCTGGGCCGTCTCTTCGAGGAAGGTGCCGACGAGCTCATACATCGTGTCGGGGTCGGCCCCCTCGGGCAGATCGTCTAGGCTCATTTCGAGTATTTCGAGCGCCTCGTCGAGGTGCGTGCGGTAATGGTCGAGCGCGTGCTGGAGGTGTTGGCGGGTCATGGTGCGGGGGGTTAGGCAGACTTGGGTGACTGGTCATAAATGTCATTGTTGTTGATTTGGTAGCCGTCTCGGAGGATGAAGCTGGTTTCACCGTTCACGGTTTCAATTTTTAGATTAGGCGGAATTTTGACGTAATTGACTCCAGATCTTCTTTCTGATTCCAGTTCAATTCTGTTTCTGACGCCATTTTGCTTAAACTGTATGAAATATTTTGAGCTACCCCAGCCTATGTCGTAACCGATGGGAGCAGTTTCTCCTTCGATTATGATGTTAAGACTTGCCCATGTGCTATACGCTATCCACCCCCCTTTTTCAGGGTGTTCAGGGTCAAATTCTTGAGTTGTATCGCTCACCTCTACATTATCAACGGGCCTAGTCCCCTCTTCTTTCACCCCCGTTATTACGTTTATGTCGCCGACCTCCTGAGTCTCCAAAACTTTGTCACCATCGTTTGCCGTAAAATTTTTATAACCAATATCAATTACAACACCCTCAGGTAAGATCAATTTATTATCAGTTCCGATTGCCACTCTGTCATTTCCCAGTACGAAATATCGCTTGCCATTCACCGTTTCGACCGTTGCCATGAGGTCTGCGTCGTCGGAGAATTCAACCGTTGTGATGTCAGCGCCGATGGTCCGTGGGGTGCCTGCGTTGAGGTCACATGAATCAACCGATATTGTCTTCACGACAGATGTAACTTCTGGGGATTTTAGTTCTGTAAAAAATAATGTTCCACCCATATTCGTTGGTGCGCCATTCACGGTCATGTTTTTCCCATTCGCGTCTTCAAATTGACCATTTGTCTGCCACGTTACCCCAGCAGGCAGTGTCACGGATTCATTGTTGATTTTCACCCCAAAGCGGTTGCCATTCACCTCAGCGAAGACCAAATATCGGTCACTCTCATCCTGCACTACGTCAGTCGTTTTCCCACCTGGCAGATATACCTTTTCGACACCCTCCCCTAGGCCAGTCAACGCACTCGCACCGTCCCAGCTCATTTGCACAGACTCAGTTGGGTTGGGGGCTGTTTTGAGTTCTGACAGAGTCATACCACTGAGCGATGTCGTACCAGCATCACTGGCAGCCATATAGCCAGGCATGAGAGCAATATTCGCGCTGCCATTTTCATCAGGGGTGATTTTTACTCCTTCGGGCAGAGTAATTTTATCATCAACCACTGGCAGATAGTAATCATTCCCGAGCATGGCAATCGTTAGTGGCGTCGGCGCTGTCACTTCTTTGATGTACATATTTATCCCTGCATATTTCACCTCCTTCGCGTCCGCCGCCACAGGGATGACATTTCGACCTGCCGTTGTTTCAAGAGTGGTATCGATATACCCACTAGAAACAGTCGGAGATAGGGCAGAATTTACAACTTTTTCTCGGCTATTTACTAGGGCCGTTTTTGTATTATCCACTTTTATGGGCTCTGTATTGCCCCCACTCCCACTATTTCTATCCACCACAGGATTCCCCGTCCCAGTCGGGCTGGCGAGGGGAGCGTTCATTTGCAGATAACGCTCAAAAGCACTGATCGTCCCTGGCCCCATCAAACCATCCTGCGCGAGATTTGGAGACGGATTGCTTAAGTTTCCATTCAAAAATCCTTGCAATGCGTTCGTAAAGGCTCCACCTGCAGCAATAGCTCTTCCACTCATTGTTGTTCCTGCAACTCGCGCATACTGGTGTTGATTCGCGAGATCAGTAATCGCCTGCGGAAAGGTAATTCCTTGGGCAGGGTTCAAGATCGCTTTCACGATTAAGTCATTATTTGCAACGCCTCCCGCAATGCTCATCGCACGCTCATCAACTCCAGCAATTTTTGCCATCCAGTCTGGCCAGTTTTCACAATCACAGTTCATACTATCCGCCCCTCCATCTCCACTTCCATCACCATTCGTTCCGTCTCCACCCCCATCACCATTATTCCCTCCCCCATTCCCATCACTTCCGTTGCCACTGTTATCATCATCACTGCCTCTATCGCTGTCGTTGTCAGGCTTTGGTTCGTCTTCTTTCGGGATCTGATCAAGGAAGCAGATCATTTTATCCAGTGCCTCTGCATACAGCTGTAATCGCTCTTTGGCTTGGTCGGTGCATGGGCATTCATCTCCCGCTATTTTTCCGAGTAATTCATTGATCTTATTAAGCAACGTCTGTGACCGTGGCACGCCGTCCACCAGTGCACTGAAGTACCTAAACTCTGCGGTGGTTGGATCACACGGATCATCGAGTTTGATCAACGCTTCCAATTTCTGTAACGCCTCTGGGTTCCCTCTCAGCCCCAGTAATAATTCTAGCTGCGCTTCTGTTTTCTCGTCCATCTCCTCCACCTCGACCGTCTCCGTCTCACTTGTCGGCTCATTCTCTGACACCTCTTGCTGATTGTCTTCACTCAGAAATTCATTGAGCTGCGTTGCGTAGTCCGCTGTAGACAACTCTTTGAGAGACGCGTCACTGTGCAGGTCGTTGAAGTCGTCAATAAATGTCTGTAATTGATTCGCGTCGAAGTCTGCCAGTGATTTAACATATTCACTGATAGTTTTCATTTGCAAATTCCCATCTTGATCAATGTATTTCAGACTAAATCCTAATGGGGTATTACGATCACTCCGACTGTGGTAGGTTCCAAACTCTAACTCAGGCGTCACCATATTCATATCCGTGATTGCCAGCGCCTCCCCGAGGATTTTCAAATTCGCCCGCATCTTCGCCTCAGGCGAGAGCTCTATGCCATTCTCATTCTTATCTTCATCATTGTTTTGTTCATCTGGCTTCTCATCATCACTTTCATCATCATCTTTATCTACAACCACTTCACTGTCTGGCACGGGGTCGATGTCGGTCAAGGTCAGGTCCAGCACGGCGGCCTGGCCGTTGATCAAGTCAATCTTTTGCTGGAGGGTGTCACGCTCGGCGCGGTACGCATAAAATTGCTCCAGCTCGGGCTTGATCGCGTCCATATCCACCACAAATCCACCCTCGACCAGGTCGAGATTGAGCTCGGTGTTGTCGTTGAGCAGCGCGTCACGCACCAGCTCAAAGTACTCACTGTTGACCCCCGCATCAATGTGATCGTGTAACCAGTCTTCTATCAGCTGCTGCTGCCCCACGACCCGCCTGTCAGCGGCTTGCTTGTCGGTTTGGGTTTTTTCCAGCTCAGCCTGCAGTTCGGCTTGTTTTTTCGCTATCGCTTCGGTCAGCTGCTCTTGCAGCGTCGTCATCTTCTCGGCCAGCTGGTCATACGCCTCTTTCGCCGCCGCTTGCTGCTGCTCGGCTTGCTTATGGTCTATTTTTGCTGTTTCCACATCTTTTCGAGCTGTCTCCACGATCCCCTCCGTCTTTTCGTCTAGGTCATGCGCCTCACTCGTCTTTTCCGCGCGGGCCAGCGCGTCCCTCTCTTCGCGCAGGTTCGTCTTCGCCACCATCAGGTTTTCCTTGGCCACGTTCAGCTCCCCCAGCTTCACCGCCAGCTCCGACTGCTGGTCCATCAGCTGCTCTTTCAGCTGCCAGATCTGGCTCCCTTTCAGCGCCTCCCGCCCGAGGCTCTCCCGCGCGACATCGCTCAGTGGCTGGTGCTCGGCCGTCGGGTCATAGCCGTCAGCTTTCATCCGCTCAGTGATGCTCTGGCTGGCGGCATACCGTTGGTAATACGTCGCCGCCTCGACCAGCAGCCGATACACATCATCTGGGGTATCCCCCGCTTGAATTCGCGCGTCAAACTGCGTCTCGACCAGCAGGCGTGACGCTGGGTCGAGGTCATTGAGAAGTTTGTTATACCGCGCACTATAATCCCCACTGCCGTCATCATACGGCTCCAAGCTCAGCCCCCGCCCTGTTGGCTGGCGCAGCTGCGCTTCCATCTGGCTGATGGCTTCCGCCGCCAGCACCCCCTCGTCACTCAGCATGGCTTCGTTGCTCAGGGTACGGTCCACTGCTTCCAGCAGGTCGCCTTTCACCTCTGCCAGTCGCACCCGCATCCCTTCCAGGTGCGCTCGCACCCGCGAGCTCAGCTCATCATATTTGGTCTGGTTTTTCACCTCCAGTGTCTGTGGGTCGACGGCGGCTCGCAGCGGCCGCGAACGATCCCCTGTACTATTCCCCACCTGTTTAAGGTCTCGCCATAGCTGCTCGACGCGACTTTCCAGCTGGGTGTCATACCACTCTTGCACGGCTTTCTGAGCATTGCTGTCCATGGTGTGCTTGGCGGTTATCTCGCTCCAGCTGGTGCGCTCGGGCGTGAAGCCCGCAAACCGCGTCTGGTCAAACAGTTCCATCAGGTTGTCATACACCCCCAGCTTCAGGAAGCTATTCTGATACAAGATTTCCAGATTTTTATTCAGCTGCTCCACATCGACACTACTCGGGTCGATCTCCTCCACCCCGGGCACGATGGCCGCCGTGCGGTTCATCAGGCGGATATACTCCGTCATATCACCGTTATACTCCGCCACACTCAGGGCCAAGGGCAGCGACTGCAGCTCCGCCAGGGTGGCTTGCACCGCCTGCGCAGTGTCTTCGAGGATCAACTGCTTGATCTCCCCCACCATCTTGACGGCTCGGCGCCAGGCCTCTCGGTCGTCATCCGCTTGCAAGATCACCATCCCCGCCTCGTCACTATACAGCCGATCGTGCAGGTCCATTACCAGTGCTTCATATTCGGTGTATTTCGCCCGCGTGTCGCTGAAGTCCCCCTCCTCGAGCAAGTCGGTAAACACACTACTGGGCTGGGCCTGACTCGGCCCCCCCTGCAGGCGAAAGATGGGGTCACGCACCAGCGCCCCCAGCAGGCTGTCGTGGTGGTGCACGACGTCATTGGCTCGTTGATTGACGGCCTCAAACTGGTCAGTCATGGTCGTCAGGTGCTGGTGGTACAACCCGTCTGACTGGTGGTCGGCCCGCTTGTCTGCAAACTGCTTGGCGATGGCGTCAAAGTGCTCGGTAAACTCCTTGAGTTTGGCCGTGCTGACATCGGTGGCGGTCAGGGCTTCGAGGTTTTGGGCCGTGGGGGCCTGCGCCGCGGCGATCAGCTCAGCGTAGTTTTCGTTTTCATACGGCGTCTCTTGCAGCTCAAACTCCCGCTCAAGGATAGCCGCCGTGCTGGCGTCTGGTGCGGCTTTGGTGTGCGCGCGCTGGCGCGCGCTGGTGTTGGCTTGGTCGGCTTCGTCCAGGGCGGCTGCCACGTCACCGCCCATGCGACTCACGCGGTTAGCTTTGGGGAAATACTCCCGCACGGTCTCCCCCGTCAGGCGCTGCAACAGCTCACTTTTCCCCGCTTGCTCATTTGATAAGTACACCGACTTCTTCAGGAGTTTTTTCGCTGCCGCCATCTCCGACTCCACCATCTGCAGGGCCGCCTCATAGCTGTCTTTGGCTGTCTGCTTGTCGACCCCTTGGTCGAGCTGTTGTTTATACTCCGCCTCCACCTGCCGCTGCTGCTCTTTCCCGTGCAGCTTGACGGCCTCTTTCTTGCCTTTGCGCTCCATATTTTTCTCTTTCCGCGCACGGAACCCCACATTGACCGTCCCCGCAGCGATAGCGTCCAGTTTCTGCTGGGTGGTGGTGGCGGCGTCCCCAGCGGCAGCTTTTAGGTTGGCCGTGTGCTTGCGTGCTTTGCGCTTGGCGCTCTTGCGCAATTTTTTGGTTTCGTACCCCGTCACGTCACCCGCCTCATTTGTGACCGCTGTCAGCTCCAGTCGTCCCTTCTTTTCTTGTTTATTCAGCCATTTCTCGGCTCTTTTCACCTTGCGTGATTTCTTGTCTGGGGTCGCGCCAGGGGCGCCACTGGCGGTACTCGAAGGCTGGTTCTTTTTCATTTGCCAGACATATCTGTCCAGCTCTGGGCCGAGGCCTGTCTCGCGCAGCAAACGTTTCATGTGGGGCGATTTCCAAGTGATAAATCCCGTGATTATATCATGAAATTTGCCCGCAGAGCAACTGCAGCTACGACTCGATTGACATATTGCTACTGATTTATTATCAATAAAAAGATGAACGAAAATCCCCTGGTGTACGTCCACGCCCCTGACCCAAACACTAAAGCCCTGCTCGAGCTAGCCGCCGAAGAGTTGAGCGAAGACCTCCCCGACGCTCGGGTGCAGCTGATCAAGCAGCTCTCACCCCCCGCCGACCATGCCCCTGACACGCCCACCGTGCTGGTGCTCAGTGGCCAGCTGGCCTTGTCGGAGCTCCCCGAATGGACCCGCACCAACGTCCAACTGGTGATCTTCCAGCCCGAAGACCTCGAAGACGTGCCCCTCTGGGCCAACGAAACCCCCTGCTTCGCCCCCTATGACGGGCTTAACCCCCGCGGCTCACTGCAGAGCGCCATCATTGACAAAGTAAAAGAAACCATCGAAACCTTACTCACCACCGACGCTGACACCACTCTCACTCCCCACGCTGACACTACACCAGATCCCCTCCCCCACCCTGACCAGTCGCTCCGCCTCCCCCAGCCCGCCGCCCAGCAGCTGCTCGACGCATTGGCCGACCGTTACCGCACGCTGGGCCCTGACGCGTTCCGCGTGTCGGGTGGCTTCCGCCTGCCCAACGGCTGGTCGCTCGGGGTGGCCCAGCCGCAGTACATCCTGCGGCAGCTGCTCGCCCACACGGCTGACGACCTCCCCACCAGCATGGCCGCCTGGCAGCGGGTACTAGGCAGTGTTAACAAATTGGAAAAAACAGGTTGATCCTAAAATATGGAGAGATTTGAGTGAAAAAAGAATCTTTTTGGCTGCAAAATGGTTGCGTATTTTTGCCTTGATCCATCAAGGCTGCAAATACGCGCCCATTTTTCGCTCAAAAATCTCTCTTTTTTCTCCTCAAACCAATTTGTGAACACTCCCTGGGCCTGAGTTATTAACCAGCTGCGAAATCCCCTCACGGACAGTTGGGCCGACGGCCCCGCTTGCGTTTGCCGTCAATGATGATGTCATGCGGATCCTCTATCAGCGGCGGTTTGCGCAGCAGCGACTCCACGTCGCCCCAGACATAGCGCCAGCACTGCTGGTACAGGGTCAAGATGGCGTCTCGCACGCGGTGGGGCAGCGCCGTGGTGACAAAGGTCTGGTACTGGTACAGTCGCACCCCCGACCCAACATAGTCACGCATGACCAGCACGCGGTCACGCGTCCCCCCACGGATGAAATCCCTTACCGCCCCGTGCAGCGGGGTCGGTTCGGGTTGCTTGGCTTTGCGTCTGCGACGACGGCGCTTGGGTTTGGGCTGGGCACGGCGGACGGGTTGGGCAGGGGCGAGGGGGCTTTCCATGTGACTGCTGTAAGACAAGAAATAGAAACTGGAGAGCTACCCCCCGACAGGCCAATGTGTAAAACTTATTGATAACTTTTGTATTCGTGAGCGAGAAATGAGCGGTGCACGCAATGTGGAAAACTTTTGCATAACTCTTGAAAAACTCTGAGGACACGCTCCTACAGCAATCTCTCACCACACTGCTAGGGCGTGACTCTCCTTCTGGCTGAATACATCTGACGAACACGTCCGCGAAATTGCTTCACGGGCGGGCCGTCCCCCCGCCGTGAGATATGCACACTCGCCCCCCCGAGTGTGCAAAACCCCACGGCAAGCCTCCCGCTAGGCCGTAAACACCTGCTGCGACGCAAACGCCTGCGGCGAGGTGAAGACGGGCGCCCCCACCCACGAGTGGTAGACACACTGGGTTTTGGGGTTTGACTCGGTCAACAGTTCGACGTGCGAGCCATAGGTCTGGCCCGTGCAGTCGTCGACATTCAGGCAGTCATAGCAATTGACCCCCGTGGTGGTGCCGTTGCAGCCGCGGTACACCACCACCCCGTCTGGGACGTACGGCGTCCAGACCCCCGTGGCGTCGGTGTACCCCGCGTCATACACCCGCACGCCCATCCCGCGCACTTTGGGAATGTCAGTGCCCATCACGAGGCAAGAGCGCAGACACTCGCCGAGCTCTTCACGCACACTGTCCGCTTGGACAAATTTTGTGTACGTTTCTTGGTTCATGACCATCTCACACGGGGTGAAGCACGTCCCGCGGAAGCTCAGCCGCGCGTCGTCGATGTCTTGGAGCGGGGTCGAGTTGACCTCGTCGGTCCAGACGTCGGTGCCCGTCAGGCTGGGCAGCACGGTCGTGCCTGTGTTGATGGTGATGGGCCCCGCCCCTGGGTCAGCGGTGTCGACATTCATCTGGCCCATCACCCCCTCCCAGAATGATTTTTCTTTCAGCTGGGCGGCCCGCTGGGCCAGCACGTCAAAGGCCCGCTGCACTGCCCCCGCAATCGCGCCCAGCTGGGCGTCGGTGGCGCAGCCGTTCTTGGCGGCATAGATGTGCGTCAGCAGCTCGTGGTCAAAGCAGCACGTCTCCTTGGTGACGATCGCCCCAAAGATCTCTGTGGCGAGGTCGCCTTTGGGCACCTCGGTGGCGGCGTCACCCAGCTCGACGGCTTGAGCGATGCCTTTGTTGGGCTCGAAGGCCGTGAAACGGATGTGGATGCCGTCGTGCTTGATCGGCTCCCCCATGATCTGGTGCCCGAGGAGGTTTTCGGCCTGGGCGCACATCGCCGTGGGGAAGAGGACGTTGGCGGCGTCGTTGGTCAACAGGAAGTTGGGGCCGCACTCGCGCATGATCTGCGCAATGGTCGTAGTCGTAGGCATGGAAAAGGTGAGTAATTATACAGCGGAGGGCTGGAACTTACACACACAGGAGGAGGGAGGGCTGGAGGGCTGGGGGTTTGAGAGGATAAAGAGAGAATTACTGAAGGAAACAGAAGCCAGTGGAGCAGAGAAACCGTGGCAGATAGAGCGGCGTCAGCGTGGCTCTGTGCCAGTAGTGGGGGCGAAAAGGTGAGACGACAATGGGACAGGGCCACAGATTTTTGTGACGATTGCGCGACCGCGCCGTCAAAGTAATTGAAACCACAATGTAATACTTCATTCAAATTTTCATCTGACTGGCCCCCCTCTGGCGGCCACCCCGTGACTGACCGAGCCTCCCACTCGCAGCACGACTGCTTTTTGTGGTGTTCCGATTTTTTTGTCATTTCATGCCTTCTCATTATGGCTTCGCTTTCCGCCCCGTCCTCATTGGCTTCACTGCCTGACCTTTACACACCCGCTGACATCGACCCCACTGGCACCACCGCCGTGGCGCAGACCCACCCGATGCTCACCCAGGCTGACCTCTACCGCGAGGTGACTGACCTCGCCCCCACCTCCGCCAGCACGCCCCACGCGCTGGGGCCCGACGCACCGTTGACCCTGACCGCCAGCGAGGTGCAAATGCTGATCGAGGAGGTGATGGCCGAAGAGTCAAAGTATATGAGTTACCTCGTGCCCGACGCCGCCCCAGACGACCCACTCCGCAGTCCAGCGGCCAAGCTGATCGCACTGGGCACGCTGGCCGAGGAAGCCCAGACCCGACTCGACCAGCTGCAGGGCCTTGACCTGCAGGCCATCATGGCCACGGGGGTGGACTACCCCACGGCCAGCACACTGACCGAGCGACTCGGGCGGGAACGATACCGACTGGAGGCCAACCTTGTGCAGATCGACCTGCTGCAGAAATCGCTCGACCCTGACGCGTATGCGGAGAACCGCACGGACCTCCAGCCGAATGAATTCACTGAGGTGGAGGCGGACTGCATCACCCAGCTGGTGAGCTATATGCGACACACCAAGCAAAAACTGGAGCAATTTGTCCCGCTGGGGCCCGACCACGCCCTGATGGAGGGGCTGGCATATGACCCTCGGGTCAACGGCCTCATTAAGCAAACGGAAGACGCACTGGCGCAGCTGGCCCGCCTGCAGGAAATCCTCAAGCAGCCGTCGATCAGCTGTGCGCATTTCACGTGGATGGTGCGGGATGAAATCAAGAATCTGGTCGAGTACCGAGCGGGGCGATATGCCTATGGGCAGGCACCCACGGACGGCGAGCACGGCAGCACGCCTATCGGGAAGGGGCTGGGGAGATGGCGGATGCTTCGCCAGAGACAGAGCAAATCAGGGCCAATCAAACCCGTGCACGCGGATGCTGTGAAAGAGCGGATCGAAGTACTCTCGCAGTAGGCCCTCACAGGGCTTAAATTGGCGCTTTAGAACTCGGCGCCGATGACCAGCACGCCCTTGACGATGCGGCCGCGGAGGTGGTCTATGGCGTCGGGGTCGAGCCCTGTCAGTAGTCGACTGTGGAAGTAGCCCCCGCGGTAGACCAGCACGCCTGCGCCGTCGAGGTGGTCAGACACTGTTAGTGACTGGGCGAGGAGGCACCGCGCGGTGCCCTGCCCGTTGGGCGCGGAGGGCACATAGGGCGCGAGGGAGCCGCCGTCTGGGCCCGCGACGAGCATGGCCATGACCTGCCCCGCGGGGAGGGTGCCCTGTGGGCAATGACTGACCGCCAAGGGCAGCCGCGCCCAGTGGTAGAGCGGGTCCGTCAGTGCCGCGGTGCAGATGTGCCGGTCGGGGGGGGCGATGCACTGGGGGGAAAAGTGGGCTTCGAGAGTCATGGTGCGGGCGAGAAAAAGTGGCGGGAGAGCCGTGAGGAAGCGAAAAGGTGACCGACTGGGTGGACTGGCGAAGGCGGGAAATCAGCTGCTGGGGGACTGGCCCAGGGCACTGCGGAGGCGGTCGAGGGGGGAGATGGGATCGGGGGTGACCATGCTGCCGTGCAGCGGTGGCGGGACTGGCCTTTGAGCGGTCCTTTTAGCGGACGGTTTAGCGAACCATAGTTCGCTGAGCAAGTCCAGCTCGGCCTCGGCGGTGAGGGGGTCGAGGTGACTGAGTTTTTCCTCTATCCGTGCAAACAGAGCGGGTTGCTGGGGTGAGACCTCCTGACGGAGCTGGTCAAGGGTGTGCGCGTTGTGAGCGGACCACTTTGAGACCATTTGGGACAACTCGGCCTGTTGCTGCTCGATGATGGCTTGCTGGGCGGTGATCTCCGCGGTGAGGGCCTCGGTGGTGGCTTGGCTTTCGGCTTTGATCTTGGCCTTCAGCTCGCCCCGCACACTGGCCCACTCGCGCCCGCGGGCGGCGCGGTCGTCATTGATGAGCTTCTGCACTTCGGCGGGGGTGTAGGCCTCGGCCCGCAGGGCGTCGAGCTGGGCGGCGGAATCTGGCCCCTTCGGGATGGGGGCAGGGGGGCTGACCGTGTCAGCGCTGGCGGACGATGAAGTGGGAACACTCATGCGTATGAATAAAGTTAAGAAATACCTTAAAAAAACCCTCTGCCCCCCAAGGTCGTGTGTGTGGGCAACTGAACCAAACCCCACGAACCAACAGCGCCCAGCGCTGTGGCCCGTGGCCGCGGCGAGCCAGAAGTGCTGACCGAGAACCGCCACCCGTGCCTGACCAGCATGCGCGGTGTGAGTCAGCCCTCCAAAACTTCTCACACCAGCCAAGTCAAACGAGGATGCGTCTCGGTCAGCAGCTCTGGCCCAGCGACCACGGGGGCCCGTGGAGCCGACCAGCCACCCACCACGACAAAGAGCCCACTGTTTATAGAGGAGGGGGGAAGTTTTGTAAATATTTTTCTTAACTTTTTGCTGATCACGGCAGCAGTCGCTCGCCGAAGGCGTCGGCGAGGAGCTGGGCCCCTGTCCGCACGCCAAACAGCCGATGGCGGTGGCGGGCGACCAGCCGATAAGCTGCGTCACGCACCGAGGGGGGCACCCACAGCAACCCCGCAAACACGCGGCGCCAGCCGCCTGTGTCCGCCAGGGCGCGCAGCACGGCGCTGCTGTGGGTGAGGGTGTGGCCGCCGTGCTGGTAGACGATGGTGTCGAGCGTGGTGGTCAGCGCGTGGGGCAGGCGCGCCGCCGCCGTGGCCCCCTGCAGCGGGGCGAATTGCAGCCGTCGGTGACGGTCGACACTGGCCAGCAGCCGCACCCAGCCGTGGCAGAGCCCGCACTGGCCGTCAAAGAAGAGGACGCGGGCGGGGGGGGAGGGGGGCATCGGGGGGAGGGTAGCAGACTAGGGGGTCGGAGGCGAGACTTCCTCGTAGTCGTAGGAGAGCGTGAGCGTGCCGTTCTCAAACCTATCTTGCAGGACGGGCGGGAGAGCGGCGCCGCTGGTGAGGGTGCCGTTATCGTCGTAGACTGGGCGGAAGCGCTTGGGGAGGTTAAGGTCCGTGAGTTGGGTGAAGTTGGCGAGGGTCGTGGTGGTTGTTTCAAGATCAAGGTTGGGGTTATATGTTAAGTCTAAATGTTCAAGCTGAGTGAGTTTAGTGAGGGCGCTGATGTCTTCTATTAGGTTATAGTCTAAATATAATTCCTTCATTTTGGTCATACCAGCCAGGGAATTGATGTGTTTAATATTGTTACTGGTCAAATGGAGACTCGTCAGGTTGGTGAGATTTTCAAGAACGTTTATGCTTCCTATGTTGTTATATTCCAAATTCAAATTCGTCAGGTTGGTGAGATTTTTCAGATGTCTGAGATTTGTCAGATAATTAAAGTTCAAATCTATATCTGAAAAACCATTCAACCCTTCCAATGCGGAAGCACTTGTCACTTTCATATCACTATTGAAATACTCAAAGCTAGCTGAAGATTCATTAACAGCGGTTAATACCTTTTTCGTGAAGGCTAATTTCGCTTCGAAGGCGGTTTTCTTTTCTGAATCTGTCTCATTTTTAATTAAAGTTTCTAAATCTGTCACTTTTTGCTCGAGGGCATCAATTTGGGCTTGCGTGAAGGTGATAGACAGTTCTTGCTCGATGGTTTGCTCTGCCCCGTCAGCGTCAGTGAAGGGGACAATGATGGTGTGTATGCCCACTGGCAACAATGCGGTGTCGAGGGTTTGGTTGCCTGCAGCGTCAGTCGTGATGAGGTCGGGGCGGTCAAATCCGTCAATGCTGATGGGACCATATGAACTGGCTGACAGATGCTCAGCGAAGTTGACCTTCGTGCCGATCTCGACTGCCTCGGGGAAGTCTATAAATTCAGGGGTGGTGGGGGCTGGGGGGGCCTCGACGGTGAACGATTTGTCGACTGTTTTTTCTGAACCGTCTGTGTCTGTGTAGTGGAGCTGGATGATATAATCCCCTGCCTTCGCAATTGGTATTTGGTAGGTAACTTCTGGGTCAGTACTCTCTGCAAAGAGATCTTGACCGTCTTCTTTTATAGACCACTTCACAAATGTCTGGCCAGCCGCGAGGGCGTCGTTGGCGTTGAGGTCTACTTCTTGGCCTTGGCTAACGGTTGCGGGGAAAGTGAAATCGGGGGTGGTGGGGGTTTCTGTGGCCTCGGTGACGGTGAGGGTGACTTTATGGCTTAGAAGTGTGTCGTCGTTGGCTGGGTCGAGGTAGATAAGGGTGATGGTGTAGGTGCCGGGGGTGAGAGAGGAGGTGGTGAGATCCTTAAATTCTGTAAATTGTCCGTCGGTGGTGGTGATGTTGCCGATTGCAATTTCTGTGCCCTTTGGAAGGCCTTCAAAGGTAACATTTTTCACGTCAAATTCTGCTGGGGCGTCTGCTGTGGCTGAGAGGGTCGGGAGGGTGAAGGTGACTTCTGCGGGGGTTTCGGCGGTTTCGGTGACGGTGAGGGTGATGTCTTTCACTTTGCTTTCCCCATTTTGATCGTAGTGTATTTTCAAAGTGTACTCCCCTGCCCCGAGGTCGTAATTCCCTTTGCTGTTGGGGGTGACTGAATTTCCTTCGTGGTCATACACCATCGTTGTCATGCTGATAGCGTTGTTGCTGGGCTCTATTTCGTTTGGGTTGAATTCTACGGTTTGGCCTGCGGCGACTTCGTAGTCGGTTATGACGTCGAAGGTGACTTCGTCGGGGGTTTCGGCCTCTTCTATTTCTTTAATCTTATCTGCAAACTTGGTAACTTTCGTCTCATCGGGGGTGTACGCGTTGTCTGCAGCTTTGGATTCTTTAATGGCAGTTTTGGCAGCTTCGAGTTTCGTTTTGGCGACATCGAGGTTGTCTTTTGTGACGGTGCTAGGGTCGAGGTCGGCGATGGCCTTGTCGGCGGCCTCCTTCAGGCGGGTGGCTTTCTCTGCGGGGGTTTCGGAGGCACTCGTGGTTTCTTTTATCACTCCATATTTTTTCTCGCCTACTTTCTCGCTGGCGATCCATTTGTCTTGACCGTTGACTATCACGGGCACCCACGTGTAGCCGTCGGCCTCGTGGAAGGGGACCCTAGGGCGGATTTCCAGCACGGTGCCGTTGTCTATGCCCGTAGGGTTGTTTTTGTCCTTCGTGGTGGGGGTGTCGCGGTAGCGGAGGCCGTCGACGCTGATGGTGAAGGTTTCGCCAGCTTTGCCCAAGCGGTCGGTGGCGGTTTGGGGGTTGGGTTTGGGGGCGTTGGGGTCTTTGTCGGGGCCAGGAGCAACAGGTTTAGGTTTTGGTTGCACAGTGTTGCCGCCAGTGGGGGTCGGCTTGGGGCCGACGACGATGAGGGGCTGGCCGTCATTTTTGGGGTCGGGCTCGATCCAGACGTATTCGCCTGGGTGCACGAAGTGCTGCTGACTGTCAGACATATGCAGCTGGATGTAGGTGTCGGTTTGTCCTGGGCGGGCGAATTTCACCATGGTGCCCCAGTTGATCTTTTCGACCAGTCGCTCGTGGGTGGTGGTAGTGTCTGTGTTCTCCTTCCCGCTGGCGAAGCCCTCCATGCCAAAGACAATGTGCCCAAGGCTGCCGAGTTTATGCACTTTGACGGCGTGGCCCTCGACGGTGCCAATCTTGTCAAAGTGCTCTTTGACGGCTTGCTCCATCTCTTTGTAGAATTTTCCAATCTCGCCTTTGTATTTCACTTTGGCGAGCTCGGTCTCTTCACCAGCGACGAGGTCGAGGTCAGAGCCAGGGCTGACTTCCGCTTTTTGGTAGTGGGTGTCTTTCTGAGGGGAACTCTGCCACACCCATCTGGTGTCTCCTCCTCTTTGTCGGTCACTGGCCCACAGTCGTTGCATGGTGGTGATGTTTTTGAAAAGCAATCACCTGAGTATACGCTGAAAAGGCAAAGGACACAATAGCGAAGCTAGTTGTGGTAGACGGTCCAGCCCAAGGAGTTGAGCGTGAGGATGGCGGGGTGGCTGGCGCCGCCCGTGGGGGCGGCGTTGGGGTTGGCGGGGCCCCAGTTGGTCAGATAGAGGCGTTTGCCGCTGCCATACGCACTGCCCAGCCCCGCCGTGGCCGCGGCGGCGAAGCTGCTGAGCCAGGTGTCGACCTGGGAGGTGGACCACCCCATCGACCGCAGGTAGGCAAACTGCAGACGAGACATGCCTGACCAGCTGGCCGGCACCGTGGGCGCCACCCCCAGCTGACGGTCGAGGTGCAGGTAGCGCAAACTGCCCAGACTGCCCCACGCGGCGGGCAATGTGCCTGTCAGCCCTGTGTTGCGGTTGATGTAGATGCGGATGAGCGACGAGATGCTGCCCAGGCCGTCGAAGATCGACCACGGGGTGCCTGTGGGGAAGTTGCAGTTGAAGACGTAAAAAAAGCGCAGGCCACTGAGGTTGCTGAGGGTGGACCATTCGCTGGTGTCGGTGAAGGTTTCGTTGACGTAGTAGACGCGGTCGAGCGCGGCGGGGTAGGGCACGAGTCGGTCAGAGATGTCAGCGGTGGTGAGTGGGGCGTAGGTGGGGTTTTTCATAAATAAGGGGGAAGAGAGAAAGGTCTCTTCTCCCCTACCTCAGGGTGGGGGTTTGGGTGAAATGAATTTGGGGGGATAACCTATAGCTGGAGCGACTCAAGGTCACTCAGCGTGGCGGAAAGAGAGTCGAAGAGCTCGACCTGGGCGCGGGTGAGGGCACCTTGCTGGTCCTGCGCGATGGAGCGCCGACAAACGGCGATGTACGTCTGAGTGATCACCAGCAAACTGGCCGCGACGGTGCCTGACTCGTCGGCTAAGATTTCTCTGATAAAACCTTCGGCGCCGATTCGGAGCTTCAGCACGCGGCGGAGTTGCTGGTCAAAATCACTCAAATGGGACGTTTGGCCCTGCTCGGGCACGTCTAGCAATTGACTGGCGTATTGCTCGATGCCCTTGTCCGCCCGATGCCAAGGATGGGTGGTGAGGGGATCTGGCGCTTCTGCGTCAGTGTCTGCTTCGAGGTCTGGGGAAAGGTGGTCGGGAGTGGGGGTTGGATCGTGCGAGGGCTCTTCGCGGTCGCTCCTTAGTGGTGATAACTTCATAATTCTTTTGTATTTATTTAATACTGTAAGGCAACCAAAAAATCTCTCACCCTGTGTCGGCAAGAGATTTTTTTGGGGGAGATGTTTGAGCGGCTCACGCGCTCCTCACTGAATTTTTACACTCAGCTTTTACGTCGACAGGGCGTGGTTGAAGTATTCGACATAAATGGCGCCGCTCTGCCCTGCCTGGCCGATGGCTTGCCAGCCGAGGAGCTCGTCGCGGGACTCAAGCTCGGGTGAGGTGCCGTCGCTCAGGCGTATCCCCCCACCGGGGGCGTCGACGGGCAAGGCGCCGTCGGTGGTGATGACAATATTGCCACCCCAGATGTGGTACTCGGCATACGTCGCGAAAGGCGGCACCGCCGCCAGGCTGACCGCTGCACCCGCGGTGAAGTTGACCACTTCGCTGCCCAAGCGACGCCGCTGTGGGGTGTGGTGGTCGTCGCCCGCGACGGTGTAGGGCGTGAGGCCGTCAACCGCGGTGTCGACAACGCTGAGCGTCGTGCCGGTGCTGTCCTTGACCATCGTGCGCCAAAACTCGACCCGCTCACCCGTGGGGAGGTAGTCCCACATTCGCTCTTGCTCAATGTGCTCAGGGCTGGCGGTCACGCACGGGGTGATGGTGCCCGCGGCGGGCGGGGCGATGATCGCCCCCGTGAGGAGGTCGTACCAGACGTGGGTGCCGTCGTCCTTGGTCAGGCGCTTGACGGAGGTGGCGGTGCCACCGCTGGTGCCCGTGAGGGTGCCGCTGTCGGTGACGGTGGTGTCGTTGGCGTAGGTGAGCACTGACTGGCTGCCGTCGGGGCAGGTGAGGGTGACGGTGATGGTGTAGACCCCTGCGGTGGCGTAGGTGTAGGTGGCCGCGGTGGCGGGGGGCACCGACACGGCGGGGGTGCCGTCGCCCCAGTCGACGGTGACCGCCGTGGGCACGGTGCTGGTGGCCGTGTCGCAGAGGTAGTTGCCGAGGGCGGCTTCTTGCTTGCTGACTTTATAACGCACGGAGCTGACACTGCCCCCCGTGGTGACGTCGAAGCACTCCACCCCGTAGCACGGGGACGGCGGCGCCACGCACGGCACCGTGTCGTCCGCGGCGGGGGTGACGACGGCGCCAGTGGCGTCGGCGCGGGTGACCTGCCCCAGCAGAGTCTGGGTGGCGGCGTCGTAGAAACTGACGGTCGTTAGGCGGTCGCCCACGGCGTAGCCTGGGCCTGCGTTGACGGCCTCACGGCAGGTGGTGACGACCTCGTAGTCGCGGGGCAGCACCGGCACTGGGTCGGCGGGGGCGGGCACGGGGGCGCCGCTCATGTCATAATACACCAGCGTGGCGGCGCTGCCGTCGTCGGCGTATTCCCACACGGCGTAGTAGTAGTTGCCTGAGCCGCTGGTGTCTTCGACGAGGGTGGGCTCGAAGTCGGTCCGTGGGGTGGCGAGCAGGGTGGCGATGTCGGTGAGGGTGTCAGCGACGGCGGTGTCGTCTGTCAGGTAGCCAGGACGGTTGCCGACCTCTTGGGTGAGCTCGACGTGGAGGGTGGTGGCGGCCACGGCCGTGACGCGCAGCTGGCTGACGGAGCTGACGTCGACTTTGGCGAAGTCGCTGGCGGGGGCGCCGATGTCTGTCCAGACGGTGTCGGGGTTGGGCGCGACAAACTGCTGCTGCGGGAGCGTGCCGTCGGTGGGGTTGGCCACGGCGGCGGGGTTTGGCTGGAGGGCGTAGTCGTTGGTGGTGGTGACGTCGGGCTGGCGGTAGTCGTAGTTGCTCAGCGCGACGGTGATGTCGGCGGCGGCGGTGGAAACTTGCAAAGAGGCGGTGTTGGCGTGTTGGACGTCGAGCAGGAGGGCTTCGCCCGCGGCGAGCTCAACCCAGTAGCACGACGACTCACTGCGACTGAAGGGCTTGGGGATGGCCCCAGCGGGCAGCACGGCACCGTTGGCGTATTTGTCGATCATAAATGAGGGGGATAAAGAAACAGCCACGGCGTAGCACAGGGGGGGGAATAAAGCGGAAAACTCTGACGGGAATGGGGGGAGGGGGGGGAAGGAGTGGGAACTGTATTTCAGGGGGCAAGCGGGGTGTGGTATCGTCTGGCTGTGAAGCAAACGCACACCAAAACCACCCGCCATGAGTGATGAGGAAAAGCTGTATCGGTCGAAGAAGCACGCCTATATCTTTGCCAAAGGGGAAATCCTCAAGCAAATAGCGGAATTCGTAGCGAAAAATCCAAAAATCAATGTGCGCTGCCTGCGACGGAAGGCTTCGCTGCTGAAATTTGAAAAAATCTTGCTGAGTCGTGGCCCAAAATGGAAGCAAAGAGCCAGAGTGTTTTTTGTTGCGCTGGACATACTCCGCAGGGCGTCAGCGGTACACAGCACCTGCACCGACAAAAATGGTTTTCGATGCTACGCTATCAAAGGAATGGCCGCGGACGGAACCGTGGTTGAAATTCACCTGCGGGAAGAGGTTTCCATCCACAAAGATAGAGTGCTCTTTTTTGTTTCTTGCTTTCCTGTTAAAAAATAAAGCCTCATCTACATTGGGCAGACCTAGGCTTTGCGAACTGGGACTATCACTCACGTCTGATGGAGGACTTTCACCTCTGCGTGAGCAATATTATGCCAGTGTGGTTTCAGTATAGAGCAACTGCGGACGAGAAAGCAACTGTTTGGGGGTGTGTTTGTAAGGGATGTTGTAGCCGTCCCCTCCTGTGCCCGCTACACTGCCATCGAAGTCCTTCTCTGCCCCCTTGCCCCCCTCCACACCATGCTTGCCCCGCTGCGTCACCTCTTTCGGCCTGACTTCCTGCCCCGACACGTCACCCCGACCGCGCGGGGGCTGTGGAGGTATTGGTTTGGGTGGATGACGCTGCTGTCGCTGGTTTTTAGTGGGATGCTGGCGTGGAGCTGGCAGTACGAAGCGTTGCCTGAGATCCGCCAGGCGTTGAGTGAATTTGAGGAGGGGAATGCCGATGTGCTGGCCTATAGCCTGACGGTGACCGACGGCCAGCTGACCACCACCCTGCCCCAGCCATTCGTGCTGGCGGTGGGCGAAGAGTCGGGCATGGTCGTCACGCCTGCGTCCCCCACCCCGCTGGCGGAGCAGCTGGCCCCGCTGGCCGACGGCCCTGCGCCTGACTTGCTGCTGGTGGTGGACCCAACGGCTGACTTCGCCACACCAGACGAAGACGCGCCCGCCCTGCCCGCGGCCACCACCCAAGTGCTGCTGGGGGGGGCGGCGGGGGTGATCGTCCACTCGGAGCGGGACGGCCACCGTGAAACCCAACTCGTGCCTTACAGCGAGCTGCCAGACGGCACGCTGGACTACCCCACTGTCAAGAGCTGGGCCCAGACGGCTATTGCCTACGCGGGGCCAGCGATCGCGGTGGGGGTGTTTGTGGGGGTGTTTTTCTACTACGCGCTGCTGCGGATTGTCTTCTGGGCGTTTTTGACCAGTCTGGTGCTGTGGGTGGTGGCGCGCCTGTGGGGGAAGGCCGTCACCTATGGCCAGACATACACAGCGGTGCTGTTTTACACCGTGCCGCAGACCGTGGTCAGCCTACTGCTGTGGTGGGGGGGCGTGTGGGTGCCGCTGCATGGCTTCGTGCTGATGGCCACCCTGTGGGTCTGGCACCTGTGGGGGTGGGAGGCAGGCGGGGAAGCGGGGGAAGAGGTGGAAATGCGGTAGGCAGTATTTCTTCAAACACAATCATGCATGTACCGCTCTAAAAAACTGCCTTCTCGCAAAGGTCGACAGGCTCTGCAGCGAGAAATCAAAACCTACACAGATCTCCACACGGTGCAGTACTGCAAGGCTTTGAAGCGAAAGGTCAACTTAACAAAAGCATTAGAGTGTCTTGAGTCGAGACATAATGCGAAAACGAGACTTCAATACTTTTTTGTGGCCCTGGACATATTGCGTAGATCTAGAGCCGTGCAACAGTGTTACATAAATGGTTCTACTTGCTACGCAATTTTGGGGCAAGATGCTGCCGGCAAAACGATTGAAATACACCTGCGTGAAGAAATGACCAGCATGCATAATCGAACGCTGTTTTTTATTAGCTGTTTTCCGCGCGATTAAATACAGACGTTTTAGGTAAAAATCCCTAAAAAAGCTCCTCCTTACACTGAGTAAAACAGAGCTTGTAGGTTGGTTGATGACTCTCAGGAACAGTGCGCTTACGAAGGAGTTTCACCTTCTGCCTTACTTGTCAGTATCCCAACGTATTCCTATACTACTTCATTTCTCTGTGTTTGGGCAAAATTTTTCTGAAAAGTGTGAGAGTGGTGACTAGCTGGGAGGACTTTGTCTGTCGTTTTGGATGGTCAACCTCGTTTGTCCCAAGAAAATCGCGAAAAACTTGGGACAAAGTGGTTTGTGTACAGTTTTGTGGGGACAAACCATGCCGTCAAAGCACAGACCGTCGGGGGGCTCTGCGCTAGGGCTATCCTTGCCTCTGCCATCCCCCCTCCCCATCTGTTCACAAAAATTATACAAAAAAAATACCCCAGAGCATTTTTACTCTGGGGGATCTCTTTCCCTCTTCACTGACTGTCACTCCCCCCCCCCAGAGCCTGCCACTCGCCACAGCCATGAGGGGCGCTGGGGCGGGGCAGAGAGGAAGGGGGTGAGGCTTAGCGCCAGGTGACTTCGAGTCGTTTGGCACCCAGCACCCAGCGGCGGTCAAACTCACCGCTGCCGTCGATGTCACAGGTGATGACGGTCATCTCGGCGTGGGGGTCGATCTCGGTAATGGGGTCGGTGTGGGTTTTATTGATCAGTTCTTTGCCCGTCACAATGTAGGTTTCGATGCGGTTGTCGACTTCGAGGGTGTATTCGTCACCGACGTTGAGGCCGCTCTCGACCCAAGAGAAGACTTGGGTGTAGGGCTCGTCCGCGGGGCCAGTGGCGTGCCCCAGCACGATGTAGCGATCTTCGTCCGCGCGAGGATCTTCGTAGAAGACAGCCCCTTTGCTGAGGTCGTAGGCCCATGAGCCACTCTCCGACAGGGTCGTGCGGTGGACAGGCACACTGTCTTGGCTGAAGTGGAGGGTCATCTGGTCGAAGTAGCGGTCGTTGTCGCCGTCGAGCATGTGGATGATGCGGTACAGCACGTGGTAGTACTCACCCACGGTCACCCGCGTGTCGGCGTCGGCCTCCCACAGGAGGTACGGCGTAGCGAGGTCTTTGTCACGGAGGACGTCGACCAGATAGTCGTAGCCGAGCTCGGCGTAGACCGATTCGTCGTGGAGGTCGAAGGCGAAGTTGACCATGTAGACGAGCTCTTGCCAGGTGAGCTCCTGCGTGGCACCGAAGGTGTGCTGGTCGATGGGGTTCATGAGGCCCGCTCGGACAACACCCTGCACGACTTGCTCGTCCCAGGTGTCATACACGTCGTGGAACTGACCGTGGTTGACTTGCTCGTAGGGGATCTCCGCCGCGTTGAGGAGCACTTGGGCGGCCTCGACACGGGTCACCGCGCGGGTGAGGCTGTCGACGGAGCGTGAGTCGATCACCTCGTGGAGGCTGAGCGTCACAGCGGCTTCGTAGTATTCGTCTTCGATGTCGAGCTCAGGGAACATGACGTCGAGGCCGAAATTAGCGATGAGGTCTTCGGCGAAGCCCGTCTGCGGGATGACCGCAATGTCGGTGATCGGTCGCTCGCGGTAGCGCACCGGTTGCACGACGGGGGCTTGGTAGACTGGCGGGACGTAGGCCGAAAGTGGCACGTAGCTGTCGTCGATGGTCACGATGGTGGCTGGGGTGCCAGTGGGTCGGTAGCTGCCGCCCCAGTATTGGCTCGGGCCACTGCCGCCCCCGCCGCCCGAAGTGGAGCTGCCACTGCCGCCGCTGGTGCCACCAGTGCTGGTGCTGCTGGTGAAGACACCGTTGGTGTTGGTGACGGTGCCGCTGAGGTCACCGTTGGTGGTGGGCTCGACGGTACACACGCCCCCGATGACGATGAGGGCTTCGTCACAGCCGTAGGGGTTACAGACGCCGTCGGCGTCGTCACAGTCTGTCAGGTCGTCACACGGGGCTTGGCCATACCCACCACAGCTGATGAGGGTACAAATGCCAGCGATGTTTTCGTAGGGGTCTTCACAGCCGTCGTCGTTACAGGTCTCGACTACCGTCGTGTCGGGGTCGTCACAGTGGTTGGGGTTGTCACAGGCGGGTTGGCCGTAGTCACCACACTGGGGGTCGCTACACACACCGTCGATGTCGACGTAGAAGTCGTCACAACCGTCGGCGTTACAGACGCCGTCTGAGTCGTCACAGTCGGTGACGTCGTCACAGGTGCTGGCTCCCAGGTCACCACACTCGGGCGTCTGGCAGATGCCGTCGCTGTCCATGATCAGGCCTTCGTCACAGCCTGTCTCGCCGCAGGTTTCGACCTCAGTGGTGTCGGGGTCGTCACAGGCGGTGTCGTCACAGGTCTCGACTTCGTCGGTCATGGGGTCGTCACACTCGTCGCCCGTGGGGCAGTGGGGTTGGCCCACACCGCCACAGCTGACACAGATCTCAAGGTCGGCGTCATACACAGTGCCTGTTTCACACCCGTCATTGTCACAGGTTTCCACTACCGTAGTGTCAGGGTCGTCACAGTCACCGCCGTTGTCACACGGGGGTTGACCGTCCGCACCACAGGCCACACACACCTCAGGGGTGGCGGGGTTGGCGTCGTGGTCGTGCGGGGCGAGGCCTGCGTCACACCCAGTGTCACACGTTTCGACTACGTCTGGGGTAGCAGGGTCGTCACAGAGGGTACACATCGGGTCGCTCAGTGGGTCACACGGGCATTGCTCTTGCCCGACGCCGCCACAGGTGCCTGTTTGGCAGAGTTCTGTCACGGGGTCGTACACAGCCGGGGCTTCACAGCCGTCGTCTTCACAGGTTTCGACCACGGTAGTGTCAGGGTCGTCACAGTCGCCGCCGTTGTCACACGGGGGTTGACCGTCCGCGCCACAGGCCACACACACCTCAGGGGTGGCGGGGTTGGCGTCGTGGTCGTGCGGGGCGAGGCCTGCGTCACACCCAGTGTCACACGTCTCGACTACGTCTAGGGTAGCAGGGTCGTCACAGAGGGTACACATCGGGTCACTCAGCGGGTCACACGGGCACTGCTCTTGCCCGACGCCGCCACAGGTGCCTGGGCAGGGTACTTCAACTCCGACTGCGGCGTCACCACCGATCATCCCGCCGACGGCCACACCAGAGTCAAATAGCTCCACTGAGCCCGGCTGGATGCTGCTGTAGGCAAAGCCTTCTGCGTCGTAAATAGACTGGATGCACGCGGCCAGACCAGCGTCATTAATTTCACCAACATAGATTCCATTCGCACAATAATCAGCGAAGTTGAAGTCGTAACCACCGAGAGTAATGCCAGTGTATTCGGCGCGGGCCGTGTCAATGCGGTAACAGAGCTCGTCGTCGAGGGTTTCGACTTCACAGAGTTCTGTCTCTGGGTTATAGATCAACCCTTCGTCACAGTCGGTCACGGGGTCACAGATCTCTACTTCAGCGGTGTCAGGGTCGTCACACAGGTCACAGTCGTCACCACTTAGTGGGTCACACGGGCACTGGGGTTGACCGATGCCGCCACAAGTGCCTGTTTGGCAGAGTTCTGTCACGGGGTCGTACACAGCCGGGGCTTCACAGCCGTCGTCTTCACAGGTTTCGACCACGGTAGTGTCAGGGTCGTCACAGTCACCGCCGTTGTCACACGGGGGTTGACCGTCCGCGCCACAGGCCACACACACCTCGGGGGTGGCGGGGTTGGCGTCGTGGTCGTGCGGGGCGAGCCCTGCGTCACACCCAGTGTCACACGTTTCGACTACGTCTGGGGTAGCAGGGTCGTCACAGAGGGTACACATCGGGTCGCTCAGTGGGTCACACGGGCATTGCTCTTGCCCGACGCCGCCACAGGTGCCTGTTTGGCAGAGTTCTGTCACGGGGTCGTACACAGCCGGGGCTTCACAGCCGTCGTCTTCACAGGTTTCGACCACGGTAGTGTCAGGGTCGTCACAGTCGCCGCCGTTGTCACACGGGGGTTGACCGTCCGCGCCACAGGCCACACACACCTCGGGGGTGGCGGGGTTGGCGTCGTGGTCGTGCGGGGCGAGCCCTGCGTCACACCCAGTGTCACACGTTTCGACTTCAGGGGTAGCAGGGTCGTCACAGAGGGTACACATGGGGTCTGTCAGCGGGTCACACGGACACTGGGGTTGACCAGGGCCGCCGCATTCGTCAGGACAGTCATTGCTGAAGATTCCAATAAATCTTGCCCAGAGCCTTCCACCTGTACTACTCGCAGTAAAGATTGATTGGAAATCAGTGCTACTGCCTGTCACTACATACGTGATGTTGGGGAAATTTAAGCCGACGGTGATTTCACCGACACCGTAGGTGGTGTCAAACCATGACTGGATAGCCGCCACAAACACTGTTGCACTTGGGTCAGCTACTTTGTCCCATTCAATGGTCGCGGTAGTAGAAACTCCCCCCTTTGTCGCTCCACCAAAACGGAAACGATTACTCGTATCACCATTCAAAATCCCTTGCACAGTGTCCGCACACTCCGCGGCACAGATGCCATTGGTGTCGACGAGTGGATCTTCACACGCTGGGCCATCTGGGCAGGTCGGCTGACCGAGCTGGCCGCATTCGTCAGGACAGTCATTTGTAAATTCTCTATCTACAATTCTGGGGAAACTTCCTTCACGTCTTACTCTTAACTGCTCGAAATCTTCAGCTGTTCCTGTCACAATTACTGTCAAACTTGGTTGATTCCAAGCCAATGTTAGCTCTCCAACTCCATAAGTGGTATCAAGCCACGTTTGAACATCAGTGATAAACTGCGTTCCTAATGGATCGGTCCCTGTCCGATCCCAGACAATATCCGCTATAGATTCTACACCACCTTTGGTAATTGAATAGAAATAGGCTGTGTCAGTACCGAAATCAAGATCAGGGAAAGTGACAAGGTCTGCACACTCCGCGGCACAGATGCCATTGGTGTCGACGAGTGGATCTTCACAGCCCGTGTCTGGGCAGGTCGGCTGACCGAGCTGGCCACAGGCCGTGTCACACTCGCTGAAAGTAAAGAAGTCAGCGGGGACAGGGACGGCGGCTTGGTAGCCGTCCATTTGTGTCCAGGTGGCTCCACCGTCAAATGAAACTTGGTGTTGCATTGCAGGCTCGTCTTCGATCAAACCACATTCGTGGAAGTAGAAGTAGATTTCTTTGGCTACGCTGGTGGCGGTGTCGGTGACCGTCAAACGCAGGTAATTATTCAGGCCGTTACTGAGTGGAGAAGCGTCGCAGTTGTCGTTGTAATTTCCGAGATTCCCGGTCAGTGGTGTCGTCAGGAAGCCCGCAGTGTCAGGAGCGACTGTCGGCACTGCGGGGGGGGCTGCTGTCGTGACGCCATCACTCCAGACGTCCCAGCTGTAGGTAAAGCTAGTGGTCGGCATGCCGATCAAACCAATGTTGTTTACGTCTGGTTTGTTTAGGTCAGTGGGAAAGTCCAGGTCATGCATAAAGTATGGGCCGTACGGACAGACGGCTTCGGGTTCGCAGTACCCCGTGGCTGGGTTGGTCACGAAAGGGGCGGTACAACTGTCGTCAGGACAAACGGGCTGGCCGACGTCACCACACTCGGCGACGGGCTCGGCCACACACAGGCCTGAGACTGGGTCGACATTGTACCCTGCGTCACAGCAGGGCTCTGGTGACTCTGGTGTACACTCTGTCGACACGTCACAGGCTGGTTGCCCCTCCGCACCACAGGCCACACAATATGTATTGCCGTCGTCGGCGACGTCTGGCACGAGGCCCTGGTCACAGAGATTGTGGCAGGTTTCACCCAGTGGATTGGCTTCACAGTCAGTCGGTTCGTCACATTGCAGTTGGCCTTCCTCACCACACGGGTAACAGACACCATCGTTTAGGACTTCGCCTGGGTCACAGGTCACGCCACAGCCAGCGGTGGCTTCGAAGGTGACTGGAGGGTTAACCGCATTGTTTGTACTTACATCATCTACATACTCTTTTGTACCTCCGTATATACCCGCAACCGCTTGCTCATATTCCTTAGAAGTCACCAAATACGCAGTGTTTGAAACCGTGCCACACGCATCAGTTTCTTCGGTGAAACTTATCCCTAAACTACACTGTTGACCAGGTTCCAAGGAACAATAAAATGCTGCATCATGTGTCACATCATTGTAAGCACTGCCCAAAACTGGGCCCGTTTCACTCAGGGTTACATTGGTAATCTCCCCCGGCAGATCGTCGTACGCAAATGCTGTGCCGGCTGTATTGCCCTCATTTTTGATCGTCAGCACATAGTATCCAGAACCTTTCAAAAACTTATCTATCGAGAAGTCAGTTACATCAGTTGTACAACCGTTGGTACCACTCAGGTTTGAGTCCGTACTGCTGTTATTACTGTTATTGCCGTCGGTGTAGATGGTTTCGAGTGTCGCGGTCGGGGTCGCTCGCACTGATTCAAATTCATCGCCGGTAATTAACATAGCCGTGTTGACTACTGGGTCACCACAGACATTTGATTCGTTATATTGCAATCGAATCACACAAACATCTGTCCCATCTGCACTCCCCGCACCTTGCAGCTTACACCCCCCCCAGGCAGCATTCACCGTTGTGTCCACTTCAGGGCTGATCAGATAAGGGTAAGTCGAGGAAATGCTCGTCAACTCCAAGCCACTGGGGGCGGCGTCGTACCAGTAAGCTGCAACACCAGCACTATCAAAATTTTGAAGCGTAATTATGTATTCTCCACTAACCCATTCTTTGGTAATGCTCACATCAGGGGCAGCGGCTTCACAGCTTTCTGAAGCTGTCATTGTATTTGTAATGGGGTCAGTGTTGGCAAATATCTGAGTAATCTCAACGGTGGGTGGCGTCGTGCCGAGTCCTTCAACGATTATGTCAAAAAAATGTGCTTCTGGATTACTTGGGTAAGAATAGACCGTAAATCCACTGTACCCAGCTAAGATGAGGGCATTGGTCAGTTGTGCTTCATAGGCATCACCCCCGACTGTACCATCCGTGTTGTAGACCGTTTCCGTTCCGTCAGGTGCCGTGATGGTAATGGTCTGGATACCACGATTATTGCGATCAGTTGGTATTATGGCTTGTAAATAACATGCAGAACTCGTGTATGCACAGTAGCCGTTTTCATCAGCTGCCCCAGGGGCCAGGCAATCATAGCCTTCATCGTCACAGATACGCTCCCCGAGTTCACCACACGGGGCACAATTTCCACCAGTAATCTCGACTTCACCTTCGGCACAGCTCGCTGGGCAATCGTTAGGGTTAAACCCTTCAGGGAAAGAGTTTACATCTGTACATTCTGCCGGGCACAATGACCCAGAAAATCTAGGACACGGTGGATTTTTACACAATGTCACCGGATTACAGGCATTGTTGGCTTCACAAGATTCATAGAGGTCACAGGCCCCTCCATTGTCTGCTACACACACACCACCACTCTCTACCAGACCTGCATCACAGCCAAACTCATTACACTGTTCAATAGTCTTCGTACCTAAGTCGTCGCACCCTGCTGGGTCAGTACAGACTGGCTGGCCCTCGCCGCCACAGGCTGTTGCTAGCTCACACAAACCACTGGTAGTGTTAAACACTGTTCCAGCGTCACAACATGAAGATTTTAAGTCTGGGTCACCTGGCGCTGCAGGTTCTACACACGCATCATTTGAGCTACACGCTGGCTGGCCGTCAGCCCCACACGCTACACTCGCTGTACAGAGTCCACCAACGATAGAAAAGCCAGGGTTGCAGTAGTCCGTACAACCATTGATTCGATCACACGATTGACACGGCACTTCGCCTTCCGCCCCGCAGGACGCCTCGACACACAGGCCTCCTTCCAGCACGAGCAAGGTATCACAGCCGTCTGCCGTACACGCTTGGTCGTTGGTGCTGCCACAGTAGTTCCCGGTCGTACACGGAGCTTCATTGTTGCCACCACAAATCGGGGTGGGTTCACAGGTGGCAGTGTCAACGTCATACTCTAGACCCGCGTCACAACACGAATCAGGAACCGCGGGGTCTCCTGCTCCCGCTGGAGCAATACAACCTTCTGGGGCACTCGCACCCACACATGGGTCAGCGCCTTCACCACCACAGGTCACACTCACTTCACAAGTTCCACCGATTACTTCGAGGATTTCATCACAACCATTTACAAAACATGGCTGGTCATTGGTGTCACCACAATTGTCATACTCACAAGCTGTCTCCCCGACACCACCACAGATTACATTCTCGCAAAATCCTTCATTGACTGGGTTATTGGCGGAGAGAGTGTTTCCATCGGCGTAATATGCCGTTGAGGTATAAGCATCAAATACTTCAGCAGAATCATCTACTTTCAAATTTGATGATGGAGCTGACGTAATAGCTGAAATAGCATTTCCTGACGGCATCTTGGACGCCAGAAACGCATTCACATTCGCCATAAAGGTCGCTCCGCCTGGGTCAGCCGCTACGTCATACGTCAGCGGGAAAACACTCGGATCAGTCGTCGCGTCGTACGTCACTCCTTCAATAGTGAAAGAATTATACTCAAAAACGGTGAGGGGGCTGCCCGTGTTGAAGTGCGGCCCAATGTTGGTAGTAAAATTATAATCACACTGCTGGAGGGTGTTGCCAACGAGCTTCCCCTGCAGCTGCTCGCCCAGGTTTTGCTGGCTGATATACATCCCGCCCAGAGCCATCAGCAGGCCCAGACAGCAAAATGATAGATACTTTTTCCACTGTTTCATGTGTCGGTGTGTGTAAGAGAATTAATGAAGTGAAGTGGTGACCTGCTGGGCCTTTTGCGGTGGGTTTTGACCCACAAGCGTGACTCAGGAAATCCAAGTAGTATACGCTAAAACCGCCCTACTATCACGCAAGTCAAATACTCAGTGTCTATTATTTATTTTTTTATACAAAAAAAGACTAACTTCCCTTCCAGTCAGTCTGCCTCATTTTTCGATTTTCCCAACTCTGCAGTACTGCTCACTTGCTCACTGCGCTAGGCCCCCTCCGCCGAAAACAAGTGCGCCACATGGGGCGGGATGTCTACGTTCTCACCCCTGTCATATCGCTCCAGCAAGTCTTGCAGCTCGGGGCTGAGGACTGGGCCCAGCTGCCCCAACTCCACCGCCAGCTGCTGCAACTGCGTCTGGGCTGCTGCCTGCTGCTCGGGCGCAAAGAACTTTTCAATAAACATTCGTCCACACTTCAGCAGGTGCTCCAGCTGGTCATGGTCATGACTAACGACACTGGGTGCCCCAAAGTCAATCGGGGCCACTCGTGTCAGGGCGTAGTGCCCAGTGGCGGCATCCTGCGCGGTGACTTGCAGGAGGAACACATCCTCGTCGAAGTACTTGCCTTGGTCAAACTGCAGCGTGGGGTCGACCCGCAGGGTGCGCAGCGCACGGTACACCCCGCGTAGTGCGTCCACCCAACCGTCGAGTTGCTTGATCTTACCTTCCAGCGCGCGGGCGTCCGGGCTGTCGTTGCCGACCGTCACACAGTGCTGCCCTGGTTCGGCGTTGAGGCTTGGCATCAGTACCATTTTATCTTCCCACTCTTTCGCTGGCTGAAAGAATTCTATGTCTAGCGATGACTTCCCCTGCAGATTATTTTTATACTGCATGGGCTCAGCGCGTGAGGTGGCCAAACAGGAATACACCTTCAGGATCGCTGGCACCTCACGCACCACGTCTCCGACGGCATTTTTGTGGTTGATCGTCACGGCGTAAATTTTATTCGACCCGACCGACAGCAGGTTTTTCTCTTCATCATACTTCACGACCCCGGCTTGCTCTTCTACCACCTCTTGCAGGTGTGGTGCGATCTTCCCCTTTGGCTTACTAGTCTCATTACGAATGATCATCTGCAAAAAACTTGTTGCTCCGTCGGTCATATCGACTGGCTGGTTGTCTAGATCGTCTATAATGTGCGAAAAAGTACCGCGCAAACCAGCCAAATACTCGCCCAAGGCCTGCTCTGCCGCACTCTCTGGCTCATCCGCGTCGGTAAAGGTGGTCAGCTGTCGTGGTCGGTCATTAAAGTGGTCAGCCAGTCGGGTGAGGTCGTCCTGCGTGATGCGACTGTCAGCGAATTCGTCGGGGGTGAGTTTGGCCATGGCTACAATCTACATTAAAATAAATATTTTATTTCATTTTGCTCTGTCGACATATTTCTTACCTATTTTTTGTCTTTCTGCAAGTTAATCTGCTGCCCAGCTCTTCATCTGTACTTCAGGAGTGTGTCAGAGACAGGCTCCTTTCACGCATGGCAATGGCAGTCAGCTCACTCACGCCCGATTCCCTTTTTTGGCGAAGGGTGTGTTACAGGGTGGAGCGATAGCTCTTTTTCCCTTTGCCCTATGTCGCACCCCACGCCCGACTCCCCCACCGCCACATTGCCCCTGCCGCACCCCTACTTGCACCAGACCCACACCCAGCGCGCCCGCTACGCGCGGATGCTCCAAGGCGACTTTGGTGGGTTTTTTGACAGTTTGTCGGCTGGCACCGGCACCAGCGCCACCACGGGTGCGCTCTTCCCGCGGTTGGAAGCCATGCTCAAAGCCAAAAAAGCCGACTGGTCCACCGCCCTGCCCACCTTCCCCAACTACTTCCGCGCCATCGCCAACCTCATTTCGGACTTCACCATCGGGTCGGGGGTTGACTTCCATTGGCGGTCATACGGCGACGCGGAGGCAGGGTTTCAGCAATGGTGGCGCACGCACGGCCTGGACGAGCTCCTCCTACGGCAGTTGTCGCTCACCATCGCGACGGGGGTCAGCGGCCTGCGCCTAACGTGGCACGACGGGCAGCTCCTCCCCACACCGCTGGGCTTCGCCAACTTCCTCCCGCTGGGCTCGCCCGAGCACGGCTTTGACCAGCGCTCCCCCCGGGTGGGCTGGGTGCTGGGCGCGAGTGAATTTGACCAGTTTGCCCAGCAGCACGACCTGCTGCCCGTCACGGGGGCGGTGCTCTACACCATCACATACCAGCAGGGGCCAGACGGATACCACGCCACGCACCAGCTGACCCAGCACGCCACCCCCACCGCCAGCGGCCAGTCCCCCACCCTGCGGCCAGACCTCCTCCCCATGGTTGACCCGTCACAGTCGCTGCACCCTGACGGATCTGAACAATTTTTTTATTCTCACTCCCCCGTCACTTGGCTCCACTCCCCCCTGCGTGACCCCTACGGCCTGGGGCAGTCGGCTTTCACCGACATCGTTTCGGAGGTGCAGACCCTCGCCTTCCTCGAAACCGTCACCACCATCGAGATGCAAACTCACTTCTTGTCCAAGCTGGCCGTGCCCCGCTCGATGGTCAGTCGGCGGGCGGGGCGACCGCAGCTCAAACCGATGGAGTTCCTCGCCTTTGAGGATGACGGCCAGCTCCCGCGGTACATCCAGAAGGACAACAAGTTTTTCACCGACCTGTGGCGATATATGGCGCAGCTGCGCACTGACATCGCGCTGGAGACGTCTGTCCCCTATGAGCTGCTGGCCAAAGACCACATCACCGGCAACGAACGCGTCGAGCTCGCCCGCATCCGCACCCAGCCCTTCCGTCGGCTGATCGGGAAGTACCAACGGGCCGTCCGTCAGCACATCTACCAGCTGGCCGAGAGCTACTGGACGCAAACCCACGGCGAAGTCGCCCCACGGTTTCGGATCGAGCTGCCGAGTTTGGAGCTGTGATTTTTTTTGGGGGGGGGAATTTTTTCCAGACAGTGTTTGGGCTTTTTTTTGCTGCTTGGTGCCTTCATCTGTCATCCTGAAAGGCTGTCACTGCGATTTATCCTTGTTCTTCATTCCCAGATAATGTTTGTACTTTTGACAGCAAAAGTACCAAAACTGCTGGGGGGGGGCAGCTGGGCAATCTTCAGGCGGGTCGCTACCGCTCCCTGCTCTTCAGATTCCCGCTGCTCTTTCCTCGGCGACCGCTATGCCATGAGCCAGGTAGCGCTATCACCTCGGATATCTGCAACCAGAAAAGAATGACTACTATCTTTGATAAGGCAGGCCACAAAAACAGCTCATCACTCTGGATTTTAGCAAAGTGATTTCTATTTTTTCATACTAAATACAAATACTCCTATTTCACCTTAAATTAAATTATTCAACCCCTTTCCCTCCGCCTATCCCCAGCCCCTGTGCTACCCCCGCGGTATGAAACACTCCCCCCTCGCCGGCTTCGTCAAACTCCCCCGCCAGCTGTTTTTTAGTGATCTCTGGCTCCGCAAGCCCCGCTGGTGGGTGCGGGTCTGGCTCTACATCCTGCAAGGGGTCGAGTGGCGACCCGACGCGCCCGCTCACCGGGGGGTGGGGCACTTCACGGTGAAGGAAATCCACCGGATGTGTCGGCTGGACGAAGTGCCCGTGCGCCCCAGCACCGTGCGCAATGTGCTGGCCTGGCTGCGTCGCCACCAGTGGGTGCTGTCACGCAAGAGTCAAAACGGAGTCTACCTCGGGGTAGTGGGGGTGTGTGACGCGCAGGCCTTCACACGGCGGTCGGGGTACAGTCTGGCGGGGTGTCGGCGGGCGGACTCACAGTCGACTCGCACGCCCTGTCCTTATACACAAGAAAGAACAACCAACGCCAACCCAGTCGACGCACCGTCGCCCCAGACACCCAGCCCCACCCACCAGACACCGCCTCCGCACCGCTATGACCCGACGCTGCAGGCGCTGCTGGCCCAGCCGTGGGACGCCCCCACGACTGAGTAGTCACTCGCTAAAATCTGCTCTTTCACATTTTAATTTCTCTATTGCTCCACGGTGTCTGCCACCCCGCGACTAACCTGCGGGATCACCGCCCCAATGCCGTACGGTGAAAACCCTTCCGCCAGCACGGCATCGGTCAGCTCGTGGCTGTACAGCGGGGTATACCCTTCGCCACGAGCGCGGAACCCCACCAGCGGCGAGTCCGCCCCCAAGTTCGTTTTGGCGTGGGTGCGACCGTGGGCACTGTTGTACTGCACACTCGGGGTGGTGTAGTAGTCCTCATACTTCGCGCGATTGCCTGGGTCGCTCAGCAGGACCTGCACCTCGGCCAGGGTCACCTGCGTTGTCTGGGCGGTCGCTTCTGCCCCGAGGTTGTCGGTCACAGTGTCAACGGTCTGGGGTTGCGGGGTGTTTGTCTCTTCACCAGTGGGAAGGTAATCTTGTTCGAGCGCCATTTGTGTAATTGATTATGAAAACATATTTTTTTTATCTGAATGTGGGCCGAGGTCTATTAAACGGGCAAAAATGTTAAAAAACACTTGCCTGTGTTTTATATGAAACAAAGTGAGGTGTAGCCTCGGTTTTGAAACAACTGGGGAAAGATAGGACATCTTATTTATACATTAAAACCTATCAACCTATTTACAACCATGACTCAATCGCTATAAGCAAGTCATGAAATCAATCGCACTCTCTACTGCCCTGACATTTTTGACCCCGACGGCCGAAAGCCACAACACCCCTCGCAGTGCTGACATTCCCCCCGATCCGAAATTTTCCCAGTTCCTCCCTGAAACTCTCAGTACAGTGGAGCAAGTTTTGACCAGCGCTGTCGACCCAAACACACCGCAGATCTACACCACGGCCTCCCCCGACACCCTCACCATGGCTGACACCACCGCCCTGGCTGTGGCTGAAGCGTGTGGCCTTGACCTGAGTGATATTTCAGACCCTGATTTATTAATAGAGGTGACCAAGGGACTCCCCACCACACCAGCTGAGCAATTGGCTTTTCGAGCGGTGTGTCGCGAAGCAGACCATTCCACCCAGTGGTCAGACCTTCTGCGTCTGACCGAAGAAGCTGAATGGACCAACTGGGCTGAATATTGGGCAGAGCTGGCTGTCATCCTTACAGAGAAATACTCCAACTATATGCGAATCAGGGCAGATGGTTGTTTATTATCGATAGAGTTTTTAGACCAGGCAGAGTCCGCTCTTACTCCTTGGCAAACTGCGCTCAACGCCCAAGCCTGTGATGTGTATCTCGAGGCAGTTTTGAGTCAGTTAGAAAGCTGGGACATCTCACAACCATCGTGGTACAACCCCAATATGCGCTTCAAATTACAGCTAAAAATTAGTCTGCTCAACAAGGATATCCATAGTCTTTATGCAGATAACACCACGATTGCTATTAGTCCTCAATCTCGTGTCGCGGACCTGACCTCGTGGCTGCAAAAATGCCTAACAGTGAGTGATATTGAATTTTATGCTTTGTTTACCCGAAACATTTCCCCACAACCAGGCCTTCTGAAACCTGAGGAAGTGCCAATCGCCGAGTGGGCTCACAAAATGCTGGAAAAACATCCCGAGCTTTCAATTCAGCTTCAGGAAGCAGGCATCGAACGCTATCGTGCTCCAGTAATCATCGCCAATAACTTTTGGCTGCAAGAGAACCTAAAACCGACACTGGCTGATCTGCAGCACCTTGTAGGGATGATGATCACTGGGCGTGAAAAAATAAATGATGTACGCCCCTATCACAAACGACACATTACCTTGGTCGGTGCCGATGAAATAAACGAACATTATTCCTGTGACAGTTTACGCTTCGCCAATAAATGTACTACTGAACTTTTGCAGACCATCGCCCATGACCAAGGACGCACTTTTCACCAGTGGGAATGGCCTGACTACCACTTTGACTTCCCTGACTCGATCGGTAATGGATTAGCAAACATCCATATGGCAGAATCCGATGAACTAGAAGCTCTGAAACGTCGTCCGCAAAACGAGTTAGTCATCTGGAGTGGACATGGGAAAGAGTATGGTGTCTATATGCTCGATAGAGAACAAATCAACCAAAGACTCACTCAAGCGTTTGCCGAGTCAGCTCGCCAAGACCAAAACCTAGATACAATTTTATACAAAGTAAATGAATTGATTAATGACTCAGGATTAGATGTCATCACTTATGATGAGATGGGGAGAATCGGCATTTGGGCCTCTCACCGTAAAAAAACTGACCTCTGGCTGATTTCTGCTTGTCATTCAAAAGGCTTAAGTGACTACATAATGAAGTACACTGAAGAAATTCTGCATGAACACTACCCACGTGGGAGGCACAATCCACCAGATATCGTCGTTAGTTCTGATTTCAATCAATATTCATGGAGCTCTCCCTACTCTCAATACAGCGATAAAATGCTTGAGAACACTTGGCAGTGGGGTGATATAGGTGACGGAAAAGTAGACCCCAGTGAAATCACGTTGCAGGACATCATCCTTCGGGGCCGTAGGGGGAAGTCAACCCAGCGCGTCGCCACGTGGGTCGTGGACCCTGTGACCAAAAAGGGGTGTTACCTGTATGTTGAATGATATTGCTGCAGACCAACTATTGATCGTGCTTGCAGGGCTGCTTGCTCTTGCCCTTGGGACTCGGAAGTGTTCACAAATTTGGAATAAGGAGATTGAGCTTGAAGTATCAAGTAAGATTTGAGTGAAAAAAGGATCTTTTTGGCTGCAAAATGGTTGCGCATTTTTGCCTTGATTCATCAAGGCTGCAAATACGCTCCCATTTTTCGCTCAAAATTCTCTCTTTTTTCGCCTCAAACCAATTTCTGAACACTCCCCAGCGTGTGATATAATCACCCGATGAAACACCTGCCCCACTGGCCCCAGACCGACCACTGCCACCGCTGGGTGTGGTTGAGTGTAGAAGACACAAAAAACCACGAGGCAGAGAAAACCGCCATGGACGCTGAGTATGCCCGAGAGCTGACAGAAGCGCAAAACTCCACCCACCACGAGCTGCAAGGACTGATGGATAGCCTCAACGGGGTGGAAGACGCCCCCGACGCCGTCACCGCCATGCGGGAGTATGTGCAGGCCTTTGCCACCGACAACGGGACCTTCACGGGGGGGGCGGAGGGCCTGCTGCGGAAGTACGACAGCGGGGGGTCGTCGGGCATGGGGCAAGCCAACGCCGCCGCGCTGCGGAGCTTCGTCCGCACGAAGGCGGGCCTGGACGGGCGACAGGCCATCGGGCTGCAAGGAGAGCTCGGCTCCGACACCCAGACCCAGATCGAAAGCCTGCTCACCGACCGTGTGGTAACTTATGGTGGGGTGTCATACACCGTGCCGAGGGTCATCGCCGATATGTTTGAGGACGACGGTGGCGGGGGGACGGCGGTGCAGAGTGAGAAGGTGGAGGAGGTTGAAGAGGTAACAGAGGAAATAGTAGAAGAGGTGGTGGAAGAGGTGGAGGAGCCAGAGCCTACCACTGCGCAGTCGCTGCAGGCCTTACAGACAAACTATGCCAACGAAACCAGCCCAGAGGCAGAAAATGTCCAGAATCTTCTCAAAGAATTCGCTGAATTTTATGACTTCTTTTTAAGCCGTCAAAGTACCTATGCGATTGACCAATTAGAAAATGATCTACAGATTTTCCAGACAGCCGTTTCAGCGACAGTGGCAGGGGCACCAGCTGAAATACGAAATGTCTACAATGCCATAGTGGTGGAAGTGCAAAGTAAGATCACGGAGCTAGAGACTGAAAAGACTACAGACATTCGCTCTGAAAGATCAGACAGTCTCTCCACATACTCCTCCCTCAACCAAGCCCTTGAAAAAACCGAAAATAGACTCAAAAAATTTATAGACTGGAAGATGGTGGGGTCAGAAGCAGAGGCACTAGCGCTCCTTAACGGGGAAACGGTAAAAACTGAGCAGCAGATAAACATCCGAAATATAGTGAAAACTGCTATACGGACACTGGAATATGATCGAGAAAAGGCTGTTTTGAAGGTTGACAGTGACCAAACTGGTGGTAATGGTATGAGTTTGCGGATTCAATTTGAACCTACTGAAGACGCTCCCAGATTTAATCGAACTACGAAAATAGGGAAGCAGTATCCACCTGTATCTTTAAATGGGCCCAGTCGTGGAAAAAAGTTTTTTCCAAATATGCGTCTGAAAAATATCAAGAACCCTGATACTGATCTCGCTCAGGCAAAATTCCAAAACATGATCAACACAACGACGATCAGAAAGCTCGGTGTGAAGCTCTTTACAGAGCAAGAGACTGAAAGCAGCGAGACTGCCAATTCAGGCGCTGCAGAGTAACCCATTCAGCCCCCCTCACACCGCAAACTCCGCCAGACTTTCGGCCACCTCGGGGAGGGCTATGGTTTGGTCTGGGGGGAGGCTGAGCACGAAGCTGAGGTCTTGCAGGGCTTGGTGATACGCTTCGATGGTGCTGGACGCGGTAGGAACATAGCGCCCCGCCAGCCAGGTGGGGTCAGCCGCTAGCTGCTGGCGCAGCAGCGCCACCCAGCGGTCAGACACCGCCGCGGGCAGGTGCGCCACCTGACCAAAGATGTCCGCGCGGAGGTCACGCGTGTGGCGCAGGGCCGTCGACAGCAGCATATCAGTCAAGCTGGGGGCGTGGGCGGCCCACCAGTCGGTGATGGCTTGGGTTTCGAAATCAGACAGGGGGCGCCCCGCGTGCGCCGTGGCCGCCACCAGCCACGGCGTGGGGCGAGCCAGCGCGGACAGGGGCAACTCGGTGACGTCCGCCAGCAGGGGCTGACCGTCCTCGAGGTGGTCAAACAGGCGGCGGCCCCACGCGGGGGCCAGCACGGTGCTGAGTGAGTGCAGCAGGTGCAGGGGGTGCTGGGGGAATTCGATATCGCCCGTGATGCGATCTTGCAGCTCGCGCTCGCGCCAGTCGAGCTGCTCGACTATCCGCTGCCAGATGGCCCGCTGCTGGGCTAGCGCCGCGGGGTGTAGCGGAGGAGTCGCATGGGGTGAGGAAAAAGTGGCTTCTTTCAGATCTGTGACTGCCAGGGCGGCCAGCTGCTGCGTGACAAACGCACGGAAGGCCCGCACGTCTGACCGTGACCCCACCAGCCGCCAGACAAGAGTCGGCAAGGGGACGTCAGGTGCGGCTTCGGCCCCCCAGGCCGCCAGCAGGGTGGTGAGTTCATGCTGGGCCTGCGGGTGCAGGGGGTGCTCACCCAAGCGGTAGTGCGACGCGAGGGGCGCAACCAGCGCGGGGGTCAGGCCCCCTTTATGCAGCACGTCATAGCCCGTGTCAGCCGTGGTGAGGTCAGTGCGGTCTGCGGTGTCTGCGGGGGGGGATTCAGGGGTGTCAGCAGTGTCGGTGTCTGTCGGGGTGGGGGTCTCGTCCCCCGCGATGGTCAGGGTGGTGGTCTGGTGCCAGTCGAAGCTCTCAGCGGGGGCATATTGCTGGTTGGCCGCCGTGGCGATGACCGACGGCACAGCCCCCGCCCCGCGCATGACCGCGTGGAGCAGCTGGTCGTACTCATATGGCGTGAAGAAGGGCTCCTGGCGGAGCTGGGTGAAGTAGGCCGAGCGGACGTTGACGGGCAGGGCTAGCAGCTGGTCGGATAAAATCTGCAAAAGGCCGCCACGGGTCAGCAGCGGGTGGGGCTGGGCCTTGACGAGCGGGGCCATAACGCGCTGCACCGCGGGCACCGTCAGGGCGTGCTGGGGGCGGAGCTCCGCCCGCAGCCAGTGGCCGAAGAGCTCAGGCGTGGTGCGGGGATCCACCGGCACCAGCGGGGCAATGGGCTGCCCGTGGTCAAAGACTCGACTGGGGGAAGAGATCTTGAGCTCGTGGAGGGTGGCGGCGGGGTCGAGCCCCATCTGGGCCTCATAGTCTGGCTGATAACGAATATCTTCGTGCAGAGCCTCCAAAAACTGGCCCACGTCACCGCACTGGGCCAGACGGTCGGCCCAGGCCTGACACTGGGTGAGGCGCTCGGCGTGGGCGGGGGTGAGCCAGTCTTCGAGCAGCTGCCCCAGCGTGTGCCCGAGGGCCTGCGCCGTGTGGGCGCTGGGGGCGTGGTCACGGGGGAACTCGGCGTCTGCCAGCTGCTGGCGAAAGACCGTCGCGTCGCCGATGTCACGGTGGGTCAGGCGCACGGCCGAGGGCGGCAGAGGCCCCGCAGACAGCCCCACACTCACCCGCCAGCGGACGTCCGCCGACAACGTGGCCAGGTGCGCCTGTGCGTAGTGGTGGGCAAAGTCGGGGTCAGACAGCTGGTGCTGCAGCCGCACGAAGTCCGTCACCACGGCGGAGGCGGGGCGTTCGGGCACGGGGGCTGACTGAGGAGGCATAGTGACTGTGTTTTGGTTTTTGGCTTACAGTGGCATTATACCGTGAAAAAATGCGGAAGGGAAATGGAGGGGGCAGTAGCCCACACTACTCCCCTCCCCTTTCCACATGGGCGCTAATTCTTACACTCGCGGCATGAAAAACTATCTCTTCGCTTCCATCCTCCTCACGCTGGGCCTGACGGCCGTGGCGGGGGCCCAGTTTGCTGACGTGGCCCCCAGCCACCCCCACGCGTCAGCGATCACCTATGTGCAAGACCAAGGCATCGTCAGTGGGTATGGGGATGGTTCGTTTCGCCCTGACAACGCGATCAATCGGGCCGAATTTACCAAGATTATGATCGAAAGTGCCTTCAGTGACGCGGCCATTGCCCGCTGTGGCGTGGGGGGGATAGGGCTGAGTGACGTGCAGGCCAGTGACTGGTTTGCGCCCTATGTGTGCGTCGCCAAGCAAAACGGCGTCGTGGGGGGGTACCCTGACGGTACCTTCAAGGGGGGCAACAATGTCAACTACGCCGAGGCCGCCAAGATCGTGGCCGAGACCTTTGACGTGGGAGGTGGCACCGCCGGCAACCAGTGGTATGACGTGTATGTCAGCGCCCTGGCCGCGGCCAGCGCCACGCCCCGCACAGGCATCGCCCCCACGGCGCAGGTGACCCGCGGGGAAGTGGCGGAGATGATTTATCAGGTGAAAGGTACGCCGACACCCGCGCCCACAGCCAGCAGCAACACGGCCAACGTGCCTGCGCTGCCTGCCTTGCCTGCCTACACGGAGTACACCCCAGCGCTGCTGGCTGACCTGCAGGCGGCGGGCGTGCCCTTCGTGCTTAATTTCTCGGCCTCATGGTGCCCCAACTGCCTCGCCCTGGACAAAAAACTGCAAGCCAACCTCAGCCAGCTGCCCCCCAGCACCCTCGTGCTGCAGGCGGACTATGACGCGGAGGGGGACCTCCGCGCGGAGTACGGCGTGACCCGCCAGACCAGTGGGGTGCTGTTTGCCGCGGACGGCACGACCCAGACGCTCAACGGCCGTCTGAGCTACGACGCGATCAATGATTTTTTTTTACAATGAGTGACACCGCTGACACCAACCCCACACAAATGACCACCAACACGGCTGACCAGCCAGACACCCCGCTGACTGCGCTGCGGGTGGCGACCTTTGCGGGGGGTTGCTTCTGGTGCATGGAGCCTGCGTACCAAGAGACAGACGGCGTGGTCGACGCGGTGGTCGGGTTTGCGGGGGGGGCGGCCGACACGGCCGACTACCTGACCGTGACGCAGGGCACCACCCAGCACCGCGAAGCCGTGCAGGTGACCTATGACCCGAGCGTGATCAGCTATGACGAGCTGCTGGACATTTATTGGCGGCAGATCGACCCGACCGACGCGGGCGGGCAATTCGCTGACCGAGGGGCGCACTACACCACGGCGATCTATGTGCATGACGACGCCCAGCGCGCCCTGGCTGAAGCGTCCCGCCAGGGGCTGGCCGACAGTGCGAAATTTGCCGAGCCGATCGTGACCGCGGTGGTCGACTACACGGGGTTTTACCTGGCGGATGAGTATCATCAGGATTTTTACCTAAAAAGTGCCCAGCGGTATGAGCAGTATAAACAAGGCAGTGGGCGGGCGGATTTCATCAGTGAGAACTGGGCCAAGGACGCTGCCCTCGAGTACGAAAAAAGCAAGCAAGAAGCCGCGTCTGCCGTCGCGCCGCGGGGTGACTACAACTACACCCCAGAAGAGATAGAGGCCCTGCTGGCGGACCTCGACCCGCTGGCGTACCACGTGGTGGCGGAGGACGGCACGGAGGAACCCTTCAACAACGCGTACTGGGACCACAAAGCCGAGGGGATCTATGTCGACACGGTAACACGCCGACCGCTGTTTTCCTCCACGCATAAGTATGACAGCGGCACGGGTTGGCCCAGCTTTTGGCGGACGATCGACGACGACAGCGTCACCCTGCACGAAGACAATAGTCTGAGCATGACCCGCACAGAGGTGCGGTCAGACGCGGGGCACGTGGGCCATGTGTTTGACGATGGGCCCGAAGCGGAGGGCGGCCGCCGCTTCTGCACCAACTCCGCCTCGCTGCTGTTCATCCCGCGGGAGGCGATGCCGGCCGAAGGGTATGAGGAGTACTTGTATCTGTTTGACGAGTAGGGACGGGGCGTGACTGGGGGGGAAACTGGGGAGCATACCTTCAGCGTCAGGGCAGACTGATGTTGAGGGTATTTTTTTGTGTGGTGACTCCCCCACCCTGCTACGGGGGCAAACTGGAGGGAGAAGCAGCATTTACTTGCAATCTTATTCAAAATGAAATAAAAAATGCAACGTACCGCTGACGAGGGGCGGGCAGTGGTCACTGGTTCTTTTCGGCTTTCAGGAGTGATGACACGTAAAAATGGTTCGCCTGAGGGGGGTGACGGGGGGCTCGGGTGAACCATTTTTATTTAACCAAACTAAAATTTTTTTATTATGGCATTTTTTATTTGTATTTCAGCTGTTTCACTATTTCTTTATTCTTGTGCTTTCTTCTTTGGGGAAGACAAAAAATACGTCTACCCAGACGAGATAGAGGGAAAGTGGAGGCGCACCGACATGGTGCACACACCTCAGAATACGAGGTGGATACCAATTTTGGCGCTCATGGGGGCGCCGACCGTAATTTCTCTTTTTATTCATATTGTTAAGAAATCACCAAAGTATACAAATCCCTATGTTGTCTCCTTAGTGATTTTTGCAGCAATTTTACTTGCTGCTATTACAGTCAAAATTATGTTTGACGGAAAACTCCGTCACAATGATGAAAAGGAGTACATGATCAGCTGCATGCTGGGCGCAATCATTATCTGGGATATATTTTTCCTAATAATCTCCTGAAACCAACCAGTTATACCTTCATCGTCAGTGCAGACTGATGATGGGGGTATTTTTTTGTGTGCCGCCTTTGTCCATCTGTGCTTGGGGGGGGGCACTGTGCGCATAGAATTTACCGCAAATCTCTTCCCGCCACGCACTCCGCCTTTGGCCTAAAACCCTCGCCTGTGGTAGAGCCTGACTGTAGCGGGGTGATCTTTGACACGGTGACACACAAAAAGAGGGCTGACGCGGTGGTCAGCCCTCGGGGGGGAGGGAATGTGACTGGGGACTAGTCACGCGTGGCGGTGAAGACCACGCGGTAGTCGTCATCACGGTCACAGGCGAAGAAGAGGAACTCGGTCGACGCGGCCGCGTCCGCCAGGGCGGCGACGTCGGTTTCGGCGACTTCCTCGCGGGAGTTGATAGTGTAGCTGATGGTGTCTTCCCCCGTGGTGAGGAAGAACTGCTCGCCCACGGCCAGTGACTCGACCACGACCTGAAACAGGCGCAGGGCGGGGCTGTCGGATTCGTCAAATGACGCGTGGCCAAAGGCAATGACGGCCTCGACCCCAGGGCGGGCGTCGGCATAGAAGGCGCCGCCCTCAAGGGTGGGTCGGAGCCATGAGGCTTCGTCTGACAGGAGGGAGCGCTGCAGGGGGATGTCTGTCAGGCCGACGCTGGGGGCGCTGAGCAAGATGAGGTCGTGGTAGGCGGTGGCGTCGTTGTCGAGGACGGTCGCCAGCCGATAGAGGATGGTGACGAGCTCCGCCCGGGTGACGATGGAGTCGAGGGCGTTGCGCTGGACCTCGGGCGGGAAGATGCCGCGGGTGGTCAGGCCGTCACGGACGGCTTCGGGCTCGGTGGCGTTGTCGGTGAGCTCGGGCACGGCGCGGCCCAAGATAGCCAAGAGCTCGGCCAAAGTGATGGGGTCGCTGGGGCGGAAGGAGCCGTCGGCGTAGCCCTCGACGAGGGAGTTGAGGACGAGGGCGTTGACGTAGGGTTCGTACCACGAGGCGTCGGCGACGTCCCAGAAAAAGGTGCCGCAGTCGGCGTAGACGGTGAGCTCCAACGTGTGGGCGAGCACCTTGGCGAGCTCGGCCCGACTGACGGCTTCGTTGGGGCGCATGGCGTTGCCGTCATAGCCGTTGATCACCCCTTGGGCGGCCAGCGTGGCGAAAGCCGTGTAGTAGAGGTCGCCTGTCTCGATGTCTGAGAATTGCGACTCGGCGAGGTAACGGTCGATCAGATCTTGCGGAATAGACCCTGTGAAGGGGATGCGGTCGATGCGGGGGAGGTCGTCCTTGGCGCGGAGGGTGGGGATGGGGGTGCAAGCGGTTTTCTTTCGCTGGGGGATGACTGGGGCTGCGCCCTTAAAGGAGGGGTCGTCAGTGTTGACACTGCTCGACTGGCTGCTGCCGTTGCTGCTCGAACCGCTGCCACTGGTGCTGGGTACGGTGCGGGGTGACCCGCCGCTGGAGCTGCTGCTGACATTGGGGGCGGTGCTGGTGGAGCTCACACTCGGGGCGGTGCCAGTGCTGCTGGTGCTGGTCGGGCCCGTGGTCGGCCCTGTGGTCGGGGCGGTGCCTGTGGTGGTAGTGGTGGTAGTACTCGTGGGGTCTGGGGTCTCGATGCAGGTGTCGTGCTGGCTGACGCAGTCGTCGACGCAGGTCAGTTCGCCTTCGGTGCCTGGCTCGTGCTGGGCGTAGCAGACCTCCTTACAGATGCCGTAACTGTCGACACAATCGGGCTCGTGGCAGGTGGGGTGCTGCTCGTCGCAGGTGGTCTGGCAGGCGTCGTACTCCGCGGTGCCGACGACGTGGTCCGCCCCACATGACAGCTGGCACACGCCGTACTCCTCACACCCTGGCTCGTGACACTCGGGGTGGTCGACGTCGCACTGAGTGCGGCAGGCGCTGTGCTCGGGGCCGCCTGCCTCGTGTGACTCGTCACAGGTGAGCTGGCAGCTGTAATACTCCGAACAGTCGGGATCAAGGCACTTTTGGCCCTCGGTGTCACAATCAGTGTGGCACGCCTCGACCCCCGTGGTGCCGTCGGCAAACACTTCGTCGCAGAGCTCGTGGCATTGCTGGGTCTCGGACGCGCAATCCTCACGGCAGACGTCATACGTCACGTTGCACTGGGCCTGACAGCTGGCTTTGGCTTCGGGGTCTTGGCGGTTATTGCGGTGGCAGCCCCAGCGACACACGCGCAGGTCATAGGCGCATCCCTCTGGGTTGCAATCGGGGAAGGTGATGCCGCACTCGCGCTCACATTCCTCCCGCTCGTAGGCGTTTTCGGGGTCGTCGTCGTCCTCCTCGGGGAAGATGACACTGCAGTTGGCGGTGCAGTTGTCACAGACGGCGTAATATTCTTTCTGGAAACATGAGTAGATCTCGACCCCGCTGGATATGTCCAGCGGGATGCGCATGTCGGTGTCTTGGCCAGGGAGGAGCTCGTCCTGAATGACGAGCTCGTTGGTGTCGATGTCGATGTCGACCCCGTCGGGCACGCGGAGGTCATAGACGTATTGCAGCACCTGTGCCGAGGTCGGGGCCGCTGGCAGCACCGTGACCGTCAGGGTGGCCATTACCCCCGCGGGCAGCACACACAAAAGCAAAAACCGACGCAGACTGGGCCAAATATGAGGAAATTTCATGTGGGTGAAATGGAGGAATTCATGAAAGGGTCAGATAATACATAAAGAGGAAGTGGCGCGTGGTCAAAAAATGTGTACGCAAATGGGGAAAAAGGGGTTGCGGGGGGTGGGGAAATAGGGGGAAATGTGGTGGAGGGAGTCTGCTATATAGCGAACCACGGTTCGTTGTCGCAGCTGGGCAATCTTCAGGCGGGTCGCTACCGCTCCCTGCACTTCAGATTCCCGCTGCTCTTTCCTCACGAGTCTGAAATTATCACAGACGGAGCGACTCGCTCGGATGTCTGCAGCAGGCACTCAGGCATCTTGAATGCTTCAGGTCGTCGCTGGGTGATTTCGCCGTGGGTCGCTCATCGCTCGTCGCTGGATCACTTCGCTGCGGCTTTTTGGGTCTTGGTCGCCCCAAAGGCGCGCTGCTTCGTGATCGCTCCTCTTTCCTCGGCGATCGCTAGGCTATGTGCCAGGTGGCGCGATCACCTCGGAGGGCTGCAACCAGTCAATCTTAAATGCTGTCGCCGCGGTTTGTCCTCCCGCTGGTCGGACGGCACGCTGGCGACGCATTCGCTTTTGTTCTTTCGTCGATATATGTGCTGCGCGTGGGTCGCTCATCGCTCCCGACTGGCTCTCTCACCACTCCTCTTTCCTCCGCGATCGCTAGGCTATGTGCCAGGTGGCGCGATCACCTCGGATGTCTGCAATCAGTCAATCTTGAATGCTTCAGGGGGCTTGATTCCGCTGCGCTCCATCTACGCAACCTTCCGCATTCGCTGGGGTCCTTTCGTCGCTGGGGGATCTGTGCGTGGGGGGGGGTAGAGTGGTTTCGTGGACTGCGGCAGCGAACCACCGTGGGACAGTTTGCATATTTCAGTAATCGATCATGATCTTAATGTTCCTATTTTATAAAAATAATTTTAAGATGTATTTTTTGGCACGGGTTTAGGACCGGTGAGGAAAAAATAGAATTTTTTACTCAACTACGGTCCTCGATAATAAAAAGTCCTGTTTCAAAACTTGGACAAAGATAGCCTCTTTAAATGATAAAACATCGAACTGTTTTATCAGTTTATGCCTCCGCACAGATATATCACCCATACAAGGGCGAATATATATGTACAGATGCCAGTGAAGACACCGACGCCTGTACAAATCTGTTTTTTTGCGCTATTTTCTTCTGCCTTCTCGGCAAAAGAAATGGAAGCGCCAGTCAATAAACCCGATAGGGATAACCCTATCAGGCAAATCAATGTAATAGACATAAATTATAATTTTGACTAAGGCCCAAGACAACCTAGAGCCTCAACAATGTTGTCAAAAGACTGCTTGACAACAGTGCTGAGACCATAAGTGAAACATGACTTCAAAGATCTGTACTAAAGCAGTACTTATTCATAATAATCTTCAGGCAAACTATGTCAACAACAAAACAAGAAACTCAGCCTGAAAACCATGTGAAGCCCTGCCCTGGACCAGCCTGACCGCCCTGTGGCAGGGTGCGGGGGATGAACACCACGACCACGAAAAATCCAGAGAAAACCACTGAGCTGGCGGGGACGCAGCGTCGCTGGGGCGTAGTGCTGGGGCTGGGGGGGGGGCTGCTGGTGGGGGGGGCCGCCGCGCTGACCGCGCCCCCCACCGTGACGTATGACCTGTGGGCGACGCCGCGGCCAGTGCGGATAGTGGGGACGTGCGCGGTCACCCCGCAGACAGAGGGGCTGGCCGTGGAAACCGACACGCCGTATGGCGCGGTGCTGGAGTGCCTGACGTGGGAGCGGCTGCGGGGGGAAGGGTGAGGGTGGGGGTTTTCCTCGCATAAACCTCTGTATACATTTTGTGAACAGAGTTTAACGTCTTTTCTTCCCCCCATGCAGGAGGCGCTGGCGTAGGGCACGGCGGTCGGCAGGATTTTTGGCAAAACGGAGTAGGCAATCAATATGAATGGCACTGTCGAGGTAGCCGTCATACCATTCGCGCAGGTCAAAGGCGTCTTGGTAGTTTTTGATGTGCGGAATGATTTTGCTGGACCGTCGCACTGATCCCTTCCAGTTATGGGCTGATTTTTCTAGCTGCTGAAAGACTTGTTTCACTTCGCTCAGGTTACGGCACAGGTCATACACGGCTTCCAGTTCATCAACCGCATATTTCTCTGCATTTTGGAGGTTGGCGATCACCTTTTCGACTGCATTGCTCGCGGTTCCTGGTTTTTCCTCGATCGTTTTTATGGCCCCCTCGTTGAGCGGTAACTCCAGCGCTGTCACTCGGCGGAGGGCTTCGGGCTGGGTCGGGGCGGCCTGCACCAGGGCGTAGCCCAGATGCTTGGGGTCGTCGGGGAGGTACTGGCGGTAGGCGGCCACAAACGGCACGGGGTCGTCGGCCTCGAGGATGGCGACGTACCACTGCATATGTGGCGGGAAAGTGTCAACCGTCGCACGGGGAAGTCGGTCGATGTCTAATTTTTCGTAGTGGTCAGGCAGGGTGCGGAGGAAGTGACTGAGGGTGAAATCGTCTGGCAGCTGGGCCAACACTCGTGCTGTCTCTGCTGCATTTTTCGCGTTTCGCAGGCCGATTTCGAGGTACCCTCGCCCGTAGGGGAGGTCTGACACCCGCCATAGGTCGAGAGTGAGGTCAAAATTATCCACCGCGCGGATCACTTGCTTGACCATGCCCTCTGACAGGCCGCTGGGGTGGTCTTGGGCTTCTAGCTTCTGTATGAACTGCCGTACTTTCCCTCGTAATTTCCCTCTGTGTTTCGCCTCTGTGGTTTTTGTGTCTTCTGCGGCGTCTGCGTTATGATTTTTCAGCAGGAGCATGAGCTTGGTGTTGTTGCGCACTGACTGCACGACGTACTGCAGGGCATCGAGCTGGGGATTTTGCTCCAGCAGCTGGTCAACCCGGTCACAGACGTAGACTTCTTCGAGCGATCCGTTCTTTTTTTGCTGAGTTTCGATTGTCTGGTGCACTGCCATGGGGTCGAGTGCGGCTTGAGCCGCTTGCAGGTTTTTTTGGTACTGGGGGTTGCTGAAATTCCGCACAAAGCTCTCACTCGTCCATCGCATCTGCCTGAAAATTAAAAAAATGAAAACCACACACTGCGCTCGGCACGGTGGGGCGACTGGGCACCACGGGGCGGGCGGATTTGTGTGTTTTTTATTTTACTTTATACACTCTCAATGATATTGCAATAATATTCCTCTCACTTTTTCGCTCCCCCCCTCACCCCACCACACTGACCACCCACCCGAGCAGCACCGTCACGACGCTCAGACCGCCGACGATCAGCCCGCGCCAATGCTCGAGCCGACGCACGCGGCCGTTGGTGCGGGTGGTTTGGGTTAAGATCTGGTCGAGCTGGCGCTGGATGGACTCAAACTGGACTTGCAGCTGGGTGAGGCTGACGAGCATCTCTCGGTCTGGGTCGGGGTGGGGGGTGTGGGGGGTCATCGGTCAGTGGGGCCAGGGCTGTATTCACCCAGTCGGGGGGGGGCGACGGGGGGAGGGCTGTCACGGTGCAGGCGGTTGGTCTGGGCCAGGGCCATGGTCGACACCGCCACCAGCAACGGCGCCCAGTCGGCCCACTGGGGCGTGTCGGCCAGGCTGAGCAGAAAAGCCGACACCCCCGCGAGCAACCCGTCACGGGCGGATTTGCCCCAAGGGGTGGTGGGGGACTGAAACCGAGCCAACCACGGACGTCGAGACATAGGGCGTAGGGGGTGAGCGAGTAGAAGACAAGTCTGCTCTAGCACACGGTTGCCGTTAACGTGAAAATCTTGGCGAAATGCCCCCGAGCCCGCTAGAGCCAAGAGTGATGAACTCAATCCCTGACGACGCCACCCCTGTGCCGACACCGACGCCCATCCTCACGCCTGTGCCGCCCGAGCCTGACCCTGAGCTGGCCCAGGGGATATGGCGGGTGCGGAGTGCGCTGGCGGAGGGGGCGTCTGTGCGTCAGGCGTGTGAGGCGGCCGGGGTGTCGCGGTCGCGGTATTATCGTGCGCGGGAGCTCTGGCCCCAGTGGTGGGAGCGCCTGCCGGTTACTTCCCCGCTGTGTGACCCTGACCAGCTGCGCTGGGTGGCGGAGGATGTGTTGCGGGAGCAGATAGTCGAAGAGCGGGACGTCAGCACGGCCAAGTGGTACTTGCGGTACCGCCACGGCGAGCAGTACCACCCTGGGCGGGCCCCGAGCCCCCCCACTGCCCCCAACGACCCGAACACCCCCGAACATTCGCCCGCCGCCGAAGCGGCGCTCCGCCAGCGGGTGGCGTGGCTGCAGGCCCAGACAGAGGCGGAAGAGTGAAGTGCCTCTCATTGAGCCATCTCATATTTGATCACTCTCGCTTGACCTCCGCCCTCCCGTAAATCTATAAAAACCATGAAATAAATTAAACACCGCCAGAATATGCCGCCTGAGCCCCCTGCCGAAGACGCCATTCCGCTCAATGAAGCTGAAGCCCGCGTGACAAACGAAGAGCTCGACCATAACCTCACCCACACGGGGGCGCAGCTGGCGGAACAAGTGATGATGTACTTGAGAGCCAGACTGAAGCGGTGCAACGCGGAGCTGTATGCCCTCGGGGAAGAGCTGCCCCAGCAGCTGGCTGGGCACTATCGGGAGGCGCTGCTGCAACAGCTGGGCACCGCTGCGCCGCAGATGTCGCACCTGACCGCCCTGACGAAGCTCGACTTCGTGGCGATGATGACCCAGGCCCAGGGCCTCGTGCTGCGGGGGTACCTTTCGGCCCTGGTCGAGCGTGTGCTGCCCGATCTAGAAGACCCCACCCAGTGGGGCCCCCGACACGTGACAGTCAGCACCCCCTCACGGCAAGTGCACCTCCCGACGGATAACTTGCCCTTTGGGCTGCGTCAGGTCTTGGCCCTGCTGGCGGCGCCGACCCTGGCCACAGATGACCGTAAACAGCTGGTGGCGGGGCTGGCCCACGGGCTGGCCGTGGCCCGACAGCGGGCGCTGACCGCCCAGCTGCTGCGTCACCCCTACCCGAGCAGCGCCGAATATGACCGCCTCGGGCAAGAGGCGCAGATCTTTGCCGCGCAGCAGTCGGAATACGCTACGGAGCACTACCCTGAGTGGATCACCCAGCGGATAGAGGCTGTGCCCCACCCAGACGAGCCAAAAGCGTAGACCTGCGACTGACAGCTCGATTTTTCGTTGCCGTTGGTGTATAATCACCTGATGCGCACGTATACCATCCGCAGCAGTGCCCCGCGTGACCTGGTTGACCTGACCACGGTGGTGGAGTCCGGCCTGCCCCCACTGGGCGAGGGGCTGGTGACGGTGCACCTGCTGGGGACGGGGGCCGCCGTGACGACCGTCGACACGGCGCGCGCCAGCGCGAGCACCTACCTTGAGACGCTCCTCGACACCTTTGTGATGGTCAGCCAGGGGGGCACCCCGCAGGCCGACCTGGCCGCGCAGGCCTGCGCGGTCACCGCGCTGGTGGGGGGGAGCCTGACGTTGCCTTTCTATGACGGGCGGCTGGTGCTGGCGTATGACCAGCGGCTGACACTGCTGGAGCTGACCGGGCCGCTGGAGCGGCAGGTGGCCGTGATGGTGCAGATGATGCCGAACAGTAGGTAACTTATTCTTCCCTCCATGGAAAAAACAAACAATCACCAGCCCGAAAAAGCCGACAATCTCGATATGCCGACCTTCACGCCTGAGCTGGACGAGCTGGCGGAGTCACTCCTGCAAGATGACCAAGAAATTCTCGAAGCCTTATTGCAGGAGTTATCTGCCTGTTATGACGTGAGCTTGTATCTGAAAGATCATCTGCCGCCAGCAGAGGCCCTGGCGTATGTGAAAAAGCTCTATACGGTCTTTGACCAGCTGAGCAACGAAGAAATCGGGCACTTGCAGCGGGTCGATATCTTTTGTCAGTCTGCCCAGGTCAATGCCCAAGAGGCCCTGACCCCAGGAATGCAGCTGGACCCCAGCCAAGTACTGGTCGACCACCATGCGCCTGTGGCGGACATCATTATGCAGCTGCGTGAGGCCGTAGACGAACAAACCCAACGCCAGGCCCTGCAAGCAGAGCTGACGGAAATGGCCAACGCAAAAGGGATAACAGCCATTCGGCTGATGCCCAGTATTCGCTATAATTATCAACAAATAAATAGTGAACTCTTACCGCAGCTGAAAGCTGCCATCGATGAAGTCGATACCTATGTATTATCGATTTTTCAGCCTATGGTTATTGAAATTCATAATCTTGAAACTGCTGGAAAAATAGAAATAGATAAAACTGATGGTGTAAATACACTCAAAATCCCCATCGACCTCACCCCTGAGCAGCTCAAATTTTATGGAGGATTTCTGATATTTGCTCTCTTTAGGAAGACAAGGTACTTTGACCTGCTAGAAAACGACGTAAAAAGTGATGATGGCCTTTCTAGTCTTGTAAATATTCTGTTCTATCTCGGAATTACCGAAGACGTCCACCTGCAAGGGTTGACTGAAGTGAAAGATGAGTGGCTCCCGAAAGAAGCTTCAGCCCTTGATGCGGTGAATCTGGCTGCGTCAGTGGTGCGAAACCTCTGTGTGGCCGACGCCATGGTCAATGAAGAAAATTTCAGCCACGAACTCGAACGTTTGCAGGGGCAGCAGGCGCGGTACGCAGATGTGCCACTTTTCACAGGCCGTCATGTGGTGAGTTTGTATCACCAGCAGGACTACGAAGATATGAACCTGCCATGGAGTAAGGAGATCGACGTCTGGCGCAGTGGTAGCGACTTACGGTTTGGCAAGCCCGCTCGGCAAGAACTGATCTGTCAGCACGCGAGCAGCCATGAGTTTGTCCGTGCGAGCAAAGACACCGCCGAGCTCGCTGCCCAGAAAGAGTTAATCCTGACGCAGATAGAGACAGCGCCCTCGCCCATGACTTTTCATTTTGAGGGGCATGGAGGTGAAGAAGGGTTGTTTTTGTCAGCGGGAGAAGCCAACCCCAATGGCGGCGTCAACCACAGTCAAGGGGTGCGCATCACCCCTGACGAGCTGGCCCAGGCGTATGCCCAGCGATATAGCCAGACGTCGCCTTCGCAGGTGCCGGCGGAGCAAGACATATTTCTGCTCGATGCCTGCCTTATGGGTACGTATGTACGTCATTTTTATGAAGCGTTAGATGGCCTCGGGGTCACTATTGGACCGATATGCATCACCCACTCAGAATACGGCCAGGTAGGGTATAGCGACTTCCCGAACCCCTATGGCGATCTGTTTGCTTCCGAGGTGATCGTCACCGAAGACGGTTCACCGCCGACGATTGGGTCCTTGGCTGCGCAGCAGCACCACGGCAGGACGAACCCCACCGTGCTGGCGCCACACCCTGACTTTCCGTCCCAGTGGCAGCAGCTGCACTAGGGAGTATTCAGAAATTAAAAAAACTCACCCTTGGGAGGAGAGTCTAAATGACATGGGTTTTGGAGGGGTGGAGGCGGACAAGGCTATCGAGGTGATAGTGTCTGCGTCCACTCGCCCTCCTGAGGGGTTGGAACAGAGGTGTCGTTTGCCGAGTGCTACGGCGGCTTTTCCCCACCTACTGAGAATGATAAAGAGTCAGTTTATGACTCTAGCATGAGGACCAACGCGAGCCAAAACTCCAACGGTAATACGTAAAGTATCCCGCCAAAGATTGAAAGAGAGCCTGCGACATACAGCATTCTCATGCTGGTGTCATCGAGCTTCCTCCCGCGGCTGCGGCCAGCGTACGCCAGCATGAGCCCTCCAAATATAAGTGTCCATCCAAGCATAGATGAATTTTATATTTGTCTGAGTCTGTCAGGGTTGCCAATATTAGCACCTTCTGCAGCCTCAAGCGAAATCCCCTTTACTCGCCAGAGACCACAGACCAAACGTCGTCACCTCAAAGAACGATCACTCTGACTGTAAGTAAAGCAGTCAAAGTGTTACGTCATGTATAGAGGTGTTGGCTTAATTTGTCAATACTTACTTTTATTATTAAATAAATTAAAGCATGGGTTTTGGAGGGGTGGAGGCGGACAAGGCTATCGGTGTGATAGTGTCTGCGTCCATGCTCTCTTTTGTGATGTGAATTTGGCCAGAAAATATATTCAATAAAAAGAGGAAGCGTTATGTTTCCTCCTCTTTGGTAAAGTTGTCTGTCAGAAAGACTAGCAACCCAGTTGAGCCAGGGCTGGTTTCGATGCTTCGAGACCTTGTGCACAGACGGCTTCCATTTGTTCTGATCCGACCTGTTCCATTTGCGCGCGGGACTGGTCGAGTGCGTCTTGGTAGGTGCTGGAAAACGCTGCGTCTAGTTTTGGCAGGCATTCTTCCAAGAACGCAAAGTACTCTTCACACTTTTCACCGAGTGTGTTTTCAGATTTCTCAGCACCTGCTTCTTTTGTTTTTTCAGTTGTGACTTCCGTCGTGTTTTTTTCGGCCACGGGAGCATCTTTTTTGTCACTTCCACACCCCACCACCAACAGACTAACCACCAACAGGCCAACGAGAGAAAAATTTTTCATCGTGTAACAAATATAAATAAGACACAGAATTTGTAATGCAATTTTTACAAGAGACTATTTTTTTCCCTTTTTTAATTTTGATTTCATTTTTTTCAATTAGGAGCCTACCCCCCTCGCGGCTCCTGTGTTTATTCCGCTCCCTCCCCTCACCACTCCGCTCTGTCCGCCCGCACGCACTGGTCAAACGCTTGGCCCGTACACAGCGGGATGCCCCCGACCTCGGTGCAGATGTCGGTCACGATCGGTCGGCAGTAGGGGTTGGCGCGGCAGCTGGACTCCGTCAGGAGGTCGGCGCAGTTTTTGGGGTCGAGCTCCAGACGGTCGAGGGTGGAGAGGTCAGCCCAGCGGTGGCTGGTGACGACGTTGTCTGACAGGCTGTACCACTCGTCATTGACCCACAGCAACCGCTTGATGGTTTCCTCGTGGTCGATGCCGCGCCAAAACTCTTCTGGGGGTTGGTCATAGATGTCTTGGTCGTGGTGGGTCATGCGCCCGCGCAGGGTGATGCCGTCGGTTTTGTTGAGCTCCAGCACTATTGCCCCCAGCCACACGGGGGTGCGGTCCCACTGGGGGGTGTCGGTGGTGCTGGGGGGCATGAGACTGACGGGCAGGGCCAGCAGGCCGTCGGCTGCGTGCCACACCAAGGCGTGTGGGTCGTGCAGGGCGGCACTCTCTGACCCTGGGCCGCCTATGACCAGCTTGTGCGTCTCACGCGGGTTGCGGGTGTCAGACACGTCGAAGATCGACACCTTGACCCCGAGGATGTCCTCTGGGCGTAGGACGTCGGCGGCTTCGGCTTCGGGGCGGACCTCCTTGCCGATGCCGATCAGGGTGCGGTCGTCCCACGGGTGGAGGTAGTCTGACCAGCCAGGGATCTTGAGCTCGCCCAGCAGGCGCGGGCCGACCCCCGGCGTGAGGTCGATGCTGTAGAGTGGGTCGGTCGTGCGGAAGGTGACGAGGTAGCCTTTGTCGCCCAGATAGCGGGCGGCTTTGATGTGCTCACCCGGGGCGAGGCCCTCCAGCGAGCGGATGGTGGCAAAATCCGACTCGATGACGTAGATGTGGTTGCCGCGGCGGTCGGTGGTGGCGACGCGGAGCTCGTTGGCGTATTCACTGAGCTGGTAGCGGTCGTCGACCCGCCCCGGCACCGTGACGTTGCCCGCGGGGGCGACCGTGGTGCCGCGCAGGGCGAGGCGGGTGATGTCGGTGCGTTCGCTGCCTGTGACCCAGTCGTAGCCTGTGTTGTATGTATACAAATTTTGCTCGGACATGTAGACCATCTGGCCGCTGACCCCCAGCAGGTGTGTCTGGTCGGCGGTGACTAGACGGTCGACCCCTGGGTGGATGACCGACACCGTCAGCAGGTGGGGTTGCTGGTGCCACCGTGGGTGCAGGTGGACATTGCCGCACTGGGGGCCAGTGAGGCGTTCGAGTTGCTCCAGCACGGCGGGGCTGGGGCCCTGGCCTGCCTGTGCCTGGGCCAGGGCCACGCGCCCCAGGGCGGGCAGGTCGCGGAGGTCCGCGATGGGGGTGTCTGTCAGGGGGACTCCCCCGCCGTGGTGCCCGTGAGAGAGGTACTGCTCGGTCAATATATAGACTTTGTCGTCGATGCGTCGGGCCTGGGTCAGGCGGCCAGCAACGCGGTCGCGGCGGACCTCACGCGGGGCGGCGCGGTCAGTGAGGTCGTACGTCACCACCAGGGTCTGGGGCGTGTCGGGCCGTGGGGGCAGCACGCTCAGCCCGCCCACCCGCGGGGTGATGCCCCCGACTGGCAGCAAGGGCTCGACCGGGAGCCAGATGTCACCGCGGTCGTAGTCAGGCGTGACCTCGCCGATGACCGTCAGGGTCTGGCCGTCGAGGAGTAACTCCCGCGGCCAAAACTGCTCGTTGTTGTCCATCCCGACGGTCCACTTGGCCACCTGGCGGAGGTTGGCGGGGTCGATTGCGGACACGATCCGCACCGTTTCCCCCTTTATGGTCACGATGTGCGAGGCGTCATTTTTAATGATGTCGGGCTCGTCGACGCCTGCCTCTTGCAGATTGGTCTGACTGGCGTCCCCTGCTCGGGCATACGACTTCTCGTTCACGCTTTCGCGCACCATGCTGTCATTGCTGGGGCTGCTCTGGGTGGTGGTGCGGGCCAGACCGCCTGCGGTGGTGGTCATCATAGCCATGGGGGCGGCCATATCAACCATGTTGGCCATCTCTGCCATCTCGAGCATGAGTTCGGGCTGGCCCAGCGTGGCGGGGCCGTGGCCGCTGGCGGCCCAGCGTGCGGCGGCTTGCATTTCGTCTATGAGGGCTTCGCAGCTGTCGGCCAGCACCAGTGGCTGGCCCACCGTGGCCAGCGGGGTGCGGGTGCGGACGCTCCAGACCATCTGGGCCATCTGGCCGCGGGTGAGGGGCTGGTCGGGGGTGTCGTTGCTGGGGGGGAGGCTGCTGGTGCTGGCGAGTCGCGCGATGGCGGGGGCAAACCACGCCTCCCCCGGCAGGGGGGACAGGCTGGGGCCGCCCTCACCCAAGGTGATGCGCCCGAGCAGGGTGGCGGCTTCGGCGAGGTTGACGGGGGCATTGGGGCGGAAGGTGGGGGTGTCGTCGTCACCTGTGACCCACCCGCGGGCGGCGGCGGCACACAGGACGTCGGCGAACCACGCGCTGGTGGGCACGTCGACCCAGTCGGGCCGTTGCCGACACTGCGGGGTGGTGACCCCCTGAGCGTAGGTGAGGATTTTTACCATTTCGGCCCGCGTGAGGGGCTGGTCAGGGCGATACGTCCCGTCGGTGTAGCCTTCTATCACCTCTTGGCCGACCAGCCACTCGACCGCGGCGGTGGTGAGATTGTCCGTAATGTCTGGGAATGTCTGCGCCCCGACCACGCCACCACTCACGCCCACGCCCCACAGCACTGCTACCGTCGTCACCAGCCATCGTCGCGTCATCATCAGGAGGGAAAATAATCAAAGCGAATTAACCTGTACATTACAGAGTATCGTCGGGGTGGGCCCCGACGTGAGAGAAAAGAGGGGAAAGTGGGTTGACGACATTTTTTTAGCAATTAATGAAGTAATTATTATCTCTCCTGTCATTTTTTTGCATTTTACTGCAATTTATAATACAAAGGAAAACGTCTTATATTACTCTTTAGCCCCCTACCCTGATGTCGATCACTCTCTCACAGTTTGGTTTGTTTGGAGCATTCGAAACGGATGAAAACACATCCGAAAATGAATCAAAACCGAAGCTAGATCCGAAGTTTGAAGCGCAGTACAACGTGCTTATTTATGCTTTTGGCCAGTTTAATCAACTCAACAACAGTGGCAAGGAGTACCTGCCCGCGGAGGTGCTGAACAAGGTGCGGGCGTGCATTGCCAAGCCCGATACGCCGATCGACTGTGAGGCGATAGACGCGCTGGTGGACGCTTACGCCGCCGTGGAGGAAACAGCCAAAGCTGAGACGGGCATAAAAGTAGACGCGCAGGGGGTGCGGGAGATCCTCAAAGACTTTCGTCAGCGGATCGCGGCTGACCTGGCCGCGGCTTCGGAGACACTCGACACCATGTTAGAAACTCCCTCCCAGATGGTAGAACGACCAGTCACGCAGCCTCCAGTCAATAATAACATCAATATGTTGCACGAACGCGACCGATACTAAACTTTAGGAAACACTGATAAATTCGAAAGTACGTGAAAATAATGGAGAAAGAGTCGCCATCAAAAAAGTATCTTTGGGGTGCTTTTTCACTCCAGAACCGTCACGGGGTCGAGAGACCCCGTGAGAACCTGTCGCAAAAAATCTTCCCCAAATCTCTCTTTTTATGATTGGCGAAATTTATCAGTGTTTCCTTTACAAAAAAACAAAAAACAATACCCATAAAATGAAATAAGAAATAGCCATGCGCAAGATCGCCCCCCAGCCCACAGCCGACCGTGCCCCCCACGCCCAGAGCCCCCTGCCCGAGGGTGGGGTGGGGGCGGCGGCGTTGCCAGTGCCTGACACAGCGCCGCCCCAAGCGGAGAGTGCGGGTGAGCACTTCCGAGTGTGGTACCGCCAGCGGGTCTGGGACCTGACAGATATGACCGACACGCATTACCAGCTGACACGCGTGCGGGGGGAGGATGAGTCGAGCCCAGGGCGGCGGCAGACGATCCGCCTGAAGCAAGAGAACATCATCGCCAATGGCGAAGGGGCAGCGGAGCGGACGGGGCTGTCGCCAGCGTTGCTGGCGCGGGCGGGGGCGGAGGGGGGGCCTGAGAATTTGCAGATATTTGAGCACGTGACTGACACCCGCCAGCGGGTGCTGGACGTGATAGACGAGTCGGACATCGCCCAGCTGCGGGAGCAGTTTGACGGTAAGGAGGTGGCGTATACGTCCGCCAAGGGTGAGACGTATGAAGGGCCCGCCACTGTCGCCCCCCACCCCCAAACGGGCCAGATGATGGTGCAGGTGAAACTGGGGGATCGCTTGCCTGTGTGGCTGACGGCGGCCACGGCGCTCGACCCCACTCGTCTGCGGGTCAGTGACTGGCAACAGGTGCGTGAACTCTTCGACGGTCAGGCGGTGAAATACCTCGCGCAGAGTGGCGTGGAGTATGACGGCCTGGCCCAAATGGCCACCCACCCCAAGAGCGGCCGAGCGATGCTCCGCGTGCAGCTGGGCGGGAAGCTGTGGGTGTGGGTGAAAACTGCGGACGCGCTGTCAGGGGAGCGGGTCTGGCTGGCGGAGCCCGCCCCCAGCCAAGCGGAAACCCCCGATGAAGAAGACCCTGATTCAAACCCTGAAAAACCCCTGTGGGTGCCGCCCGAGAGCGACCCTGCGACTGAGCCCAAGCCGATCGAGCCTTACACACCGCCCGCGGTGCAGCCCACCGCCCCCCCGACGCAACCTGGGCCTGACTGGGGCACGGACGCTGGGCCAACGGAAACGCTCGACGCGGGGCTGATGGCGGAGCTCACGGCCCAGCCCACGCCCGACGCGCAGCTGGTGCGCCTGATGCAGCGGTTTATGCAGTTGTCCTTCACCACGGAGGACGAGGCCACCACGATGCGGCAGATCAAAACCATGCAGGCGCACCTGCAGACTGTCGGGCAGCTGCCTGACGTCGGGCCCGCCACCCAGCAGCTGCAACTGCACCTGACCGCGCTGCTGACCATGGTGACTGACACGGCGGACCTGCACCAGCAACTGACACGGCTGGAGGCTACCCCACCTGAAGGGGTTGACTTCGCCGCAGAGGTCACCCGCTGGCGGGGGCTGGCGGAGCAGGCCAAGGCCCACAAAGTGCATTACAACCAGCACTGGGAGGCGCTGCGCGACTGGCATTTCCCCGTTGAGCCCATGGCTGACACGCCTCCCCCTGCAGCCCCTGACACTGCCCCCACCCCCCAGACGGGCTGGCGGGGCGGGCTGTCGCGGGTGCGGGGCTGGGGCCGACGCTTGGCGCAGCGGCTGACGCGGCGTCGGCAGCCGACACCCCCCACCATGAACCTCGCTGGCCTGCACCAGCACTGGGTGCGGAAGCTGTCGGCCTACGCCGTGGGGGCGCAGCAGCAGCTGACAGCGCTGTCGAGGCGCCCAGAAAACCTCGCCCACCTGACTGACGGATCGACCGTGCATGAGGGGTGGGGGGCGCTGAAAGCGATGGGGGCGTGGCTGCTGCACGGTGACGCAGAGACCGAAAAACAAGTGACAGCGCGCCGCGTGAAAAGGGTCGGGGGGCCGTCCGACGACCCCGCGCCCGACGGGGCCAGTGGAGTGAGCTGGGGCGGTGTGCAGCCGTATAGGGAAGTCATGGACTTGCAGCCAGTGGGTAAGGTGCCGCTGGCGGCGTAGGGGGAATTAAAAATTTATTTCTTTTCATTCATTTCCATGAAACCACTGAACGACACTGTGAGCCCGCGTATGTCCGAGCCGAATTTTGTAGGTTTATCTGAATTTTCTGACCAGAACAGCAATTTGTTTGTACCTGAATTTGAAGAGCAGCTCGCAGTGATAGAAGCTGCCCTCACGGCTCAGCAATTTGAAGTGCTCCTTGTCCTGAGTGAAATACAAAATCCATTGTCACAGGTGGGCACGACTGAGTTTATCGCTTCTCTGCCCCTTGCAGTGCAGGCAGATGTAAATGCACTCCTCTTTGCACGGTCCTGCGCTGACATAATGTGGGAGTCAGACGACCTGACGGAACCAACACCAGACACTCGAGTCGCTCCATCCGCAGACACCATGCAACTGAGCACCCTCGAAGCCTTGTCAAAGCAGAAGTCATTTGCCGAGATGGTGCAGGTGCTCGCGCAGCGGGGCGTGACCACGACGGACAAAGCCGAAACGTGGTGGTTGCTTAATCTGGCTCAGACAGACGAAGATTGGGCCGCAGTAACGACCTACCTCCCTGATGAAATCCCCGTCGAGTGGTACATTGAATTTGTCGAACACCTCCTCCCGCCAGAGCGACGTGCGCCTTTCATTGAGCGCATCCCTGCTTTTCAGACTGTGAAGGGATTCACCCGCACCCTGCGCAAGCAAACAGTGCCAGTGATCCGACGCTTGATGCAAGACTGCCCGCTTGCCCCTAGCAAAAGCCTTCTCAAGCAAGTGTTTGCCGTGATAAAAAGTCAGCAGTTGCGGCTGCAGTGTGTCGAATGGCTTGGCTTACCCCTCGACGAGTCTACTTTCAAGTCAGTGCTGATGAAACCGAGTCAACATAAAGCCGACCACGTGCAGATCGCTACTGTCATGCGTCAGCTCAACGAGGATGTCACTTTGACTCCACGCTACCTGCTGCGTGTATATGGTGTTTGTGAAACTCTTGCTGAAGCGCGTTGGGTGTATGAAGCGGTCGAATGCCAACACCCTGACCTCGAAGAGGAGCCACCAACCGCGCTACGAGTTTTTGTCAAAAAATGTGCGAGTATGGATGAATTCGAAGAATTGCTGGGGTGGCATCCGCTTCGTCTGCAAGACGACGAGATCGCCATCGAAATCGCTCAACAAAAGTTCCCTGACGACCTCGATAGAATCCAAGAGTGGAAAACGTAAAACTCCCCCCACAGCAGTAGCGCCCCACCCCCCCAGTGTGGTATACTCTGCTGATGTTTCCACTCACTGTTCGCACTCCCTTGGCCCCCCAGCCCACCCCTCGCCCAGCCCGCCGCTGGCAGTGGTGCCTGCTGAAGGGCCTCTTGCTGGTGCTGCTGCCCGTGGGGGCGCTGCGCGGGCCGAGCGTCAGCGCCCAGGCCGTGCCAGACGCTGCATCGACCATCGACGAGGAACTGGCCGCGCTGGAGTCGGCCCTGGTGGCGGAGCTGGCCCCCAGCACCCTCACCCCCGCTGGGTATGATTACGGCGCGGCCCTGCAGGCCGTCGACCCCGCCAGCGGTGACCCCAGCGCCAGTGTGGCGGCCCTGGGCACTGACTTGCCGCCAGAGTCGGCGGACTTCGTGGCGGTGGCCCCAGCAGGGTCACAGACCGTCAGCAGCACGCAGCTGCGGGTCGACCCCGACACGGGGGAGTTTTTGACGGGCAACCCGTCGAGCTGGCCCGGGTATGACCCCCTCGCCCCCACCCCAGGGCGTGACTTCACCAACACCAAGCCCGCCACCCGCACTGACCACACCCACACCGCGCTGCGCGTCCGCCCGACGGTGGCGCGGGGCGACGGCCAGTCGTCAAGTGCCCTCGTTGGCACCGCGCCCCACACGGTGCCCTATGACCAAGGGGGGTACATTGCGCCCTTCACGGTGGACCTGTTTGCACAGGGGCGCGCCATGGGCATCGACCCAGTGACAGGCGTCGAAATTGACCGACCTGACTATCTGCCCGCGACCAGTTTCATCATCGACGGGCAATACTACGAAACGTACGCCGCGGCCCGCGCCGCCGCCGACCACCAGCACCACGTCGCGACCGTGACAGCCGCGCACAAAGCGCACCAGCGCACCCCGCAGCGTGTCCGTCCTGCTTATGACCGTCTGACGGCCCGCGCCGCTGACCAGCTGGCCACGGCCGCCAGTGCGACTGATGCGGGGCGACAGCTCCGTCGCCTGCCAGATGTGATCCGCACCGTGCCGCAGACCGGCGCCAGCCGCGGGGCGTTTTGGGTGCTGCTGCTGTGGGGGGTGGGGCTGGGGGTGCTGGGCGCTGCGCAGGGTGACGGGGCGCGTCGGCGACGGTGAAATTAATGCCATTGAGCAATTTGAACTGATTTTTTTTAATTATATGCAAATATTTTTGCATTATTTTTTTATTTATTTATAAAAATTATGTTTTGATTTTTTAATACATAAACGAAGCATGGCAAAAAGACGATACACCGTAGGTGGCTTAAAAGAGAAGAGTCTACAAGAACTATTAAATATTCGAGGTAGCTTGCAGCACGGTGACACATGCATGAAAAGAAAAGAGATATATGCAGTAAAGGAAGCTACAAAACAAAAATTTTACAGCTTAACACCAGAACAGCAGGCAGAAACGAAGAACGAATTGTATGAGGTAGTTTTAAATAAGTTAAAAGTTGGGAGAGGTGTTGAAAAAGTCATCGTTATACCTACGGTTGCAAATAGAGAATTTGCGTTCTATGAGGACAGACGAAAAGAATTTCTCCCAAACATTAATTTTGATCTTGCAAAAACGAAACAGGCAGTGGAATTAGCCATTAAAAATAAGGAGGAGGGAGTCAACATTGATCAATTAGGAGTAGAAAATTTGGCTAATCAAATAGTATTTCCGCATTACCTGTACAGCTACGTCATCAACAGAATGAATGAAGCCAGTAGTCGAAACGAGATCTTATTCGAAGCTAATTTACTTAATAACTTGAACAAATATTTAGACATATACACCCCTTTGAAGGAAAAAGAGATAGAAATACCAGCTGATGATAAATATTATTTTATAAAAAACAGTGAAATCATCGAAGCAGATTCTTTAGATCAAGTCCTCGATGGAATGGGGATCAACCCAAACTCTGACACAGACAGCGTTTAGTTTTTTCACATTTTTTCACCCTCTCTCACCCATGGCCGAAACACCTCTCGACCCCAGCACCCTTGACCAGCTCCAGACCACCCTGGCGGAGCAAGGCATAGAGCAGGTGGAAGTGGTCGTCATCGAAGACATCCCTGGTGCGCTCGACGACATCATCACGAATGTCAAAACCCTGCTGACGGCCGCGGGGGTTGACTTTGTCATCCGTGGGGCGCGGTCGCTGGAGGGGGCACAAGACGCTATAGAGGACGTGCAGCGCCAAGCCACAGACGAAGCTGACCCCGAAGCCCGCCAGACAGTGGCTATCACGGTGAGTGACTACCAGTTTCCCACTTGGCAGGGCGAATTGGAAAATTACAACCCTAAAAATGCCCGCGACAACAGTGGCGGTGTGGTCGTCGAGCTCGCGAAGGGTAACCTCGACACCAGTAACGTCATCTGGCAGTCAAACAATGCTCAAAACATCAAAAAAGGCGCGCTGGACAAAGGCCTCCTCATGGGCCCTGAAGGCGTAAACCAGCTGGCGGCGTCGGTGACAGGTGTCGTGCAGGCCACCACTACCTACCTCCGCAGGCCCCTGGCGAAGTCTGGCATTACCGTACTCTATGACCAGATGCCCGATCCCTCAGACGCGAGCAGCACGGACAGCCCCGACACTTCAGCAACAGCAGACACCCGCCCACCTGTCCGTTTTGAGCGTAACGAGCTCACCATTCCCAACACCACCCTCGAGCAGCTGGCCAGTGACCCAGTGCTGAGTAAAGATTTCCCCCAGCTGGCAGAGTGGTTTGAAGCTGGGCAGCTCCAAACCATCCTTGAGCTTCTATTTAATAATGACATCGTGGACGCCATCGCGCAGGGTACCATGGGGGGGCAGTTTGACCGTGAAGCGTTCTTGACCCAGCTGCGGGACTTCAGCGCGACCCCGCTCTTGGCTGAGGCGGACGAGGCACTGCTGCAGGCCGTGGCGGACTGGTGCGAGGGGCAGTTTGACCAGTCACGGCGCCTGCCTGCCGCTGACCAAGCCAAACAAGTGGTCAATGCTCGGCTCAACCAACTGATGGCCACCGTCACTGACACCACGGCTGACAACCCCGACGAAGGCCTGAGCGAAGAGATTAATGAAATCCTGCAGGCTCAACTCACCCAGCAAGAGGAGACCTACCTGCAAACATCACTCCTCCCGACCCTCTGGAAAGACATGACAAACGAAGACTGGGCCGTCATCACGACCAAGCTCGCAGAACGATTTAAGTTTAACGCAGAGCCCGCCCGCCACCTCCAGATGGCGATCTTTGCGACCCGAGGAGTCCAAGCCACTACCCTCAGCGCCCTTACCCAAGAGCTCGAATCTCTCAGCTACCCCGCTGTGCTGGTCACGGCCATCACGGACGAGCTGCAAAGCCGACTGCAGGGCATGGCCGCGGGTGAGCACCTCTATGGGCTCGACCAGCAGTTGACTCGGGCTGTCACGAAGCACCTTGGCCTCGACCTCTAGGCCACTTTTTCACTTATTTTCTTATTTTCTTATTTTCCTCCCTCCTATGAATGAACTTGAATATGGCCTCTATCAGGCAGCGTACCAAACCGAGCAAGAAAACCTAAAAAATGGTGGTGAGAATATAGGCTGGACTGGCGCCACTGAGGGTGGCTTCACCACCGAAGGTCTCAAATTTCTCAACGACCGTGGTTGTACTATCCTCACGGGTGACCTCTATGAGCAAGCTGCGCACTTCAAAAGCGAAATCGAGAAGGTGGAGCACCGTGTCAAAACGGTTCCTGAGGTGGGAGCGATAATGATCGAAAGCCGAAAAAAGTTAGACAGAAGTAAATTTTCGGAGTGTGCTAAAAAGCTCGATCAATCGCTGGAATCCACTTTCCTCGCCTCCAACGTGGTCGAAAAAATTAAAGAACGGGTCGAAGCTGTCTGCGCTGGTGTGCCCCAGACTGTTCGGTTGCAGATCCAGACCCAAATGCAACAAAACTTGAGGAACAATTTTAATACTTTCTTTATGAAACACCCCGAAGCCACCGCGCTTTACATGATCAACCAAGCCATCGATCGCTTGATCAAACGCAAACAGGCGCCACTGATGGCAGCCTACGAAGGGCGCAAGCAGTGGCGCCAAGAAAAACAGCAGCAGAAAAAAGCCAAAGAGGCTCTGTATGCATCACCCAAGGCCACCCCCACCGGCCCCACCCCCGCCGAGCAGCGACTGGCCGAGCAGGAGAAATTGGTCGATAGCTTTACCGCTCAGGTGATTGCCCACTTGCCGAAGACCGCGACCAAGAAGCACCGCAACCGCATCAAAAACTGGGCCAAAAATAAAGGCGTGGGCGACCTCGACAACCTCATCACTTTTGTGGAGGCCAACCTGGGCCTGTGCATCACGACTGACGAAACGCTCAACGGGGCCCTGACCCAGCTGCGGCAGGACCTGGCTGACCTGGGCTAGCACGGCAAGATTTCCCCCATTGCGCCACGGCGTGCTATCCCCATGGGTGATGCCCCACCCCGCCCCCACGCCCGACCGCCAGTTTGACGTCATTTACTTGCATCCGCTGACGCGCCGTCGCGGGCGGGTGCGGGTGGGCACCGATGACCTGGTGGCTATCCGCCAGGCCAAGAAGTCCCGCCGCATGACCTTCCTCCCCCGCGTGGGCGAAGTGATGGCGGCGGACATTGTGGGGTTCTTGCCCGTGGTGGGCGCGGGGGCAATGCCCACCGATCAAGTCATTAGCAGCCTACGGCGGGAGGGCGACACCCTTTACCGAGTGTATGAGCACTATGACGGTCAGCATTACCAGACGCTGCGCCGTGAGGTGGAGGCAGAGTTGGGCTCTGATAAATAAGTTTTTTGCTATGAATTGACAAATACATTTTTATAAATATAAAAATAAAAAATCCCATGAAACTCACCAAATCCCCCCTCACCTCACAGATACCTGACACCCCCAGCACCCCTGACGCAACCCCGCAGATGGTCTCGCTCACTGGCACCATGACCGAGTTTGCCCAGCTGGGTCTGATCGAAGAAACCCACAGCGACACCCAAGACTGGGTCATGCAGGTTTTGCGCAATGGCCAACTCCCCAATGATGAAACACTTGAATCAAAGTGGGGAGGTTTTAGTCGAGCCCCGAAAAGCATACACGCAGAGCTCGTAATACTCTCAAACCAAATGCCACAGATTGAAGGACTCGCTCCGATCTACATTGCGCCGATCATCGCGAAGATCAACCATCTGCGCGAGTTCATCACCGACGAGTTTGCGTCATTCCCTGCCGGCAACGTAGTTAGCAGCACCATCCGCGGGAGGGAGACCCACCGTGGCCCCGCCGAAGACATCGCTGACCCTTGGGGCCAAGGCTGGGGGCTCCAAGCGGAGCTCAAACGCCTACGCGAAAAGAACTGGACCCCCACCAAAACCTACCAGTCGGCCCTGGCCTTGCACCAGCAGCTGGTCACGATCGAAAATCGCTTTCAGCTCCTCCACGCCCTGACCAGCTCCAACGACTTCACGCAGTACGCCGCCGCTGAAGACTTCGTCGCGCAACAGCTGGAACTCCGCCGCGACGTGGTCAACATCCTCAACGGCAAGCTCGCCTACACGCACCTGACAGGGTCTGAGCTGACATACCCGTGGGAAAACATGGGCATCACGAGTGAGATGATCGAAAAATTTGAAAACTATTGCCGTGGTGCCGACGTCCCCGAGATCACCATTAAGCTGACTGACTTGCACGACGAACGCTGGCTGGTGGAGACACCTGCGGAAGGGGGAGAGCTGAGCAAAGAATAAAATAAGTGTTCATCAAATAGTTTCCCAACATCACAGTTCTTCAGAGCCTGGTTGCCCAGGCTTTTTAAGTATAATTCTCTGCGCAACGATAAATAAGCAGCTAGCTGTCTGCTAAAACTGCTGAAATAATCCCTAATAACTAAAATGCCCATGAGTTGGGGGGGCAACTCATGGGCAGAAACATTTATAGAGATGTGGGTGAGAGAGTGCAAGACTTTTTTAGGGTTTTTTTAAGAGGGGGGCGTCAGCCCTTTCTATAAGCGCTTTGGGAAACACTATTGCCTCCTTTTTCTGTTTCAGGACTCCCCTCCCCCAGCCCCGCCTTCACCCCCGCGGGGTGAAGAGTGCATAGGGCGACAGGCCAGTGGCGTCTTGCCACTGGTGGCAGAGCTCTATGACGGGGACGCCAATGATATTTTGGAAGTCGCCCTCAATGGACGCGAGGAGGGCCACCCCCGTGCCGAGGATGGAATAGGCCCCGCATTTGCCCGCCCAGTCGCCGTAGTCGAGGTAGGCTTCGATCTCGGCGGTGGTGATGTCACTCCGAAACTGCACGGCGGTGCTGACGGCGAAACGTCGCTCGACGGCCTTGCCTCCCACCTGGCCGCGCAGGCACACCCCCGTGTGCACGGTCTGCCGCCGCCCGACAAAAGACTGTAGCATGGTGGCCGCGGCCGCACGGTCAGGGGCTTTGCCCAGGGTGCGGCCGTCGCAGCAGATCATCGAGTCGAACCCCAGCACGACTGTGCCTTCGTGCTCGGCGGGGGGGAGGCCCGCCCAGACAGACGCGGCCTTGCCCGCGGCGAAGGTGCGGACCTGCTCGTCGGTGTCGGCGGTCGGGTCGATGACTTCATCGTAGTCAGGTTCCCGCACCTCATACCGCACGCCCAGACGGTCAAAGAGCTCGCGACGGTTGGGGGATGATGACCCCAGCACCAGACTGATTGGCTGCCCAGTCACAGTGTTTTCACTCATAAGTTTCAAATTGAGGGAATCATTGCACACAAATATTACTCGAAATACCTCGCTACACCACCGTCGTGCGGCCGATCACCGTCCCGACGATTTCCAGTGTCTCGGTGTCATCGACCACGATGGGCGGATACTCCAAATTCTCTGGTATGAGCTCGATCTTGCTCTCTGACCGAGCGTAATACTTCTTAAGCGTGGCTTCCTCGCCGCCTATCCGCGCGACGACGACCGTGCCGTTGGGCAGCTGTCGGCCTTCGTGGCTCTGGCGCACATACACGATGTCACCATCCAGCAGGCGTGGTTCCATGCACTGGCCTTTGACCCGCAGGGCAAACACCCCCCGCGACTTCCCCTGCAGGGGGTACTCGATCCAGTCTTCGACCTGCTCGTCAGACCATTCGCGAGTGGCGGCACTGACCGCCCCCAGCAAGGGCACCCGCCCCACCGTGCTGGTGACCAGCTCAAGCGATTCGTCCCCAAACAGCAACCACTCCACCGTCACGCCCATGAGCTTGGCGATCGCCCGCACTTGCTTGAGCGAGAAGTCCGCCCCCTTTTTCAGGTATTTATTGGCAAACATCGTCTTGCCCGCCACGGTGTCAGACTTCGACCCGAGCAGCTCCCCTAGGCGGATGAGCGGTACTTTATGCTCACGCGAAAACTGAGCCAACAAGTCACGAACACGGGAACTTTCAGCCATGGGGAGGAGGGAAAAAGAGACCAAACCAAGCGACAATTATCTCTGCAACCATCGTCGCTTGCTGCTTACTCATTCACCGTATCCACCCTGAAATAAAACGCAAGAAAAAACTTAATCAAAATCAACCACACCTCTCTACAACATATTTACAAAAAATAGAAACTAGCTAAACTACCCCTGATGCATGATCTTCGCTTTGCCCATGTGCTCGACCTCGACTCTTTCACCGAGGGGCTCGACTTTTTCGCTTCGGGCCCGGCGTACAGGGCTGACGAAGTCCTCCGCACCTGCGAGCGCAATCGTGACCACCTCGCCGCGCTGCTGGACCACCCGACGCTCTCACCGCTTATAGCCACGGTGGCCCCAGCGGAGCACCACACCGTGCGCCAGTCGCGTGACACCTTCACCGACAACCTGGCTGACGAACCTTCCCTCACAGGTCGTCGCAGCTGGCAAACGCTGGGGTACCTGCGCACGCCTGCGGCGCTGCGCAGTCAACGAGGAGCGTGGCATGAACGATACCGCAAGGCCGTCGTGCAAGCGGCCAACGCGCTGGAGGATGCCTGTGACAGAGTGCATATGCACCTCGACCAGTCGCATCTCGACAGGCTCCACCATCGGTATGAAAACCAGCGTGCGCTCCTGATAAAGGACCTTGTCCTCGCTACTCCGACCGAACTCGATACGTTTCGCGATCGGGTCGGAGTGACCTTCATGCCCGAAAACTACCCTGACCTGACGGCCGACCACGGCACCCTGACGACTATCATCCTGTCCCAGCTGCAGCGGTGCGTCAGCGAGAGGGTGGTCTTTTCGCTCCAGTCGCTCCGCACCACGCGCAGCCACCGCCAGGCCATTGCGGACTCCACCCGTGACACGCTGCTGGCGTTGCACCAGGTGTTGCGGACGCCGCTGTGTCTGCAAGAGTCTGTGGATAGATGGTAGCGGGTCTTTGAGCGAATGATCGGCTAAAAAATCTCGATCAAGAATCAACACTGTCAGGGAGAGGAGGGTTGACGCGCTGGTGCTGGTAGTTTTGGCCGTCGTCGACCCGAATGAAGTGTCCGCCGTCGAATAGATCACTCCAGAAGAGGCGGCGTAGGCGCCATGGGTCTTGGGTGAGGGGGCTCTTTTTATCAAAAACAATGATGGAATCTGTCTCGGGGTCAGGGTGCAAAGCCAGCAGGGTGTGTTCGGGGTCGTCCGGGTCGGAATGGTGATGCTGGTGCAAGAGCAAGGGCGCGCCTGTTTCACGGAGCTGGTTGCGGAGGCGGCGCCACTGGCGGACTTCCGACAGGGTGGCCCAGTCAGGGGGTGGGCTGGGAGCAGGCGGATCGCTGGGGGGCGGAGTGTGGAGGATTCCGTGGTACTGCGGACGGGGGCGCTGGGCGTCGAGCCCCCAGCCCATGACCCACAGGCCCGCACCGTGACAGTTGGGGTAGGAGAAAACGTGTGGGTAGAGCTGCTCGAGGCACTGGTCGGCGAAAACCCGCTGGTAGAGCCGTGAGAGGGACTGGGGTTCGAGCTGCTTAGTGATGCGGTTAAACTCAAAATGACGACGGAGGTGGCCCTGCGCCACGACGCGGTCCCAAAACTTCAGGCAGAGGTAGACCCGATGCCCCGTGAGCCCTGTCAGGTCGGTCAGATGGCGGGGGCCGTCAGGGGCAGATTCGTCGACGAGGGCGTAGGTGCGCTCATGCACGGGGAGACCTTCCGTCTGATACGGGGTGAGGCTCAAGCCGTGGCTGGTGATGGTTTGGCGGGGCATGGGGCGGGGGCGAGGGGCAGCCAGAGGCGGGGGCGAAGCCAGTGGGATGATCGCGAGGAAACATAAACATATTTTCCTTACTTGACAAATAAAACTCAATCGTTATATATTTTAGTTAATCCATGGTCGGATTACCCAGAGCGCTCTGCGCTGCCTGCTGGTTGATACCGTTTGCCATGGTGACGCACTGACTCTGGTTCTTTGACAACCTCGACCACCACCCTGCCCACCGCTGGCCCCCCAGCCGCTGGCGAGTGAGTTGCCGCCCGTGTCGCCCCGACCTGCCCATGCAGGGGGGGGCACAGGGGTGGCAACTCATTTCGTCCAGCAACCGAAATGAAATTTTTTATAACTTATTTAATCATGACCCCGCTGTTGCTGGTGGGGTGAAAAAATGAATGCTTATGAAGATAACAGCAGGGGCCCAGCCCCATGTTGAGGAAATTATCGAACAAGGTCCTTGGACCTGGTTCAAGGATAATTTCTTCAATTTTCAGCCAGGACCAAAATTCTGGCTAAAATTCCCAGTATACGCGCTATACTGGGGGATGTTTTTTGTTTTCGTGGGGGTGCCGTTCGGCTTCTTCCAGTTTTTTTGTGCCTTGGCACAAAGAGCATGGAAGGCTGTGCAGGAGCCTTCACGAAACATTCTAATAACCATACTGGAAACAGTGTGGGCCCTCATTGCCACGGCGGTGGGGGTGATTGGTGGAGGTGCCACGTTGCTTGTATTCGCAAGCACTGGTGCCTTGTTCTTCCTCATAGGGATTATCCTGTGGGGGCTGAACAAACTGCCCTTGATAAGAGGGTAGTCACCAGATGATGTGCGTAAATAGAACCAACCCCCACTGTCGTCAGACAGCGTGGCTCTTGGTTCTATTTTTTTGGCGTCTTTTTTGAACTATTTTTTTGCTCTTGAGTATTATTCATACTCATTATGGTGCGCCGCCCCCTGCGCCACCCCCGCCACCCGCTGGCCCCGCGGGCAGGCGGTCGAGGATGGCATTGAGCGTGTTTTGCATGGCCTGCATCTGGGCGGTGCGTTCGTCGAGCTGTGCCTGCATGGTTTCGACGGCGGCGTTGCGCTGGTTGAGTTGCTCTTGCAGCTCTTGCATGGCTTCGTTGTGGGTGGTGCGTTGGTTTTCGAGGGCTTGCTGGCGCTGGTGGTTTTGGCGGCGGAGGTTGTCCATCTGCGGGCGGGTGGCGTGGGCGTACCCTCGCGCGGCGCGGGCGTTGCCCAGGGCGTCACCCCCGAGGTCAACGGCGATGTCCTCCTTTCGTTTGCCGATATTGGCAATGCGGGCCATGAGGTTGCCCGTGCCCCGCACGAGGTCTTCGATAAGGGAAAAAGGTAACTGCGGTACAAACATCAGAGCACCAGCGGTCCCTTTACCCAAGTGGGGCAGGATTTCCTTGGCGCCGTTGATCATCCGCGCCTTGCCGGCCTGGCTGAAGGTGTAGTCGAGCGGCTTGCCCATGAGTTTATTGGACGTGTTTTTGACGGCGTCAAACGGCACGCCGACGATGGTTTCGCCCGTGCCGACGATGGTTTTGACGACCTTGCGCACCGAAGACACGAGGTGCCCGACGCTCTGGCCCCCCATGCGCAGGGTGTCGAGCGTGGCCTTCCCGAAGTGTTGCCGATCGGGGCTGTAGAGGGTCATTTATTTTATTATACACCTTTGTCGCCTCGGGAGGCAAATAGGGCTTGCGGCCATGACCGCACCCGCTGCCAGACACGGGTCAGAGCGTCGGCCTGGGCGGCGCGCTGGGCCCGCAGCGCCGCCAGGGCGGGGGCGTGTTGCTGGGTGTAGCCCGCGAGGGTAGTGACCAGCAGGTCGCAGAGTGGGTGCTGCTGCCGCAGGGCGGTGACCTGGGCCGACTGGGTGGTGAGGAGGGTGTGGAGCTCGCACGCGAAGGCGGGGCCCCCTGTGCCGTGCTCGAGGTGCCAGACCGCCGCCCGCACCGCGGGGCGCAGGCGCTGGTCGAAGTAGTCGGGGAGCAGCACGGCCCGCTGCGGCAGCAGACGGTGCAGCTGGTCGAGCGTCGGGCCAGGGGCCAGGGCGGGGCGGTGGGTCAGGGGGCGCATCAGGGGAGTATAGCACAGATGGGGGCGGGAGGGCACGCCTCCGTACACCAAAACACCACCCGCCAGTGGGGGGTGGTGTGGGGAGGCTTAGGTAGTGTTAACATGAACGGTCTCGAAACAAAAATAGGAGATTTTTTGTGAGGGTAGTGCGAGGTTTGCAAAAGGTACCTTCGTACCTTTTGCAGTTCTCAAGCGTACCCTCGCGAAAAAGATTCATTTTTGTTCGAGACTTCTTTGTTCAATCTATTCTTCACTTTCACCGTTCTGTTAACACTGCCTAGTTGTATTGCCCGAGTGGGGTTTACTCAAAACCGTGGAGGTAGATGAGGTGGTAGCCGAAGTGTGTCTCGATGATCTGGGGCTGGAGCCCCAGCGAAGTCGCGTCAAACACGGCTGAGTCAAAGGGCTCTAAGAAAATATCAGGAGGAAAGACACCCAAATCTCCTCCATCAGACGAAGAGGCGTCATGTGAAGTACGTTCAGCAATAAGAGCAAATTTTTCTGGGATCGGGTTGACGCCGAGTTCTTGTTGAATTGCTTTTATCTCCATAAGGGCTTCCTCTTTTGTCTCTAGAGCGTCTGGCCCAGGCATCACTGCCCCTTGCCATGAAATCATAATGTGTGAGGCGTGGGCGTAGTCACGCGGGGCGGCGGGACTGGTTTCTTTCAGCTCGGGGTACCGTGACCATGGGTGGGGCTGGGTGCCGACACTCCCCAAATCAGCCCTTGGCATAGTGACAGCCGTGGTGGCCGCCAGCGGCTGGTAGCTGGGTAAACTCTCGGTCCGAATGCGGGATTTGTCCGCCGGACGGATCACCGAGGGGCCGGAGGTGATCCGCGGGCGGGGGCCACCGTACAGTGAAGCGCCGGAATTTTGTTGGCCCACGTTAGCCTCGCTCATTGGGGCGGATTCGTCAATGGCCAACCCCCGATGTGCGCCTTGATCTGTCCACAAAGTATTGTCTGATACTTTCAGGGGTTCGATGACTGAGAAGTCGTAACTCCGCCCTGTCTGCCGCCGCTGGGCGTACATCTGGGTGAGCTGGTCGCCGTAGTCGGGGGAGCTGCGGGTGATGAGGAGGTTGGTCGCGGTGGCCCCGACGGGGCTGAGCGGGAAAGACCCTGCCCCCAGCGCACTGCCGCGGGGGGCCGTGAGGTCAAAGCCGAAGTCGCCCGTGTCGACGGCGTCGAGCAGGGTGGTGAGCTGCAAGGAAACGTCCTCACTGGTGGCGGGGTCGGGCACGAGTTGCAGGGCGGCGGCCACCTGCGTGTCGATGGTGTCAGAGGCGGTCATGTCGACGCTCTGCGCCTCCGCCGTGAGGGTGAGCAGCACAAAGAGCACAGACCAAACCAAGCCGAAAACGGGAAGAAATGGGAGGGGTTTATTCATCAGGGTTGGGTATAGCGGATGTGGGGGGATAGGTCAAAAAAAGTGTTCAGAATGGGAGTGCGAAGTGAGTGCAAAAGTGACAGTAAAGTGCGCAGGGGGAAGACGATTTGAGTTGACAGGGGGGGCTTGAAAACTACAAATAAAATGAAGTGACGAATGCGTCATAGAAGTGTTTTCTCCATTTTTTTTGCTCACACTCTCATGCCACTCGATACAAACAACACGTCAGATATGCCTTCTGGGGCTGAGCAAGATGCAGTCATTAATGCGGCTTTTGAACGGCTGGCCAAGCACGAGCCCACGCCTGAGCTGTTGGCCAAAGTGGTCGATGAAATAGATGGCCTGCTGCGGGGGGAGACAAAAGTGGCAACTGGGGAGTCAACCGTACAAAGCCCAGATGGGTTTAATCAGTATGAAAATCGGGTGATGGGGGCGCTGCGCCCGCAGGGTGAAAACCTGACATTGGAGCAACTAAAGCAGATAAAAGAAGCAATGGAGGATTGTTTGCCTGAAATTGAGAGGAGTCTGCACTGGGTAAGGGATGATGATTTCCCTACGACAGGACGCATACTTGTGCCTCCCAGTATTGGTGTTTAGGTCTCTCTTAAGTAGTCCGTGGTTTCTTTAATTCATTTTTCTAGTCCCCCTTGAATGAAAAAAAAAATCCCAACTGGTCCTGAATCTCAGCATGAGGTAGTCGTTCATGCGGCTTTTGAACGGCTGGCCAAGCACGAGCCCACGCCTGAGCTGTTGGCCAAAGTGGTCGATGAGATAGATGGTCTGCTGCGGGGGGAGACAAAAGAGACAACTGGGGAGCCAACACTAAAAAGCCCAGATGGGTTTAATCAATATGAAAATCGAGTGATGAGGGCGCTATGCCTGCAGGGGGAAAGGCTGACCAGAGCGCAGCTGACCGCCGTGCGTGACGCGCTGGCCGAAGCTCTTGCGCATAACGAAAAAATGTCACAACATTCAACTGGTGGTGCCATGGCACCTGTCAGTATTATTGCATAGTCGTACTGTTGTGCGTTTATCTTAATACATATAATTTCCGATACACACATCCCTCACATCGACACTACACTTCTCATTTATTTCTCTGTTAAACCATGAGCCTCAAATCACTTGCTAATCCAGACTATACTGCGATCGTAAATGATACATTAAATCAGTTGGCCAAGCACGAGCCCACGCCTGAGCTGTTGGCCCAAGTGGTCGATGAAATAGATGGTCTGCTGCGGGGAGAAACCAAAGGAGAACCGATAACACAAAATCCAGATGGGTTTAACCAGTATGAAAATCGGGTGATGGGGGCGCTGCGCCCGCAAGGAGGAAGGCTGACCCGAGCGCAGCTGGCCGCCGTGCGTGACGCACTGAGCGAAGCTGTCGATGCGCTGACCGACCAGCGGGACCCGATCATCACCACGATAGACAACCGCACCACGACGCAGAATGATTTCCTTGTGAATGTGCTGACGGCGCTGGGGGTGGATATATATGTCCCGCAGGACAAGCCGTGGAGCGAGTGGATGAAAGAGATCGATGTGTCGACGGTAAAGAAGCTGGACCTGCGGCAGTGGTCTCTGTCGGGGGACGTGCCGCCCCAGCTGGGTGAGCTGACCGCGCTGGAGGTGCTGGACCTGGGAAATAATGACATTACAGGGGGGCTGGAGCACCTGGCCGGGCTGACCAACCTGCACACCCTGCGCCTGAGCGACAATGACCTGCAGGGCGAGTGGCCCGCGGCCCTCAGCAGCCTGACTGGCTTACGGAGCCTGACGATCTGTAATAATAAAGGCTTCACAGGGGGGAAGGCTTTCCGAGGGGTGATCACCCACCTGCACCAGCAGAAGGGGCTGGTGGATTTCCACGGGATTGATAAAGAGGCGGAGGCGGAACTGATCGATTGGATCACGAACCCTGTGGACCAATCTGTCTTGCGCTGGCCGCACCTTTATGACTTAAAGCACGATAAAGACACCCATAAACCGAAAAAGGGGGAAATAAAGAAAAAACTAAAGAAGAAAAAGAAGAATGAAAGGGACGTTTTTGGGCTTAATTCCATTGGGGGACCACTCATTGATCCAGGCATTATCGCCTAGGCTGTGTTGCAGAGCTCAGGAAGTGCCTAGGTAGTGTTAACAAATTGGAAAAAGGAGATTGATCCTGAAATATTAAGGAGTGACTTGAGTGAAAAAAGGATCTTTTTGGCTGCAAAATGGTTGCGTATTTTTGCCTTGATCCATCAAGGCAGCAAATACGCGCCCATTTTTCGCTCAAAAATCTCTCTTTTTTCTCCTCAAACCAATTTGTGAACACTACCTAGGAGAGGGCAAAAATAACCTCAAAAGAGACTTCTTTTCAGAATAGTTCTTCGCCTCCCCTACCCCAGCAGGGTGACGAGCAACCACACCGACAACCCCGCCCCGAGGTAGGCTGCGGCCACGCGGGTGCGGTGTTTGTGCGAGGCTTTTTCGGTGCAGCACATTCGACACTCGCCGATGTCCGACATCGAGATGTACATCGCGCCGAAGATGCACCATGAGAGCATAGACCCCAGGCTGTCAGTGCGGTAGCTGAGCAACCCCGCCAAGATCAACACTGCGCCTGTAAACAGGTGCAGGCGCTCAACGGTGACAGCGGGGATGAAGGTTTTCATGGTGGGGGTTGAGCAAAAAAAGTGTGCAACAATAGGCCATCAGCAGACGCATTCGCCCTCGCAGCAGGTGAGGTCGTCGAGGTAGAAATTACGCGACTGGTAGTCCGCCACGACGGCCTGCACGGCCGGGTCAGCCCCCTGCCCGATCTGCTGGGCTATCGACTGGGCGACGACAGCGAACCGCTGGCGGAACTTATAGACAAAACAAAAAATGACCTGGTCGTGGCGCACCTGCGGCCCAGTGAGGTACAACCCTGGGGTGCGGGTGGACTGGTCATCGGGGGTGAGCTGCGGGCTGCCGTCGGCCCAGTCAAACAGGTGGGCAACCTGCGTCAATGATGAGGTGAAGCCCGTGGCTAAAATCGGCTGAGTGGTGAAGAGGTGGGTGTCGCCCGACTGGGTGGTGAGGGTGAAGCGGCCGTTGTCGGCGGTGATGGCAGTCACGCGGCTGTGGGGGTGGATGGTGATGAGGGAGGCGAACTGGCGGTAGCGGTCCTTGGTGTAGGGGGACAGGGAAAAGCTGGAGTCGCTGCGCGGGTCGCGGAGCTGGTCGCCGCTGTCAAAGATGACGGAGCGGTGGCCCCGACGGGCGAGGTGGATGGCGGTGTCCATGCCGGACTCATACGCGCCGATGATGGCGAACTCGGCCCCAGTGGGGAGGGCGTCCCAGTCCTTAATGTGGGTATTATGCACGGCGTGCTCGGCCCCGGGGCAGATGTCGGTTTTGGGGAATTGGTACTCGCCCCCGGCCCACACCACGGCCCGCGCTGTGACGGGGCCCTGGTCTGTGACCACGGTGAAGTGGTCGCCGTGCGGGGTGATGGACCCAACGCTGGTGTGCTCGGCCACGGGCAGCTCGTAAAACTCCGCCAAGATCTCGAGGTACTGGGCGTAGTCGGCCCCAGTGGGGTGCTCTGTCTCAAACATAAACGCGGGGGAGGTGTCGGGGGTGAGGCAGTTGAGGTCTGGCAGGCCGAAAAAATTACCCGTGAATGAGGGGGAAATGAAGCGGGTGTCTGGCGGCCAGCGGCGGAAACTGCTGCCGACGGTGTCACGCTCCATGATGACAAAGTCGAGGCCCATCTGCCGCAGCACCACCCCCAGCCCGATGCCCGCCGCCCCCGCCCCCACCACCAGCACGTCGACGGACTCAGGCGCGTCGGGTGACGGTGAAGCAGTGGCGTGGCTGGGGCTGGCGGTCGGGGCAGGCATAGCAAACAAGAGGAGGCAGTGTACAGGGTTATATTTACCCCTAATGCAACTGAGGTGCAAGAAGAAATGGGTGGAGGGGTTGGGATGATCGTCTTAATGAAATCGTGCGTGATTGAGTTGTTTTCGGCTGTAGGGTGTGATTAAATAGGTGTGAGATTACCTCTAAGCGAATAGTTTCCTGATGAAGGAGGCGTGCCGAGACAAGCACTCGGATAGCAAAGGGGTTTTGTCATAGCTCTATCCTAGACCTTGGGCTTCGGCCAGACTTGTATGTGCGCCACACGAGGCGCAATGATTTCGTAGTAGGCTTGCGCACGACGTTGCTTCTCAGAGTGTTGTGATTCATAGTATTGGAAAAGAGTTGAAGCGGCATAATCAGCAATCTGAAGCGTGTTTTGGTTTACAGCGGCAGAGTGTTTGATGTCTGTCTGCGGAAATTTTCTTTGTAGATTATTGGCTACTTCGTTTTCAAATGATGTGCCCGAACAGCGGTCAAGCAGAACCGTGGCGCTCTGCAGATGGGATTTGAAATTATTGAGTGCGTACCCAAAAAGACACTTATAGAATGATTCTTTTGATCGAAACCCCTCCCCCTTTAGTAAGTATTTCGGCACAATAAATACATACATTTTCAGGTCTAGTGTTGCGATCAAATTCAAAAATTTGACCCGAGTGCGGTGTCCGTTTTTAGCGAAGTGAAACTCGCGAAATTCGGGGCTTATGGTTGTTTTGAGGATGTCGATTTGGTGATTGATGGGTTCTATCGATGACGGGGGAATAACCACTGACCCGATGACAAAGTAACGGCTCGAACCAGCCCGAAATTTGAACCCTGAGCAACCAGCTTCATCGATCGTTATCAGCATCATTCGCGAGTGTAGGCACTGGCATAGTTCGTGCAAACCACTCCCCTACTCACACCTCCCAGTACTCCACTATTTATGAAGTCCTAGCCCACCCCCCGTGGCCTGTGCTATACTCTTGGCTGATTGGTTTTTCTGTTTCCCTGTCTTGCCCTCCCTCATGCGACTCTTTCTGAAATTACTGCTCTTCCTCGGTGTGCCCGTCGTGGCGGGTTACTTTGCGTATGACTACTACACCACGGACACCCTGCTGTATGTCAGCGACACGCCCCACACCGCCTGGGCCACCGAGCCCGGGCGACGTGCCCAGGCCACCGACCGTGTGGTGGTGCACACCACGCAGGTGCGCCTGCAGCAAGGGGACGCGCTGACCACCGACGCGGACGCCCCCACGACCCTGGCCCTGACGGTCGCGCCCGCGGCGACGCAGCTGGCCCAGAGTGTGACCTGTGACGGTGCGTCGGGGGACAACCTGCCCCTGACGGTGGGCCCTGGGGGCGTGTTGCAGTTTGCCCGTATGGGCAGCGGAGACACCTGTACCATCCGCACGACGCTGGCGGGCATGGCGGACCCTGCCCTGACCCTGACGGGTGACCTGGGCCCAGACGCCACCGTGCGTGACGTGGCCGCCCTGCCCCCCACGGGCGGTTGGTCTGGCCTCTACGAATTCCTGCGGACGCACTTCCCGCTGCGGTCGTTGCTCGTGCTGGGGGGGCTGGTCTACTTCCTGCTGACGAGCTTCGTGCTGCACCAGATAGCGCTGATCCGCAAGGGGTGGCAGATATATCGCCTGAAAGGAAAACTGGCCAAGACCGAGAAAAACGCCGCCAAGGAACTCAACCGCGTGTCGACGGAAGCGGAAGCGGAGATTAACCACCTGAAGGCGGAGTCAGATGACCTGACGAGTGTGATCAAAACCGAAGCCAACGCGCGCCTGACCACCCAGCACCACGCCGCCACCGAAGCCCTGGGCCAAGCGCGAGCCTTCGTGCGGTTTATCGAAGATCTGGTCGAAAACGAAGACGACCAGACGGAGTTTGACCCTGCGGCCCTGGCGAAGCTCCGCGCGGAGATCACCATCCTCAACGACCATCTGGCCGCCACCGCCGCCGAGGCCGAGAGTGTGACGACGTTGTAGTTGAATAATAAAGTTGAACATAAAAGACCCTCTCGGGTGAGAGGGGGTCTTTTATTTTTTGCATTATTTTGATCGATAAGTAAAAAGAAGGAGATGAATAACTCTAAAAAGCATCAATTGGCCGTGGCAAAGGAATATTTAACTGGAAATTCTGGTGAGACGGTGGCCATGGCGGTGGAAGATATTGCCACAGGGAAGTGGAACCTGGAACGGGAAGGTGAAAAAAGCACAGTGCTGGCTGTGACCCGATTGGAGACGTATTGGCGCATTGCGGTGTTTCAGGGGGTGATAGACGAGTGGCTGACTGAGCAAAAACTTGATAGGATCACGGTAGTCAAAGCGCTGCGAAATGTCGGCAATGTGTCGCCTGAGCTACGCGAGATGGCCGTTGGGTATGCCAACCAAGTGCGCTATGTGCTGCAAGGAGAAGCTCCTGACGTGCATGACCTCGAACGTGAGCTGGGGGTGACGGGTGCGATGACATTCTTGCGGATGCGGAGCCACTCAGACATGGGGGGAGTACTCCACCCCACTGAAGACCAAGAGCGGATCGAAAAACTGCGATCCAGCCTGTCTGTGGGGCAAGAGGCGTTTGTCTTGCGAAATCATGATGCAAAAAAATCCTTAGCGAAAGTGCTGGCCATACCAGCTGCGGGTGAGACACTCTATGGCATGGCCATACTGGAATATGTCGATAACAAAACAGGGAAATTAACAACAGACCAACCACAATTGGCTGTACCTTTGCAGGCTTTAGAGCCAGTAAATACAGAAAATCGAAAGGAATTTTTTGAGAGTGAAGCCAACACCTACGCGGCCTCCTCTGACCAATGGAATAAATTTGCCCGACCAGGGCTGGACCGAAGGCAGACTCCACTGGGGATAGACGTTTCCAAGGAATATCTGCGGGGGCTGAAATATAGCGAAGTGTATGGCTTGGCGGAAGAGCACCTGAGTGTTGTGTATTCTTATGTTGAGGATGCTCAGTTTTTTGACATCGCTCACACGGAGCTCATTGACCAGCGGACACCATTGTCAGGGGACTCCAAACGAAAAATCTATTGGCTGGAAAAATTTAATCGGGAGGACTCTCACACGGACGAGCGGGCATTACTTTCCGCAGACCTTTTGGCACTCTGGAACTATGACCAAGCCAAAAAACTGGGATATGAGGGGGAAGTCAGCCTGAGCCAGATGCTGCTAGCCCCCACAAAACATGAAGCGGAACTGAAAGAGGCGTATGGGGAAGAAATCGGTCAGCTGATAGCAGCAAATGCGGATAAGATAACAGATACATTTCGTCATTTAAGACTGCCATATCCTATAAATATGCCAGAAAGGCTGCGCTGGGAAGCGGCTTGAAGGTATTTCTGAGTAATAAATTTAAACATAAAAGCCCCCCCTCCGTTGAGCCGGGCGCTTTTTTCGTGTTTCCTCTGCGTGGTCAGCTGTGGTACAATGCACAGAGACTCGCACTTTTTCACCCCCCTGAGCCATGTCACTCGACACACCTGAGCCGATCAGCATCAATGATTTTTTTGCGAACTGTCAGTCGAGTTACTTTATTGAAGGGGGGGTGAGTCAGTACACGCAAGCGCTGCTGAAATCAGCCCTGGCGGGGAAGGCGGAAGTGACGCCTGCGGAGCTGAAAGGGGTGATAGAGACGGCGCTCGATACCATACAGGAGATGTACCAAAAAGGCGGTAGATTGGATGGTGCCAGTATGGGGAACTCCACTGCTGGGGTCGCGAAAGAGCAGCTGAAAGATATTTATAATCAGATCTGAGAGGCGTCACACGTCAGATGGGCGCTCGGCGTGGCCGAGGGTGACTGTGCCCAAGCCTTCGCCCAGCGGCTGTCGCCCCGCCCAGGCGATGTCGTTGACGGCAAGGATGTTCATAACCTGGGCGGGGGTGAGGCCTAGCTGGTCGTTGAATTTGCGGAGGAGGACAGGGGCACCCAGCTGGCCGTCAGCGGTGGGCGTCGCCCCGCGGTAGGCCACCACCGCCACGGACTGTTGCAGGCGCGGGACGATGTACTTTTCGAGCCAGCGCAGGGCGGCGGGCTCGCTGTCGAGCCTCACGACGAAGCGCTCGGACTCCAGATGGTCAAAGACGGTCTGGGCCACGCCGTCCTTGATCTCCGTTACCATCTGCGTGGCGGTCAGCCCCGCTCGGGGGTAGATCACTTCGACCAGCACGGTTTGCTTGGCTCGTTCTTGGTCAAACTTTGAGAGGGAGGTTTTGCCTTCGCGGAGGTGGTGGGCCATGGTAGGGGACAATAAAAATGTGCGTCAAGAGACGCGGGAGCGCAGGGCGTCCTTCTGGGCTGGGGTCAGGCGGATGGTGGGCTCTGCGGGGACGGTCTGGGGTTGGCTTTCGGTAGCGTCTTGCTGGTCTTTGGCTGCGAGCAGGGCGGTGACCTGCTCGGTCGTCAGGGCGATTGGGTTGCGGTTGAAGCCCAGAAATTTGCGTTGCTTGGTGATGGCGTGGGGGGCTTTCTCAGAGTTGGTGGCGTATTCGGTCGTGGTGGTGGTGTAGGTGAAGCTGACGAGGGCTTTGTCAACGAGGAGCTGAACCTTGGTGCGGACGGCCTCGGTGGGGGTCTGGAAGGTGCACAGGTCGGCGACGTCCTCGAGGGCGGTGGCTCTGGCCAGTTGGGTGGGGGAGAGGTCAGAGCGGACGACGTAGTGGGCTTGCTGGGTGACGGTCTGCTGGCCGATGAGGCGACGGTCAGCGTCTGACTCTTGGTTTTGCGCCTCTTTTTGTGAGAAGTAGGGGGCTCGTTCTTCGCTCATTTGTAATTATCGTGAAAATCTTTTTATTACTTATTTAATTAGGGACTGGGAGTCAAACTTGCTTCGGGGAAATTTTAGGGAGTGTTGCCTGTCTCATTTGTCATATTTTACCCGTACTGGGGTTGCACTCTCCGTATACAAAATTTATTCTCTGGGTGTACGATCTCGCTCCACATACATCAAAAAACATGGCACAAGGTGGCTGGTCACGGCGGAAACGGGGGGTGGGGCTCCTGACGGTGGGGGTGGGGCTCCTGCTGGGGGGAGGGGGTGGGCCTGCGGTGCTGGCGGCCTACCACCCGCCAGCGCAGGTGGTGGACGCGAAGCTGACCCATGACCTCGATGAGCTGACCGTCACCACGGACAAGCCCGTGACGCCGCGGTCGGAATTCTTGGTGGAGTTGCTGCGGGGGGAGCAGATCATTTATACGCAGCAGTTTCAGCGGGTGTCAGAGCGGACGCTGACCCTGACACGCCTGCGGGAGGGGCACCTGGACGAACTGCCTGACGGGCGGTACCACTGGCGGTTGCGGGTGTGTGGGTGGCGGGCGATCGACCATCGCATCGGCCAGCTGGGGCCCGAGTGTACGCCGCCGCTGGTGCGTTCCTTTGACCTTGACCGTCAGCGGGTCGAGCGCTCTGACCTGCGGGTGCTGGCCCCGACCATCGTCGAGCGCCCCGCCGGCCAGTGGGCCCTGGCCGCGACCGTGTGCAACGCCGGCACGGGCACAACCTTCAGCCACCACCGTCAGCCCCGGGTGGAGTGGTCGCTCATCCCCGATGGGTTGCCCAAGAAAAAACATCGCCAACGCCAAAACCAACGGCGAAAGAAACCGCTCCCTGAGCCGCTGACCAGCACGGTGACACTGACGGCGGACGGGGAGTTTTGGCCGCGGGGGGAGTGCCGCGCTGTGGCCCAATGGGACCTGCCGACGGCGGAGCGGGGGCGGCTGCAGACGAACCGTTACCGCGTGTGTGTGCGGGCGCCTGAGTGGTCGGAGGCTGAAACCGACAACAACTGCACGGAGGGGTACCTGCGGGATGGGTTTGACCTGTTGCCTGGGCAGCACGGCCGCACCGCGACCATCACCCGTGACCCGCACACGCGCCGTCGTCTGCCCAAAACGCACCAAGTGCTGGCTTCGGGCCATGTGCATTACCCCGAGCCCAGCACCGCCCAGCACACCACCCGCCGCCGTCGCCTGACCCACGCGCAAAGCCTGACCCAGCGCAGTGGGCAGGGGTTTACCCAGCGGTTGCAGGCCCACACCGCCCAGCGCGCGGCCGCCGCCACGGGGCCGTATGTGCCCGCCCTGCCCCGCGAAACCCCCACGCCGTATAACGAAACTGGGTCACGCCCTGACCTGACCCAGCGGTGGGGCGGCTGGCTGACGGGGCCGTCCGTCGCGCCCTATGCCACGCACGTCTGGCCGACGAGCCCGACGGAGGATTTGGGGTATTGACATAGTGCGGAGGGGCGATTTCATTTACAGGTAAATAAGTTCAGCCGACATATTTGCCACAAGGCGCGCAATGCCCTAAAAACAATATGATGAATTTTCTGAAAGTACGGGAGCTACTCCAGCATGAACTCGGTGCCAATGATTACATTGCGGAAGTTACTCAAGACATTCAAGCTTCAAAGCAGCTCAGTGATGAAGTCAGACAAACTTTATTGTCTTACATTGACAATCCCACCCAAGAGATAGACTGCAAATTAGTTAAAGAAGCTTCTCAAATATTGAGAGAAGAGGTTTTTGAAGTAGATGATCAATTGCCATATGCGGAAAGAGCAGCCGCAGAGCTCAGAGGTAAGTACCTAAACGTCATTAGAAATAAAGTGAATGCCAGAAGTCAGTACCCCCAAAAAGAACTCACTTTTCAGAATAGAGAAGAAGTAGCCGAAACTTTAGCCTTTGGTGATGACCTTATAGACTTTCTTATTTCAAAAGGAATACATTCTGTAGATCCAGTAACCCTCTGGCGTGAGGTCTCTAAGCTCGAGGAAATAGGTCTTCTCCTTACCATGGCCAAGATAAGTAAAGTTACAAACATCAGTCCATTCACCCCAGAGCAGCAACAAAAAATAATCTCAAAGTTACAAGGTGGCGGTTTGCATGATTTTATCCCTCAGCTAACAGCTCTCGGTGGCAGGATTAACCATTTAGACATTGAATGTCACCTTCAAAAGCTTCTGAAAGAAAACAAGCAACTAAAATCACAGGCCTCTCAACTTTTATCAGAGAGAGAAAAATTCCTTCAAGAAATAGAGGCGCTCAAAGAGAGTAATTAACACCCCACGCTCTACGGCTACCTCCGCGAAACTATCCCACCCTTTTTGGTGTTACGCTGTTCTCGCTACCACGCTCACACTGGCGGTGACGGCTGCGCCAGCCAGCGGCGGGTGAGTGGTGGCTTTGGGTGCAAACTGCGGGAGAGACTCTGTAATACTTCACTCCCGCTATATGCCCGCCCTGTGCTAGAGAAAGGAGGATGTCTTCCCCTTTGCCTGACCCTCGCACCACGCCCCTGCCCACGCTGGCGGCGACCCTGCGCCAGCAAGCGGAGGATGACCTGTGGCTTTTTGCGCAAATATTTTGTTCTACATTCCTCGCGCCGCCGTCGCCTGACGACCCGCAGGCACTGCTGCCGCCACCGTCATATTATGCGCCTTTGGCCGCTGCCATGGCCGAGCACTCGACCCTGACCCTCGTGCCGCGGGGGCACGGCAAGACGACCTTGGGGATCATCCGCACGCTGCACCAGGTGTGCTATGGTCGCGTCAAAGCGAAGTTGATCTGGGCGCGGCGGTCGCTGCTGCGGCATATATTCCGCACGGTGCGGACCGCGCTGGAGACCGATGAGCTGATCAGGCTCGTGTATGGGCCACAGGTGCCCAGCCGCCGCCAGCGGGGCACCCACCCGTGGCGGGCGGGGCACCTGACGACGCGCCAAGGGGTGACACTGGTGGGCACGACGCCTGAGTCGGCCGTGCGGGGCGGGCGGTATGACGAACTGTGGGTCGATGACCCGCAAGAAGACGCTGACGCTCACTCCCCGACGCGGTCTGAGCGGGCGTTGGATTTCTATCGGCGGGCGCTGGTGCCGACCCTCACGCCGCAGGGTCGGGTGCACATTACGGGGACGAGCCTGGGGCCGCTGTCGCTGGTGGAGCGCCTGTGGGCGGACACGAGCGTGCCCCTGCACCGTACGCGGCTCTCGGCCGTGGTGGGGCCAATCTTTGCGCCTGAGACGGGCTGTCTGGTGGGGGGGGAGCCCCTGTGGCCTGAGCGGTTTTCGCTGGAGACGCTCGAGCACCTGCGGTCGCTGATGGGGACGGCGGCGTGGCAACGGGAATTTCAGCAGCTGGCGACTGACCCCGCGCAGGAGCGGCTGGTCTTTGCCGATGTGCTGCCCCCCGAACCCACCACACACGCCCCGCGCCACACGCTGGGCGCCGTGCAGCTGTGGGAGCCGCCGCGCGATGACTTGACCTATGGCATAGACCTGGCGGCGGGTGACCCGGCGGGGGATGAGTCGGCCGTGGTGGGGGTGACCCCCGAGGGCGCGATAGCCGTGGTGTGGCACGGGCACCTGCCCCAAGGCGACGTGGCGCGGTTGGTCGATGACCTGTGGGGGCAGGGGTACCGCGGGTTGGTCGCCCCTGAGCGCAACGGGGCGCTGGCGTTTTTCGACGCGTGTGAGGGGTATGACTGGCACCCCCATGCGCTGTATCGTCACCGTTCGGTTGGGCGGCGGGGGTATGCGCGCAGTACGCGGTTTGGGTTCCCCACCACGCGCCAGACCAAACCCCAGCTGATCGCCACGGGGCGGAGGCACCTGCGCCAGCACTCCCCTGCCCTGCCCCGCGCCCTGTGGGGGCAGCTGAGCCGTTACCACTATGACCAGCACGGCCGTGCCACCGCCCCCCACGGCCACTATGACGACCTGCTGATGGCGTATTTGATTGCCCTACAGTGCGTCGTCGTCGCTGGGTGAGCTCCGCGCGGGTCGCTGCCGCTCCCTGCTGCTTCGCTCACCGCTCCTCTTTCCTCGGCGATCGCTGGGCAGTGAGCCAGGTGATGCGATCACCTCGGATGTCTGCAAGCAGTCACCTGTCATCTTGAATGCTACGGTGGCTTGATTCCGCTGCGCTCCATCGGCGCGACCTTCCGCATTCGCTGCGAATCTTAACGTGGTGAAATCCATATCCCGCCCCTGCTGCTTCGCTCACTGCTCCTCTTTCCTCGGCGATCGCTGGGCAGTGAGCCAGGTGATGCGATCACCTCGGATGTCTGCAAGCAGTCACCTGTCATCTTGAATGCTACGGTGGCTTGATTCCGCTGCGCTCCATCGGCGCGACCTTCCGCATTCGCTGCGGGGCTTCGTGTGACTCTGTCGCTCACTGCTCTGTATTCGCTTGGGGTTTTTATTTCAAATTTGTTATAATATATCTCAAAATGTGCGCCGAAGTAGGGGGGAGGAAAGTCCACCAGAAAATCTATGGTTCAGCGAACCGTGGTTCGTTGTCGCAGCTGGATTACCTCGGAGAAATACTGCAGACTCTTACTTTATCCTTGGGGTCATTTTCAGACAATATTTGTACTTTTGGCAGCAAAAGTACCAAAACTGCTGGGGGGGCCAAACTCGCCGACACCTTGTTTACACTGGGCATGACCCGACCGTTCGCCAGAGAGGCATGTTTATTATCATCGATTGGATATAATATACAGATACCAATATGACACGGGTGCTCCGACTGCTCACTCCTGGCTCAGACACCAGTGGCCCCCCCAGACCCCCACTTGCCTTGCTATTATCTTTGATAAATCGGGCAATCGCAGCTCGATCACTACACTGCGGCTGCTTTAGGCTCAGCCGCCCAAACCACACTCCCTCCTCTGTATTCTCTGGGGGGTTTTGCAGTAGTGAATTTCTCTGTAATCGTGGGGCATTGGTGGACTCGCGCAGCGAACCACGCTGGGACACTTTGGGGGGAAGTGGGGCTGGGGGCTGAAAATCTAGTGAAATCCGTATTCAGCTTTTTCCTCATCAGTCAGGCGACGGTAGACATATCCGCCTGCGAGCGTTCTATGGCTAATCATTTCTACTGGTACTTCTTGGGTTTTGCCTGTTTGTTTACTTTTAAGGACACGGAGAACTTTCTTCTTTACTACATGAGTTGATGCGTTGATATCTGAACCTGTTAAATCATTTTCAAGTGCAGCCTGAGCCTGAGAGCTGTAGACTTCAATAATATCACCTGCTTTAATTATTTTCTTTTTTCCTCTTTTGTTTACACTTTTATACTCTTTCGTTATGGCTTCACATTTAACGACGGGGATGGCTTCTTTTGTCACGTCTATCGATTTGTTTTCCATATTCTTTTTTTAATTACAGTAGCACGATTTGCAATTTTTTTTATAACTTTTTAAATGTTATACTAATTGGGCCCACCACCACTCGATCAGCTGGGCGGCGGCTAGGTCGTCGACATGGGCACGGCTGGGAGATTGCTGGCGGACGAGCTGGGTGGAGTGGCGTTCGTCGATGAAGTGGCTGTGGTAGGGCAATGCCTGGGCCAGGGTGCGCACCGTGTGGGCGATGGGGGCGGGGGTGCCGTCGGCGCCGATGGGGAGGCCCCAGACGACGTCTGTCAGGTGGTGCTGGGCGCTGAGGGTAGCGAGCTGCTCGGGGAGCTGCGACGGGGGGCAGACCCCAGCGGGGTGGGCAAACAGGCCGTCGGGGCTGTAGGCCAAGCCGCAGCGAGACGTGCCGTAGTCAACCGCTAGGCAGGGCGGGCCCGATGTAGGGGACTGGTGGGTGGCTTGGGCCTGGAGCGAAGCCAAAATGCGGGGGTCGGGGGGGCGGGGCATTTTTGAATAAAAAAAGTGATCAAAACTAGAGGGCGCTGTGCAGGTACGTTGTCGGAGGGAGTCTAGAAGATGGGGTGCCAAGTGCCAAGGAGGTGATTCCCATCTATGGCTTGCATCATGAGCGTAAGCGTTGACGGCAGGAGTGAAATCCGCGATAAGTAAACATGATGTACAAAATGTCACAACAATTCCCAGATGAGGTGCTGCGGTATGACCTCTATGAAAAACAGCGAGCAACCATCGAGGCCCAACTCGGGCTCGATAGCCTCCGTGACAATGCGGTGCTGGTGCAGTTTATCGTCAATAGCATTATCTGGCTGCCTGAGGCGGAAAAGTATACGCTCAAGCAAGCCCTCGAGGTGCAACAAAATGTCAGAGCGACGCTGATTGAATTTGGGGAGCGGTACGATCACTTTGAAACGCGGATGGGGGAGTACTATGACGTGAATGAAGACTGGGCACTGGGGGAATTGCCCGTGGCGGAGATGAAGGCGTTTTATAACAATGCAGATGCTGGGGAAGTCATGCAGGGGAGAGACGTGCACGAAACAAGCATTGTAAACCATGAACCAGTCACGGCGACGACGAATGCGTATAAATATATCCTGCGGAAAAAGCTGGACTGGCAGACGTGAAAATGAAGAACGGGCCCGACGTGGGGAACGGGGAGTCAACTTTGAGTAAAAAAGGTGATCAAAACTGGCGGGCGCTGTGCAGGGGCGTTGTCGGAGGGAGTCTAGAAGATGGGGAAGAACTGCTCCCCTACTCCAGTGTGGTGTCGGTGGAGTCGGGGGAATCGGTGTCGAGGGGGGTGTCGAGGGGGGGAGCTTCCTCCAGTGCCTCCTGCACTGATTCGGGGAGGTCCTCTATAGACGGGGGGGTGACGGGCTCGTCCGCCCAGAGCCACTGCCAGAAGGCCGACAGGCGGGAGGTGCCTTTGGGGAGGTCCCACGTGCGTTCGCGGTACATATACCAGTCTTCGACGCCGTAGAAGCGGTCGGCGTGGAGGCGGCTCTTGCCGAAATTGGCGGCGAAGCCGAAGAGCTTTTTGCTGACCAGCACGCTGTACTCAGGGGTGAGGAGGGGGAGGGCGGGTTCGAGGTCCTCGAGACGGTCGCGCAGAGCGAAGATGTCGGACTGGGCGCCTGCGATCTGGATCTCGTGTATCAGCACGTCGATGGTGTCGTTGGTGAGGTTGGAGAGGTTGACGAAACCTGTCTTGGACGAGTGCCAGGCGGACAGCTGGTCGAAATTATACCCGAAGTTTTGCCCGAACAAGATGACGTCGTAGTCGCGGTCGAGGATGGCTTGCTGGAAGGCGTCGCGCTCTAGGATGTCAAACGTGATGTCGAGGCCGAGCTCTGTTTCCCACCGGGTGACGATCTTTTGCGCGATGCGGGAGTAGAGCGGGGGGGACTGGGTGGTGATGACCCGCAGGGCGAGGGGGTCGCCGCCTGGGCCATTCGTCCGTAGGGCGCGGGTGTCGTCATAGATAAACCCGGTGTCGTCGAGCAGCTCGCGTGCGGTGCCGAGGTCAGGGGTGTGGAAGCCTTCGACGCCGTCAAAGAAAAATGCCGAGTTGACGATGGACCAACCTGGTTCGATGAGGAGGGATTTGTCGACGGCGAAGTTGAGCGCGCGGCGGATAGGGAGGCGGCCGACCAGTGGGCGGTCGAGATTATAAAACAGGCCTGTCCAGCGGGGCAGGACGTAGGGGTAGGTGTTGTATTCGTCGTAGAGCTCGCCTGTGAACTGCTCGACCTCCGACACGGGGATGCGGGAGTAGAGGTGGGTCCATTCGCGGTTGACCTTCAGGTGGTCGTAGGACGGAAAGGAAAAGAGCACGATCTCGCGGACGTTGGGCGTGCCGCGGTAGTAGTGGTCGTTGCGCTCGAGGAAGATGCGGAAGGAGCCGTCGTCATTGGGGACGATGGATTTGTAGCGGAAGGGGCCCGCGCCGATAGGGCGGACGTTGCCCGGGTGGTTGGGGTCGGTGATCTCTTGGATGAAGGCGCCCTCAAACTGGCTGCGCTTCAGGATGGGGGTGGTCAAAAAGGACGCGAAGAAGACGTTTTGCTCGGGGATGCGGAAGATGATGGTGTCGTCGTCCTCGGTGGTGATGTCGACGTACTCGAACTCTTGGGCGAGGGTGGTGTTGGCGAAGTCGGGGTGCTGGATGACGTCCTGGTAGGTAAACAGCACGTCGTCGAGCGTGACGGGGGTGCCGTCGGCGAACATGGCGGACTCTTTGAGCTTCAAGGTGTAGGTGGGGGTGCCGTCGCCGAGCTGGAGCTCCGCTAGGGCGCCTTCGATCAACCCTGTGGTGGGGTTGTAGTGCAGGAGGCCTTCGTAGAGGAGGCGGGTGAGGTCTTGCTCAAGCGGGGTCTGGGCGGTGTCAAACGGACTGAGGGAGTCAAAGTCGCCGATGGTGGTGTCAACGACGATGCCGCCTTCGGCGGAGACGTACTGCGAATGGGCCACGAAAAACTGGTGCCACTGCCACCACAACCCCAACCCCAACCCCAAGATAACGAGAAAGAAGCTCTGCACCGCCAGGCGGCGCAGGCGGCGGTTGCCACGGGTGGCCGACGTGACACTGGGGCGACGGCGGGACTTGGTCTGGGTGGCGGTGCGCTGGTTTTGGGTCTGGGGACGGGGCATAGACACGGTGGGCGACAAGGGTCAGCCAGAGTGTAGGGGCGCGGGCGGTGGTGGCAACTGTGGGTTTGGGGAGGTGAAAAAAAGAGAAACGTAAAAAAAATTCACGCGAAGACCCTGGCGTGAATTGGGGGTGGGGGGTCGAGTGCACTCGACCGTGCCCTCAGGGTAGGGCTTTTGTTGTTTTATCTCAGTGGTCTCGACGGTGTGTGGGTGAGAGCGACTGAGGGGCTGTTTAATTATTCCCAAAGATCATCTTTGGGTTCGGTCGCTTCTTCGGCGTTTAATTCGTAGAATTCAATTAATTTTTCTGAATTGTTAAATTCAAATGATTTTTCGAATTTTTTGGGATTATTTGCTTTCGCAAAATCCGCAAAGTTCTTAATGTAGTCGGATATGTCTTTATTAATAAAGTTGTCTAAACTTATTTTCGTTACATCCTTGGCTAAGAACCCGATTTTTTGAAGTACTTCTATTTTTTCTAAATCTTCGATTAGATCGAAGATCGTGGGTAAGAATTCTTCAATTTCGGTTAGGGCTACTTGGGGAAAGTTCTTAATTAGCGTTTCAATACTATCATTATTTTTCATCGTGTAGTTGAAAGGAAATGCTTGTGCATTTCCTAAAAAAGCATGATCTGCAATTGAGGAAAAATATAATATCTGTACTGAATCATCTTCGTTTGAAAATGAAATTTTTATTCCAAAATCACTATTAACAAAAAGATCATTTTTAAAGAATTTATTTTTAAAATTTATGACATTTTTTTTTTCTTCAAAATATATTTCTACATATTCACTAATCTTACCTTTTTTTAATCCAAAAATTATATTTTTAAATTTCATTAAATTTTCTAAATCTACCGTAAACAATGGATAACTGTAACCTTCTATTTCAATTTTAAATACTTTTCTCATTTCTTTTATTTAAATTAATTAATTTTCTACCGGTCACACACACCAAGACAGGCAGAGAAAGGGGACTCAACACAACGGTCAACACACCAGAGCGCACACACACAGACGAACCACAGCCAAGACCAAAGGTCTGACAGACGGAAACGACGTGGTGAACAACCCATAAGCAAGAGACGGTCACACTATGAGCACCCATGGCTGCCCAGCAACGGTGGGGTGGGGATGTGAAAGAGCTTTTTTGTTTTTTATTTATTTTTAATTAAATTGTCAATTAAAAAGTGTACTTTAAAAAATGCCCCCAAAGAGTGGGGGCAGGGGGGGGTGAGGAACCTTACTCTGACTGGGGGGGCGCTCGCCCAGCTGGGGCAGGGTGGCCGACGGGGGCACGGCGAGCGTCTGGAACACCCACTGGTGTGTGTCGTGGACGAGCTGGCGGAGGTGGGACTCAAACTCGGGGGTGGGGTCAAACCCGCGGGGGAAGGGCGTGCCCAGTGACAGGGCGGCGTAGAGCGCTGCGCCGTGGTCGTAGATGATCGTCCAGAGCATTTGGTCGACCTCGGGGCTGATGTGCACGGCTCTGCCCCACTCGATGAGACTGACATTCAGTGCGGTGGAGAGAACGCGCTGGGTCAGCTGTCGGAACTGCTGAAAGAGGGCGTGGTAGGCGCGGCGGTCAAGCGACGCGGGGGCTGAGGACGAGAAGGACATGAACTGCTGCCGCAGGGTGAGGAAATGCTTTCGGTCGGCGGCGAAAGCCTCGGGGAAGGGCAGGAGGGGGGCGGTGGCGTTGGGGCCGGCGATCTGGCCGAGGTAGCGGTCCTGCGCCCAATGCGAAGAAAATGTGTGCTGGAGGGACGTGAGGGGGTAGGTGGGGTCAACCAATGAGAGGGTGGTTTGGATCTGGGTGAGTTCGGTGTGGTATTGCTCGGTTATGTCGGGAGGTGACTCTTTCATCTCCCGTTTTTTACAATTTTCATGCAAAAAAGCAACCCCTGTGGTGGGGTTGCTGTATTGAGTTTGCTGACGTGGTGAATATTTGTTTGGTCCTACTGCGCGGCTTCGTCGGTGGTGGTCTCTTCGTCTGTAGCAGTTTCAGCGTCGGTGTCGTCGCCGTTAATAGCGTCGATGGCTTCGTCGACCCCCTCGACCACCACGCCGCCCGCGGCAGCGGCGGCACCAGCGGCGGTGTCGGCGGCGGACTCTACGGCGGCTTCGGCGCCATCAACCACACCCTCGACGGCTTCCTCGGCGGACTCGGCGGCGGCTTCGACGGTGTCTTCGACAGCGTCAACGGCGTTGGAAACGGTGTCGAGCGCGCCACCCGCGGACTCGGCGGCGGCTTCGACGGTGTCTTCGACAGCGTCAACGGCGTTGGAAA
>JAHDHX010000004.1:176650-202789 GCA_020631075.1 Candidatus Altimarinota bacterium
CGGTGTCGAGCGCGCCACCCAGGGCGCCACCTAGGCCCGCGGCGGTGTCTTCGATGGCGGCGGAGACGTCGGCGTCTGTCTCAACTGTGTTGGTGGTGTCGGTGTTGCCGTCAGTGTCGCTGTCACTGTCGGCGCCGACCTGTTGCTGGATGGTGGCGGGGGCTTCACCCGTGGGCTGCACCACCACGCCGCCTTGCTGCAGGGTGACGGGGTTGCCGTCGGCGTCGGTGGCGTTGACGGTGACTTCCCCTGGTTGGATTTCGATGGCTTCGGCGGCGGTGTCGTCGCCAGTGGTGGCGTCAGTGGGGGTGCCGTTGCTCAAGCCTGTGTACATCACGCCGAAGCTGCCGACGAGCAACAAGATGCCGAGGACGATGGTGGCCTGATGCAAAAAGAGGTCGGCCCCGCGGCGGGTGCGGGCCATGGACTCGCCCGCGTCAGACCCAGCCATAGAGCCGAGGCCAGCGGATTTCTGCTGCAAGAGCACCACGATGATAAACAAAAGAGCGAGGGCGGTGAGGACGTAGAGAGGCCACATGAATGTCAGGGAAATAAGGGCAAATAGGAGGGCGCGGGGCGCTTCGCGGGGGAGTGTAGTGGATGGGGGGGGGAGTGTCTAGGGCGGGGGAACAATAAAAAAAAAGCCCCTCTGGGGGGCTTTTTTATTGGTATGATGTGGTGGTCTGGGAGTCCCCTGCTCTGCAGCTCTCCTTACTCAAAGATATAGTCGTTGGTGGACGAGTCGACGATCTGCACGCTGCGGACGCCGTCAAACTGGGTGGCGGTGGCGCGGATCATCTTTTCGGCGAAGGAGCGGCCGCAGTCGTCCAGGGCGGCGAAGGGGGCGGCGGGGAGCTTAATGAGGGCGACTTTGTTATTGAGCGAGAGGGAGTCGAGCGAGAGGCCAGACAGTGGGAAGGGGGTGCCCGTGCCGGCGCCAGTCCCCTCACCCGCGATGAGCCGCAGCAAACTCTCACGCAGGGGGGTCATGGTGGCGGGGACTTCGATCTGGCGGAGCTCGATGCGGGGGTTGTCACACTGCTGGTCGTCGGCGATGTAGACGGCGACTTGGATCTGGGACAGGCCGTCGGTGTCTGGGGCTGACTCGGTGTCGACCTCGCGGCTGGGGGTGGTGTCGTTGCCGCCGTCGGTAAATGACTTGAGCGAGACGGCGGTTTTGTTTTCCAGCGTAATAATGTCCTGCCGCATAGTTTCGGTTTTGTCTTGGAGCTTGGTGACGCTGGCGGTGATGGTGCTCAGGCTGTCGGCGACTTGGGACTCGATCTCGTCCAGTTGCTGCTGAAGGGTGGCTTGGGTCTGGCCGAGGTCGGACTTTTTGACCCACGGTTTGTCCTTAATAAGGGTGGGGTCGCCTTCGAGCTCGGCGATGCGCATCGAGAGCTGGGTGTTTTCGTACATAATAAAGACACCGATGCCGGTGAGGAGTACGAGCAGAAGGGTGAGAATGTATTTCATCTGGGTGAGGCAATGAGGGAGCGAAATATATGGACAAGAAATTTATACACGAGGGGGGGCGGGCTGTCACGAGAGATGCCGTAGACAGAGAGTGTGTGATGTGAAGAAGTAGGTTTGTGGGTTGATGGGGGGGGATGAAAAGTGTACAAAGGTGTGGATGGGTGAAAAACTAAACAGTCGGGCGGAAATACAAGCGGAAATCTTGGCTGTGCGGGAACGTGACCCCAACCATGTGATGGAGCTGATGGTTAAGGGGTATAAGAACGTGATATGGGGGGTGGTGCACAATGTGCTAGCGGGGAAGAGCCAAGCCGAAAAAGAGGATGCGTACCAAGAGGTGCTGGTGAAGCTGTGGCAGGGGTTGCCGAGCTTAGAGGGTTATGAAGGGAAATTAGAGTATTGGATAGGGGTGGTGACGAAAAACAAATGTTTGGATGTACTCAAGAAAAAAAATCCTTTTGCGCGGGCGCGTCAAGCGGAAGAGATGTGGGGACTGAGTGATGGGGGCGTGACGGGGTCTGAGTGGAGGCGTGAGCTAGAGGAGGTGGAGGCGTATTTGCAGGAAAGTGTGGCGGGGCGTCGTGGGAGAAGAAAATTTGAGCTACTGATAGCGAGGGCTTTGGATGATAAATTATTCAAGGAGATAGCGTATGAAGATGAAATCCCTCTGGGGACAGTGCAAGCACAGATCGCCAGAGCACGGAAAAAAATGCGGGAAAAATTTCCTGAGATATGGGCGGCGCTGCAGAGTGAGCGGCGCCAACTGCAAACAGGGAACGAGTATGCAGAAAATCAAGCGTATGAAGGGATATAGGGTGCAAACAAAGCGGCCCCGAGGAGAAGATAATTCTTTAGGGTCTTTTGTTTTTTTGACAACTGTGAGAAGAATTTATAAATTCTTTTTGGTCTAATTTTTAATCTTTACAAAAGCATGAATAAAATTTCATTAAATACTATGTGGCAGATGTATGAAGATGGAAATCTTAGCTGGACAGATGTTGATAAAATAATTGAACTGGAGGAAAAAAAAATAGCTGCAAAGGAAGAATTTGAAACAATGTTAGAGGAGTATATGGGTGGGAGTTTTAATGAAGAGGTGAAAGCCGCCATGACGGACGACGAGGCCCCCAAGGGGGACGCGGAGAGTGTGGCAATGATGGATGAGATCCAACAAGGAGAGAATTTCCAAGAGATGACTGAAGCGGCACAGGCATGGGAAAAGAAATCAAAAAAGCATCTTGAATCCCAATTTGAGAAGAGACAAGAAGAACGATGGCAAAAAGCATTATTTAAGCCAGTTCATGATTTGTCAGACAAAGAATGGGATGAGGGTGAAATGACCCGTGAAGAAGCAATTATAAAACATGAAAAATATCTTAAACAACAGCGGCTAGAAACTGAATTTGGGGCATGGAGTGGGGAATGGAGAGAGAATGTCGTGACCGATGAAATAGACCCTCTGGATGAATATCTGGAAGCTAATGCGGAAAAACTGCAAAACACGGCTACCAAAAATCGGCAGATAGCCCACAAAAAAAAGGAAACTGCGGCGCGAAACTGGGATGAGCTGGGGGTGAGTGCGCAGGAGATGGGGTATAAGAATAAATATGGGGCGGTGAATGAACTGGACACGACTGGGCTGAAATATGGGGAGCTAAATGACCGAGAGAAACGACACCAATATGCACAACTGATGACGCAGCAGCAAAAGGCCGCCCTGTGGAAGATGATGCGAGATGATCTGACGGAAAACGTCGCAACGGTGCTGGAGATAAATGATGAAGACACGACGGCACAGGAGTATGCGCATGATCTGACTGGAGCCAAGGGTGAGTATGTGAACAAGGTCGTACAGACACCGCGCACTGTCGGGGGTGGGAAAAAGCAGGTAGAACAGGGTGGTAGCAGCACAGAGGTGCGACCACGAAAAAAGTCACCAAGCAGCAAAGGGGCAAGTGAGGAGTTCAAAAAAATGGTGAAGAAGTACCAAGGGCCGACGAGCCCGATCACTGGGTTGCGGCAGTAGGGGGACTCACTGTCCTGCGAGTACCCCCCCTCCTCCTGTGAATCACGGAGGAGGGGGAAGGTATTATTTAACTTTACGTCTCACTATTTTGGACTGTATAATTCATTGATCTGTGCTAAAACTTTACAGGAATAAGAAATGACATAGGCTTCGAGGTGATCTACTGCTTTCTACTTTTTCAGGCAAAAATGGTGCAAAAATTGCTTAGCAAAGATGATCAAAGTGCGGTAAATTCTGCACTAGAAGAAGTGCGAATTATTGCTGACGATCTAAAATATCAGAATAATGTAGAATTTTTGAACGGTTTGATAAAGCATCTAAGAATAGAGTTGTTTGAGTTGTCCCTTAAAAGTAAGGCTGGTCATGTGGGAGCGTACTTAAAGAGTGACGAGACTGAAGCGATCTTCATTGACTCGAATCTGTCTGCGGAAGAAAAAATCTACACCGTTGCGCATGAACTTGGGCACAAATATTTGGATGGCAAGACTGCAGCTGACCCTCGATTGTGGTTTCGCATGAAAAACAAAGGAGAGGAAAAAAATCAGGAACCAAGTGAATGTCGTGCTGATGAATTTGCAGAAAGACTTTTGCTGCCTTGGAAAAATCTTGAACCGATTCTCTTTGGTGAAGGTAAAGTGATTCCTCTATGGATCATTGAGAAAATTGCTGCAAAATTCATGGTTCCAAAAGACGTTGTCAAATCTCGCCTTACTAAAGAGGGGTTTAAGTGCATGAGCACATGATCGATAGAGAAAACGCTGAAAGAGAGTTAATCGAAGAAACTTTAAGAGAGTTATATCAAAGTGAAATATCAAAAAACTCCTCTAAAAAAAATAAGCTAAGTGTACCAGATAGACTCGACGAAATAGAAGAAAAACAAAGCAATCTAAATAGTGATCTAGATGAATTATCGAATAAGGCTGCGAAGATAGAATCTCAAATCAGTAAGGTCAATAATCATATGATTTATGGAGGAATTGGAATTGGAGTTGTGGTCATATTAGCATTAATGGCAATGCTATTTGATTGGCTTTACTTTCGGCATGAGAGAGTCGTCAATGATATCAAGGTGGACATATATGAAAATCTGCAATCTATGAATCCTCAGCCAACACTCAAGCTGCAATCAGTTGAATTTCGATAATTTATTACCGTGGGGGGCTGAGCGTGGGGTGAGAGCTGGCTGGGGTGGGGTGGGAGGAGTCTGGGATGAATCGGCTGGGTGAGACTCCGCGCCGATGCCCGTGAGCATGAGGTAGCAGGGGGTCAGCAGCAGGGTGAGCACCGTCGAGAGGGCCATCCCGTAGACGATGGCGAACCCGAGCCCGCCCCAGACTTCGTCCGACAGGGAGAGGGGTAGCATACCCAACACGGTGGTGATGGAGGTCAAGAAGACGGGTTGGAGGCGCTCGGACGCGGCCCGCACGAAGGCTTGGACGCGGGTCTGGCCCTGGTCGAGCCAGTACATGGCGCGGTCGATGACGACGATGTCGTCATTGACGATGATGCCCGCGAGCGAGACGATGCCGATCAAGCTGGGGAAGCTGAGCGGGACGCCCATGAGCGCGAAGCCGAAGAACACCCCCGTGAGCGACAGCGGGACCATCAGCAACACCACGCCCGACAGGCGGAATGACCCGAACTGCCAGACAAGCACGACTAAGATCAAGAGGGCGGCGAAGCCCATGGCGGAGAGCATCTCGCCGACGAGGGCGAAGGACTCTTCTGTCTCACCCCCGAGGGTGACGGACTCACCTGGGAGGATCTCCAGCTTGCTGATGGCCTCACGCAGCTGGGGGGTGACCATGTCGGCGGTGGTGCCTTCGGTGAGGTCGGCGCGGACGTAAAAGACGCGCTGGCCGTCGCGGTGGGTGAGGAGCGAGACCTGCTGGGTGAGCTCGGCGGTGGCGACGTCACCGAAGGGGACGACGCGGCCGTCGGGGGCGGTGAGGGGCACCTGCGCGACGATGTCGAGGGAGTCGGGGTCGCGCCAGTCTGTCAGACCTGCCCAGTCGATGCGGGCTTTGACGTCGGTCTCTTCGGTGCCGTTGGTCAGTTGCAGGGCGGTCGACCCCGCCACGGCGGAGCGGAGCTCGGACAAGACTTGGGCTGGGGTGAGGCCGTACTCGGCCAGCTGGTCGCGGTCCCACTGCCAGATGAGTTTGAGGGTTTGGTCGGGGATGGAGTCGCGGACTTGCTGCAGGCCGTCTATGCCCTCGAGCGCGGTGACGAGCTGGCGGGCGGTCGCCTGTGAGCGGTCGAGGTCACGGCCGGTGATGCGGAGCTCGATCGGGGCGCCGACGGGGGGGCCGCCTTGTTGCTCGATGGTGCGGTAGGTGGCGTATTCGGGGAGGACGGACTGGATGGACTCCTCGACCAAGTCAGCGATGAGGTAGCTGGGGGTGGTGCGGAAGTCGTCTTCGGTGAGGTTGAGGGTGATGCCGAGGACGTGGGGCTCGGACTGGGCGCCGACGTTGTCGAAGTCTTGGATAGCGTCGGAGCCTTTGCCCACGGTGTAGACGACATTGTCGAGCCACTGGTCGCCTGTGTCGGGGCGAGGGGGGAAGTAGGGCTGGAGCGCGGCGTCGATGACGGGCACCAGGGCGCGTGTCTGGGCGATGGGGGTGCCAGTGGGCAGGGTGACTTTGGCCACGAAGAGGGGCTGGTCGGTGCTGGGGAAGATTTCAAAATTGAGCAGCCCCAGCGGGAACAGCGCAAACGACGCCAGCAGGGTGACGATGGACGCGATGATGGCCCCGACGTAGTAGCGGGGGGTGGCGAGGATGGTGGCGAGGTGGGGTTCGTACCAGTCGCGGATGCGGGGGAGGATGGGCTGGGCGCGGTCATAGAGGACGGACTCGACCCAGTGGGCCAGCGGTCGACCCAGGGCGCGGTCGACCAAAAAGATGACCGTGAGGAGGAGGAAGCGGAGGAGTTCGTATTCGATGAGCCACAGGATGTGCCCGACGGTGAAGAGGTACATAGAAACCACCAGCAAGGCCACCCAGCGGAGGACGGCGAGCAGGCGGTGGAGGGCATTATGCGGGGTCATGCCGTACCACGCCCAGGCGTGGAACACATGGCCGAAAAACTGCCGCAACGACGCCCAGCTGCACCAGCCGCGCACGGGCGTGGCGCTGAGCCAGCGCTCGACCCGAGTGGGCACAAAGAGCGCTGCGAGGGCGGTGCCCAAAAATAGGAGCTGGAAGGTGAGCGAGAGGAGTGTCTGGCGGGTGGGGGTGGCGGCTTGGAGCTGGGTCAATGTGATTTCTGTCAAAGAAATGTCGAGCGCGAGGACACCTTGGGTGAGGCTGATGAAAGCAGCGAGCAGCGTCGTGAGCCCTAAAACCAGCAACCACGGTAGCCCCCCGCGGTAGGTGAAGACCGAGCCGAAGAGCCGTTGCAGGAGGCCGCCAGTGCGCTTGGCCCAGCCGAGGGTGCCCGTGCGCCCCGCGAAGGTGGACTGGTCGGTGCTGTAGAGCGACACGCCCAAGCTGGGCAATACCCAGAGGCTGACGACCAAGGCGGCGGTCAGCACGGCGGTGACGGTGATGGGGATGATGGAGATGAACTGGCCGTTGATGCCGGTGACGAAGAAGAGCATCGGCAAGAAGGCAAAGATGGTCGTGAGCGTGCCCGTGACCACCGGCGCGCGGAAGGTGCGGATGGTCGATAGGGCCGCCTGACGGGGGGACTGGCCTTCGGTGACGGCCTCTGAGATGCCCTCGACCATGATGATAGCCACGTCGACCAGCAGCCCCACGGACAGCACCAGCGCGAAGAGCGAGATGCCGTTAAAGGTGCGGCCGATGGCGTTCATGTAGCCGATGGCCGTCAACAGTGAAAGTGGCACGGCGACTGACGAGAGCAGGGATTCCTTAAACCCAAGGGCCAGCAGCATGATGAGGCCGATCAAGATGAGCGTGGCGCCGCCGTTGTCGAGCAGGACGCCCAGCGAGTCGCCGATTTCCTGGGCGCGGTCGAAGGTCTTGGACAGGGCGAGGGACTCGGGCAGGCGGCCGTCGGTCTTGAGCTGGAGCAGGCGGGACTCGATGTCGGACACCATGGTGAGAACGTTGCCGCCTTCGGCCCCTTTGATGACCTCAATGCTGACCGACGGCTGGGCGGGGATGAGGGTGGCTTTTTTTTGTGAATAATTTTCTTGGTCTTGGGCAAAATAGTTGATCAAACGCTGGACACCACTGGCGGGCGGGGTGACGGGTTTGAGGGTGTCGGGGTAGGCGGTGTAGTAGGTTTCGACGTTGAACTCGGCGTATTCGGGGCGGATGGTGGCGACCTCGCCCAGGCGGTAGGTCGCCGTGGGGGTGATGATGGGGAGGTCGGACATCTCGGCCACGGTGGAGAGCTCGCCTTCGAGGGAGATCTCGATCGTTTGCTGGTTGGTCTTAATGGTGCCGAGGGGGAGGTCACGGTGCTGGGCTTGCAGGGCCTGAATGACGGTGGAGCTGCTGAGCGAGCGGGCTTGGAGCTCGACGGGGTCAAGGAAGATGTGCACCTCTTCGTCGGGGGCGCCCTTAACGAGGACGTCCTTCACGTCGGGGACGGATTCGAGTTCGTCTTCGATGAGGTCGGCGAAGCGGCCGAGCTCTGACCAGCTGAAGTCTCCGCTGAGGGCATACGAGATGACGGGGAGGTCAGAGAGGGAGAATTCACTGACCTGAGGGTCGTCGGGGAGGGAGTCTGGCAGGTCGCGGGTGGCGTCGTCGACGGCGTCCTTGAGCGCTTGCATATTTTCGGGCTGGTCGGTGCCGATGACGTACTCGATGACGATGACGCTCACGCCTGACTGTGACGTGGAGGTGTAGCGTTTGACGTCGTCGAGGGTGTCGACTTCGCGCTCGATGACGTCGGTGACGAGGCGCTCGACGTCGGTGGGGCTGGCCCCTGGCCAGACGGTGGTGACCGTCGCCTGCTGGAAGCTGACTTGGGGTTGGGTCTCACGCGGGATGGTGGCAAATGAGGCCAAACCCCACACCAGCAACCCCAGCACCAGCAGCCACGTCACGCGGGAGCGGTCAACCAGTAGCCGCCAGAAGGAGGAGACGGTGGATTCGAGCTCGGCGAGGGTGGGGTGGGGCATGGGGGGGGGAACTGGAGAGAGACTATTGCTATTCGCCTTTGATAGACGAAATGAGGTCGTGGATGTCTTTTTGGGTGACGTGTTTGGTCACGTCGATGGCTCCGTTTTTGATCTGGGTGGTGATGTCTGCCGAGAGGGGGGCGGTGTATGCGTCCTCCGTAATTTCGGTGATGTAGTTGCTGTGACCGAGGGGTCTGATCATTGTGTTTACTTTCGATTGGGCTAACGCTTTCAAGGTGGTGGTGACGTTGATGGGGTTAGATTGCTCGGGCTGAAACTGCACACTGACGTAGTAGCGCAGCGGTTCGGGGGTGTTGGGCATGATTAGACTGAGTAAAAAACTTATTCGGCAGAGAGCGGGACGTAGCCTGTGTCGGGCACGCCCGTGGCGGGCCGAGCGGCGGGGTCCGCGACCATGGGGGAACTGACGGCGGTGGTGGGCTGGCCAGACTCGTCACTGATGGTGGTGAGGCTGACCCCGCCGACCGACGTGATGCGGTCGCCTGCGTTGACCCGCTGGCGGTAGCGGATGACCCGCGAGCCGCGGGTGAGGCCGCTGAGGATTTCTATCGCGTTGCCGCGGACAGCGCCGACCTGGATGGGTTGGCGGATGGCGATGCTGGTGCTGGGGTCGACGATGAGGACTTCGGGGCCTGAGGGCTCGAAGCTGACGGCTGACAGCGGGATGAGTGTCTGCTTGCCGCCTGCGACGGGCAGCTTGACTTTGGCGACGGAGCCCAGACTGACCCCCTCGGGCAGGACGGGCAGGTCAAACTCGACCGTGACGCGGCGCGTGCGCGGGTCGGCCTTGGGGCTGATGGCCGGCACGGGCACAAACTGCACGGTGCCGTCGGCGAGCTCGATGTCGACCCCCTCCAGGGTGGCGAGGAGCTCGGCGTCGGCGAGGGTGACGAGGGCTTCGACCTTGGGTGTGCGGTCAGACGACAGCTGCAAGAGCGGTGTGCCTGGGTTGACCGTCTGGTAGTCAGTCACAAACACTTCGCTGATCACCCCCGCAAACGGCGCGACGTATTGCAGGTCGGCCTGGCCGATGGCGGCGAGCTCGACCTGTGAGCTGGCTTGGGTCAGCTGCAGGTCCGCCGAGGCGCGGGCGCCGTCGACGCTGGACTCGGCCTGGGCGACCTGGGTGTCGGCGGACGCTTGGGCGTTTTGCACGGCGAGGTCGGCGGAGGCGAGGTCGGAGTCTGTCTGGGTGAGGGTGTTGTCATACGCGGTCTGGGCGGCGGCGAGGTCGGACTGAGCCTGGGCGACGGCGGAGTCGTAGGCGGTCTGGGCGGCGGCGATCTCGGTGTCGGTGCTAAGGAGGGCGGAGTCGAGCGCGACTTTGGCTTGGGTGATCTGGGCCTCGATGCCCGTGAGTGACTGGGTGATGCGGTCGCGGGCGGTCTCAGCGGCGCGGAGCTGTGTCTCGAGCCCTGTGATCACTCCGTCTATCTGGGCGCGGTAGCCTTGGCCCTCCCCCGTGAAGCCGTCGATGGCGGCCTGACTGAGCACCTTGCCCGGCTGGGAGCGGCGGATGAGGCTGTCCATCTGGCTGAGTAAACTCCGCAGGGTGAAGAGGTCGGTGAGCTCGGTCTGGGCGTAGGCGATGATGCTGGGCTCCGTCAGCTGGGTGGGGCGGCGGCTGGGGGCGGCGGCCCGCTGGCGCGAGAGCGCGAGGAGGCCTTGCTCGAGGTTGTTTTTGCCCAGGACGTCATTGTTACCGATCTGGCCGCGGGCGGGGTCGATGTCGTACTTATAGTCACCAGTGACCTGCAAGAAGCGGTCGAGCCACGCGAAGGCGTCGCCCGAACTAGTGCGGGAGGTTTCGGCGGCGGTCATGAGGGTGGCGAAGGTCTGGTCGTAGGTGGATTGCTCGGCGGCGCGGGCGGCCTCAGCGGAGTCGAGGGCGGCCTGGTAGGCGGTCTGGGCCTGGGCGATGGCGGTGTCTTTGCCCGCGAGGGCGCGGTCGAGATTAGCCTGGGCGCTGGCGATGGCGTTGTCGGCGAAGGTCTGAGACAGTTGCAGCTGGGACTGGGCGCTGGCGCGGGCGTTGGCCGCGGCGGTGGCGATGAGGTCACGCTGGGACTGGGCGGACGACACGGCGTTGGCCGCGGAGGTGCGCACGGTAGCGAGGGAGGACTCGGCGGACTGGATGGTCTGGTTGGCGGAAATCTGGGTGGTGTCAAACGAGCGTAGGGCTGACTGGTATTGCACTCGGGCGGGGTTGTCACGGTCGCTGAGCTCCAGCAGGGTCTGCCCCTGTGTGACGGACTGCCCTGGCACAATGGGGAGGAACTCAACCCGACCGCTGACCTCGGCGCTGAGGGTGACATCCTGCGCGGAGGACACGGTGGCGCTCAAACTGCGGGTGGAGTCGGGCGACCACTGGCCAAACGGAATGGTGTCGGCGTCGATGGTGGTGACCTCCTCAACCACGGTGGTGTCGGTGGTGGTGACTTGGTCGGCTTCGGTGCCGTCGGCTTCGGTGGGGCCACAGGCTGTGAGCAGCAGCACCGTCAGCAGCAAGGCCAAGGGCGAAAGGCGGGGCAACGAACGAGCGAAGGGCGGGAGCGAGGAGGACATGAAAAGGGGGGCCAAAAAGGGGGGCGAGCCGTGTCCGCCCTGTCGGAGAGATGGACGCGGGGGTGTCGGGGTAGTATACCCCAAAGGGATCGCCCTGTCAGGGGTGATGTTACGGATTATTTCAGGTATTGATAGAGTTTTTGGGGGGAGTTTGGGGAGGCTGAAGACGCGCTAGTCTTCGTCTAATTCGTCCCACTCGTGGTGCTGGGTGTCGGTGGCCAGGGCGTCGAGGAGCCACTGTTCGCCCGTGGTGTCTTGGCTGGTGTGGAAGTTGGATAGGCGGGTGCGGGTGCCGAGGTCGAGTGACTGCCAGAGGGCGCGCTGCAGAGCAAGGTGCAGCAGCTCAGTGCGGGGGATGACCGACTGCCCCAGCTGCTGGATGAGGCGTATGGCTTCGTCGAAAATGCTGGGCAGTAGGTTTTCTAGCGAGGGAAGCTCTGAATAAGGAACGTTCTTTTTTCTTTGTAAAAAATGTAAACCAATCCAGTAACTTTTTTTCAGGTTTGGGTTGTCTGGGGTGAGGGTTTGGCTGAAGTCATGGACAGCGGTGGCGTAGGCGGGGGAGTCGATGCCTGCGCGGATGCCCCGCCACCAGTCGTGCTCTTCCTCTAGCATTTGTGGGTGCAGGATCTCATCGATTACACGGTTTCTTATTCTAAAATCCAGAGAAAGGAACTTGAATTCGTATTCAGAGAAGGTTTGCTGGAGGATAAAGGCTGGGGCGAACGTTGGATAACGACGTTGGGATTTTACAAGATCATTACTACTGACAATTATTTTGGTGAGGCCAAGGGATTGGATGAAATAGGTAGCTCCTTTGGCGCGGAGCTGCTCGAGTATAAAGTGATAGAGCTGAGTGGAATAATCTGGGGCGGTGGGGGGAATGGGGCTGGCAGAAACCACGGCGGCCCGCAGCAGGCGCTGGGCGACCAGCTGCTCTGTTTCCCCTGACTGTGGGGCCCAAGAGCTCGAAATGATTTGGTTGAGATTGCAGTCAGAGAAAGTGTCTTGGATGATGTTTTTGATCGAAGCAAATTGCGGGGAAATAGTGTTGGCAAAATTGGTGAGGCCGTAGAGCTTTAAAGCTTTTGCAATCCCAACCGCCGTCGGGTGATGTAAAAACTGCAGGGTCTGGTTGGTGGGGTTGTCACCAGCCCCGCCACTGTGGGGTGCCTGCCAATAGAGAGCCCCGTGGTCAGTGATCTGCCCCATTTGCCAGCGGATAAAGGCCATCTGGTGCTCTTTGAGCTCCGTCGGGGGCACCTGTAGCGATTTGGCGTTTATGCGGATAGATTTCCACTCTTTGTCGCTTTTTTGCTGGGTGATGATGGATTTCTTACAGTCGATGAGCAGGGCGTGGACGGCTTGTCCGACCTTACGCGCCGCGATGCGGGCGGGGCCACCCTCACGATTGACAGTGAAAAGCGACGGCAGCCGACTGTCGACCGCGCGGGCGCAGTGCCCGATGATGGGGCCGAGCTGGTGGACATTGTGCGGGAGTCGCAGGTGACGGAGCTGGTTGAGGACGCCGAGGACGATTTCGTCGAGGAGCTCCGCCGCGGTGGGCACCCGATGGGGGGTGGTCAAAAAGTGGGACTCCAGCCGGGGGTCGTGCCACTGGTCGAGCGCGGCGACGTGGTCGCAGTAGTCACGCAGGAAGGGCACCAGCGGGTGCTGGGTGTCGTGGTAGTGGCAGGGGGTGTCGGGCGCGGGGCGGGGCACGGGCAAAGCGGGAAAACGAGGGGAAAGGCGAGCCGTGTGTCTGTGTGTGGGGGGACTGAGTGGGGGGGGAAACCTACTGCGTGGGGGTGTCCGTCGGGAGGGTGACCCCAGTGAGCGCCTGGGCGGTGACCTGAATCTCTCGCTTCATGCCCGGGGTGAAGGGTTCGAGGTCGATGCGGAAGACATTAAAGTCGGTGTCGTCGGGGGTGAGGCGGCTGGCGTAGCCGCTGTTGACCTCGACGATGCGGGCCTCCGCCGGGAAGCGGCCCGTAATAATACCGTCGCGGTAGGTGCTGCTGGACTCATTGACGACCTCGATCAGCAAGGTGACGTAGTCGCCCGCTGCCAGTTGCTGGGTGAGCTTTGACCGACCGTCGGCGTCTTTGACCTCCAGCACGCGTGACTGCCACCAGAAGTCTTGGCGGATTTCGGTGGCGCCTTTGGGGGCGGCGTTCTTAAACGAAGGGTCGGTGGTGGTGCTGGGGGGGGCTTCCGCCGCTGGGGTGGGGGTGAACCACCCTGTGAGGACGGGCTCGACCACCAAGGTCAGCCCCGCCAACCCTGCAAACAGACATAGACCCAAAACCAAGTGAAGTGGTGTTTTCATCGTCTTTTATAATAAAAAAATATAAAAAAAAATGCAAGTTTTGGAGTGAAAATCGGGCGGGAGGGGCGCAGAGAGAAGGATTTGCCAAGTGGGTCGGGGGGGGATAGGGTCGGGCAGATAGCCGCCGTGATGAGCCTGACCCCACCGCCCCCCGACGCGCAAGCCCTGGAGACTCTGGTCGCCCGGGCGCAGGCGGGTGACGAGGGGGCTTTTGGGGAGATATTTACGGGGTACTATGACGTGCTGTGGCGGTTTGTGGGGAAGCGCGTGGCCAACCACGAGCTGGAAGACGTGCTGTCGGACATCTGGCTGCGGGTGGTGAAGTCTATCAAGCGGTATGAAGCGCGGCCGGGGGTGGGGTTTCGGGCGTGGCTGTATCGCCTGGCTCGCAACACCATCATCGATCATTACCGTAAGCAAAAGGACATCACCCTCGAGGCGCGGGACGATGACGACGAGGAGAGCTTCGCGCTGAAAATAGCCGACGAGAACCCGCTGCCTGACGAGCTGGCGGACCATGCCTTCAACGTCGCCAAGTTGACGGCGGTGCTGAACCTGCTGCCGACGAAGTATCGGGAGGTGTTGTATTTGCGGTACCGTGACGGGCTGAGCCACGCGGAGGTCGCCGCGGTGATCGGCAAGACGGAGGGCAATGTGCGCGTGATGTGCCTGCGCGGGGTGAAGATGGCGAAGGAGATCGTGGGGTGAGGAAAAAACACCCACGCGTGATGACGTGGGTGCAGTGGGGTAAATCTTAAGTGTTTAACCTCAGTTGCTGAGATTTTTGGCGGTTTGGTGGACGGTAATGTATCGCTGGAATACAGCGACAGCCTGCACAAACAATGACCCGACGCTTTCGTTTTGTCCGTCGAGTGTCAGCGCTGTACGATCAAGTAGGTTGCGCACGAGGCCTGGTGACTCATAGAAACGATAGTACTTTGTGTCTCTTTCTACATATGTTTCGACAGTCCCCCCTTCATGGATAAATACTAAGAGCTTGTCGATGGCGTCCTCCATGATGGCAATATCATTAGAGATTGCCTTAGGATCAAGGTCAGACTCGTTGATGTATTCTGGACCCGCAAGCGCCATAGAGGAAGGGGGTGGCGGGGGCGGGGGGTCGTTTGGCAGCCTTTGCTGAAATGGTGGAGGCGGGGGCGGGTCATCGATTGGTCGCCGTTGCTGAAATGGTGGAGGTGGAGGTGGCGGGTCGTCTGGGAGCCTAAAATTATCCGTGATTTCCTCGGGAAACATACCCAAGATTGCCTGCAGGTTTCTGAAATGTGCTAGTAATAGTCGAAGTGATTTGTCGTACTTTTCATTTACAGAATCAATTACATCTTTTTCACTCATATAGTACTTTAAATCCTCAATTTCTTCGTAGATATTTCCATTTAAATATTGATATTTATTCATGATTTTTTGTGCATTTGCATCAGAAATCATGATAGAACCAGTCATGACTTTCTTTAGTTTTTGTTTAATCTTAAAGGTGATAGAACTACGAATGTCTCTCAATTCTTTTATTTTAAAATTATTCAAATCAGCGTTTTCTTCTAAACAGAAGTATTCCATGAATTCTTCTTCATTGTTTAGTATGTCCGAGTACTGGCTTCTGTCTAAATTGCTCATTTTTTTTATTTTAATTAAATACCACCTATTAAGTCAAATAAAAACACCTGCCTCCTGCAGGTGTTTTTTTCTCCCCCCTCTGGAACTCACTTCTGTTTCTGTCACTCCCCCCCCCAGAGAGCCCCCCCTCGAGACTCTTCATACATTCCAGACACCACCTGCACTCCCCCTACTGACAAGCTTCGCAGTCGGGGCCGTTGAGGATGGAGCACATGGTGGCTTTGTCGGCTTCGGTCTGGGTGGGGGCGGCGGGTTTGCTGAAGTCGCGGGCTTGGAGCATATTCTCCTTTGTCTCAATTAACCTACTTTTTATAAAGATATTTCTTTGCCAGATCCGTCATTTCTCGCCTCCCACGCTTGGTGTCATAAGACCCCGTAGGTCGCAATATAAAATGGTCAATTTTCAGAATATCATTATGCACACTCAATTCTATTTTCTGCAAAGAATTAAACACTTTCCTGTATGTAGTAACTGATTCATCAATATAAAGAATAGCAGGACGAGCGTATGAACCTAAATTATCAAGCATATGCTCAGATACACCCCTTATTCCATCTTCAAACCACGTGCATTCATTAAATAATTTTCTGTATGCTTCTATTTCTGGAGTGCCGATAATTACTCCTACAGAATTACTGGTTTCCAATATTGCGTCTAAAACTTCAAAATCAGGATCAACATCAATATCAGGGACTTGTTTACATAATTTTTTCAGACTCATACTATTTACCTGTAGTGCCTCAATTTTCTTTTCATCATTTTTTCCTAAATTTTCCTCATACCATAAACTGCTTCCATTCGAAAATTCTGAGTCGTAGTGATTCTTATCAGCTTCGTATTTAGAATATTTATTATTTTTAAAGTAATTTATTCTTAATGTTTCACTTAGTGAGGATGTTTTAATGTAAGACAAACTATTTTCTTCATAAAAATTATCCTTGATATCTTTAGCTATTTTTGATCCCATCTCATCAAGGCTCCCTAAATAATTATCAATTGGATCCTGTAATTTTCGCAAAACCTTTACAATCTCGTCACAATTTTTACTCATCAGTTCATATGCATCTCCTGCTATTTTATATCTCGGATCATTCTTTGCCGATAACTTCTTAGCTTCTTCTATTTTTTTAGAAAAATCTAAAGGAGAAACTTCAATTAAACTAATACTACTTTTACCCATTTTTATAAATTAAAAAACACGCAATAACTACTAATTCCTAATCATTAATTGTCAATACTATTAAACACAAATCCAAAAACACCTGCCTCCTGCAGGTGTTTTCGCTTCCCCCTCTGGAACTCACTTCTGTTTCTGTCACTCCCCCCCCAGAGAGCCCCACCAGCACTCCCCTACTGACAAGCTTCGCAGTCGGGGCCGTTAAGGATAGAGCACATGGTGGCTTTGTCGGCTTCGGTCTGGGTGGGGGCGGCGGGTTTGCTGAAGTCGCGGGCTTGGGTGTTGACCGAGCTGTCAGAGATAGTGGCCTTCTCGACCTGGCTGGCCCCGAGGGTACGGAGGTAGTAGGTGGTCTTGAGCCCCATGCGCCAGGCGTACTGGTAGATGTCGGAGATGTCCTTGCCGCTGGTGCCGCGGTAAAAGATGTTGATCGATTGGGCTTGGTCGATCCACTTGCCGCGGGCGGCCGCGTGGCGGATGAACCACTGGGCGTTGATCTCAAACACTTCTTTGTACTTCAGTTTCAGGCTGTCGGGGATCTGCTCGATGGCCTGAATAGAGCCGTCGTGGATCTTGAGCTGTTTGAGCATCTCTTCGCCCCACAGGCCCATGGATTTGAGCTCGTCGACGAGGTAGGTATTAATGATGGTGAACTCGCCGCCCATGTTGGACTTGACGTAGAGGTTTTTATAAATGGGTTCCACACACGGGATGCACCCGCTGATATTACTGATGGTGGCGGTGGGGGCGATAGCGAGGCAGTTGCTGTTGCGCATGCCGTGGGCGGCGATGTGCTGGCGGACGGGCGCCCAGTCGAGCGCGGCGGTGCGGTCGTGGGGGATGTCGACTCCGCGCTCGGACTGCAGCAGGTCAATGGTGTCGATGGGCAGGAGGCCGCGATCCCACTTAGAGCCCTTATAAGACTGATAGCTGCCGCGCTCTTTGGCCAAGTGTGACGAGCTGAGCAGCGCGTGGTAGGACACAAACTCCATGACGTTGTCGGAGATCTTCACGCCGTGGTCGGAGTCAAACGCGGCGCCGTACTTATAGATGAGGTCTTGCAGGCCCATCACCCCCATGCCCACGGGGCGGTGGCGGAGGTTGGAGGTTTTGGTTTCGGCGGTGGGGTAGAGGTTAATGTCGATGACGTTGTCGAGCATCCGCATACCTGTGCTGACGGTCTCTTTCATAAGGTCCCAGTTGACCTCGCCCGTGCTGGGGTCGAAGTGGCGGCCGAGATTAACGGAGCCGAGGTTGCAGACGGCGGTTTCTTCGCGGGAGTTATTGAGGGTGATTTCGGTGCAGAGGTTGGAATTATGCACGACGCCGCAGTGGTCCTGCGGGGAGCGCAGGTTGCAGGGGTCTTTGAAGGTCATCCATGGGTGGCCCGTCTCAAACAGCATGGTGACCATCTTGCGCCAGAGGTCGGCGGCTTTGATCCGCTTGTGGAGCTTGATCTTGCCTTTTTCGGCCAGGGCTTCGTATTCGAGGTATTTGGCCTCAAACTGCTTGCCGTAGGTGTCGTGGAGGTCGCCGACCTCGTCGGGGGAGAAGAGCGTCCAGTGCTCTTTGGCGAGGAGGCGCTTCATGAAGAGGTCGGGGATCCAGACGGCGGTGTTCATGTCGTGGGTGCGGCGGCGTTCGTCACCTGTGTTGCGACGCAGCTCCAGAAACTCCTCGATGTCGTAGTGCCAGTTTTCGAGGTAGGCAACGACGGCGCCTTTGCGCTTGCCGCCCTGGTTGACGGCCACGGCGGTGTCGTTGGCGATCTTGAGGAACGGGATGACGCCCTGGCTGCGGCCGTTGGTGCCGTGGATGCGCGCGCCAGTGGAGCGGATGGAGGTCCAGTCATTGCCGATGCCGCCCGCCCATTTGCTGAGCTGGGCGTTGTCGCCGATGACCTTAAAGATGTGGTCGAGGGAGTCCTTGACGGTGCTGAGGTAGCAGGAGCTGAGCTGGCTGTGGGTGGTGCCGCTATTAAAGAGGGTGGGGGTGGAGCTGACAAAGCGAAGGCTGGACAGCAGGTCGTAGAACTTGAGCGTGTAGGCTTCGCGGTCGGCTTTGTCTTCGGCCAGGGCGAGGCCCATGGCAACGCGCATCCAGAAGGTTTGGGGGGCTTCGATGCGTTCGTCCTCGATGTGGATGAAGTAGCGGTCAAAGAGGGTCTGGGCCCCGAGGTAGGTCAGCAGGTGGTCGCGCTCGGGTTTGAGGGCTTTGCTGAGCTTTTTGAGGTCGTAGCTGAGGAGCTCGGAGTTTATCCGACCGGCTTCCACGCCGCGGATGAGATTATGACGGAGGGCGTGACCATAGGCTTCGTGGAAGTCTTCGGGGGTAAACGCTTTGGGGAAGACCTCGGCGTAGGTGGCCTTGAGGAGGAGCTTGGCGGCGAAGTAGCTGTACTCTGGGTCGCGCTCGATGAATGACTTGGCGACCATGACCAGGGCGCGGCTGATCTCGGGCGGGGTGATGCCGTCGTAGACATTTTGCTGGAGCTGGCTGACGACGAGCTCGGTGTTGACGGCGGGGAACTCGGCCGCGACGGCCTCGACCGTGGCGCGGACGCGTTTGACGTCAAAGATCTCTGTCTTGCCGTTGGGGAGGCGGACTTTGAGCATATGCTCTTCGATCTTGCGCAGGCGTTCCTCCGCGCGGAGGCGCTCGTGGTCGGCGCGGTAGAGGATGTAGTTTTTGGCGACTTCGTAACTCCCCGACTGGGTGAGTTGCTTTTCGACGGCGTCTTGGATCTGCTCGACGGTGGGGAGGGCGTCGGTGCCGTCAAAATCAGCGTGGAGCTGGGCGACGACGGCGTCGGTGACGGCGGCGACTTTGGGTTCGTCGATGGTGAGGCCCGAAGCGACCCAGGCCTTGGCGATGGCCTGCTGGATGCGGGCGGAGTCAAACGGGACGAGCTGGCCACTGCGTTTGCGGATCTGGGAGAGAACCATGAGAAAAGGAAGGTGAGAGGAGATGAGGACCCCCACAAGTGGGGGAAAAACGTGGACGGCTCAGTGAAGCAATGCCCCCAGAGCAGACCGTCACGAAACTATAGCAAACTGTGCGGAACACCGTGGGACTGGGCCACCAGCACCACAAACGGGGCCAAGAGCGCCAAAACGGTGAAACACAACATATAGTGTCGGGTGTGACTATAGCGACACTATATGTAGGGGGTCAATGAATTTTGGCGGAGATTTGCTGGGGAAAAGTCAACCAAAATGAGGAAGAAATGTGGAGAAGTGAGGGCGGGCCAAGGAGGGGCGCGGGAGAGGCGGCGGTGGGGGGAGGAAATGTCAAAAGCCCCCCGAGCTTCTCACAGACTCGGGGGGGGGGGAGGTGGGGGTATTTTCTCATAGATTTTGCACGGAAATGTGCAAAAGTTTGATGCTACAGGGGGGAGAAACTACTGGATGATATTCGGCTGGTGCCCTGGGCGACGAGTGCGGCTGGGGCGGCGGGGGCGTTTGGCCTGTTTGGTCTTGCGGGTGGTGGACTGGGGGGTGGCTTCCGCCGCCAGAGCGGTGGCCAGGTCGCTGACGGCGTAGACCCCGTCGAGCGTGGGGTGGTCGAGCACGCTGAGGAAGTGCAGCAGGTCAGTGCGCAGGGCGGTGATGAGCCGACTGGCGGCGGGGGAAGCGGTGGGCGTGTCGGCGGCCGTCAGCACCGCTGCCGTGGGGTAGAGCGACAAGAAGGTGGTGATGTCGGGCGCGGCGGCCGTGTCAGACAAGGCCAGGGCCTGCAGGGCGCTGACCCGCCCGACGAGCGCGTCGATGAGCGCCTGGGCGGACTCGGCGGACTCCAGCGAGGGGGTGAGCTGGTCACGGTAGTGGTGGGGAGTGGAAGGGAGTGGCATGATGTGAGGGGGGTGAGGGAAAAAAATACAGAAGAAGTAAAGAAGATGGGGGCCCATACACAAAAACCCCGCGGGGCGAAGGGCCAGCGCGGGGTGAGTGACTGAGTAAGAAAATTGCTCAAGTGTCACGGCCCAGCGCGGCACGGGCAACAGCAACCGTCAGCCATGAGCACGGCGACGTGAGAGGCAGGAAACTGCTGGGTGGGGAGCAAGGGGGAGAACATGGTGTAGGGGTGTGGGTGGAAGAGAAGCGGGAGGGACGGGAGAGCGCCCGTCAACCAAAAAGAGCCCGACTCGGGGGTGAGGGGGGCTCCTGCGGGGGGATGGTGTCGGGGGGCGGGGGGGGGGGAAACTAACCCACTGGGCACTGTGCCGTCGCCCCTGCACCAGCAGGAGAAGTCAGACAACAGCAACAGGAAAGGGTGTGGGGGTGCATACGGAGTGGAGTGTAGGGCGGGGGGAGGCGGAGGGCAAGGGAAATGGGGGGGACTTGAGGGGGTTCACATTCTCTAATAACCCAGAAAGGCTTTGATGCGGTCTTCTTCGGCTGGGTTGAAGTCTGTGTTGCCTTGCAGTCGCTCATAGATAGCTTCGAACGTAGAACGAGCCATGGCCTGTGCGCGCGGGCTGCCTTGGTAGGTGTCTGGGTAGTTGTCTATGACCCAAAACATGTACTGAGCAATGCCCGCGAGGGTGAGGTCCCAGCGGGAAGCTTCGGTGACTTGTTTGTAGTTGGCTTCAAAGTAGTAGAACAGACCTAACTCAAGGTAGGGGGTGAGGGAGGGGTCACGGCTGACGGCGTCGGCGATGTAGCCAAGGTAGTGCCGCTGCATAGACGCGGAGTGAGTGGTGGATTGGAGGTTTTTGAGATAGCCCTTCATTTTATAGTTCATGGGGGCGTCGAGGACGGTTTCGATGGAGTCCTGCGTGGTGGGGTTGTCGAGGGGGGAGTCTTGTGCGGTGAGTGCCTGCACACTCAGCACCGTGGCGAGGGTCAACTGGCCGGTCTGTTGCCGCATGTAGGCAAGGGCGTTGTCCACAGTGCCTGCAAGACTTGTGTCAGCTGTCGTGGGCTGGGTGAGTGGCTCGGGGGTGGTGCGAACAGTGGGGCTGAGTGTGGGCATGAGGAGGTTTAAGTTAGGAGGCTTTGGTCGAGCGCTGGGCGGGCCAAACTTTGGCGCCTGGGTGGCTACTTAGGACTAAATGGGCCTTCGTCTTGGGACTCAGACACGATGTCGGTGATGGTGAGGGTGCCGGCGTCGTCATAATAAGCGGAAAGAGAATCTGCGGTGAGGGTGCCTAAAATGGCGAGATCATTCTTAGTCTCTGGTGTGAGGTCATGAAACGGAAAACCGTCTCTGGACTTTCCTACCGATTGCATGATTTGCTGTGTGACCCAGTCTCGGAGCTGGGTGAGCGGCTGGGTGAGCACAAATTGCTGCAAGACGTTCTGTTCGGCCTGATTTTCGTTTGCGTTGGCTTTCTCTTGTATGCTCAGGGCTAACTGCAGGACTCGATTGGCTTTAGCGTATGTTTCCATTTGTAAGCCAAGGGGGACGCCAAGACTGTCAGGCAGGGGCTGAAAGCCTTCCAGAGAAATGGTGTCTGCGGGCATGGTTTCGACCAGTCGGGGCATGAGGAGTGGGGGTAAATCACTCTCATTAATACCTAAATGAAAAGACTATGTCAAAAACACCAACACCGCGCCCCCCAGCCCGATGCAGTAGGGCGCAAAGTAGAGCCATTTGCCCTGGACGAGGCGCATCATCCAGCGGATGGACAGCCAGCCCGTGACAAAGGCCGTCAGCCCTGCGGTGAGCATAGGGGGGGAGAAGACGTCGGGGGTGGCGGTGTCGCGCAGGGCGAAGACCACGGCACCCGCGATGGTGGGGATGGCGAGTAGAAATGAGAGCTCGGCCGCGCGGACACGCCCTATGCCGAGGAGGATCAAGAAGGCGATCGTCAGGCCCGAGCGGCTGATGCCCGGCACCACTGCCAGCCCCTGCACCAGCCCCAGCAGCACCACAATCGGGTAGCTGAACTCGCGCACTTGGCGGTGGGGGCCAGCATTCTCAGCCAGGGCGATCATTAGGCCCGTGATGATAAGCGTGTACCCGACCGTCTGGCGGGTGAGCCAGCCCTCAAAGTGGGGCTCGAGCCACAGGGCCACCCCGACGGTGAGGGCGGTGGCGAGGAGGAGCTTGACCCCGAGGCGGTCGAGCCAGGGCTGCGGGTCGGGTGTGAGGCCAAGGAAGTCACGCGTGAGGTGCAAAAGGTCACGCCAGAAGTAGACCACCACCGCCAAGAAGGTCGCCGCGTGCACCCAGACCTCAAACCCGAGGTTGGGCGTGTGGCCGAGCCAGGACTCAAGCAAGTAGAGGTGGCCGCTGGAGCTGACGGGGAGGAACTCTGTCAGGCCCTGGACGGCGCCGAGGAGGGCGGCTTCGGGGGTGGTCATCAGGCGGGACTGTAGCGCGGAGTGTGAAAGCTGTCTATGCGGGGGGTGACTCTCGCCTTGACCCCAGCGCGGGTGGGTTTATCCTCCCGCGTGAAGTAAGGCGCGGTGCCTCCGCCCGACTGCCAACTCCCTGCCCACAGCGGCTGCCTCCACACCTAGGCTGCCTTCATTCACAGGTTGCCCCCACACACTCACTCCCCTCCTCCACCCATGGCTGATATCTGGTCACCCGACGGCGAAACGTCCACGCCACTGGTGGTGCTCGTGACGTTACTCGTGGTGGGGCTGCTGGGGGCGATGGCGTGGCTGTGGGTGCTGCCGACTTTGACGCTCAACGCGGAAGGCACCCCCACTGACCGTGCCGCTGACACCCCGCCCGTGCGCAGTGTCCGCACGCCTGACTATGTGCCGCCGACGGTCGGTGAGAGCCCTGCGGGGAATGCACGGTCGTCTGGCCGACCGCTGCGGTATGACCCTGAGATAGTGGTGCTGGGGGAACGACTGAAAAACTGGACTGTGAGTGGGCTGACTGACGAACCACCCAGTGTGAGCCTGGACGGGGAGCTGCAGCTGACGGGGGAATTTACGCACTTGGTCGACGAGGGGATGATCGTGATGCCGGTGCTGCGCCTGGACAAGAAATCGCTGGAAAAATTGCCCGTGCCCGACGGGGTGAAACTCAAGGATGTGAACCTCGTGGTCGATAACCCCCGCGCGGACACCAACCCCTATATGCCCATCGGGTCGAGTGGGCGGGCGACCGTGACCCTCGACCGTCTGACGTGGTTTGAGGACAAGGCGTTCATACGCCTAAGTGGGGTGACGACCGTCAAAACGGGGACCATCGACGTGCAGCAGGGTATGCCCAAGGGGAGCTGGCGGCAGGGGGTGGATCTGGGGTTTGATGGGACGCTGTATGTGCAGGGGTATGTCGCGCGCCAACCCGACCCCCAAGCTACCGAAGCGGGATTGCCGCGGGATTTCTTGCAGTTCATCCCGACGGACTCGACCAACTCTCTCGCGCTGCGGCAATACCTTAACTTTGCCCGTACGGCTGACCTCGGGCAGGAGCTCATCCCGCTGGGTTGCCTTTACCCCACGGAGGCTGACCGTCACGAACTGTATGTGAAAAGAGACGTCGAACGCGTGCACCCTGCGGGGTCCGGCGCGAGCTGGCAGACCAAACTGGCCGGCACGGGTGTGCCCCCCTATGAGCTGGAGCACCTTGACCGTCTGCTGTCTGCCACGCCTGAAGACCCTGTGACCCTGCAGCTGGCTGACCTTGACTATGAGGGGATCGTGCTGCCGACCTGCTCGTCGCCTTTTAATAGTATTCGGGTGCTATTAGGTACTCGTCGCAGCTAGATCACTACGCTGCGGGTCGTCGCTGGGTGAGCTGCGCGCGGGTCGCTGTCGCTCCCTGCTGCTTCGCTCTCCGCTCCTCTTTCCTCGGCGACCGCTGGGAAGTGAGTCAGGTGGCGCGATCACCTCGGATGTCTGCAACAGACAACCAGTCACCAGTCATCTTGAATGCTGTCGCCGCGGTTTGTCTGCCCGTTGGTCGGACGGCACGCTGGCGACGTATTCGCTGGAGTGTTTTGCGCTGGTTGACTCGTGCAGCGAACCACGCGGGGACACTTTCGGGAAGAGAGTCTGATCGGCTTATTTTTTTGCTGTATATTGATAATAAGCAGGGGGGAAATACTGTGAATTATTTTTTACCATAAAAAAACAGACTTATCCGTGTGATGCTCACGAGAGCGTAGCGGGGATAAGCCTGTTGAGGACTCAGGACTTCTAGGGTTTTGGAGAGCACCCGAGTCCTTTTAATATTTCATAAACTTCGACGAAGAGCAGCGACTCGCTGTCTTCGTTAGCACTGGTGATGGCGTAGGTCGGACCACAGCCATCAAATACAAAGCCAGTGGGAAACACCACTGGCATATCAGCCTCATAGACAAAGGTGATTTCTGAGCTGTTGCTCAGAAACAAGTGTCCATGAGTTGTTGCAAAAATAATCATGGGGCCACAGGGGCCCTCATACAATGAAACCGCGCCTGCGTCGGCGTATTGGGTTTCATTGTATGTACTAGGATCGACCGAGGTGATCGTGCTGATCAGGCACTCACGGTCGATCTGTGTGAGATCGATTGATCCGCAAAACTGCGCTTGGGCGCAGAGTGGGATCATGAATACTAGTAAGATCAAAACTCTCTTCATAAATAAGTTGTTTATATTATTTAATCTGAGCATCACGGGGCTGGGCCCAAACGGAAGATTCGTCATGGGGGCACACCACGGTGATGCTCGGCAGAGATGTGACTCGGGTGAGTCAGCCGCAACCGCCAAGAGCCTGAGTGGGTCCGTGGGTTGGCCGTGGCACGCCACTGAAGTGACGCAGCCAAGGAAACCGCAAACTTGCGGACACACTGTGCAGAGGGGGCCTCTGCAAAACACATATAACAAAATAATGCAAAGTGTAAAGCAAATGGCGGGGCAACGGTGGGTCAGCGCAGACGCGTGACAGGGTGAGTGGTGTGGTCGTAGATGTGCGAGATGGCCCCTGCGGTGAGGTCGGGCGTGTGGGGGGCGTAGTGCACGTGGTCGCCGAAGTAGGCCCGCGCCGCCGCCAGGGTGTAGGCCGGGGGCTGCCCCGAGGGGTTGGCCGAGGTGGCGGTGACCGGCACTGTCAAGTGTGGGCAAAGCCGTGGCACGGGGCAGACCCGAAACCCCACGCGGTCGCTGGGCCAGGCCCACGAAGTGGGGAGCGTGGGGCGAGGGCGCAGAAGCACGGTCAGTGGGTGGTGGGCGTGCGCTGCCCACCACTGGGCCAGGTCGCCCGGGACATGGGCGTAGTGCGCGAGCTGGGTGAAGTCACGCACCATGAGCGAGACGGGCTTGTGGAGGGGGCGGGACTTGAGCGTGAAGAGCTGCTGCAAGCCTGCGGGGTCGTCGCACCTGACCCCTAAACCATAGGCGGTGTCTGTCGGGTAGCAGGTGACCCGACCGTGGACGAACAGTGGTGACGAGGAGGCGGCGGGCACGAGGGGGAAGCGAGAAAAAAACTACCGTGACTGGATGTGGGACACCAGGGCGGGGAGGTTGACGGCTTGGCGCTGCCAGATGTCGTTGCGGATGGTTTCGTAGGTGAGGATGCCGCGGTCGAGGGTGGGGTTGCGATACTCACCTTCAAACAGAACTACGCTCTGCTCGGGCCCTGACTCGGGGATGAAGCGGATGCGGATCTCGGTCGGTTTGGGGTCGAGGGCGAAGGTGTATTGGACGCCGTTGAAGAGGCGGAGGTCGGCCAAGGGGACTGTCTGGGCGGTGCGGGTGACTGCCCGTGGGGTGTCAGGGCTGGGTGTAGGGGGAGAGGTGTCGGCGGCTGTGGTGGGGGTGGGTGAATCGGGGGTAGGAGTGGCGGGAGGTGTAGGGGTGGGGGCTGTGGCTGCGGCGGGGGGGGCCTGCAGGGGCTGGGTGCCTTCGGCGGAGTAGGCGTCTGC
>JAHDHX010000027.1 GCA_020631075.1 Candidatus Altimarinota bacterium
GAGTACGAGTTCGGTATGGCCTGCGGCTACGCCCACGTCATCAAGGAGCTACGCAGTCGTCAGCTGGAGAATATGGGGGTGCCTCGTGCAACAGCCTAAATTTCAGGTGGGAGACCTTGTGGATCTCAGAGACCCCTACGTAACACTGAATGCGGTGACCGTATGCAAAGTGGAGTTCTGGCCACCGGGAACTAATTACTTAGAGCCTGCAAACCCCACAATATTCACAACTGCTGAGGGAGAGTACCATTACACTTTCCCGGAGCATATCGAAGACGGCTACATAGAGGAGAGGTTCCTATACCCCCATAACCCACCCGCCGACGAGAGTTGGGAGGAGATGCGGGACAAGATACTGTCTCTGACACCTAACAAAGGAGCTACGGTGTGAACAGTTATCACGAAAGACGTAAGCGTGGAATAGATGAGGAGTGCTTGGGTAAGCGGTTCGGCAGGCTAACCGTGTTGCGCAGGGAGAACAAGCAATATGTTTGCCTCTGCGACTGCGGAAACATAAAGAATGTGAGGCCCACCCTGATCAGAGGAGGCTCGGTAAGGTCGTGCGGCTGTCTTCGACGGGATAATTGTAGCGAGCTAGGTCATTCTAGATTAACTAATGGACTATATTGTAGGGACCCTATAACAAGCAAGCGTCAAAGGTCTCGTGAGCTTAACAGTTATTGGGCGATGATGACACGTTGCTACAATGTTAAAGACCCTGCATACATTAGGTATGGCGGCTCAGGCAAGTTGGTGTGCGATCGTTGGAAGGGGAACCCTCTTAATTTTATTGAGGACATGGGGCCGCGTCCTGAGAACACTACTTTGGACAGGATAGATAACTCTAAAGGATATTTTCCTGAGAATTGCAGGTGGTCTGGCCCAAATACCCAAGGCCAAAACAAAGGTGATATTAAGCTGAGCCTAGAGCTTGCCTCTAAAATTAAGGGTCTTAGGGCTCAGGGGTTCACCGCTAGGGAAATTCGTCGTGAGCTAGGACTTGATTGTTGTTTAGCTGCGATTAATGGCGCCGCGGCGGGGGAGACATGGAATGAAGACTAGTATAGTGTCATGGGACTTAGAGAGTTACCTTATAGGCACTGAGTACCCTGAGCCTGTGGGCTATACAGGCGCCTGCCCAAAACCTGTTTGTCTGGCCTACACCACTGCAGGTGAGCCGTCTCAGATCGTTGTAGGCCTTGAGGAGATGTCCCGAGTGATCCGTCAGTGGCTGGAAGATGACACCCTTATGGTATTACATAACGGGGCTTTTGATTTAGCTGTAGTCTACAAACACCTGAACATCCCTTTGGCATTGTTTATCGACAAGTTCAACCGAGGTCAGGTGCGTGACACTCAGATCCGTGAGACGCTACTGGCCACCGCGTCAGGTGAGCTGGCGGCAGCAGGCAAGAAGGGGATGTCGTTTAGCCTTGCTAAGCTGACACTCAAGTACCTCGGTAAGGATGTGAGCCACTTGAAAGCAGGCGACGATGTGTGGCGACTACGCTACTCGGAGCTCGACGGTGTGCCCTTGGAGGAGTGGCCTGAGGCGGCCAAGGACTACGCACTGGGGGACACCGTCGACACGCTGGCGATCTTCCACGCGCAGGGGGGCGACACGATCAGCCCAGACGAGCTTAACCAGACCCGCTCAGCCTTCGACTTACGACTCATGGCCTTGTGGGCGCCCAACGTAGACAAAGATAATGTCGAGGCGTTCGTGTCGGACCACGAGGAGCTGGTGATGAAGATCGAGCAGCGCATGGCAGACAAGGGGTTACTGACCTGGGTCGAGAAGACAGGGAAGTACAAGCTCAGCCAGAACCTGCTGCGTAAGTACGTCGAGGTAGACTATCGTAAGCAGGGCATCAAAGTACCTCGGACAGAGAAGGGGGCGGTAAGCACCTCGGGCGAGACCTTGCAAGGTTGTGTGACACCCCTGCTGCGGGGATGGGGTGAGGCGGC
>JAHDHX010000008.1:0-55199 GCA_020631075.1 Candidatus Altimarinota bacterium
CTGTTCGCCATTTAAAGCGGTACGCGAGCTGGGTTCAGAACGTCGTGAGACAGTTCGGTCCCTATCCTCCGCGCGCGTTTAGGAATTTGAGGGAAGCTGCTCCTAGTACGAGAGGACCGGAGTGGACGAACCTCTGGTGTACCGGTTGTCATATCAGTGGCATTGCCGGGTAGCTAAGTTCGGACGGGATAAACGCTGAAAGCATCTAAGCGTGAAGCCTCTCCCAAGATTAGATTCCTCGACCTTCGGGTCATAAGTCCCCTTGGAGACTACAAGGTTGATAGGTGGCAGGTGTACGCACAGCAATGTGTTTAGCCGAGCCATACTAATAGGACGAATGAACTTTTTTAGAACTTTCTTTGAATTCATCCTTTCTTGGTGAGCAAGTTCAAGAAACAAATCTTAGACAGGGTTGGTTTAAAACAGAAGATGAATAACAGAGATTTTTTAGAACGAATGTTCTAAGAAGCCTCTGTGTTGATGACTGCAGCGGAGGGGGTACACCTGATCCCATCCCGAACTCAGAAGTTAAGTCCTCCAGCGCCGATGTTACTGCAAGATATTGTGGGAAAGTAGGTCGTCATCAACACAGAGGCTTTTTTGTGTGTTAAAAATAGTGTATAATGAAGAAATTTGAAATATACACACATGGTTCACATTCAGTTCAACGGCGATGGGAAAGTTGGCAGTGGTTTGAGTCTGCTGGCCCGCGCCGCCACCAAAGCCGTTACATCAGGCAACTTTTTTGGCTCGCTCCGTGAAATGGCAGAAGAAGCCGCCGCTCAGTACAGCCAAGCAATTGCTGACCAGTACGGAACTCAGAAAGAGTTAACCATCCGTGACTATAAAGTTACACATTTACCTGTATTCATCTTTCCACTGATTGGCTTCTCTCTTGTTGCTTTTGGTCTCTGGAGCTATTTCACGAGAGGGCTATCCAACAATCTATTTTTGGTCATGTTTGGTTTTCTATTTGGAGGTCTTCCCCTGATTCAGGCCCTGCAATATCGCAAAGAAATGAGACGTATCATCCAGGCAGGCGATCAAACAGAGTTCACCGTCGAGAAGCAATTTTCACGTACCCAGACCACTGGTTCAGGCGACGACCGCCGCACAGAAACGCTCTATGTCCTCATCTGCACCTTCGCTGGTGAAAAGTACTTCAGTCATATCACCAAGTCCCTCAGTCGCTCCTTGACCGTCGGCCAAACCGTGCCCGCCTTCCGCGACCCGAAAGACGCCCACTCACTCGTCGTGGCTCCTCCCGCTGGCCATGCCGCCATCACTCCCACCGCTACCGAAACCCCGGCCAGCCTCCCCGAATCCTTTCAGGGTTCTTAACGTAATCTTCATTTGTACCTGAATTCTCCCTGAAACTGTCCCAGCGTGGTTCGCTGTGCGAGTCCACCAATTCTACTCCCCACTTCACATAAAATTCCCCACCAAGTACAAAGCGAATGCGTCACCAGCGTGCCGTCTGACCAACGGGAGGACAAACCGTGGTGACAGCATTCAAGATGTCCAGAGCCTGTTTGCAGATGCAGACATCCAAGGTGATCGCGCTACCTGGCTCATCGCCTAGCGATCGCCGAGGAAAGAGCAGCGATCACGAAGTAAGCTGGGAGCGACAGCGACCCGCTACGGAGTGATCCAGCTGCGACAGCGAACCCCGGTTCGCTTAACCGTGGACTTTCCCCTCCGCTAAAAGTCCACCCACATTCGCCAGATTATTACATGAAAAACCAAAAAACCCCCAAGAGAAACAGGAGGGGATAGATGGTGCCGCGAGACAGAATCGAACTATCGACACGAGGCTCTTCAGGCCCCTGCTCTACCACTGAGCTACCGCGGCACACGGCAAGCGCCCAGCCACACTAGCCATCCCCCCCACTGTGTCAAATGCCCCCCCAGCAATCTCTTCTCACGCTACAGCAGGCGGAGTATTTCCCATTTTTGCAGAGCCCCCTCCCCCCATGTTTTTTCATTCCTCCGCAGGGTCACGCAGGTCGTCATAGTCAGGCATAGGCAGCTGCCCAATGTGCTCCCGCACTTGCATGGCCAGCGCTTCATCAGACGTCAAAAACTCCACAAACCGCGCCAGTTTCAGCGAAGTCTCAAACGACAGCAAGTGCTCCATTTTACAGGCGTCCACTTCCGCCTGCCACAGGTCAACCCCCAGCAGGTCATGCAACAGCGTCGTCAGCAGCTGGTCATTGCGCTCCACGAAGTTTGTCAGCCGCTCACCCTTGGGCGTCAGTGACCAAAACTTGTTTTGATCATCCGTGATCAACCCCTTCTTTTTCAGCACCTTCAGGCTCGTCGAGCAGCTCCCCGCAGAGATCTGCAAATGCCGTGAAATATCCGTCAAACGCGCATACCCATGCTCACTTTTCAGCTCATGGATCGTCATCAAGTAATGCGCCGCCGAGTGCGTCAGCGGGTTCTGGTCAAAAAACCGCCACGTGTCCGATTGGGTCGAGATACTCATCACTCGAAGTATGCACAAGAGATCGAATTAAAGATAGTAGAAAAATCTTGTTCAATGTGTATGCTCCCAGTCGAAAATTGTCTCCCCAGTTCCCACGTTATATGCCCCCTTTTTCAGCATCTACATCCACTTCTTCGTCGCCACTTCCGCGCCTCTTGGCCGCTCTGCAGCGCTTGTTTTCGCCCTCTTTCACCCTCGACATCCGTTCGTTGGGTATTTTCAGAGTCCTCTTCGGCCTGTTTCTCTTCTGCGACATCGCCATTAAGTGGTACTGGGGCTACGAATTCTTCACCGATTACGGCATCCTCCCCCGTGCCGCCATGGTCGAGCTCACAGGCTCCATCGAAAATTGGTCCCTACACGCCATCAACGGCTCCGCCCTCTGGATGCACCTCCTCTTCATCCTCCACCTGGGGCTGATCGCCGCGTTCACCGTCGGGTTTCACACGCGCTGGGTGGCGGTTGCCGTCTGGGTGCTGACCCTCAGTCTGCAGACCCGCAACCCGATGATCCTCTCCGCCGCCGAGCTCCTCGTGCGCCTCTGCCTTTTCTGGACACTCTTCCTCCCCATGGGCGACTGGCTCAGCCTCGACGCCAAACGTCGCACTGGCACCGCCACTCCCAGCCAGGTCCCCCAGCGCAGCGTCACCTCGCTTGTCTCCGCGGCGTACATCCTGCAAGTCGGCCTCATTTACTGGACGACCCTCTTCCACAAGCACCACCCCATGTGGTACGAAGAAAAACTCGCCGTCTACTACGCGCTCAGCCTCGACGAGTTCGCCCGCCCCATCGGCATCTGGTTTTGGCAGCTCGCCCGCGACTACCAGCCCTTCGGGTTTGACCTCATGCAACTGGCCAATGACGCCACCCTGCTCGTCGAGGGCCTCGCCCCCACCCTGTGGCTCATCCCCTTCTTCTCGGTCTTTTTTCGCACGGTGGGGGTGCTGGGCATCATGGGCCTGCATCTCGGCCTCGGGTCAATGATGGTTTTAGGTATCTTCCCCTTCATTGGGGCTATTTCCACCATCCCGATGATCCCAGGCTGGTGGTGGGACAAAGTCAAATCATGGCGCCTGCAACCCCCCACGGCTAAGCCCCCCAGCGCCTCCCAGCGCCCCAGTTTACTCACTTGGCTCCGTGCCGCCCCACTGCGTACCCTGCGCTACGTTTTCCTCTCTGTGTGCTGCATCAGCATCCTCTGGTGGAATGCCGTCGAGCTCGGCGCCACCAGCCCCTTCACCAGCAACGGCGAGGAATACATCCCCGAGTCAGTCAAAAGCTTCAACCGCCTGCTCTCACTCGACCAAAACTGGAATATGTTTAGCCCCCCCCCACGTGGCGACGGCTGGTACGTCATCGAAGGCACCCTCACCAGCGGCCGCAAGGTCGACGTCTGGCGCCACTATTGGGGCAACGGCGACCTCACCCTCGACTGGGACAAACCCACCAACATCCCCGAGACCTACCGCCACGACGCCAAATGGCACAAGTACATGGCCAACCTCCGTGACAATACCTACGAAAAGCACCGGCTGCACTTTGGGCGCTTCCTCTGCCGCGAGTGGAATTCCGACTACAACGCCGCCGACCCCGAAGCCCTCCAACAGTTCGACATCCACTTTTTCACCGAGCACAACCTCCCCAACTATCGCGTGAAGGAAGACATCACCAAAGACACCATTTGGTACCACCAGTGTTACAGTGAGGAAGACCGCGAAAAAGCCGCCACCGCCGAACGCGAGCAGATGAAAGCCGCCAGCGCCGCCGCCCAGGCCGCCGCTGCTGAATAGTCCCATTTGCCCCCCCCCACGTCGAGGAGTACCCTCCACCTGTTTTTAGTCTCACTCATTCCCCAGACGCACATGCCCCCCACCCCCCCATTTGTCACCCCCCAGCAACTGTCCGCCGCGCACCAGTGGCGCTACGCCGTCAAAGCCTTCGACCCAGAAGCCAAACTGACCGACGACCAGCGCCATGCCCTCGCCCACACCTTGCAAGCCGCCCCCAGCAGCTACGGCCTGCAATCGTGGCACTTCGTGTTTGTCACCGACCCCGAGGTCAAAGCCGAGCTCCAGCCCCATTCATGGAACCAACCCCAGATCACCCAGTGCGACACGCTTATCGTCCTCTGTCGCAAGACCCAGATCGACGAAACCTCCACCACCGAATACATGGAACGGATCAGTGAAGTCCGCGGCGACAGCCTTGAGTCGCTTGACGGCTTCGCAGGGATGATCAACACCAATGTCATGTCACAGTCCGCCACCGCCAAAGCCACCCACGCCGACCATCAGGTCTATCTGGCTATGGGGTTTGTGCTGCACGCCGCGGCCATGCTCGGGGTTGACTCTTGCCCGATGGAGGGCATCACTCCCGCAGAATATGACCGCATCCTCAACCTCACCGACCAAGGCTACGCCACCGTGCTGGCCCTGCCCGTCGGCATCCGCTCGGTTGACGACCCCTACCTGGCCAAAGCCAAAGTCCGCTTCCCGCTCGACGACGTGGTGCAGTTTGTCTAGGGCTTTTGACTTATTTCAGCCTTCTCACCGCCCCCACGCAGCTGCGTGGGGGCTTTTTTCGTGCTATAATGTTTCCCCATGCGCTCCACTGCTCGCCTCATCGTCCAGACCCTGCAAGACCACGGCCATCAGGCCTACTGGGTCGGCGGCTGCGTCCGTGACCTCTTGCTCCACACCGACCCCAAAGACTACGACATCGTCACCAGCGCCACCCCAGACGAGGTCGCCACGCTCTTCACGCGGGCACACCACGTTGGCCAAGCCTTCGGCATCACTGTCATCGACACAGGCGGCCTCCATTTTGAGGTCGCTACCTTCCGCACCGAGTCAGGGTATGACGGCCGCCGCCCCAGTCACGTTGAGTTCGCCTCCCTCGAAGCCGACGCCCAGCGCCGCGATTTCACCATCAACGCCCTCTACTTCGACCCCCTCACCGACCAGCTCATTGACCCTCACGGCGGTCGGTCAGACCTCCGCCGTGGCCTTCTACGCTTCATCGGCGACCCCACCACCCGCCTGCGTGAGGACCACCTTCGCCTGCTCCGTGCCGTTCGTTTCCGCCATCGGTTCGCGCTGACCTACGCCCCCGCCACCCGCCACGCCCTCCAGCAACACGCCAGTCTCGTCACTAACGTCTCGGCTGAGCGCACCTGGGCGGAGCTCACCGCCATCCTCACCCACCCCAGTCGTCGGGCCGCCCTGCTCGACCTCGACGCTTTGACCCTCCTCCCACGCCTCCTGCCAGAGCTCACCGCCACGCAGGGGGTCGCCCAGCCCACCGACCACCACGCCGAAGGCGACGTCTGGCAGCATACCCTCCTCGTGGCGCACGCCCTGCGCCCTGAGCCCACGCCCGCGCTGGTCTGGGGCACACTCCTCCACGACATCGGCAAGACCCCCACCGCCCACTTTGACGGCCAGCGTATCCGCTTCCCCGACCACCCCGCGGTCGGGGCCCAGCTCGCGCACCAGCTGCTCGACCGTTTCGTCGTCTCGCGCCAGCTTCGTCATGACATCACTTGGCTCATCCGCCACCACGACCTGTTTCACCAGTGGTCAGCCCTCAGCACCAGTCGCCAGTTACACTACCTCGACCATCCGCTGTTTGACACCCTCGTACAGGTGCATCGGGCGGACCTCCTCGGGTGCGTCCCGGGTGACCCCACCGCCCGAAACCTCGCCCTCGAACGCCTCCCCAGCTGGCAGCAGCTCTACTACGACCACCTCGCCGCAGGCCGCCTGCCGTCACAGCTCCCCCCGCTCCTGACTGGCGCGGACATCATCACCCACACAGGCTGGGCCCCTGGGCCACGGGTCGGCAAGGTGAAGGATCGCCTCTACTCCGCCCAGCTGGAGGGCCTCATCACCGACCGCCCCCAAGCCTTCGCGTGGCTCACGGCTCTCCTCGCAGAGGAGCACCAAAACAAGTCCACCAGCCAATAGGGCTTCCCCCTACTTTAGAAACGTCTTCATCAGCCCCCGCACCAGTTGCCGCCCCGCTGTTTTCAGCATCGCCTCCCCGATCGACTGTCGGTTCCCTTGCCCCTTAAACAGCGCCTGCATCAGCTGCTCTTTCCCGCTCGCAGGGGGGGCATTTTCTTCCGCAGCTGCCGTGGCGACTTCCGCGTCCCGCGACGCCTCGGCTTGGGCTTGCAGCATTTCATACGCCGACGCACGGTCGACCATCTCGTCATAGGTACCCTGCAACGGTGAGCTGGCCAAGATCTGCGCCCGTTCTTCAGGCGTCGCTGGCCCAATGCGTGACTCAGGCGGTCGCACCAGCACCCGTTGCACCACACTGGGGTCACCTTCGGGCTCAAGGCACGAGATCAACGCTTCCCCGACCTCCAGCTGCGGGATTACTTCTTCCGCGTCAAAGGCCGCATTCGCCCGAAAGCTCTCCGCCACCACCCGCAGCGTCTTTTGGTCTTTCGGCGTGAAGGCCCGCAGTGCGTGCTGCACCCGATTCCCCAGCTGCGACCGCACCGACTCGGGCACATCCAGCGCGTTTTGCGTCACAAAGTAAATCCCCACCCCCTTTGACCGTATCAGCCGCACCAGCTGGTCGATTTTCTCCAGCAGCACTTTCGGCGCGTCATTAAAGAGCAAATGCGCCTCGTCAAAGAAAAACACACACCGTGGTTTTTCAGGGTCACCCACCTCGGGCAAAGTCTCGAAGAGCTCCGCGATCAACCACAGCAGGAAGGTGCTGTAGGTCTTGGGGTTTTGCATCAGCGTCCGCGCGTCGAGCAGGCTCACCACCCCGCGCCCACCGAAGTCCGTCCGCATCAGGTCAGAGAGCTTCAACGCTGGCTCCCCAAAAAACTCATCTCCCCCCTGGTCACGCAGCAGCACTACTTGCCGTTGTATCACCCCCAGACTGGCCGTCGACAGGCTCCCATACTCCGCTTTCAGCGTTTTGGCATTGTCCGTCACGAAGGCCACCAGCGACTGCAGATCCTTCAGGTCGAGCAGCAACAGACCTTGGTCGTCCGCGATCTGAAATATCATCTGCAATATCCCACTCTGCGTGTCCGACAGGTCCATGAGGCGTGAGAGCAGCAACGGCCCCATCTCACTCACGGTGGTGCGCACAGGGTGACCGTGCTTCCCTTCTATGTCCCACAGCAGCGTCGGGCACCCCCCAAACCGAAACTTTGGAATAGCCATCTTCTCCAGCCGCTCCGTCACCTTTGGGTGCTCGGTCCCCGCTTGGCTGATCCCCGACAAGTCACCCTTCACGTCCGCGGCAAACACCGGCACCCCCGCCCGACTAAAGGCTTCCGCCAGCACTTGCAGCGTGACGGTTTTCCCCGTGCCGGTCGCCCCCGTCACCAGCCCATGGCGGTTGGCCATTGGCAGGTGCAGGTTGACGCTCTGGCCGTCGGCCGTCGCCCCGAGGATGAGTGAAGAAGGTGTAGTCATAATGGTTTTTTCGTGAGAGGGCAGAGATAATTTCACCCCCACCATAACAAAAAATTCCAGCAATTGCTGAAATTTTTTTTGCCCCTCTTTCCCTTATGTTTGCGCCATTTGTCTCATCTTTCCGCCTCCCACTTGGTCTTTCAATGATACAAAATTCACTCCCTACACAATCATTCCCCCCGCCACGGTCACATGGGTCGCCTCATCGATGAGGATCACCGACCCCGTCACCCGATTTTTCTCATACGGATCATACACGATCGGCTTCATGGTTTTCACCACTATCCGCCCCAGATCATTCGTCGCAAAGGTTTTCTTTTCGGGGTCGGCTTCCAGTGTGTTGATGTCCAGCACCACCTCAATGTCTTTGATCACACAACGCGTCGCGTTGGACGTGTGCTGCAGCACATATTTCCGCCCAGGGTTCAGCGGCGTTTCGCTCAGCCAACAAAGCCGCAGTTTCAGCTCTTGGCCCACGGTCGGCGTGTCCCCCTGACGGACGATCATTTCCCCCCGCGGCAGGTCTATATCATCCGCCAGCCGCACACTGACAGACTGCGGCGCCACGGCTGTCTCCAGCGTCCCTGTCATGGTCTCTATGCTTGTCACGGTGCTGGTTCGCCCCGCAGGCAATATTTCCACCGCGTCCCCCACCCGCAGTGTGCCCCCCGCTATCTGCCCAGTGTAGGCCCGATAGTCAGGGTGCTGCGCCGTGTCGACCCGTACCGTTCCCTGCACAGGGAAGCGCAACTGTTGGTGCCCTTGGTGGTGCGTCACTTCGAGGTTTTCGAGCAGCTGCATCAACGTCTGGCCGTCATACCACGGCGTATGGTCAGACGCGTGCACCACGTTGTCCCCCTCCAGCGCGCTAATGGGCACATACTGCAACCCACTCGACTGGTTCGGCAGCTTGGCCGCATATTCGCTAAATTCTTGTACCACCGCGTCATATTGTGCCTGGTCAAAGCCCACCAGATCCATCTTATTCACGCAGATGATGATGTGCTCTATCCCCAGCAGTGACGCAATGTACAGGTGCCGTTTGCTTTGTTCGACCATCCCGTGCCGCACATCACACAGCACCAGCGCCACGTCCGCCGTCGACGACCCAGTCACCATATTCCGCGTGTACTCCGCATGGCCGGGCGTGTCCGCAATGATAAATTTACGATTCGGCGTCGCGAAGTATCGGTAAGCCACGTCGATGGTAATGCCCTGCTCGCGCTCCGCTTTCAGTCCGTCAGTCAGCAGCGACAAGTCTATCTGCTCTTTGCCTCGCTTGGTGCTGGCGGCTTCCACCGCGTTGATCTGATCTTCAAAAATCGACTTACTGTCATACAGCAACCGACCAATGAGGGTGCTCTTACCATCATCGACCGAGCCAGCCGTGGTGAAACGCAGGAGGGAAGTAGGTTCGTGGTACATAGGGGGGAGGGGAGTGTCTGAATCTTAAAATTTTTTTGTAGGGGGGGGAGGCGGGGGGGAGGAAGGAGGGTTGAGGCAGGGGCATTGAGCCCCTAAACTCAGGAGTGATTTTTCTTAAAAATATCCTTCACGCTTACGGTCTTCGAGCGACGTCTCTGACCGACGGTCATCCGCGCGGGCTCCGCGCTCAGTCGTGCGGGTGGTGGCCACCTCATCGATGATCTTCTCCAGCGTGTCTGCGTCCGACGCCACCGCCCCCGTGCAGGTCATGTCACCGATAGTACGAAACCGTACCTGCATCACCTGCGGTGTTTCGTCCGCCACAGGGGGCAAGTGCTCAGAGTTTGACAAGATTATCCCATTGCGCACCACACATTCGCGGTCATGCGCGAAGTACAACGACGGGATCGCAATCTCTTCTTTATAAATGTACTGCCAGATATCCATTTCCGTCCAGTTGCTCAGCGGGAAGGCCCGAAAATGCTCCCCCACATTTCGCCGACCGTTATACATCCGCCACAGCTCAGGCCGCTGGTGGCGCGGGTGCCACTGTCCAAATTCATCCCGATGCGAAAAGAAACGTTCTTTCGCGCGGGCTTTTTCTTCGTCACGGCGGGCTCCCCCCAGCGCACAGTCAAACCCATGCGCTTCCAGCGCTTCCAGCAGGCTCACCGTCTGCAGGCGGATCCGACTAGCGTCCTTTCCCGTTTCTTCCACAGCCGTCCCTTTATCGATAGACGCCTGCACCGAACCAACAATCAGCTTCAGCCCAAACTCTTCCACGAGGTTGTCACGGAAGGCCAACGTCTCAGGGAAGTTATGCCCCGTGTCGATGTGCAACAACGGAAAGGGCACTGGCGCAGGCCAAAACGCCTTACGGCACAGGTGCAACATCGTGATCGAATCTTTTCCCCCCGAAAACATGATCACTGGCTTTTCAAATTGCGCCGCTACTTCGCGGATCATATGAATAGATTCCGCTTCTATCAGCTGCAAATGGGTCAAGCTCGGTGTATTTTTCGTCATGGGCGAGTGCTTCTATATTATTTTGAGAATATGTCTGAGAAATGGTCTGAGCCAGCAGTGATAGAGGGAATCGTCAGCCGTTGTGCACAGTTTGTTTCGGCTGGGCTGTGGCTTGGTTTTGCCCCTCACTCACGCGTGATCGTAAGGCCCCACCGCCCCCTGTCAAACCCGCTCTTTATCCTTCTATCCCCTTGTCAAAGCCATTTGTGCCCCCTACCTTGTTTTCTGAAACGGTTTTTTTCGCCTTTTTGCTCCTTCATTCCGCATTTTCATGCTTCCCACGTCCCCCTTTTTCATCATCGGCAACCCACGCTCTGGCACGACCCTCCTCCGCCTGATGTGCCACGCCCACCCCGACACCATCGTCCCGCAAGAGTGCGCTTTTGCCGCGTGGTTTGCCAAAGACTACGGTGATTGGTCGACGGCCAGCTACCAAAACGGCCAAGCCGAAGCCTTCTTTGAAGCGATGCAGTCAGCCTACAAATGGGAGCTCTGGCAAATGCCGCCCAAGACCCTGCATGAGGCGATCTTTAGCGTGCAGCACGCGTCATACCCCGCCGTGGTCGACGCCATCTACCACGCCTACGCCGCTATGCACGGCCGCACCATCACCCGCTGGGGTGACAAGAATAACTACTACCTTTCCCAGATCCCCACTCTGCAGCGTCTTTTCCCGGGGGCCCAGTTTGTGCACATCATCCGTGACGGCCGCTCTGTCGGGTGTGACTACCGCGGGGTCATGGCCAGCCAGATCGACAGTATGTACGCTCCGAAGCTGCCCACCACCATCGAAGGCATCGCCACCGAGTGGGGCCAAAATATCAAAACCGTCGAAGCCGCTTTCGCTGACCTCCCCGCCGCCCAGTGTCACACCATCCGCTACGAAGACATCGTCCTGCGGCCCGAAGCCACCCTGCGCACACTGTGTGAGTTTTTACACCTCCCCTGGTCTGACCAAATGCTCCGCTACTGGGCCATCGACGCCGACTCAGGCAAAGAGCCCGCCGAATTTAAGCAATGGAAGGCCATGAACGACAAGCCTCTCCAGCCCAGCGAAACTCGCCGCCACCTGGCAGAGCTCACCCCCGCCGAGATCACCGAATTCGAAACCCACTGCGGCGACATTCTCACCCGCTACGACTATCCACTGGGGGGTGCCGTCAGCTGAGCCAGCCTTGGTTCTCTTGTAATTTACTCAAAAAATCCCCTTCCCTTTAGACCAGAGAAGGGCGGGATTTGTAGTGAAGCATTTACAGTGAAACAGACGTTCAGTTTCTCCCTCTTTCAAGTCTATTCGACTGACTCCGCAATGATGTAATCAGGACGGTGTTTGACTGCGTCCAGCGCCCGCCAGACATACTCCCCCACTATCCCCACACAGCTGATTAGCATTCCACCCAGCACCAGCAGCAAGGTGATCACCGTCGACACCCCCGACACCCCCGCCCCCAGCGCCAGCGCCAGCAGTGCCCCCAGTCCATACAGCGCCCCCAGCCCCGCAATGACCCCCCCACCAAAGGTCATCGCCCGCACAGGCGCAAACGAAAACCCCAGCGCCACGTCGATCGCCAGCTTCAGCTTTTTCTTAAAAGTCCAGCGCGAGATGTTGGCCGACTGCCGCGCCATGCGCTTATACGGGATAGACTTAATCGGGAACCCACTCCAAAACAGCTGCGCTTGCAGGAAGCTATTGCGCTCTGGTCGCCGAAAGAGGATGTCGCGCACCCGCGCACTAAACATAAAAAAATCAAACCCCCCCTTGGGCATATCGGGGAAGCTCAACGCACGGATCATCCCGTAGTACATTCGGCTGGTGATTTTGCGGTAGGCTGACTCATCGCGCGCGGTGCGTTCCGCTATCACGATGTGATAATCTTCTTCTTTCCCCGCCGTCAGCATCTGCATGATGAGCTCAGGCGGGTCCTGCAGGTCAGCATTAATGCTGAAAATAAATTCCCCCCGTGCCAGCCGAAACCCCGCCATCCGACTCCAGTAATGCCCGAAATTCCGACTAAATCGAAATATCCGCACGAAGTCAGGGTGCGCCTGCTGAATCTCTTGCAGCTCCGCCCAGCTACCGTCACGGCTCCCATCATCGACAAACACGATTTCCCCCTGCCAGCCGTGTTCGTTTTCGATCGCCGACTCTTTCACCGCCCTAAATGTCCGCCACAGTTCCCCTTCATTATAATACACTGGTATGACCACCGTGAAGTCACGCGTGGGGGTGGGCAAGTCAGTCGTGAGCGCAGGGTCAGTGACGGTGTCACACATGGGCGAGAGGGTTTTAGCAAACAGTGGCAGTGGCTGCCGCAGGGGGCGAAAACGAGGGGGGAAATCAGGGAAGCAACGCAATTTTTAATACACGATCCGTGTCACGCCTTATTGTCCGTTTCCGAAGGTAACAATCGAGTTATCACCGATGAAAAGCGACAGTGGCTCTGTCTGCGCATACGTCACCACCGCACGGTGGCCGACCAGCGCGTCGTGTATCCGTAAATTAGGCTGATCTATCAGCACGTGCGTCAGCAGGATACTATTTTCAATGTGCACATCTTTCAGCACACAGTCATCCCCGATGCATACCCCATCTCCAAACGTACAATTCTCGATCAAGCAGTGCTTCCCGATCACCACGTTTCCGTTTATCTTACAGTTTCTGATCACGGTTTCTCGGTCAACGGCGATGTTCCCCGTACCGTGACAATTGATCAGTTCGCTTTTCCGTGGCCACAGCTGTCGGTGGCTCAGGGCCAGTCGGTTGGCTTCCAGCAGGTCTTGGGGCTTGCCGGTGTCTTTCCACCAGCCCGTGATTTCCTGCGTCGTCACTCGGTACCCTTTGTCGACCATCCACTGGTGCACTGGCGGCGGGAAGTACTCAGGCTTGCCTCGCTTTTGCGGGTCAGTGGGCTTCATCACCGCCACCGCGTCATAGATCGACGGCTTATAGAAATAAATCCCCGTCACGGCCAGATCACTCACAAATTTTTGCGGCTTTTCCACTGTTTTGAGCAAGTGACCATCCTCGTCCGTGATCGCCACCCCAAACCGCTCAGGGTCGGGCACCTTGGTGCACAGTAGGTGCGCATCAGCGTCATTTTTATGAAAAGTCTCGATGTAGTTTTTCATCCCGCCACAGACAACGTTGTCACCCGCGTGCATCACAAAGCAATCATCCTGCAAGTGTTCTTTGGCCAGCACTAAGGGGTACATGATCCCATTTGGCTCGTCTTGCTCCACGAAGTGAAACTCGACGGGAAATCCTTTCCCGCGGATCACCTGCTTCATGTGCTCATCACCTTTGTTGGTGTTGATCACCATACTCGTCACCCCGCCGTCGATCAGGTCACTGATCACCCGAAAGATCATCGGCTGGTTATCGATCGGGAGCAGATGTTTGTTTGTCGTGTGGGTCAGCGGGCGCAAGCGTGTGCCCATCCCACCGACCAAGACCAATGCTTTCATAGATTTTCTGTGCTAATGTACTTCCCCCGTTCTTAATCATTGATCGTCTAATTGTGTTATTCGTCACAAAAATAAATCAATTCGCCTCTCAGCTGTCGCGTGTTTAGGCAGGATTTTGCAAATATTTCTCGGCGATCACGTGCGCCTGGGCCGAGATTGGCTCCCACCACGCTCGATTCGCTTGGTACCACTGCACTGTTTCTTCCAGCCCCTCATGGAAAGACTTCTGCGCTTTCCACCCCAGCTCATTTTTGATCTTGTCCGCCGTCATGGCGTACCGTCGGTCGTGGCCTGCGCGGTCCGCCGTGTGCACCAGCAGTGATTTCGGCTTCCCAAGGATGTCACAAATCATATGCGCCACGTCTTTGACGCACACCTGTGGTGCCCCCCCGATGCAATACGCCTCCCCCGCCGTGCCCCCCTCCACTATCAGCTCTATCGCTCGACAGTGGTCGATCACATACAGCCATTCACGCACATACAACCCATCACCATAGATAGGCACTGGCTGGTCTTCACTCAGGCGAGTCACCAGTAGGGGAACAAGCTTTTCTGGGAATTGAAACGGCCCGTAATTATTGCTGCACCAACTGAGTGTGACGTGCAAGCCAAAAGTCTGCGCATACGCTCGCGCGATGTGGTCAGACGCCGCCTTTGAGGCCGCATACGGCGACCGCGGGCTGTACTGGTACCCTTCATGGAAGATATGCTCCGTCTCCAAAGTCAGCGCCCCAAACACCTCATCAGTCGAGATATGATGAAATTTTACTTCAGGGTGCTTGCGCACAGCCTCCAGCAGCGTTTGCGTACCCACCACGTTTGACTCCACAAACAACGGTGGATTGTCGATGCTGCGGTCCACGTGTGACTCCGCCGCGAAGTGCACCACATGGTCCACCCGCGCGACCAACTCTTGCACCAGCCCCGCGTCACAGATATTTCCATGCACAAACTCATACCGCTCACCATAGTGCGCCGCGTGCTGCTGCACCGTGGCGGGGTTGGCTGACTCCGTCAGCGCGTCGAGTACGATCACACGGTCGTCCGTGTGTCCCGCCAGCCAATACTCCACAAAGTTCGCCCCGATGAACCCCCCCGCTCCAGTAATGAGTAATGTCTTGCTCATGTTTTATTTTAATTTTTCCAAAAAAAACCACCCAAACGCTACCCCCAGCCCGCCCACTGTCAAATGAGCCCCCCTTTTGTCAGCCGTGACAGTGGGGGAGTTCGTCACCTTTTACAAGAACCAATCCGCCCCCTAACCCAGCAACGTCAATGTTTCCGTAATGATAGCGCTCACTTCAGTCTCTGTCAGGTCAGGGTACAGTGGGAAAGACAGCACCGTGCGTGAAAGTCGCTCCGACACGGGGCATTGCACAGCGACGTCCGCAGGCAGGTACGGCAATTCATTGAGCGACGGGTAAAAGTACCGCCGCGTCCCGATCCCCAGCGCATTCAGCCCCCCCTGCACTCGTTTCACCGTCGCCTCATCGGGCAAAAAGATCGGATAATACGCGTAATTGTATTCTGTTTCGGGCAACAGTACTGGCCGTTGCACCAGCGGGTGCTGGCCAATGGTTTGCTCATATTGGTCATATACTCGTTTCCGCCCCGCAATGATTTCAGGCAGATGGCGCAGGTTGCACAGTCCCATCGCAGCGTGAAATTCAGAATTCTTGCCGTTGATCCCTAAACAGTAGTGATTTTCATCCCCGACATGGCCAAAGGAACGCGTCAGGGCGATCTGTCGCGCCGTCTCGGCATCATGGCAGATCAGGGCCCCACCCTCACAGGTGTGAAACACCTTCGTCGCGTGGAAGCTCAGCGTCGACAGGTCACCCCACTCCAGCAGGCTCTTGCCTTCGTGCTTCACCCCGAAGGCGTGCGCCGCGTCATAGATCACTTTCAGGTTGTGCTTTTTGGCGATCGCTTCGATCGCGTGCACATCATTGGGGATCCCATACACGTGCGTCGCCATGATCGCCTGCGTCTGCGGCGTGATTGCCGCCTCGATCAGGCTGGGGTCTATCCCACAGGTGCTTCCTTCTATATCGACAAACACTGGCCGACAGTTTTCCCACAGCAGGCTGGAGGTTGTTGCCACATAGCTATAAGGTGTCGTAATTACCTCCCCCGTCACCCCCAGCACCCGCAGGGCAATCTGCAACACCACCGTTCCGTTGGTGTGGAAGAGCACATGGTCAAGCCCAAACAGTTCCCCCAACTTCGCTTCGAGCGCTTGGGCTTTGGGGCCTTGGTTGGTCACCCAGCGGTTGTCCCAGATGCTCGCTACTTCGGCCGCATACTCCGCATGGGGTGGGAGGTACGGCTTCACCACGTTTATTTGGTACGGCTTTTGGCTCATGTTCTTAGGCGTTAATAGTAAGCAAATTCAGCTCCCACCCTAAAGTTCCACCTGCCCGCTGTCTAGTGCCCTGCAAATGACAGCGGCGCAATGAGGTATAAGTGCCTGAAAGAGCGCCCTCCGTTTATGCCTGTTGACGCCCCCATGGCTCAGTCACTACAGTGCGCCTCGGTACATCGATATTGTTTTGAGGGGGACTCACTCTGACCCCGTCCTTATATATACATCAATCGCGCAACCCTAAATCACACCACCCATGAGTAATCGCTCTCTTGTTACTTCACTAAAAAAATTCTGGCGTTCGCCGTGGGGGCGCACCAGCCAAACCATCTTGAGCCTGGCCGTGCTTTTCTTTTTTGCCCGCATGGTCGACTGGTCGGCCGTCTGGTCAGACGTCCAGTTGCTCACCTGGCCCTGGGTGTGCTTGATCGGTGCCTTGGCCCTCCTCCGCAATCTCTGGCTCGGCCTTCGATTTCAGTTGCTCGTCTCGCCCTTTGCACGCCTGCCGTTGGGCCAGCTCGTCGAGCAATACTTCATCGCTGGCATGTTTAATATGCTCCTGCCGTCCGCCTTCGGCGGCGAAGGTGTGCGTGGGGTGCTGGTGGCTCGGGCTGGGGTGCCCGCCTCCGAAACCGTCTTCCTTATCCTCCTTGAGCGCCTGCTCGGACTGGCTTCGCTCCTATGCCTGTCTGCGGTCAGTGCCTTGTGGTTTCCGCCCGCAGCGCAGTGGCTCGGGTGGTGGCTCTGGGCGGTGGTGGTCGCGGGGGTGGTGGGGCTTTGGGGTGTTTTCTTTACGCGCATCCCCGTGCCGACTTTTGGTTTTCAGATTTTACAACGCGTGACAGACATCATCACCCAGCTGCGCGCCCATCGCTGGCAGATGCTCGGGGTCTTTGGCTTGTCTTTAGTCTTACAGATCAACTCCGTCAGCATTAGTATTATCATCGGCACCGCCTTGGGGTTGCCAGTGCCGTTGGCCGCCTACTTTGCCCTCGTGCCACTGGTCTGGGTCGCGATGATGGTGCCAGGCGCCCCAGGGGGCGTCGGCCTGCGTGAAGGCGCTTTCACCCTGCTTTTCACAACGCTCCCGCTATTGGCCATCCCCGCGGAGTCCTCGATGGCCCTTTCCCTTTTGACATACGCCTCCCTTCTTTTTAATGCCCTCGTCGGTGGAGCAGTCTTTCTGTGGGCGGCCAATCGCAAACACTCTTGACATTCTCTATTTGGTCGATATAAAATACAACGGAATTGAAAGTCCTGCGAGTCTAAAAGATTGTAACTTTTTCACTCGACTCTACGATTCCTCCCGTGTATGACTCAATCTGTCCTCAGATAACTTTTACCTCTTTACCTTGAGCACATGTCATCTAATTCTACTCCCGCGAAAGCTCAGCGATCAATGACGCTGTGGCATCTCGCACTTTTCTCGCTCGGTGCGGCACTCTTCGTGCCTATCGCGCTTAACCTTAACGCGCAAGTCACTGGTACCTACACCAATAGTTCTATCAACTTGACTGTGACCAACTCTGGCACTTCCACGAGTACTATCAACGGTACCTCTGTTACTTCTACTTCAGGCTCCAGCACCTCAGGTGGTGGCGGAGGAGGAGGTGGAGGTGGTGGTTCATACTACTCCTCTGGTTCATTCCGCCCGACAGCCACTGGCACCACGACCAGCACCACGGCTGCTAGTCAGAGCACTATCACCACAGGGTCAATGACCACTGGCGTGGTCGCAACTACTGGCTCGACCACTGGGTACGTCGCTCAACCTCAAAATTGCGGCCAAGTCCAACTGACTATCAACCCAGACAACTTGGACTACACCGACGTGTGGCCCAAAACAGGCTTTGTCCCTGGGCAATTGCGTGACGCCTACGGCGCCAACTCCATCTTCCCAGACACCAGCGCTGACCACCCATACTACCAGTCAGCTGTTGACCTTTTCTTAATGGGAGTGGTTGATGGATACAACAATGACGGTACCATGGCGCTCAACGACTCAGTCAACCGCGCCCAAGTCGCTAAAATGATTTCTATCGCTACCGAATCTCTCATCGAGACAGGTTGTGGCTCTGAGTTCCCAGACGTACCACAAACCGCTTGGTTCAATGACTTCGTTCGTCACCTCGCCATGACTGGCACTGTGAGTGGTTTCCCCACTGGTGAATATGGCCCAGCTCAAAGCGTCAACTACGGTCAAATGTTGAAAATTGTTGCTCGAAGCTTCAACTTCTACACCGCTGCTGACGTTCAAGGTGGTGCATGGCAAACGCCTTACTACGAGACACTCCGCCAACACAACATCATCCCCGCCGAGCTCCGTGACTCAACTGACTTCGGCCTCGTGCTGACTCGTGGCCAAGTAATGGATTTCATCGCTCGAGCCGTCCGAACCAAGTACATGATGGGTGACGTTTACCCAGCTGCAGTTGACGTAGCTATCCCAGAAGCTGGTATTTACACCACCGCTACTCCATCACTCCCGAGTGACGCGAGTGTCTGGCTCTCTGACCTCACCCACGCTGGTTCTGCCTACTACTACGACCCAGTTGACCGCACCCACGTTGTTTGGGCGCACTCTTCTGTCTGGGGCTTCGACCCAGGTCCAGGTGCAGTCTTCCAACCCCTCTTGACCACTGGTGGTGTCGGCACCACTATCGAAGTCATGGGGCAACAGTTTGAAGTTTACGACCGCATGGAGATCAGCGAGAACCAAATCGGTGACATCCGTGACGCTGGTGCTGACTTGATCCTCTTCACCTGCCGCACAGACATCACAGAACGTGTCGTCCTCAAAGCCCGCCGTAAGTAATTTCTAGAGATAAAATCTTCAGAGGTAAAAGAAAGCCGAGAGCATATTGCTCTCGGTTTTTTTGCAGGTGAATTTTTGACCTGCATTACGCTTCTATTGCAGCTTGCCTGTGAGGTTGTAAAGGCCATTGGCTCAGATTTATGCCCACTACTGAAGGGTTTGGTTTGACAGTCTTTGCACACCGCTCTACTTTCTGCCTGATTTTTTCTAGACCATTTTTCTTATGGCCCGAGCAACCAAAAAACGCGCCTTCTTCGCCCTCTACTGCACCGAGTGCATGGAGCAATTCGGCAAACGAGTTGAGAACTACAAGATTCTCCTCAACACCACCAACACCAACCCGAAGGAATTCACCATCCGCAAGTACTGCCCACGCTTAAACAAGCACACCCTGCACAAAGCCCGACAAATTTCACGAGCCCAAAACAAGTAAATCTCGCTTTGTAGATTTCACCGCTTCTGCGGCCCTTCCCCTCGCTCCTCATCATTGACTATGCTACTATGCCACTTGATGAGGAGTTTTTTACAATCCATTACCGCCCGTGCCCAGCAGCTGCGTCATTCGCTTGACCGTCAGCCGTCAGGGGGTGACCGCGCAAAGGTTCCCGACCCCGTAGCATCTCCCCCCTCTCTGCGCAGCCCCTCGGCGGAGTCCCCTCTGCGCCTCCGCTTCGAAGTCTCCACCAGTCAGATCTTGCACTGGTTGCTAGTCTGCGCGCTCTTTTATGTCGGTGTACAAGCCTTTGTGCTCATCCAGTCCACCGTCATCATCACCACGATCGCCTTCTTTTTTGCCATCGCGCTCAGCCCCGCCGTCGACTGGCTTGAGCACTACCGCCTCCCTCGGCCACTGGCCATCCTGCTTCTCTACTGCGCGTTCTTTTCGGTCATGGGGCTCATCTTCGCTATGGTAATCCCCATTTTGGCGGCGGAGCTCTACGCCATTTCGGTCGACCTGCGAGCACTGTTTGCCCAGTCTGGCTCTTCGCTTGACTTCTTGCAGCCTGTTCTCAACACCCTCGGTTTTGAGGTCACCGAGCTCCAGTCCTTGCTCACCGACCAGTTGGCAAATTTCTCCCAAGCGCTCGGCTCGGTGGCGGGCTCTACCCTCGCCATAGTCTCCGCCCTGTTTTCAGGCATCTTTAATTTTATCTACTGCCTCGCTCTGCTCTTTTTCATCTTGCTGGAGAAAGAATCCATCGCCGATTTCCTCATCAGCGTCCTCCCACTTGAGCGTCAGGGCTACTTCCTGCAAAAGTTCTCCGAAGTCCAGTCACAGATCAACGAATGGTTCAAAGGCCAGCTCATTCTGATGCTTTCGGTCGGCCTCTTTACTTTCGTGGGCATGAAGCTCCTCGAAATTTTCTTCGGCATGAAGTACGCCGCCACGATTGGCCTGGTCGCAGGGGTGATGGAGCTCTTCCCCTACATCGGTGTGATGATCACCGGCTTGCTCTCCACCCTCGTCGCGCTCAATATCTCTTGGCTCCTCACCGTGCTCGTCATTGGCTGGACAGGCCTCACCCAGTTCCTCGAAGGCAACCTGCTCGTTCCCCGCGTGATGAGCTCCGCCGTCAGCCTCTCGTCCGTTGTGGTCATCTTGGCGCTTCCCATCGGGGGCACTATCGGCCAGGCGATCGGTGGCCTACCACTCGCTATTTTAGGCATGATCTTTGCCATCCCCGTGGCGGCAACGGTGGCCCTGTTTGTGAAGGAATACGTTCGAGACCTCCACCAGCACGACCCAGCACCTGGGCAATGAAACTAAGAAGCCCGCACGCGGGCAAAAAATATTTCTTCCCCCGCGTCACAGAAAGGCGTGACAGCCCACTCGCCGTATATGTGCTTGATTAGCGGCCACTGCTGTGGGAGGAACTCCAGCCACATCTCCCCCCAGCGCCACTGTCCACTGCGGAGCTGCTCAGCCAGACGCCGCAGGTGCCCGAGTCCATCCTCACCTGAAAATATTGCTTCTGCGGGCTCACGCGCCACGGTGGGGCTCTGGGGGAGGGTCGTCGGTACGTAAGGCAAATTTGCTATGATCACGTCCCAGTCAGGGTCACGGGGCACCGCGGTCAGCAGGTCACTCCGCCGCCAGTCGACGTTTAGCTTTCGCCCGCGTGCGTTGTGCGCTGCCACGCGCAGGGCCGCCGCTGACCAGTCCACCCCCATCACGGTTGCGTGTGGCCACTGCTCAGCCGCCCACAGGGCCAGCACCCCGCTGCCTGTCCCTATGTCCAGCACCCGCTGGGGTGTGCGTCCAGCCCATTGCTCCGCGATGTGTTCCACCAGCATTTCGGTTTCATCCCGCGGACACAGCACCGCTGGGGTCAGGGTTATTCGCCGCCCCCGCCATGCGGCCCACCCACGCACATACCCCATTGGCCATCCCCATTGGCGCAGCGTCATGGCCGCTGCGTGTCGCACCACCGTGCCCCACGGCAGCACGGTGTCACCCTGCGTCAGCAGCGCGCTTCGTTCCCACCCCAGTTGCTCAGTCAGCAGCACCTCGGCGTCTATCTGCAACCCTACCCCCCAGCGTTTTTTTCCAACTTTCAGCACTTGTGTAATGCTCCCCACCCCCTGTGTGCGCCATTGCATCCAGATGGCCCCCCCCACTAAGCACGACAAAACCCTCTGCACCCACCACAGAGGGTTATCTATCAGTTTTTGCAGTGTAAACCACACTCTAGAGGAACGATCGTCGCTTATTGTTCGCTCGGTGGGCTTCGCGCACCACGGCGGCCGCGCGCATATCACCTTTACGGGCCTTTGGCTTGAAGTATCGCACACGGCGAAACTTCTGCATCAGCTTGAGAGATTTAATGTGTCCGTTGAACCGCTTCAGGAGCTTTTCACCAGATTCGCCGTCACGTCGGGTAGTTTTTACAGTCATCGTCGGTCAAGCTACCCCGACCGCCCCCCCTGTCAAGCCATGATCAAGCTGTTTTTTGCGTTATTGGCGTGACGAAGATTGTGGCGTACTGCCTTTCGCACTGCCTTGTCGCCTTGGTCACCGTCATTGCATCCTCGCTCTGTACAGTTTTTACCCCGTCGCTACACTCTCACTGACCACATTCCGTCCGCAGATTCATTCATTTTGCGGCTCAGCCCCCTGCCTCCTATGCACTTCCACCTCACCCAGCCTGCCCCCACCACCGCCCAGTCCGCCACCCTGCTGGCCCAGTTTGACGCCCGCGCTCAGGGCTTCGCCACCATCATCACTGACACCCCCCTCCATGACGACATCACTGCCTACGCCCAGTCTGTCGCGGGCCAGTTTGACCACATCGTCGTGCTGGGCATCGGCGGCAGTGCCCTCGGCACCCAGACCCTCCGCGACACCCTGGCTCCCACGCCCCAGTCAGGCCAGCCCACGCTTCACATCATCGACAATGTCGACCCCGACCTCATCCGCCAAGTGTCTGCTCAGCTCGACCTCGCTCGCACCTTATTTATTACTATCTCCAAGAGCGGCACCACCCCCGAAACCATGGCCTTGATGCGCTACTTTGAGGCGCAGCTCACCGCCCAGTCGCTGCCCCTCTCGCAGCACGTGGTGTATGTCACCGACCCCGAGAAGGGCTTCCTCCGCCAGCGGGCCCTCACCGAAGGTATTCGTACCTTCCCCATACCGCCGAATGTTGGCGGCCGTTTCAGCGTGTTGACCGCCGTGGGGCTCCTGCCCGCGACCTTGATCGGCATCGACCTCGCGCCCTTGCTGGCAGGGGCTCGCGCCATGGCTGAGTCTTTCCGTCACCCTGACCCCGAGCATAATTTCCCCCTCCAGCTCGCCACGTGGCTCCACGCGCACGCCGCCGCGGGGCGCACCAGCGTCGTGCTCATGCCCTACGTCCAGCGTTTACGCACCTTTGGTGAGTGGCACGCCCAGCTGCTGGCGGAGTCGACTGGTAAAGTCAACGCCAGCGGGCAAGCCGTCGGGCTCACTCCGCTCAGTGCGCTGGGCGCGACCGACCAGCACAGTCAGCTCCAGCTCTACGCTCAGGGCCCAGACGACAAAGTCTACGTCTTCTTTTCCCGCACCGACACGGGGCCAGCCTTGCCCATCCCGCCCATGGCCCAAGCCCCCCAGTCGGACATCCTCCAAGGGGTTGATTTCGGCCACCTCCTTAATGTCGAAATGCGCGCCACCCTCCAGACCCTTTCAGAGATCGGCCGCCCCACCCTCCATTTAGAGTTTGAGCAGATCACCGCCTTTGAGCTCGGTCAGCTCTTCCTCCTCTTTGAGGGGGCCGTGGCCTTCCTCGGCGAGCTGATGGAGATTAACGCCTTCGACCAGCCAGGGGTCGAGCGCAGCAAGGTACTCACCCGCCAGTTTCTCTCCGCGTGACGCTCCCCACGCTGGCTCGGTTGCGGTCTTTCTGTCAGCGACGGCGTGGCTGGCGGCTCTGGCTGGGCCTGCTGTTGCTCCTTGGGGTGTGTTTTTGGGGCTGGGTGTTTTCGGGCCCCACTGCGCAGGGTGACGCCGCTTCTCCGCAGTGGTCTTTTTATGACCGCCACGGTCAGCTGCTCTGGGCTGACCGCCCCTATCATCAGCCCGCTACCCCCCTCCCGCCTGAGTTCTTGCCCCGCCTCATCACCCTTGAGGACCAAGATTTCTCCACCCACCACGGTGTTGATTGGTCAGCCTTGGGGCGGGCCTTGCTCGCTCGCACTCGGGGGGAGTCCGCCCAGGGTGGCTCCACCCTTACCATGCAGCTCGTGAAGCTCCAGCACCTGCAAAGCCACCCGCGTGACACCCGCTATAAGTTCCGCCAGATCGCCCTGGCCCTCTGGCACGACGCCACCCACAGCAAGAACGACATCTTCCACCACTACCTCACCCACGCCTACTTTGGTCAGGGCGCCCGCGGCCTCTATGAAGCCAGCCACCGCTACTTTTCCAAGCCCCCGCACCAGCTCACCGTGGCCGAGCAAGCCGTACTGTTTGGTGTCTTGCCCTACCCCGAAGCGTGGAACCCCATCACTGACCCCCAGCAAGCCCATGCCCGTCAACGCTGGGTGTTGGCCCAGTGGGCCGCGGCTGACCTCATCACTCCCGCCGAAGCCGAGCACCACGCCCAGACGCTCCCTCCTCTTCGTCCAGCGTCTCCCCACCCCGTGCTGGCCCCACACTTCGTGCAGTGGGTGCGACAGCAGGTCACCACCCAGCACCCGGACTTGCCCGACGGTGCGATCATCCACACCACGCTCGACGCCCAGTGGTACACCACCGCCACCAGCATCGCCCGTACTGAGCTCGCCGCCTTGTCTGAGGCTGACATACAAGAGGCCGCCATCATCGTCATCGATAATGACACCAGCGCCGTCCGCGTGATGGTCGGCGGCCTCCATTTTTTTAACCCTGACTTTGCGGGTCACGTAAATCTCACCCTCCAGCCCCGCCAGACAGGCTCCACCCTCAAACCCTTTCTCTACGGCCTCGCGCTGGACTCTGGCCTGCACCCGGCCTTCCCGCTGGACGACTCACACACGGGGTTTACCACCCCCGAGGGCACCTACCGCCCCGCCAACTTCGACCATGAGGTCACCTACGGTCAGGTGCGCCTCCGCGAGGCCTTGGCTAACTCTTATAATGTCTCCGCCGTCAGCCTCCTGCAGCGTGTCGGAGTCGAGTCTTTCCTCCGCACCCTGCGCCAGTTTGGCTTCACCCCACCCGCAGGCCGACAGACGGGCCTCACGGCCGTGCTCGGCACCGTCGAAGCCTCCCTCCTCACTCTCACCCACGCCTACAGCACTTTGGCCCAGCGCCAGCACCAGCCGCTCCAGTCATTCACCCACATCACCGACGCCCAGGGTACGACCCTTTGGCAGGCGCCATCATCCACCTCCACCAACCTTGCTCCCAGCTCGCCTTTCAGTGCCCCCACCCACGAATGGCTCGACTTCGCCCTCAGTGACCAGCTCATCCGTTGGCGTGTCTTTGGTCAGGGCAATGTCCTCGAGCTCCCATTCACCGCCACCGCCAAGACAGGCACCAGCCAGCAATACCGTGACAACTACACTCTCGGCTCCACCCCCGCCCACACCGTGGGCGTGTGGGTCGGCCACGCGGACGGCACCCCGCTCTACACCACTTCGGGCATCGCGGGGGCAGGGCCCATCTGGCACCACCTGCTGCGCCACATCCAGCGTGACCTCCCCGACCGAGCTTTCCCCACCACTGGCACGCGGGTGCCCGTCACACTGTGTCGTCGGGCCTACGACACGCCTGACACCTGCACCGAAACCATGACCGAGCACCTCACCGCGGCCGAGATCACTCAGCTCCCGCAAGCCGACCGCCCCCCCTTGCGCGTCACTTACCCCAGCGCGGGCGACCACTTTCACCCCCAGACAGAGCTCCTCCTGCAGTCGTCCTATGGCCGTGGGGCCGCGGTGCAGTTTTGGCTCGACGGCCAGCCGACCTCGCCCTATGTGGGCGCCCTCACCCCGGGGCCACACACCGTCGTGGCGGAGTTCGCTCAGCAACGCTCCGCCCCCCTGACCTTTTTTGTCGACGCCCCACTTCCCTGATCCACCATTTTTTTGTAAATTAACCCCGAAATTTCCCCCCATTCTCATGCTTCGCTCTCTCGCCGTTTTGTTGCTCGGTCTTTTTTTATCTGGGTGCGACCTCCTCACTCCGTCAGCGGAGTCAGAGCCAACCACAGCGTCCACGACCACGGCCGCTACCACGACTGAAATTTCCGACAACACTCCTGATAGCGAAGCAACCACTACAACAACTACCACTGACGTCCCCGACGGCACAGGCGGCAAAGCCCCCACCGACCCGAATGTCGCTGCCCAGTCAATCGCCGACATCGAAGCCACTCTCGCCACGATGGACCGCTCCACCGCCGAGCTCGTCATGACTGTGCCCGAACCAGGGGCCGCCCAGCTCACAGGGCCCCAGTCACTGACCTTTTTGTGGGACACCCCCATATTCCCCCTCGCCGCCCCCGAAGCCCTGCAGCAGTGGCTCACCCAGCACGCCACTCTCACCCCTGCGGTCGACGGCGCGTGGCAGGTCATCGGCACACAGGGCATCTTGTTTGAGCCATACACCGACCTCCCTCGCTCCACCTCTTTCACGCTCACCCTCGACAGCACCGTCACCGGCACCCAGCCCCTCACGCATGAGTTCACCACCCAGCAACTCCAGTTTACCAGCGTCAGGGGCCAGCACCTTTTCGGCCGCAAACCCATCACCCTTCACTTCAACCAGCCCGTCAACATTGACGATTTTTCGCTCATCACCGTCACCCCCGCGCTTGACTTCACAGCTGAGTACGGCGTGACCGAGCGCACCCTCCCCGACGGCACCGCCACCGAAACCGAAAACCAAAGCCAGCTCGTACTCACCCCACAGGCCGACTGGCCGCTCGACACCCAGTTTAAGTTCACCATGCCTTCGGAGTTCCGCGCGTTGGAAGGCCCCCTGCCCGCCCGCCCCAGCACCAAGTCTATCCACACCGTCAAACCGTTCAGTTTGCAGTGTTCTAGCCAAAATCGCGACGAATTCTCTGTTTTCCAGTCCACAGGCATCTCCTTCACCACCCCCGTCGACCGCCAGACACTCTTCGACCACCTCGTCGTCACCCCTGAGCCCCCCGCCGAGCAATGGGCAGCCTTCCTCCAGACCCTCGACCAAACCCACACCAGCGACACACTCACCAGTCTGTCTTTCCCTCCCTACGACCTCTACGGCACGCCTTTCGCCACGGGGGTGGCGCATACCTTCGGGGTTGACCCCGCCCTGACAGACACCTTCGGCCAACCGTTCAAGGGCCTCACCCACTGCCGTGACTACTTTTTCACCTACCCTGACCACTTTTCGTCTATCTACTGGCCGCAGCAGGGGCAGGTCGTCACTCGATCCAGCGTCCCTCCGTTTGGCTTTCGCTACTCAGGCGACATTGTTTCCGCTCGGCTGATCGCCCAGCACTACGCCCCCAGCGCCGCCACCGCCACCGTCCACACCGCGGACCTGGCCGTCACCCCCGACACCACGCGTGAGTTCGTCCTCTCGCTTGACCTCCCCACCCTTCTCCCCGACCTCTTCATCGGTGACCAGTGGGCCGACGCAGGCACCTATCACTTCATGGTCGAAGCCCAATACCCCCCCCAGTCGGACAATCGCCCTCACCCGCGCTTCATCCGCCACCAGACCCACTTCCACGTCACCGACTTCGCCCTCACCCAGCAGCATCAGGCCGACGCCGAGCACCTCATCACCCTCAGCCCCATCGGCGCCCAGCCCCTCCCCGAGGGCGACATTCGTTATTTCAGCTGGAAAAACGACCGCAACAACACCCAATACACCGACGAAGGCGCATTGATCATCAACCCCCGCACGCGACAGTCCGACCAGCAAGGCACCGCCGACACGTTTCCGACTTTCACGCTGGAGTCAAGCAACCCCCTGCAAGCCCTCTGGGCCCAGGTCGGCAACCAGTTTGGGGTCGTTTCAGCCGCCTTCAACCACTCTCTCCGCACCCAAAACTCCGACCTCAAAGTCAACCCCAACCACTACCGTCAGACCATGGCAGGCGCGTCAGTCACCGACCGCCCACTCTATCGCCCGGGCGACACCGTCCACCTCAAATCCATCCTCCGCGAATACCAATTCTTCGACTCCCTCCCCCCCTACCGCCCTGTGACCGACACAGGCCATCGGGCCAGTGTTTCCGTGCGTGACCCATTTCACGAGGTCATCTTTGAGGCCAGCGACCTCCCCGTCGCCGAAGGCAGCTTTGACCTCAGTTTCGACCTCCCCCCACAGGCTGATTTGGGATCCTACCGCTTACAGATTAGTGCCACCAACGGCGAAACCACCAACGGACACTCCATCACCTTCCATGTCACCGAGTACCGCAAACCGAAATTCCTCATCGAAGCCGATTTCAGCACCGACCACGCCATCGAGGGCGACGACCTCACCGCTACCATCCGTGCAGAATACCTGTTTGGTGGCCCGCTGAAGGGTAAAGACGGCCACTACACGCTGTCCGTCTTCGGTCGTGAAAACTGCCGCTACTGGTGGGGGTGCCGCCAGCGTGACATCCCATTGCAACAGGCCGCCTTTCAGCTCGACGACCAGGGCCAGTTCACCTTCACCACCCCGCTGGAGCTCCCCGATGAAGAAGACCTTCAGTTTGAGCTTCTCCACCTCGACGTCATCGTGAAGGAAGCCGCCGATGAGCAATCAAGCCAGCGAGTGTCCATTCCCCTCGCCGTGGCTGACCGCACGCTGACCCTCCGCACCGACCGCCACTTTTTTGAGCCCCCCCAAACCATCACAGGGCAAGGAACGGTCACCGACTTGACCGAATCCCCCCTCGCGCAAGAACCCGTCACCGTCACCCTCTCTCGTGAGCAATGGGTACGCAACGACCGCAAAAACGGCCGCGGCGACTACCAAGGCGAATGGCGCCGTGACTATGTCACCACCGACGAGACCACCGTCACCACCGACAAAAACGGCGACTACGTCTACGACTTCCCCCTCCCTGAGGACGGCGGCACCTACCGCCTGCAGGCCACCGTCACCGACGATGCTGACCGCCCCCTGTCCGCGACCACGTTCACGTGGGTGCAGCAGGAGGTACCAGAACGGCAACGCCTCCACACCGCCACGCCCAACTCTTTACTTGAGCTCTTCACCTCCGCGCCCGAATTCACCGTGGGGGAAACAGCCCAAGTATTCTTCCCCGCTACCAGCTGGCAGCCAGAGCGCGCCTGGGCCGTGCTCGAGCGCGGCGACGTCCGCTCCACCAACCTCCTCCCCACCCCTGAGGGCACCGTGATAGAGCTCCCGATCGAAGCGTGGATGGTCCCCAATGTCTACGTCAGTGTCCTGCTCGAAGGCACCGACGCCGACGGCACCCCACAGATCCGCTGGGGCAGTGTGTCGGTCAACGTCACCGACCCCGCGCGTGAGCTAGAAATAGATCTCGACGTCCCCACTGGCTTTCAGGCCCCGGGCGACACCGTCGACGTCCCCATCACCACCACTATCGAGGGCCAACCCGTCCCCGCCGAAGTCACCGTCGCCGTGGTGGACCTGTCTCTGCTCGCCTTGAAGTCCCGAGCCGACTTCGACCTCCGCCAGCACTTCTTTCAGCGGCTCCCGCTGGGGGTGGTCACTACCCACACCTTGGCTAATTTTCTTTCCCAGCAACAGATCGACGAAAAAGCCGCCCAGATCAATGATCTGAGTCAGAAATTTAGTCCCCAGAGTCCAGTCTCAGGCTACAACGAAAAGTCATTTGATGGGGTCTCCCTCCTTACGGCGGAAACGGCTATGCGCACTGGCGGCGGTGGCGGTGGGGGTGGCGGCACCAGCACCAGCAAAGTGTCAGAGTTCGCCCCGCGGGGTGACTTCCGCGACACGGCTCTGTTTGTCGCTCGGGTCCAGACCGACGACCAGGGCCAGGCAACCGTGCCCTTGCAGCTCCCCGACAACCTCACCCAGTGGGACGTCTGGGCCTTCGCCCACACCCCCGACAGCGCCTTCGGAGAGGCCAAAGCCCAAATCGACGTCACCAAACCTCTCCTGATCGAGCCCATCCTCCCCAATATCTTCCGCGAGGGCGACACCGCCCAGATCGGCGTGCTCGTCAGCCGCCAGCTCCCCAGTCCTCGCCCCGCCGACACCCCCGCGACCGAACCCGTCACCGTCACGCTCCAGCTCCCCGACGGTCTCACTCCCTTGGGGCCGCTCAGCCAGACGGTTGACGTCACCGACACCGCGCGTGTCTTCTTCACCGTTGAGTCTGGCCACGGCCTGTCCCTCGAGCCCGAAACCCCCATCGAGCTCCCCATCACCTTCACCGTCAAGGGCGAAGACTCAGGCCACACCGACGCCCTGCAAGTCACCCGTCGGTGGCACCCGCCACACGTGGCCACCACGGCAGCCTTCCTCGACCACATTGACACCACCCCACTCCAGTTCCCCATCCAGTCTGACGTCCGCGCCCTACGGTCTGACCTCGAGCTCACCACCTACCGCTCCGTGCTCCACTCACTCACGGGGCTGACCGACCGCACGCACCAGACAGACTACGGCTGCACCGAGCAAATGTTCTCCGCTCTCTCCAGCGACCTCATAGAATACGACCTCTTTCAGGCCGCAGGCGCCGAAACCGCCGAGCCCGACTGGCCCGCCTACACCAAATTCCTCGAAATTCTCCCCCAGCGCATTCATCGCTCGGGCGGTGTCCAGTTTTGGCCAGGGTCACGGTCAGCCCCCAGCCCATGGGTCAGCGCCCGCTTGCACGAGGCCGCCCCCCTCTGGGCCCAGCACGGCCACCCGATCCCACAGACCATCGTCGACGGCGCTATGCGATACGCGTGGGACCAAGTCAAAAACTGTACCCCCGACAACACGCAGTGCTGGGACGGCCTCACCCAATACGTCCTCAGCCAAGCCATCCTCGCTGACCCACTGACGACAGACGCCCAAGGCCGCTTCGACGCGATGAGCAAGATGACCCGCAGCACCGAGTCAAAAGTGTGGTTCTTGCTCGCCTTGCAGCGAGCCCAAGCCAAAGGCTACACCCCATCACCCGCCCTGCAGTCCACCGCGCAGGAGCTCACCGACACCCTCCAGCGCAATCTCAAAGTCCGTGAACGCGCCGTCACGTGGGAAGAAACCGCTCCCTACTACTACTCCCAGCCAACCCGCCTTTCCAGCCTCATGCTTATGCTCATGCTCGAGCGTGACACCTTCACTGACTTCTTGCCGCAAGTCGCCACGGGGCTCATCGGCGCCGACCGCACCAGCTTGTCTGGCTCCACGGCCTTCCGCACCCTGTGGGCACTGCGTGACTACGTTAAAGCGTTTGAGACCCCCACCCAAACCGTCGACTACCAGCTGAAAGTCGGTGACCAAACCCTCAGTGGCCCGCTGCCCGACGCCCACACCGTCGTGACGCACCAGCAGTCACTCCCTCCTCAGACGGTCACCCCTTTCACCGCCAGCCCCAGCCCCGACGGCGGCAAATACTACGTCGAAGGTACCCTGCGTGAGGTCTTCCACGCCGACGACATCAACCCCGTTCAAAAAGGCTTCTGGATCGAGCGCGAGTTTTTCGCCCTCGACGACGAAAACTTCCAGAACCCTCTGACCGAGTTCACCGTCGGCCAGTCCTACAAAGTCCGCCTGCGGGTCATCACCCACCAGTCACACCGTCAGGTAATGATCGAAGACGCCGTGCCCTCTGGGTTCGAGCTCGTAAATTTCAACCTCGACAACGCTGACCAGACACTGGCCCAGCACGCCACCCACACGGGTGAGGGGCGTGCCCACTGCCGTGGCTGGTGTGCGCCGCTGTTTGCCCACCACGAGCTCTGGTTTGACCGCGCCCGCTTCTTCACCGACTGGCTCCGCCCTGGCACGCACGAGGTCGTCTACATCGCGCAGGCCCGCATCACGGGTGAGTTTGACGTCCCCCCCGCCCAAGTCCTTGAGATGTACAACCCCGAAGTCTTCGCCCACGGCGCAGGCGACCGCATCACCATCACCCTCCCGACTGAGTAATGCCCACCCCCCGCTACGGCCTCGCGCTCAGTGGTGGCGCCACCAAGGGCATGGCCACCCTTGCCATCCTTGAGCAACTCCTGCAGAGCTCCGCCCCGCCCATCGGGGCGGTGGCGGGCACCAGCGTCGGGGCGATCGTCGGGGCCTACTTCGCCCTTCATGGTGAGGTTACTACCCTGCGGGAGCGCGTTCTCGGCATTTCCCTGCGCGACTGGCTCCGCCTCGCAGATGTCACTCTCCGCCCCACACGGTCAATGGTCGCGGCCAAGGGCTACGCCACCCTCCTGCGTGACATCTTCGGCGACGCCACTTTTGCCGACACGTCTATCCCGTTGGCCATCACCACGACCAATCTCCACCGCGGCCAATCCCAAACCCTCACCACTGGCTCCCTTGTCGACGCGCTTTTGGCTTCCACCGCCTTCCCGGGGGTGCTGCCCCCTGTCCAGCGTGACGGCGACCTCTTTGTCGACGGTGGCGTCCTGCAAAACCTCCCCATCCCCGCCGTGGAGTCTCTCGGGGCCGAGCGCATCATCGCCATCAATCTCGAAGGTGCCCGCGAGCGCAGCACCGACACCTTCGGTAATGTGTTGAGCGTCGTGGGCCGCGTGATCGAGCTCATGATCGACAACGCCTTCCACCGTCTCTACGCCGAGTCCGACCAGCTGTTTGTGTTCGACGCCCAGTTCCCCCCCACCATGACTTCCCTCTGGAATGTCCGCGACCTCCCACAAAAATATGACCGCGGGCTCGCCACGTGGCACGACCGCGCCACCGACTTCCAGCAATGGTGCACCCGCCCCACCGCTTGATTTCCGATCTCTGCGCGTCTACGCTCATGGCCACCGCCATACCGCGTCCTCTTTGTCGATATTTGTTTTAGGAGACACTGATAAATTTCGGCAATCATAAAAAGAGAGATTTGGGGAAGATTTTTTAGGGAGTGTTCACAAAATGGTTTGAGAAGAAAAAAGAGAGATTTTTGAGCGAAAAATGAGCGCGTGTTTGCCGCCTTGATGGATCAAGGCAAAAATACGCAACCATTTTGCAGCCAAAAAGATCCTTTTTTCACTCAAATCTTACTGAATACTTCAAGACCAATCTACTTTTCCAATTTGTGAACACTCCCTACAACAGGTTCTCACGGGGTCTCTCGACCCCGTGACGGTTCTGGAGTGAAAAAGCACCCCAAAGATCCTTTTTTGATGGCGACCAATTCGCAAATGTTTTACCGTTCCTTTGAATTTATCAGTGTTTCCTTATGCAGCTCACGTCCCCCACTGGCACCCGCACCCTGACCCTCGGCCCCGACGAGTCACTCGACATCACCCTGCGTGACGACCAGCCAGGTTCTCGCCAGTTCACGTTGGAGGTCATACACCAGTCACCACGCTCACGCTGCACCGTGCGTGGCGTGGCGCAGGCCTTCGGGCGCGACCAGAAAGTCTGGCAGATCACCCAGCGTCTCTGTGGCCCGCACCAGTCAGCCGACATCACCCTCCACGGCACGGCGGAGGACCACGCCACCCTGCAATTTGACGGCGTCGGCGAGCTCGCCCGCAGCTCCACACAGGGCACAGTCAATATCGAGGAACGCATCATGCTTTTCGACTCCGCCCGTGGCCGCAGCCTGCCCGTCCTCACCGTCATGACCGACGACGTCGCCGCCGCCAGCCACGCGGCTTCCATCGCCCCCGTTTCGCCTGACATCCTGCTCTATTGTGCTAGTCGTGGCTTGTCACCCACCACCGCCAAGCACATGGTCAAAGCAGGCTTTCTGCGCTAGTGCCTCTCACGTCTTCATTCAGCCCCTCTTTTTTTGTAGGTTCACGCGGCCTCGTCAGCCGTTTTTTCCTTTTCTGTGGTGGCGGCCTGCGCCTCCCGCATCTGGTCGCGCAGCACATACACCCCCACCAGTGCTATCTGTCGGTAATTATACTTCTCTTTCAGCACCTCATACACCGCCCGCATCGGTAGCAGCTTGGTCGGGTCTTTGGCCGCCTCGGCTGACAGCGGGCACAGCGCATACCCCATAATGATCTCCCCATACGTCTTTGGGTCAGGCCGCAGGTAGTCAATCGCTAAACTCGGGTCACTTTCCACCAGGTGACGCAAGTGTTTCAGGATTGTTCCCTCCGTCACCCCTCGCGCCTTCATCATCTCCAGCAGTGACTTCTCCTCTTCCACCAGTCGCTTCGTCAGCATATAGGTACTCACCGTGTCACTTTTCGGCCCGCTTTTTGGGCGACCACTTTTAGATTTTTTGGTGGGCACTTCCGCCTGCAGCTTCGCTTCATATTGCGCGATCAGCTTCGGGTCTAGCGTCCCCCCCATCCGCTTGACCCGCTTTTCCCACGCGGTGTCGTGCTGCGCCTCGGTGCGGGCTTGGCTGTCGGCTGCCGCCTCCGCCGCCAGTTCTTGAAACCGCACATCGGCCTTGCGCACCAGTGGGTCCACCTGCAGGGCCGTGCCGTTGCACCCCAGCAGCCGCAACCCCGCCCAATCCTTCACCCGCGACAGTGCCACATACCCCTGCCCCAGCTCAAACGTCCGCGACAAGTCCATTTCCGCCGCTTCCAGTGTCATCCCTTGGCTCTTATGCACCGTGATCGCCCACGCCAGCCGCAACGGCAGCTGGATGTAACTCGCCACTGGCTGCCCCGCCGTGTCGATGATCCGCCACTCCTCGGGCTTCACCACGATGTCACAGTCATCTCGCGTCGTCACCACAGGGTGCCCCGCCTCGGTCAGGCTCGTCACCGTGCCCAGCGTACCGTTGTGGTACCCTTTCTCGGGGTTATTTTTCACAAACATCACCTCCGCCCCCACCGCCAGCTGCAGCTCCGCAGGCGCCATGATCGACCGCGTCAGCGCCGTCACCAGACTTTTGCTTCCGTGGGCCTTCGCGCGGTATGTCAGCGGCCGCGTCGTCAGCCCCGCCAGCGCCGCCGCATTGATCCGATCCACATCCGCATTGTGGGTGTACAGCCGCGTTGGTGGGTGTTCGGGCGTGTTTTCCGCCGTACGGTCTATGCACTCCTGCAGCTGGTCTATGCGACTGTCAGACAGCTCCCCTGACCGCATCTCGTTGAGAAAATCCCCCAGATCATCCGCACTCTGGCGGTGCTGCGAAGTCAGATAACATATCTGCAGCTGCGCCGCCACCCACACGGGCGCCATGAAGCAAAATCGCTCCGCTCGTGGCAGTGGTTCACGGCTGACAGGCGGCAGCTGGAAAAAATCCCCACACAGCACCACCTGCAACCCACCAAAGGGCCGACGGTCGAGCCGCACATACTGCAGCACTAGGTCGAGGTTTGCCAGCATCTTTTTCGACAGCATCGATATTTCATCCACCACTAGCACTTGGGCCTTTTCCACTCGCTCTCGCACTGGCTTTTTACGCGCTATCCGTTCCATGTCTCCCGTCGTGAAACTGTCTTTAATCCCCATCCCCGCCCACGAGTGGATAGTCTGCCCCCCGAGGTGCGTCGCTGCTATCCCCGTCGAAGCCGTGATCGCCACTGGCACCCCGTGGCGCCGCAGCTGTCGGATGTACTGGTTGAGCACATACGTCTTCCCGGCGCCCGCCGCCCCAGTCAAGAAGACATTCTTCCCCGACTGTAATATCCGCAACGCTGTCGATTGTTCCATGTCAGCCTCATGCTACGGGCACAGGGCAGGGGAGTCGAGCCAACTCTAATGAGTTGCCCCTTTCTCTCTTTTCCACAGTGTTGCTATTTGCTCGTCAGTCACCGCCACCGACACGTTTGATTGCCCACCATTGCCTATCCGCCGCAACGCTGACGCGATCAGCTCACATTGCTCATGCGCATACCACCGCAGCATCTGCCGCACAGATGTGTCTTGCCCGACGGGAATTTTTTCCAGCTGCTGGGTGATGTGCCCCGACAGCCGCTCGGCCACCTCCGCAATCATCTGCCATTCAGACCCCACCAACGTCAGGTTATCCGTGTTTTGCCCCAGCACCTCAGTGGCGATTTTCAGTTGCTCTTGGGCATATTCGTAAGCGTCATCGATAGATCTCTCCATGATTTTTGAAGGGTTAAAAAATTTTGGGTACTCTCCCAAGGTAATTGATTCCATGTATTTTGCAAAAAAATATAGATAAAACAGTAATTTACCTGCAATTGTTTGATTTCAAACACTCGTTTAACTTGTTTCATCCTTCTCGACTCCCCGCCCGAAATCTCTACCCTCTGTGATGATGATCCGCGCCCACGGCCTCTGGAAATCGTTTGGTTCGCAGGTACTCCTGCGTGACGTCTCCTTTGCCGTCAACGCCCACGAAAAGGTCGGCCTCATTGGCCGCAACGGCCACGGCAAATCTACCTTACTGAAGATGATCCAAGGCCTCACCTGGCCCGACAGAGGCGAGGTGCACATCCGCGACGGTCAGCTCCTCGAAGCAGTCGACCAGCACATCACCTTCCAGTGTGAAACAGTCCGCGCCGAAGCCTGCCTTGGCCTCCGCGAAATGGATCTCGGTCAAGATTGGCTCGCGGCCAAGATCCTCTACGGTCTGGGCTTCACCGAAGCCGACCAGCACCTCCACCCGCGCAGTTTTTCAGGTGGTTTTCAGGTACGCATAAACCTCGCCCGAGCCCTCCTGTCGAAGCCTGACATCATGCTCCTCGACGAACCCACCAACTTCCTCGACATCACGTCCCTGCGTTGGCTCGAAGGCTTCTTGCAGCAATGGAAAGGCACCTTCATGCTCGTCACCCACGACCGCACCTTCATGGAAGCCGTCGTCACCCATACTATGGCCATCCACAGGGCCCAGATCACCAAAGTCCCAGGCGGCCCACAAAAGCTCAAATCCCACCTCGAGGTCAGCGAAACCATCCACGAAAAAACCCGCCTCAACCAAGAAAAAAAAGACCAAAAAACCAAAGAATTCATCAAAAACTTTCGTGCAGGGGCTCGCTCCGCAGGGTTAGTCCAGAGTCGGATCAAGATGCTCGCAAAAAAATCCAAACTCCCCAAGCTCCCCCCCATCCGCCCCATCAGGTTCCAGTTTCTGTCAGACGACTTCCCCGCCGACTCCGTCATCCGTGCCTCCTCGCTCCGCTTCGCGTACGAACCCACCTCCCCCGAGCTCCTCCATGGGTTTGACCTCACCATCAAACCCCACGACCGCATCGCCATCGTCGGGCCCAACGGTCGGGGTAAGTCCACCCTCTTGCAGCTCCTCACGGGCCAGCTGCAGCCCGACAGCGGCACCGTCAAGACCAACAAAGACGCCCAGGTCGGTTATTTCCGCCAGATGCACCACGCCCTGGAAGGCGCCGAGCGCACCGTGTTTGAAGCTCTCCGCGCCGCCAGCGCCACCCACACCGACCAAGACATCCACAAGCTCTGTGGCCACCTTATGTTTGAGGGCGACAAACGCTACAAACCCCTCAAAGTCCTCTCAGGGGGTGAGCGCTCACGGCTGGCCCTCGGTCGGTTAATGCTCCGCCCCTATCACCTCCTCGCCCTTGACGAACCCACCAACCACCTCGACATGGAGTCCTGCGACGCGCTGGGCACCGCCCTGCAAGACTACGACGGCGCCGTCATCTGTGTCACGCATGACGAAGCTCTCCTCCGCAGCTTCGCCCAGAGCCTCATAGTCTTTGACGACGGCCACATCACCCATTTCCGTGGCACCTACGACCACTTCCTCAAAACCAAAGGCTGGACCGACCCCGAAAGTGGCCAGCTCACCCCCGCTACACCCACACCGACCACCACCCCCAAAGTCGACTACGCGCAAGCCAAAGCCCGTAAGCGACACCTCCGCCCGCATGAACGCGCCATCACCACCCAAGAAAAAATCGTCGAAAAACTCGAAGCCGAAGAGGCAGACCTCAATGAGCAGATCGCCGAAGCCCAGCGTAAAGGCCAAGTCCTCAAGATCGGCGACTTATCTATCGCCATCGCCGACAAAGCCCGCCAGATAGAGTCAGCCTTCGCCGAACTCGAAAACCTCCACGCCCAGCTGGAGTCCGCCACCCAGCAATTTGCAGCCCAGTGGGCAGAAAGTGAAAACGACTAAAAATGCAAACAAAAGCACCGCAGCGACAGCATACAAGATATTTGCGTGTCTGCTGCAGATGCAGGCCTCCGAGGTGATCGCGCTACCTGGCTCATAGTGCAGCGATCGCCGAGGAAAGAGCAGCGATCACGGAGCAGCGCGCACTTTGGGCGATGAGCCCAAAGCAGCCGCAGCGTAGTGATCCAGCTGCGAGATTAGCCCCCCTCCTCAATATACTCCTCCAGCCACGCGTGCACATGGGGGTGCCGTTTCAGGTACACCCGCTGCACCCACCAGCGACGGATGATCGGCAACGTCAGGGTAGAGATCACATACCCCAGCACAGGCACCAGCGCCCCCACGAGTGGCCGCTGCGCCCCGATCGTCTGGAGGAACACCGCCGCCACAATGTACGTCTTAGTCACCAGCACTCCCAGCCGGCAATAACTCGTCTCCCACGCTTTATACGACTCCAGTTTCAGTTCCCGCGCCCGCAGCGTGTCTATTTCCGCTTGCAGCAGCGCGTCCCCTTTTTTGTAGGGTGGCACAATGCCCTCCGCCGCCGCCGTCGGGCGCGCAGGTGTTTCAGACGGGGCAGCAGCAGACGTTTCAGGCATACGCGTCGGGTCACAGTGGGGGGGAAGATTACTCCAGCAGCCAGTGGCGGCTGCAGGGCAGGGGAGTCAAGCTCACCCGCGAGTCTTCATTCTAGTTTACCCGATCGATCCCTCCATTTCCAGTTCTATCAGTCGGTTCAGCTCCGACGCATACTCCAGCGGGAGCGTTTTTACCACCTCATCCAGAAACCCATTCACGATCACCCCCTTCGCGACCTCAGGGTCCAGCCCCCGACTGGCACAGTACAGCAGCGTCTCCTCACTGATCTTCCCCGCCGAAGCCTCATGCGTGATCGACGCCGTGTCATTCCCACAGCGGATGTATGGTATGGTGTCACTCACTGACTCTCCGTCCAGCATCAGCGCGTCACACTCGACATTCACCACCGCGTCAGTCGCCCGCGCCCCCACGTCTATTAGCCCCCGATACGTCGACACCCCCCCTCCTTTTGACAGAGATTTCGACACCACCGTGGCACGGGTGCGCTCCCCCTGCAAGATCACCTTCGCCCCCGTGTCTTGGTTTTGCCCCGCATTGGCAAAAGCCACCCCCAAGTGATCCGCCCGCGCTTCTGCCCCCACCAGCACACTGCAAGGGTACAGCATCGTTGTCCCAGACCCCAGATTCCCCCCAATCCACTCCATCCGTCCTCGCGCCTGCACGACTGACCGCTTGGTGTTGAGGTTAAAGGTATCCGCCGACCAGTTTTCGACCGAAGAATACCGACAGCTCGCCCCCGCGCCCACCTGCACCTCTACACACCCCGCATGGAGCGACGCTGACCCATATTTCGGCGCCGAGCACCCCTCTATGTAGTGCGCCTGCGCACCCTCTTCCACCACGATCAGCGTATGCTCAAACTGCCCCTGATTGATGGCATTCATGCGGAAGTACGCTTGCAGCGGTTGCGTCACCCGCACCCCAGACGGCACATAGAGGAATGTCCCCCCCGAAAACACCGCGTAGTGCAACGCCGCAAATTTATGGTCATTGATCGGCACCACTCGCGTGAAGTGCTTTTTCACCAGCTCAGGGTGGGTGCGCACCGCCTCATCAAAATCCAAAAATATCACGCCCTGCTCCTCCCATTCCGCTTTGAGGGAATGATACACCGTCTCAGACTCATACTGCGCCCCCACCCCCGCCAGCAGCGCTCGCTCCGCTTGGGGGATCTGCAACCGCTCAAAGGTTTTCTTAATCGTCGGGTCGACGTCGGCCCATGTCTTGGCATTGGGGGTGTTAGTGGCGGTGGCGAAGTACCGTATCTGCCCAAAATCCAACCCCGACAAGTCAGGGCCCCAGCTGGGCATTTCCAGCGTGTGAAATTGCGCCAAAGCCTTGAGCCGCACCGCCAGCACCCAGTCAGGTTCACCTTTATCGGCTGAGATCTTCCGCACCAGTGCTTCGTCTATCCCCTTGGCAAACTCGTCGGCATACGCACTGGCGTCTGGCGTGTCGAGGTCACGCCGTGTGATCTGCGTAAAGTCAACTAGAGCGTCCGTCATGCCTCCGTGCGGACAGTGCCTATCCCCCGTCGTTCCAGCGCCCCCTTTCGCTGGGCAAACCCTTCCTGCTTCACCCGTTGCAGCAGCGTTGCGTCGCCACTCTCGACCAGCTGCCCGTCAGCCATCACGTGCACATGGGTCGGCGCCAAATGATCCAGCAACCGCTCACCGTGTGAGACAATCACCAACCCTCGCCCCCCCCCAGCCATATATTGCCGCAGCGCGTCCGCCATCGCGTGTATCCCGTCAATGTCCACCCCACTGTCCACCTCGTCCAAAAACGCCAGCTTTGGCTCCAGCGCCAGCATCGACGCCAGCTCCAGCTTCCGCCGCTCCCCACCACTGGCCCCTTTGTGGATTTCCCGATTTACAAATTCTTCCCCTAGGTGCACCGTGCGCAGGTGCGCCCCCAGTTGCTTCTTAAACCGAAAGTGCGACACTCGCTCTTCACTGGCTGCCTGCGCCCCCGCATGGAGTAAGTCCACCGCCGACACACCGTCTATCGCGGGGGGCGACTGAAAGCTCAAGAAAAACCCCGCCTGCGCTCGCTCATGGGGCTCTAGTGCCAGCAGATCAGCATCCCCCAGCGTGACCGTCCCTTGGGTCACCGTGTGTTGCTCGTCCCCCAGCAGCACTCGCCCCAGGGTCGACTTCCCTGACCCATTGGCCCCCACTATCACGTGCACCTCCCCCGCCAGTACCCGCAGGTTCACCCCGCGCAAGATCGGCGTTTCCCCCAGTCGTGAATGCAAGTCTTCTATCTGTAACATCACCGTTCAATGTATTCACCAAGGGAGTGTTCACAAAATGGTTTGAGAAGAAAAAAGAGAGATTTTTGAGCGAAAAATGAGCGCGTGTTTGCCGCCTTGATGGATCAAGGCAAAAATACGCAACCATTTTGCAGCCAAAAAGATCCTTTTTTCACTCAAATCTGATTGCATACTTCAAGATCAATTTTCTTTTTCCAATTTGTGAACATTCCCTAGGCCCGCAAGACAAATCCCCCCGCCCCAAACTTTATCTGCTTAGTTTTGCCATTTTTTGCATCGTCCGCCATCCACCCAGCGACTCCCGCTACTTATTCCGCTTCCGCTCCACCTCCGTCAAAAACTTCTTCCGCAGCCGCACCGACTCGGGTGTCACTTCTATGTACTCATCATCTTTAATGTACTCCAGCGCCCGTTCCAGCGTCACCTCTTGCGGCGGGGTTAGGTTGATCGCGTCATCCGCCCCAGACGACCGCACATTGGTCAGCTGCTTGCCTTTGATCGGGTTGACCGTCAGGTCAGTCCCTTGGTTGTGCTCCCCGATGATCATCCCCTCATACACCTCCGTCGCAGGGTGGATGAAAAGCGGCCCCCGCTCTTGCAGCTTCCAGAGTGAGTACCCCGTCGCCGTCCCAGTTTCACCGCTGATCAGCGACCCCACCGTCCGTTTTTCGATCGCCCCGCAGTGGGGCGCTGTCCGCGCAAATGAACTATACAGCGTCCCTTCCCCCTTGGTCAGGATGATAAACTGCGAGCGAATCCCCAGCAGGCCCCGAGCCGGCACATCAAACTCCAGCGTCGTAATCCCCCGCTCAGACACCATGTTGGTCATTTGCCCTTTGCGGAATGACAACAGCTCGATCACCTTCCCGTTGATTTCATCTGGCACATTCGCCACCACCGCTTCGATGGGCTCATGCGTTTGACCATCCACTTCCGTCAGCACCACTTCGGGCTGCGACACCTGCAGCTCAAACCCCTCCCGACGCATAGTTTCTATTAGCACCGCAAGGTGCATTTCACCCCGTCCCATCACTTTGATCACATCCCCGGACCCTGTCTCAAAGTCAATCTGCAACCCCACGTTGGTTTCCAGCTCTTTTTCCAGCCGATCGCGTATCTGCCGACTCGTGACATATTTCCCTTCCCGCCCCGCAAAGGGCGAGTCATTGACCAAGACATTGATAGAGAGCGACGGTGGCGAAACTTCAATGGCAGGTAAGGGCTGCGCGTCGGGCGAGCTGGCGATGGTTTCCCCCACAAATATATCCGCAATCCCCGCCACCGCCACGATGTCCCCCGCTGACACGGTTTCGACGGGCACGCGTTTCATCCCCGCGAAGGTAAACAACTTCGCTATCTTCCCTGGGCGGGCTTCGCCCGTGGGGGTCAGCACAGTGACGGCTTGGTTCACTTTCAGCGTCCCTTCTGTCACCCGCCCGATGGCTATCCGCCCCAGATAGTCATCATACCCGAGGGTCGCAGGCTGCATACGGAATTCCGCCGCCACGTCACGCGGCGCTGGCGGGACGTGCTCCAGCAAGAAGTCCAACAACGGCGTAATGTCCGTGTGCTCGTCGGTCAGCTCTCGCACCGCGATCCCATCACGGGCAATGGCATACATATACGGGAAGTCCAGCTGCTCGTCGTCCGCCCCCAGTTGCACAAACAGGTCAAACAACTGGTCTATCACCCAGTCAGGGCGGGACGCAGGCTTATCGATCTTATTCACCAGCACCAGCACCTTTTTCCCCTGCTGCAGCGACTTCTGCAGCACAAATTTCGTCTGCGGCATGGGCCCTTCGTACGCATCGACCACCAGCACCGTGGCGTCGACAGTCTGCAGCACCCGCTCCACTTCTGACCCGAAGTCCGCATGGCCGGGTGTGTCCACGATGTTGATTTTCGTCCCTTGGTACTCTATCGCAGCATTCTTGGCATAAATCGTGATCCCCCGTTCCTTCTCTTGATCATTGGAGTCCATCACCCGCTCCGCCACTTGTTCGTGCGCGGCGAAGGCTCCCCCCGCTTTGAGCAGCTGGTCCACGAGGGTAGTTTTGCCGTGGTCAACGTGCGCAATGATGGCAATATTTCGGATTTCAGTATCAGTCGTGGTCATAGAGAAGTGAAGAGAAGTTGGTAGAGGAGGTCACAAAGGGTGTCACCGTTGTGATAGGGCGAATGAGCGCAGGGGTCAATTATGCCTTCAGGAAAGTCTGCTCATGCGCCGCACCCAAACGAGTATCCCCCCCACAGACACACAGATTGTCTTCGCTCCCCCTTCGTGGTAAAAAGTAAGCGACCCTTTTTCACTCACAATCATGAAAAAATTATCACTGTTCCTCGGGTGCCTGCTGGTGGCGGGCGCGCTGCACTTCCCCCAGACCATAGCCCTCTCTTGCATGGCTCCCTTGCCGTCGGCCCCACCCGTCAGCGAAAGGGTAAACGACTACGGCGTTATCTTCATCGGGCGTGTCGACAGTCTGACAGACTCTCACGTCAACGACTTAAACGCAACCGACATACAGCCCTTTGGCGTCGGGGATAGCTGGAGTGAGTACGCCGTCACCGTCACCCAAGGCTACAAAGGCATCACCACTGGCGACACCACCACCGTTCGCACTGAAGGCACCGCTTGGAGCATCTGGGCAGCGGGCAGCACGCAGTACCCCCGCTACACCATCGGCGACCAGTACCTCTGGTACGCCAACTGGTCCACCGACGGCACCATGGTCGTCACCCCCATGAACCCCGACTGCAGCCAGCTCAACCTCATAACCCATCAGTCACAATACGCTTCAGACAAAGCCGCCCTCGACGCAATCTATGGCACCACAACCCCCATGGGTGACACCACTCCCAAAGCCATAATGGTACGAGCCCAGCCAGGGCACAGTGACAGCTTCACCGTGTTGTCGCTCATACGCAACACCACCCAGCAACCACTGGCAGTCAGTGCACGCCTCATCAGCCAGACCGACGCCACGGTGGACGCCTGCGGTGGGGTGCTCGCTCCCGACAAGCCATTCTTTCGGTGCAGCCTGTCAGGGGTTCGTCGTGGCGTTGGCCAGCTTGTCGAAGTCCGCACAGACCCCGACAGCACCCTCGCTGAAACCAATGAAACCAACAACCGAATCGTCCGAAGGGTTGACGATGTACTATGGAAACCACGTCCGCACACCCCAGACGTGCTTCCCACTGGCATCAAGTCCCTCCCCCGCCCCAACCCCACCATAGTACGACCAGTGCTCACCACCCCACCACGTCTGGTGCAACCCCGCACCGTCACCCCGCAGAAGAAAATACAACCAGTGCGCAAAACCCTCCGACCAATGCTCAAAACACCCAGCTTCAAAAATTCCGCCCCCACTCGGACACTTTCCACCACCAGTCGCTCCCCACTCCGAAAGCTGAAGTACCCCATGGTGCGACAGAAGAGTGGGTAATTTAAATTCGGACATTCTAATGGGGGGGAGTTTCTATACACACTAATGCAAGGCAATATTTTAAATTGGAAACATTATCCCACATGGGTGATATACACCCCTTTGGGGATAATCATTTTCATTTTGCTTTTAATAAAATTCAAGGGATTTTCATTTATGAGACGAATAAATCCTGCAATGCCTAGAAGTGGTATTACGTACACGTATAAATACAAAATTTTACAAAGCATATCCCCGATTTACAGGCCTAAAATGATGCTCATACAAGGCGGGAGAAAATACAAAGATTTCAATGCCCTACTCTCTTCCAATGCCCTTTCCTGTCCATTAATCATAAAACCAGATAATGGATATTGTGGAAAAGACGTCATTAAGGTGAAAAATTCAGAAGAGTTAGCCGTGTATGTCTCCAAAAATAATGGCGATTACATAATTCAGGAGTTCATAGCTGACCACAGAGAATTCGGGGTTTTTTGTATTAAGGATCAACATGACGATGTTCGAATAATTTCATTGGTAGAGAAATCGCCCCTTACTTTGCTCGGGAATGGATATTTAAGTGTTCACCATTTGAGTCAGCAGCACCGCAGGCCCCACCTCGCACAGCAACTTGTCGCGGCTCTACCGACAGAAAAGCAAGAATATGTTCCAAGGAAAAACGAAAAATTCACACTCTCACATCTTGGGAACCATTCCCAAGGCGCCGAGATTTTTGACCGAAGACACGAAATCACCCCAAAGCTTGAAAATGTTTTCAAAGACATATTATCCACCGTGAGTGGCTTTCACTACGGCAGATTTGATGTCATGGCCAAGTGTCTTGAGGACCTTGAAGAAGGGAAGTTGTATGTCTTAGAGCTCAATGGAGCAGGCTCCGAGCTCCTGCATATCTATGACGACAATTACCCGTCACTCCTCAGTGCCTACAAAGAATACATCACCAATGCTCTTCGCATTTCAAACATCATTAACTCGAAATGATTTAGGCTCTATGACCGCTTCGTCAGCACTTTTTCCGTGGCCAGCTGCCGCTTAATGAACCAGTGCTGCGCTATCCCAAACAGCGTCGACGTCACCCAATATATCCCCACCCCCGCTGGCAAAGTCGCCGTGAAAAAACCAATCATCAACGGCATCACATACACCATCATCCCTTGCATTTGTTGCATTTGGGCCGCCATATCGTTGTTGTCCGCTTTCGCAGGCTGCGCTGGGCGCGGCGGCATCATCAGTTTCATCGCCACAAACTGCGCCCCCGCCACAATGATCGGCAAAGGGAAAAAGTTTGTCGCCGTCAGGTCCAGCCCAAGGAACGCTGGTGAAACAGCCGACAAGTCAACCGCCGTCTGGAAAGGGTACAATAAAAATCTTAAATGCGGCGCCAGCCCGTCCTGCACTATGTAGTATATGCCGAGCAAAAACGGCATCTGCAGCAGGAGCGGCAGGCAAGACGACATCGGGTTCACCCCATGCTCGGAGTAGAGCTGCATAGTGGCCAGCGCCAGCGCTTGCTTGTTGTCACCATGCTTTTTTTTGAGCTTCTCGATCTGCGGCTGGAGCGCCTGCAACCGTGATTGTGAAGCCAACGCTCGCTGGTTCGGCCAAAAGAGCAACAGTCGGACCAGCAACGTCAGCGCAATGATCGCCAGCCCCAGCGAAGCCTCAGGTAAATTAACCGATAACCAGGTCAGAGCGTTAAAGAGTGGTCGTGACACGATCGTACGGAAAGCCGACCGAAACCACCCCGCCGACTCCACAGTAAATTGCCGCGAGTCAATGGTAGTCCCATCATCGAGGCTTAAACTCAGTTGGTACTCCCCCGTCATGGGGAAGAGTGTCAGGTTAGACAACGGAAATGAGATCGGCGCCGACTCACCCGCTGCCAGGGTCACGGGCGCTGGCAGCTGGGCGCATTGCTCGGCGGACAGCGGCGAGGTCGTCGCCGTCGTGCCCAGTCGTTGCACCGTGAAGGTCGACGGCTCACACCGCGGCGTGAAAGTAATCTCTCCCTCCGTCGCGTTGCTCAGCTCCGCCGTGATGATGTGCCCCTGTGTGTAAGATTCCTCCGCCGTCAGGCTCACCGTCCCGTCCAGCACTGGGGCAGCCGGCGGGGCAAAAAAGCCCAACAGCACATAGTAAAGCCCCAAGAATAACACAAACCAGAGCAACGTCTGACGAAAACGTTGGGAAGCCGTGAGCGGAGCAGGGGACTCAGACATGAGGGTGCACGAAGGACAATCAAAAAAAGGAGTAGGCACGATAAACAAGCCGATAGTAGGGCCAGTGACCGAGAGAGCAACCCTGAAAAAGACATGATCCGCAAGGCAAGACAAAGGCAAATGTGGAAAACTATTTGACAGATATGGACAAAATTGCAACTATTTAGAATGATTAAAAACTGCAAAGTTTTTATGCGTTCCACATCATTTTGTTAACTCCTCACCTCCCTTGCAAAATGCCTTTACCCATCGGACCAGAAGCCGCCATCGCCCAAGAAGTGCAAAATCAAAAGCTTACCGCAGAGGAAGTAGCCAAGATAGAAGCAGGCCAACTACGTGACATTGAGGCAGGAAAAACCGTCACCGTCGAAAAAGTTATGGACACTATCGCTGAGGAGAACGGTGGGGTGATGATTACAGCGAGTGAGGGCTCAGATGACGGTGAAGACAACGAAGTTCCTCAAAATGTTATAAATTTCATGGATGGGATTAATTTTCCGGTTGTTTATGAAACTGTTCGAGTTGATCGTGTTGGTGATACGAATCAATTCGTTATATCGTGCACAGAGACTGGAGTTCCATTAAGTAACGGCGAAATAGAGCTTATTAATGAGGAGATAGACCCAGAAAGTATAGGAGTTGCAACCATAATGAGTCAAAGTACTTATAATCTCGGAATTACTAATGGCATAGACGCAGATGGTATCCGACAATTTGCAGAAAGAGGTTTAGAGGATTTAGATCAAGAGTTGAACTTTGCGATTGGGTGTGACATGACTGACCTCGCGACCAAAATTAATATTAAAATAGACAAGATATTCCTACCAGATGAGTTAGTAGAGAATGACGAAGAAATGTTTAATAAGGTGAGAATAATGATGGCAATAGGTGCACTCACTGGTGTAGACGGAGTCAACTACACAGCAGGCGGAGTCTCTGATCATGTAGTGATTAATCAAAAATTTGCAGAAGTTGCTGAAGAGTTGAATAAAGATGATTTCTTTTTGGTCCGAACGCGTATAGTAAGTGAATCCAATCTACCAGAAAATAGTGTCGATATGGTCGAGTCTCTTGTGAATTTCCTCAGTCAATTTGGACTCACTTTGGACAATAGTTGTGAAGAAATAAATAGCGTTATAAGTGATTATATTACTACGGCAGTATCCGTGCCAAACGGAATATCAGACCTAAAACTCACCGCATACCCAAACCCAATATCTGCAGGTGAAGTATTAAATATTGAAGGGATTGGTGTGGGCGAGCAAGTAAAAATGTATAATTTAGCTGGAAAAGAGGTACCTGTGATTAAGACAGGGACTGGGATTGTGATTGATCAGCTTCCTTCCGGGATATATCTCTTACAAACTGAAAGAAAGAAAATTCTTAAGGTAGTAGTACAGTAAGGAATCTTATTGTTTGATAAAAAAGCACTCTCAGCTGAGGGTGCTTTTTTACGACACTACATTTTTTTCCAATGAGAGCTTGTTTCGCCCGCGCCAGGTGGATTACATCCAAAAAATCCAATATTGGTTATGAACATCATTTGTCCATTTTCGCTACTATCACATGTACAAGCGCCAGGTGACATATCAGCACAGGGTGCTGCGGTGTCTTTTAAATTTAATACGTTTGATTTAACCGCAGAAGCTGTTAAATCACCCTCAACAGTCAATTCATCCGTCCGTAGTGTCGAGCTCGTCGTATTGAAATCAATTAGGTCCTGAGATGAATTCATCTTAACAATGAATGCTCCATCATTAGCACGGATGATTGCTTCGTCAGAGAAATAACTATTACCTATATTAACACGATAGTCTGAGTCTCCAGTAACTCCCTGACCAATAACAACTTGATTGTTTTCCGTAATATCTGCCCCCTGCCCGATCAATACACTATTTTCATAGTCTAGCTGCGTGTTTCTACCAATAAGAACCGAATTTCCAATTTGAGCGCTTCCATCTCCAACAGAAGAAAACCCGCCAATTATGATATTTTCTCCAAAATATCCGTTTGGATCTGTGCTATATGACATTTGGCCAGAATTGTGAACTAAGGCAATTAACGCCCCGTTCCCCGTCACAGCACTTGGGTTGCAGCTCACTTGCCCGTCACTGTCGGTTATCAACCCATTCACACAATCCACCAACCCACTATCCGCACAATAAAACCTCCCCGCACTATCGACCTCCACAAATGAACAATTATGAAGGTCCGTGTCCGTCACGTTATAACTATCAGCCGTCACATCTTGCCCAATAATGTCCCCAGCCACGTCTAGCGCCGCTTGCGGCTCCTCAACACCGATCCCCACAAACGGTCTATTGCCTTTCAGGATCAACGCAGGGTAGTCGATCGTTATCATTCCGACTTCGATTGGCGTTTCAGTTGTCTGCCAATAATACTCCGGCATCAGGAAGTCCTCTTGCAGTATCCCCGTAAAGTCAGCCCCCGCATTCACCGTCACCGAGTCAAACGTCGGGTCGGGGTCGGCCCCGCCCGCCAGCGAAGACAAATTACTGTAACAAGTATTTGTCTCATCACAGATCGGCCCGACAAACTGCGTCCCCGTCGGCGTGATGTTCACCGTATTGGAAATACTCGGGTCAACGCTATCTGTCGCCGTATAGCTTGCCATGTCACCACCCCCCGCCCACAGCCCCCCCGTGCTGGCGGCGGCCAGCTCTGCCACCGTTTTACAGATACTACCATCGTCGTTACACAGCTCTCCGTCAAAGGTGGTGTCACCACTGATGACCACTCCGCCATTCGGCTGGATGTCAAGCGAGCTGCTCAGGCCAGTCGCTTGATCTTCTGACCACATATAAACCCCCAGATCACTCACATCGATCAGGCTTTCCACGTTGTTATACGAAGTTTCAATCAACGTCCGCGAGTCAGGATTAACTATTTCAGAGATATTCTCACAGTTCCCCCCACTCGCGTCACAGTCCAGGAAGTCCCCCCCCAAGGTCTGCACGTACCCCGTCACAGCCAAATTTTGGTCATAGACAGTCCCCCCCGCCCCATCATCGGTGAAAGCCCCAGGCGCAGGCGTCCCACCCCCCGTCCCAGCGATCAAGTCCGCCACACTGATGCAACTATCAGGGTCAGTCGAAGTATCACAAATCTGAAATGTCCCGTCAGAAAAGTGTAAATCCCCCCCGAGGATAGTATCCCCCGCAATCGCCAGCGTATAATTATTCGTGGTGTTAAGCGTGTCCGACCCATTCCCGATGTTCACCGTCGCGCTGGTGGAAGTCAGCCCAATGTTAACCACAGTTTCCGTGGTACCCGTATTATAATTATCAATATTAAAAATAGTTTCCGCCGTGGTGCTGATCACCTCGGTTATTTCACTCAGCAGCGTCAGAATGATATTCCCCCCAGCATCACTTCCCGCCACCGTGGTGCCATCCGCTGGGTCACTAGTGATGGGCAGCGTCCCATCTTTGGGGATGATCGACCCCAGACATACCACTGGCGTATCGTCATTACCATCATGGTCGAGGCACACATCATCTTCCGTGAGGATGTTGCCATCCACGTCACGCCCCACCCCGATCAATCGGTTATAAATTTCATTATAGTCTCCCGCCGAAATCCCATGCAACGCAGGGTCAAACCCCACCGAACCATCATAGACCTGTTTGGGGTCTGGCCCAGTCAAAGGCCCCAGCTGCGCCAGCGCCAGTCCCGAGACACCCACCGTCAGAGCCAAACCAAAAGCCAAAGCAGAAGCACGAACCATGATATATTTGCTATAAATCCCATCATTATAGCACAAACCCCGCCCCCCGTGCGAGCAACTTCCCCACTTCACGACGCCCCCTCCTCACCACTGTAGCTTTTCAGCCACCGCCATCCCTATGTTTTTTTCTTTTTTGGGGCAGCTGGCGCAGCCTTGTCTGACGGCTTGTTGGGCTTTTTTCGCGGGGCGGCTGACGCAGGGGGCTTACTCGGCGATGTTTTCTCTTTTTTCTCCGTCTTGTCGCTTTTGGCTTGGCGTTTTTGGGCTTCACTGCGCGACCAGCGTAAGATTTTCCCCTCCACCACCTCCCGCGGCTGGGCATACCGCTGCCGCGAATAATTCTTCACCTTCTGCGCTCGACGGTCCGCCTCCGTTGGGGTGGTGTGGGTGTCTGGCGGTGGCAGGGTGTCCCCGCTGAATACAGGACTCGTCAGCCCTTTCACCATGATGCGGTTATAGACCTTATATTTCGGCAACGACGCGATCGCGATCGGCGTAATGCGGTCAGGGTCAAACTGCTCCGACAGCACCTGCGCATCGTCTATCCCCACTTGGAAGCTAATAAGTGACCCCACATTCCCAAACACCGCCGAAGCCACCTCATCCGACATCTGCGCCAGGTACTGGTTGGCCATAGTCAGCGACAGTCGGTACTTCCGCGCCTCTGAGAGGATCGTCGCAAACGAGTCCGTCGCAAAGTTCTGAAACTCATCGACGTATAGAAAGAAATCTCGGCGGTCGGCTTCGGCCGTGTCCGCCCGTGACATCGCGTCCAGCTGAAATTTTGTAATCAGCAACGACCCCAGCATCGTCGCATTGTCTTCCCCTACTTTCCCCTTCGACAGGTTTACTATCACGATTTTCCCCGTGTCCATCGCAAACCGCAGGTCTAGCGTAGATTTCGGCTGCCCGACAATGTTCCGAATCATCGGCGTGGCCAAAAACTGCCCCACCTTGTTTTGGATCGGCCCGATCGCCTCCGCTCGTTTCGCTGGCGACAGCGCATCAAACTCCGTCGCCCAAAACGCCTTCACCATCGGGTCCTGCACATGGTGAAGGATTTTTTGCCGATAGACGTTATCCACCAGCATCCGCGTTATGCCCAGCATCGTTGTGTCAGGTGCCTCCACCAGTGCGAGGATCGTATTACGCAAAAAGTGCTCCAGCCGTGGCCCCCACGAGTCAATATTCAGCTTCTTTATCACCCCGATCAGCCCTGAAGCGATTAACGAACGCTGGTCAGCGTTCTTCCCTTCCAGCATATTAAACGCAATCGGGAAGTCTCGGTCAGACGGCTCAAAGATCATAATGTCATTAGTGCGCGACTTCGGCACGAACCGCAGCACCGCTTCCGCAAGGTCACCGTGTGGGTCTATCACCCCCACGCCCCGCCCTTGTCGGATGTCCGAAAAAATCATATTTTCCAGCAAGGTTGACTTCCCCATCCCCGTTTTTCCGATCACATAGGTATGCCGCCGCCGATCATCAGGCAAGATCCCATATTTATTTTTCACATGGCGGAAATTGGTCTGCCCCACGAGGGTAATGTCCGCGTGCTGCGGACCAGGCAAGTCTAGTGGCGGCTCCAAAGTGCGTGACTCCACCCACTGCATCCCTGGGGTCTGGACAGTCTCCGTCGGCAGGTGCACCAGCGTGGCCAGCTCCTCCTGCGACAGGGCACAGGTCGCAGCATGGCGCCGCCCCCGCAGCGCGCGAAACAGCGGGTCAGACTGGCTCCGCGCCAGTTCCGTCAACGTGAAACGATTACACCCAGGTTGGGCAAACTGCTGAAACGTCCCCACGATCTCACGGATTTTCGCCTCCGCGTGCAGTGGGTCAGGGTCAGAGTGGAAGTACGCCGCCCGAATAGACACCGCAAAATGCAACCGCGTCAGCTTGTCATACGCCGCCGAATACACCGTCTCGCGGTCATGTCGCCCCGAGGTCTGCGCTTGACGGTCCAGATCATCACTTTCATCTGCCCCAGCCGAGTGGCTGATACTCGGGCTCGGGCCATACCCCCCCAGGGCGTTATACACCCACCGCACAGGCGCCCGCGTCGCTCGGTGCCCCGACAGTGGGTCCAGCACCGCCGCATTGTACCGACTCCGCCACGCATCCCACGTCCACAGGCCACTCCCCGACAACCGCTTCAGGGCCGCATTCGCTATTTCGTTCCACTTCGGCGGGATCGGCGAGATCACAAACTGAATCAACGCGTTGTCTGACTGGTCATACAGCTGCGTCAGCGCCGCAGTGATGGGCCCCAACGGGTCTTCAAACCGCTGCGTCGCCCGATCCTCAAACTGCGGATACCGCTTTATCGGGTACACATACGGCTCAGACGGCTGCAACGCCGCCACCAGTATTTGTTTTTGATGCACCAACCGCTTCACAAAAAATTCCCCCGCACGGGTTATCTGCACCTCAGGGTACTGCGAATAGCACTGCGACTGCACGAGAGTCTGCAAGTGGGCCGGCACCACGATGAAAAGCCGAATCCGCCCCTCCGACCGCAACAGCTCTATGCTGATCGTCTCACGCTCCGTCCCCGTGATCCGCTTCGTCAGCAACCCGTGCAAGCTGGCCAATATTTGCTCAAACGCCAGTGGGCCTCGGTCAGACAACCGCGGCACAGCAAGCTCAAGCAAGACCAAACGAGGGGAAGGCATATGGGGCATATCCTATCTATTGTACCCAACAATTCACTCTATATGCAATTGACAATCAAGACGATGGTCATATGATCGGCCAGCTCTCAGCATTTTTGACCGAAGCAAAGCACAAGTGGCGAAATTGGTAGACGCGCAAGCTTGAGGGGCTTGTGGGAAATTTACTCCCGTGGAGGTTCAAGTCCTCTCTTGTGCACCATCACTCCCAAAGGAGTGAAAAAGTTCTCGGAAATAAACGAAGAATGCCAAACGAGTACGAACGCGGAGTAGAGCAGCGGTAGCTCGTCGGGCTCATAACCCGAAGGTCGGAGGTTCGAATCCTCCCTCCGCAACCAACTCAGAAATCAAAAAACACCCTTTTGCGGGGTGTTTTTCTTTTACATACCGAGGATTCCACTTTTGTTACTCGCCCCCACCAGTAAGCGGCAATATATCCAACGCTTCGAGGTTATTGCTTTTTCGCTCAGGCAGCACTGGGTATGGCCGTATTTTGTTTTGTGGTGCTTGTGGATTTTTTGGTGCCCCATCGTCGTCTTTGGCGACAGGTGCAGCATTTTTGAAGGTTTCCACTTCTTCTGGTTTAGCTTCGGGTACGGTTGGTGGTTCATATGACTCTGGTTGGCTGGGGACAGTCAGCGGGGTGTATGCCCCACTGGTTTGATTGCCCGTGGTGGTGCCAGTGGTACTTCCACTCCCGCCAGTGGTGCTGCCATACCCATTGGTTGACGACCCCCGGCCAGTGCTACTGCTATACCCAGACGTACGGCTGCCAGTGGTACGGCTGCCGCCACTGGTGCCAGACGACCCACCACTTCCCCCCGAACTACTCGTGCCACTGGTCGTGGTGCTCGTGTCTGTGCTACTGGTCGGATTGGGCTTTCGGTTATATCCAAAGTCAGCCGTAAAGTTTGTTTGTGCCGCTTCAGTGAGTGTTACGTTATATCCAGCATGATCTTGGCTGTTGTTATTCACTCCAGGATTACTCCCGAGTGATTCTGTGAAACTAAATAATATCGGCTGCCCTCCACTAATGCGAACAACATAAGTGATTGGATTTCCAGTGTCATCAAGGATCGGAAGATCAGAAAATTGATACTCTCCGTTCACATCTGTAATGGCATACCCCACTGCCGTGCCACTAGCTTCATACAGTTCAACCGCCACACCTGGAAATGGTATGTCACCAGCACCAAAATTCCCATCTTCATCAGCATCAACAAACACTTGGTTCCCAATGATGCCTAAATTTTCACCAAAATTATTGTTTTGAGAATGATCTAGCGCATTGAGAACCACATCGGTGATGCGGTTTGCATCAACAAAACTACCAGACTGCACACTGCCCTCACCGTGTTGCGGAGCAGGCACCACATCTGTACTGGTGTCTGAACCCGTCGAAGCGTACGCTGGTGGTTGAATTTCTAGCACACTGTACACACCAGGCAGCAACGCATCAAAACGGTAGAATCCGTTAGTATCGGTAAGTTCGACTGGGCTGGTGATGAACGCTGGGTCAGTGTTGGTGACACTAAATTGAGTAGTAAACCAAGCATATTCTGCTGGGTAGAGCGTGGCATCTGGGCCATAATAATTTCCGAACTGGTCCATCCCAACCAGGATCATTTCAACATTAGGAATGCCTATTTCACCGGTGTCAATCAGCACATCTTGGTTTTTGTCATACCACACGTTTCCGCTCAGCTGTGCTAAGTTGTCTGGCGTATTATAAGTCGGAGTAGAGGTAGGATCACAAGTGCTAGGATCGCCGTCAGTGTCGGGCACTGCACAGGTGAGGGTGTCGCCGAACTTGGCTTGGTTTTCGATCGTGAACCCATTGGTGGTGTCGATGGGGTCAGCCACTTGGGCGTCAAAGATGATCACCGTTTGCCCAGGCGTGCTGGTGGTGTCGTTATAAGGTGGCACAGTCACACTAAACCCAGTGGTGACATCCAACGATGTATTTGCCACGCCGTCTATCAAAACACTGTTTGGCACAAAGCTCAGATTTGGGTCACTCAGTGTGTCGAGGAAAGTATCGGACGCACTAGAGCCCCCGTCATTATAGATGGTGATAGTGAAGGTGAGAATTTCACCCAGATAAGCAAAACCGTCTGGATCAGCCTCAGTGACCGCTTTAGTGGCACGGAGTTGTGCTTCAGTGGGGAAGACCGTGGGGGTACATTCCTCAGGCAAATTCGCCGGGTCACAGGTGTCTTCGCCATCTACAGTGGCTTGGTTGCTCACACTCACGACACCAGCAGGGAGAGGGTCAGCGACGGTGACAGTGAAGGAGATGGTGGTTTGGCCAGCAAGAGCAGTAACACTGTCATAGGGGGGCACATCGACCGTGAACCCAGTCGTGATGTCTAAAGTACTGTCTGCCGTACCATCGACGGTGACAGAGCCAGAGTCGAAGGAGAGGTTTGGGTCAGCCAAGAGGTCTTGCACCAAGGTGTTAGAGGCAACAGAGCCACCATCGTTGTAAATCTCAATGGTGTAGGTAAGGGTTTCACCGGCATTGACTTCACCATCTTCGACAGATTCAGCCGTGACCGCTTTAGTGGCACGGAGTTGTGCTTCAGTGGGGAAGACCGTGGGGGTAC
>JAHDHX010000008.1:55299-57708 GCA_020631075.1 Candidatus Altimarinota bacterium
GCAAATTCGCCGGGTCACAGGTGTCTTCGCCATCTACAGTGGCTTGGTTGCTCACGGTGGTGGCTCCAGCACTTATAGGGTCGGAAATTTCCGCTTGAAAAGTAATCGTCGTCGAACCTAACACCGTGTCACCGTGCGTGGGAGCGGTTACAAAACTAGGCACAAGACCTTGTGCCCCAGGAATGTCGATCAAAAAGCCAAGGGTGGCATCCAAGCTCGCATCAGGCACACCGTCAATGGTCACGCTCCCGGTCACAAAACTCAAATTTGGGTCAGATAAACTATCCACAAACAATACATTATCGGCATATCCACCAGAATTTTCTACTACAACGGTATAGGTTAAAATCTCACCGGCTTCAGCCTCTCCATTGTTGTTTTCATCGGCAAGTACTTTGGTTTGCAGCAATACAGGTGGTACGGGCAACACAATCGGGTCACAGGTTTCCGTGTCCCCATCCCAATCTGGGTCGGCACAAGTCGGCAAACTATCCACCACGGCTTGATTGGCAACGAGTGTTGTGCCAAAAGGAATATCTGACACTACTGTAGCGGTGAAGGTCACCGTGGAACTACCCAGTGCTGCAATATCTAAGATTAAACCAGTGGTAACATCCGCAGCGGCTGAACCGTCGATCAAAGTTGAACCAGTGTTATACACTACGTTCGGGTCGGTCATGGCATCGAGCAACGGCACCCCAATGGCAGCTGATGTGTCTCCGTTCTCCACCACAATAGTGTATGTTATTACTTCGTTTGGTTCAGCCACACCATCACCGTCAGCATCAACGGCCGATTTCTCCGCTGAAATGAATGGAAAGTCAGGTGAAGGTGGTGCACAGCCAGCACCATCGCTTTTACCCACTTTGGGGGCATCTGCCAGTTTCACCGTGGGGTGAGGGGCACCACTGGGAAAGGTAGCACCAGTAATCTTCCAGATAGAACCACTATTATTGTAACCATACAAGCTGCCTCCAGCGTCCAAAAACGCCCCCCCAAAGGACCCCATATTCGTGCTCAAGGCCCGAGTGGTAACGGTGTACCCTGTCGCTTGTGAGAGATCCATCGCTGTACCAGGCACGAGTGTGGCCCCCACTGGCCCCGTGAATTTCATTTCGTAAAGGATGCTCCCGAGAGCACCATACATAGCGGCATAACCCGTATTGGAATGTTGCGCATAATTATAGGCAACATCTGCCAAGCCTGGGCCTGATCCATTAATAATATTTACTACTGTTAAATAAGTCGGTCGGTCTGGATTCATATCTACAATCTCAAATTTTCCGCCTTTATAAAATGCATGGTATCCATCAGGAGTTTGATCACCAGCAAAATATCCAGTGGATAAATTTTGAGCTGAGTTGAACTGAATTAATCCACCCGTCTGGTCAGTGGCCACCATGCCGCCTGTGCCGTACCCGACAATAAACCCATCGTTATTATTCAAACCGAGCATCGAGTTGTACCCAGTCGCATTAATATTTGACATCTGCGGATGCCCAGGCCCAGGATAAGGTATAAGCTCTCCCGTTTCATTGTTTGTGGTGTAAAGGCTAATACCTGAGCCGTTTTGTACCGTCATATATGAGTCATAACAACCATCAAAGGGCTGCGCCCCAAAGTTCCCAAAGCTGAAGCTATTGGTTACATCACCACTGTCGGCATAAATCGTGTCAGCATTGCTCACCGTGGTGTCAGCCGCCGTCACTGCGAAGTCTATAATATTTGGCCCCGAGCTCATCGGCAACGGCGCCATGTTGTTGGGGAAGTACAAAGGATCAAACGGCACGGGCGTATTGTCACTGATGGACGTGTCCAGCACAGTCACGTTTGAAGGAATAATCGCTGGGTCACCCGCTTCGATTAGTAGGTAATCACCCGCTGGCAAGTCTGTGAAGCCATAATTTGGCACCGTGCCGTCAGCGGTGGCAGTGGTGACGGTGTACCCTACCACTCCAGCGGTGCTCACATCCGCACTGTCATACACCCCATTCCCATTCAGATCGGTGTAAGTCATCAGCATTATAGCCACCCCTGCTTGACTGGGCTCCCCCGCTTCGGCGATGGAGTCACTGTCGGCGTCATCCCACACGCTACCGCTTATGTCTGCGGCAGACGCCACATTTGCCAGAGAAATAAAAACACCAGCGATAACTGAAAATAAATTTTTACGTAAGATCATGAAATTTGAGTAAATCTCAGGATTATAACACAGATGCAGAGTCAAATCATCCCAATAATTTACTACTCACCTAAAAAGTTTGTCCCCAAAGCAAGAGCCGCTAAATGAAATCAAAAAAACACACTGAGAATATAAAGTGTGTTTTTGTTGAAAGTAAGGGCAAACCAACCCCATGCCCCCCTTGACCTACATCTAGGTCGAGGGGGGAGAGAGGGAGAGGGAGACCC
>JAHDHX010000011.1 GCA_020631075.1 Candidatus Altimarinota bacterium
CGGCACGGTGGGGGCCCTCCGCGCGGCGCGTCGGGTGCTGGCGGGCGGCGGCTGTGTCGGGAACCCAGGTAATCGTAGGTTTGACAGGGTACAATGGACCCTGTCAAGGCTGCGTCAAGGCAGATATGAGGGGGTATTGGAAAATAATGGTAGGAGAAGAATTGTGATACCTCTGCGATTAGCGTCGTGTGGGGCTCATTGATTGGCTGCCGCTTAGAAGCGGATAGGTTGGGATCCCTGCTCCGTCCGGGCTTGTTTGGCCCTTGCTTTGGTGATTTCCCTCCATGTGAGCCCTGTCGCAGCGTGGGTCTGCCTTCTCCAGACTGGGACTTTGTGCACGCGGTTGCTGGTTGAGTGATGCACTCGGCGGTACATGCGCACCAGCGGGGGTGACTGCCGTGCCGGTCACTGCCTCGTGCAGCGGCAGGCATTCCTGCGCGAGCGTGCTGGTGGCGGTGTTGCTCGGTGGGTGGATGGCTGCCTTGGAGAGTATCGGCTCCGTGAGCCATGCTATGTCTGCTCTGGGATGTGGGTGGGACTCGGCCGCTTGTTGTGGGGCGGAGATGGCAGTCCACGCGTGCGCTCGTGTGTCACAAGCGACGGATGGAAAGATCGTCCTGTTTCTCATGGCAGGGCCTAGCGACGGGCGTAGCGCGGTTGTGCTCTATGGGGGGCCGCACATTGGACGCTGCGACGACGCGAAGCAGAGCTCGATTGCCACGGGTATGCGTATGATAATGAGCTGCTTGCGTGCGGCTGCCCTGGCGTCGCCTCTGAGCCGCGGGACCGATGGGTCGGCTGGAGCGGCCGCAACTCCCATGCCACCTGAGCGGAGCGCCCCCGCAGAAGGCGCCCGCCTGCCACCCATTGGAGACCTGAGCGACTTTCCTGAGTGGGACTCTGAGGCAGCGGACGACTCGCTCCCTCCTGACTCGGCCCCCCTTCCCCTCTCAACTACCCTTCCCACGTCTTCTACTCAACCTCCCTCGGCGGCCCCCGCGTCTTCTGGAACTGGATCTTGTTCTGACGCCGCCCCCTCCTCTGCGGCTCCCCCTCCCGATGCGACTGCGCTCGCTGCGGCGGATCCGCACCAACCGGCGGCTGCCCCCCCTGCATTGGCCGCCCCTCCTGCGTCTGCTGGCTCCGCTGCGGCCGCTCCCTCCTCTGCGGCGGCTCACCCTCCTGCGGCAGCTCCCATTCCTATGGCCGCTCCCCCCCCTGCGGTGCACCCTCTATCTGCGGCGGGCACCCCCCCCGCGACCACCCCCCCACTGGCGCCCCCCCGCCCCTCCACGGGGGATCCTTCTTCCTCGGCGTCCATCCAACCCCCAACACAACAACGCGTCCGGCAGCCCCGCCCGCTGCGGGAAATGGCCCCGTTTCCGGACCTGCTGTCTTTTCCTCCGATGGTGGGGACGACGTTTTCCTATGACGCGAAGGCCCCTCCTGCGACACAAAAGGAGGTTGAGGTCCCCACGGAGCTGTCCCATTCTTTGCTGCGGCGCCTGCGTGCGCAGTGCGCCCCTGACCGGGCGCTTGCCAAAGAGTTTTTGAAGCTGATCCGCCACGCTGTCACTCTTTTTCTGAAGAAGTTGCCCCCCGAGAGCCGGGCGTCGTCGCAGGCATCCAAGTACCTGTCCATGACACCGGCGTCCGCCATTGGAGTGGCAGTCTCCTATTCGGACGAGCGGAAGTCTCGCACGGTCCTCTCTCCCGTGCTGACCAACACCGGGGACGTGGACCCCGAGTCGTTTCTCGGGCTTTTGTGCTACATGGTGCACTTGGCGGACCCCGCGTATCTGTGGCTGGTCGAGGAGTTTTGTGGGGGCGCGGTCGTCTCCATCCCACGCAAGCGCAAGGCGGCTCCCACTGGCACGGCCCCACCCCTGCCTGCAAACCCGACGGGCAATGTTGCTGGCAGTGGTGCTCCTAATGGCGGCGCGGTTGGTGATGGTGGCGCGGGAGATGGTGGCGCGGGAGATAGTGGCGCCGGTGGTGGTGGCGCGGGTGGTGATGGCGCAGTTGGTGGTGGCGCGGGTGGTGATGGCGCAGTTGGTGGTGGCGCGGGTGTTGGAGGCGGCATGGGTGTTGATGGAGGCGGGCAAGTCGCCGGTGGCCCAGCTGTTCATGGCTCTGGTGGTGGCGTAAGTGGTGGTGCAGACGCCGGCGCTGGCTCCAGCGTTGTTGATGTCGGCGCACGTGGCGGCACTGGTTCTGGTGCTGGCATTGATGATGTCGTCGGCAATGGTGGCGGCGGCAGCGCCAGGAGCGGTAGCAGCGGTGACGCTGGCGGCGGCGACTGCGGCGGTGGCGGCGGCTGTGGTCCCGCTGATGCAGGTCGCCCCGCTTCCGGCCGTGCACGTGGCGTGACCACTGGCGCTAGTCGCGCGGATGCGAATGCCGGCGGTGCCGGTCCAAGTGACCGGGGGAGCAGCCGTGCGCGTGCGTTGAGGGCGCAACACGGGACGCAAGATGGAGCAGCGGGAGGCTCCCGCCAGACGGTTGTGGCTTCTCGTCGCTCTCGAGCCGTTCAACTTGCCAGCGTCTTCTCTACTCCTATACTGGATCGGCTGTCACATCCTGGATTGTGCCAACTACTTTCCGCCAGCATTGTGGTTGCTGTTGGCCACCTCCTACCCTCACGCACACATCACTGCGGGGCGGCGCTGCAGCCCGGAGTCGTTGTACTGCGAGATGTATGCGTTTTAGCTGCCCACGAGAAGGATACGCGAGCAATGGAAGCTGGAACGCTGCCTTTGGACGGCGTAGATGCTGCTGCTGAGCCCAGTGGAGGAGCGGGACATGACGTCGGCAGCCGCGTTTTGCCACCCGACGGTGGTCCGCTCCGTGACGCAGACGCAGCAAATGATGGTGATGCGCCAGCAACATCTTTGCTTGCAGTCGCTGCGGCAAACGGTTCTGAAGTTCTGTGGATGCTTGACCACGTAGGGTACGGTTGCCGTCGTCTTTTTGAAGCGAGTTGACGCAGTTAAGGAGCTCTATGCCTTGGCACCCACTGACACACGAAGCGCTGAGTGCTTTCTTTTTGTGTGACTCCGCCGTCTTTGCTGACTGGCTCCTTGATCATTGCAGCCCACGTCTGCAGCTCTGGGACCGCCCCGCCAACAGCGTCGATGCGCGTCGACTGCTGGGCACTGCTATACTGTGGCGGGCAGCCGACCCTGCTGTTCCCACGGAGCTGGTGGACCAGTTTCGACGAGAGGTCCCCGTGGTGGAGATACTGGCCATTCGTGTGGCGGCCGGTTGTGGACAGGAGCGATATCCCTTCTCTGCATTGCTTTATGAGGCACCAACGTTTGCGCGCTACCGTGTCTCCCACTATCCTGACCTTGTTGTGCCCCGGACGATGGAAGAGCTGGCGGCACCATGCCGTACGGGCGTGCAAGTTTGCTTGTGGGACGTGCGTTTTCTGTCGTCGGCATGACTTCACGACGGTGATGGCGAAAAAAAAGAGTGCTAAAGCGTGTGCCCTACGTCGTCCCCACGCGCCGCTCTCTAAAACGTCCCTCATACCGCACCTTCTCGTAAAAAGAGAGCGCATTGCTACTCGTCATGACGTGAGCGCGTGTCAGTCCTCTCACACGCAATGCAGACAGGCAGGTAGCTCGGGAAAGGGCAGCGTAGACGAGCCCATCCAACGTCCATGTGGTGCAAGAGAAGTCCACGGCCACCTTGTCCAATGTCATCCCCTGGGCACGAGAGACGGTAACGGCCCATCCAAGAAGCAGAGGAATTTGCATACGCGTGGCCAGCACCCTCTCAAGGTGGTCCTTCACGGTGAAACATGTAAAAGGCAGCTCAACTACACCGGCCACGCCCACAAACTCACAAGAAACAGTCACAGCAGAAAATGTGACAACGGTACCGTGGGCACCAGTTCTCACGGCGCCGCATGACATGGTGCAGACCACACGAGCACCATGTTTAACAGAGATGGTCCGAGGGGCGAGGCCGTCCAGGTTGCCAAGCGCTGCCGCGCGCACGTCGGGATGATCGGCCAAGAGTGCATCCCTGCAAACAAAGGTGCCCACCTCACCGCAGAGCTCGGACAGGCGGCTGTTGTTGAACTCGTTGGCGTCTACCACCTTAGCGCGGAGGTGGTGGTGATCAGGCCAGCACTCAGACGCGTCGGCCCACGTCGAGTTCAGCAACAGCACGTCCTCCTCCCGACACTCCCCGACTCGGAGGCGAGAGAGAATGGGTAGCAGTGGGTCGTTGCCGACCTGCCGGTGGTGTCCGTCCAGCTCCATGACCGTGCCGTACGCGGAGAAAAACGAGTCATCCCACGACCGCTCCAAGTACGCCCCCTTTTCCACCGATGAGTCCGTCACGCGGTACGCCGCGAGCTGCAAAGGATCTCCTGCAGCTGCACATTCAAAGACGAGATAAACAACCAGAGGGAACAAAGAGAATGTGTAGATGCCAGCGAACGGAACGTGAGCTAAAAGAGCATGGTAAGATGCGCCACGGGAAGAAATTGTTCGACTCCTATCCACCCTGCTCACACTGCCGCTTTGCTGACAACACACTGAAAGGAGTGTCCAGAGAGAGGGGGCAGAAAACTCACCAAAAACTAGACGGCCGCCAAACGGGCGGCACTGCTTCATGGGGCTGGCCAACAGCCGGAAGACAAACTCCAGCCTGTCGAGCCAGCGACCTTGAATGGTAGGGGCCTCGTCAATAAAGACCACGCGCACGCGAGCAATCTCACGCCGGGCGGTCTCGTTCCCCAGGATGCGGCTAAGAATCCGCTCCTTGCTGGGATCTCCCACCGTCACGCGTAGGAACGAGCTAACGGTTTGGCCGCCGACCAGCTGAGCAACCGAGCCTCTCCAGGCCAGCACAGCAACAGCATCAGGCCCCCACTTCTGCTTGCTTGCACGGATTAGGTAGGACAGCAGTACGGTCTTTCCGCAGCCAGCGGCGCCCACGACAGCTACATTGCGCTCGGACATGAAGCAGCGCGCTGCACGCAACTGGGCGTCGTCCAGTCGGACGGGAGGCAGCACCATTCTCGCAGCTTCGGGGCAGGTATAAATGACAAATTAGGGAGCAAAGCGAGTCAAGAAAGAAGAAAGCCACGAACGTGACACGGGAGCGTCAGGCGCGGCTTCAATGGGAAGGGCATAAGGGCAAGAAAAGGAGACATCGGGACACCGTCATCGGTTGATGGAGACTCAAATTGCACGAATACGCACATGGAGGGGGCAAAAGATCAGAACTGACAAAATAAGAAGGTCGTGTCCGACCGGTGGAGCGCCAGAAGAGGATACGGGCATGAGGGCGGGTGGGTGTGCGCTAGAGACGCTGCAAGCGCCGTACGCAGGCACCCCCCACGAAAAAGTAGATGCTCAGCGCGGCGTCGAGTTGCGCGGCCCGAGGAGAAGAGGAGGACGGGACGAAGAGCGCACAACCAACTGCAAGAACCACGACGATAGTATCCAACGCACCAGACGCAGGGCACTCAGGGCACACATGCACAGTGTAAACCGACCTGGGTAGTTGCCGCTCGGGCCGTTGGCGGGAACGCCACAAGCTGTCAGGTGCGTGCTTTGGGCGGTTCCACTTCAGCAGCACGTGACGCAGGACACAGTGTGCCCTTGCGACGCTTGGGCGATCCACCCCTTGCTGTGAATCGCCAGCAGGCGGCCTGCCACTTCAACCGGGCAGGAGTCTTCCAGAACTGAGTCTCTCGGTGTGAGGTAGCCATCTCGTGTGCTGAACAACTCGCCTGGGCGGGCTTTGCCTTCATTGGGTCCCACTTGCATGCTTCCACGGAGGTACAAGTTGCATCTGCGGCGTAGGAGACGACTGCAATTGTCTTTTTAAAAATTCGGACTGTTCAAGAGTTTGAAACAGGCGGGTCGCTGGCTACCAGTGGTACGCCTCCGCATCGACTGGCAGACGCCCTTTCGCAGCCGTTGCCACAAGAGACAGAGTTCATCTGCGTAACGCTGCGATGCCCGATCGCTGCGCGTCCTGGTTGCTGTTTCGTTCCGGAGCACACTCTGCTGCCTTGCCGCCACAGTCTGTTCTAGCAACTGGGGCACCGCCGCGTGTTGGGCGCGAAAGAGCCGGTTGAGAGATAGGTAGCCTCTGTCCTGGTGGTTTCCGCACAGGCACGCCTGATAATGGCAGCTGAGAGAGACTTGAGTACGGTTGCGTTGGGGAGTGAGAAGATGATAGTATCAGCCGACGTCCATCTGCCAGTGGGGTGCCATACGGGACGGACACAAGCGGGGAGTCGCGCAAGTGTTGAGTGGGGGTACCCTCTCTGAAAGACAGCTGTGTGTGACGCCAGGCTGCGTCCAACTCCCGAACCATCAACCCCTCTTCAGTACGGCGCAGCAAAGAGTGTAATCGCCGCACGGAAAACCAGCCATGTCCCATGGAGTGGTGTCCAGGACATGCTCCGCAGGACTGTTGTTGCCTGTCCGTGCCCACAGACTGACCACTGCAATGCAGCCTGACCACGTGGAGTCTGAAGATGCACCAGAAGTGTCAAGCACGAAGTGCCGCCAGCGACCGCACCAAGAGGGGATGTCATATGCCAATGCACATCAGAGTGACAGAGCAAGGTGTGGTCCCACAATACACTGACGGAGAGACAGAATTTTCTGAATCTATTGTGCGGAGTGAAGCGCGAGGGACGTTGTGCAGCTGCTGTCTGTTTTCTGTGTCAGTGCGTTCCGATGGCTGCAAGAAAAGCTCACGGTCTGAAGCGAGAACCTCCGATCCGCACAGCACGCACTCTTCCCGTGAGCTCATCCGCAACGTGGGCATACCATCCCGTTCCGCACACAGGTTTTGTAACTCGTTCCATGCTGGGGTCATGGAGCCCATCGCAAGCGGTGGGGGGCGAGACACGTCGAGCTTTTCAAGTGGAACAAGCGCCCAACAAGGGGAGAACAGAGAAAGACTACCAAGTGTTTACAGGTCCCCAAACGGGTCGGACGTTGTGTAACTGCAGCCACACAAGCACGCCTCGCGGGAGAAATAGAAAGGAGCGTAGTCAAAAAACTCCGGAAGAGACGATGGGCAAGCATCTCGGGCAGCCGCGCGGATATTGTGCACAATCATGTGGTACGACAGGATACGCGTGTACTCCACTTGCCCAGACGCAGCTAGGACCCGGTGCAGCATCTTGATCGCCCGGTTACGCTGCTCGTGTGCAACGGTGTTGACGTGCTTGAGAACGGTGAAGGACGCGGGGCTGAAGTACTTGCTGCACACGTGGTTGATCACATGGAATGCGTCGCTGACGATGGTTGACACCTCCAGCAGCCACGGCAGCTTGGCGAGAGCCGAGCGCACTGCCCCACAGCCAAAGTCGTACACGATGTACCTCGGCAGCTGAAAGAAGCGGGTGATGATGGCGTCCAAGAGAGCAGGGGGACCTTCCCGCTTGTCCAGGACGACAAAGCCCAGCACCTTAGGATGAGCGCATGCGCAGCATATGATGAACGCCCCGGGGGAGAAGGACTTGCGCGCCGCCTGGTAGTTCTTGGAGCAAGCACCTAGCTCAGGCACTTCCAGCCGACCAAAAGCTGAAGGCCGGCACTGGCTTCGCCCGGGGAAATACACGCCTGTCACCAAAGGGTCGGAGCTGGCGTGGGGGAAAGAGGCGCGAAACGCAGCGCACAGTTCTTCTTTCGTGCGCCCGGCGCCGCACCAGCGGGAGCCAAACAGAGCTGCCGAGTCAGGCGCCAGGTCCGCCGCCGCGTGGTACGTCTCAAGGCATGCGGCCGCTTCGTCCAGACACTTCGCGAGAGCCACAGCCAGCACCGCCGTGCGTGGACCCAGCCGGCGCATCGCACTCAAAAAGGCGACGGTAATGCGCTGGTCCCTCAGCAGCTTGACCGCGTCCACGTTCATGTCGTCTGGCTGAGCAGCATCGCTCAAGCCCTCCCGCACAGCCTCGGCCAGCAATGGTGGAAGTTCCGTCGCCAACGAGGGGGACCGTAAAACCGCAGCCAAGGCGCGGATGCCAGGCACGTGTGCCTTGTTAAACGCCGAAACGACAGGGTCCGTGGCCAAGGCCACGCAAAAAGAGACAACGTCGTGGGCGGCCGTCGCGCCAAGCGCCTGCAGCTCCGGCCGGAAGGTTGCAAAGGGTGACGCAGGCGGCACCCGCGGTGGCGCGGCTACAGGTGCCACACCGGCTCCAACGGCACCATTGGCACCGACCAGTGCTCCTGCTGCCGCAGCACCAGCTGGTCCGGCTCCCACCAGAGGTGCAGGTGCAGGAGGCGGGGGGCTCGGCACCAGCCAGGACGCAATGGCCACGGCCACTTGTCGCTCAAGCGCATCCGGCGGCAGCGGCTCGTTGGCTGCCTGGGCTGCTGCAATTCGCTTGGTCGTTGCCAGCAGCACGCCTTTTGCCAGGCTCACACACGCCACATCCAGCTGCCAGATGCTTCCTAACATCTCACGCAAACCACAATCGTCTCTGGAGGATGTTCTGAGGTAGGAGGCTGGCAGAGCAGAAGGTTGTAGAATTGCCAGCGCCTGCGTTGCAGCCTTCCTCTGGTCCACCGACACGGCCACCACGTTGCCGGGCTCGGTCAAGGCAAGCCTCAAAAAGCGCCGGACCCACTCGCTGCCGATGAGGCTGGCCGTCTCCAACAGCTCCGGTGACGGCACGCACCTCTCGGCGTAGGTCTCGTACGCAGCTCCCGCCAAGCGCCGCATGTAGCCCAGCCAGATGCCGTCCGCCGTCACGACGTTGATCGCATCACCATCACAGCATGGTCCGCAAAAAAAGGGCCATGCAGGCACGTCCTTGCCAAGCAGCCGCAGCCCAGCAGAAAGCAGGCGGGCCACAGTCCGTCGGCTTCGGATTGGGGTGGACGGGGACCACACGCCCGCCCGCTGCCGCCCCAAAGCTGCTGACCACCACGTCCGGAAGACCTGATTGAACGGGTTTCCTTCAACGGCCACCTGGGAGGCAAAGTGGCGCACGACGCTCACCGACGCTGCTGTACAGGGGCTGAGGATGACAAGCCCGCTCTCACGGCCCTCACTGCACACCCACTTGCCGCATGCCTGGTTGGTGCACGTGTACGCGTCGAGCAGTAAGCGCCCAATGCACATCTCCGACAGTACGGTACCCGATGCCGGGTCCGAGGGCGCGTCACCGCGGGGCTGCTTGCACTCGAGACATGCCGAGGGGGCGGGCACAACATACGGCTCGTCGCGCCGCGCCGCGTCAAAAAGGGAAACGTCCACCTTGACGCTCTCAATGCAGTTGAATGTTGAAAGCGGCAGGTATGAGATTGACTGCACGTGCGTCACCTTTGGGTTCGTACCGCGTGCCGCCGCGTCGCTCTGGCGCAGGTGCCTCGTATGCAGCACGTGGCAGCACGACTTCTTGCGACTCGTGTCGCAATAACAGCAGGAGGTGGCCTTTCGTGCACACCGCACAGGTGCGGGCACACGGGAGACGCCGTCCCCCGACACGACCACAGCCACCGGCAGACCGGCTGTCGCAAACACCTCAACCTCAGCATCTTCAGCAGGTTGATTTTTGCGCGCGGTGGCCTTTGTTTGCGTCCTTTTGGCCGCAGGTGCCTGGCCTGTCCGACGGCGGATGCTGATTCTGTCGTCGTTGTAGAGCCGCGCCATGTGAGCGCGTACCTTGCTTGTGCCGTCGTCCCCAAAGTACCACGCAATTTTGGACAGGGCAGAGCTAAACGCCATGGCATGGGCGCACAAAGCATCTTCCGGCACCGGCACTACTTTGTCCAGCGTCGCCTCAAACGCCGTGCTGCCCTTGCAGGTGCACTGCACATCACCACGCGAGGCCACCCAGCAGACAACCAGCTCGGGCTCCTTGTGCTTGTGCTGGTCGTCGGCGGAGAAGCGCGCAACCGCGCCGCACATTGAATCCAATGTCCACACCTGGCCACGGTACTTGGCCTCGAGGGTCTCCAGCAGGAACTCGTGGAAGCCCGCGGCTTTGTCAGCCTCGTCGCCCACAATGCCGTACTCCTTAATCCATTCCGCCTCACCATACCTGACGACCGCCTCGGCGATGGCCATGGTGTAGCCTTCCACCAGCGTGTCCCGCGTGTTGCGTCCCGTGCCACGAGTCCGTCCGCCTAGGGGGTGCCGGGTGCCCGGCCGCGACTGACTCAGGTCCGGATACCGGTAAGCATCAAGGCCCCCATCTTGTCCACGATCGTCCATCGGGCGCCTGACTGCAAGCGCAGCGTGCTCCGGGATGGCATTGCTGGTGGCTACGTAGCTACAGGGGGGCCCATCAAGCCGCTGCCCCACGGCGGAGCGCGATGTGAACTGGGAAGGCCCAAGTAGGGAAACGCGGTAGGTGGGTGATGGCTCAGGTGGCTCAGGAGCAGTGCGGCATATGAACATTTGATGACGCCCACGGATGCCGGGTACACCGCGTACGTCTTGGCCCATCACCGTCAATAGAGAGGGTGGCAGAGACCAGCCACCGCGTAAGGGGCGCGCAATCGCCGGGGCCCTTGGTCTGAGCCTCAAGTGCAGCGGCCAAAAAATAAGCTTATCGCGGCGACGTGACGCCGACGGCGCGGACATCAGTTCTCAATGCGGGCGCCACTTAGCGCAGACCACCGACGACACCAACGCGTTCAGGAGTCCAATGGATGCATCCGCGGGCGAGCGGTGGATGGTCCGCTCAAGGGGACCCGCTGCCGCTGCCAGCTAGGACACGCACGCCGTCCGCAAGAGCCACAGACGCAAAGAAGCGTTCGCGTGCCACAATGTTGGAGCCTTTCTTGAGGAAGCGGCCGCGAAAGCAGCCCCCTGTGAGCGTTGGTGCGGGGCGCCAAGCGCGGAGAGCACCGCCGATCAACGACAGCCGCCGCCGAGAACAGCCAAACGTCGGCACCGATCTCAGCCCACGGCGGCAACAAGCGGAAGCGGCAAAGTACGGCGCGCGCCGGCAGAGAGTGGCGGGCGGGACACACAGCGTGGCAGCGATAGGGGGGGCGCAGGTGTGGAAACACGGTGCGATGGGTGTGTGAGAGGGAAGGGGGTGGACAACGGGTGAGGCTGCCGACGACAACGAGCGCAGTAAAATATTTCTCAATCGATGAATGTAAATACGACCGGTCAACCATGCACGTGTCGGACGCTTCTTCACTTCCCCCCCCCCCGCCCCCACCACAACCGCCGCAGGACAACACAAAGAAACGGCGGTCACGCAGTCACACAAGAGTGTGGCAGCATCGTCCCTACCAGGAGGACACGAGTCCGCCTTACGACGCAGAGGTCCGAGGTAGACGAGAATGCAAGAACAGAAGGCAGCGATGAAAGCGAAACGAGAGAGCTACGCAGGTTGCTGCAGCAGCCGGGGGCGCCCCGATTGCGCCGCGATGGAGATAGGAAGTACAAAAGCAGAAAAAGGCCGTCTTGAGATGTACGAGGAATTGCCGCCGGCGCGGAGAGGGCGAAGGGCGCCCTCCGTGACGGGACGAGGGGTGGCGCCGGCGCGGCACGACCGGAGCGACAGCCACGGGGGCCGGACAGGGA
>JAHDHX010000028.1 GCA_020631075.1 Candidatus Altimarinota bacterium
TCCTCTTAGTTAACTTAGTGCCAGAATAGCACAATCTTAGCAAACTCACAGCACCCCCCACACCACAGTCACCGGCTCTCCGCCGTTGGTGGACAGTGTGATGTCGAGCCAACTAGCGCCCAGTATCTCAGGGTCGGTAAGCGGCTGGAAGTCGTCCTTGGGCACGTACCTCACCTCCTCATAGACGTAGCTGAGACTGCCGTCAGGCACCACCGTCACCAGCTCGCCGTTGACGTCGAGTGTGTAGAGGTCAGCCCCGTCGATGTGCGTCCACTGCACGCGCCATGTCGAGAGGTAGGCGGGGCAGGGACGCAGCTCACCAGGCAGCTGCTTCCACCCTTCCCTGATATACACCGAGCCCTGAGGTACCGCCTGCAGCACGTCAATGCTGACGGGCGCAGGGCCCACTAAGGCCACGGTTACAGGGTCCACATCAGTGGTGGCCTGAGGGGCGTGCGTCTGGGTGGCCGTGTCGCAGGCGTTCAGGGTCAGCACAAAGGCTGTGGTTAGTAGTGTCTTAGTCATGATCTATCTCCAGTTTGACGGGGCCGCAGGATACGTGTAACTGCCATGAATCGCAGTCACCACTTGACTCTGTGACCTTATAGCCTAGTTCTCTGAGATTACTACTGACCATATCAGAGTAGGTAATCAGGATTAGGTCCGACACTTGCAGCCCGTCGACAGTCTCCACTACGTCTTCAATCATCTCTCTTACGCAGAGGGTCATGTCCTGGTGACCTGCCTCCGAGTTAAACACGAGTATTCTGCTCAATTCCTCGTGGATGAGTTCTGTCAGCAGGGCCCATTTACCCCGCTCAGCTTGCAGTTTGTGAGCCACCTTGTGTCGGTACTCTTCTGCGGTGAGTAACTCAGTCATCGGTTGTCTCCGGCAAGGGCTCGTACTCCCCAGGCAGGAAAGGTTCCATCACCTCGCTTTGGGCGAAATTGTACAGCTCCCCGAAGTTACGCTCAGCACTGAAGAGGTAGTTAGCCTCTTGCCTCCCTAGCCCAAGCCACTTTTCAGCCCTGATCGAGGCGTTGTCGTGCCAGTCCTCAAGTGCATAACAGTAGTCTCGTTCGTCCTCATACTCACTGGGGTCTGGTGGGCGATTACCCGCCAGCAGGTCCGCGTGCCCCGCGAAGCAGTGGGAGGTGCCGCAGTTGCTGTGCCAATGTACTTGGTTCCAGCTCGCGGGGTTAGCGATGATCGCGTTGATGGTCTGCGCCAGGCGCTGCTGACGTTGCTCGGGTGTTACCTCAGTCATCGGTTGTCTCCAGTTTGCCTCTGTGAGGTATTGCGGTCACTTGGCCTTCGGTTAGTAGTGTGCTGATCTCAGCGTGGGTCATCAAGGCGTCGTTGAGGGTCACGAAACCCCTTTTGCGAGACGCCTCTTCTGGCGCCTGAGCTACAGCAATACTCGATAACTCCCCTAGGAGCTTAAGTCTACTGTTATCGTCCGGCGTAGATACCTCCTGAGGTAGTGCGCATCTGACCATCTGCTCGTCGGTGACGCCTGAGATACGGCACGCCTCACCGAGACAGCAGCGCCCTAGGAACGTGCCCTTGTCGTCATACTCCACCAAAGAGATTAGGGCCTGTTTGGATGTCTTCAGGGCCTCGGCCCACTCGGTAATGAATGTCTGCCTCTCAAGCGTCTCGTCGCGCCACTGCTTGAACTCGTCGGTCAGTACGTAGGTTACTTCCTCGCTCATCGGTCTACACTCCAGTCGTGCATGCTCAACCATGCGTCAAAGAAATCACAGGCAGCGAGGTAC
>JAHDHX010000029.1 GCA_020631075.1 Candidatus Altimarinota bacterium
CGATGAATGAACTCGACCCCCAAAAGATGACCAAGACCGAGCGCAAACACTGGGGTTTTGGCGTGGATGCCATGCGCATGTTTGAGGCGGACATGATGGGCTACCTGAGCCAGACCCGCGCGGTCCCGATGGAGTGGCATTCCATCTGGCAGGAGCAGGACAGACGGGACCCCAAGCGCCAGAAGGTGTCGATCCGGCTGGACGCGAATGTGGTGAAGTTCTTTCAGGACATGGGGCCGGGGTATGCGGAGCGCATGAACCGCGTGCTGCAGGCGTTCATGTACTTCCGGCTGGCCAAGCTGATCGATGGGCCGGACACGATGGATTACATCACGAAGCCCGACGAGGTGCTGGCCCACGCACGCAACCGGCCGGAGTGGGGGGATTTCGCGGTGGAAGATGAAAAGGCGGAGCGGCGGGTGGCTGGGAAGGCTGCCCGAAGGGGGGCACGCAAAGAGGTGCTGAAGGAGACGGAGCGGCCTTGGGCTGTTGAGGGGGATAAGTTTGGTGGGCCTAAGGGGCGGTGAGGGGGGGAATAAAAATGTGTTTGAGCAATTTTGTTATGAATATTGACCATAACGTCAACTTCGAGCGTCAAGCACACCCATCCCATACGCTGAATCACGTTGCATTACGGACAAGTGTGTTAGAGCGCGTTCACGCTCGAAGGATTACGACTGGTCGTCGTGTTTTCGATCGAGCCACCGTCGAATGTAGTACCAGACCACATCCCACAGCACCTTGAGCAGAAGCAAAATGTACGCTTCCATCGGTATTCCTCGAGGTTGGAGGTTCGCTAGCGCGAACGACAATGACCCCACAGGCGAGACCTATGGGGCTATGAAAAACCCCACCTCCTGTATACGGTACCGGGGGGTGGGGTTATCTCAGTATGGGTTGCCTATTCGCCCTTTGGGGCGTCGCAGCTCTAGGCAAAGCGAAGCACGATGGTTCGCGCCATTTCATGGAGCGGGATTGCTCTGTAGCTCTTCAGAGAAAGCTGTCTTGAGAATGGGCTTCAACTCGGTTCCGCCGCTCAAGTTTCTCGTTCCCAGTCATTAGGCTGGGCGTATTTATAGACACCGCGACGAGGCCATTTTGCCTCATCTGTTCCCGAAAAGTCCGTCGGGTACGCCACGTGAGTGTTACACATCGAACGCGCAATTCGGGCAGCTGAGCGTCAGGCGCAATCAGCTGATAACTAACGTGTCTACATTTTGTGGTGGCAGTCAAGTTCAGACATAAAAAACCCACCATCTAGTGGTGGGCGCGGCTCTGCCGATAAGATGGAATTTATCCAATTCCGTGCGAGGGTCAACCAATTTGCATGTGACATCCTTAGGGGCTGCTGAGGACAATCGTTCTAGAGTTGTCACCGGTCCGGAATCAAGGCCGCAGGCCGCCGGGCATCGCCAGACCAGCCCACGGGCTGGCGATTTGGTGGGGCTGGGTGCGCCGCTGATGCGGAAGATGTATTTGGCTGAGATAAAGTGCCATAGCGCGGACGTTGGATCGCCATCCCCTGATCTGGCGATGCCCGGCTTGGTGCCCTTACTTGCAACTTGCCCGTGCTTGGCACGGGCAGCGCCCGAACCGCCCCCACGGGGCGGGCGCTTCTCGCCCACCCCTCGGTTCGGGCGCGGCGTGTAATATTGGAGTGCCGGAAGAGCGGCGATCTTAGGGGATCAGCCCTGTAGCGCTCTAACCCGAACATCCCCTTCAACCTTCGCCTTCATCGCCAGCGCCGCCGCGTGGCTTCCTGCCA
>JAHDHX010000030.1 GCA_020631075.1 Candidatus Altimarinota bacterium
GCAGCAGTGTCAGGCAAATCCCTTACGGTGAGCGTGTACGCCACCCCCACCCCTTTCAGGGCGACAGGATCAATGCCCATGAGGAACTGCATGTTGCGTCTGGCCGATCCAGCAGACCAACCACTTGTGACGCCTCTCTTAGCCGGAGATTTATTCCCCGATGACCCCACGCCGGCATTGAAACCGGAGGGCCGAACCGTTACAACAGCCATTGTTTACAACACCATTTTTGAGGGTCACACGGTTGCAGCCGGTGGCCCTCTTCCTTTTTCTGGCAGGTCTTATTTTCAAGGGTTTGAAACGCCCGCAGTGAAATATGATACTACTAATCAAGAGGAACACGCCTCTCCCCGCGCCCATCCGCGCTATCGCTGGACACTCTGCACGGTGGACGCGGGGGAGGCTTTCTCCTCCGCTAGAGCATTCAATGCCTCCGCGCTCTCAAACAGAAATGACATCTGGTCCTTCGCAGCATTCTTGAGGCCCTTCACCGCTTCCTCTTTTCCCCGTGCAAATGACAGCATCTCACGCCGCGTTTCCGCGTTCATCCGCTCGATTGATGCCAGTGTCTTAGCGATCGAGGAAAAGGTCTCCGCTTGATCCTCCAACACCATACGGATGCAGGTTCCTCGCCGGACACCCAGCACCCCCGCCAATTCATCCAATGCATCACGTGTCTTCTGATTGAGTGTGATGTTCGTTCTACGTTCGTAATACTCTCGCATTCCGTTTCCTCTCGCATTTCGGAAACGTTACGAATATTTTTTCGCCGTTACAAGGCGCACATTTGTCTCATTTTGAGAAACTTCAGCACCCAGCCGCGACCGTCGAAACGGCACAGCGGCGAGTTAGTGCCTCCGGCACTGAGAATTGCGGCGACAGTGCCAAGCTGGACCGTCGCGCGCGCGATTTGCTGAGAAAAGACAGCGCCTGCGGCCACGTACAGGCCCAGCATGGCCAACGTAGCCCTACACGGCCCCGTCAGGCGGTCTAGGGCGCCCTACGCCCCTAATCGGGGCGCACGTGGCCCCCTGCCCCAAGGTAGAGGATAAACTGCTCTGTCACGTCCTGCGGTGCCCATTCTGACAAGCCGCGCACCTCCGCTACTGCCCGCGTATTACGCGACAGCATTGAACGACGATACCGGAGTGATTTCAGAGCCATCTGTGCCTTGTGGTGGTCGCTCCGGCGCTCCGCTTCGTGGAGCGAGCTCCGCGCCTCCGCGACCAGATAAGATCGGACCAGACGACGAAACCGAAACCAGCCTTCTTTGTCCAAATGCACCTTGTATTCCGTGGTGGGAAACGACCGAGACGCGCCCCACATCCGGCCAGCCTTCTGCCACCCATCCGGCAGAGCATCCTTTTCCCTCTGGTAGTGGGCATACCCCCGCCCCGCGTGCTTTGAGACGTACCGCAACCAGCCTTCAATGCCGTTCGCGGCGGCGACATGCTGACCCCGTGGCAGAGTGCCTAGATCCTCCGTCAGCGACAGCCACGCTTCAACAAGGTCCAGGGGGAATGTCTGCCCAACCCGCGCCGGGTCTACAAACGTCATACCGTGGACGTGTGGCCGTCTCGCCTTGGTCCATTCGATGCACCAATGATCGTAATACGCGCCCCGCCGTGCGAGCCACTTTCGGAACAGATCAATTCGCCTTGCGAAGTCAGCAGCAGTGTCAGGCAAATCCCTTACGGTGAGCGTGTACGCCACCCCCACCCCTT
>JAHDHX010000012.1 GCA_020631075.1 Candidatus Altimarinota bacterium
GGCCGAGGAGAGAGCGGCCGAAAAGGACAGGGGGCCCCCAGGCGGGGGGGTAGCCAGGCGGGACGGCGGCCAGGCGGGGGGGGCAGCCATCGTCAGAGGAGTTGCAGGCCTGAACTATCCCAAGTTCGGCCGCTCTGTCGTTGCAGCACGAAACTGTGCTGTGGCAGAACGGTGGGAAAATAGTTGCGGACATGTTCGCCCCTCGTGAGACTGTATCGAGACCACAGCAGCAGATCCATGCACAGACTCGCGTGCTTCGAGCTGGCGCCACGCACGATCATCGTGATGACGACCCCCCTAATCGCAGTAGGACTAAGCTGGCCTCCTACTACGTGCCTAATGCCGGATTCTGAGCAGCGGTCGGCGTCCCGCGCATGGGCGGCGCCGCCGCGCGATATCGGGTGGGGGTGCGGGTGGCGTATGCATTGCACGGTTACATGCTTTTTGGGACACTGTCCTGTCCATATCGGGACGGTGGGGCCAGAGCAAGCGGAATGAAGAGTGGGGGACCAGCATCGTCCAACCATCAACGGTCCTCCCCACCGCCGAAGTCGACCCATCAGGTCTCGCCTGCCGTCTCGCCCGCCGCCCGTGGCACCGGCACCCACCGGTGCTCGAGTACCGGTGAAGCTCCATGCCACCCGCCCCTCGCATGCAGTCAAACAATACATGGTTATCGCCTCTCTCTGCCCTCGAAGCTTCCCGTCAATCTACGTCCGGCAAGCTACCCCACCCAGCACCCCTCTGCCAGCCAGACCGGTACGACTGACGCGGCACCGTATAGCCGTCCCTCGAGCAACACGAGCCTGCGCCGACAACACCTCCCCGCACCGCAGGGCCGCCCGTTGTCCTCAATCCGGGTCAAAGCCCCTCAGGACGACACCCCCTCTCACCCAACGGCCCAGAACGGCCAAGCACCTCCACGGCCGTCAGTTTTCCTCCCCGCCACAGGCGGAACGGCTGTGCGTCCCTCTCACCAGGCACCGGTTGACGACCATCTAGTCGACTTGCTCCATCACTGCACCGGCGGCCATGAACGCGGCTGCGGCAGCTGCGTCTCCGCTCCCAGTATCGTTCCCGCCGGCTGGCGAACCGCCACTGCCGGCGGCGGGAGCACCCCCCCCCGCAGACGGGCTCCGGGCGGACGCCCGACTCGGGTTGGCAGCGTCTACAAGACGCAACCCCCTCCGTGTCTGCGGCGTCCGCCAAAGAGCGAGGTCCAGCGACGCCATCTCACGCACCCAGGGATCCCGGTGACCCTCATTGACACCCGGGTTCTCGACGACTGCTGCAGCCGCACCCATCCCAGCGCGCAGCTTCAAATGCTCGCGTACCTTGGTAACCACGAGCGCAAAGTGCGCAAAGAGGCACACAACGGTGGTCGCCCGCGTCTCGGGGACCGTCTCGGAGAACAGGTGGCCAGCGTTCAAAGATGAAAACATGTTCTTCGCCCCGGCGAGGAGCGCAACGTGCCCGTACAACTCGTTGATGAAGCGGTCGTCCACGAGGAGGAACGCGGCTTCTTCCGATGAAAGCTCCAGAGACATACGCGTCCTGCTCCCCCTTGCCGACACCAGGGTCCCCATTCCAGTGCTCTCCTTCACAGTTGAAAGAAACGCCTTGACAGCCGCCTTGCCCATCCCCTCGTAAAAGTGCGACACGGTCCGCTTGAGGTAGCGATAGGCGACCATCGAGTCGGACCTGCCATTGGCTTTGCGCTTCGGCACCTTGATCCGCCCCATCAGCTTGGCGTTTGCCTCACTTTCAGACACTTCCAAGCGCGCCGACACCAGGTGCACCAGCGTCGCGTTGTGCACGTCCATCGGCTTGTAAACGTCCCACGCACATGACGCTTCGATGACGTTCTTCTTAAGATAGTCTGACAGGTCCTTCTGTGCGCCGGGAATGGAACACACCAGCGAAACGCAAGCATGGCTCACAGAGTGGGGGCCGTCAGTGTCTGCCGTGCGCTGACCACTCGGCGTGACACAGTTGCGAGCGGCGGGAGCCGCCCAACTCCAGTATCAGGGCCTGCAGTTAAAGACGTCGCTCGCAAGGAGAGAGAGAAACGTACCTTAACTAGAGCCACCCAGGCATCGGGGTCCTCCTCTTCATCGTCGTCTGCGTCCCCATCGTTGTCGTCGGCGGCAGCCAGCATTTCCTTGATCTCGTTCACTCTCTGCATCATTGCCGCCATGGTAGCCTGGTCAGCGACCCGAGCGGCGGCGGCGCTCTCATGCGCGACAGTCAGCTGGTCAATCTTTGTCATGCCGGCAGCCATCTGCCGAGCCAGCTCGACTGACTGCGCTCGCTGCTCGGTCAGGCCGGCGCGCACGGAGGCAAAACTGCGCTTCACTTTTTCAATGACGTCGGCGTTTGAGGGAGCGACCCGCTCCGCATCCGCTCCCGCCACAGGCCCGTCGTCAGCGCGTGCGCCGCCCGCACGGCGAGGGGAGGGAGAGCGCGTGCGCGGCGACGAAGCGCCACCGCGGCGGCGTGCAGAGGCAGCCGCTGGAGGGCTTGAACGAGCAGGTGACGGGGGTCGGGCGGCGAGACCACTAGCAGCCGCCGCGCCAGTAGGCGCCACAGTCGGCCACGGTGGAAGGCCGATGGGTGGGAGTACGAACTGATGCCCGCGCGCGGCGCCTGGCATACCTGCTCCACGCGAGTCATAAAGGACCCCAGCCGACGAAAACGCGCCACCATTCACCGTAGACATCGTCGTCACAAGCTGAGAGTCGTCCTGAGAACACGAAAGGCCTGCAGGCAGGTCGGCCGTCGGCAGCACACCAGAAGACATAGCTGCACGTGAAGAAGCAGGCGAGCACGCGGGAAGAACAGAAAGCAAGCGGAGGATTCTGGGTGTGCACGAGGGATAGTGGAGCGGCAGGGTGGAGAGGAGGCAAGTGCCATCTACGACCGAGTGGAGGCTGATGGGGAGACGGAAAGAAAGTCAGTCACCGTCTTATACTCAAACTCTGCCTGGTGGCAGCCACTCCCCTCACCCCGCACACTCGTACCCAATCGTCAAAGGATCGTCGACTCGCTCGCCGTCGTGCAAATACACGATGCCGATCTGCCGTCACTTCGCACGCTGTGGGCCAGTGAGGCGGGAACGTACGCGTGCACCCGTTGGGTCCATCGTGGTGTGCGGTCCGTCAGGGCAGCGCCGCGGCCTCAAACGCGGCAGACGGTTGCAGCAGCTCTCTTCAGCGTCGTCTCCGCCGGACCAGTCGCGGACACCTCCCGGGAAGGTGGCTGCCACAGAGGAATCAACCTCATGGTCCTGCCGCGTCAGTAGACCGCCAGCCAGACGTGCCAGGTCCGCGGCGCGCGCGTCACGGCCAAGTGTGGGAGGGCAACAGCGGGGAACGGGAGGGCTTGACCTGCACCGGATTCAGGTGGACGGGCGTGCCGACGGCGGTTGGAAAGGATTGCCAAAAGGGCACTTACTACGAAATATCCACACGCGAAAAATACAAATCCACATCTCCCCACAGGAGCCCATCTGATTGGGTGATCTCCAAAATAAGAAACACGGAAGGCTGGAAAGTGTCGGCTTATTGCCCTCTGGGATTGCTGTAGATTACGCGCGACCAGCCTGCCGACGATGCAGTCCAACATTTCACAAGCAACCTTCGAGCCGCGTCCGTCGGGGCGCAGCGCGCTCTTGCCAGCGGGCCTGCGGGTGGGCGCTACGGCGGCGGTTCTGTGCAGGCGAAGCGGCTGCGGCTCCTGTCACGGCCTTTGCCCCTCACCCTTCGGGTGCCGCTGCAGGTGCCGCTGCCGCAGATGTAAGGTGACCCATGACGAGTACCTGTTTTGCCTGCGTGTGCCGCGCGGGGCGTCGTCTGTCCGTGGCGGGAAGGCGCGCAATCCGCGCGGCGCCCCGGTACAGCGGGCAACTCGACGTTGGCAATGTGCCCGCGCCCATCCACCGACGATGTGCGGTGGTGCCCGGCGCCGGGCGCTTGGGCTCTGGTGCCCCTTCGCAGCAGACGATGGGGCCTGGAGTGTGTGCGGCAGTGTGAGAGTGGGGCAGCTCGTCTCTGAACGGTGGGGCTTGGCGGCAGCTGAGTCTTCTCAGGCGCTGAAGTTGCAGACGGGCATCGTCTAAGATGCAGCAGCACAAGCCCACCCGGCGTTCTGTTCTGCTGGCCTGCGTGTGGTGGCAGCGGTGAATGTGACGGCTACGGCAGATGGCTCGGCTGCAAGCGACCAGCTGCTTCGGCGTCGCGGCAGCTGCCTTGACGATTATGGGGAGGTGGTGGAGGACGGGTTGCCATGCGACCGACATGAGTGGCGCAACCGTTGCGGTGACTGTGGGCAGGCTGGCGATACGGTCATGGCATCGTCTGGGTATCGTCGTGGTGGCGGGCGGCGAGCTGGCGTTGGGCCCTGCGGGCTAACGAGTTGCCGAGGTTGTGCTTGTCGCGCCGGCGGCGGGTGCCACCGCGGCAGCTGACGAACCGGTGTGGCGCCGCGGCACCTGCGTCGAGGAGGGCAGGGCGGTTGTGCACGGCGTGTTGCCGGGCGGCCGCTCTGAGGGGTATTGCGCAAGTGCTGGTGTGGCTGTGTGGGGGCGGCCGCGCGGTGGTCCACGACGTGTTGCCGGGCGGCCGCCGTGACGGGCGTGGCCCAAGTGCTGGTGTTGCTGCGCGGTTGCGGCACGGTGCTGCATCGTCGGTGCTTGACAACGATGTCGGGCGCCTAGAGGACGCCCTTACCGGGCCGATTCCGTGTGGCCGTGGCGGTGGGTGTGGCGGCGGCAGTTGGCGCCGCGGCAGTGGGTGCTATGGCGGCAACTGACGAAGCTGTGCGGCGATGCGGCAGCAGCGTCGAGGACGGCTGGGCGGTGGTGCACGGCGGGTTGCCGGGCGGCCGCTCTGAGGGGTATTGCGCAAGTGCTGGTGTGGCTGTGTGGGGGCGGCCGCGCGGTGGTCCACGACGTGTTGCCGGGCGGCCGCCGTGACGGGCGTGGCCCAAGTGCTGGTGTTGCTGCGCGGTTGCGGCACGGTGCTGCATCGTCGGTGCTTGACAACGATGTCGGGCGCCTAGAGGACGCCCTTACCGGGCCGATTCCGTGTGGCCGTGGCGGTGGGTGTGGCGGCGGCAGTTGGCGCCGCGGCAGTGGGTGCTATGGCGGCAACTGACGAAGCTGTGCGGCGATGCGGCAGCAGCGTCGAGGACGGCTGGGCGGTGGTGCACGGCGGGTTGCCGGGCGGCCGCTCTGAGGGGTATTGCGCAAGTGCTGGTGTGGCCGTGCGGCAGCGGCACCGTGCTGCATCGTCTGGGTTTGACAACAGTGGCGCATACGGGGGGCGAAGCTCTCAGCAGGAGGCTTGCGCTTGGCAGCAGCGGTGTTTGCGGCAATTGCGGCAGCTGCTACGGTGCTTCCTCAGCGTTGCTTTGTGCGCCGTCAAGTGGCATAGGGCGGAGACGTACGCGGGTGCTTACGTGGGGACAAGAAGGGAGCTGGCGCATCGGCGGGTATTTATGCGCGCTGATCGGCGCGGCATCGCACCTGCCCTGTCGGCAGCGAAGCCCCCCGCCTCGTCGCTTGGTCACCTATATCCCACTGGACTTGGAGCTTTCCCCACGACACTTCTCGACCCTGCTTGGCTGCCGTGCTCGCCGGCGCGTGGATGCGCCATGTCGGCTACCCCGCCTGGTTGCTCCATCGCCAAGAATGCGCACAAGTGCTCGTTCTGCTGCCGGTCCTTCACGTCGGCGGCCACGAAGCAGCGCCATATGAATGCGTCGCACGCGCGGGAGCAGATCCTGATGCCACCGCTGCCCGACACGGATGAGGAGGAAGGCATTGCTGACTCTTCTGTCAACCCTGGCGCTGGAAGTGTGCCTGGAGACTCGTTGGCGGGCAGCAGCGCCGGCGTCGTGGACGAAATTCGTCCAGCAGCTTCGGCGGCGGAGGGCACGGGGGCCGACGCTGCCTGCGTTGCTGCGGCGGCTTCCGACTACGTCAACGAGACCGCCGAGCAGTTGCTCACCCGTATCCGCAACGATGGCGTTGCCAGGGGCACTCTGGCGGGACCGCGCCCCATCAGGGGCGCGGTGCGGCACGTGTTTGTTTCAAGCGTCGCCGCGCGCATCCGCGACTTCTACGAGAAGATGCCCGAAGCGGCGCTGTCGGCCCCACTGGTGGGTCGACCGCACGCGCTGGCTGAGAGTAAGTTCACCGGTGCAGGTATGCGGAAGGTTCTTCAGTTCGTGGTGTCTGCGGGTGGCTGCGGTCTGTCGCGTGGCGACCAGTACTCCCTGGCTGAGACGCTGTACGCGGTGGAGGCCCAGTTTAACTACTCTGACGGGGATGCAGACGTGTTCAAGGCGCTCTTTCCAACGCCGGCGTCCTTCGCCTTGGGCATCCGCACGGAGCAGAACAGGGTGCTCGCCCGGCTGCGCTGGATGGAGGTCCCCATCGTTGTCAACAACAAGACGCACCTGTTCTACTACAGGGACCTGCTGCAGACGGGCGTAGACGCAGTGCAGTCGGCTGCGAAAGTCGACCTGGATGGTGGCGCCCTCCGTGACGCCGCCGACGGCTCTCGGCGTCGGTCCTCTTTCCTGGACTCGGACCTGTTTATCAAGGACTTGGAAGCCGTCAAGAACCTGCACGGTGAGGAAGCCCGCCCCCTGTTCGCCAACTTGCACGCTGACGAAGCTCTCGTCTCTTGGAGCGGGGCCCATTACGTCTTCCCTATCCGCGCGGAGTTTCCAAGCGTGAATGGTGGCGGCCGCTGGGTTACCGTTGGGTACGTGCCACACTTGGAGCGGCCTGCGGAGCATGGCAGCAAGGTGCAGCTCGCGGCCAGTGACGGGCGAAACGATCTACTGCAGCGTTGCTTGGCGGTTTTGCTGCGCCGGTTCGTGCGAGCCAGTGAGCGAGGCTACCCTGTAAACGTGCCTGACGTGGGCATGAGGCTGTTGGTGGCGCGCATTGGAGGCGTGGTCGTGGACTTCTTAGAGGAGCGTGCTCTCTACGCCCTGGGCGGTACGCGCAGCAACCTCATCTGCTCCCACTGCCGGGCAAGCCGTGTAGTCTGCTGCGATGCTGAGGGCGGTAAGGCCCACCCACGCGACGTCATAGAGACGCTGGAGGCGCAGCTGTACGCAGCACAGCGCCGACTGGTGGACCCTCGCGCTTCTCTGCGTGGTCCGCTGACCCTGGCTCACAGCGCCCTGGCTTTTGTGCCGGCGCTCGGGGCAGTGCATGGCCTTTCGACGGGGAACCTGAACTACTTCCGCGTCATCACCTTTGACCTATTGCACGTTTGGAAGCTGGGCATCTTGCGGATGATGGCGCAGCGTTTGCCGGCGTTTTTGAAGTCGGTCTGCACCACTGACGCGGGTGCCAGGATGGGGACAGTGCAGCGCACGCTCGACGTGATCAACCTGCGCGGGTTTCATCTGGGGCGGCGCTGCCGCGCGTCGCCTGCCCCCCCTGGGTGCTTCGTGCCGCCCAAGGAGAAACAGGCAACTATGAACGGTCGCAGCTGGCGGCACTTCGTCGTGCACTGGCCGCACATGGTGGCCGGCTTGGCAGGCCCGGCAGACCCCCAGCACCTCTTATCGACGCTGCGTGGCAGCGAGAGGGAGACGGCGCAAACGCTTGCCGCTGCTTGCGTAGACGAAGTAGCTGACAACAGTGGACCCGAAGAGGACCATCAACCGACTCCTTGCGGCTTCAAGATGGGAGAGGGGTCCGACTATCACTCCCTCTTCGGCGACATGCCGGTGCAGGATGCGGTGCAGGACATGTACTGTCAGGCTGCGTTGCTGAGTGGCCGCCTTTTTGGCGACAATGCCGCGGATGTGACGCAGCTTTCTGGCACCCAGGTGGAGTCGATGGTGGCCGCCGCCCTCAAGCTGGGGCGCTCTATCCAGGTCATTTTGGGACCGGTGCACACCTCTAAGCTGCACCGTCTGATGTTTCACCTGCGAGCTGAGCTGCAGAACCGCGGCAACCTGTCGCAAGGCGACACCAGCGTCAATGAGTCACTGCACAAGGTTTGCAAGCGGATGTACGCGCGCTCGAACAAGCGCGGTCCCACCCTACTGATGCAGATGATGCGGGGCGAGCAGAGCCAGATGGAGATATTGCGCGGAATGGACGACAACGAGGGCAGTGACGACAGGGATGTCGCGGACGCAGTGGACGACGAGGAGCTCACGGAGCGGATTCACGCGGCGAGGGACGGGAATCTGCCGGACGTGGTCAACATCCCGCCCGTGGTGCTGCAGATGAGCACTCGCGGCATTCGCGTGACACTTGAGGAGGTGACTGGTCTTCCGGGATTGATGAACCTGCCCGAGCTTCTCGAGGTTGACCCGGCGACCACCGTGACGGTGGCCAAGACGCTCGTGTTTGCACCGAGGTTTGAGTGGAACGCAGTACGTGACGCGCAGTACCTGCGTGCTACCCCGTCATTTAATGGCCGCCCGTGGTACGATCACCTGCGCTACTTGAGCGTAGACGGAGAGGTGTGCTGGGGTCAGGCTCGTTTGGTGCTGCGTCGTATTGCAAACACGACACGCCACTGCATTGTGGTTTGGCGTATGCGGCGAGCAGAGGCGCGCCAGGGGTGCGTCCTGACGGCGCACGGCTGCCAGCGACTTGCTTGGCATGTTCCGTTTCCAGGCAGCTTGTGGCCGAGTGTGGACATCCTGGACGTGGAGCAGATCCTGCGCCTCGAGCACGTGCTGCCGGACTGGAGAGATCTGGCGGACAGGCGGGGCATCGACGCCATGGACTCAGAGACGGTCTTGACCTCGGCGGAGCGTAGTCAGGCGCGGTTCTTCGTCAACGCCTTTTTCCCTTGGACGTCGAGTGGGCGGTCCTGAGCAGGCATCTGCGTGTGGACGGCACTGGCGTGTGTGGCGGGACCGAGCGCGGGGACGCTGGCGGCGCTCGCATGAGCTTCGTGGTGCTGTGGTTGGGCGTGGTGGCGCAGGTTGTGCAATTGGGCGCCGCATGGGAAGCGCCCCGCTTTTCTGAGTTGGAGGCGGCGATGGCGTTCGCATTTTCGATGTCACGTCCGTTGCGGATGGTGCTTGAGTGTGCTTCGATGCTGTCGGCCGTCGCGTGGCGGTTTAGCATGCCATTTGAGACCGGTGTTGCGGTGCGTGCACGGTGGTCGAGCGGGACGGCGGTCGAGTGATGACCGTTGTCGACGACGGTGCTGGGGAAGGTGTCGGCGGCAGCAGGGCCCTCGAAGATGGATTTGAGTGTGTTTCTGGTGGTGCGTGCTGGACGGGGAAGTCATCCTCGTTGCAGAAGTTTTGCCTGAGTTGCGGTTACGGGCGCTGAGCGTTCTGCAGTCGGCGTTTTGCGCGTGTGTTGTAGAGAGTCCGCTCTGTCGCTGTGGAGGACTCTCCTGTGTGAGCGTGGTCGTACGCTGCACGAGGCTTCTACGAGTGAGTTGCGACGTGGGTGAGGGCGACGGCCAGGAGAGTGGTTGACGGAACCCGCTTCCGCCTTCCTTGTCGCCATCGTCTACCTCTTTTGATAGAATAGCTGCATGAGCTTCTTTGATAGAAAAGCTTTATGACCATTTGACGTTCCTGACTCAGCGACACGTTCTTCCACGCGCGTTGTAGCGCGGCGGAAACTCCCTCCTTCCGCCCCCCAGTGCACGTACAGTCTGAAACAAAGCAAGGGCCACCCGCAGACCACCTCGCGAACAGATGCGGCGAGCGCAGGCAAAGTGACCACTATCACAGGAGTCGCCCCTCAACCTGCAATGAGGCTGGTCAGGAGCGGCAGCTGCCTGCATCGTACGCAGGCCCGTTGCCGCCGCGGCACTCGTCCCGACAGCTACCGTGGGAGCTCATCTGTGCAGCGCCTCCGCTGGGGAGCAAAGGAGGTTCCCAGTCACCACGGGGCAGCCATTGCCCCCGCGGCTGCTCTCAACTTCTCCGCAGCGAGCGCCCCGCCTGTTACGCCTCATCTGCCGAACAACCGAGGTTCCCCGCAGCGACGGGCCGGCCCGCCGAGGCCGCGGTCCCCCCAAACGTCACCGCCTTCTCCGCCCTCACCGCGATGGCCCCACCGTGCGGCTTCCAGGTTGTGTCCAGGACGCGGTGCACCTCCACCCCGGGCCAGCCGACCATGGCCGCCGCCGCCTCCGCCACGGCACGCCAGACGGTCCTCCTGCTGCCAACACGTCCATGAGGCACCACACCACTAAGTCGCTTACGCGATGAGGCACCACACCGCCAAGTCGCGTACTAACCACAGAGCCAGTGCCCTAATGCGGGCAGCCGCCATCGACCTGGACGTTCATTGGTCAAAGTAGGTACAGGTCAGCCCAACGCGAGGTGGGGTGACGGGACCAGCTGCCCACAGGCCACGGCTTCTGCCAATCGTGGCCTCGAGAGCTGTACGAAAAGGGCGAACACGGGGTCGTTCGTTCAGGCGTTCGTTCGCGGAACGCGGCCTGGCCGAAATTTCCGTCGATCAGGCTTACCCTGTTGTGCGCTCCTGTGCGCCATTTCGTTCTATTGTCGCATCCTGTGACGATGCCGACCGCCCCCTGCGCCCCTCGCTCCAGCCAGCCCCGCCCCGGGCCTGACCGCCCCTTTCCCCCCTGCCA
>JAHDHX010000031.1 GCA_020631075.1 Candidatus Altimarinota bacterium
GTGGAACCCAAAACCCATACTATTATGGGTTAAATCTCATACCATAACTATCGGTGGACGTATATCCCCTGACAAAAGCTCTGCGCTATCCGCAGAGCCAAATCCGGGCTCAAATAGCGCAAAGGATGACTCAGAGCTATCCTCTGAGCTACTGTTTCTTTTTTCTGAATTTTGTTTAATCCGGTCGAAGCCAAGCCCGGGTGGGTCAACTACGGGGTGCCAAAAATACAAAAACCAGTATCATCTGGCTGTGTCAAGCAGCAAAATGACAAAGTTACAAAAAGAAAGGCCATCTATGGCCTGATTGAGGCACATTTGTGAAGCCAAGTTATATCGGTCGGTCACTTTTTCCATTGAGTTCTGGAAAACATGGTTCAGACGTCTTGGCGCTGCGCACTTGAGCGTGTTCGGCACACACTCAAGTTGGGAGTTACCAAGCGCTCGCCGGTACTTTATGGGCCTGAGGGCAACTTCGGCGTCGGGGCTGCAGACAAGACGTGTCTCCACTCGCCGGCGGACCTCAGAAAGACCAGGGCATCGGAAAATTGAGCAGCAGAGCCCCATTTGCGGCCCAGACTGGCGGCGTTGCGGCTGCTGCGCAGTCTTTTCTCCAGGCCTGGGCCCTCTGCCGACTTGGACCGACTGGGCATCCGTCGATGTCCGGGCCGCCTCGCCCTGGCGATTCCGCAAAGCCCACACGTCCGCCCCCTCTCTCGTTTCCCATCACCCTCCCCCCCACTCCTCTCTTTCTCTTTACCGGGCGAACATTGACCAGTCACGATTAGCACAAGCACCGCCCTCTCTGCTGGACGCGCACGCGGCGTCGCTCTTTTTCCTCAAGAAGTCCGCTGAGACGCGGCTGCATCTTATGGGCACGGTGCTAGTGGAGGGCCGCGACGTGGCGTCCGCTGCGCGGTCCGTCGGTTTGTCCGCCCGGTCGGCGTCGCGCTACCTGCGTTACTTCCGTGAGACCGGTGGTGAGTTCCACTATGCGCCGGAGCAGGGGAACCGCCACCGCGAAAACATTAAGGACAACGCGTGGCTCCGAGCCGCGGTGCTGACTGCCGTCGAGGAGCAGCCCGAGCTTTTCCTTGACGAGATGGCGGACGCGGTCAACCATCTGGCTGCAGAGGTCGGCCCCGCAGTAGAGGTGTCGCCGGTCTCCGTTAGCCGCATCTTCTCCCGCAGTGGTATTACCCGAAAGATGATCGAAAAGGCCTGTTTTACGCGGAACGAGGCGAGACGGGCTTTGCGGGTGGAGGCGCGGTGGGCCATTCCACTCCGCTGTCGGGTGTACGTGGACGAGGCCTACAGGGTGGGGCGGGCTGCCGAGCGCCGGTGGGCGTGGGCAGTCCGTGGCGCTCGCGCCGAGTGCTACGTTGCGTCACAGGCCGGTGTCCGGACGAGTTTTTTTGTTGCTATGGCGCACGACCGAGTTCTTAACTGGATGATTACCCGCCCCCCCCCCTGGTCAGACGGCAGTTGATCTTTTTTTGTTTTTGACGACTTTTTTGCTGCCTCACATGCAGCCTGTTGTGGAGGGACTGCCGTGGAGTGAGCAGCCGGAGAGGTGTGTGCTTGTCCTTCATAACTGTAGCGGTTCCTGCCCGCAGCCCCGCCCGGCGGTTGCCCACCACGCAA
>JAHDHX010000013.1 GCA_020631075.1 Candidatus Altimarinota bacterium
ATGCCCCCCTTGACCTACATCTAGGTCGAGGGGGGAGAGAGGGAGAGGGAGACCCCTCTGGGGGAAGGGAGAGGAGGGTTAGTCCTCGATCAAGACGCAAGCGTTGTCGTGGACAGACCAGCCACCACCGGTTTCGGGGAGGATGGCGATGTCGGAGAGGTCTTGGTCCTGGCGAGCGAGCTGCAACGGAGCAGAATTTTTGAAGGATTCAGGTTCTTGAGCGATAGCCGTTTCGACGGCCTTGATCAGCTGGGGGACGTAGTCGTCTTTGGCTGGGTCAGGCACGTAGCTGGCTGGTTGAGGCTCAGTGGGGTCTTCATCTTCTGGTTTCGTTTCTGGCTCGGTTGGTGTTTCTGGTTCACCTGCTGGCTCGGTGACAGGCGGTACTTCAAAGGTGTCGGGTGAGCCGCTGCCACCAGGGATGGTGGACTCAGGAGCGGTGTACTGATACCCGAAGTCACCGGTGTAGTTTTTCATGGCGCCTGGTTCGAGAGTGATGGTGTAGCCACCGTGGAGCTTGCCGTGGTCGTCGCCAGTTGCACTTGTGCCTGTGACTTCCTCGAAGAGAGCGAGAGCGGAGTCATTGTCAGGGTGGTCAGCGATGCGCACGGTGTAGTCACCGGTGCCGAGGCCCGTGAAGAGGTACTCGCCGTTGCCGTCCGTGACCATGGTGTCGATGACGTTACCCGCACTGTCGAGGAGCTCGACGATGATGCCCGCCAGGGGCAGCTCTCCGGGTTCGAAGAGGCCGTCACCGTCAGTTTCTACCCAGACTTGGTTGCCGATCTCACCTCGGAGGTACCCGAAGTCACCCGTGAGGTTGTCGGGGTCAGTGGGGGAGAGCGGTGTGCTGTAGCCGTCAGGGGTTTGACTGTTGTTGTCAGACCCAGGGTTGGGCCCAGCGAAGTGAGGGAAGCCGTCGAGGACGGTTTGCCCAGTGGGGATGACCACTTCGTAGTCGATGGGGGTGAAGACTCCCGCATCGTCAAACGTCCCGAGGGGAAGGTCGTCGAAGAGGTACTCACCGTTGGCGTCAGTGGTGGTGGTACCGACGAGGACACCATCAGCGTAGAGTTCTACGACCACGCCTTCGATGGGGGCGTCGTCGGCAGGATCATATTGACCATCGCCGTTGTCGTCGAAGAAGAGCTGGTTACCGATGGAACCGTTGAGGTAACCGAAGTCACCAGTGAAGTTTTCTGGGTTGGCTGGAGTGATCTCCATGTCATACCCCGAAGGATCTTTGGAGTCATTGTCAGCGGTGGAACCACTCGGACCTGGGATGTGCGTGTAGATATTGAGCACACCGGCGGTGTCTGTGACAACCACGGTGTAGGTTTCGAGCGGAAGGTCGTCGAAGTTGTACTGACCAGTGCTGTCGGTGGTAGTGGTACCGATGACATTCCCGAGAGAGTCGAGGGCGTCGATGGTAACACCGGGGATACCTGGTTCGCCAGCGTCGTAGTTGCCGTCGCCGTCGGTGTCGATGTAGACGATGTTACCGATCTCACCGTTGAGGTAGCCGAAGTCACCAGTCATGTTGTCGGGGACGGTCGGCGTGAGGGTGATCTCGTACCCAGTTTCGTCTTTGCCGTCGTTGTCGGCAGTGGACCCAGCTGGGCCGACGACGTTGGTCAGCGTGCTGAGGACGGTTTGCCCGGCAGGGATGACGACTTCGTAGTCCCCGAGGGGGAGGTCGTCAAAGAGGTACTCACCGTTAGAATCTGTCGTAGTGGTGGCAACGAGTGTGCCCGTGCCGTCGTAGAGTTCTACGGTGACACCAGGGATGGGGTCTTCGCCCGTGTCGAAGGTCCCGTCGCCGTCAGCGTCGATGTAGATCTGGTTGCCGATGCTCCCGTTGAGGTAACCAAAGTCACCAGTCATGTTGTCGGGTTCGGTCGGTGTGAGGGTGATGCCGTACCCAGTTTCATCTTTGCCGTCGTTGTCCGCGGTGGATGTTCCAGAGGTTTCTTGGACGTTGGTCAGCGTACTGAGGACAGATTGTCCCGCAGGGATGACCACTTCGTAGTTGATGGGTGTGAAGACACCAGCTGTGTCGAATGAACCGAGAGGGAGTTCATCGAAGAGGTACTGCCCAGCGGCGTCAGTGGTGGCGGTGCCGACGAGGGTGCCGTTGGCGTAGAGCTCGACCGTGACACCGGCAATTGGGTCTTCGCCCGTGTCGTAGTTGCCGTCACCGTCAGCGTCGATGTACACCTGGTTACCGATGGAACCGTTGAGGTAACCGAAGTCACCAGTGAAGTTTTCTGGGTTGGCTGGAGTGATCTCCATGTCATACCCCGAAGGATCTTTGGAGTCATTGTCAGCGGTGGAACCACTCGGACCTGGGATGTGCGTGTAGATATTGAGCACACCGGCGGTGTCTGTGACAACCACGGTGTAGGTTTCGAGCGGAAGGTCGTCGAAGTTGTACTGACCAGTGCTGTCGGTGGTAGTGGTACCGATGACATTCCCGAGAGAGTCGAGGGCGTCGATGGTAACACCGGGGATACCTGGTTCGCCAGCGTCGTAGTTGCCGTCGCCGTCGGTGTCGATGTAGACGATGTTACCGATCTCACCATTGAGGTAGCCGAAGTCACCAGTCATGTTGTCGGGAACGTCTTCGGTCAGGACGATGTCATAACCAGTCTCGTCTTTGCCGTCGTTGTCGGCGGTGGAAGTTCCGGTGGTTTCTTGGACGTTGGTCAAGGTGCTGAGGACAGTCTGTCCACTGGGGATGACCACCGTGTAGGTAATAGGTACAAGGGTTCCTTTGCCTTCATCAGCGGTTAGGGGGAGGTCGTCGAAGAGGTACTGCCCAGCGGCGTCAGTGGTGGCTGTACCGACAAGGGTACCGTTGTCGTCGTAGAGTTCGACGGTTACGCCTGCAATTGGGGCTTCGCCCGTGTCGAAGTTTCCGTCACCGTCAGCGTCGATGTAGACTTGGTTCCCGATGGAACCGAGGTCTTCACCGAAGTCGTTGTTTTCACTGAAGTCATCCCAGTTGAGGACGATGTCGGTGATGATGTTGGCGTCAGCGCTGTCGCCTGTTTGCACAGAACCTTCACCCTGTTGACCCACGGGGATGATGTCACTTTCGGTGTTTGACCCTGTGGACAGGTAGCCCACTGGTTGGATTTCCACGACGTTGTACACGCCTGGGAAGAGGTCGGTGAACTCGTAGTAGCCAGCCGCGTCAGTAAGGGTCGTGGGTGAAGTCACAATGGCTGGTTCGGTGCCAGTCAAGCCATACATGGCCAGCGCGGCAGCGTGCTCCGCTGGGTAGAGAGTGCTGTCGGGGATGTAATAGTTCCCGTACATATCTTGCCCAGTCAGGATCAAAGTAACGTTTTCAAGCATGACGTCGTCAGCGCCGTTGGGGTCGACGTCTTGGTCAGGGTCATAGAAGACGTGACCCGAGAGACCGAGGTCAGTTTCGAGGTTGCCGATGGTGGCGTCGTCTTCGTTGTTGCTGGGGTCAGAGTCACCTTGGTCAGAGCCGTTAGAGGCGGTACCTTCGTCGTCTGGCTCACCGTCACCGTCGAAGTCGTCAGTGGTGCCGTCAGCGGTGTCTTGGTCACCGACGTAGGCAGTGTTGACCACTGGGGTGACACTGGGGTCAACGAGGACTTCGGTCACGATGGACAGGGTTTCTTTGTCGCCATTGGCCAGTGCTGGAATAGTCCAGAGACCAGTGGTGTTGCTGTATGTCCCTGCTGTGGCGGTGTATGACACATAGGCCACTGTGGTGGGCAACTGGTCAAACACGTTAACGGTGGTGGCGTCGATGGGTCCGTTGTTGGTCACTTCGATGTCCCAGGTGACGACGCCGCCGACCGGGCTCATGGTGGGGGTGACGCTTTTGACTACTTCGAGGTCAGTAGCGACATATCCGAAGTCACCAGAGAAGTCTTGGGTTTCGTTGGCGTCTGTATCTGGGTTGTCCAGACCGACAGAGAAGGTGTAACCGTCAGTCCCGGTGGTACCGTTGGCGGTACCGTCACCGGGGTTGTTGGCGGTGGACTCACCGTTTGATCCATTGGCTTGGTCGTCGGTGCTGACCACACCGGCGGGTGGGCCGCTGACTTCCACGTGGTATGTGAGGTCAATCAAGTTTCCATCTGCGTCAACATACTGCAATGGGAGCATACCGAAGTTGTAGTTTCCATTCACGTCAGTGACATCGGTGTCGTCGTTGGTGCCGTCGCTGGTGCTGATGGGGGGCAAGCCGCTGGTGCTGTAAGGCACCAGGCCGTTGCCGTCCCCGAGGTCAACAAAGAGGGTGAGTTCGACGCCTGCGATGCCGTTTTCGCCGGTGTCGAGGTCGCCGTCACCGTCGGTGTCATAGAAGACCGTGTCTCCCACTTCACCGAAGGCACCGTACCCGAAGTCACCAGTAAAGTCTTCGCTTTCGTCGTCATCAGCGGTGGCTGGGTCGTCGTGGTCGATTGTGAACTGGTAGCCATCAGGGGTGGTGTTGTCTTGGTCACCGTCAGGGTTGGACGTATTGTCACCGTTGGAACCGTTGGCGGCGCCTTCGGTCGAGGTTAGGCCCGCTGGGGGCTGGGTGACTTCCACCATGTAGGTAATGGTGTTGATGGTGTCGGTCACTGGGTCATACCATTCGAGGGGCAAGTCGCCGAACTCGTAGGCACCAGTGGCGTCCGTCATGGTCGTACCGTTGTTGGTACCATCGTTGGTGGTGGTGTCAGGGAAGCCAGTGGGCAGTGAGGAGTAAGCCACAAAGCCGTTGCCGTCCCCGAGGTCAACCCAAAGGGTGAGTTCAACATTTTCGATGGGGAGCTCAGAGCCAGTGTCGTAGTCACCATCGCCGTTAATGTCGTAGAAAACAAAGTCACCGACGGTGCCGAGCTCGATGTAACCGAAGTCACCGGTGAGGTCTTCGAAGTGTTGGTCGTTGTAGCTCAGGGTGATGTCGTAGCCGGTGGGTGTTTGTGAGTTGTTGTCGTCACCGTCGTTGGGGCCGTCGACCCAGTCGTAGGTTTCGAGTGGGCCACCAGCGGCGGTGTTGCTGGTCGCGACGATGACCTGGTAGTTGACATCGCTGTAGGTACCGTCGCCGTTGTCGTGGAAGACGGGCAGGTCGGTGAATTCGTACCAGCCGTCAGCGTCGGTGGTGGCGGTGACCACGGCGCCCGTGGCGTCGGTGAATGGCACCATGGGGGTGGCGCTGTCGTTGTCGTCGTCCCAGAGGAGTTCGATGACGACGTTTTCGATGCCCGCTTCGCCGTCATCTGGTTCGTACGCACCGTCACTGTCGAGGTCGTACCAGACTTGGTTCCCGATCTGGCCACTGACGATCGTGGTATGGACTTTATTTCCCAGTGCGGGGAGGGTGTCGTTGGACACGATCATCGGTTCATTGAAGATAACCGTCGCGTCGGGTGACCCTTCGATCACGCCACCGTCTTGGGCGTGGTCATTAGTCACCGTGAAGCCCATGGTTTTCGGGACGCCAGTGGGGAAGTTTCCTGAAGTTGTCGGCCCAACGAGGCGCCAAGCAACAGTTTTTACATCTTCGAGAGCAAGCGTAGCTGGCACCCATGTACCGGCAGTATTTGTTCCGAGCTCACAGTCAGACACAAATGTTGCCTCAACAGGGGAATTAATGACACTAATAGGGGCACCACCAAAGGCTGCAGCGTCACAGAAGTAAACACGGGCACAGTCAGCACAGGTATATGTTGTTCCGTTGCTGTTTGTTCCCGTGGTGTATGCTTCCTTAATGATGGTGTTATTGGGAATAGTGTCGACTACATATGCAAATCGGGCAGGCCCTTGACCAATATTTTCCGCTTCGAGGTTATAGTGGATTTCATCCCCAGTGAGGATCAGTGGTTCGTCAACGGATTTCGTTACTTCCAGGCTGGGGTTTTCGAGGTCGATCCGTGTTTCGTACGTCAAACTCGGGGAAGGCGGCAAACTACAGGGTGTAGTAGCGTCAATACTGGTGGTGGCAGTAATGTTGTAGCTTTGTTCGTCAGCGTTGCCGGGCACTTCCAAAGTCATGTCAAATTCACCAGCGGAAAAGGCCGCCACACTCCCTAGGGTAAGGTCGATGGTGTTGGGGAAGTTGGAGGTGTCAATGCTGGTGATAAACCCAGTGCCACCGTCGTCAAAGGTTGGTACGGGGAAGTCCACTGTGCCACCGTTATTGTCATTAATGGTGGGGACGGTGATAGTCATAGTCATGCTATCTGCGGGGATTGGCCCCGTGTTATTTAAACGGAAGTTGTACACAGGGTTTCCGTTTGGGGTGGTTGAACTTGTTCCGTTAATAAAGGCTCCGCCGTTGAAATCTGGTACGTTGGGTTCAACGTAGATTCTCTCTCTTCTTGTCCAGTTAGGGTTGGAATTTGTAATTAAATTATTTACTCTATTTGACAGTGCAGTTTCATCTGCTGGAATCAATGATAAGTACTCGTCTGAGGGGTCATAATATCCATAACTAATCATTGTTTCTTCAATTTCAATTTCATCACTTAAACAAACATTAGCTGGCTCGTCTATAGTTACATTTACAACTGAAGGATAGTAGTATCCACTACCAGCTAAGCCACCAGTTGTATTCCAAAATCTTTCAAAATAATCACTTGTTGGATCATCATTCACACAGGCACTAGCAGGGTTGCCATACAAAGGCATTGTTCTGGCATTTACACATGGGTTGTAGAGTGCCACCCAAGATACGTCAGATAAATTGGCTGGTTGAGTGGCTGTCCATCCTGTAGGAAGTGTTCCACTTGTCCCGGCCATCGCATGAAGCATAGAAACGGAAATTTCTGGCGGAGAATGTATAGGGTTTCCTCCATTGGTTCCAATGCTGTCATCATAATAATAAGGAACAACATTATCTGGTAAATTGACGTTGTACGTTCCTCTAACCATACTTCCATTGATTTGGCTTGGATTACCATTAATGTCAATTCCTTGGTCTTCAGTTAGTATGTCAACACTTTGAAATGTAGTGCCGGCAGGTATTTTATGAAATCGAATAGTAGCACCTGCAGTATCTTTAGAGCTAGCACTAGGCATTACAGCTGAAACTAGTCGAACAGAATTTCCATATCTTTCAGGGAGGATATATCCACTCCTATGTCCATTTTTATCATGTCCCCAAAAATCACCAGCTACGCCAGACACTGGAGTATGAATATATGGGCCAGGAATCAAGTCATCGGTAGTAGTCTTTGTTCCAATTGGATTCATTATTTGACCGTAATATCCATTTGTTCCATAGGTTTGATCTGTTACGAACATATCAACATCATGCTCTACTGTGTGATTAATAAACCCTCCACCTGCAGGCGGAGGAAATTCGGTATATTTAATGAGGACTTCGTCGTCCGCCACCTTGTCGGCCCCGTTGTCGGAAGTCAGGAGGGCGGAATTGGAGATAACTAGATCGTCGACCTGACACCCCGTGACATCGACGTCATATGACACACCAAAGCTGGTGTTGCCAGTGGCTCCATTTAAGTCATAGGGGATAGTCCAAACCAAGGCCGTACCCCCACTGTAAAAACTGGAGCTGGGATCTGGTGCAGGGGTTATATTGGTGATGGCGGTGGTGATGTCTGTTTCGCCACAGTCACTGGAAAGGACAGCCCAGATGTCACTGAGGTCATCAGTCAATATAGGGTTGTAGATTGGCTCACGATTATTTGCTACTGTGGAAGTTTTAGCATTCAGCTTAAAGTTCAAAATGCCACTTCCTGTTTGGTAATAATATATTTTTTCCGTTGGTGAAACAACGATCGATTTGGTTTCTGTTTTGCTTAAGCTAGGTGCGGGGACGGAAGTATTTTCGGTGGTGGCGGTGTTGCCATCTACTCGATTGGCTTCGACAGAGTCCATCACTGGGGTGAGCTCATACACAGAGCCCGTTTCCATCCAATTATTAGATTTGATGATAAACTCCGTGATGTAAGTAGTCCCGTCATCGAGGGGGCCGAGGTCCCAGTACACACTGTGTGGGGGGATAGTCACCCCAGACACGGTCAGCCCCGTAGAGGTGTATTGCCCGCCGTCTTTGGCAGAGACAAAGTTGGCAGTCAGGTCTTCCCCCGGGAGGTCATACCCAATGGGGGGTTCCACCGCACCGACATAGTCACCGTCAGCGGTGGTGGGGTCCTGCGGGAGCTCCACATAGAGCACCGGGGCAGGGTCTTCCACGTGTGAGACACTATAACGCACAGTGAAGATCTGCTCGGATGTGAGCGCACGAGTAGCGTATTCTGCTTCTATATCCACCAAGAAAATCGGCAGAGCGTCCCACTCGACCACGACGTCAGAGACGACAGGCGCCGGAGCGTCAGTGGCGGAGCGACCGAGGGCCACTTGCACCTGGATGCACTCGTCACCAGTGGTGTTGGTCACTGGGTCATACGGGGTGAGGCCTTGGGCGTTGAGGTCGACCGGGGTGCCGAGCGTCATACTGATGGGCCCCGCGAGGGTAGCCCCAGCACAGTCCAGGATGGTGGCGTCAACGGTGCCGCCGTTTTGGGTTCCGTTAATGGTGAGATCTTCCCACTGTCGGCTGGACTCTGGAATGATCGTCACGGTGGTGAAAAATCCATCGTCGTCGTTGTCGGCGAGGGTCAAGGTGTCAGCGGCGGTGTCATGCAAGATGTCTTCCCGAAAGGGGAGGCCGTCAGGCAGAAACCCAAGACTATCTGTGAAGTCGACGACAAAAGTCCCGGCGTCGTCGTCCTGCATGTAGGCAGCGTCGGCCTGGCTGACCGTCGGCTGGGTCACGCGCACGGTGCCGTCACTCACCTGCAAGAACGGCAGCGGGCTGCCCGTCACGAGGAGTGACAGGCTGAGCACCAGTGATAAAGAAGTACGGAAGAAATTCATGAGAAAAGGGGATAAGGGTGAAGCAGAAATTTAGAAATTAAGTTCTTACAAAACGGTTAGCGGACACTGAAGCGACACTGCTGACCGAAGTCGTAGACCATGGTTTTGCTTTGGTTGTTGGCTTGGATGGTGCAGTCTTCGAAAGATTGCATCGAGCGGAATTTCTCCACGGGTTCACCTTCTCCAATGACGTGCTTAGAGAGCTTCTCAAACGAGCACACGACTTTGTTTTTGCGTTGGGCAAATTCCGCCGAGCCCGGGAAGGCGGCGGCGTCACATTGCTTCACGATGATGATCTCTTGCTCAGCGGGCTGGCAGTACGTCTCTTTATTGACGGTGACACATTCGTTTTCGGGCCGGTGGGGGCAGTACATCCCGTCAAAATGGTCGACACAGCCCGTGGTGATGACGGGTGGCGTGGGCATGGCGGCGACTTCCTCACCACGGCACTGGGCGTCAGAGTCACAGGTTTGGAGGCCTTGAGCCGCAGCCCACTGACCGACACAGAACTCTCCGCCTTTTTTGTCCGCCAGACACTCCGTAAATGAAGCATCATCTTTGGGGGTCATCTCTACACACTGTTTCGCACCGTAGAGCGATGTCTGACAGACACCGACAGTGTGGACAGATTTAGCACTACTGTTCCCACGTTTGCGGGTCGGGGCGGGGATTTCGTGTTGGTACACTTCTTCGACTTTGGGTGTTTCTTCTTTCGTTTCTTTTTTTTCTTCCACTTCTTTCACTTCCTCGACTTTCTCGACTTTCTCTTCTTGTTCTTTTTTCACTTCTTCTTTTACCTCGGCTTTGACTTCTTTCTTCACCTCCTCGGTGGCAGCTTCGACCGCTTTTTCAAACTCTTCCTTGGTGATGGTCTCCGTTTTTTCAGGTGCAGCCACGACGGTCTTGACTTCATTGACGCGGACTACTTCCTTCTTGATGATCACGGGCTTTTCCACCACTTTGATCACTTCTTTTTCCACCACGACGGGCTCGGCAGCGACGGCTTTCTTGACCTCCACTGCGGGGGCTGGCTCGGCCACGGGGGCGATTTTTGTTTCCACCGTTTTAACCTCTTCGGTCACGACGGCGGTTTTGACGGCCTCCTTGGTGACAGCCTTTGGGGCAATCACGGCTGTTTTCACCTGTGGGGTGGCGATGGCTTGTCGTTCACTGGCCTGCACCTTGGTGGCGTAGGCAGCCTGGAGTTCGACAGTCTTTTTCTCGGCGGCGATGACGCTGGCTTGCAGGTCATTGTATTGCTCGAGGCTAGACCCAGCTAAGTACGCTGACCCAGCTAAAAATGCAAAAGCGGCTGCATAGACAGCTTTTTGCCCGGAAGTGTGTGTGGATTTTGACATGGGATAAAGTGATAAAATCCCATTATTGTAGCATG
>JAHDHX010000014.1 GCA_020631075.1 Candidatus Altimarinota bacterium
ACCGCCGCTGCAGCCCCTGCCACGGGCCGCCACCGCTTTTCTACCATTGGGTGCGGGGAGGGACAACCTGCCAACCAGCTGGTGGGGGCCATCCTCCTCCGGGCAGCCCGCCTCGCCGGCGGCATTGCCGGGACCTTCCCCCTCGGGCGGCCGCTCTGGCAAGGGGATGGTGGGCGTCGGTGGACGGGGGGGACCGTTCTTGATTTCTCGAATGACCGGGGGGAGGTCCCTGGTGTGCGCGGAGCCCCTGGGCTTGGACAGGGCGGGGTGCATTGCGCTGGGGAGGGGGGAAGATGAGGCGGGATGGGGGCGGGTATTGCGGTGGGGGTAGGGGCAGAGAAGGTGTCGGCGGCGCAGCGGCGGCGGCGGCGCCCAACGCGCGCCGCGCGGCAGACGCTGCGAGCGGGGGTGGCGGAGGCGATGACGCGGGAGCGGGCGCGGGGGCGGCGGTGGCGGTGGCGGGACCGCTCCCACCGCCGTGGTGGACCCCGCGGTCGGCGCCACAGGCACTGATTGCCCTTTGCACCAGGTCTCGTCTGTGCGAGGTGAGAATGCAAAGTGCCGATGGAACAGTGCGCCCAATGAGGTGGAGCCGTTGTGGGCTTGCAATCATTACAATTCTGTATTGCTGCTGACAAGAGTGGGTACAAGTGGCCCTTGTCAATTGGCCTGCTACGCCGCTTGAACGGCTGTGTTTTTGGCGGGCTCCCGGGTTGGTGTACCCGTCACGCTTGCGCTGTCGGCGGAGCCGTGGTGCCGCATTCCGACTGCCGTGCCGTTGCCGTTGGGCTGTGGTAAGGTGCCACATTGTCACCAAGGGCCCCCACCTGATTCCAGCGGCTTTGGCCGCTTTGGGAGACAGCAGCATTGCGTGCTGGTTTCCTCCACCACCTCTGTATCCCACTCCGTGTCGTGTCGCCGCCCGCCCCCGACAACCCCCGCCGCGCCGTAACTCTCCTGGGCATGGACCGTGGCGCGCGGCGGGGGTTGTATCCCCCTGCAGTGGGTGTTGAATCGCGTCTGTAGTCGTTGAGTGGCCGCTTCCCTTTTTCGTTTGCCTCTCTGCACCGCGCCACACCTCGCAGTTGCCTCCACCGCACCATTCCACGCTGCCGCCGTGTCCCTCTATCCTTCCCGTGTATTGCCGGGGAACTGGGCACACTTTTCCGATTGAGTCCTCATACAGCACGGCACTGCACCGCGCCACACGTTGTTGCCCTTCCACCGCACCACTGCCCACTGCCGCCAGTAACCTCATGCATGATACTACCCCGCATTCGCCGGGGCACTGTGCCTTGGCCGATTGAGTCCTTTCCCACCAGAGCACTGTCCTCGTCTTGCCAATAGCCTCTCACTTTTCGGTGCACCCAGCTCCTGGGTGTGCTGTCTGTGCCCTTGGTCGGGCCTGCTGGTCAGCTCTGCGCTGCAGACAAGATACACCAGATTGTTACTCTCTGCTCCTTGCCTTACCAAAGACATTGTTACCACCACGACCAGCGGATACATCCCTTCGCTCCCTCTGTCCCACGGCGCACTACAGGTCACCCCTTACCCCCCCTCTGCGCCCCCCCACACTCTCACTCTGCACCCCCCCAAGTCACTGCGCCTCCTCCTCATCTGGTACAGCCGAGATGCGCCCGTGACGCAGCTGCAGCACGCACTCGATGAACATGGTGCACAGCTTGGTCGTCGCTGCCAAGTCGAAGGCCGTGACACCAGCCGCATCGAGTGCCGGCTCGAGCCCCAACACCCTTGCTCGCAAGCTGCTCACGACGCTCACAGCCCAGTGGTTGTACGTCGCCATGATCTGCGCGACGGTCTGCGTCACATCATCTTGTCCATGTGATCGCAGGGTGGACCGCAAAGTGCCCCGGGCGTTCATGTTCGTGAGGTAAATAAAGAAGCTGTTCGAGTCTGGCTTCCAGTCGCCAAGTCTCATGACCAGCTCGTAGTTCCCACTCCAGTCCAAAAGGTCTTGGGCGCCACCTCGCCGGAAGCCGTACATACGCACCGCCCGCTGCCCGTTCACCAGGTCCATGCCGATGCGGCGCAGGTCCCGCGTCAGACGCCCGTTAATCTCGGGATGCGTACGAGGGCGCAGAAAGATAACCCGGTCCCGCTTTCCCCCAGTCGACATGCTGGGAAAAACCGGAAGGTCAGCAAGCATGCTGCCGCATCCGACGACTGCCGGCGAGGAGGACACCAAAAACACGGCACCCATGAGCAGCTGTGGAAGGTTGGTGTACGGGGCGCTGCATTGGATAAAGGTTGACCGCCCGAGGGACATCTCTTCTTCCTCGGAGACGTGGGCATAGTAGCTGAAGACCCGCAAAATGAGGAGGTCCGTAGTCTTAGACCCGCCTTTGGTCACCCGCAGTGTGATGTCAAGGAACCGTGGGTGCTTGTGCCTGTAAGGATAGAAGCAGAACGCAGCAGCACAAAGCCCAAGCACGGGTAGCAATCAGGTGTGGTTGTCGTGGTATGCTGGTCAGCAGGTGGTTCAGAAACATGTCATGATGAACATGGCAAGAAAAACAAACCGGCTACGGCAACCCCGAGAACACACACACACGAGCAAGCAGTCCCAAGCAACGTACTGGTTGAAGAATTGCTCGTTCCCCGCCACCAGTGGGTCTGGAAGCGAGATGTCTTTGTACTTGAGGTTTAGCAGGGAGATGGGCCGCGCCAACGTGACAAACAAGAAGGCATAAAACAGGTACGCGAGGAAGTCCGTCTCACTGGCCGACTGCGACGCACATTGGCCGGCAGGGGGAGCAGCAGGCTCCGTCGCACCCGGCGGTGGCACTGGTGCCTGGTTGTTTGGTGGCTCAGACACAGCCGGTGCCGGTGCATCGCGTGATGAAATGCCGGCTGGCATGTCGCCTGCCATCTTGCGCGCAGGCAGGTGGCACGTGACCAGCGCGTCAAACAGCTGCAACAGCAGAGCGGGCGTCACGTTTCCGCTTGTAGTAGAGTGCTCCCCCGCCTGCCGGGCCTCCCGCTCAGCGGAGGTCTTGTGCAGCCGCACATCATCTGCCATCATCGGGTTGCCAACAAACAGACCCGCATCGGCCCGCACTCCACGCTGCTCCCTCTCCAGCTCCGCCACGCCCTTGAGCTGCCACGGCGCCGACACCCCAATGCAGTCGGGGACCACCCGCTTGCCCGCGACGCCAGACACGCGGGCCCTGGCAAAGAGGTGGGTCAGGCCCGCCGAGTACGCCTTGATAGTCTTCTCCTGCACCGGCGCGCCACCACCGGCAACAGCGTAGCCCCTGCGCCTCGAGTCGAGGAAGCGGTTGATGACCTCGAGGGTGGACTCGTTCAGGCACGAAAAAAACTTGGCCACGCCCCGATCGATCTCGGCATCGCACGGGCGTGGCCCGGTGGTGGGGATGCAGATGGCACGTCCGACAAAGTTGGCAAACAGCAAGGCAGTGTGGATACGAGATGCCCACGTCTTGAGGTCCGCGTCCGTCCCCTTGGCAGCCCGCGGCCGAGCACCGCCGCAGCGAGCGCCAGCCGCGTTGGCCTTCCTGCTCGTTCTGGTCACCTCCGCCTGCGGCCAGCTACGCACGATCAGCTCCATAAACTGGCTCGTAAACTCGTCGGTGTTGTCCTTGAGCTGGGCGAGGGAAGGGAGGGGTTGAAAGGAGAACGTGGGCTCGAGCTCAGTGGGAGGCACCTGGCCGCTCGCAAGACCGTCACGAAGAGCAGGGCCAGGGCCATTCGTTGCTTGAGGCGGCGGCTGCGCGCGACCCCCCGCCGCAGTCCCAGGGACCAGGCCTTGCTCATCGTCCCCGCCTGCCTCGACGCTGTCGCCGTCGCTGGGGTCCTCCTCCTCTGCCTCCTCTGCACCATCGCCTGCATCAGAGTCGTCCTTTGTCTCTTCGTCCAGGCAGTGGTCCAGGATCATGGCCTCCATAAACGTTGACCGGATGCCGCGACGCGGCAGCCGCCCACGCACAGCTGGAAGCGGAGGAAGACCAGCGCCAGTTGCGCCATGCCCGTGCGCAGGCGTCCCGGTCGCTCCCACCGAAGCGGCAGCATCATCGGGCGTCGGCTGCCGTGCGGCCGCCACCGCTTTACCGGCAGTGACCAGCAGCGACTCCATAGCGGCACCGGAGGTTGACCTCAGTGGGGGGAGAGGGGGGCAGTGAAAGGGGGCAACAGAGCAGGAGGCGGCTCGACGGCGGCAGTGGCATGTCGAGTCGGGGCGCGATCGCAGTGGGAATTGAGGTCGACCACGTGGTCGGGCAGGAGCAGCCCCGCCCAATCCAGTCGCTGTGAAGATCAAGTGCACAGCGATCAGCGATAAATATTGTATTTTCTCGACGTTCTCAGCTCGCGGATACGTTATTTGTCCACCAAGGCACCCGCATGGTTGTCTCTCCACCAACGCTGCACGTGCGGGATGCCCCCCGCCCACGAACACGTCCTTGCTGCCATCGGCTGCTTTTTTGACGCGGGGGGCAGGCCTGGGGTGGGCCGCCATTGCTTTCCAAGACGCCACCACCGCCTCCGCAGCAGCGACGGGACCGGGCGTGGCCACAGTGGCGGCGGCGGCCGCCGCCGCCGCCGCCGACACGCACCTCTACTGCCACAGCCGCCAAAGCGGCTGCCAGCGCGGCAGCCCGCCGACTGGGAGAGGCGCTGTGACCCAGCGCGGGGGGAGGGGCACCGCTCGCAGCCCGGAGGAAGGGAGGGCGGGGGGCTCGCCGTCGCCGCAGCCGCACTCACTGGCTTGATGGTGTGTCCCCGAAACCTTATTCTCCCGCCTAACGCCGCCCCCACCTTCCTCGCTGGCCTATGTAGGGCTAGCGATGTCGGGGTGGGCGACAGGGGTAGTGGGTCGTGGGGCCCGACCCGCCCCAAGACGCCGCGTTCAAGGGGGAACGCCGGCTGAGGCGCGTTTGGCAAGCGGGGAGAGAGACCGGTGGTGGTGTTACTGAAGGGGACAGGCCGGTGCGGGGATAGTGCGGCAGTTGTGGCGGCGTGGGAGAGGATGAGGTGGACAGCATGGTTAAAGAGAGGGTGGCAAAAGGAGAAGGTGAGGTACAAGTGCGTTTGCATCCTATAAATAAGCTCCGTGGGACTGCTCAGCCACGTCATTGAAAAGTGCCCCAGGGGAGTGCTCTGGACACACCTTTCCCAGAGCCCACTCTCGGTCCCAAAAAGCAAGGCTGTCCTCCACCACGTTGCGTCGGTGGCCTTGGAGGAACTCGGTGTCCCCTACCTCCCCTCCAATGGGAGGAACAAACATCTCACTCATCAAGGCAGCAAACGCACGCCGACCAAAACACCCGTGCTCCACCACACGCAGCATCTCCTCCTTCTGGAAAAGAAAGACAATGTCAGACGATGGGCACACGCGCAAAAAGTCATTGGCAAGACGGGTCATGTTAACACGATCAACGTGCACCATGCTCGTGGGTGTTGCTGCATGCAACGCTCCCACGGTCACCCGGGGCAAAGGAGGGTCAATGACGGCCGGAGTGGAGGACAGTGCCGCCGACTCAGCGAGGACATCAGACGCTGGAGCTGCCACCATGGGTGCGCGCCCGCCACCAGTGCCCGACTCGGCCAGGTGCGTATGAGCAGACCCGGTGTCCGTTGATCTGCCGGCAGGTGCGTCACCAGGGGCAGGAGCGGAGAACCGCGGCGCCGACCCAGCGAGGGCCCCTGACTCCGGCGCCACGGTGACGCGTGCAGGCCCGCCCCCCGTGGATGACTCCGCCACTTGCGCGTGGGTAGACTTGCCACCGGTCGTCGGGCCATCCGACGGGTGAAGAGCGGCCGGGGTAGCGGACAAAGGCGCCGACGCAACGGAATCATCGGGTGCTGCGGCCGCGGCAAGGGGAACGGCGCCATCCGCCCGCGCGGAAGACGCGGCTTGGCGGGCAGACGGCGCGCCGCTTGAGGGGGTGGCGGAAGCATCAGGGACACAGGCGCGAGCAGGCGTTCCCACGAAGAGATCGTACCACAGGACAATCTCATGCCGCTGGGCAGGTGAGGGGGCAGGATGGTCCCCACCATGGGTCGGCCATGCCTGCGAGACCGAAGCAAAAGGCCGCTTGCCCATCGTCCAGGTAGAAGTCGCCTCAACGCCTGTGGCCGCCAGGCACAGTACGCGATGCGCAGCTCGCCCGGAAGATGGCAGACGGAGAACGCCTCAATGGGGGAATGGGCGATGAGCGATGGCGCAACGAGTGGGGGGAGAGAAGAGAAAGACAAGGGCAAAAGGGGGGGGGGGACCGCGTCACAGCGCCGCAAGCGGGGGAGGGGGGGCGCGGTGGGTGGCACCGCCGGCCGCACATGGGTGCTCGCGCGATGGGGCGTGGCGGGGAAGAAGTTGCACCATTCGCTCGTGCGTGGCAGGGCGCAAGGCAGGCTGCTAGGCACGCGGCCGCGTAAAGTGGAGCAGTGTGTGGGCAGGAGAGCGGATCTGGGCGGCAAGCGGAGACACTGGGCTGGCTGGATGATTGCAGGGTAGTGGGCAAAGTGCGGCAGACGGGGCGGGAACTGGATGTGTGCGAGAAAGCGCTGGCGGGAAAAATGGATGGGGCAAGGTCTGTCTAGTCCGAGAAGTGACTCGGCTCTGCTGTTCTTTGCTTGTCAAATTGACCATCAAGCCCTGGTGCGCGACTTGAAAGTGCCCCTTAACTCTTTTTTGCATCGTGGAAGTGTCATCGAGTGGACCGGGTAAGCCTTGACGGAATTGAAACGCCTTCATCAGTGATATGGTCAGCTGGATCAGTCTCCCCGCAGGATGGGTGCGGCCTCCCTCCTCCGTTATAGCCTTTCTCTACTCTCAGTCTCCGACCAGCCAGGCCGTCGCCGAGCTGCGGCGAGGGAAGCAGCGGCCGCTAGGCGGGGCTACGCAACCTCTGTGGGCAATCCCTCCAGCAGTTTTTCAGATGCTGCTGATGTGCGCCCGCTGCGTCGGCTTTTCGTGCAGGCGCCTCTCTGACTGACTCTGGCGGCTGGTGCGGCTGTGGTCGCCCTGGTGTGTTTTTGCGGCGGTGCCGGATGGTACCGCTGCAGCTTTCGATGGGGTCAGAGCGGTGGGGGAGGCCAACAGTGGTGCAGAGCTGCCAGTGCCTGGAGCTGTCAAGGGCTTGGAAGATGGTCGCTGCGGCCGTCGGGATGGCTGCGGCCCGTATTGTGATGATGCACCACACGGCGCCAGGTCCTACTAGGTGCTCTTGACCGGGGGGACCATGGCGTTTGTGCTCGCGGGGCTGTTGGACGACAGTGTCCCAGATAAAAATATGATGTCCAGTGAGATGGTGGCGCACACATGCTTTTCTGCTAGGACTGGCTGTGACCTGTGTTGTGGGCCTTGCATCAGAGGGTGCGGCGTCCTACCAGGTGCTCTTGACTCATGGTAGCATGACGTGTGTGCTCGTGGGGTTGTTGGACAAGAGTGTCCCGGATAAAAAGTTGATGTCCTGTGAGATGGTGTCGCACATCACGTTTACCAAGACCAGAGTCGTGCGCACAGGAGTGGATACGAGGAGGTCAAGGAAAAGCAGGTGCGCAGGCGGCAGGGGGAGGGACAGCGGTGCAAGAGGGAGGGGGAACAGGCGAAAAGAAGCGCGGTGATATCCTCTTGGAGGCCTCGGCAAGGCGAGCGGCAAAGGGAGAGGTGCCCAGCATCTCCTCAACGTTGCTTGTGTGACCATGGCCACTGGCCAGCGCCCCCAACATGTCTCGGAGGTGGCTCATACGCGCCTTGGAGGGAGTGAGGATGGGGTGGGACTGGGGATAGTGCAGCTTGACCGCCGCTTCCTTGATGGCCGCCGTGACGGCGGCACGTTCTCCCGGCTCAAGCGTGATGGCCTGGACGGCCTCCTTGGTGGCCTGCCCCGCTGGAATCGCGAGCACCTTGGGGACAATCCCACGCAGCCAGAACAGCTGGCGGACATAGAGGTCCGCCTTGTTGTTGATGATGTTGTTGATGCGCTCTTTTTTCTCCCGGTTGACCACGCCCACCTTACGGCCCGCGGCCGCGTCTGCCGCCGCCGCCCTCCCAGCTTGGTCGTAGATGCTCTTGACGACAAAGCAGCCAAACAGCCCAGGACACCCCGCAGACACGTGCGCATGGTGCACTATCCACAGCAGCTGCTCCATGAGCGGCTGCGACTTCATCTTTGCGGTGATGAGCTCGGGCTCCATGGTGGGGGAGAAGAGGATGTCTCGGAGCGGGGTGCGCTCCTCGCCGCTCCCAAGCGCTTGGGCGGGTGCACGACCGGTGTCCGCTTGCAGCCGCTCACCAGCGGTACGAGGGCGCTTCCCCGTCCGCCGTGGCTCGGGGGACACACCCGGGGTGGCCACGGCCGCCCGCAGCGCAATGTTTTCTTGCGTGAGGGTGACCAGCCCCTCGCTGTGCCGCGCCGCCGCCACGGTGGTTGACTGGGTGTGCGCCTGTAGCGCGCCAGTGACCCCGGCCATGGACTGGCCCAAAGCCAGCATCATGCCCCGCACCTCCTCGTGCCGCGCTTGGTGCCGCGCCTCCTCTACTTCCACCTCCTCGCGGCGCCTGGCGGCCACATACTCCAAGTACTTCTTGTCGGACTCCCTCATGCCCGTGGGGCGGCCGGCGTCAATGGCAGGGACGGAAAGGGCGGCAGGGAGGGAGGCGCTGCCCGACGACAGCGCAGGGAGAAGCACGTTCGGACGGCCCGAGGACGCCAGCAGGGGGGATGCCCCGCCAGAGGGAGGTCGCAGAGGAGAGTGCCCACGTGACGGTGGGCGGCGTGATGACGGGGGAGTCGGGCCAGGGGATGCGCAGCGGGATGGCGGTGCGGGTGGGCGACCGCGCCCCGCCAAACGGTGCATGTCCCCCACACCGACAGACGGAGGCCCAGCGTCTGCCGGCTCCACAGGGGCAGCCGGCGCGTCCTCCACAGTCTCCTCCGGGTGGTAGAAAGCAGCCTGGAACGGGGCCAAGGCGCCGCGTCCCACCTGCAGCTCCCCCGACAGACGGGCCGTCAATGATGCCATGCGGGCGGACCAAACAGTCTGCGTGTCAGAGTTAAAGGACATGAGTTTGGACCGCAGTGTCTGCTTCGAGGGGCGCTGCCCAAACGGGATGGCCCGCAGCCTGCAGTACTCCTTCAGCGTGTCCAGGGTCACCTCATTGCTGTCCAGCACGTCCTGGGGAACAGCCACCATGGTGGGGTTGGCGTCTGCCAGGGCGGCGCCATCCCTGCGCTCCGCCCACGCCGCTTGCGTGGTCTCCACGGAAGCCCGCAGGGAACGACCATGGTGGGCGCGGGAGCCACGCGCATTGCGGGCGGCACCGCGGGATGTCCCGGCCCCAGCAGGGGGGCGGGCACCTGGCGGCGGCATGATCGACGCAAAAAAAAACAAAGCACTCGCGGTGAGACGGGCGCGGCGGCATACCTTGGTTGGTCCAACGCGGGGGGCGCAAAGAGGCACACGGGCAGGCACCGGGGCACCAGAACCAGCGACTGACGCTGCCGCACAGGTGCGACAAGAGCCACAGGATCAGACGCAGGGGCGATCGAGTGAGCGACTGACCGATAGCGAGGCCGAGACGCCGCAGCGACACAGCGTACTTGCGGTTGCCGTCCCAGAGGATTTCTGATCGAGCGAGGGCCACTTCCGAATCCCTCCCAATCCGAACATTCCTCGCCGTCAACCTGGCTCTCATTCAATCAACACCAACAAGCCAATGGGATGCCCAGTTTCCAGGCTGGCCAGAATGCGTCGTGCCGTCT
>JAHDHX010000032.1 GCA_020631075.1 Candidatus Altimarinota bacterium
GGCTGAGTAGGATTTCGTTGAGATTTATAAGGGGTCTGGCTTCGGCTTTAAACCAAACATGGGCTAGCAGGCGATCATATTGATCTCGTTCTTGAATGGTATCTGTTTCAATAAAAACTTGGGTGGTGCAGAAGGCCCCGGCCGGGTCGCCGCAAAGGGTAGTGGCGGTAAAGGTGGTGGCCTCTGGCCCATAGCACTCTACCGGCTTAGTGGGATGTTTCGTCTCTGGGGTGTCGATGTCGAGCAAGCGGATCGTTTCTTGACGGCCATCGTCATATTGCACATTGATCGTGTCTCCATCAACGACGGAATCTAGCTGAACGGGGATGAGGGTTGTGACCGGTTTTGTGATGGCTGGCTCAAAGTCATCGGGGGGCCGGTTTCCAGAGGTATGCCCACCAATATTTTGAGCCTGCCCACCAATATGAACCACAATTTCAACGGTGGCTGAGTTGTCGGTGATGCGAGCGATTTCGACAGAGAGAACACGGCCTGAGACAAGTGAGCGGATGCGGGTGAGATCTTCGGCCTGGAGCGTGGGAGTGGCGGTTGGAGGCTGTGTTGGCTGGCTGGTCGGTGTTTCTGTTTGGGTGGGGGATGGGGTGTTGGTGGGCAACAGCATTGGGGTGGGTTGGGATTGGAGCTGGGCCATCCGCTGATCGTAGACGAGCCGGGCTTCTTCGTACCGCTGACGGGCGACCTGCACATCAAGGGGATCGGGTTGCCAGGGGGCGGCTAGGGTGGCAAAGCGGGCTTGTTGTCGGAGCAGCTGTTCAAGCTCTTGATTGCAACGATAGCCGGTGTCTGAAGCGTATCCCTCCCGTGAGATGCAATCTTGCCGATCTTGGATTTGGGGTGGGAAGCTGGCGAGGGTGGCGACGTAAATGGGGTTGGGTGTGCCGGTGGCGATGGCCCGCTGGTAGATGGCGGCCGCCAGTTCTAAATCTTGCTCGGCCGATGCGATGTCAAAGGGATCGATGGTGGCAGGTGGCCGTGGGGTGTTTGTGAGTGTGGGTGTGCCGGTTGGGGTGGGGGATGGGGTGAGTGTGGGGGTACTGGTCGGGTTGACGGCCGTCATGCGGCGCAGGGTGGTGAGATCGGCAACCATATCTCCGTGGTCCAACCAATCCCCCTGAGAGATGAGAATTTCAGTTTCGACCTTGTAGACGTTTTCGATGAGGATGGTGACGGTATGGGGTGTGGGTGAAGGGAGAAATGTGATTTCTTCTTGAGGGGCTACATTGCGAATCGTAGCAGTAACAGTGGGCGCCTGTGGAGCCAAGAGGAGCGTGGCGATCACAATCCCTAAAATAAGCTCACCAACCGATTTGGGGCGAATTTGGGCGAGATAGAAGGCGACTTGAAAGGGCCAGAGGAGGGGAATACCAACTGTGCCGGTGATCATGTCGATGAACAGGTGAGAGAAATAGGCGGCGGTGAGTAGCCACCAATCGGCCGGGAAGAGGGTGTAGGTGATGAGGCCGACAAAGGTGAGTGCGATGAGGGAGTGGGTGATTTGCCGGTGGCCAAACCTGCGCTCG
>JAHDHX010000033.1 GCA_020631075.1 Candidatus Altimarinota bacterium
CAGTACATGCGCAGTACAAAAAATAGCCTACTGCCTATTATACCCAAGTACGGGTGGTACGTTTTCCCGACGGCAGTAGACGCAAAAGTGGGCAAAAGTGGGCAAAAGTGGGCAAAAGTGGGTAGGAAGTGGGTAAGAAGTGGGCAAAAAGTGGGCAAAAAGGGGGCCAAATTGGGGCAGAAATTGAGAATTGGGGGCAAGAAGTCAGCCTTGACCTGGGACCGGAGCACGCGGCGGAGAGCGTCCGACACCGGGGGGGACTGCAACTGGTCAGGGTGCGTCTGCATCTCCTGGTGCTGCGCCATAATCTCCGACGACGTTGTCTCCAAAGCAGTCACCGTTGTCTCTGCAAGCACCTGCCGCCGCCTTGCGGTCTCCAGGCGGGACTGGCAATCCGTCAAAGCGGCGGCGTGGTCGCCACCAGTGAGTGCTGCCGCATCAGCTCGGGTGCGAAGTCGAACCTTCTCCTGCTCCAAGTCCGTGACCTCACGCTCCAGCCGTGCACAGAGGGCAATAGCGGCAGCCAAGCGCTCTTCAGCGGGTGCTAGAACCGGTGCAGGGGGTGACGCTGACGCCATGATGGGGAATCAAACTGGAAAACAAAGCCTCTGCGCTGCTGCGGACACAACAGACAACAAGAGAGACAACACAAGAGAAAGCAAAACTGAACACGAGCAGCAAGTAGATAGGTGAGGACGAACACATCCATCACAGCCGTCGAGATAAAAAAGGTGTTGTTAGATGTCTTGCCCAGAACATCGTCAGAGCGCACGTCAAGCAGAGGTCCATGCGTCACAGTCGCTCGCAACAACGCGCCTCCCTTCACAAAGCCCGGACACGGGCAATACAACGAGGAAATCATTGTGCTCGCCAACAACAGGTAGGTCGAGGGCACAATGACCTCATCCTGCTGAAGGCAGCTCGATGTCATGACGTACCCGCGCCAACCGTCAAAGACGCCAATGTCGTCGTCGCCAAGGCTCAACAACCGCGCGTTGGGTGGCGACGGTGATGGGCGGGAAGATCCACAGTGGAGGGGGGATGGGCGCGTACACCACGGTTGCCGCACCGCTGGCTGAGGGCCAAACTCTGCCCGCGCGCGTGCCCGTTTTCTCAAGAAAGTTGAGCCTGCGCCGCAGAGACGAGTGTCTTGACTGTAATACACATTGTCTTTAACCTATGACAAATCCGACGTGGTCACGTCGACTCCCCTCACACCACCTCGGGTAGTGACCCCGATCAACCGGGGCCTGTGGAGAAATATACAACATATTTCGTCGACAGTATGAAGAAGTATATTGATATTAATGTGAAAGACACATCGAGAAGGATCGATGCATATTTTGCGACAGTATCAGCTCTTGTTTGCCTGGTTTGGCCAGGTCGGAGGCCGAGGCTAGTGTCTATTCTACTGAGTGCATCATTTGATGCA
>JAHDHX010000034.1 GCA_020631075.1 Candidatus Altimarinota bacterium
CCACTGCCCCTGACTACATGGGTGCGGCTATTCGGTCTGAGCAATCGCAATGGCGAACGCGGGCCGATTTGGCGGTCTACCATGCTTGGCTACGGTGCGGGGACCCGACCGTTGCGCCCCCTAACCAGGGCCCGCCGTCTCGCCAGGCACCCCTGACTGCCTCTGTGGCCCTACATCTGCGGAACCACCAGCTCCGCTTGGGGGTGCTGGCGAGGGTGTTGGCGGACCGAGGAGTTGGTGGAGCTGATGCGTGCTCTCGCTCCTGTCGCTCCTCGTCCGGCCGGGCATGCAAACGGGCACGCGGTCCGGAGGCTCCTGCCTTGCAGAATCCAGTCGCTCGCGGCCTCTGTCTTAGTGGCTCGCGTTGGCCATGCTACCTATGCCTATCATCCGCAGTTGTACACGTGTTCATGTCTGTGAGGTCGTCCCATCTACCTGGGGACTGTGATTTTCGGTATGGATTAAGTGGTCGGCCACACATATGCTCGTTATGTGGCTGTGAGGTGTTCTCCGCTTTTGAAGAGTTTGGGAGCTGTGCGGCGGTCGAGCGGCGGTGGCGCCATGTGATTCATATACTGCTGCGGTGCCCCGCTGCTGTGGACGGGACTGGTGCGGTGGCTGGACCGCCTGTAGCGCTCCTCCGGGAGGATTTGCTTGATGCGGTGGCTGGGTGCGCCTGCGCGTCGGCGGCTGTCCACCAGGCGTTTGACTGTGTCGCCGACAATGCTGTGTGTGCTGACATCAGCACGGTGCCGTTCCTGCTGGACCCTGTTGCTGCTGTGCGGTCGTGTGGCCGGGTGCCTGCTGACGTGACTGGTGTGTGTGCGCGCTTGGTGGCTGGCTATGTCTGTGGTATATCTGCGGCGGTGTGTGGTGGTCCGGCTGTGGGGCTTGCTACAGATGTGGTACAGGGGCTTTCCCTGCCTCTTGACTCGCGGGTGCTACCTCTGCTGCGTGTGTCACGGGCGCCGGGGCAGGATGCGGTGGCTGCTGGCTGTTCTTTGGTCGACGGGGTGTGTGTATGTGATTTGTCCGCCCCTCGGGGTGCTGAGGCCGATGCCCTTGCGGGTATGGCGTGATGTCCGATTTGGGGGGTTTTTTCTCTCTTTTTTTTGGTGCCACGCACAGGATGTGGACTCACAAGGTCATGCAGCACTTGGTAGGAATGAAAACGGCAGGAGCAGCCGCGGATTTGTGCAAACGCCCAGGGAGCTGAGGCCAATGCGCTTGTGGGTCTGGCGTGATGTCCAAATGGGTGGTTTTCTCTGTGCTGCAGCGAGCTGCTAACAGGGATTGAGCTCCTCGGAACGGTGGGGCACTGCACATGATGTGACAGGCACCTTGCAATGCATCAGCCTGTCGGCACAC
>JAHDHX010000005.1 GCA_020631075.1 Candidatus Altimarinota bacterium
CTTAAGTCGTAACAAGGTATCCGTACGGGAATGTGCGGATGGATTATCGCCTTTTACAGAGGCTAATGGGTATCGGAGCAAACCAATTTTTTTTACCGCTCCTAAGACGTATATGAGAGTTTTACGTAAACTCTGGTCTCTCATATGCTAAATTCCCAGGGTCGAATTATACGTTCGAAGTGTCAGAGATTTTTTTGTACCTGAAAATAAAGTAAGAACCTCCTTTAGGAGGTTCTTATGGTTGATTTTTTAAAATAAAAAAATACAAATAGGACATGGGAAATAATAATTTTGAAACAAATTTCTACATATCAAAAGAAGAAAAATCTGCACTTATTGCCAAACATGGCAAAGTTCCAATGTTATACGATTTTTATAATAAAAATCATGACAGACTACCGCCACTTACCTCTGTATTTGCAAAAAAATGCAATAATCTCTCAGAGCTATCGATAGAAAACCGATACAAAATATTTGAAATAATTATGGCACTTCCTTCTAAGGAAGGAATGCATCGATACCTTATCAATCTCCCAAAACAACCCACCGACATAAGAGAAGAAATGAAAGACATCTTACTTGGAAAAGAATACTACAATGAAGAATTCGTAGAAATAAGCACTCGCATTGTCAGTGGAACTATAGAAAACATCCTCAAAGCCTTTGCCAAACATGGCATTACCTTTGAGCTCAACCAAGAATTTCAAGAAGCCAGTCAAACACTTCAGCTTACAGCTTAAAAGCTAATCCAACCCCATCACCCACTCCAGCAACGCCATCCGTGCTGGCACCGCATTGGCCGACTGCGTGAAGTAATGCGCCTGCGGCAATGCATCAACCTCAGGGGTAATTTCGGTTATACGCGGCAACGGGTGCAGCAAGATCGCCTCAGGCTTCATCTGCTGCACTAATTCAGGCGTCCAGATATATTTATCCCGCAACGCGAGGTATTCCGTCCGCTCCGCAAACCGCTCCGCCTGCACCCGCGTCGCATACACCACGTCCAGACTCCCCAGCACACTGGGGGTCAGTTCTTCCAGCACCGTGTCTTGCGGCTGGCGATATTCCTCAGGCATCGCCAGCGACGGCGGCGCCACCAGCACCTGCTCCACCTGCCCAAACCGCCGCAGCACGGTCGACAGGCTATGCACCGTCCGCCCATATTTCAGATCCCCCACCATCCCCATCCGCAGCGGTCGGTCCAGCCCCCCAAAGTGCTTATACATCGTGTACACATCCACCAGGCTCTGCGTCGGGTGCTGCGACGGCCCGTCCCCCGCGTTGACCACCGGCACCCGCACCTGCTTCGCCGCTGCGGCCGTCGCGCCGGGTTCTGGCTGGCGCATCACTATCACATCCGCATACGCCTCCACCATTTTCAGCGTGTCACTCAGCGTCTCACCTTTTTTCAGCGAAGTATTATCAATCCCCACCTGCGTCAGCACCTGCCCCCCCAGTCGCAGCATGGCACTTTCATGGCTCAGGCGTGTGCGCGTCGACGGTTCATAAAACAACGCCGCCATAATCTTCCCCCGCGCTATTTCCAGCCGCTCCCCCGCCGCCAGCGCGTCGGCAAATTGCTCCGCCCGCTGGCAGAGGTCTACCACCAGCCCCGCCGTCAGATCCGAAGCACCCAGGATGTGTCGCACCATCTGTATACTGTGCTAGGCAAACAAAACACAGACACTATAAGAAGCACTGATAAATTTCGCCAATCATAAAAAGAGGGATTTGGGGATGATTTTTTACGACAGGTTCTCACGGGGTCTCTCGACCCCGTGACGGTTCTGGAGTGAAAAAGCACCTCAAAGATCCTTTTTTGATGGCGACCAATTCGCAAATGTTTTACCGTTCCTTTCAATTTATCAGTGTTTCCTATAGCACAGTTTGCCCAGCCATCACTTCTTCATCATGGCAAAAAACGCATTCTGCGGGATCGTCACCTTCCCAAACTGCTTCAAGCGCTTCTTCCCCTTCTTTTGTTTATTGAGGAGTTTGTTTTTCCGCGTCACGTCTCCCCCATACAGCTTCGCGGTCACGTCCTTGCGCATCGCGCTAATGGTCTCCCGCGCCACGATCTTCCCCCCGATCGCCGCCTGGATGGCAATCGCAAACTGCGCCCGCGGGATGATCTCTTTTAGCTTTTTGCACCACTCCAACCCGATTTTATGCGCGTCAGGTTTGAAAACTATCTGCGACAGAGCGTCCACACGGTCTCCCGCCACTAAGATATCCATCCGCGCCAAGTTCCCCTCCCGCAACCCTAACGGCTCATATGACATCGACGCATACCCCGAGCTAATCGACTTCAGATCATCATAGAAATCCGTCACGATCGAAGCCAGCGGTATTTCAAAGGTCAGCTCCGCTCTTTCCGCCCCCGTGTACTGAATGTTTTTCGACAGCCCCCGCCGCTCCGTGCACAGCGTCATCACCCCCCCGATCATCTCCGTCGGGCACATCACTCCTATCTTCATCCACGGCTCCTCCATCACCTTCCACAGGCTACGGTCAGGCAGCTCCGAGGGGTTGGCCACCGTCTGGCGCTCTCCGCTGTTGAGGAGGATATCATAACTCACCGACGGCGCCGTCACGAGGATGTTAAGGTCAAACTCCCGCTCGATCCGCTCTTGGATGATGTCCAAGTGCAACAAGCCCAAGAACCCCACCCGAAACCCGTGCCCCAGCGCCCCCGAGTGCTCCGCCGCATACTGCAACGACGCATCATTCAGCGACAACTTTTCTAAAGCCTTGCGCAGCAACGGGAAGTCATCCCCCTCTATCGGATATATCCCCGCATACACAAACGGCGTCACCTCGCTGTACCCAGGCAACACCAGCTCAGGCGTCGCTTTCACAGTCGACACCGTGTCCCCCACCCGCGCATCGACCACGTTTTTCAGCCCCGTCACTATGTACCCTACCTCCCCCTCTTCCAGCGCAGGCCGCGGCGTATATTGCGGGCTCAGGCACCCCACCTCCAGCGCCTCTATCTGCGTCCCCGTCCGCATCAGTCGGTACTTTTTCCCCTTTTCTATCCGCCCCCCAAAAACCCGCACACTACACACCACCCCGCGGTATGTATCAAACGTCGAATCAAAGATCAGCGCTTTTGGCTCCCCGTCGGCAAAGACTTCCTTGTGCTGTTGAAAGATAAAATTCTCTTCTGGCGGAGGGATCTCCGCCACAATCCTATCCAGCAACTGATCGACATTCGTGCCCGCCTTGGCCGACACATGGAGGATATCTTCAGACTTAAACCCCAGCAGTTCTTCTATTTCTTGCGCTCGGCGCTCGGGCTCGGCCGCTGGCAGGTCGATTTTATTCAGCACAGGAATGATCTCTAAACCGTGCTCAAGCGCCAAATACACATTCGCCAGCGTCTGCGCCTCTATCCCCTGCGTCGCGTCCACTACAAGGATAGCCCCTTCACACGCCGCCAGACTCCGACTCACCTCATAGCTAAAGTCCACATGACCAGGTGTATCGATCAAGTTCAACTGCACCCCCTGCCACTCCATCCGCACTGGCTGCAGTTTAATCGTAATCCCCCGCTCTTGCTCCAGCTCCATGGTGTCGAGCATCTGCCCGCGTTTCATGTCCCGCTGGGCGATCGTCCCCGTAATCTCCAGAAACCGATCCGCCAGGGTAGACTTCCCGTGGTCGATGTGCGCGATAATGCAGAAATTTCGGACAGACATAGCAGCAAATGGGGCAAATTTTTTGGAACCGTCAGCCGCAGTTATAGTGACACTGACCAAAAAGGCGAGTACCCTCTCCACGAAATGCTCCCCCTCCGTCGCCTCGGCTTCACGATCATAGAGCTGCTGGTGGTCATCACCGTCATCGGCCTTTTGGCGGGGGTCGCAGTCCCCAGTTTTCAGGGGATGATAGAGCAGAACGCCCACTCCACCCGCGTGACCGAAGTCTACCAGAGCCTCCTCCTCGCCCGCACCCAGGCCCAGGCCTACGCCCAGTGTGACAACGCTGGCACCTACGTCCCCGCCAGTCGGTGGGAGTGGGTCTGGCTCGGCGACACCGACGCCGACTCCGCCGACGAATGGCAAATTAACTGCATCATCGACAGCTCTGGTCTTTCCACGACCGAGCAAACCAGCACCGACACCGACAACCTCATGGCAGGCCCCACCCCCATCACTGACTTCGACACCACCACCAGCCTCTACACGACCCCCACTCCCGCCTACGACACCCTCACCGTCAGCTTCCCCGTCGGCGGTCAGGGGCTCAACCTCATCGCCAGCGAATCCATCACCCCCACCACCACCCACACCTCACGCACCTGCCTCGACCTGTCTTCCACCACCGCTGACCAAACTGTCACCCTCGAGGTCATCGCCGCCAGCGGCCAGATCACCCTCACCTACGACCAAACCTGCTTGTAATCCTCTATGTACAGCGCTTTCCTTCGGCTGCGAACCCTGCCCCCGCGCACAAATGGTGAGACCCTCGTCGAGGTCCTCGCCGCCGTGGCCATCTTCACCATCGTCATGACAGGCGTGTTCGCCACCCTGGCCCAGAGTCTCAACCGCAGCGCCGACCTGCAGTCACGCGTCATCGCGCTCAGCCTCACGCAGGAAGCCCTCGAAGCCACCCGCCAAGCCCGCGACACCCGCTGGCTGCTGGACAGCAGCGACCCACGGGCCAGCTGGCTCCTGCGCGACACCTCCCCCAGCAACACCAGCTCCTTCACCAGCGGCCACTACCGCGTCCAGCTCACGACCAACCGCTGGTTTCTTCAGCGCGACACCGACGACCCAGCCATCACCGTCAACACCCCGCTTGACCTCACCGACGGCGCCGACACCTTTTACCAGCTCTACCGCACCCCCACCGGCACCTACACCCACAGCAGCACCAGCCCAAACACCCCCACCAGCTTCTACCGCAGCGTGACCGTCAACCTCCTCAACCCCTACGACCACGACTCCGACGGCACCGTTGACAACCCCTCCCTCGGGTTCTGCAACACCGCTGGTGACAGCTGTTCCGACCGCAAGCTCCAAGCCATCGCCACCACCCAGTGGCGCGAAGGCGACCGCGTCGAGTCCATCACCCTCGAAACCCAACTCTTCGACTTCTATCAGCGCACCAGCTATGACGGCTAGATTTTCCTCGTTTTTCCGCTCTTGTTTCCGTCGCCGCGCTCGTGGTTTCACCTTGGTTGAGCTCCTCGTGGCGATCGGCATCGGCTCCGTGGTCATCATCACGGCCACAGCCGCCGTCATGCAAGTCACCCAGATCCAAAAACGCCTCCAAGTCAGCCAAAACTTCCACGAAGCCACTCGCCTTCTCGTCGAACGCCTCAGCCAAGACCTTCGTCATCAAACCATCGACTACCAGCAATATTGGCTCCAGACCCAAGACCCCAGCAACGCCAGCGGCCCCTGGGTCACCAGCGGGTGCAGCTCCCGCTCGGGTATGCCCCCCACCCCCCGCTACCTCGACTCATTCCTGTGGGACACCAACAACAACAACACCCCCGACCGCCAGCTCGGCGGCCTCACGCTCGGCGGCACCCCCGACCCGTGCTCCCTCGCTCTCAGCAGCCCCACCCAGTCCACCCTCCACCTGACCAACGGCACCCACACTCTCCGCACCCGCTACACATTCACCGCGCCCACCGTTGGCCCTCCCGCAACCCCGGGAACACTCAGTCGGCAGCAGTTCGCCGCCCTCGACACCAGCGGCGACGGCCAGGCCGACACCTGGGCCACTACCCTCCAGTGGGACACCGTCAACTCACTTTGTAAGGGCCAAAACCCCGCCGACAGCAGCTATAAAACCATCCTCGACTTTCGGCATAAAACTGACGAAAGCTGGTGCCGCAGCTTCGTTGGCACCCCCACCGTCATCTCCCCCGACAGCCTGTCTCTCACCGCGCTCAGCTTCACCCTCCACCCCGCGCGTGACCCCTACCTCAGCTACCAGCTCGACACCACCCAGCTCCAGCCCTTCGTCCAGCTTCAGCTCACCACCCAGCTGCTTGACGCCGACCAGTGGGGCTTCGACCCCACCACCCCCCCCACCCTAGACGTCCAGACCACCGTCACCTCACGGCTCTACGGCTCCCCCTACCAGCCCCAATGATCCCCCCACACATTATGATTCCCCCCACCCACTCTCGTTTGACACCCCTTCCCCCCATGGTTTAGATTCCAAAACCACTCTTCACTGTCCCTTACTCCCCTTCCACCTTATGCACCCCGCCCTCACCCCCCACTCGCCCGACCGCCTCACCGCGCTCACCCCCACCCCCCTCACGGGGGAAGTAGTTGTCAGGATGCCCCCCTCACCCACCGGCCACCTCCACCTCGGCACCGCCCGCACCGCCCTGTTCAACTGGCTCTTTGCTCGCCGTCATCAGGGCCAGATCATCTTTCGGTGGGAGGACACCGACCGCGAACGCAGCCAAACCGCCCACGAAGAAGAAATCCTCGACGGCCTCGCCTGGCTGGGGATGGACTTCCGCACCCAGTCAGACGCCTTCTACCGCCAGACAGAGTCCGACGACTTCCACCGCGAATGGATTCGCAAACTCTGGGCCGAAGACAAAATTTTCCCCTGTTTCGAGACCCCCGAAGCCATCGACTCCCTCCGCCAAGCCGCCCACAGCGCTCGGACGAATTTTGTCTTTTGGTCCCCCTGGCGCAGCACCCCCCGCCCAGAGCTCGAGTCAAAAATCAACCAAGGCCAAGCCTTCGTCTGGCGCATCCGCACCCCAAAAGGGGAGACACTCACGTTTACTGACGCCATCAGGGGTGAGATCAGCACCCCCTCCGACACTTTAGGTGACTTCGCCATCGCGCGGTCAGACGGCAGCGTCCTCTATATGCTCGCCAATGTCCTCGACGACAGCTTTCAGGGCGTCACGCACGTCATCCGGGGCGAGGACCATGTGTCCAACACCCCCAAACAAGTCCTCCTCTACCGCACCATCGACCGCCCTCTGCCGGTCATCGCGCACATCCCGCTGGTGCTCGACTCGCACAAGAAAAAACTCTCCAAACGAAGAGTCGAACCAGGCGTCGCCGTCTTGATCCAAGACTTTCAGGATTATGGCTTCTGCCCCGAAGCCGTCGTCAACGGCCTCGCCCTCATCGGCTGGAACCCCAAATCCGAGCAAGAGCTCTTCACCCTGTCCGAACTCTGCCAAGCCTTTGATTTAGGCGGGGTTCAAGCCGCCTCCGCGCAATACGACTACGACAAAATGCTCTGGCTCAACCGCCAGTGGCTCAGCACCCGTCTCTCGCCCGAGCGCCTCACCGCTGACTACGCCCAGTGGGAATCCCCCCAAACCCTGCACCAGCACCCGCATTTCACCCGCGCCCTGCCCATCATGGCGCAGAAGTGCAAGACCTACGCGGAAATGGGGACCGAGTTCCCTTACTTTTTCAGCGACATCACCGTCACCATTGACGGCCTCACCGTCCCGAAAAAAGCCATCCATCCCCCCGAAGCCATCACCATCTTGACCGCCTGCCACCAGACACTCGCCAATCTACCCGACGACCAGTTCACCCCCGCAGGCATCAAAGCCGCCATCATCCCTGTCATCCAGCACCTCGGGCTTAAAAACGGCCAATTCTTACCCCCCTTTCGGTATTCCCTCAGCGGCACCACCCCCTCCGCAGGCCCGTTTGACACGGCGGCCGTCATCGGCCGTGAGCAAGCCCTCACCCGCCTGCAAAATGCCCTTGCCGTGCTGCAGCCCCACGCCTAGTTTACACTCCGACAACACACATACCCCCTCACTCCACATTACTTTATGAAAGCCCTCAGTTCCCTCACCCTCAGCCTCTGCGCCCTGTTCTTTTCTGCTTGTTCTCACACTTCATCCCCCACCATCCCCATGACCGCCCTTTCCAACCCCGACAACCCCACCGCCACCCTTCACACCACCATGGGTGACATCACCGTCGAGCTCTACGCCGACCAGACACCCCGCATGGCCGAAAATTTCATCAACATCGCCCAAGACGACCTCTACGACGGCACCCCCTTCCACCGCGTCATTAAGGGATTCATGATCCAAACAGGCGACTACGAAAACAAAAACGGCACTGGCGGTCAGGCCCACGGTGGCGGGATGATCGACGACGAATTCGCCGACGGCCTCACGCACCAGATCGGCGCCCTGTCTATGGCCCACCGCGGGCCCAACACCAACGGCTCCCAGTTCTTCATCGTCACGGGTCAGGCCAGCCACTTAAACGGCATGCACTCCGTGTTTGGTCAGGTCGTCGACGGGCTCGACATCGTCAAAGCCATCGAATCCGCCCCCACAGGCGCCATGGACAAACCCCTCGAAGACATCCTCATCGAAAAAATCACCATCCAAAAGTAACCGAAAATAATTCAGATTCTACCCAAAAACCCCGCTCTCACAGCGGGGTTTTTTTATAAATTTTTGTAACAAAACCACGTCTTCGCCGTTGCACCTAATGTTTATGAATCCAGACAACCTCCTCCAACGTCTCTACCAAGCCGGGCACCCCAGCCCAGCGCGTGACCGCGCAGCCGTCGAAACCAAGGAGCGAATCTGGGCCACCACCGCCACCGCCTTCACCCAGTCCCACACCTCCCCGCTGGCTTCACTGTGGGGTCGGGCCCGCACTTGGCTGGGGGCTGGGGCCGCGCTCTGCGGTGTCTTCTTGGCCTACACCAGTCTGGTGCCCACTGGGCCCGCCAGCGCTACCCTGGCCGCCAACGGCCAGCCCGTCATCATCTACCGCGACGGCCAGCCTTTCACCGTCGACCGTGACATCACCCTGCAACAGGGCGACATTATAGAGATCGGCCAAGGCGTCGGCTTCGCCACCATCAGCCTCCCCGACGGCGGCCACAGTCGCGTCGCGTCCGACAGCCTCGTTCGCCTCTCTGAGTCAGGCGAGCTCCTCGTCTCCGAAGGCTCAGTCGAGATGACCTTCACCCAGTCAGGCGGCCAGATCAGCACCCCGCTGAGCCTCGTCACCTCCGACCACGAAGCCACCGTCCGCATCAAAGCCGACAAATCAGGCGACATCACCGTCTCCGCCCCTCACCAGCCCGTCACTTTGACAGACCAGCGCGACACCGCCATGACCCTTTTTGGTGGCAACGCCATCACCCTACGGTCAGACGCCTCACTCAGCCAGACTCAGCAGATCCCCTCAGAGCCGATCGCATTGACCGACGCCGCCCGCCTCGCGCTCGACCACAAGCTCGACATGACCCAATACCACGCCCTGTCATCCCTCTCCAACGCTCTGGCAGGCGACCAGATCAAACACCAAAAAAACTTCACCACCGCCGAAAACCACTTCACCGCCCTCGGACAGATCCTCTTTTCTGAGCAAGCCCTGCGAGCCTACCTCCCGCAGCTCGGCCAAGGCGCCAGCCGCGACCAGACCTGGCAGCTCATCGGCGCAGTCATAGACGACCCCGCCATCCGCGACCGCGTCGAAGCCGTCTACCTCCTCCTCGGTCAGGTGCAACTCACCGCCAGCCAAGGCCCCGACAGCGACTACGCCCCCTCCAGCACCACCCCCGCCGAGATGTACCTCCTCCTCGAGCGCCTCTTCCGCACCCAGCCCGACCGCCAACCCACCAAAGACCGCCTGCAAGCCCCCTACGTCACCCAGCTCGAGTCCCTCTCGCCCGAGCAACGCACCGCTGCCTTCTCCCACCTCCCCGCTGACCAGCTGCAGTCCTACTCCCAGCTCTTCCCCTCTACCGAGTAACCCACCCCCGAGCCTCCCCCAGCACTCCCCACCTGTGGTATACTCCTCTGTGATGCTCCTTCTCTTGCAGTCACTCGGCCTTTCTCTGCTGCTTGCCCTGTGGGTGGCTTTTCCGTGGCACGGTGGCGGGTTACTGTTTTCAGTCACCAGCGCCAGCCTCGCCGTCAGCCTCATCACGCTCGCCAGTCACCTCATTGCTCACCGCCAGTCTTTGCCTCTCGTCCTTCTGGACAAACTCACCCTCTGGCTCGGCGGCACCGCTCTACTCGCGAGCGCCCTCGTGGCCGACCTCCGTCCCTACGTCCTCGGCCAGAGCCTCATCTTCCTCAGCGGCTGGCTATCTCTCCTCGCTTCGCTACTCGGCTGGTCGCCCCGCACCCTGCAGCGCCTCGCCACAGCCATGGCCCCCCTCAGCCTTGGCACCATCTTGCTACTCGCCTGGGCCTACCCCCTGTCTGTCAGCCAACTGCTGCAGTTCAGCGGCTTCGGCACCTTGGCCGTCCTCTTTCTGTCGACCCACCTCCCCCCGCGGCGCTACGCCGCTCTGGCTACTTTGGGGGGGCTGCTGCTCACCTTGGGGTCTACAGGCGTCTTGCACCAGTCACCCACCCCCTGGGCCGTGTCTGACACCACCGTGCTCACGTGGGCTTTCCTCGTACTCAATGCCCTCTTTTGCCTCAGCAGCCTGCGTGATTTCTTCACAACCCCAAAAAAGACCTCCCAGAGCATTTAGGCCGATCACTCACCCCTAAAAAGAGTGGAGCCACCTGACCAAGATCGAACGGGTAACCTACGGGTTACAAATCCATTGCTCGCGTCTAAAAACCATGGAGCCACCTGACCATGATCGAACGGGTAACCTACGGGTTACAAATCCATTGCTCGCGTCTAAAAACCATGGAGCCACCTACCGGGATCGAACCGGTGACCTACGGGTTACAAATCCGTTGCTCTACCAGCTGAGCTAAGGTGGCGCCAATGTTTTTAGAGCGAAGCCAAACTAGCTTGCCCCTACACTCAGGGCAAGTTTTCTCGCGGTTTTTGGTCAGAGCAGTACTCTCTCTGGCGAAACTCCTGAGCCCTCCCCCACCATGAATCTCAAAATTGGCATCGTCGGCCTCCCAAATGTCGGCAAATCCACCCTCTTCAACGCCCTGACCAAATCCTCCAAAGCCGCCGCTGAGAATTTTCCCTTCTGCACCATCGACCCCAACACTGGCTTGGTCGAAGTCCCCGACCAACGGTTCGACCAGCTTGTCACCATCGTCCAGCCCGCCAAGACCGTCCGCTCCGTGGTTGAGTTTGTCGACATCGCAGGGCTAGTCGCTGGCGCGAGTGAAGGCGAAGGCTTGGGGAATCAGTTCCTCAGCCACATCCGTGAGTGCCACGCCATCTGCCACGTCGTGCGCGCGTTTAATGACGACAACGTCCACCACGTCGACGGCCGCGTCAGCCCCAAAGACGACCTCGAAACCATCATGACCGAGCTCATCCTCGCCGACCTGCAGAGCGTCGAACGCCAAACCGAACGCTGGGCCCGCAAAGCCAAGAGCGGTGACAAGGAAGCCAAGCTGATCCTCGCCCTGCTCGATCGGGTCAAAACCACCCTCACGGACGGCCAACCCGCCCGCACCGTGGACGTCACCGAAGAAGAAACCCCCTACTGGAAACAAATCCAACTCCTGACCGCCAAACCCTACATCGTCGTAGGCAACGTCAGCGAAGACGACATGAGCAGCTTCGACGCCCCCGCCCTCGCCAGCACCCTCGGGGTCGAGACCGTCATCCCCATCTGCGCCAAGTTTGAAGCCGAGCTCGCAGGCCTCACCCCCACCGAAGCCCAAGAATTCCTCACCGACATGGGGCTGGAGAGATCTGGACTTGAGCGACTCATCCAAACCGCCTTCGCCACTCTCGGGCTCCAGAGCTACTTCACCGCTGGCCCTAAGGAAGTCCGCGCCTGGACCATCCGCCAGGGCTCCACCGCCCCACAAGCCGCTGGCGCCATCCACAGTGACTTTGAGCGCGGCTTCATTAAGGCCGAAGTCATCGCGTTTGACGACTACGTCACCTGTCAGGGCGAGTCCAAAGCCAAAGAACAAGGCAAAATGCGCACCGAAGGCAAAGAGTACCTCGTCGCCGACGGCGACGTCATCCACTTTCGATTCAACGTCTAAACCACAAAAATTCCTCATCCTCCACAATTCCCTCTCCAGCAATCTGCCGAGAGGGAATTTTTTTTAATCAAGATTTTTTCATGCACTCTACTTTCACCCTACATCATCTTCTTGAGCACACTCATCCCCATCCCCAGCAGATCATCTTTGAAGTCACCATCACCGTCGGAGTCCAGCATCGCCATCAGCGGGTCGATGGTGCCCTTCGGGCCGATTTCTTCTTTCGCTTCCGTCGCCCCTGACTGCAGCTGGCTCAGCAGCCCCTGCGCGTCGAGCCCTTGGTCAGCCGTTTCTTTCCCCAGCACCCCCATAAAGATCGGCGCCACCGTCGCCAGCAAGTCTTTCGCTTGGCCCGCGTCCAGTTCCGAATCCGCCGCCAGCGACTGCGCCACACTGTCCGTACGGTTCCCCAGCAGGTGCCCCACTATTTTTGACCCTTTCAGCGCCTCAGGGTTGCTCATCACTTGGTCCAGGTTCCCCATCACCGACCCATCATGCCCCCCCGAGCTCAGCGCATTCATCAGGCTACTCAGACCCCCTGACGTTGAGGCATTTTTGGCCGTCGCCCCCGTGAAAAGCCCCACCACTTTCTGCACCAGCCCCGAAGCCGACGCCTCACTCAGGCCATACTTACTCGCCACCATTGTCCCCACCTTCCCCACCAGATACATCGTCACCATTCGGGTAAAAAACGCCATCGTCGTGTAGTTATACAAAAAAAATACACCCCCACTTTAGGCCCCCCCACCCCCCCGCGCAAGCTCCAGCAACACTGGGCAATGGTCTGACCCCATCTGCTCGGTCAGGTACTGCATATCCACTACTTGCCCCAGCAGTCCTTCATCCACAAACATATAATCAATCCGCCACCCCACATTGCGTTCCCTTGCCCGCGTCATCACGTGCCACCACGAGTACACCACACGGTCGCCTTCCCGCCGCCGCCACACATCCGCCCACCCTTCGGTTATGCACTGGCTCACCCACGCCCGCTCTTGCGGCAAAAATCCAATCGATTTTTGGTTTTCCTTCGGCCGCGCCAGGTCTACTTCTTCATGCGCCGCATTCACGTCCCCGCACCATATCACCTGCCGGCCGGCCTTCCGCAATTCATTTACATATTGCAAAAATTGACCATAAAATTGCAATTTCCCCTCCCACGCCGCGTCTGACTTCCCCCCATTGGGGAAATACCCCCCCAACAGCGAATAGTCCCCCACATCACAGCGGATCATCCGCCCCTCAGGGTCAGCCACCATCGGCAACCCGTTGACTACTTGTGCTGGCTCCCCCCAGTCTTTTCGCACCCACACCCCCACCCCGCTGTACCCCTTTTTCTCCGCACTGTGCCACCATTGGTGATAGTCAGCATATTTTTCAGCCAAAAACTCCAGCTGCTCTGGCTGCGCCTTGGTTTCCTGCCAGAAGCACACCTCTGGCCGATATGTTTGCAGGAATTCTGCCAGCGCCCCCTTGCGCTCCACCGCTCTGATCCCATTTACGTTCCAGCTACTCACTCGCATTTATTTCTATTAAATAATGTTCCAACACAGCCAACAAAAAATCCACATCCTCTGGCCGATGGTCTCGGTGAAAACTCACCCGAATCGGATACTGCCACTCTCGCTCCACTCCCGTCGTGGCCACTATACGGCTCGGCGTCATCACGCTGGAGTTACACGCCGACCCCGTCGACACACATATCCCCTCTTTATCACTCAGCCTCCGCATCAGTTCCGCCCCCCGCACCCCCTCCCAGCTCACCGAGGTTATCCCCGGCACCCGCGGCTGGTCACCGTGGTGCACACGGTGCTCTCGCGCCAGTCGCCCCAGCCCCGCTTCCAGCCGCCCCGTCAACTCGGCTAATTTCCCTCCCACCCCTTCCCCCAGTTCTTCTAGCGCCACCACCACCCCCCCCAGCTGCTCGAGGCTCTTCGTGTGGCTATCTTTCGCCAGCACCGGCCAGATTTCTGGCTGCTTCATTACCGTCAGTCCCACCCCCTTCGGCCCATGCCATTTGTGGGCCGACAGCGTCACTATGTCCGCCACCCCCAGCGCAAAGGGCACCTTGCCATAGCTCTGCACCCAGTCACTGACGATCACCGCCTCTGGGCATCGTCGGCGTATGTCTTCTAAAGGCAACCGTACCCCCGTTTCATTGTTACTATGCATACAAAAAACCACCCCCGCTTCACACGGCAACGTCGTCAGGTCAAAAGGATCAAACGTCTGCTCCTCCGCTATTTCATCCGCGACCGAGCTATGCTCAAGGTTACTCCCCCACACCCCCCCCACGCCAAATTTCCGCTGCATCACCTGCAACACCCGCTGGTTAGCGTGCGTCCCTCCCCAGTTCGGCAGCACCTGCCCCACCGTCACGCCCAGGGCCGCCGCCGCCCGCTCCAGCAGCTGCGCATACACTTTGCCCGCCGCGTGTCCCGCCTCATGCAGCGAATTATTATTCCCCCACGGCCACACCTCCCCCAGCACCGCCCGCACTCCTTCGCTCAGCGGCGTGCTAGCCGCCGCGTCATAGTACAACCGCGGGTCGATCTTCCTCTGCTTCATGGTTCACCCCCAGTCTACTCGGGCTTCGTCGCCAGCGCGACCACGTTTCGCCCTTTCACCGTCTGCACCGTGTTGACTTCCAGTCCCGCTTCGCGCAGCCGCTTGCGCAGGTCACTCTCCGTCACCCAAGCATAGTACCGCGGCTCTTTGTCCTGCCCATAAGGGATTTCCCACACCCGCCACCGCCCCCGCAGCCAGTTCCGCCAGCGGTACTTCGTCGGCAGCACCCACGTGGTTATAAATATCTTCCCCCCCCGCTTCGTCACCCGCGCCACCTCGCGCAGGTGCGCCCGCTGGTCCGCCACCGTCAGCAAATGGTGAAACGAAGCAATCGCGGTCACTACCTCAAAATTTTCATCCCCAAACGGCAGCTTTTCCCGCATATCCCCCTGAAAGAAATGATCCTGCGGGTACCGCTTCCGCGCTATGTGCAAGAGCTCCGCCACTTGGTCAAACCCATGGTAAAACCCAGGCCGCAGCATTTCTCGGGTAAAGTACCCCCGCAGTCGGCCATTCCCACAGCCTATATCCAGCAACCGCGACATCGGCGTCACATACGGCCGCAAGATTTCAAACTCAGGCCACGGTCGGTTCCGCGTGCGTGAGAAATCTTCCGCCACCTTCGCGTAGCTCCGTCGGTTGGAAGAATACTGCCCCTCAAGGTAATTGCGCGACTCCACCAGCACCAACCACACCGTGCACAGCGCCAGCAACCCCGTCGTGAGCATGATCCACAGCGACACCATGTCAGACGCCAACACTGGCGCATACCCCAGCCACGGCTCCAGCACACGCCCCCCGTCAAAGCGCGTCCACGCCCACGCCACCACCCCACCCAAAACCAGACTCCCCCCCAGCGCGCGTATGATCATTCCACAGATAAGAAAACGTTTAGACAAAAATTTCAAAACCATCCGTCGTCACCACCCCACAGTGCTCCCACTGGCAAGCATCACGACCGTCCACCGTCACCACCGTCCATTTATCAGCCAACGTTTTTACCTTCGGCTTCCCGCGGGCCACTATCGGCTCCACCGCCAGGGTCATCCCCGCCAGCAGCTTGGTTCCCGTGCCGGGGTTCCCATAGTTAAATATATGCGGATCTTCGTGCAGCTCCTGCCCCAGCCCATGTCCGGTAAATTCCTTACAAATACTGTACCCCCCCTGTCGCACCACTTGGCTGATCACCCCCCCCACGTCCCCCACCCGCACCCCATGGCGGATAGCCCCACACCCCGCCTGCAGCGCCGCATACACCACCTGTTGAAATTTCTCGCGCCCAGGGTTGGCGGTCGGCCCCCCCACCACGAGTGAGAAGGCCGCATCCGCGTGCCACCCATCCAGCAACACCCCACAGTCAATCGACACCAGGTCACCCTGCTCCAGCGGCACATCATGGGGGATCCCATGCACCACTTCTTCATTGCGCATCGTGCACAGCGTCGCGGGGAAGCCCGCAAAACCCTTAAAGCTCGGCACTGCCCCTGCCAAACGGATGATATCCTCCGCCACCGCGTCCATCTCGGTAAATTTCGCCCCCGCCACACAGAGCGGTTTCAGGGCCCCCTGCACCTGTCGCAGGATCCGCGCACTCGCCCGCATCTTCTCTATTTCCGCTGGTGTTTTTATCCGCCCCCCCATGGCTATAACCCCAGAGCCGTCACCAGCTCCGCGGTAATGATGTCTATATCTTGCTCCCCATCGACCGTCACCGTGCACCCTCGCTCTCGCCATATTTCCACGATCGGCGCCGTGTGCTGCGCGAAGTTATCCAACCGCTTCTGGATCGACTCAGGTTTGTCATCAGGCCGCTGATAAAAATCATACGAAGGGCAATACGGACACACATCCCCCTCATTTTTCAGCAAAAACCCCTTCCCACAGTTATTGCACTTCCGCCGTTGCAGCAGTCGGCGCATCGCCTCTTCATCACTGAGGGTAATTTCCACCGCAGTGAATGTCCGCCCCACTTTGGCCAGTTCCGCCTCCAGCGACTCACGCTGCACCTCCGACCGGGGTATCCCGTCAAATATCACCCGCGTCTCGTCCCCCACCCCCTGCAAGAAGTTCGCCACGATCTGCATCACCAGTTCATTACTCACCAGGTCACCTCGTTCAGTCACCGCTTTGACTTCCCGCCCCAGCTCCGTGTCACTGGCCGCCAGTTTCCGCAGCTCACCCCCCGTTTCAAATATCTCAAAGCCATATTTCTCGCCCAATATTTTCCCCTGCGTCCCTTTCCCCGACCCCTGTTTCCCGATCAAGATCAAATCCGTCATGTCTGCACAGTTATCAAAAAAATAATCACCCCCTTCCCCACCTTTTTCCAGTCCAAACATACGCCACTAAAACTCTTTTTCCAACACTTTTTTAAAAGATTGTATATCCCCAAATTGACGATACACACTCGCAAACCGAATGTACGCCACCTCATCGATCGTTCGTAGCATCCTGAGTAAGTCTTCCCCCACCTGTTGGCTGGTCACCACCCCCGTGCGGCTCCACTTTTCTTCCAGTTCATATATTTTTTCGCGTATCCGATCCACCGGCACCTCCCGCTTCCCACACGCTATCAGCAGGCTCCGCATCAGCTTGTCTCTATCATACGGCTCACTCGCGCCATTGCTTTTTTGCACCACCAGGTTGGTCGTCTGCATCCGCTCAAAGGTCGTAAACCGAAACGAGCACGACTCACACTCTCGGCGTCGGCGCGTGGCGGTCCCCCCGTCGGTTATCCGCGAGTCCACCACCTTCGACTGCTCATGCCCACACACCAGACAACGCATATTGATCGCTCCGCTAAGAATTACCAAAACCCTACCGTTCACTTGTCTGTGAGAAATTACAACATTCCCCGCCCCCCCGCGAACCAAAATCTACAAAAACCCTCCCTAGGGAGTGTTTACAAATTGGTTTGAGGAGAAAAAAGAGAGATTTTTGAGCGAAAAATGGGCGCGTATTTGCAGCCTTGATGGATCAAGGCAAAAATACGCAACCATTTTGCAGCCAAAAAGATTCTTTTTTCACTCAAATCTCTCCTCATATTTCAGGATCAATCTCCTTTTTCCAATTTGTGAACACTCCCTAACGCTTCATCGCCCGCGCCGCCTCACGGTCTATCGTGCGCTCTTTCAGCTTCTGGCGTTTTTCATACTGCCGCTTCCCCCGCACCAGCCCGATCGTGCACTTCAGGTACCTCCCCACCACCAGCACGTTAAGGAGTGCCACCGTCACCCCCGTTTCCTTGGTTTTGACCAGCAATTTACGCAGCTCTTTTTTGGTAAGGAGCAACTTCCGCGCCCCCCCCTCATTCATGTCCGTCTGGGCGTGTGGGTAGCTGTATATTTGGCAATTCTCCAGCCACGCCCCCTCTTCCCGCACCTTCACCCACGCCGCGCGAATGTTCGCCCGCTTCTCACGGAGTGACTTCACCTCCCACCCCCGCAGCACCATCCCCGCCCGATACTCCTGCAAGATCGTGTAATCATGCCGCACCCGACGATTTTCGAGCAAGACAATTGGGGTCGTTTTCTTGGTGGGTGCAGTGTTCATTGTGCACCGTTTATGCCCGATTTTTCCCCCCTCGCCAAGCTCGACCGCAGCTCCGCCGCCGCTAGTAGTCTTTTCCGCTGGTCAGCCTCACGGCGCAGCAGCGTCAGCACCGTCTTATACGCCCCTTCCAGCTGCTCCGCACTCGGCAGCGTCTCCCCCCATTGGTTTTGCTGGTGCAGCACCAGCGCATTGACCCGCACTCCCTCCACTTCATTCATCTCTCCCCCTTGCAGCACCCGCCGCAGCAGGCTTTCTACCCCCTCATCAGTCAACAGTGGCTCCAGCTCCCCCCAGTCCACCACCCCTCGCACGGTTTCATACCCCGCCACCAGCCCCAGCAACTTCTCCTCCAGCCCATACAGCGGCCCCTTTGTTTCTGGCACATACTTCTCCTTTCGTTGGCGTTGGTGCTTGTCTTTATACCGCGCAAACTCCTGCTCCAGCACCCCCTTCGGTCGGTTCAGCTGCTTGGCCATCGCCGTCAGATAGTGGTCATGCTCCAGCGGTCGCGGTGACCGTGACAAAAAATAAAAATACGCCTCCAAAAATTTCTGCTCCCCCTCCAGACTCCCATCCAGCAATTTTTGCCCAAACCGCACCCGAAAAAACTCCAACGCTGGCTCCCGTCCTTCTATGAGTTTCACGACCGCCCCAGGGTCAGTCTGCGCCAGCTCATCAATGTCTTTCCCCCCCGCCACCTGCACGATGTAAGGCGATAAATCTGCCCCCAGCAACATCTCCGTCGCCCGCAGTGTCGCCTTTTTGCCGGCCGCGTCCGTGTCGAAAGCCACCACCACCCGCTTCGTCCGCCGTTTGATGTGCCTGAGGTGGTCTTCCGTCAGCGCCGTTCCGCAGGTCGCCACCGCTTGGGGCACCCCCGCCCGATGGGCCGAGATCACATCAAAGTTCCCCTCCACCAGCACAATGTAATCCGCCGCCGCCACCTGCGCCCGCGCTTGGTCCAGGCCAAACAGCGTCGCCGATTTATGATACACCGCGTTCTCGGGCGAGTTTATATACTTGGCCACCTTGCCGTTCTTCCCCGTCGGCGTCCGCCCGATGTCCCGCCCACTGAAGGCAATAATGTGCCCATTCCGCGGCTCACATATGGGTATCATCACCCGCCCCGTAAACCGATCCACCATCCGCCGATCCCCAAACTGCCGCTCATACGCCACCCCCGAAGCCCCGATCTGCTCATGCGTGTACCCCCGTTCCAGCAGATACTTCGTCAGCCCATCTCGCGCCTCCCCCGCATACCCCAGCCGCCATTGTTTGACCGTCTCCGCGTCAAACCCCCGCCCGTCGCGCAGGTACTCCTTGGCCACCGCACACCGCTCCAGCTCTTGTGTGAAGTACACACACGCCGCCTCATGCAGGTCATAGATCGTCTTACGCTCCACCTTCGGCCCACTCCCCCCCTCTCCGCGCTCTTGGCCCCAGTTGTCGGGCAGGGCCACATTTTGCGTGTCAGCCAGCGTCTCCACCGCCTCCCGAAACGACACATTCTCCACCCGCTCCAAAAAAGAAATCACATCTCCCCCCTCCCCCAGACCAAAATCATACCAAAACTGCTTCTCCTGCGACACACTAAAACTCGGCGTCCGCTCATTACGAAACGGACTCCGACACACCCAGTTTTTACCCCGTTTTTTCAGGTCAGACGCATACCGACGGACAACATCCACGATGTCCGTCCGATCTTTCAGGTCCATCAGCCAGCGATCATTACGCATTTCACCTCCATCTCTACCACACTCCCCCCCCCAGCTCAAATCCCCCCCACTTGTCAAACCCCCTCCCACCTCCTATTACTATTGCTGCTCTTTCCGCACCTCCCCCCCCAGCCAAGCTCACCGGCTGGGTCACCACGATCATGGCTCGCCCCCCACGGGCGCGAGAGGAAAGTCCGAGCTGGATGAATCCGCCCGAGGACGGCTCACAGCCGCTCCGTGGTCAGCGAAAGCCGATCATCGACGGGAAAGTGGCACAGAAAATATACGTCCCTCTTCGTCTTCGGACTAAAAGGGCTCCGGTGAAAAAGCGCAGCGAATGATGTCGGCGCTCCTGCGTGGCGCGAGCCCGCAGTCTAGAAGCCAAACCCCCTCGCCAGAGAAGTCGGTGGCGGTCTCGTCTGGCACTCCCTGTGCGATTCCAGGGCCAGACACCACAGACCTCCGACTGAGAGACACCAGTCAGGGCAACCACTGGGATATTACGTTAGAGAAATCATGATCCGGACGCTCGCTCTGCGAGCCCCGTACAGAACTCGGCTTACGGTGACCCGCCCCGTGAGATAGTTACAAACTATTTCTTAGCAATAGCAATCATATCCTCCGAATCTTCACTATACGACGCACCATCCCAATCACCATAAAAATCAACGCTACCAAAGCCAGCTTTTAGACACCAATCAGACCACTCTTTTTGAGAAAAAACCCTAACTGAATACTTCTTAACAACATTATTTATAATCCAAGCTCCATCTATACGCTTTTTTTCTGGATCATACCTATCTATCACTCTCAATATATTCCCCCTAGTGGTATTTCTTTCTTCATCAAACTTGTACTTCCCTTCTATTACACGAGGAATATTAACATCAGTATGCATCAAAAATTCGCCTCCCTTCTCTAAAAGATCATAAAAATTTTTCAAACTCTTAAAATTGTCTTCATCTGATTCAAAAAAACCAAATGAATAGAACATATTAATTGCCTTAGTAAATTTTTCAGAATCATCTTCTGGTTGATAATCCAACATACTCCCTACTTTAAATCGATCACTCAAACCTGCTTCAGAGCTAGCATTTATAGCCTTTGATAAATGTACCTCATTTATATCAACCCCGAGAACATCATACCCTTTTTCTAGAAGCTTAAGTGAGTGCCTTCCATACCCACAAGGAAGATCAATTATGCGGTCTTCTTTTACAAGTTTTAATAAATTTTCAAGACCAGCTACTTCAACGCTTGTTCTTTCTTCTAAATTTTGATCTAATTCCAAGTATCCTTCTTGAGAATCATCACCTTCCATGTAGTGTTCACCAAAAAAATTATAATCTGGCTTCCACCAGTCTTTCGGTATGTTCTTTAAATAATCTTTCATCTAGATTTTTATAATTATAAATTTAAAATAATCAAGAAAAAATGACCCCTACCTATCACATCCTCGGCTCCACTGGTCTGCTGGGCTCCGCCTGGGTTCGCTTTTTCCAGCAGCACGGCCTGCCCTTTGTGGCCCACACCCGCCACACTTGGCCCCTCACCCAGCCCCAGCACTGGCCCACGGTCACGGCCGCCGACACGCTGCTCCACTGCGCCGCCTACACCCGGGTTGACGCCGCCCAGTCCCACCCCACCACCTGCTTCGCGGTCAACACCCACCCGCTCCCACACCTACTCGCCCTCCCCAGTCGGCTCATCCACTTCTCGACTGACTACGTCTTCCACAGCCCCGACCCCACCCAGCCCCTGACCGAGTCCACCCCCCGCGCTCCGCTCAGCCAGCTCGGGGTCTACGCCCAGTCCAAAGCCCGCGCCGAAACCCACCTCGAAGCCGCTCCCCACGACCGCTGGTGTAATGTCCGCCTCGGCTGGCTGCTCGCCCCCTTGTCCAACCCCCACCCCACCTTTTTTCACAAACTCGCCCAACGCACCCATTCTCAAAAACTTTTACACATCGTCGACGACCAGTTCGGCCGCCCCACTTTCGTCACTGACCTCATCACTTGGGTCTGGCAGCACCTTCTCGCCCCCGTTCACCCCTACCCGCTTCCCCCCTCCCTCCCCCCTGTGCATATCCCCCCCCCACCTCATTCCACCCCCGCGCCCCTCTCGGGCCACTTTCACGCCGTCCCACAGGGCCCACTCACCACGTGGTTCCACCTGGCCCAACAGTTCCAGTCCCTGCTCCAGTCCCCCCCCACCCCGCTCCCTGACTCCCTCCGCCCCCTTTCCCACATTCCCCTCTACCCCGTTTCCACAACCCACTTCGCCGCCCCGGCTCCCCGCCCTCGGGCCGCCAACCTCGTCAGCACCCGTCTGTTAGGCCATCTCCCCCCCTGGCCCGACCGCCTCTCTGCCCTCCTCGCATAGCCCCACCCCTTTTCGTGCATATCCCCCCGCCCCCTCCTTCCGACTGTCAACCAATTTACTTTCCCACACCCCTCCTAACCGTTTCCCCCCCTAACTCACATTTTTCTCACCCCCTTCTACTGCGGCTACTGCGACCTTTTGTGCATATTTCCTGCATATCTTTCCCCTTCCCCATGGTCGTAAGGGGTCTCTCACCTTTCCCACATCCTACTACTACGTACTACTTATTTTTTAAATTTTCAGACATCCATTCACAGACAGGCAAAACTCAAACCTGCAAAACCCCATCTCTCCTTTTCCCCTTTGTCTCTTTTCTTTCAATTTTTGCCCTCTTCCTGTTTTTTCCCTTTTCCTTTTTCCCCGCTCTTCGCTAGCCCTTCCGCCCCCTACGCGCTACATTCCGCTTGATGTTCCTCCCCTTCGACCCCGCCGTCTCCACCCCCGAGCGTGAGCAAGCCCGCGCCGCCCACTGGCGCACCCAGTCCACCTTCCACCGCTCCGTCCGCTCTCGCCACCCCCACTCCCCCTTCCACTTCTTTGACGGCCCGCCCTTCGCCACTGGTCTCCCACACTACGGCCACATCCTCGCTGGCACCATCAAAGACGTCATCCCCCGCTTCCGCACCATGCAGGGCTACCGCGTCGACCGCCAGTTCGGCTGGGACTGCCACGGCGTCCCCGTCGAGTACCAAGTCGAAAAAGAACACCAGATCGGCGGCAAACCAGGCATCGAAGCCCTCGGCATCGACACCTTCAACGAACTCTGCCGCGACATCGTCCTCCGCTGCGCCAGCGACTGGCGCGCCACCGTCGACCGCATGGGTCGCTTCATCGACACCCACGACGACTACAAAACCATGCAACCCCAATTCATGGAATCCGTCTGGTGGGTCTTTGGCCAGCTCTGGGCCAAGGGCCTCATCTACGAAGGCTACAAAGTCGTCGCTTACAGCCCCACGCTCGGCTCCCCCCTGTCCAACTTCGAAGCCAACCTCAACTACGCCGACATCGACGACCCCGCCGTCACGGTCTCCTTCCCCTTCCCCGACGGCACCCACGCCCTCGCCTGGACCACCACCCCCTGGACCCTCCCCGCCAATGTCGGCCTCGGCTTCGGGCGCGACCTCCCCTACGCCCTGGTTGACCACGACGGCACCCACTACTGGGTCGCCCAGGCCGCGGTCGAACGCCTCTTTGGCCCCGACGCCACTATCCTCCGCACCCAGCTCGGTCACCAGTTCCTCGGCCAGCGCTATACCCCCCTCTTTGACTTCTATGACGACGGCACCGAGCAACGCTTTATCTGCATCCACGACGACGGCGACTACGTCTCCACCGACGCCGGCACGGGTATCGTCCACTTTGCCCCCACCTTCGGGGCCGAAGACGACGACATCTGCCGCCCCCACAACCTCTACGGCGTCATGCCCATCGACGAGTCTGGTTACTTCAACTCTGACATCCCCCCCCTCAGCGGGCAGTACTTCCGCCACGACCCCAAAGTCGACGGCTCAAAAGACAATAACGCCAACGCCTGGGTGATTAACACCCTCAAAACCTCAGGCCGCCTCTTTCGGCGTGAGCAAATCCGCCACAGCTACCCACACTGCTGGCGGACTGACGCCGCCTTGATGTACCGCGCCATCAACACCTGGTACGTCGACATCCAAACCCTTAAACCCACCCTGCTCGAGCAAGCCCAAAATATCAACTGGGTCCCCTCCCACCTCAAAGACGGCCGCTTCGGCAAAGGCCTCGAAGGCGCCCCCGACTGGGCCATCAGCCGCAACCGCTACTGGGGCACCCCCATCCCCATCTGGCGCTGCGACCAGACAGGCCATATCGAGGTCATCACCTCCATCGCCCAGCTCGAGTCCCGCTGCGGCCAAACCGTCACCGACCTCCACCGCCACTTCATCGACCACCTCACCTGGCCCAGCCCCAGCGGGGGCACCATGCGCCGCATCCCCGAGGTACTCGACTGCTGGTTTGAGTCAGGCTCCATGCCCTACGCCTCCCAGCACTACCCCTTCCGCTGCCTACAGGGCCTCAAAAACCGCTACGTCCTCATCCGCCACGGCCAAGCGACTAATAACACCCAACGCGTCGAAGCCTCCTCCCCCACCACCCAGGCCCAGCACCCGTTGACCGAGCTCGGGTTCGAGCAAGCCCAGACATTGGTTGACCAGGGATTTACCGCCGACATCATCGTCAGCTCCCCCTACCTCCGCACGCACCAGACCGCCACCGTGCTCAGCCAAGACGGCCGCATCCCGCTCACCACCGACGACCGTCTGGTTGAGATTGATTCTGGCCAGCTCGACGGCCAGTCCTACGACGTCGTCAAGGCCCACATCGCCCAGCACTCCATCGTCAGCCAGCCCTTCCCCGACGGCGAATCCATCCAGCAGTGCCAGCGCCGTGTCACGGCCGTCATCCACGACCTCGAATCCCAGCACGAAGGCAAAACCATCGCCATCGTCTCCCACGCCACCCCCCTACATTGTATTATTGATTGGTACAACGACACCCCCACCAAGTGGTGGGGCAGCGACCTCATTGACAATTGTACCCCCATTGACCTCCGCCAAAACCCCTACCGCGACTTCCCCGCCGCCGACTTCATCGCCGAAGGCCTCGACCAAACTCGCTGCTGGTTCTACAACCTCCACGTCCTCGGCTGCGCCCTCTTCGGCAAAAACATCTACAAAAACGTCATCACCAACGGCATCGTCTTGGCGGCCGACGGGGCCAAGATGTCCAAATCCAAACAAAACTACCCCGACCCCAACGACATCTTCGCCCAATACGGCGCCGACGCCGTGCGACTCTACCTCCTCAGTTCCCCCGTCGTCCGTGGTGAGAATTTCCGCTTCGCCGAGTCAGGCGTACAGGAAGTCTTAAAATCCATCCTCCTCCCGCTGCAAAACGCCTACAAATTCTTCAGCACCTACGCCAATATCGACGGCTGGTCCCCCCACTCGCTTACCGTCGTGCGCCACGGCGAGGCCCAGCACAACGTCGCTGGCATCTACAGCGGACTGACAGACACCCCGCACGAGCTCACCGACGAGGGCATCGCCCAGGTCAAAGCCACCGCGCAGCAGCTCCGTACCCCCGACCTCATCATCGCCTCCCCGCTGGTGCGCACCCGACAGACCGCCCAGCTTCTGGCGGATGAGCTAAAATACAGCGGCGAAATCATCTTTGACGACCGCCTCCGCGAAGCCGACTTCGGCGACCTCGAAGGCCAACCCTATATGCAGTACCGCGAACGCCTCGCCCACCCCACGGCCGAGCGCCCCGAGTCCATCGCTGCTCGCACCGCCGACTTCTACCACAGCCTGGCCGTTGACTACCCCGACCGTGACATCCTCGTCGTTGGCCACGGCGACACCGTCCGCGGGGTCAAGGTCGCCCACTACCGCTTGTACGACTTCTACCGCGTATCTCTCACCGCCACGGGCCAGCACACCGTGCTCTACCCCGCTCCACCCGCCTCGGCCAACCCCCTCGACCAGTGGATCCTCTCCGCGCTCGAGTCCCTCACCTTGCACGTCACCACCCAGCTGGAGTCTTACCAGCTCGACACCGCCCTCAAACCCCTCGCCGCCTTCATCGACGACCTGACTAACTGGTACATCCGCCGCTCCCGCCGTCGGTTCTGGGCCCACGGACTCAACCCCGACAAAGTCTCCGCCTACCAGACCCTCCACCACGTGCTTTACCGCCTCACGCACCTGCTGGCGCCATTTGCACCCTTCTTGTCGGACGACCTCTTTCTCCGTCTCGGCGGGCACGACTCCGTCCACCTGCAGATGTTCCCCGTCGCCGACCAGTCACGGGTCAACCCCTTGCTTGAACAGCGCGTCTCCCTCATGCGGGAGGTCGTCGGCCTCGCCGCAGGCATCCGTGCCCGCGCGGGCGTGCGCTTGCGCCAGCCACTCCCATTGTTGCAGTTCGCCCTCACCCAGCCGCTTGACCTCGACCTCGACGTCATCGCCGCCGAAGCCAACGTCAAAGACATCCAAGTCCTCGACTCAGTCGACGGCCTCGCGACCGAGATCGTCAAAGTCAACGCCAAAAAAGTCGGCAAAAAGTTCGGCAAAAAAACCCAAACCCTCATTCAGGCTGGCAAGTCAGGCGACTTCACCCGCCACCCCGACGGCACGCTCACCATTGCGGGCGAAACCATCATGCCCGATGAGTACGACCGCGCCTTTCTCACCGCTGAAGGGGTCGAAGCCGCCTCCACCCACCGCCTCATCGTCCTGCTTGACACCACCCTCACCCCCGCGCTCGAGCGTGAAGGCCTCGCGCGTGACTTCATCCGCACCGTGCAGGACCTCCGCAAGTCCAGCCACTTCGCCGTCGAGGACCACATCACTCTCCACTGCCACACCACCGACGACACCCTCACCCAGATGTTATCTGAGCAGTCCGCCCTCATCCAGTCCGAAACCCTCGCCGACCAGCTCACCATCCTCAGTGATCCCCCCGCAGACGCCCACACCGTCACTTTGGCCGAGGGAATTATTTCATTGTCGGTTTCTCAGGTTTAATCTACAAAATACTTTTAATTTAAACAGCAATGCAATAGGATAAATATTGAAAAATATTTTCCAAATCATGTCACCAAAAGAAACGAATCAACCCATTACCCTAGATCAAATCGCTGAGAATCCACCTCAGATAGAGGTTGAAATTCGCAATATGGAAACCTTGTGGTACTTCATGCAAAACGTAGAAAAATATCACACAAAAGATTGTCTTCATTCTGGATATTTCAACTCGAACACTGGCGAATATCCCTCAATTTTTAGTGAAAATGATCTAATTAAAGAATACTACTTCTATAAACAAAATTCACTTGAAAGTAGTGATCAAAACAAATGGAAAGTAGTAATCCCAGTTAAGCTTAGTGAAAAGAAAAAAGTTGCTGGATTTCGTGAATTTGAAGGTAAAATTTCTTTGGAACTATATAACACACCACAAAGTACATCACTTCAAGATACAATAGAGCTACTACATAAATTATTTCCTAAAGACGAAGGATTTGAATTACAACTTGATGATGGATATCCTGATTATCTTGATTATTTCAGTGTACACAAAGAGATTCAAGACAAATCTAGAATTAAGGAAAAAAGGAATATTATTAAAGATAATATGATAGCAAATAAATTAATAAAAAAAGGTGAAGACACAGAAAAAAAACTAAATGAATTAATGTATACATATAAACTGAGAGATAATTTTGAAAACGTTGGTACAATAGACCTTTTTACTCCGTCTCTTTCATTCGTTATGCAAGAAGGCTGTCCCGAATCTCTTACGAAAAAATTTGAAGAAATAATACAGAACTTAAGTTTACTATTATCCCTTGCTCGGGCCAACTTCCCTGAAGTCGCTATCCCTATTCCACAAAAAATAATCATTGACCCTCTTCAGCATTTGGGAAGAAAAGAACAGCAGTTTATCCGCGACTGGGTAAAAGCTGACACCGAAAAAGTACTTGTCAATACTGAGAAGTAGCTTTTCCCACCACGTCAAACAATACACCGACATAATTTGACGAAATCATTTGCATTCATAAGCTCCACCAGCTAAAGGCACCCCTGTGCCACGGCACCGCCGCTCTCGAGCGCGCGCGTGTCGGCCCTCCCTGCGTTTTTCACCTCACATTCCCCCCATGGTTGATGTTAAGCACCTCCACAAGCTGAAGGACTTCAATTCGATTGCCCTATCCGTCGCTTCCCCGGAGGATATTTTGCAGTGGTCGAGTGGTGAAGTCACCAAACCCGAAACGATCAACTACCGCACCCAGAAGCCCGAACCCGAAGGCTTATTTTGCCAACGAATTTTCGGCCCAGTCAAAAACTGGGAATGCGCTTGTGGGAAGTACAAACGCATCCGCTACAAGGGCATCGTCTGTGAGAAGTGCGGCGTCGAAGTCACCCGCACCATCGTCCGCCGTGAGCGCATGGGCCACATTAAGCTCGCCGTCCCCGTCGTGCACACCTGGTTCTTGCGGTCCACCCCGTCCAAGATCGGCCTACTCCTCGACCTCCCCGTCAAGAAGCTCGAACAAGTCGTCTACTTCGCCTCCTACATCGTCGTCGACGTCCACGACCAGTCAAAAGAAGACGAGATCACCAAACTCGAAACCGAATACGAAAAAGTCCTCGCCAAACTAAAAGAAGACAGCGCCGCACAGCTCAAAGAAGCCAAAACCGCCCATAAGAAAGGCAACCTCAAAGAAAAAGAACTCATCGCGCTGGAGGAAGAACTCGCCCAAGCCGCCGAGCAAGTCACCATCAATTTCAAAACCGCCAAAGAAGAGCTCAAAGGCTTAATCGTGGGGGCAGTATTGACCGAAACCCAATACCGCGAAGTGTCCATGAAATTCGGCCACGTCTTCCGCGCGGGCATCGGCGCCGAAGCCATCCGCGAGATTATTAAGAAGCTCGACCTCGAAAAATTCATCGTCCACCTCGAGCAGGAGTACAAGAAATCCTCAGGCCAAAAACAGAAAAAACTCATCAAACGGCTTAAGCTTGCTGGCTCACTGCAACGCTCTGGCATCCAACCCGAATGGATGATCCTGACCGTCATCCCCGTCCTCCCGCCAGATTTACGCCCCATGGTGCAGCTCGACGGTGGCCGTTTCGCCACCTCAGACCTCAATGACCTCTACCGCCGCGTCATCAACCGCAACACCCGCCTCAAAAAACTCATCCAGCTCGGCGCACCGGAGATCATTTGCCGGAATGAAAAACGTATGCTACAGGAGTCAGTCGACATCCTCGTCTCCAACTCCGTCCGTAATTCACGCGCTGGCATGAATTACGTCCAGAAGCGCAAACTGAAATCTCTGTCAGACATGCTCAAAGGGAAGCAGGGCCGCTTCCGACAAAACCTCCTCGGGAAGCGTGTCGACTACTCAGGTCGTTCCGTCATCGTGGTCGGCCCCACCCTGCGCTTGCACCAGTGTGGCCTCCCGAAATACATCATGATGGAGCTCTTCAAGCCCTTCGTCATCGCCAAACTCATCGAGTTTGAGCTCGCCTACAACGTTAAATCAGGCGAAAAACTGATCAAAGACGGTGAAAAAATCGTCTGGGATATTTTAGATGAAGTCATCCAAAACCGCTACGTCTTGCTTAATCGCGCCCCCACCCTGCACCGCCTCGGCATCCAAGCCTTCCAGCCCGTGCTCGTTGAGGGCAAAGCGATCCAGCTGCATCCGCTGGTGTGTGCCGCGTTTAATGCCGACTTCGACGGTGACCAGATGGCCGTGCATCTCCCCCTGTCAGACAAAGCCCAAGCCGAAGCCCGCGAGATCATGGTCTCCGCCCGCAACCTGCTCAAACCCTCCTCGGGTGAGCCCGTCATCAACCCTTCCCAGGACATGGTGCTCGGCTGCTACTTCTTGACCCGCATCACCGAAGGCACCAAAGGCGACGGCCTCACCTTCCCCAGCCGCGAGTCCGCCATGAAGGCCTACGAATCCGAACGCGTCCACCTGCAGGCCCCCGTCAAGGTACGCCTCAACGGCAAGATCCACGACACGTCCGTCGGCCGCTTAATCTTCAACGCCATCCTGCCCGAAGACTACCCCTACCAAAACCAGCAATTCGGCAAAAAAGACCTCTCACGGCTCCTGTCGACGGTCTTCGTCAGCTACGGCACCGAAGTCACCGCTGGCCTCGCCGACGCCATTAAGGACACTGGCTTCACCTACGCCACCCGTTCAGGCATCTCCATTTCGGTCTACGACATCCACACCCCAGACACCAAGTCCAGCGTAATCGAAAAAGCCAACGACATCATCGACAACATTAACGCCCTCTACCGCCGCGGGTTAATGACCGACGACGAACGCTACGCCCAGACCATCCGCATCTGGTCACGCATTAAGTCCGAACTGACCAACGAAATGATCGGCTGCTACACCGACGAAAACGACATCTTTTATCAGATTGACTCAGGCGCGCGGGGAAACTGGGGCCAAATCGCCCAGATGGGCGCCATGAAGGGCCTCGTAGCCTCTCCGTCAGGTAAAACCATCGAGCTCCCCATCCGTTCCAATTTGAAAGAAGGCTTCACCATCTTGGAGTACTTCATCGCCACCCACGGTGGTCGGAAAGGGAAGTCCGACACCGCGCTTAAGACGGCCGAAGCGGGCTACCTCACCCGTCGTTTGGTTGACTCCGTGCAGGACGTCGTCGTGCGGGAGGACGACTGCGGCACCGAAATCTTCAAAACCGTTACCAAGGAAAAATCCGACCAACTCGGAATGGACTTCCACGCTCGTCTTTACGGCCGCACCTTGGCCGCGGACATCACCGTCAAGAAAAAAACCATCCTCAAAGCTGGCATCATTCTGGAGGAAAAAGCCATCGAAACCATTAAGGAGCACCAAGTCGAGTCCGTCGACGTTCGCTCCGTCATGTACTGCACCACCCTCGGCGGCGTCTGCCAGAAGTGCTACGGCTACGACCTAGGGAATAACAGCGTCATCGACATCGGCACCCCCGTGGGGATTATCGCCGCCCAATCCATCGGCGAGCCAGGCACCCAGCTCACCATGCGGACCTTCCACATGGGGGGCATCGCCACCGAAGGCGCGTCCATCACGCAGGGTCTCGCTCGGGTTGAGGAACTCTTCGAAGCCCGCACCCCCAGCGCCCCTTCCGTCTTGTCAGAGATCAGCGGTAATCTAGTCATTAAGAAAGGCCGCGACGAAACCAAGCTGATCGTCACCGCCAAGCAAGCCGAAGACGACGTCCACCACGTCGGGGCCGAGTTCGAGCCCGCCGTCAAGGTCGGCGACACCGTGCGTGAGAAGCAAATCATCGCCCGCGCCATCGAAGGCCGCCGCACGATCAAGACTCGCTCCGCAGGCAAAGTCACCGAAGTCACGCCCGAGCACATCACCGTGCACCAGTCAGAGGCCGCCGAGCGCACCTACATCGTCAGCAGCCGCACCACCCTGTTGGTGAAAGACGGCACCTACGTTGAGAAAGGCACCGCCCTCACCTTTGGCCACCTTGACCTCCGCCAGCTGATGGAACTCACCTCCGTTGAGCGCGTCCAAGAGTACATCCTCTACGAAGTCCAAGGCATCTACGCCTCGCAAGGGCAAGATATTAACGAAAAACACATCGAGATCATCGCCCGCCAAATGGCGTCCAAAGTCCGCATCCTCGACCCAGGCACCAGCAACTGGCTCCCGGGCGAAGTCAAAGACTACGTTGAGTACCTCCGCCAAAACCAAAAACTGGCCAAAAACAAGAAAAACAAACCCGTCATTATCGAGCGGCTTCTGTTGGGTCTCACCCGCATCTCCCTCTGGACAGACAGCTGGCTCTCCGCCGCCTCGTTCCAGGAAACCATCCGTGTTCTGGTCGAAGCCGCCACCACCAAGCGCGTCGACCACCTCGACGGACTCAAGGAAAACGTCATCATCGGTCGCCTCATCCCCGCTGGGACAGGCTTTGACAAGCACGAAGAACGCCGCGCCCGCCTGGCCGACCTCCGCGCAAAAGGCAAAATAAATTAGACAAATCCCCCCAAACCCCTTAAGAAACCTCCCGATGCCAACTATAAACCAACTCGTTCGCAAATCCCGCAAAAAGAAAACGCGGAAAGCCAAGGCACCCGCCTTGCTTAAAAATTACAACTCGTTGAAAAACAAGTTCACCTATCTTGCTTGTCCACAGCGTCGTGGCGTGTGTACCAAGGTCACGACTACCACACCCAAGAAGCCAAACTCCGCCCTGCGGAAGATCGCTCGTGTCCGCCTGACCAACGGCCAAGAAGTCAACGCCTACATCATGGGTGAAGGCCACAACCTGCAAGAGCACAGCGTCGTGCTCCTTCGCGGTGGCAAGGTCCGAGACCTGGTCGGAGTGCGTTACCACATCGTCCGTGGCTCGCTCGACACCCAGGGCGTCACCGACCGTAAGCAAGGCCGCTCCCGCTACGGCACTAAGCGCCCCAAAAAGAAGTAATTTTTCTAACTCTCCCCCCGTCACATGACCGAGGAAACAAAAGCAGCGGCCGCAGAAGCCGCCTCTGAAAATTCTGCCCCCACCCCCACAGACACCGCCGAAGCCAAACCCGCCGCGAAAGCAGACAAAGCGGAAACAGCTGAGAAAAGTGATACAGCTGCTGAAAAATCCGAGAAGACCGATAAAGCTGAGAAAAAACCAGCCAAGAAGCCAGCCAGTAAAACAGGCAAGAAAGACGGCAAACCCAGCGGCAAGCCAGACGCCAAAAAAGGCGGCGGCAAGACCATCAAGAAGGTCAAATACGTCAACCCGTTTAGCTACGACGACGAGCTCCAAATCAAACTCGTCAACTGCATCATGAAAAACGGCAAAAAGGCCCTCGCCCAAAAAATTCTCCGCATGACCTTTGACGAAATGAACCGCAAAGGTGACCCAGACGTAGCCAAGAGCTTCGAGCTCGCCATCCAAAACACCACCCCCACTATGGAGGTCAAACCCAAACGGATCGGTGGTGGTGTGTACCAGATTCCTATGGAAGTCAAACCCAAGCGCCAACGCAGCCTCTGCATCCGCTGGATCCTCGAAGGCGCCCGCAAGCGCAAAGGCATCCCTATGTACAAACGCCTCGCGCAGGAGCTCATGGACGCCTCACAAGACCTCGGCTACGCCGCCAATAAGAAAAAAGAAGCCCACCGGATGGCCCAAGCCAATAAAGCCTTTGCCCACCTCGCCCGCTACTAGGCTGCTAGCGTTCAGGTTTCACAGCCACTGCGACCTTCATTTAGCAATAAACCCAATAAAAAAGCCCCCCACGGGGCTTTTTTATTGCGGAAGTTTTTCTACCCACCTCTCTCTCCCACTCCCCACAACCAGCCCACTACAGCACGATCTTCATCTTCCCCAAGCTCCCCTGTGGCGCATACTCACTTTTCAGCGCTCGCCACATTTCATCCACCAGTGCCTCATCCCCCGACTCCGCTCGGTCATACGCGTCCACGGGGCAGACAAATTTCACAGGCGGGTGCGTCACCGCTCGGCTGACTATCTCCGCCGCTTGTTCTAGGTGGATGTCATAAATGTGCGCATTGCTAATACTCACCGTCAGCACCCCCACCCCCACATTGAGCTTCTGCGCCAGCAAGTGCGCCAGCACCGCAAACCCCGCTACATCGTGCGGGTTCCCCAGCATCATGTCATTACTGCGTATCACGAGGTGCAAACACAGCCGCCCCCCCATCACCTGCACCGTGAAACAAAACGGACACGGCACATTCTTTTTGTGGGTGCCATTGGCCAGTCCGTCATCCGCAGGGTCCCACATCAGCACCACCCCATGGCGCGAGCTCGGGTCTCGACGCAGCAGTTGCACCAGCCCCGAGATTTGGTCCCGCCCAAAGTGCTTCCGCCAGCGGTACCCATAGGCCGACTCCACACAATTGTTTTGCTCCGCAAACTCATCCCAGATCTTCGTAAACCGCTGCAAAAACGCCAGATTCTTATTCCCCATCAAAAACCACACCTGCTCCGCCAAAAACACCTTCATCGGGATCTTTCTCAGCGTCAGCAACGGAAAACCCTGCGCAAGGTTAAAACGCATCGTCATCCCTGGCAGAGACTTGCACATATGCCCTGTCCGCTGGTTTACTTCCTCTATCCCGTGTTCCAGCAGCTGTTGGAGTATCATCTGATACTGACGGTCATACGCATTGGTTTGATTCATGTTTGAGTGGCCGAGTGTATCCCCTACACTTATCTTGTACCATGACTCAGAGTCCTTGACAATGCCCCCCCTCTTTACTGGTGACGAAATCATCAGCGACATCATCGACCTGCTCCCCGAAGCCATCGAAATCCTCTCCAGCCACGGTCTGGGGTGCGCCACCTGTCATATCAATGTCGCCGAGACCCTCCGCCAGGGCGCCCAGCTCCACGGCTTCACCGACGTTGACCTAGCAGAGATCCTCACCGACCTCAACCAAGCCGCCACCGAGTTCGGGCTCGACCCGGCCCGCGCCCAGCGGCCCGACCCAGTGCTCACCCCCCGCGCGGCCGAGCGCATCCGCCACTTTCAGGCCGAAGACAACCTGCAAGGCCACGGGTTCAAGATCGAAGTCGAAGCCCTCACCGACGGCGAAGTCACCTACTTTCTCGACTTCCTCCCCGCCCCTGAGCCAGACGACCGCACCATCCCCAGCCAAGGCATCGACCTCTACCTGTCGCCCTACTCGCACACCCAGCTCCGTGGCTACCAGATCGATTTCTCTGACGAGCCCACCACCTACGGCTTCACCATCACCCCCGTGTCCGCTTCGTCCCCCACTCCCTAGGGAGTGTTCACAGATTCGGTCTCGAAACAAAAATAGGAGATTTTTTGTGAGGGTAGTGCGAGGTTTGTAAAAGGTACCTTCGTACCTTTTGCAGTTCTCAAGCGCCCCCTCGCGAAAAAGATTCATTTTTGTTCGAGATTTCTTTTTTCAATTTATCACTTCACTTTCACCGTTCTGTTAACACTCCCTAGACGCCCCTTCTCACCCCCCCTACACTCCCCACAATGAAAACCATCGTCCTCGCCTCAGGCACCAGCAGCCGCATGGCCCCCCTCACAGACAAGATGTCCATCCCCTTCTTGGGCCAGACAATCTTCGCCCACCTACTGGGCAAAGCCCACCAAGGCGGCGCCAGCCACTTCCTTGTCGTGGGCAACCCCGACAATGAGGCCGACCTCCGCACCCAGCTCGACGCCCTGCCCTATTCCTACGACTTCACGCTCCAGACCGACCACCACAACGGCCAAGCAGGCGGCGTCCTCGCAGGCCTCTCATTGCTCACCACCGACGAGCCCGTCCTCATCATGTCAGGCGCCAACGACTACGTCACCGCCGCCGCCTACGCCGAAGTCATCCAAACCATTACCCAAGGGGCCGACGGCGCTCTTCTGGCCAAGCGCATGACCGACTACTTCCCGGGTGGCTACCTGTCACTGCACGCAGGCACCCAGCAGGTGCAGTCAATCATCGAAAAGCCCCCCAAAGGCCAGCAACCCTCCGACTTGGTCAATATCGTCTGCCACGCCTTCGCCAGCAGCCAGCAGCTGCAGCAGGCCCTCACCGCCGCCGCCAGCTCCGCCGACGACCACTACGAGGTCGCCCTTCAGCACCTGTGTGACACCACCACCGTGCAGGCCGTCCCCTACGCTGACCACTGGCAACCACTGAAGTACCCCTGGCACGTCCTCGACATGACCCACCTCATGCTCAGCCAGCTCCCCGACGGCCAGACCATCGACCCCACCGCCACCGTGGCCGAAACCGCTCGCCTGCGGGGCCAGGTCGTCATCGCCCCTGGGGCCAAAGTCTTCGACTACGCCACCATCGTCGGCCCCGCCTACATCGGCGCGGAGGCCATCGTCGGCAACGGCGCCCTCGTGCGGGCGTCCATCATCGGCGCACGGTCAGTCGTCGGGTATAATACCGAAATCGCCCGCTCCCACCTCGCCCCCGACGTCACCACCCATCTGGCCTACGTCGGCGACAGCGTGGTGGCCAGCGGCGTCAACTTTGGCGCCTACAGCACCACCGCCAACCTGCGGCTCGACCACGCCCCCGTCAAATTCACCGTCAAAGGCCAACGGCTCAGCACTGGCCGCCAGAAGTTCGGTGCCATCGTCGGCACAGGCGCCCAGATCGGCGTCCACGCCTGCCTCATGCCAGGCACTCGGGTTGAGGCTGGCCAGCTCGTGCCCCCCAGCAGCGTGTTTCCACCTCCTCGTTCTTAAGTTTTTTCTAATGCCCACCGAGCAAATTTGTACCGTTACTGGTGAACCCTTTATTGTCTCTGATTTAGAGCAGTCTTTACGAAAAACTTTTGACCAACCAGGTCTTCCATCGACGACTCCGGCCATTCGCTTCAGACACCTAGGAGCATTTTGGCAGCACTGGAATCTTCACCAGCGACAGTGTGATAAGACAAACCAGAACTTGATTTCCGTTTTTAGGTCAGATTGCCCTTACCCCGTGTACCAGCGTGACACCTGGTTAAACCACGATGACACGGTTGGTGCCGTACCCAATTTTCATCAGTCAGTGTTTGCTCAGCTTTGGGAGTTTTTCCCTCAAAATCCGCTGCCACACCGCACAGGCAATGGCAACGAAAATTGCGAGTACACGGATGACACTTGGTATTCAAAAGATTGCTACCTATGTCACAGCGTATACAAGAGTCAAGATTTACGATATTCTTATCGTTCTATTGCTACTGATTCTTGTTTTTCAGTTTTTAGTATTAATTGTGAATTGTGTTACGATGTTACAAATTGCTACCAGTGTTATGAGGTTCGATATGCACTCAATGCACAGAATTGCCACAACAGTGCATTTTTGTATGACTGTCGCAACTGTTCTGACTGTATGTTTTGTTTTAATTTAAGAAATGCTCAGTACTGTTTTGGCAATCAGCAATTGACAAAACAAGAGTATGAACAGCGAAAGTTAGAATGGAACCTCGCGTCAAGAAAGGTATATGACAAAGCCCAAAAATTTTTTCGTCGGATGATGAAAAATATTGCTTGGCACCGTGCTCAAGACATAACCAAAAGTGAGGATTGTGTTGGGAGTTACATTGAAACAAGTAAAAACTGCTCGTACATATTCTTCAGTCAAAAGAGTCAAGACTGTGTGAACATTGCGAGAGGGTATAATAACAAAGATTGTCTAGACGCACTCGCACCTTGTGAAGGAAAGCTTTCTTTTGCAACGGTGCTGTGCATGTTTCAGAGCTATGACACTGCCCTGAGTGCGCTGTGTACAGAGTGTCAGCATATTCGCTACTGCGCACACTGTTTTCAGTGTACACACTGTTTCGGGTGCTGTGGATTGGTGGGAAAGCGCTACCACATTTTCAATCAGCCATACGCTGAAAAAGAATACCACGCCCTGAAGAAAACCCTGATTGAGTACATGAAATCAACGGGTGAATGGGGACAATTTTTTCCAGGCCATTTTGCGCCGCAGCCGTACGACGAGAGTTGGAGCGGTTTTTATTGGCCGTTATCTGACGCTGAGCAGGCTGCACAATGCTTTCGTACGGCACAGCCGATGACGCGTCAGCAGCATGATTATCACGACTCTGACACCATTCCAGATGTTCCACAAGCCATCGATCACCAGCGTATTTACTGGGACGAAACGGCTGCCCGCCCCTTTCGCATAAGTTCAGCTGATCTTACGTTTTCTCAAAAGATTAACGTACCATTACCACACCAGTACTACATGCGACGGATCCAGGAAAACTTTGCGTGGATGCCGTTTAACGGCGTACTTCGGCAGACGACGTGTGCAAAATCAGGTGTACCCATCCAGACCAGCTGGCCAGCGGAATATGACGGTCGAATATTATCTGAGGAAGAGTACCTTAAAATACTGTAAGCCTCAAAAAAACCGCAGAGTGACACGCCAAAAATCCCGCCACATATCCGAACGAGTTGACCCACGTGTGACAATTGCAGACTCGTGAGGAGAGATGAGCGGTGACGGAGCAGTGCGCATTTTGGGCGATTAGCCCAAAAAAGCCACAGCGGAGTGACCTAGCGAATCTGGTGGGTGGGGTGGGATTCGAACCCACGGCCAATTGGTTAAAAGCCAACTGCTCTACCCCTGAGCTACCCACCCACGTGGGCGCAGCTTACTCGCTGCGGTGACAGTGTGCGTTCAGGCAAGAGTTTGGAACAGTATGTGGTGGAGCTAAAGGGACTCGAACCCTTAACCCCCTGCTTGCAAAGCAGGTGCTCTAGCCAATTGAGCTATAGCCCCGAAACCGTTTCTGTTCAGAAAAACCCGAGAAAATACGAACCACCTCACATTCATTTTGAAAATTCTTGCCCACTTCTTATCCCCCCGCACGGAAAAACCCACTAATCGCCTGACTACTCGCCAGTCCATCAAATCCCCCCACCAGATAGACAAAACTCAGCACCGTCAGCAGCAGCCCCACCAGCTTAATGAACGGGTACGTGCCCCCCACCCCGAGGTACCGCTCCGCCAGCTCGATTGACCCGATGGTTTGCACTATCTGCCCGGCATAAACCACCATGAGGATTCCCCCGACGATCAGACACAAGCAGATAAACACAAGCATGAGCCGCAAGATTTACAAAGAAATTTTCTAAAGCATTCACAGTATTTTACACCATTCTTCTAATGATTCACAGCCCCAAGAGGGCCATTTTCTCTTCCTTTCACACCGTCACCGCAAAGAGCAAACGCACACGCGACCATAGACCTCCCCCCCCTTTTGTCAAAAGAAACTTCACCCCGCCCCCCCTCCCGAGGTATAATACCCAGATGCCCTTCTCTCTGCGCTCCCGCTTGCTTGGTGCTCTCAGCTGCCTGTTGGTGGTGGGCGGGGTGTGGGGCGGTGGGGCCAGCGCCCAGCTCACCTTCCGCGAGATCGAAGTCAACACCAGACAGATCACCCAGCAGATCAACGGCCTCAAGGCCGACATGCAGCGCTCCCGACACTACGACTACCGCGTCAACTACCTCAACGTCATTTCCGAGCGCTCCACCGCTCAGTGTCAGCAACTCTGGGCCGTCCAGCGCCAAATCATTGAGCGGCTCACTGACCAGTCCGCCAACCGCGACCCACGGGTAAATGTTGCCCGCGAAAGGCTCAACACCCTCATGGGCAACCAAGCCATCACCGATTTCACTCGCCCCCTCACCGCTCAGCAAATCCTCCAGCTGCAAGAAACAATCAGCAACGGTGTCTACCGCGTCGACCAGTTCATCGACCTCTACGACCGCGACCAGCTCAGAGACATCTCCGAGCAAGCCAACTCCGCCACCACCATCTCCGTCGACAACGTCCGCATCACCCCCGACGGCTTCTCCACCTTCGGTGTCTGCCCCCAGACCACCACCACCGACATGGTTAATGACCCCACTTGTCGCGGTCTATTGACCAGCCCCCTGTCCGACTCCCAAACCGAAAAACTAGCCAATAACGACTACCACGTCATCCGCACCTGCACCGCCAGCGCTTCGTTGACCACCACTGGCCGCCAGATTTTGGACCTCCTCTTCCCCCCCGACCAAAAAACCCTCATCTCCGTCCGGCCCGAAGACCGCACCCCCACCGACCGCACCGACCAGCAATATTCCCCCGAAAACACCGTCCTTCCGCTCGGTGACACAGGGTGGGACACCATCCTCACCGACAACATCATCATCCGCCGCATCGTCGGGTCCCAGACCCAAGACCTCCTCACCCGACAAGGCATCTTCATCCCCTCCCTGATTGACTCCATTAATGTCATCGTCGGCGCCTTCGGCATCCTCTTTTTGCTGATCACCGCCATCCAGATGACCCTCAACCAGGGCGACCCCGAGAAGCAAAAACAATACCGCCTCAACCTCGTCTGGATTTTCGTTGGCCTCGGGGTCGTGTCCGTGGCCGAGTTCGCCGCCTTTGACATCCTCAACCCAGAGAAAAACCCCTTCCGCTCCAGCACCTCCATCGTCTACCTACGGCTGCTGGCTCTGCGGGTGCTGGGCTTCATCCGCTACATCGCCATCGCCGCTATCTTGATCATGGGCCTCATCACGGGCTACCAGCTCATCACCACCCCCGACGAAGAAAACGCCCTCAAACAAGAATTCCTCTTCCTCCAGTCAGTCGCCTACGGCGCCGTGTTCATCGTCGGGGCGGAGGTCTTTGTGGCCATCTTGTCTATGACGGGCCTCGACCCGTCTGACAACCCCACCGCCATCGCAAATGCAGGCGATCGGCTGGTGGCGGGCGCCGCCACCCAGATCGCAGGCTTCATTCGGCTTATCTTGTCCCTCGCCATCACTATTGGTGTGGTGGTGCTCATCTGGGCCGCGCTCTACTACCTCACATCCTTGGGCCGTGACGAATCCATGAACAAAGCCAAATCCCTCATCATCTCCACCGTCATCGGCCTCATCGTGGCCGTGTCCAGCTACACACTCGTCACCTACTTCGTCGTCTGATGCTCTCACCCTGCCCCCCGTCACACTTTCTTCGCCGCATCGCTCACGCGCTTGGGGGCCTGTGCGGGCTTTTCCTAGTGGCCACCGCCACCGCGCAGGTGCTCCCCTCCGACACGTCCGACCTCTACCCCCACGACTACACCGACAGCGAGCTCGGCCAAGAAACAGACGACTTCTTCCAGCTGCCCGACTTCACCGTCTCGCGCTCGGGCACACCCCGCATCCCGCAGGGCGACCAAGCTCTCGCCGACGCCTTCACCGCCCTGATGCAAGACAAAGGCTACCAAGACGACCAAACCATCTACGCCATCTACCAAGCCTACGACCTCGACGGCAGCCAGAGCCTCAGCATCACCGAGAAACGCGCCATCCTCACCACCGAATACGCCGCCCTGCGCGACCTCACAGGCGACAAAGGTTCTTTCCAGATCCGCTACATCCTCGAAAAACTCTTTTCCATTATCAAGTGGGCCATGATCCCCGTCGTGCTCATCTTTGTGGCGGTCGCAGGGCTGGAGCTCTTCTTCAACACCTCCGACGAAGAACTCTACGGCAAAAAAATCCGCCAGCTCCTCGGCATCGGTGAAGGCTTTTTCATCTTCGCCGTGGCCGTCATTTTGGTTGACACCATTGCCTTCGGGCAACGGGGCGAAATCCTCCGCCCCTACCTCGGCGGGGCCGCCTCCACTGACTGGTTCGGGCAAAACCTCACCATCCAGACCCTCGCCGCCTTTAATCTCCTCTCAACCCTCGTCATCATTGTCGCCGTCCTGATGTTGATCATCGCCGCCATCCAGCTCATGCTCCGCGGTGAGGACGAAGCTAGCCGCGGCAAACTCGTCAGCCGCATCACCGCGTCGGTCGTCGGCATCGTCACGGTTTCGCTCACCCAGTCCCTCGCCTGGGCTCTGTCCAGCCGCGGGTTCAATGCGCAAGACAACACCGGCACCGGCCAGCTCATCCGCTCATTCGGCGACGCCGAAACCTTCCGCCTCCTGCAAATCCTCTCTGGCTGGACCAATTTCATCCTTGGTTTTATGGGCGTGCTCGCCGTCATCTCGCTCATCTACGGCGGTTTCCGCCTCATCGCCTTCTTCGGGGACGAAACCGCCACCACCGAAGCCAAAAACATCGTCATCTCCGCCGTCATCGCCCTCATGTTGGTGCTATCTGCTTACACCATCGTCAACTACTTTGCCTTAGCTGTATAAATGTGTATTAAATAGTCTTGATGAACCTTGATGAAAACAACCTTCCAGACAATGAAGAAAACCAAGAAGCCGTAGAGCTCAATAAACTAGAGTCTCGTATTTACGAGGAACTTCTCCACTTTCATAAATGGCGAAGTCCTTTGGAAATTTCACGAGAATATAGAGATAAATTCAATCGACCGCTTCCATTTATGAAAGTGTACACCGTAATGGATAGACTTGAAAAAGACAGTCTCGTTGACAGGATGAATTATAAAGGCGTAGACCATGAAGACCTTTCACCAATAGAAAATCCTTATCTTTTTCAAGAAAGTAATCTTGATAGAGCGCGAGTTTTCTACAAAAAAAGTGAAAACGGCCCTCCAGTAAAAAAGAAAGCAGGTCTCAGAGAAATTGTTTCTAAAATTTTGAACCAAATTCAAAATAATTTAGACCCAGAAATAGCGTAGGAAGTTTGTTGGAATAATACTGCAATAAATCGCCACTCCGCACTCTCCTCCTCTATTTTTCGCAGATTTCAAAGAGCACCCATCGCCCTACCCCATCATCCACCTTTTCCCCAAACTGATTTTCACTTTCTCGTCCATGCAGACCGTAATCCTACTTTTCTATACCCAATTTTTTTCCAACCCCTGCATTTTTTCCTGACACCACACATTTCCCCATCCCCCAGCGGCATCTCCCCACTCCCCACCCCACATTCCCCCAAAACTGTCCCACAGTGGTTCGCTGCGCGAGTCCACCAAGCCATCCTCCACCATCCAGAAAAACACTCTCCACCCAGCACAAAAGCGAATGCGAAAGGGTGCGCAGATGGAGCGAAGCGGAATCAAGCCCCCTGCAGCATTCAAGATGTCTGAACATCCGAGCGAGTCGCTCTGTGTGTGATAATTTCAGACTCGTGAGGAAAGGTGAGTGATGAGGGAGCAGCGCGCCGTTTGGGCGACCAAGCCCAAACCAGCCGCAGCGGACTCATCCAACGAACCACGGTTCGCTGTCACTCGACTTCTCCCCCCACGCAAAAGTCCACCGACTCACTCGATTTCCGCCCCTTTTTCTGTGTTTTTCCCACCACAAAATCCCCCCACTTGCTCGACACCATCCCCCAGCTGTGCTATCACTCAGAGCGTTATTTGCTCCCCGCGGGAGCCGCTCTGCCCCACGGGGCCACACGGGCAACTGGGGCACGGTGCCATTCGGCAGCACCCCAGCACCTCCCTCCACAGAGCCCTCCGCGCCACCTCCCCCTCCCCATGTCTGTGTACCGTCGTTTCACCGACGCCTTGCTCCAGTGGTACTCCCAGCACCAGCGTGACCTCCCCTGGCGCCACACCCGCGACCCCTACGCCATCTGGGTGTCCGAGATCATGCTGCAGCAGACACAAGTCTCCCGCGTGGCCGCTTCCTATTACCCCAATTTTCTCGAAAAGTTCCCCACTGTCCAGTCACTGGCAGCTGCCAGCTGGGACACCGTCTACCCCTACTGGAAGGGCTTGGGATACTACCAGCGTGGCAAAAACCTCCTCAAAGCCGCTAAAATGGTCTGTGACCAGTTCGACGGCCAGGTTCCGCTTGAGCGAGACCTCCTTCGTCTGCTCCCAGGCATCGGCGACTACACCTCCGCCGCCATCATCTCTTTCGCCACCGACGCCCGCCTCCCCGCCATAGACACGAATATCTCCCGCCTCATCAGGGGCCTCTGGCCACGACGCTCCGTCTCCAAGGTCGCATACGGACTCATCAGGCAGGCCCGCTCTGGCCGCGACTGGAATTCCGCCATGATGGACCTCGCTACCCACCTCCGCACCCACCGCAGCGTGGAGGGAGGCTTGGCCGAGTTCTTCCCCCCCAAGGTAGTACAAAGGATCTACCCCCCCCGCCCCAAACCCAAGCCCAAACCCAAACGGAAGTACACGCGCAAGATCGAGGTCGGCGTGGCCTGCATTTATGAGCACGGTCGCTACCTCATCCAGACCCGACCCGAAGGCAAAACCTTCACAGGTCGGTGGGAGTTCCCAGGCGGCAAACGCGAAAAAGGCGAAGATTTCCGCGCCTGCGTCAAACGCGAGATCATGGAAGAAATCGGCGTGGAGGTCTCTGTCCGCCCCCATTTCTACGAAGAGATCTGTCACTTTGGCGCCACCCAGCTCGTCTTGCGATTCCACCGGTGCCAGATCCAAGCCGGCACCCCCCAGCCGCTCGAGGGCCAAGAGCTTGACTGGGTTCCCCCCAGCCAGTTCGGCAGCGTCCACTTCCTCGACACCAACCGCAACGCGCTCGCCCGCCTCCAGCAAATGCGCGTTTGACAGCTCACCGCCCCGCGCCCCCTACAGCGAAGCCTTAATCGCCGCCAACGCAGCGTCATCTTCCGCTTCTTCGGTGGCCTCTTCCGCGTGCGACAGGGCCGTCATCTCGTCTTTATACTCCGCCACTATCTCCCCCATCCGCCACTGGGCGTGGGCGACCGCGTGCCCGGCTATCGACCGCGCAGGGTCATGCTCCTGCACGTCCAGCCACTCACTCACCTGGGCCAGCTCCGCCGCCGCCGCTTGGGCCCCCCGCTCGGCATAGTGCCCCGCTTCCGCGATCAGCTCCCCCAGCATCGCCTGCGCACGGTCAGACCCGATACCCTCCGTGCGCATCACGCGCAGCGTGGCCAGCTTTCGCTCCTCACTGACGGTCGGTTGCGCCATCACCCATTGCAGGGTCTCGCGCAGGCTCGGTTGTGTGGTCATGTCCATCATCTTTGGATGTTATTTATAAATCAAACGCCACCTTCTTCGGCTCCACCAGCTTCGCCACCGTCCCCGCTGCTACGCTTTCGGGCTCGTCTTTGTTTTTCAGTCGGTGCCCCCGCAGCTTCCCGAGCCCAGCATCAAAAGTCACCCGCTCCGCCACGCCATTTTTATCGAGGAGGATTAACTGCTCATTTTCCACCTTTTTGTATATGGTAAACACCTCCCCATCGATCTTTATCTGCGCAAACTCTGGCAGCTTCATCACCGCGTTTTTCAGCGTGTTTATGACATTTTTCTTGATTTCATCCTGCTGCTCCCTTTTTTGTGTGTCGAGCGTTTGGCTGACCTTGTTGGCGTGGTCTAGCACTTTCCAGTTATTACTTTTCGGCTTTCCCCATTGTAAGTAATCTACATCATCGACATTCATGAGCAGATAACGATCTTTGAGGGTATTAAGACACTCAGGAAAACTACTTATTCGGGCAGCTTTTTCTATTTTTGCCGTTAATTTATTATCTTTTTTTGTATAGGAATCTTTATTTTTGTTGCTCTTATCATCAAGGTAATTCTTTTCTAGTTCCCGTACAATGTCATGATCAGCCTTAAGGGGCATTATCGCACTCAGATAATTTTCTAGATTCGTCAGTTTTATGCGTATGTTTTTAAGCGGCTCTTTCCATTCATCGACAGCTTTATTATCGGCCGCTAGTTTTGATGAAATTTTCGTTATCTTACTTTCAATTCTAACAATTGAGTCTTTGTGTGTAGAGATAGTCTTTTGTAAATCCTCTGCCACACATGAGCTTCCAGATACAGACGAATCTTCAAGGAGTTTATTTTTATCTCGTAGTGCGACTTGATGCAGACGAAGTGTTTCTTTGCTCTTTCCATATTCCGTCTTGAATTCCTCTTGAATGTCCTCCACCGCAGGGCTCAATTTTATCTCTTTTTCTGCCTCCCCAAGGATGCCCTCTAAGTACCCCAGCATCCCTTCGGCCAGCCCTTCACCGAGTGAAGCAAGTTTATTTTCTATACTGCCTCCTCGCCCATTTGTGAGGTAGTTTACCACTAACCCTAGCCCTACTTCTGGTGGCCATTTTGTATCACCAATATTTTCATGCAGGTCTTTCGCCATTATTCCCCCATAATCCTCTCGCCACAGCACATCCCCCCATGTTTCAGCACCACCGTTGGTCACTTGTGTGTGAATTTTTTTCCATAATTCCGCAGGATTTACCGTTTTGTTTGGAGTCGTGTTTTGCCTCAACGTTTCCGCTACTGCATATATTCTATTTTCTTTTTTTGACACACCCGCAACGCTATATTCAAAATCACCGTGTAGGCCATACATCACTCGCTTGGCAAAGGTATGTTGCTTTGCCTGCAACTCCCCCGCCTTCTCCATCTCCGCATGACTGTCTTGTATCGCCTCACGCCCCTCCCGCTGGTCATAGCCCAGTTTTTTTAGGATTTTTATCAAATCTTTGTCATCAGCCCCCGCTATTACCCCTATCACATGGGCATATTTTTCAGATTCTTTGTCCATTTTTTCGTGCAGAAACGGTCGCTTCACCGTGCGCCCCCGCACCTTTTTCTTGTATGTTTCCGCAAAGATCGCCTTTCCCCCCGAATGTATCCGCTTATGAGCTAATTCCACAAACAGTTTTTTTTGCTCATCTGTCAGAGTCGCATACCGCTCTTGCACCATCGTTTGTCGCTTTTCCAGCGCCGCTTTTTGCTGTTGCAGCGGCCCCTCTATCTTCGCTATCAGGTCGTCTATCACCTTCACCGTCGCGTTAGTTGACTGCACATATATGTCCTTTTCACTCGGTATTTCCGTATACCAATCCTCAGGAAACCACCGCCTATGTTCGGTCGTACTCGCTGACAACATCCGCCGATTTTGCAGCTTACGCATCTGGCTCGGGGCCAGGTTCAGCGTGCTCGGCTTACGGTCTTTCCAGTTCACCAGCGAGTTGAGTGCCGCCCGTCCGCGTCCCCCCAGCAACCACACATACCGCTTGGCCGTGGTGGCCTTGGCTTGGGCCAGCTGGCTGTCGGCCTGCAGTCCACTTTTCATCTCCTTTAGGTACGCCACCAGCGTCTGCGCCCCGTCTATGTCCGCCAGCGCAATGTCTTCTTCTTTCGTCACCCCCTTCACCGCTTTGATGGCCGCCGCATACAGCTTGTCATTTTTCAGGTCTCCTCGTTCTTTCGACTCTTCCAGCATGTCTGACACCAGCGTCCGCACCGCTTTTTCCAGTTGCCGTGGGCCCTTCTCACTCTGCTCTATATCATCAAAAAACCGCATCTTCACCGCTTCAAACATCCCCCGTGTCCGCCGCCAATTTTTCAAACTCCAAAACTTCTTCTCCCCCCCATACCGCTTCAGGACTAGGTTATCCATCCCCTGGCCATATACCCGCTCCGCAAAACGATCAATCGTCATCGTGGCCAACCTTTTTGCCTCGATTACTTCGTCTTCTGGCTTTGTTTCTGGGCCTTCGCCCTCTTTTTCACTTAAGCTTTCTTCGGCTTCAGCGCGCCCTCCACTGTCTACGTCAATGTTGTCTGTCAGCGCCAGCGCAGGCCACCGCCAGCGGTCTCCTTCGCCCGCTGCCACCCAGTGTTTGAGCAATTTCATCCCACTATTTTACCTCATTTTTGGCTCTCACCACAAGCCCCATTTCCAAAAATATTGCCCCGCTGACCGCACATGCCACCAAAACGTCCGCTTGCGCACCGCGTCCCATATCCCCCGACCAGACAACCGCTCTCGCCCGTGGCGCGCCACTATCTGCGGGGCATACACACGGTCTATGCCTCGCTCCGCCGCCCGACGGCACAGGTCCGTGTCCTCCAAAAACAAGAAAAACCGCTCGTCAAACCCCCCCAGCTCGTCCCACACCGTCCGCCCCATCCCCCAGAAGCTCCCCTGCGTCCACGCCACCCGCGTTTCTTGCGTCGGCATGGCGGTCCGCCCCCGCCCCAGGCGCCGCCCCAGCAACCCCCAGGGCGTCGGCCAGCGACGGACAGTCTCCAGCACGTTTCCGTCACTGTCTTGCAGCTGTGGGCTCGTTATCTGCCGCTTGTGCCAGTGTTTCCCCAGCCCTGCAAATGTGCCCTCTAGCACCTCCGTGTCTGGGTTCAGCAGGCATAGGGCACTGCCCAGCGCGTGCCGCACCCCGAGGTTATTGGCCGCCCCAAACCCGACATTTTCCGCCAGCGGGATGATATGCACTGGCAGCCCGTCCGTCACCCGTCGCATTTCGGCCAGCGCCTCACCGCCAGAGTTATTATCCACGATCACCCACTCCCACGGTTCAGCGGGCGGATGTGCCCGCAGGCTGGCCGCCAGCCGCTCCAGCACCACCTGCGAGTGGTGCGTCACCGTCACGCAGCTGAGCACCAGTTTCTTCACACCCTCGAGTGTACAAACTCTCCGCCCTCTGTCAGACTGTTTCTGATTTTCCTTTTTGCCCCGCTTCATGTTGGACCACGTTTTGGTTGTCTCAGGTTCCAGTCACCAGCCCTTCGCCCGCCAGATCGCCCAGTCACTCGGGACCACACTCAGTCCCATCACGCTCAAGACCTTCTCCTGCGGTGAGCTCTACGTCCGCTACGACGCCTCCTGCCGCGGCAAGGACGTCTTCATCGTCCAGACCTGCCGCACCGGCCAGATGAATGATGACCTCACCGAGCTCCTGCTGATGATTGACGTCGCCCGCCAGTCATTTGCCAACAAAGTCCACGTCGTGCTGCCCTATTTCGCCTACGCCCGCCAAGACAAAATCCACGCCGCGCGTGAGGGCATCTCCGCCAAGCTCTTCGCCAAGCTCCTCGTCAGCGCTGGCGCAGACCACATCATCACCGTCCAGTTTCACTCTGACCAGACACAAGGCTTCTTTGACTGCGTGGTTGACAATGTCAACCCACGGCGGATTTTCGCCGAGTACCTCCTGCAGAAATCCCTCCCCGACCCCGTGGTCGTTTCCCCCGACGCAGGCGGCGCCAAAGACGCGAAAAAGCTAGCCGACCTCATCGGCGCACCGTTTGTGATCATGCACAAGCAACGCCCAGACCACAATGTCGCCGAAGTGACGCACATCATCGGTGACGTCGCGGGCAAGACCGCCATCATCTACGACGACATGGTCGACACCGCAGGGTCGGTCAGCGGCGCACGCGCCATCCTCACCCAGCAAGGCGCCCAGCCAGACGTCTACCTCTGCACCACCCACGCGGTGTTTTCTGGCCCCGCGCGTGAGCGTCTCGCTGCCGCCCAGTTCGCCGAGATCATCACCACCGACACCCTCCCCGTAGACACCCCCCCAGCAGGCTTTTCCGTCTTGTCGATCGCCCCCCTCATGGCCGATGTCATCCGCAATATTGCCCGCGGACAGTCCGTGTCGAGCCTGCACTTGTAAGGATTTTTGTTGCAATTTCACCACACCCAATCCTCCGCCGTCACATCCTCCAGATATTTTTCCAGAGCCGCGGGCGGCTCCGCGGTGAATTCCACCCATGTGCCCGTGCTGGGCTCCACCACTCGCAAGCGCACACTGTGCAGCATAATCCGCTCAGCCACGGGCCCGCCATAGAGCGTGTCACCCAGCACAGGGTGCCCAATGCTCGACAGATGCACCCTGATCTGGTGCGTGCGCCCCGTGTGCAGCTTCACCAGCAGCAGCGACCAGCCGTCCGCTTGGGCGATGGTGCGAAATGACGTCTCGGCCGCTCGGGCGGCTGGGTGCTGGCTGACAGCCATCTGGGTGCGTTTCGTGGGGTGACGGTCAATGGGCGCCTCTATGTGCCCGCTGGTAGGGGTACGCCCTGTCACCACCGCCAGATACAACTTTTCATAGTCCTTCCACCCCGCCTGCAGGGCCGCCAGCGTGCGTTGGTTCCGCGCGATGATCAGGCACCCCGTGGTGGTTTTGTCTAACCGATGGACGATCCCCACCCGCCAATTTTCACTCTTTTTTTCGTCCGTAAACCCCGCCGCGTGCGTCGCGCCATAGCGGTGCAGCACCGCATTGAGGATCGTCTGCGCACTGCCCTCACTGGCGCTGGGGTGCACCGACACCCCGAGGGGTTTATTGATCACCAGGTAGTCATCCGTCTCCGCCAGCACATCGAGCGTGGTCGCCCACGGGGCCAGCAGGTCACCCGCCGCGGGCAACGGCACACAACGGGCGTGCCACACTTGCCCCGCTTTGGCTTTGGTGCGTGGGGGGGCGAGGGCCTCTGGGGTCTCTGCCTGCCAAAACTCCCCGTGCTTGCCCCACTGCGAACGACTGACCGCACTCTGGGCCGCCGCCAGTGCGTCGAGCCGCTGACCCTGCTCGGCGGGGGTGATCCGCAAGGTGATAGTTTCTGCTGGGCCAGCCATATCGTCAGACATCTGTGAGAGTGAGCAAATTCACCCCCCATCATGCCACGTCTGCTGGGCCCCGACAAGGTCAGCCCGCTTGTCATTCGCTCGCCGCCAACAGTGGCCACTCCAGCACAAATCTCGCCCCATCGGCATGGCTTTCGTCCAGCCACACGTCGCCGCCCTGCCGCCGCATGATCGCCCGACACAGCGCCAGCCCCAGCCCTGTCCCTTCCGCGTCGTCCGCCCCCCGCACAAACGGCGCAAAGATCTGCCCCCGCACTGCGATGGGCACCCCTGGGCCAGTGTCGGTCACCGTCAGCACCGCTCGGTTCAGGGGGGTGTCCCGCTGCAGCTTCAGGGTGATCACCCCGCCCGCTGGAGTGTATTTTTGCGCATTATGCAGCACGACCAGCACCGCTTGCTCACAGCGCAGCGGCTCCCCCCGCACCACGAGCGGCTCATTGGTGTCGATGTGTAGGTGTATTTTGTGTCTATGACCTGTCTGGCGAGCTGTTTCGCCAACCTGTTGTACAAGGTGGCCCAGCTCCAGCACTCGGGTCTGACGCAGCGGTTCGACGTGCTGCTGGTGCAGGCTCAGCGCTTGGCGCACGAGAGTCGTCAGCTGCCCCGCCAGCCGCCCCAGTGCCCGCGCTGAAGCGTCTTCTGGGTACCGTCGCTCCAGTCGTTCACAGTGGTGCTGCATCACCCCCAACGGTTTTTGCACTTGGTGCGTGACCAGCCCCATCAGCTCACGGGCTTGCTGCAGCTGGGCTTGGCTTGCGGCCAGGCGCAGGTCTTGCCCCGCCATCCACAGCTCGGTGTCATGGGTCGTGTGCGGCGGGTTTATTTCCACCAGCACCCCAACGGCCCCCTGGTTAGGGTCTCGCCGCACCGCTCGGCACCGCATCACTTGCCCACTCGGCAGCGCCTCCTGCACCGTGTCAGGGCTCTGCAGCGCGTCCTGCCACAGGCGCTGCCCGGCCGCCTCGTCATAGCCCAATTTTCTGAGCACTTCGCCGAGCGACTGCCCCCCCGAGCCTCCCCCCACAGGGCGTGTCAGCCAGCCGACCACTTGGCCGTCTTTGTTGGTCATCAGGCTCGTGCAACTGTTTTGCATTTCCGCTATTTAGGCTTTTATTTCACTGATCATATACCCATACCCCCGCACGGTTTTGAGCAGCTTTGGTTTCGCGGGGAAGGCTTTTTCTATCTTGTGCCGCAGGGTGCGAATGTGCACGTCAATCGTGTTGCTGAGCACTGGCAGGTCACGCTCCCCCCAGACAGAGTCGATGATCGCATCCCGACTCACCACACTGTTTTTATGTCGCATGATCTCATGCAAGATCCCAAACTCTTTTTTCGACAGGTGCACCCGCTGACCACCCCGCTGCACCGTCATGTTGTCCAGATTCATGATCACATCTTGGCATTTGAGCATATTCCGCCGCACGCCCCCCTCACGGCGCAGCAGGGCCTTGACCCGCGCCACCAGCTCATTGGCTTCATACGGCTTGACGAGGTAGTCATCCGCCCCGAGGTTAAGCCCCAGCACACGGTCTTCGACCCCCGCGCGTGATGACAAGATCAATATCGGCACATTGTTGTTGAGGATCCGCAACTGGGTGATCACCTCAAACCCCGACCGCTTCGGGAGCATGAGATCTAAAATAATCAGATCATATTTTCGTTGTCGAGCTTTCTCAAAGGCCGTCACCCCGTCGGTGGCGGTGTCGAGGGTGAAGCGTTCTTCGGCGAGAAAGCTATGGAGCCGTTCCAGCTCACTGGCGCCGTCTTCGACGAGTAAGATTTTCATGAAGGAGAGAGGAGAGAAAATAGAGGTTACGCCAGCCCACTGAACGGTTGCTGCACAATGGTTTTGAGCGCGTGCAGAGTCTCCCCGCTTTGGTCGGCCACCAGCAAGTCGACCACTTCATCTAGATTTGAGATTTGAATCAACGCCAACAGCTTGGAAACAGCGTCCGCCCCTTTGTGCTCTACCACTTGGCGGATCGTACGCTGCTTGAGTGCTTGCAGCTTTTCATGAAGTTTTTGCTCACACGTGGCCGTTAACGCCGCAAAAGCCTCCGTCGGGGCGACCATCCCCAAGGTGAAATTTTCAGAGAGCCCCGCGTGCTCGACCTCTGCTTTGCGCTCGGCGCGAGTCCGCAGTGCCACTGGGAACGCCTGCAAAAACGTTTCCACTTCCGCGCGCGTGGTGCCCGCACAGGGGGCGCCCAGTTCGCGCAACTGGTCGAGTTGTTCGAGCGCTTGCAGTCGCCGCAGCAAAGGCCCCGCCGCCTTATGAATGGCCTTGATTTCAGTGTAGTACGTTTCGAGCTCTTGGCAGTATTGAGCCACATACAGCTTTTTGTATTCCCGAAAAGCCGCCATCAGAGCCCCTTCCACCAGCTGGGGGTTCTGGCGCAGCGTGTCATAGCGCAAATACGATCGCACCATTTTCTGGCTTAAATGCAGGCGGTCATAAGCGGGCTGCAACGGTAATGGCAGGAGGTACCGTTGCACGGTTTCCAGCAAAAACACCCGCTGCGCAGTCAGGGCCTGTGCCCGCTGCAAGTCAGCCGCCAGCTGGGTAATAGCCTCATCAGTCATGCCTTCGGCCCGCAGCACTCCATACACCGTCGTCGCGTCGGCTTCGCCAGCAGCTATCCGCTGTCGCCAGTGGCGTATCTGTGGCAAGAGGTTGTCTTGTCCACCCAGTTTCAGACTGACTTCACTCACTTCTTGCAATAGTTTTGCATTATGAACCATTTCCGCAATCACCAGGCAGCTCACCAGCACGTCTGTACTGGCTGGCGAGCTGGTCGTTACCATTGCGCCTTGCGCAATTGTCGTGGGTTTTACACATTGGTTTTTACTGATTTTCTGGGGAGAGGTTTGGACGTGGTATTGGAGGTCTTTGTATGTGGATAAGTGGTCAAATATCTTGATCATATCCCTTTCTAGAGGGGTTTTGCTTCGTATGTGTAAAAGTGCTTCGTAAACATTGATATCTGATTTTTTGGGGTATTGGACCATGGTTTTCATGTTTATGCACAGTTAAGTGTATTTATTTTTACTCTGAATTCAATTCGTCAATTTAAGATGTGCAAAATGTGCATAACTCAAAAATGATTGTGTGGTTTGGGCTTGGTTTTTATTTTGCATAATATTTGCAAAAAAGCCGCAATTGAATCTATAAGCTGCTATTTGCTTGTGTGCATAACTTGGTTTTACACTGACAAGGCTCAATAGAGAAATTATTTTTACGACTTCCCCTCATGACCACTCGCCTCCCCCTGCACCCGATCGAAGATTGGGTCGAAGATAGGTTCGCCGAAAAAGGCTACCGTATGACCGCTCAGACGCGTTCCTTGGTGCGGGTGCTGGGGCAGTACCCCTCACGCCCTTTAAGCGTCGCTACGATCAAGCAAGAGATGAAACTACTGGCCTCTCGGGTCGACACCACCACGGTCTACCGTATTCTTGAGCGCCTGTACGCCGTCAAAGCCATCCATCGGGTAGATGAAGGCTTTATTTTGTGTTCCGCCCCCTACAATATCACCCAGCAGCACCACTTTTTGGTTTGTGACGAGTGCGGCGAAGTCAGTGAGATATTTTTAGACTACCAAGCCGACATCCAGCGCCAGCTGGCGCGTGACCGTGGGTTTTTACTCCGTGACGTTGACATCACCTTTCGCGGCACCTGCGACGCGTGCGCTCGTGCCAGCAGCACTGAGCAACCCACCGAGGCCGCGCCCCGTCGGGGGTTGCTGGCCAGTATGTTCAGTTTCTTTTAGGGGGGAGAAATGCACGCACACCCTTTGCTACTTTGACTCGGCTTTTTCAGCCTGCACCTGCGCAGACTGGGGCAACCACACGGTGGTTATCCCCACGCTGAGCATCACCTCCCAGCACCACGGACAGCACCACCAGTGCCCCCACAGCCACAGCTCGCCTCCTGTCAGTGCGGGGTGGCGTCGGCGTGCGTCGCGCACGGCGCGCTGTTCGGCGTGCAGGCACGGGCGGCATCCGTGGCACAGTTCATACCCCTCCCCGCTCGGTATTCCCATATGTTTGCGTTTGCATCCTTCCATTGAGTGATAGATTGACCCGTTGGCTCCCCTGCCCTTGATTTCACCGTCCACCACCCACACCGCGCCTGTGGGGTGCTGGGGGTCGAGGCTCCAGCGCGCGGCATAGGCGTGCGCCGCCCGAATGTACGGATGATCGTCAGGGGCGTAGCGAATCTCTGCCCCTGGGGGTACGCGAAGTGGGTTCAATGATGAAGTCATGAGTGCACAGCCAGGAGTGACTTAGACATTGTTACCCTCTAAATTATTGAGCCGATACCGTAGTTTCAGCTCTTCGAGTTGGCCCTGTTTCAGCAGTTCTATCTCTTCGGCGGCGTCTTGTTTGTTGGCCAGCTCCGCCGCGCTGGCGTCCATATATTTGGCTTGTTGCCCCCCATGGCGAGCCGCTTCGGCGGGGCTCAGGGGCGCGCCCAGCTCTTGGAAGACTATCTGACACAGTCGTTCCCCAGGATAAATCCGTATCACCTGTGACGTCGTGCGGTTACGGATGGGGATCATGAGGTGTCCTTGGTACCCCACATCGACTATCCCCGTCAGGTCGACCGACAACCCCCGACGGTTGATAGAGCTCCGTGGGTACAGCACCGCCATCAGGTCAGGCGCATTAAGTTCGATTCGCTCCAGCGTTGACCCGATGATGGCTTCCCCGGGGGCGAGGTCAAAAAACTGTCCAGACTTAAGTGTCACCTGCTCGAAGTTGTCCCCAGGGGACTGCATCGTGTCCACGGTTACTATTTCTCGTCCCGCGTCCGTCAGGCGCCAGATCTTCGGGATGTAAAACGTTTCCCCCAGCCGCAGGTCAACCGCGTGCGGTTGGTCTTGGTATTGGTCGATCATTGGCACAAATTTCAACCCACCTTGCATGATGCGTTCGTGGATTTGGTGACGGGTTAAAATCGGCATAAGAAAGAGGGGGAGTGGGGCGAAATCAGGCAGACTCGCTGTGGCGTGAGTCTTGCGCTTTCACGATTTGGTAATGACAGAGCAGGGTTTGGTCGTCAAGTGCCTGGTGCTGCGTGAGCGTCAGCTCCACTGACCAGTACGCTGGCCACACCCCCAGCCCCGAGCCGAAGCAGAGCGGCGTCAGGGTGAGCTCAAGGTCGGTCAGGAGGTCAGACGCTAGCCACACGCCGTTGACCTCGGTCCCTCCTCCGACGACCAGCTCAGTCGCGCCTGCTTCGGCGCACCGTTGGGCGATCTGCGCTGGGGGCAGGGCGGTCGCCAGCAGGGCGGTTTCGCCCCACGGGGGCAGCGGGCTGGAGTCCGTCAGCAGTGTGGCGCCCGCCACGGCCTCTGGGGTGCGACTCATGATGATATTCCACCGACGGGGCAGCGGCCGCCCGATCGTGGCATATGTCCGCCGCCCCATCACCAGCACTCCCGCGGTTTGGGTTCGCTGCATGAAGTACTTTTTATCGGCTTTACTCGTCCAGTCAGGGAAGTGGTCGCTGTCATGGGCGATCTTTCCGTCGAGGGTTTGCGCCATCAGGACGGTGATTTTCTCTAGTTTTACCATTTTAGTGCAAAAAGGCTCTGGTGCCCGTGAAGCTCATAGCTATCCCCGCTTCGTTGGCGGCTGCGATCACTTTGTCGTCGTTTTTTGACCCACCGGGCTGCACCACCGCGGCTATACCCGCAGCTTTGGCCAGGGCGATGTTGTCAGGGAAGGGAAAAAACGCGTCGGAAATGATCACCGCCCCTTGGGCAGCGTCACCAGCCATATTGAGCGCGATTTCCATCGCCTCCACGCGGGACGTGCATCCCCCCCCCTTACCCACCATCGCACCATCTTTCACTACCACGATGGCGTTTGATTTCACCATTTTGACCATCGGCCACCCCGCCACCATGTCGGCCACTTGGTCAGGGGTGGGGTGCTGGTCTGTCACGTGGGTCAGGTCACCCTCCGTGATGGTTTTCACGTCCAGGTCTTGCACGAGGGTCCCCCCACGGACACTTTTCACCGTCACGTCAGCGGTTTGCGCCCAGTCGGTTATTTCCAGCACGCGCACGTTTTTTTTGCCCGCCAGCACGGTCAGTGCCTCGGGGGTGTACCCAGGGGCGATCACGATCTCATTAAACCACGACACCAGTTTTTCCGCCGTCGCTTGGTCAACCGTTTGGTTGAGCGCGATAATCCCCCCAAAAGCCGACACAGGGTCACAGGCGTGCGCTTTGTCCAGGGCTTGGCGGAGGGTGTCGCCCGTGGCGGCTCCGCAGGGGGTCGCGTGTTTGATCACCGTGGCAAAGGGTACGTCAGCAGGTGCGCTGAGCGCGAGCTCCAGCGCGCCTTGGCTGTCAGAGAGGTTGTTGTACGACAGGGCTTTGCCTTGGTGCACTACCGCGCGGGTTAGGCTCGCCCCCACACTGAAAGGGTTCGTCAGCACGACGGCACTCTGGTGCGGATTTTCACCATAGCGCAGCGTGTGCAGAGGGCTGTTTTCTTTCCAGAGCTTAGCGATCAGCAAGTCATAGTGGGCGGTCATGGCGAAGGTCTTGGCGGCCAGTTCCTTGCGCAGCTCCACCGACAGGTCACCCGCTGTTTGGTACTCCGTAATGATCTGCCCGTAGTCATTCGGGTCGACCACTGGCGCACAGTACTGGTAATTTTTCGCCGCCGCGCGGATCATACTCGGCCCCCCAATGTCGATTTGCTCGACTTTCTCCGCAAAGGTCTTGCTGTCGTCGAAGTACGTCCCGTGGAAGGGGTAGAGGTTAACCACCACGAGGTCGATGAGGGGGAGGTCATTGGCTTGCAAAAATTCTAAATGCTCGGGGTTGTCACGCAGGGCTAGCACCCCGCCAAAGACCTGCGGTGTGAGAGTTTTTATCCGTCCGTTCATCCCTTCGGGGAAGCCCGTAAAGTCCGCCACCTCCACCAGCGGGGTCACGCCCGCCTCCGCCAGCACACGGTGGGTGCCACCAGTCGACACAATGGTGAAATCAAGCCCCGTCAGGGCACGGGCAAAGTCAACAATGCCGGATTTGTCTGACACAGACAGCAGGGCGTAGCGGGAGGAGGCCATAGGGAAAAGGGGAGCAAGAGAGCAGAAAAAATGTTTCGTGGTGAAGATACAAAAAATCACGCCCCTACGCAGCTAAACTCTCTATTTTTGCCACAGTTGCCCCTCGCGAGCTACTAGCCTAAGGTGAGCTTGTTTTTTGTCTCACACGGCATGGAGTTACTCATCATCGGCCTCGGGGTGCTGGCGGCGGGGGTGGTGTATGTGGCCACACGTGGGGGCGGTATGCACACAGGGGGAAGTGCTTCCGCCGCGCAGCCCCCCACAGAGCTCCAGCCAGTGCTCCCCTTGGCCGAGCACACCGAGCTCCAAACCCTCCGCCAGCGCACGGCGGACCTCACCGCGCGGCTCGCCACCCAAGACACCCGCCTGCAGACGGCCCTCACCCAGCTGGCACAGGCCCAGCAGTCACTCGAAGCCGAGCGCGCCCGCCTGCGGGCCGAGGCCGAAGCCGCCGCGCGGCTGGCGTATGACGAGCGCAACCGCCAGTGGAAGCACCACGAAGACCGCGTGATCAGTCTCGTGCAGCAGCTCTGTCAGCGTTCGGCCTATCGGCGGCGGTTTTGGCACGCGCAGGCCCTGCCCGAAGGGTTTGACCCCACCCTCAAGCCCGACACCGTGGTCGAATGGTTAGGCCAGTGGCTGGTGATAGACGCCAAGCAGTCCGACAATCTCGGGCCCTACCTCCGTCGACAGGCACGCCTCACCGCTGAAAAATACGACCACCTCACCCAGCTCGCTTCGCTGATTGTCTTCGCCGTGCCCGCGGGCAGCTTGGCCGAGCTCGCCGAACCCACCTGGGCCGAGGGCCGCTTTACCTTCTGGGTGGTCGAAGTCACCCAGCTGCCGCATCTGCTCTACTTCCTCACGCGCGAAGAGCAGGCCCTGCAGCTTGCCACCGCTGACCCCCACGAGCGCGAAACCCTCCTCCGCGCCCTGGCCCAGTGGCAGCGATACCACGACCGCGTCCAGAGCACTCTACTCGACCTCGTCGACGCAGGGCAGCACCTGCGGGTGCAGCAGTCACCGCATCTGCCCGCGCGCCCCGCCTACGAGCCGTTATTGAAAAGCAAGACATCCAAGAGTGGCGGCAGCTTTTTCTTGGCCAACTCATAGGTCAGCACCTTTTCGACGTTGCCCGCCGTGCCCGTGGCGGTGATCTTCGCGATGTAGGGGGCGATTTTAGAAGTACCAGCAATGGTGATCAAGGTATTATCATTACCAGAATTCTTTATTTTTAGTATGCAGCTTTTGCCGTCTATGTCATTAGTTATTCCTGAGCTGTAAATATCACTAGTACTTGTCAGGAATGTTAAAAAATTCAATTGAGCCGAGTAAGTTGCTTGTCCATCAATCTGCGTGGCTGATCCATCTGAAATTCCTCCCAGTGTGTGAGTGGTGTTGCCATTCAAGTCATTCTTGTTGAAAACGTAAGTGTTATTATTACCAGCTCCGAGGCAGTATGCAGAAATTTGAAATTCATTATTATCACTTTTAATTGAGATACTATTAGAAGCTGTAACCAATAAATTACTTGTAGCAACTTCAGTATCTTCTAGGGCATTACCTGTTTCATTGCTGTAATACAATGGAATGTAGGCAGCTTCAGAATTTTTTAGCTCAAAGGACTCAACACCCTCTCCAGTAATGCTTGAAGCCAAGTTTAAATTATCAATCGTCACCGCACTCGTCGCGTCCCAGTGGTCAGCCCCGCCGACCGTCCCGAAGGTCGTCAAAGGGGCGTTTTCGGTCCGCAGCACGGGCTCCCGCCACAGTTCCCACAGGGCTTTTTCCATCCCCGCCTCCGCGGCGTAGTACGCCTTTTCGCTCAGGTACAGATTCGAAGTATACGCCAGCTCTTCCCCCAGCAGGCGCGTCAGCCCCAGCCCCAGCGTCATGATCATCGCCGACACCACGAAGGCAATCATGATGATGTTCCCTTCATCTTTGGTTTGCAGCCAGTTTTTGCCAAAGTGTTGCATCATCGGTAAAGGCGGCTAGAGACAGTCGTTTGCAGCTCCAGATTCACATCTTCATATTGGTTGCTCACGATTTCAAAATTCACACTCAGTTTTGGCTGGGCGTCTATGTCAGTGCTTTTTGGGGTGATCCAAAAAAATGGATACGGGTTACCTGTGGTAATGCAAGAATGGTCAAATTGGTCATATCCAGCAGCGTCATAGCGCAGGGTTTTGATCGAAAATCCCAAATCATCGTCTGTGCTGTGTAGTGTGCCAGTCACGCCATTGTGAGTGAGTGACAGGGTTTCTGTGATTGAGTCGTAACTAAAAGTTTTTGATCCTGTGTCTGTGATAAATGTAACTTCATCGGTAGCGTACACATGATCACAGCCTTTATCCCCTGTTAAAGTCCCCAGCTCCAAGTCCCGCATCGCGTCCGACAGACGGATCAGCGCCGTCGAAGCCTGTTTTTGCATCTGCCGCTGGGTGTCGACTTTGTGCTCGGTCAGCAGCAGCGTCCCGAAGCTGGTCATCACCATCGCCAGCACTATCCCACTGACGGTGATCGCCACCAGCAGTTCTATCAGCGTGAAACCAGCTTGTTGTATCTGCCTCATGTTTTTTTCCAGTCAGTGAGTATCTCCCCCATCGTCACACTGTTGTCCCCAGTTTTGTCTTCCCAATACACCGTGCAGGTAGCCGTCACCTGCTGCACGTCGGTTTTGACTTCACCACTCGGGGTAAACTCCGCCCCCCCGATGGTGGCTGGGTCGGGCATAAACCGCCAGATCGGGTCACTGATCGTCAACGTGGTGAAAAACTCTGTTCCGTTCTTTTCCACCATACCATTTGCCTGGCTATCATTATCTGCTGAAGCATATACTCTGTGATGACCACGAAGATCACCAAGTACCGCCTGTGTCACACCACTACTCCCATTTAAGTGTGTTACGCGCGCCCCTAACCTACCCACTGATTGGTTATCGTCTTGAGTGTTATATGCTGCAAGGTCTAAGAGTTCAGAACTTGTGGGCGGCAGCATACAAGTTTTTGCACCAAGTGAATGATTCGGTACATTTTCAGGCTCAACATAACCATTAACTGGCCTATTATTTAGAACAAACTGTTTATAAAACCCCGTCGGAGAAGCCAGTGTCGGATCATAAGAATCTCCTTGAAAATATGTATCGGAAAATGTTGTGAGATAATCACTAATTGGAGTTGTTAGACTTGAATAAGATTGGCCACTTCCATTCCCGATTGCCCCCCCGCCAGTAATAGCCCCAACACCAGCAGGAATGGTCGTGATAGTAGAATTATAAACTTCATCTCCGTGAAAGAATGAACAATGCCACGGCTGCTCCTGCGCCCAGGCGGTGTCGCGCACGTTCCGCGTCAGCTCTATGCACTCCTGCGCGAGAAAAGTCGCCGTGACGTGGTTCTGGTTGTCAGTGATGGTGTTGATCGAGTTAACGATCAGGGTCACCGCCCCCGTCAGCGCCGCGGTAAAGATCACAATCGCCACGATTGTTTCTATCAGCGCGAAACCAGTAGTTTTAGGGTTCATCATGATGGGCAGGCCGTGCGTTCTATCAGTCCCGACGCCTTTACCACCCGCAGGCACTGGCTTTCGTCAGTGTTGGGTGTGCTGAGTTTCAGTGTCACTGCTGGGATTGTCTTCTCGTTCATACTCCCATCATAAAACTTCACATCCGCGTGGGGGAAGTCATACATTATGTGCACAGCTGGTGTGGCAGTCGTGTTCCAGTTAATCCCATCGTGCCAACCTTCAGCGGTAATTTCCTCATTTGGAAACGTCCCTAGTGTGTTGGTAACCTCATGCAATAGCGTTGAGGTGGCACAATGCGTTGGCTTGGTTGGGTCAGCATTGCCGGCACCATCATCAGCCGCGCAGTACACATAACCGATCGAATCTGCGTTCGTATCAAATTGTAATCCCACCTCCCACCGCTTTGACCGCGACTCCGAAAACCCCCGATACAGGTAACTATCCACCAAGTCGACGGCATCGTTGAGTTGCGTCTTGCGGAGGTACTGCAAAAACGTCGGTGCCGCCATCGCGGCCAAGATCCCCAGCACCACCAGCACCACCAAGATTTCTATCAACGTAAACCCCCCCACCCGCGGTGCGGGCTGCGGACTTCGTCGCCGACAAAACCAAAAATTCATGCAATGAAGGGCGAGAGGTTAGCCAGCAAAGGCTTCTTGGATCTTAAAGATCGGGGTCATGATCGCCATCGCCATAAACACCACCGACGCCCCCATCAGGATGATAATCAACGGCTCAATGATCGTCGTGATGTTTTTGAGTTGCTCGTCGACCGCTTGCTCATATTGCGCCCCCGTGCGGCTCAGCACTTCGGGTATCCGCCCCGTTTTCTCCCCTATTTCTATCACCTCAGGGATGATATCATCGATGTAGTCTGTCTCCGACTTAAAACTCTGCGCGATCGACTGCCCCATCAGCACCCGCTGCTCAATGCGGAAAATCGCGTTGGCCACCATCGCATTGGGCATGATTTCCGCCAAGATATGCAGCGCCTTATTCACGGGTATCCCCGACTTCATCAGCGCACTGAAGTTATTAGCGATCCGCACCGTCTGGATGTTGTTGACTATCGGGCTGATGAGTGGCATCTGCAGCAGCCATCCGGCCCACGTTTCACGCCCGGGGCCACGGCGCCAGTTGGTGAAAAGCATCCACCCACCGACCAGCAGGGTGAGCACCAGCCACCACCGCCGTTTAAGGAAGTCTGACGCGTCGACCAGCGCTTGGGTCGTGGCGGGCAGGTCAGTGTCAAACTGCTCAAACAGACTCGTAAATTGCGGCACCACAAAGATCAGCACCACCGCCGCCGCCAAGATAATCGCCACGATCACCGTCATCGGGTACATCATCGCACTCTTCACACTCGACTCCAGCTTGATGTTTTTTGAGATTTGGTTTGAGATCGACTCCAGCGTCTCTTCCATCTTCCCGGCGATCTCCCCACTATAAATCATCTTTTGCTCACTGTCGGTAAACACCGACGGGTACTTCCCCATCGCCGTGCTGAAGGCCCGCCCCCCCACTTGCATATCATACACGATCGTGGCCAAGATCCGACTCAGCCGCTTATTTTTCGACCGCTGCCCCAAGATTTCCACCGCCCGCGTGAAGCTAATCCCCGACTTCACCAGCATCTGCAACGAATGGAAAAATTGTCCTTTTTCCTTCGTGCTCACGCCACTGTGGTCGATCAGCCAGTCATCGATTTTTTGGCTCAGACCATCCCCCGAGCGGTCCGTCACCCCATATATCACCTCACGCTTCGGCGCGACCAGCTGCCCCTCCATCTGGCCTTTGAGGTTGGTCCACCACGATTGTTTAGCCATTATTTTGCTTGGTAAAGGGCCTGCAGCGACAGCGCCAGACTCACAAACTCACTCCCGCTGTCCGCCGTCGACGAAGAGATACTGAAGTTACTCATGCTCAAAAACCGCGCATTGGTTTCGATCGCCTGCAACAGTTCAACCAGCTTTTTCTTGCTCCCCGTCACCGACACAGACGTGGTGATTTCTTCCGCCCCGAGGTCACCCACTGCCCCCTCACTGAAGCTCATCCCGTCGAAAGTAAACCGACTTCCTTCCACCAGGCTTCGTACGTCATTCATCACCTGCACTTGGTTCATGTGCCGCGGCACCAGTTTCAGCAGGCGCTCTTTGTCTTCATTGGCTTTGGCTTCTTTCTCTTGCAGGTTTTTCAGCTGCAATTGCTTGGTTTTTTTATTCAGTTCCTCCGTGGTGATGTCTTGTTTCACCGCTTGCAGGTCATCATATTTCGGCAGTGCCCAAAACCCCACCAGCAGGGCACTCATGACGAAGAGGACTATGGTTAAGCTTTTCATTGTTCGGTCGGGTTAGGAGAGGCAGTTTCTGTAGTTTCAGGCGGGCTGTCGGGTTCTTCGGGTGGTTCCACCAGCGTGAAGGTCAGCTGAAACTTTACAGGGAAGTTATCTTTGGCGGTGTTGCTCCCGCGCTTGCGCTCCTTGTCCTTGTCTCCGCTGACGGTACTCACAAAGGGGTTTTCCGTCTTCGGGTTCTCCACCAAGCTATCGATCATGTTGGTAACATTCTCATATGACTTCGCCCCCCCACTTATGCTGATCTGCTTGTTCGGGGTCGCAGAAAAACTCTGAAACTGGATCTGATTATCGTTGTAGTCCTCGATCGCCAAGACATCCGCCGCGATCACCGACCACTGCACGCGCTGCTTTTCGGCCTTTTCCATGATCTCATAGGCAATCAGCTGCTGACTGACCGCGTCCCCCGTGCGCAGCTTGTTGATCGACGTCTCTATTGCCCCTGCTTCTTTTATTATTTGCGCTTTTTCCGCTTCCGCGTTTTGCACCTCGAAGTGCAAAAAGGCCGTCCCCGCCACCGCCAAGAGAAACACCACCACCCCAAGGATCGTCCCCCCGCTGATGCTCGTGCTCGTGCGCTCATCCGCAAACAGGTCGTCAGTGCTTGACCGACGTCGGGGGCCCTGGGCGGCACTGGGCTCGGGAGCTGTGCCGTCTTGCAGTGGCTCAGCCGCCTGGGCCACGGGGGCTGGTGTGGTGGGGTCGGTCAGTGGGGTGCTCATGGTTTGTGTGTGTGGAAGCAATGATTGTGAGTGGCAGCGCTAAAGCGTCTCTGTTCGTCCCTACACTGAGGGGGTTTCGTTTGTGTTTATCGTTCGATTATAGCATAACACACCTGACCCTGTGAAGTCATTCCCTCCTCTTCTATGACGATCTTGCTCACTGGCCCTGACTACGGCGTGGTGGCGCTGGGGCGACAGCTCTGGTTGGCGGATGCCACCACTTCACTCACGCTCGTTCACACCCCAACCCAGCCCCTCCCCACTTCGTCTCACCGCCCCAGTCAACAGTTGCTCTTCCCCGCGTTGCTCGCCCACGCGGTGTCTTTGCTTACGACAGGGCGCATAGCCATTGCCGCGGGTCGTCCTTCTTTGCCAGATTTTTCTTTAGATGAGGCATTAAAAGATAAACTAGCCACTCAGTGGCAAAAACAGCAATTAAGACTTACCAAAAGGCAAAAACGCCGCCAAAGATTTACTCCAAAACTGACCGTGACCCCGCAGGCCCTCCCCGCGCTTGACACCTTGGCTGACGAAGGACTGGCCGACTCGGTTGAGTTCCGCCGCCTCGCCCGCAGATACCTCCGCCCCCTGCGGCACGCCCACTGTCAGCTGGTGGTCTTCCCGCAGGCGATCATGGCGACGGAGGCCCCCCGCCGCCTCTTGCAGCACATCGCTGGCACCCAGTTGCAGGTCGTCACACTGGCGGACTTGCCGCCCTCCACCCTGCTCGACCACCTGCCGCAGCTCCCCACGTCGCCCGACACACCGCGTTGTCGGGTGTTTTCTGCTGACCAGCCCCACTTTGTCCGCCAACGGTGCCAGACCATCCTGCGCACCCAGCTGGCCCAGGGCGCAGTGCAGCCGCTGACGGCCTTGCCGAGCCTTGCGCTTGCCTAAAATATCATTTCAACGCAGCTTAAAGCACTACCCGTGTCCGCTCCTTTTGTGGTATACTACCCCGATGCCTCACCTTTCTGGCGCCACCGCGGGCACCGCCGCCGACCTCGTCCAGCGCGAATTTGCCGAGCGCCACGCCCAGCAGCGCGCCCAGTCACTCGGGCTGCCCTACGTCTCGCTCCAGCGTCGCCCGCTGTCACCTGACCTGCTGCAGCTGGTGCCCTTGCCCTTGGCCCAGTCGGCGCAGGCACTCCCCACGGCGCAGTCAGGCGTGCAGGTGCAGCTCGCAGTGGTTGACCCGTCGCACCCCGCCGTGTCGGACGTGCAAGCGCACCTCACCGCCCAGCGCCTTTCGCCCATATTGGCCCTCTGTTCGCCCGAGTCCTTGCGTGAGGTTTGGCCCCAGATGGAAGCCGCCCACACGGGTAAAAAGCAGGTCATCACCCGCACCCACACCACCGAAGGCGACACACTGGAGGGCCAGCGCTCTGACTTTATCGCCCTCCAGCGGGAGCTCCCCACCCTGCACCCGCAGGCCGCCCTGGCAGAGGTCAAACTCGCCGCCCTGTCCGCCCAAGCCTCAGACATCCACCTGCAGCCTTCTGCGGCGGGGTCTACGCTGCGCTTCCGCATCGACGGCCTGCTCTACGACATCTTCACCCTCGACCACGACACCACCGCCAAGCTTCGCACTCAGATCAAGTACGAAAGCGGCCTCAGGACAAATGTTGCCAACGTACCGCAAGATGGTGCTTCCACCACTACTATAAACGGCCGATTGATTGATTTTCGCGTGGCGACTCTCCCTACCCCCCACGACGAATCCATCGTCATCCGCCTGCTCGACAGCCACAAAGCCATCAAGCCCTACACCAAGCTGGGCCTGCACCCACGCGCCTGCGCGGTGCTCGAGCAGGCCATCACCCAGCCCAACGGGCTCATCCTCGTCACGGGCCCCACGGGGTCAGGCAAGACCACCACCCTCTACTCGATCTTGTCCGAGCTCAACCAACCAGAGGTCAAACTCGTCACCCTCGAGGATCCGATCGAATACCACCTCGACGGCGTGTCACAGTCACAGATCGACGAAACGTGGGATTACAGCTTCAGCACTGGTCTGAAAGCCATCCTCCGTCATGACCCAGACGTCATCCTCGTGGGGGAGGTTCGCACCGCCGACACCGCTGCCATGGTGGTGGAGTCCGCCATGACAGGCCACCTTGTCCTCACCTCCCTTCATACCAATTCCGCGGCTGGGGCCATCACCCGCCTCCGTAATCTCGGCCTGCCTGACCACGACATCGCCCCCACCCTGCGGGCGGTTTTTTCACAGCGACTTCTGCGGCAGGTCTGCCCTGACTGCGTCACCATGGTGCCCTACGCCCCCACGCCCGAGCAGCAAACCCTCTGGAATTCCCTCCAGTCGAAAGGTGTCCACGGAGAGGTGCCCGCCACCGTGCCCGCTGCGCAGGGGTGTGACGCTTGTTCGCACACGGGCTATCTGGGTCGGGCGGCCATCTGCGAAGCCTTCCTCGTCGACGCTGAGACAGAGCACGAACTGTTTCACGGTGCGTCAGAGGTGCAATTGCGCGAGTTTCTTTCCGCGCACAAACAATTCATTTCCCTGCGGGAGAGCGGCCTGCTGCAAGTCGCCGCGGGCCAAACCACCGTCGAAGAAGTGTGGAGAATCGCTTAATAGCGGTTTCAAGTCATTGAAATGCAATTACTATGCAAAAAATGTATTGGGGTTTTTGAGGATGGTTTTTCCCTTCTTGGGCACCACTCCGCTTGCCCGTCTGCACCCGCTGGCCCATACTCGCCCCCGACATGACCCAGCTCAAAGTTTTCTTGATCCAGATCTACATCGCTCTTGCGGGCTGGCTCGCGGGTGAGCAAGTCCTCGAAGCCCACCTCCAGACGCTTTCCCCCGCCCCCGCCGACACCCTGACCGCCCTGCAGGTCAGCCCCCCCCCTGCCCCTCCCCCCAAGGTCGAAAGCGGCCCCCCCGCCAACAACCCCCAGTTTCAGAACCATCAGGTGGCCTTCGACCACTCTGGCAAAAAACTCAACTTGATCTTTGCGCCGCACCCCGATGACGAAACCCTCGGCTGCGCCCGCTTGATCCGCTCCGCGCTCGAGCGCGGTGAATACGTCAAAATCATCTACCTCACCAACGGCGACGCCTTTTCGAAAGACAATCCAGACGTCTCAAAAAATTACGGCCAGACCAGAGTGCAAGAGGCCAAAACCGTCGCCCAGCGTTTAGGCCTTCAGCCTGACGACCTTGAGTTTCTCGGCTTCCCCGACGGCTACCTCACCCAGATGCTCACCGACCAGGGCACCATCACGTCGGACTTCACCCACGCCACCGCCACGCCCGAGGGGGCACGCTACGGCAACCTCCGTTACGACCTCCAGCTGTTCAAAAACACCATTAAGGTCGTCATGGGCCGCTACAAACCCGACCGCGTCTACTACACCTCGCGCTACGACCGCCACCCCGACCATCAGGCCATCGCCCAATTATTTGAGGACGACCTCCTCACCGACCCCAAAGCCTACCCCAAAACCGCCTTCTACTCCTACATCATCCACCGCCATCGCCAACCAGGGTGGTACTCCGACACCGTCGACGAATGGAAACTCGACCTCATCCGTGAGTTCACTTCCCAGCGGCACGACCGCCAGCACGAAGTTTTCCTCGACACCTTCGCCAAGCAAAAAGAGCGCTTTACGCTGCGTCGCCCCGCTCTCTATAAGGTTCCTGAAATTTAGGCCGAACAGTGGAATCACTCCAGCGGAACTGTACCAGTTTCGTATCATAAAAAACTCCTCATTTCTGAGGAGTTTTTTTGGTTAAATGGTGAAAGTCATCCTACCCCAGCAACTTTTCCAGCGCCGCTTGGTCGATCGCTGGGCCTATCCCTGCCAGTCGGTAGTGCTCTGACCGAAAGATCTCCTGCGCCAGTGCCTGCACATCCGCCGTCGACACCGCTGCTATGGCTGCTTGTCGCTCGGCGTAGCTAATCGTTTTGCCGTGCAGCAGCGGGTTTTTCCCAAACCAATGCGCCACGTTTTCCGTGTCTTCCGTCCGCAGGTCTATTTTCCCGAGCAGGTAGTTTTTGGCTTTTTCCAGCTCCGCTTCCTCCACACCTTCGGCCGCCAAGTGGTCATATTCGTAGCGGATCGCCTCGATCGCCCCCAGCACGTCGCTCAGCTTCACCCCCGCCCGTGTCACCAGCAGGCCCGTGTCGGTGTACTCATCCACCACCGTCCGAATGCTATAACACAGCCCCTTGTCTTCCCGCACATTCTGAAACATCCGCGAGCTCATATTCCCCCCCAAGATCACCCCCAGCACGATCGACGTCGCATACCGCGGGTCTTCTTCGCTGACGGCCTGCACTCCGAGCGCTATGTGATATTGCTCAGTTTTTTTCTGGCGGATCTGTATCCGCTCCGTCGCCACACTCGGGTCATACGCACGATACGGCCGACTCTGCCTCGTCCCCCCCAGGGTGAAGTACGACTCCACCAGTTCGAGCGTGCTTTCGTCCACCGCGCCCGCCAGCGTGATCACCATGTTGTCTGGGGTGTACAGTTCTTTTTGATATGCCTGAAACTGCGCCTGCGTCACCCCTTTGATGAGCTCTTTCGTCCCGATCTGGTCCCACCCCAGGGGTTGATCACCGAAAACCAACCGCTCAAAATCCCACGAGATCTGATACATCGGCGCATCCAGATACATCGCCATCTCTTCGAGGATTACCCCCCGCTCCTTATCGATTTCCACAGGGTCAAACCGTGAATGCAGCAACATATCTGACAGCACATCCAGCGCCTTTTCCGTATTTTTTTTGTTCGATTTCACGTAGTACCCCGCATACTCCTTGCCCGTGAAGGCATTAAATTCCCCGCCAAAACAGTCCACGGCTTCCGCCACAGCTTTGGGCGTGGTGTACTTCTTCGCCCCCTTAAAGAACATATGCTCCAAAAAGTGCGAAATCCCGCGGATTTCAGGCGTCTCATACCGCGACCCCGCCCCCACGAGGATCAGCGTCGTCACCACATTGGTGCCAGGCATTTCCACCGCCTGTATCCGTAAACCATTTTCGAGCGTTTTCGTGTGCAATTTCATGCCATCATTATACGTTCACTTACAGACACTTCCTACTCTTTTTCCTTGCGAATGGCTATTGACAAAATACTATAAATATATATAAAAAAAATATGAAAAAATTCCTCTGGCTCCTGCTGACCGTCATCCTGCTGGGCAGTGTGCTCTGGGTGGGGCGTTGGCTCTACCAGCGTTGGGGGGCTTCCACTCCTGACCCCGTGTCGACTATTTCTCTGTCTGACGACACCCAGTCCCTGTCTTTGGCGGACCGTCTCGCTGGCTGGTTCCCACAGACAGGTGCCCCCTACGGCCTGGCAGCCCGAACGGTAAGTGCCGAAGACTTTTTTGCCGACAGTATGCAAAACAGCGACTTAGGGCAATTACAGACTGAAAAAAATCAGAATACAGCCGCCACCAATTCTTCGGCCAATGACGCCACCTCCGAAAATCAACCACATTGCGATCAAGTAAGTTGTTCAGCTAATGGAGCAGATTCTACGAAAAACACCAACCCCAATATATCCGACCAGCTGCACGCCCGCTTCCCTTTTTTGCCACTCGATGGTTCACTTTTGTCGCCAGACGACATTCTTTCGGCTGACGCCCCTACCAGTCAAAACCAAACCACGCACAGTGACGCTTCCACAGGAAGCTCAGACGACAGTTCGGCCACCACTCCCCAGATCGGCGAGATTTCCCCCCCACTGTCACTGAGCGGCCAACCCTCTCCTACTCCCGACCCTAGTTCTGCCACTGACGCTCCCTCTGCAGACCAGAGTGCCACCACCTCCGCCCCATCCTCGACCGCATCTGGCAACAGCGCCACTGGCGAGCCCCCAGCCGAAGGCACGACCACCGCATCCGTGTCCGAGCTGCAGTCTCTCTTAGACCAGCGTGAGGCTGAAGCAGGTGGCAGCGGTGACACCCAACCCAGCACGGGGGAGGGGGCCAACGGCGCAGGCACCTTAGGTGACGCACTCTCTTCACTAGGGGTTTCCCCAGCTTGGGCCACCGCGAATGGCATCAGTCCCGCTACCCCCGCCAGCCTTTCCTTGGCGGACTGGCTCTCTCGGGTCAACCCTGGCCCGCAGTCACTCCCCATCCCAGAAGGCACCGACACGTCGCTCTCCTTGGCCGACTTCCTCTCTCGCCTAAGCCCAGGCCCCCAGTTCCAACTCCCAAACTTCTCTCCCCCCTCCAGCACGCTTACGTCCACGGCACAGGGTAGTGGAGTTTTTCAGACCGCCACCCTGCAGGAAATCTTCTTGAGTGATTCCGCCAACACCTTGCAGTTTGACGACATAGCCAATGTATCACTGGCTTCCAATGCTTCCGCTGCCCCGCAGCCAGGGGTCGGTATGCCCGTTGAGCCCATTGCCCGCGTTTTTGTCTCCCAGGCAGAGGCCGACACCCGCACCCAATTTTTCTTCGACGGCAGCCAGTCCGCTGGTTCGGGCCTGCGCTATCGGTGGCAGATCGCCGCGTGCAATTCCGCCAAATCGCGCTGGGCCACTCCCACAGTTAAGCACACCTATGCCGAATGCCCAGGCCTCAAAGCCATCTCGCTCCAGATCACCGATCGTTACGGGCGCACCGACCAGGTCGAGTTCACCGTCAACGTGACGGATCCCGCCTAAGTTTTATTTCATGAGCGTGTGTCGCGTTTGGAGGTGTGTGCTGCCTTGATGAAAAGCCTTCTTTTTCTTCATTTGCTTTTTTAAGAAAATTATCGAGACTCAGGACTGACGCCACTACATTTGGAAACACCATGGACCAAGAATTTTTCGACCACCTCATCAGCCTCATCGGCCTTCGCCGTCATTGTCCGCGCTGCAGCTGCACTGACCCAGCGGTCGTCTCTATCGACGGCTTCGTGGCCAACTCCGCTGGCGTGCTTGTCTTGGGGCATTGTCAGCAGTGCGACACCGAGATCGTCTGCGCCGGTATGCCCGTGCCCGAGTCCGCCCAGCAGCCCAAGTCCAAAAAATCCCTCTCACCCACCCCCGCCCAAGCCGCCCCGCAGCAGCGCGTCGCCAGCCTCACGGGGCAAGACGTCAGCCGCATCGCGCAGGCCGTCACTCAGTTTCGCGGTTCAGACATCCGCACGCTGCTCGCCGACGACTCCCCTGACCACAGATGAAACCCCTCCTCACAGGCATAATTGTTCTCATTGGCTTGGGGGTTTTCTGGCTCCACTCCCAGCCCTCAGACGGTCAGTCCACTCTCTCCGCGGTCGAAGCGTCCCCAAAAACTTCAGACAACATCACTCCACCTGAGAGCGACAGCCAAACTTCACCACTGGCGGATTACTTGCCTGATGACGTTTTTTCTGAAGCCATGGAAATAAAAACAAAAATAGAATCCCTTCAATCTGATTTGCAAGGAAAAGTGGAGATTGGCACAGAAAAATACACCGAAACCAAGGCTGAAATCGAAGCCCTCCAATCGCAACTGCAAAAACTGCAAGAAACCGCTCAGTCACTACAGCAAACCGTAATCGATGTGACCAGTTTTTTCCAGTCCCCTTGAGCACACATTCGGCAATTACCTGTAACACTTTCGCTTGAATGGCGTTTTTTGTCATGTCAAAGCACCAGAGTGCCCCTTGCCCCCACGGCAAATCTCTCTACCGTTTTGGCAGACTCGTTGACTTGGGACTAGGAATCCTCTCAACGCGCCTTTATTGCTCACATCGTTGGGCATTTGGTGGAAAGAAGTCCCCCCAGATCTTTCACGCGCACCGGCCGGGAGGCGTCACGCAATGCCATTAAAGGTATTTGCCACTCTTATACTGACGCCACGCCTAGAAATATTTTTCAACTCTTATGAACGTAACTAACCCTCCTTGGAGAGCCCTGCTTTTTGTAGCCGCGCCTTCGTGAGGGATTTGCTGTTTTTTCTCACATCTTTTCAATATGAATTTTCGAAATTTCTTTCGAAAGTCTGTTGCTTCTGTGAGCGCTCTTTCAATGTTTGCGACTTTGTTCGCCTTCGTCCCTACGGCTGACGCGATGCTCGGATTTACCGACGACGCTGAAATCCCAAGCTGGGCCGTTGAAGCCATTGAAGAACTCATGGATCAGGGTATTGTTAGCGGAAACGACGACGGCTCATTCGCACCTGCGCGTGCGCTCAACCGTGCTGAAGTTTCTAAAATCATCACCCTCGCTGCAGATCTTGCTATTGTAACCCCTGCAACTCCTACTTACCCAGACGTCGCGCCAGGTGCTTGGTACTTTGACTTTGTTGAGTCAATGACCACCGCTGGCCACGTTTCTGGTTACCCTGACGGCGACTTCCGACCAGAAGTCACTATCAACCGTGCCGAACTGGCCAAAATGGTAGTCAACGCCTTCGGTCTCCCGACAGACACTTCTGGCGCTGAAATGTCAGACGTTATGTCAGACCAATGGTACTACGGCTTTGTTAAATCAGCCGTCAACGCTGGTGTTATGGTTAAATTCCCAGACAACACCTTCCAACCAGGTACAGCCGTTACTCGTGCTGAAACCATTCGTGTGGTTTACGACGCCATGCTCTACGCCTACGGCAGCGGCATGACGACTGGCACCACCACAGGTACTACTACTGGTGCCACTACTCCTACTGTTGGCGTTGCCGACGGTACGCTGATGGTTGAGCTCTCGCCCAACACACCAGCTGGCATCTCTGTGCCGTTTAACTACACAGCTATGCCTTACACTACCACTACTTTCACAGCTGGTGGTGCTGACATCGAAATCGCACAAATCACCTTCACTCGTTTGGGTCTTGGTGACAGCGACGACTTCGACAAATGTTGGATCGAAATCGACGGCTTCAAAGTTGGCAACGACCGAACGGTCACCAACGACGACACCGCCACTCTTTCCTTCACGCCTCCGGTTATCGTGCCAGCAGGTATGACTGTCGAAACAGACTTCGTTTGTTCTGCTGAATACTCCAGCAACCAAAATACAGGTTCTTCTGCTTCATCACTCGACGACCGAAACATCGGTCACCGAAACCGCTTCGCGATCGTGTCAGACGCTGACATCATCTCAAGCGCTATCACCGTGACTGGTTCTTTCCCTATCGAAGGTGAAGAAATGCAAATCGCTGACTACGCTGTCAGCAACATCGAATTCACTGACCTCGGTACCAACTCAACTATTGAAGTGGGTGACGAATACATGGAAATCGGTAAATTCCGCATCCTCAACGACTCAAACAGTAACAAGGATGTTGAGCTCCGCGCTATCACCTTTGAAAACATCGGTGACGCTGACCTCTACGAAACACTCGAAAACGTTGCGCTTTACGTCAACGGTGTTGAGGTTTCACTCGAAGCCATCATCGACGGTGACTACATCACTTTTCGTCTCGACGACGGTGTGACTGGTGGTTACATCATCGAAGACGGTGACTCACGAGTCTTCTCTATTCGTGGTGACGTGATCGCCGCTGAAGTGGGTGACTCAATCCAATTCAAGCTCGACAACCACGAAGACGTGATCGCTATTGAGATCGGTACTTCATTCGGTGTTCGTGTACTGGACGAAAACGGAAACGACGCCGAAGACGGCAACGCAACCCTCGCCCTCTACAACATTGACGCTGGTGACCTGAACGTCTCCCGAGACCCTTCATCACCATCTACACAGCAATACGCTCCAGGTGCCAACGAAGTGTTGGCTGCTGTCGTGAAAGTAAACATCGACCAACCCCTCGAGGTTGACGGTGTGGTCTTCCACGTTATGCCTGGTTCATTCGTCGCTTCTAAAGACGGTGACACCGTCAACGACGAAATCGCAGACTTCAACGAAGCCTTCGACAACTTCCGACTCTACGTTGACGACATGCTCATCGACACCATCGACGACCTTACGATCGTTACTGGCGCCGACGGCGTAGTCGACAACTACGGTCTGGTCTTCGACACCAACTTCGACATCACGTCTAACACCACCATGAAAATTGTCATGAACGTGGAAGACGCCGCCGACTCAGGTGACAAGATTAAATTCCAAGTCGCCGCCACTGACTTTGACTCTCCGGAGTACCTCGCCAACGGTGACTCAATCCCTACCGCCAAACTTCTTGGTGTGGCTCAACTTTCAGTCGTGGAAGTGATCGAGTCTAAACTCGAAATCTACCGAACTGACGGTTACGCTTTGACAACCAACGACCTCGTCGCTGGTGAAACATCACTTGACCTCCTTGACTTCACCCTCGACAACAACGACTCAGGTGACGTCAACGTCACTTCGATCGCCGTCAAAGCTATCGCAACTGCTGGCACCCCTGCCGCAGACTTTGGCAACTACACCGCTGCCCTCTTCATGGAGACATCTCTCTCTGACGGCACCGCGCAAGTAGTCCAAATCGGTTCAAGCCGAAACTTCTCATCTACAGGTGACGCTGTCTTCAACGACATCTCAGCTGTGATTCCTTCAAACGAAGAAATCGAATTCAGTCTCGTAGTAGACACCACACAGTCTTCAGCTGTTGTTTCTACTCCAGTGACTACGGTTGTTGACCCCCTTGGTGCGCTCAGCCTCGCTGCCGACATCAAAACCAACGACCAGTTCTTCTGTCTCAACGCTTCACTCACTGACGTTGACACAATTAACGTAGACACCGCTTCTGGGACCAACCCAGGTGTCGCTGGTGGTGGTTCACCATACGGTGCAAACAGCGCTGCCTACAACGCCGCTGCTGCCGCTCTGGTTACTTACCCAACAGCCACTGGTGGTCTGCAACTTGACGGTGACATCATCACCGTTTCTACAGACGGAACCCCGACTTCACTCGCTGCTGAGCAACGACGTGTAGTCGAAATCGTCGACGCTGGTCTGCCGTTTACTACTATGGGTACTGACCTCGCTGGTCTCCAAGGTGGTATCGACAACAACGCCGATGGTCTCTTTGAAACTGCCCCATGTCCTACTGGTTCATACGCAGTTCTGACCACACACGTGTTCGCGACTGACCAGTTCACGTTCTCGAGTGGTCACACCAACTCTACGTTTGACGTCTACCGATCCAACTACACATACGCTGGACCGACCGCCAACCGATTCTACGTGGCTAACGCCGCACCATTCTTGAGCCTCATCCCAGGTTCATCCACTGTGACTGTCACTGACAGCACAGGCGCACCTGTTACTGGGTGTCTCCGTGGTATCAACTCCACCACTCTTCCGTACTACCTCGACATCGCTCCTAACTGTACTGGTGCCCTGACTCCAATGCCAGGAACCTACAGCACGGGCTCGGTCATTACTTCCGCTGCGACTGGCTTCGGTCAAATCCGTTTCGCCGTCACCCAAGTGGAAGCTGACAACGTTGACAACGGCCAAGATGTGGCTGTCTGCAAAGGCACCCCAACTGGTGGTGACGTTGAAATTGGTGCAACCGTCAGCGAAGCTGTCATCGGCGACGACGCCGAATGTGACCTTCAATTCGTTGGTGACACCACTATCAACCCAGGTGCGACGCCTTCGAGCTCCGCTCCTATGTACCTCTGTGGTGCACGCTTCGACCTGACAAACTCAGGTTCACTCTACGTCGAAAGCATCATCGACACCGATGTATACTCAGACGTGCTCGTTGCTGATCAAACTGACGCCACCGTGCTCAAGTTGAACTTCAACGCCGCCAACGACGACATTCAAATTTCTGATGTCTACCTCTTCAACGACGTTGACGGCATCACTGGTATCGCCGACAACCTCAGCGTAAACCAACGTCTTGACTTCATGCTCTACAACGAAGCCGGGCAACTGCTTGACACTGAGTCAATGCAAACTAACGGTAAAATTCACTTCGAATTGAACCCAAGCAACTACATCGTAGTGCCAAAAGACGACAGCTACACAGTCACTGTGAAAGTTGACGTCCGAAACATTAACGACGACCTCGAAACAGCTCGTCGTCTCCGACTTGGTCTCGACACCTCAGCTGGCTTCAGCGGTGTTGAAGCGATCACCGCTGCGACCAACGACGACGTCCCAGGTGCAAACATCTTTGCCACTGGTACCCTCACTGGTGATGACTTCGTCATCTACCGAACCCAAATGGTAGTGAAACACGGTGCGACACAGCCGCCGTTGACCCTGCCTTCGTCAAGTTCACAAAAAGCCTACTACTTCACTGTCAGCGCTGACTCAGCCCACGACATGGACCTCGGCCGTGTGTCATTTGACCTCTCTGTCGACGGTATGGCTTCAGCCACTACCTTCACTGCAGCAGACTTCAATGTCTTCCTGCTCGACAACTCATTCAACCCGATCACCACTTCAACTGTTGTTGAAGGCATCGACGTCATCGGTGACGGCTGTACTGCTACGGTACCAGCTACCGCCACAGACGCTTGTGTCGTGGTTGAATTCAAAGACCAAGGCTTCGCCGCTGGTTCATCTAAGACCTACGGTCTCTTCATCAACAACACTGTTGACACGAGCGCCGCTGGTGTAGGTACCACCGACGACCGCCTCAACATTGCCATCTTCCGTGACTCTCTCTACCCACAAAGCCCTGCCTACGGTACAGACGGTAGCCAAGATGGTGCCACCGCTCACTACTTCATAGCTGGTGGTGTTGCACCTTGTACAACGCCAACCACAGGTACTGGTTGTGTTTCTGGTCTCACTACCACCGCCCCAGGTGTTGGTACAGTTGACCAATACTACCGAGCTGGTGACATCTTCACCTTCATCGACATGACTACGACTCCGTCCACTGTGTGGGCTGCTGAAGTGGTTGCTGTTGCCGGTGGTGAAGTGGAATTTATCACTCCAACTGGTGTGATGCCTCCAGGAACTGCAGTTGTTTCTCGCCCGGGTACTATCGTCTGGTCTGACGAAGCCGACCCAACACACGGTGACTACGCAACCGCTGACTGGACCAACGGTTACCTCCTGGACGTCGACACGACTCCTGAGGTTATCGCTAACTAGTTTTCTCTCATCTGAGTTGAAACCCTGTTAGTCACAGGGCCCCCCACACGCCTTCGGCGTGTTGGGGGGCTTTTGTGTGTCTGCATTTTTTGCTACCGTGCGTCTGACCGCTTCTTTTTTCCTCATTTTTTTCTCATGTTTACTCGTGCATTCGCTCAAAATGCCGCTCCTACCGTCTCCCTCGACGGAGTCGACGTCCTCAATGGTTTGGAAGGTTTAGAGGGCTTAGAAGGCCTTCAGGGGCTGCAAGGTGTGCAGGGCCTCGAAGGCATTGACCCCGCCATGCTCGAAGCCCTTAATTCTGGCGCCCTTGACCCTGCTCTCGCTGGGGCCATGCCCCCCATGTTTGCCAAGTTTATGGTGTTCGCTGCCGTTGGTGGCTTGGTCTTTTACCTGATGACCGCCATCGGCCAGTTCATGCTTTCACGCACCAGGGGCCTGCCCAACAGCTGGTTTGCTTTTTTGCCCATCCTCCAGCAGGTGAATATGTTCCAGCTCGCTCACATGAACCCCTGGCTGGCAGCGCTCTTTGTGGTGCCGTCTTTGCTCAACCTCTTGGTACTCGGCGCGGCGCAGGTCAGCCCCAGCCTCGCCACCACGGTAGGCTCTGTTGTGGGCATCTTGATCCTCATCCTGTCCATCGCGCTCATCTACTTTATGATCAAAGCCCTCTACCGCATCGCAAAATCTTGCGGCTACGGCGTTGGCCTCACCATTCTGTTTTTCTTGCTCAACCCCTTCGTGTGGCTTTTCTTAGGTTTGACGTACAAAGGCACCACCGCCGTCAACACCATTGAAGCCTAGATTTTTATAGCCCCCTCGTCCTATGGCCGACCTCATCGCCCGCGTTTTGATCGAGTTCATCCACATCGCGACGACAGTGCTCTACTACGTCATCTTCCTGTGGGTGATCATGAGCTGGCTCACCCACACCCGCACGCGGCTCGGTCACTTGCTCGACGACATCGTCTACCCGTTGGTGCGCCCCTTCTGGTGGGCGCGCCTCGGTGGGCTTGACCTCTCACCCATCGTGGTGCTCTTTTTACTCCGCTTCATCCAGCGTCAGGCCCCTCCATTGATCCTTGCTCTCAGCCAAGCATTTTAGAGGCGCTTGCATTGTTTTGTCACTTGGCTATACTCCCCCGATAGCTCACTCACACACCCACCTTCACAATGACGTCCCCGACCGCGCCCTCGTCCCCCCTCGTCACCTTTTTCAACACCCTCGGCAAGCAAAAAATGCCCTTCACGCCGCAGACCCCAGGCCAAGTGCGGCTCTATTCGTGTGGCCCCACCGTGTACGACTTCGCCCACATCGGCAACTTCCGTTCGTTCATCATGGCTGACACCCTCACCCGCACGTTGACGCTCGCGGGCTACACCGTCACCAAAGTCCAAAACATCACCGACGTCGGCCACCTCGTCAGCGACGCCGACGAGGGCGAAGACAAAATCATGAAAAAAGCCCGCCTCGAGCAAAAAGACCCCTACGCCATCTCCCAGTTTTTTGCTGACGCCTACCTCGAGGACGAAGCCCTCCTCCGCATCCTCCCCGCGAACCACCGCCCACGGGCGACGGACTACATCACCGAACAGATCAGCATGACTCAGGCCATAATGGAAGCAGGCTACGCCTACGAAGCCAACGGCTCAGTCTACTTCCGCACCGCCCAGTGGGAGCGCTACGGCGAGCTGTCAGGCAACCAGATCACCGACCTCGTGGCGGGCCATCGGGTTGAGGCCCACCCCGACAAAGAAGACCCCCGCGACTTTGCTCTATGGAAGGCCGCTCCCGCCAACCACCTCATGCAGTGGGAAAGCCCCTGGGGGCGTGGTTTCCCAGGCTGGCACATCGAGTGTAGCGCCATGGGCAACGCGCTCCTCCCCGAAGGGATAGACATCCACACAGGGGGTGAAGACAACATTTTTCCTCACCACGAGTGCGAAATCGCCCAAAACCTCGCCAGCGGCCACCCCGAGATCCCCTACTGGCTCCACGCCAAACACCTCCTCGTCGAGGGCCAAAAAATGAGCAAATCCCTCGGCAATTTCTTCACCATCCGCGACCTCACCGGCAAAGGCTTCACGGGCCCAGAAATTCGCCTGGCCCTGCTGGCCGCGCACTACCGCACCTCGCTCAATTTCTCCACCGACGGCCTTCTGCAAGCTCGGGCCAACATCCGCCGCCTGCGTGAAGCCCACCGCCTCTTGCAAGACGTCGCCGACGCCACTACCGTCGACACCGACCACCTCGCCACACTCCAGTGGCAGTTTCGCACCGCCCTGTTTGACGACCTAAACACCGCCGCCGCCCTCGGCGTCACCTTTGAGGTCATCGCCACCGCTCTGCGCGACCGCGAGTCCCAGTCCCTTACCCCCGCCACCGCCGCCGCCGTTGTCCACTTTTTGGAGTCTGACTTCGACGCCATTTTTGCCGTCCTGCAACCCGACCAAACCCTCGACACCGACACCATCACCCACATCCAATCACTCATCGCCGACCGTGAGGCCTGCCGCCAGGCCAAAGACTGGGCTGGCGCCGACCAGATCCGTGACCAGTTGAAAGCCCTCGGCGTCACACTCAAGGATGAAGCTGGCCGAACCAGCTGGACCATGCAATAATCCCCCCGATGTTCGGGGGATGCGCTTAGCTCACACTCGCCATGATAGAATGGTTGCTCGTCGGGGGTCTCCTCCACACAGGCACTGCGGCCCCCACGGCCCAGCCAGTGGCCCCCTCCACGCAGGTCTTCCGCGAGCTCACCGTCTCGCCTCGCGCCTGGCCTGTTCAGCTCCCCAGTGCCCCCATCCCGCTCGACACCACCCGCACATCCATCATGGTCGTCGACCCCCGTCACCAGCAGATACTCTGGGCCCAGGGCCAGCACACAGTGCGCCCTATGGCCTCTTTGACCAAGCTCATGACCGTACTCATCGCCCGTCGTGACCTGCCACTTGACGCCATGGTCCGTATCACCGCCGAAGCCGCCAGCGTCGGAGGGGCCAGCTACCAGTTGCAAGCGGGCGACACCCACACCGTGCGCGAGCTCATCACCGCCGCCATGGTCCCCAGCGCCAACGACGCCGCCACCGCACTCGCCACCCACCACAGTGGCTCTGTCTCCGCCTTTGTTGAAGAGATGAACCGCACCGCCGCCGCCTGGGGGCTTGATTCCGCCGTGTTTTATAATCCCACCGGCCTTGATCATTGGCTTGAGTCCGACGACCAACCCGGCCAGTGGGTGGGCAACAGCATCGCCCCCACCGACCTCGTCACCCTCGCGCGTTTGGCTTTGCGCGACGACTTCATCGCCCAGGCAATGCAGCTTCCAAGCATCCAGAAGCAGTCCACCGACCCAGACACTGACCCGCTGACAAAATACACCACCAATAAACTCCTCGGCGACTACGGCGTCCGCGGTCTCAAAACAGGCTACACCGAGCTCGCAGGCGAGTGCTTTGTCGGCTGGGGCACTGGCCCCAACGGCGAAGAAGTCCTGACCATCGTCATGGGGTCTGCCGACCGCTTCGGCGAAACCGAACGACTGCTGGACTGGGTTTGGGGCCAGTTATAGCTTTCCACTTGATTTTACAATTTCATCCAGACCACAAAAAAGCCTGAAGTGGCTCCCGGGGGCGGATTCGAACCGCCGACCGATTGGTTAACAGCCAATTGCTCTACCACTGAGCTACCCGGGATCATTCTTTTCAGAGCACGTCCATTTCTATCCGTTCAGATTTTTTTTGCAAGCCAGATTATCTCTCTTGCCGTGTGCGCCTCTGGCCGACTATACACATACGTCTCCTCCCCACCCAGTCCCCGCACGGGTTCATAGCCATTTTCTCGCGCCCACCGGCGCACTTCGGCGCTCAGCGGGGCGCGGCTTTTATCATGGGCCCAGCGTGGTATGCACGCCACCACCGTGCGGATGCCACTCCCACGCATTTGCCCCAGCAGCTGCCGCCACACTCGGCCCACTTGTTGGCGACTCCGCCCGATGGCGTCTTGCGTTGGCACCTCACGGAAGTTTTGCCCCAGCCACCCTTCCGTGCACAGCACACCCTGGCGGTCACGCCAGTGGGTTTTGGTCGCGTCTGCCACGGCCCACTGGGCCAGTCCCCCCTCCAGCCGAAATTTCTCTGTCAGGTACCGCCAGTTTTCTTGCGCCCCCGCGATGTGCCCTGGCGCGAGGTCTTCGCCCACCGTCGGCACCCCGACTATTCCCGCCTCCCCGCAGATCGTCCCACTCCCGCAAAATGGATCAAACACCGTTTCCCCTGGGCGCGGGTCGGCTATGTTAAGGATAATCTGCGCCAGCTTCGGCGGCAGCATCCCCATATAACTATCTCGCCAAGGCTTTTGGTGGTCACGCAGTCGGTAGTTACGCAGATTTTGCACCGCCACCGTTTCCGCCACTATTATTTCCCCAGCCCGCAAGCAAATCGTGTACTCCCCTCCCCGCCGCAGAATGTTCTCGCGGAAGAGTCGCCCCGTGTTCATCGGTTGTCCGTGGGCATTCTCCGCGCGGATCAGTCCCGACTTCTCCTGCAGCGCCCCGTGCAGCTCCTTGAGGAATTCCCGCGGCACCCCCAGCCCCGACAGCACCAGTTTATACCGATGCGGCGCTCGCAGGTTCGGCTCTATCATTCGCCACAGCACCTCCAGCACCGCTGGGGGTTCAGACACTACTTTCACCACCCGCGCCAGCTTCATCACCCCGCCCATTTGGTCGAGCCACAGTCGGTCAGGGTCTTTGGGCAACCCGCGATAATCCCGCCGCACCAGGTCGCTGAGTCCCACCACACCAGTCCCTTGGTCATACCAGTGCGTGTGGGCATAGCGCGCCACCTCCGCCCGGCACAGGGCAGTATGGGTGCCGATCCACCCCAGATATTCCACAGCCGTATTTCTTGTCATTTCACCGCTTTGTGTAGGCCTTTTTGTTGCCCATATCAAATATTTGACACACCTATTGCCCTTTGTACCATCGCCCCGTAAATTTTGTTATTCTTTACGTCTTTACAATATGTCTGATACATTTGTCCGGACCAAGCCCCATGTAAACGTGGGTACCATTGGTCACGTCGACCACGGGAAGACCACTCTGACCGCGGCCATCACTGCTACTCTGGCTAACCGTCTCGGTGACTTGCCAGCCAACAAAACCGTCGCCTTTAACGAGATCGACAACGCCCCCGAGGAAAAAGCGCGTGGGATCACCATCGCTACTTCGCATCAGGAGTACGAAACCGAATCACGTCACTACGCCCACGTTGACTGTCCAGGGCATGCCGACTACGTCAAAAACATGATTACTGGTGCCGCCCAGATGGACGGAGCCATCCTCGTGGTGGCCGCCACCGACGGCCCCATGCCACAGACCAAGGAGCACATCCTCCTCGCTCGCCAAGTTGGCGTTGAGAAGATCGTTGTCTTCCTCAACAAATGTGACATGGTCGACGACGAAGAAATGATCGAACTCGTCGAGATGGAAGTCCGAGAAGAACTCTCAAAGCGTGACTACGACGGTGACAACGCCGTTATCGTTCACGGTTCCGCCCTCAAAGCCCTCGAAGACCCAAGCGGCAGCTGGGGTGACAAAGTTATGGAGCTCATGGGAGCCCTCGACACCGAAATCCCCGAACCAGTCCGCGAGATGGACAAAGACTTCCTCATGCCAGTCGAAGACGTCTTCTCGATCAAAGGTCGTGGTACTGTTGCCACTGGTCGGATCGAGCAAGGTATCATCAACACTGGTGACGAAATCGAAATCGTCGGGATTAAAGACACCCGCAAAGTTACTGTGACTGGGGTCGAGATGTTCAAAAAGACCCTCGACGAAGGTCAAGCTGGTGACAACGTTGGTCTCCTCCTCCGTGGGATCGAACGCGACGAGATCGAACGTGGTCAAGTCATGTCAAAACCAGGCTCCATCACTCCGCACGACGAGTTTGAAGCCGAAGTCTACATCCTCAAAAAAGAAGAAGGTGGACGACACACCCCTTTCTTCAAAGGGTACAAACCTCAGTTCTTCATCCGTACGTCTGACATCACCGGCGAGATCTTCCTCCCCGACGGTGTCGAGATGGTCATGCCAGGTGACAACGCCAAGTTTAACGTCAAACTCGGCTCACTCATCGCCCTCAACGAAGGGACTCGCTTCGCCATCCGTGAAGGTGGCCGCACCGTTGGTGCTGGTGTCGTGACCAAGATCGTCAACTAGGTCTCCCCACGACGCGCCCTCCGTAAGGAATAACAAAAAGACTCCCAGTGCTCCTCGCCTGGGAGTTTTTTTGTGGTCCTCAGGAAATACTTGCTATTGTGATTTTTTTAATTATTTTAATTTTGATATCCTCTCCCCCCGTCCTATGAAATACCTCCACCTCATCCTCCCCGCACTACTGCTCTTCCCGTTCACAGCGTCGGCCAGTTTCTACTCCGTCACGCCCCAGCCCACCACGGTTGACCCACTCACCACCCGCGTCACGCAGGGGCGCTTGGTGCGCTACCTCCGTGGCCAGCGCTCTCCGCTGCTCCACGCCCGCTTCACACCGCTGACGACCATCGCCCGCCCCGTCGCCGCCCCGCGCCCGCAGACAGGCTTTGTGCGCTCCACACGGGCGACCGTCCCCCGCGCGCTGCCCCGACGGTCTGACAGTCCCACCGCCGCCCACTACCGCGCCACGCGGCAGGCCTTCCTGCGCCAGCGTGCCGCTCGCCTGCGGGCTCTGACTATGCGCTAGTCCGCATTCCCCCTCTCCCTAAAAAGCCCCCCCCAATCCCACCCCTAAGGCAAAACCAAGAGCCCCTCTCACCGAGTGGCTCTTGTTTACTTGCACCAGCCACATCCCCCTACTTCGCCCCCGCGATCATTTCCACCAGTGTCGCTTGCGTCACGGTTTCGTCTTGCTTTTCACCGTACTTCCGCACCGTGACCGTGCCGTCCGCCACTTCACTATCCCCGACAATCAGCGTCAGCGGCACTTTTTGGGTCTGCGCGTTGCGCAGGCGTTTCCCTAGAGTGTCACTGGGGTCTATCACCTCCGCCCGCCCACCGACAGTCTTTAGGGCATCACGCAAGTCATACGCCGCCTCCACGTGGCGGTCGACCACGGGGCAGATGTGCGCCTGCACAGGCGACAGCCACAGCGGGAAGGCCCCCGCAAAGTGCTCAATGATCACCGACATAAACCGCTCTAGCGACCCCGCTATCGCACGGTGGATCATTACAGGCTGCTCCTTTTCACCTTGTTCATTGATGTACGCCAACCCAAACCGCTCAGGCATCACGAAGTCCAGCTGCGCCGTGGCCAGTTGCCACTCCCGCCCGATCGCATCTCGAAACAAAAAATCCAGCTTCGGCCCATAGAAGGCCGCCTCCCCTTCTATCCGTTCATAGTTCAGCCCCTGCTCTTCGGCCACTTCTTGCAGCATCTGCTCCGCTCGGTCCCAGTTGGCATCCAGCCCAAGGTACTTTTGCAAATTCTCTGAGTCCCGCACCGACAGCGACACCCGATATTGCCCCTCCCCAAACATCCCCAGCTTGGTGTAAAACTCCCGAATGATATTCACCACGATTGTCACCTCCGCTTTCACTTGGTCCATCCGACAAAACGTATGCCCATCATCCTGCGTAAACCCCCGCACGCGTGACAGTCCCAGCAACTCACCGGGTTGCTCATCACGGTAACACATCGTCGTTTCCGCCAACCGCAACGGCAGATCACGGTACGACCGCGGCCGACTGGCATATATCTGCGTGTGGTGGGGGCAGTTCATCGGCTTCATCACAAATTCCGTCTGCCCCTTCCCCTTCACGTGGAAGAGATCATCTTGGTACTTCTGCCAGTGGCCCGACGTTTCATACAGGTCTTTCTTGGTAATGTGCGGGATGTGCACGGCCGTAAACCCATACCGCTCTTGGATTTCTTTGATAGTCCCCGCAATTTTCTCCCGCAAGAATGTGCCCTTCGGGGTAAAAAGCGGCAAACCACTCCCCACGATCTCACTAAAACAAAACAAATCCAGCTCTTTCCCTAGTTTGCGGTGGTCACGCTTGGCGGCTTCCTCCAGCAGCGTGAGGTACGCCCCTAAGTCTTCCTTCGTCGCGAAGGCCACGCCATAGAGCCGTGTCAGCATCTCTCGGTCAGCGTCCCCTCGCCAATACGCCCCCGCAATTTTCATGAGCTTAAACGTTCCCACCTCCCCCGTCCGTTCGAGGTGCGGCCCCGCACACAAGTCGCTATACACCGCCTCACCCGCTTCATTCACAAAGTCATAAAAGGTCAGCTCCGCATCTTTCGCCACGAGGTCAGCTATGAGCTCCATTTTATACGGATCATGCCCAAACTTCTCACGCGCCTCAGCCGCGGGCACCGTTCGGCGCACCACCGCGAAGTCCTTATTCACGATCCAGCGCATCTTCTTCTCTATCTTCTTAAAGTCCTTGTCCGACAGCTTCACCTCCCCCAGATCATAGTCTTGGTAAAACCCCGTTTCCGTCCACGGCCCTACCCCCATCGTCACCTCAGGGTGCAGCATTTTTACGGCCATACTCATCACATGGCTGGCCGTGTGACGGCGACAGAGTTCGTATTCAGCTTGCGGAGCACACATAGGCAGGGGGAGGGGAGTGAAGAAACCAACAAAAACCAGTGTATCACCCCTCCCCCCTTGGCTCAACCCCACCTCACTGCTACCCTGCCCCCTGATGAACCAGCTCTGGACCATTATCGGCCTCCTCACCCTCTGCCTCGGTGGGTGCTACTACGTCGGCTCGCGTGACTTCACCCGCCCCACCACCGCGCCCACCACCACTGACGACCGCTCTCTGGCTGACTTACTCCCCACCACTGCCCCGATTGAGGCCCCTGAGTCCCCCGACACCACCGCTGCTATTTCTCCCACTCTGAGCATTGAGGAGCCCCCCCCCGGCCAAGCCCTCCCCCCCGCCCCCCAGCCACTCACCTCCGCCTACCTCCCTATCTTGATGTTTCACCACATCGAAGACGTCCCCGCCGACCACCCCGACGCTATCTACCGCGGTCTGGCCTACTCGCCCGAGCGCTTCCGCACCCTGTTGCAATACTGCGCCGACACAGGGGTAGAGGTCCTCACCTTCACCCAGCTCCAGCAGATCCGCGAAGGCACCCTCCCCCTCCCCGAGCGTGCCGTCATCTTGAGTTTCGACGACGGCTACGCTAATAACTACACCAACGCCTTCCCCCTCTTGGAGGAATACGGCTTCAAAGGCAACTTCAACATCATCACCGACAAGATCGGCGAGTCAGACTTCTATATGTCCGAAGACCAGATCGCCGACCTGGTCGCCGCTGGGCACCAGCTCTGCAGCCACACCCAAACCCACCCCGACCTCACCCAGCTCTCGGCCAACGCCCTTCGGCGGGAGCTCGGCGACTCTCGCCGCTGGCTGTCAGAGCGCTACCAGACCCCCATCAACTGTCTCGTCTACCCCGCGGGCGAGTTCAACGACACCGTTGTCGAGGTCGCCGCCGCTGACTACGTCTTCGCCCGCACCACTCGCCCGGGCAAGACGCTCGACTTCACCACCCCCCACACGCTGCCCACCGTGCGAATGTTCCCCGAGACAGGCCTACAGAGCATTCAGCGCTGGTGGGACTAGGGAGTCCTCTCAAAATGGCTTGAGAAGGAAAATCATTTTTGGTCTAAGCCAGTACAGTAATCAATCACAGTTTTTGTGGTCGCTCTGACAACACCACCTAGACAAATCCCCCCTCCCCGTCACAATGCCCCCGATTTCTTATTTCTTTTTTTTTACTCATGTTGGGCATCACAGACCTCAAAGTCGGCCGCGCCATTCAGCTCGACGGCGTTCCGTTCGTTGTCACCTACAACCAATACTCCAAGCAGGCCCGCGGTGCAGGCGTCATGAAAACCAAACTCCGCAACCTCCTCACTGGCCGCACGATGGAGCGCACCTTTCAGGGCGCTGAAAAAGTCGAAGAAGCCGACATCCGCTACGGTCGGGCCCAGTTTCTTTACGCCAACGCAGGCGACTACGAGTTCATGGACCAAGAAACCTTTGAAACCGTCACCTTCACAGGCGAAGTCTTGGGTGACACCGCCCACTTCTTGCTCGAAGGCACCGACGTCGACATCCAATATTTCGGCGACACCCCCATTAATGTCAAAGTCCCCCCCAAGGTCACTTTCACCGTCATCGAAACCGAACCGGGTGTGAAAGGCGACACCGCCCAAGGGGGCAATAAAGACGCCACCATTGACACAGGCTACGTCCTCAAAGTCCCCCTCTTCGTCAACAAAGAAGACAAAATCGTCGTCAACACCGACACGGGTGAATACGTCGAAAGAGCCAAGTCATGACCCTTTTCAGTCAAAACACGAAACACACAGGGCTCCGCACAGGGGCCCTACTTTTCTGTTTTCTTGTGGCTCTAGTCGTATTTTTGGCTTGGCCTATCCCTAAATGTTTCCCAGACACGAGTCTCGGTCGTGGCGGGATGGCACTGACAAAACCCACTTGTGTTGAGCTCCCACGCTTTACCGTTTGGCAGATGACCTTGGTCAAATGACAAGATTGAAATATCGAAACAGCTAGATTAGGCTTATATTTTGCGGCACGCAGCTTCATATCAGCAACGTATGCAATCGGATTAACCAGATAGCCCCCACGCCCCATCTCCGCTACACTCCACCTGATGGAACTCCAACTCACGTGGAATCTCGCCCTCATCTCGGCCTTCGTGGTGCTGTTTACCTACCACTTTTTGCTGGGGCAAAACGCCACCATTAAGCTCATCCTCTCGATCTACATCGCCATCCTCACGGCGGACGGCGTCGCCCGCATTTTGAAGGAATTCGTCTTCGACATTTCCCCAGGCGTGCAGCAGCTTGTCGGCCGCTACGACGACGAGATCTTCACCACCATCCGCCTCATCTTGTTCCTCCTCGGCATCATCTTCTTCGTGGTCAAAGGCGCCTTTCACATCGCAGTCGATCGGCACGACCACTGGCTCGCCCGCCTCACTATCCAGATGCTCTTTTCCACCTTCTCTGCCCTCTTGTTTTTGTCCACGGTGCTCATCTACCTCTCGGGCAACAGTTTCGTCGAGGGCATGGTCTTCGCGTCTGACATCACCATCTACAGCGAGTCCATCGTCGCCCGCATTTTGATCGACTACTACCAGTTCTGGTTCAGCCTCCCCGCCATCCTCTTTCTCGTCACCAGCTTCTTGTTTGACGAAGAGTACGTTGTCTAAGCCCTGCCTAAGCAGTCTTCAGCTTTTTTCGCTTGACACCCCACCCCACTCCCCCTATCAAGTGACCGACGGTCAAAGACAGCTGGCAGTCACGCACGGGTTCGCCCATTGCCTGACACAAGCCCAGCCGAGATCTGAGAAGCTCTTCCCGGTGATAGTGTTGGTCATTTTTGCCCCACACGCATTGCCGCCAGACCCCACCGTGCAGCACCTATACCGCACGTCTCTCAGCTCCGCTCGTACGTCTTTGGTCGCCATCTACTGCGACTTTTTTTTATTTCTCTATGGCTACCACTAAAGCAAAAAAATCCGACCAGCTCGCCAAGTTGGAAGCATACATGCAGGCAGCAGAAGGGATCGCCTTTGCTCGGTTTGACGCCGTGACAGTGGCGGAAGTCGAGTCATTTCGTCGGGCCCTGCGTGAGCAAGACATGACCTACACCGTCATTAAGAAAACGCTCATCGCCCTCGCCGCTAAAAACACTGGCCAGGCTGAGTTCACCGCTGGTGACCTCGCTGGTGCCGTGGCCGTCATCACTTCACCGCACGACAGCATTGCGCCTGCCGCCGCGATCAAGCAAATGAAAGCCGACCTGATGGACAAAGCCACCAAAGAGTCCCGCGTTAATTACGCAGGGGCCCTCTTTGAAGGCGAATTCCTCGACGAAGCTCGCACCGCTCAACTGGCCGACACCCCCACCCGCGAAGAATCCCTCGCCAAGATTGTCGGCATGCTCCAGTCAGGCCCGCAAAAACTCCACGGCGTTCTGCGCTCTGGCTTGCAGTCTATGCACGCCATCATGGACCAGTCCGACAAGTTCGCGACTGCCGCCTAATTCATTACCCGTCTTTTTTTCTCCTTTTACACCATGTCAGAAGAAACCACCGTCACCGTCGAACTCGGTAAGAACGAACAAGCTGTTGTTGACGCTATCGAAAAACTCACCGTCATCGAAGCCAACAACGTCGCCAAATACTTCGAAGAGAAGTACGGCATCACCGCCGCTGCGCCAGTGGCTGTCGCTGCTGTGGCTGGTGGGGGCGACGCCGCCGCTGCCGAAGAAAAATCAGCCTTCACCGTCACCCTCAAGGACTGCGGTGCCAAAAAAATCGCCACCATCAAAGTCATCCGTGAGATCACTGGTCTGGGGCTGGGTGAAGCCAAAGCCTTGGCCGAAGCAGGCGGAACTATCAAAGAAAACGTCAAGAAAGACGAAGCGGAAGAAATGAAAACAAAATTCGAAGAAGCAGGCGCGACCGTCTCTCTCGACTAGTTTTTAGCCCGTGCTGAAAGCAAAAAAACTCCCGAGCAGAACTCGCTTCTGCCTCGGGGTTTTTTCAAAAACACACTTCAAAAAACGCGCACAAACCGAGAGAAGGATTCACAAAAGCATTCCCTAAAACGTATTATCCTCACTCCACAGCCGTATTTTTATCGGCGACTCCGACAACACCTCTATCTCGGCCCCACACAGCGGACACTCTATCAGCTCCCCCTCCACGATGTCCTCTGAGTCAATTTCAAATTGACCGCGGCAGTCTGGGCAAAAAATGATAATTTCTTCCATAGTCACAGCCACTTCTACCAGTTTGCCCCACAAATGCAAGCCCGCCCCACGCCGCCTTTTCACAGCAGCTCCCGCAATTCATACAGCAGCGCGTGGGCTTCCCGCGGTGTCAGGGCGTCTGGTTGCACCGTCCCCAGCCGCGCCATCGCGGGGTGGGGGTCGGCCGCGGCTGGAGCTTGGGAGGTCACAAAGCTCGAAAATAAATTCGGCCCCCCACTCAGCAAGCTCTCTGACTCCAGCCGCCGCAGCACCGTCGTGGCGTTGGCCACCACCGTGGCGGGCACTCCTGCCAGTTCGGCCACTTCTATCCCCAGCGAATCCCGTATCCCCCCAGGTTTTATCTTCCGCAAAAACACCATCCCCCCCGCCGTCTGGTCGACCGCCACATGGCAGTTGATCCCCCCAGACAAGTCACCCCCAAGGGTAATCAGCTCATGATAGTGCGTTGCAAACAGCGTCACACATTTGACTTCATCATGCAGATACTCCGTGATCGCCCACGCCAGCGCTATCCCGTCAAAAGTCGACGTCCCCCGCCCGATCTCATCCAAGATCACAAAGCTCCGCTCCGTCGCCGTGCGGAGGATGCGTGCCGTTTCCGCCATCTCGGTGTAAAAGGTCGACTGCCCACTCGCTAAGTGATCCGACGCCCCCACTCGGGTAAATATCTGGTCACACACCCCGATGGTGGCGGCCTTCGCTGGCACATAGCTCCCCATCTGGGCCAAGATCACAATGATCGCATTTTGCCGCAGATACGTCGACTTTCCCGCCATGTTCGGCCCAGTGATCAAGTGCAACCGCCGCGTCTCGTGGTCGGTCCGCAGGTCATTGGCCACAAACCGCTCCGTCGACAGGTGCTCCACCACAGGGTGTCGCCCCGCGACTATCTCTATTTGCCCCACCTCGTCGGTCACCCGAGGGCAGCACCAGTCAGCATCCAGCGCCGTCTGGGCCAGCGTCGCCAGCGCATCGATCCGCGCCAGCGCCCCCGCCATCTGCTGCAACGGCCCCACCATCCCCGCCAGTCGTTCCCGCAACTCGACATACAGCTGGTGCTCCCGCGCGACCGCCCGCTCGTGCGCACTCACGCTCTCCACCTCAAAGGCACTCAGTTCCTCCGTCGTGTACCGCTCCGCATTCACCAGCGTCTGCCGTCGGCTCCAGTCCGCTGGCACCTTATCTATCTGCCCTTTACTGACTTCCAGACAATACCCAAACGTCTTCGACACCTTCACCCGCAGCGTGGCTATGCCCGTCGCTTCCTTGCACCGCGCCACATACCCCTCCAGCCACCGTTCGGCTTCTTGGCTCAGCGTCAGGGCCTCGTCTAGCGCACCGTCATACCCCCGCTGCCATATCCCCCCTTGGGTGATTTCCGTCGGCGGTGCTTCGTGCAGGTTCGTCGTGATTTCCGTGGCTATCTGCCCCAGCTGCGACGGCAGCTCCAGTTCCCCTTCCCACTCGGGCAGAGTCGCCAGCAAAGGCCCCATCACTGGCACCTGCAGCACCGACTGCCCGAGGCTCAGCACCTCCCGCGGGTTGGCCCGCCCCAGGCACACTCGCCCCGTCAGCCGTTGCAGGTCTTTCACATTGCGCAGGTGCTCCCGCAGCTCGCTCAGCACCGTCGGGTGCTCCACCAGTTGCCGTACTGCTTCCTGTCGCGCGGCTATTTCCCCACGGTCGACCAGCGGCCGCGCCAGCCACTGCCGCAGCTGCCTCGCCCCCATGCGTGAGCCACTCTTGGCAAAGACAGACACCAGCGTGCCGTCCTTTTCCCCGTGGCGCAGCGGGTGAAATACCTCCAAATGTTGCAGTGTCAGATGATCGAGTTTCAAGGCCCCCTGCGGCAGCTGCGGCGTCAGCGTGCGGATGTGCCCCAAGCTCGTCCGCTGGGTCTCTTGCAGATATTTCGTCACCTGCGCCGCCGCCCGCACCGTCAGGCCCAGGGCTTCCAGCCCAAACCCATCCAGCGACTGCACCCCAAAGTGCTCCGCCAGCAGCTGGTGCGCCACCTCGGTTTTGATCCCCTCTATCGGCGTCACTAGCGTCGGCGGCAGCCCCGCACACAGCGATTCGTCCGCATACAGCTCTTTCGGCAGCAACACCTCTCTGGGCCGCAGCGTCAGCAGCTCCCCCAGCAGCGCCAGCTGCCCCCGCACTACACACGTCTTAAATTCCCCCGTCGCAGGGTCCACCCACGCCACGGCCCACTGCTCGCCCGCCTGCGCCACCGAAGCCAAATACCGCGGCCCCGCACTACTCTCACTCGCTTCCACCGCTGTCCCGGGGGTCACCACACGGGTGATCTCCCGCGTGATCGTCCCGTCTTTGTGTTTCACTTGGTCGGCTATCGCCACGCGGTACCCCCCATCTACCAGCGCCTGAAGGTACTCCGCATGGGCCCGCAAAGGAAATCCACACATCGGCATTTCGTTGTCAGTGCCCTTGTGCCGCGCCGTCAGGGTTATCCCCAGCACACGGGCCCCTATCCGCGCATCTTCATAAAACAACTCATAAAAGTCCCCCAACTGAAAAAACAAAATCGCCTCAGCATTTTGCTGCTTCAGCGTTTGGTACTGGGCTTGCACAGGGGTAGGCATCTTCAGGCACCATAGTGCGTATTCTCACCCTGGCTGACAACCTCACACACCACCACTCGGCCAGCCCAGTGGCTGACAAAGTGATGGCGTTCACATTTCACGAGATTTTTTTACCGTCATCGCACTGTTCTCACAGTGGGTGCTTGCGAGTGATTACTTGCCAGCGACCTACGTCGGCGCTTGACCAGTCCCGATCAGCAGCACCGTGTTGACGATAGCGTATGACAGGATGATGATAATAATCCCAATAATAGCGTAGAGAATGATCTTCTTCCCTTTCTCGGCGTTGCCGTCGTCCCCGCCCGAGATAATGTAATAATACCCCCCCACAATGATCGCCAAGGTAGCTATCAGCCCAAGGAACCCGAGAAAGAAGTCAATCACGGTTAAGATCAACGCTTTGATCCCCTGCGCTCCGTTGGTCGCCCCTTGCAGGAGTGACGGCTGGTCATTTGGCGTGATGAGCTGCGCGTCCACGCCGCCCGCCACCACCACGGCCAACGCCAGTGCGCTCAGCGCTGGTGTCAGAAATCGTTTCATGTGAAGTGTGTGTGAAAAAGTAAGAACTTCTGTGTATTCTACCCCCATTTCTCCCCTCGCGCAAGTCACTCCCGCCAGCCGACTCCACGCCTCCCCCTTTACGCCCCCGCCCCCAGATTTTACAATGAGTCCACCCCATGGCGCAAGATTCCCTCGCTGACCTGCTCCACACCACGCCTGCGCACCTCAAAAAACTGCGCGAGATGGGCATCCATACCATCACCGACCTGCTGCACTACTTCCCTCGCACGCTGGAGGAAACCGCCGTCCGCCGCACCATGGCCGAGCTCACCACCGACACCAAAGTCACCCTCCTCGGTCGGCTCGAGTTTTTACGTTCGGAGCGCACCCGCTCAGGCAAGCGCCTCTTTCGCGCGGGGCTTATCCTAGAAGACGGCGCCATCGCCGTTCTGTGGTTTCGCCAGCCCTACGCCTTGCGTAATTTCACCGAAGGCACCCGCGTCTTCCTCATCGGGAAAGTCAAATACGACCATCAGGGCTACACCCTCCTCAACCCCGAGGTCCACACCCGCGCAGGCGTGCACGTCGGTGGTTTGCGCGCTATCTACCCAGAGTCCCCCCCCATCACGTCCAAGTGGCTCCGCGAAAAGCTCAGACCCCATCTGGGCTTTTCTAAGGACATCCCCGACATCGTGCCCCCGGCCGTCCGTCAGGCCGAGGGACTCTTGCCCCTCTACCAAGCCATCCAGTTCCTCCACGCTCCCCGCTCCACCGACGAATGGACCGCCGCCCGCCGCTCAGTCGCCTTCACGGAAGTCTTCGGCATCCAGCTCAGGGTCATGCACGCCAAGGCCGCCCGCCACGAAGCCACCAGCAACCCCTACCAGTTCACCTTTGCCCCCGACACCGTCAAGGCCGACATCGACGCCCTGCCCTTCACCCTCACCTTCGCCCAAAAAAAGGTCCTCTTCCACATCCTGTCTGACTTCGGACGTGACCGCCCCGCCCAGCGCCTCGTCCAGGGCGACGTCGGCGCAGGCAAGACCGTCGTGGCGCTCCTCGCCGCCGCCGCGATGGTGCGCGCAGGGCATCAGGTCGCCCTCATGGCCCCGACAGAGATCCTCGCCAAACAGCACTACCGCAAAGCCCTCGAATTTTTCGACGACTCCGTCCACGTCGCCCTCCTCACGGGGTCTGTCCCCGCCGCCCAGAAGCGCAAACTCAAAGCCGCCCTCGCCACAGGGCAGGTCAGCGTGGTTGTCGGCACCCACGCCCTCCTCACGGCAGACACCACCTTCCACAGCCTCGGTTTGGCTATCATAGACGAGCAGCACCGCTTCGGTGTCCGTCAGCGCGCCCGCTTGGCGGAGTCAGGCACCCACCTCGTCGCCATGACCGCCACCCCCATCCCCCGCAGCCTCGCCCTCACCCTCTACGGCGACCAAGACATCAGCGTCATTGACGAGCTCCCCGCTGGCCGCCTCCCCATCGTCACCAAAGTCATCGCCGACCCCCGCGCCCATACGCAAGCCGTCCGCTTCATCGCCGACCAGATCGCCAAACAGCGCGCCATCTTTTGGGTCTGTCCGCTCGTCGACGAGTCCGACGCCATCGCCGCCAAAAACGTCCTCACCCAATACGAACTCGTCCGCGACCAGCTCCTCCCAGACGCTCGGGTCGAGTTCCTGCACGGCCGCATGAAGCCCGACCAGAAAGACGACATCATGGCCCGCTTCCGCGCGGGCGAGTTCGACGTGCTCGTTTCCACCTCCGTCATCGAGGTCGGCGTCGACATCCCCCACGCCACCGTCATGGTCATCGAAAACTCCGAGCGCTTCGGCTTGTCCCAGTTGCACCAGTTCCGCGGGCGCATCGGCCGCAACGCCATGCAGAGCTACTGCTTCCTCATGGTCGGCAAGACCGAAGACAGCCACAAAGAACGCCTCCGCGCCATGGAGCAATCCAACGACGGCTTCCACCTCTCCGAAGTTGACCTCCGCCTCCGCGGCGCAGGTGACCTCTATGGCACCCGCCAGAGTGGCCTCCCTGACCTCAAGTGCGCCGACCTCACCGACACTCCTTTGCTCGAGTGCGCCCGCCGCCACGCCGAGTCCCTCATCGAGTCCGACCCCACCCTCGCCCGTCACCCCATCCAGCACGCGTGGGTGCAGGCAGGCGAAGTCTTTTTTTCAGCCTAGTACATACTAAAACAATCAAATTAAAATCAAAATAAAAATAAACAATAGACACCCCTCCCCCCATTCACTACACATACAGCTGACACGATTGTTTGCCTTGCCTCCCCATTGCCTATGACCATCGACCCCATCCCCCCGTCAGACGACTCCACCCCAGACCCCAGCGACCTCTCCGCCGAGCTCGGCGTCGTCACCGTGCTGGAGGAGCAGATCACCACCCTCGAATCCCAACTCGAAACCCTGCAGGCCGAAGCCGCCCAGCACCAGCAGGCAGCCGTGCGCGCCCTCGCCGACCTCGAGAATGTCAAACGCCGCCAAGCCGAAGAGCGCAGCCGCTGGTCAACCATGGCCGTGCAGGGCTTCCTCACCCCCCTGCTGCCGCGCCTGCTCGAGCTGCAAAAAGGCCTCACCCACTCCACCGACACCGCTCTCACCGCCGTGGTGCAGGCTTTTTTCGCCCAGTGCGCCGAAGGCGGCCTGCAGACCATCACTCCCGACCCAGGCACCCCCATCGACCCCGACCAGCACGAAGTCCTTATGGTCGCCCCCACAGGCGAGCCGGGCACCGTCGCCCAAACCCTCGAACCAGGCTGGATGTATCAGGGCACCGTCATCATCCCCGCCAAAGTCAGTGGCGTCCCCCTCTCATAATCCCTACCCTCCCCGCGTAACCCCTCCCCCCTCATGTCTAAAAAGCCGTCCAACCTCCTCATGAAAATCTTCGTCATCATCGTCGCCCTCTCGATGGTCGGCGTGGCGATCTTACCCTTCTTACCATTCGCCCACTCCTAGGCTTTCCTCTATGCCCCTCCTCCCCAGCGGCCCCGACCCCGTCGGCCGCATCGCGGTCGGGCTCAGTGGCGGGGTCGACAGTTCCGTCACCGCGCATTTACTGCACGAGGCAGGGCACGACGTCATCGGGGTCTATATGCGCAATTGGTCAGAGGCCGACCCCCTCTGCCCCTCCGCCGTTGACGCGGCCGACGCCGCCGCCGTCGCCGCCCAGATCGGCATCCCCTTCTACACCTTTGACCTTTCACACGCCTACCACGACGAAGTCTTCCGCTACTTCCTCGCCCAAAACCGCCGCGGCCGCACCCCCAACCCCGACACTCTCTGCAATAAGCACATTAAGTTCGGCCACCTCCTCGAAGTCATCGACCAGCTCGGCTGCACCCACATCGCCACAGGGCACTACGCCCGCGTGCGCTACGCTTCTGACAGCGGCCACTACCAGCTCTGCATCCCCACCGACACCGCCAAGGACCAAACCTACTTCCTCCACCAGCTCCAACCCCACCAGTTACAACGAGCCCTCTTTCCCTTGGCCGACCTCCCCAAGTCAGCAATTCGGCAGATAGCCACCCAGCAGGGCTTCGTCACCGCGACCAAGCGCGACTCCACCGGCATTTGCTTCATCGGCGAGCGTAATTACCGCCAGTTTTTACAGCAGCACCTCCCCACCACCCCAGGGCAGATCATCACCGCCGACAGCGGGCAAGTCGTCGGTGAGCATCAGGGCCTCGCCTACTACACCCTCGGCCAACGGCGTGACCTCCACGTCGGTGGGGTGCGCGGCTACCCCGAATCCCCATGGTTTGTCATCGCCAAGCGCGAACCCACCAACCAGCTCGTCGTTTCCCAAGACAGCACCCTGCTTGACGCCACCCGCCTCCAAGCCATCGCCCTGCACTTCACCACAGGGGTCACCCCCACCCAGCCCTTCCAGTGCACCGCCAAGGTCAGATACCGCTCAGACGCCACCCCCTGCACCGTCACCCCACTCGGCACTGACCGCCTGCAGGTTGACTTCACCGCCCCAGTCCGCGCCATCACCCCGGGGCAGTCAGTGGTGTTTTACCTCGCTGACCAATGCCTCGGCGGCGGCGAGATCGACACCGTCGGATAATCACATCACATCCAACCCAGCCCCCCCCTGCATTTTCTACAGTCTTGATTTTGCCCTGCCCTCACAGCTTGGTGGCATCTATTGAAACCACCCCGCCATCTCGGCGGGCTTGCGACGGCGCACGACGGCTTCGCGCCGCTCGATCAGCTCACTTTTCCGTTGCCAGTGCCACCAGAGCGTCCCGAGGGTTTCTGTCTCCAGCAGGGTAATGTACACCAGCGCCCGTACCCCAAACCACCAGCGAGCCAGGGTCGCCCGCAAGCCAAAGTTATACGACCAGTTTTTCGCCACCAGCCAACGCTGGTTACGATACGACCACTTTTGGATGTGCTTGTCCTTCAGCCAACGGTTTTGGATCATCTGCAACACCCCGTCCCCCCGCGCATGGACAGTCCGATCGTGGTACGCCACCGCTTTGGGCGCATACCACGCTTCATACCCCGCCCATTGCAGCCGATACGCCAGATCCACATCCTCTTTATACATAAACATCGTCTCATCAAACGCCTCAGACAGCTGGCGATCATTGCGGTACGCCACATCCCGCAGCGCCGACACTCGGTACAGCACCGCCGCCCCGCTCAGCCCCCAGCGTTGGCACTCCTTCTGGTGCTGGCCCTCGTCCATCTCCCCCTGGCTGATGTCCGTCACCCGCTGCGCGTGGTCTATCTGCAACCCCACAGTATCGATATAATTCGTCTGACGGTCAACCCCTGCCTCAGGTCGGAAGTCCCACCGCTTCAGCTTCCCACTCACCGCACTGGCTTGTGGGTGGCGCTCAGCCACTTCCACCAGCTCACGGATGAAGGTCCGCTCCAGTACAATATCCACATTCAGGCACAGGTAATACGGCCCAGCCGTCGACTCACGCAGCAGACGGTTGTGCCCCTTACTAAACCCTAGATTGTCAACACTCGGTACCACCGACACACTCGGGTAATGCTCACGGAGAAAGTGCACCGTCTGGTCATGCGAAGCATTATCAAGGATCACAATCCGCACCGCAGGGTAATCTTGAGCCAGAAGGGAATCCAAACAGCGACGCAGATACCGCTCAGAGTTATAAGTCAAGATGCCGACCGTCACGAGGGGGGCAGTGGTGGTGGGCGTCTGCGACAGGGTCATAAAGGCGTAGTAAGAATCTCGCTGCTGGCGAATGATGGTGTGTATCCCCCCAACCCCTGTGTGTGTGCGGTGCATGCGCTTTGCTGAGGCCAGTCCACGCCAGTTCCCCCATCCAAATTTCCGTGGCACCATAATGACTGTGACCCGCAGGGCGAGACAATTTTTGTGTTTTTTGTTTTTTTGGTTTCCCGCTACTCACGGTGCGTTGCTATCATCACCCAATTTGCAATCCTTCCCCGAAAAGATACACACCATCAGATTCAATTTTTCATGAAACCAACAGCATAGCCATGCAACTTTCACGCAGTCATTTGCAGAAATTAGGAGGACTATCTCCCAAACCGCGCAACGCCGCCGCTTCCCTTTTGCTGGCTGCCTGCCTCAGTGGCTGCGTCTCTGACGTCCAGTCAGCCACCGACTCCCCCCAGTCAGCAAAAACCAAATCATTTGAAACAGGCGATTTCACCGTGCAGCAGACCCTTGACGGCCTCCAGTTCCAGTTTCAGGCAAAGCTCCTCAAGGTAGTCGGGGACACCATTTTTTTGCGCTCATACCTCCTACCAGGCGAAGCCTTCACCCCACAGGACGTCTTTACAGGGGTCAAAACCATGCCATGGGACAGCGAAACCATGATCGTCGGCGGCGCGCACCGGCAAGCCCCTAGCCACGCCGTCACCATGGCGCTGGATGAGTCTCACTCAGGCGGCCAAGTCCGACTCAACCGTGCCCAGGTCGTCATAACCGAAGACACCACCCCCCACACCATTGGGCCAGAAGTCACCGTGATCGCCACCCCTACAGGGGTGCAGGTGCAGGCACATAGCCCAGCCCAGCACCACTCACAGATCCGCCAAATGTTGTGGGAAGAAATCGAGCAAACACCCTCCAAGACCTATCTCTGAGTTTCAAGGACGTTTGAACCTAAGATATGACGTAGCACTCCAGCACAATTACCCTTGCGTCAGATAGTGCTCCGCGTCCATCGCTGCCATGCACCCCATCCCCGCCGCGGTGATCGCCTGCTGGTAACGGTGGTCCGCCACATCACCACAAACAAACACACTCGGCACGTTGGTGTGCGTGTGGGCCGTCACGTCTATGTACCCCCGCTCATCGGTGTTGATCACCCCATCCAGAAACTTCGTATTCGGCGTGTGCCCGATAGCCATAAACAGCCCCGCAATCTCCAGCGGCGTTTCTTCCGCCGTCGTGCTGTGGCGCAGCGTCACAGACTCCAGTTTGTTTTCACCGTGCAGCTCCACCACGTTTTGCTCCCACAGCACTTCTATCTTGTCGTGCTCCAGCACCCGTTTTTGCATGGGTTTGCTGGCACGCATTTCGTCACGTCGCACCACCATGTACACCTTGTCCGCAAACCGCGTCAAAAAGTGCGCTTCCTCACACGCGCTGTCGCCCCCGCCCACCACCGCGACCGTCTGCCCGCGAAAAAACGCCCCATCACACGTCGCACACGCCGTGTACCCCTTCCCCCAATATTTCTCTTCCCCTTGGCCGAGGTTCAGCCAGCGGGCCGTGGCCCCCGTGGCAATGATAACCGCCTCCGCCGTATACTCCCCGTCTTCCGTTTGGAGCTTCAGCAACTTCGGGTCACTGAAATCCACCGACTCAATGTTTTTCATCACCGTCGTCGCCCCAAATTTCTGCGCTTGCGTCCGCATATCCATGATCAGCTTCGGCCCCATCACCCCGTCAGGGAACCCAGGAAAGTTCTCCACGTCCGTCGTCCCCATCAGTTGCCCCCCAGGGGCTTTCCCTTCAAATATAATCGGCGCCAGCTCCGCCCGAGCCGCATATATCCCCGCCGTCAACCCCGAAGGGCCAGAACCAAGAATCGCGAGACGAGTGTGCACAGTGTCAGCCATGGGTTGAAGAGTGAGGAAGAGACAAAGAGAAAACCTACTAAAGAATCAAAAGAGTCTAAGGAGAATCAGAAAAGAGTGTACGCTGACGCACGAAATATAGCGAGCAACTCAAGTGGTTCGGTGTGGTCTGGGCTACTGTTACGCAGTCGCTTCTTCACGGCTCCGCTCCCCCAGCCACCACAACCCCGCCAGCGTCAGCCCCATCGTGGGGAAGAGCGCCCCGCTCGCCAGCAGCCAGTTCAGCCCCCAGTGCACCAGCGTGACAAACACCAGCACCTCCACCCACAGCGTGTTGACGGTTTCCATGGGCGTGGCGTGGCTCTGGCGCAGCAGGCACCGCAACCCACGAGCCAGCAGCACATTGCGCAGCCGATGGTTCAGGTCCAGGCTCGGCACACGGGCCGATTGCACCAGCCACAGCCGTCGCCGCAGCAGCACACCCCCCAGCGCCAGTCCCACCACCCCCGTCAGCAGCGCATGAATGAGCGAAGACACCCAAAACCGCCCCTGCCACACCAGCCAGAAATCATCCCCATACCCCCCCAGTCCATAGGTTTGCGCCAGATAGAGCATATTTTCACCCACCGCAAACCCCAGCCCCACCACCACCCCATACACCACCCCTTGGCTATGGGTGGTCAGTCGCCCGGCCAGCCCCCGCAGCATCAGCCACGCCGCCGCCGCTTTGGCGCCTTCTTCCGTGGCCGTGCTCAGCCACCCAACGATTTCGCTTGTCGGCACCAGCAACCACAGGGTTTGCACCGCGATGGCACTCCCCAGCCCCGCGACCAGTGCACTCAGCAGCCAGTCCAGCGGCTCATTGCGGTCATCCCAACGGTCAAAATACAACGTCCAAAATCCACCCCCCAGTCCCACCAGCGGCACCACACTCTGCCAAAAAAACGCCTCACTCAGCCAGCTCCAGCCATGGCTCATACTAGGTGAGTCTGAAGAGATGCATCCCCCATCGTCGTATGCACTAAGCACTGCACCGTCCCCGCCACGGTCTGCGTCGGGTCACTGGCAAAGATCTCATGCGCCGCAGGGGGCAACCACTTGATCGGTAAATCTTCCGCAACCGCTCGCAGCTCCGCAGGCATGGGCACAGGGGGTAAGGTAATACAAAAATCTGCGTATTATACCGCTTTTCCACCCAGAATGCACTGAGAGAGCCTTGCCCTCCCCCCGCAGTGATCGTATTGTCTGACTCGTTTTGGGTTGCCGCGCCCTTCCCCCCCTTTTTTCCGTCTCTCTCTTGCGTATGATCCGCAAACTCATCATCGGCGCCGACCAGTCAGTCCTCCGCACGCCCGCCGCCCGCGTGACCGACTTCGGCCAACCCCTGCAAGACTTAGTCAGAGACTTGCATGACACCATGCTCGCCCCGCAGGCTGGCAACGTCACGGGCATCGGCCTCGCCGCCCCCCAGATCGGCATCGCTCAGCAAGTCATGCTCGTCACCCTCAATGTCGGCCACCGCCGCAAGGAGCGAAAAATCGTCACCGCCATCAACCCAGAAATCGTTGCCTACAGCACCGCCACCTGCCGCATGGAGGAAGGCTGCCTCAGCCTCCCCGACCTCTACGACCACGTCGTGCGCCCCACCTGGGTCAAAGTCCGCTGGCAAAACCCAGCTGGCCACTGGTGCGAACGAAAATTTGACGGCTGGGACGCCCGCATCTGGCAGCATGAGCTCGACCACCTCCACGGGCGAATGTTCATCGACTTCCTCGAAGACAAATACACCGACATCGGCGCCCTCCCCGCGCAGGCCGCCCTCGGGCCGGACTTCGCGGGTGCCAGCCCCGCGTAAAGGGAACCCCCCTCAACGTGCAAAATTTCTCGGAGCTGCTATACAAGGTGCCGTGACGTTTTGTGAACTCTCGTGAACCCTCCCGCATGACTCCCCCTTCCTCCAACCAAAAGCCCAAAAATTCCAAAAAGCCGCAAAAATCAAAAAAATCACCGCAGACCACCCGCCCCAACGCCATGACGTTCGTGCTCGTTGCCTCGCTCATGCTGGCTGTGTTGGCCGTGCTGGGCCAGGGCGAAGGCTTCCTCGACTCCGCCAACACACAGGAAGTCCCCCTCTCGACCCTGCAGTCGGAGTACTCCGCAGGCAATCTTGCCAGCATCGAGGTCAAAGACACCACCTTGACGGCCGAGGCCATCGACGGCACCAAGTACCGCTCCACAAAGGAACCCGACGCCAACATCGCCGATTTAGGTTTTAACGACATCCAGCAATCCACCGAGGTCGAGATCATCGACACCACGGGGTCCAAGCTCCTGCTTAATTTCCTGTTCAGCCTCTTACCCATCTTGCTGATCATTGGCCTGTTTGTGTACTTCACCCGCAGGGCCTCTGGCGGTGCAGGGGGTGAATACGGCCCCTTTGGCTTCGGCAAGTCACGGGCCAAGGTCTACGAAGCCGACAAACACAAAACCACCTTCGCCGACGTCGCAGGTGCGCAGGAGGCTAAAGAAGAAGTCACCGAAATCGTCGACTTCCTCAAGCACCCCAAACGCTACTACGACATGGGGGCCAAGATCCCCCGTGGCATCCTCATGGTCGGCCAACCGGGCACGGGCAAGACACTCCTCGCGCGGGCCATCGCGGGCGAGGCCTCCGTCCCCTTTTTCTCAGTGTCAGGGTCAGAGTTCGTCGAGATGTTTGTCGGCGTCGGGGCCAGCCGCGTCCGCGACCTCTTTAAGCAAGCCCAACGCAACGCCCCCGCCATCATTTTTATTGACGAGATCGACGCCATCGGCAAGCAGCGCGGTCAGGGCTCTGGTGGCGGCCACGACGAACGCGAACAAACCCTCAACCAGATCTTGACCGAGATGGACGGCTTCGACGACCAGTCAGGCGTCATCGTCATCGCCGCGACCAACCGCCCCGACGTCCTCGACAAAGCCCTCCTCCGCCCAGGGCGGTTCGACCGTCGGGTGCACATTGACATGCCCGACATGGTCGCCCGCCGACAGATCCTCGACGTCCACGCCAACAACAAAAAATTCACCCCCGACATAAACCTCGACAAGATCGCCTCCAAAACCGTCGGTTTCAGCGGCGCCGACCTTGAGAACGTCCTCAACGAAGCCGCCATCATGGCCGTGCGCCAGCGAGAGAAAAAAATCAGCCAAGCCCACCTCGAGGACGCCGTCGAAAAAGTCTCCATGGGGCCAGAGCGCCGCTCCCGCAAGATCACCGACAAAGAACGAGAAATAGTCGCCTACCACGAGGTCGGACACGCCCTGGCAGGGCACTTCGCCGCCGAGTGCGAACCCGTGCACAAGATTTCCATCATCTCACGCGGCGGCGCCTTGGGGCTGACATGGTTCTTACCGGAGGAAGACACCTACCTCCGCTCCGAGCAAAAACTCAAAGACGAAATGGTCTCACTCCACGGCGGCCGCATCGCCGAAGAGCTGATCTTTGGCCAGACCACCACAGGCGCCAGCAACGACCTCGAACGCATCACCAAGATCGCCCGCTCCATGGTCATGACCTACGGCATGGGGGGGCAAGAGGTCGGGCCAGTGGTTTTCTCCGAAAAATCCCGCTCCTTCGCTGGCATCGAATTCCACGAGAGCGACGTCTCCCCAGACACCGCCCGCACCATCGACCTGCAAGTCCGACGCCTCGTGCTGGAGGCCGAAACCCGCTGCCGCGACATCCTCACCCAGCACATGGCCCTCCTTAAGCAGATCTCCGTCGACCTCCTCGACCGCGAAAACATCTTCCGCGAAGAATTCTTGGCCTACTTCGACTCCCCGACCCCCGCATGACCACCGACCCCACCACTGCCACGCGTCCCCAGACCGACAGCGCACTAGGCAAGATCATCTTCATCTCAGGACCCTCAGGGGTGGGGAAGGGCACCCTCATCGACGCCCTGCGTCAGCGCCACCCCGACTGGGTCTTCCCCCCCAGTTGCACCACTCGGCCCCCCCGCCCGGGCGAGGTCGACGGCGAAACCTATTTTTTCATCACCCAGGCCGAGTTCGACGAAAGGATCGCCGCAGGCCAGTTTCTTGAGTACGCCGAAGTACACGGCGGCAACCGCTACGGCACCCTGCACGAGCTCCTCGTCACTGAAGGCGTCGAAGCAGGCAAAACCGTCATCCGCGAGTTTGATGTGCAAGGCTACCTACAGGCCAAAGAGCGCCTCCCGCGGGCGTACTACGCGTCCATCTTTCTCGCCCCGGGTGAGCCCCCCGCCACCTTGGCCGAGCGCATTCGCGCTCGCGCCCCCATCACCGAAGCCGAACTCGCCAAGCGACTCGAATCCATGCAGCAGGAGCTCGCCCTCGCTGAGCACTACGACACCGTGCTCAAGAGCTACGACGGCCAGATCGACCGCCTCGTCACCGACGCCGAAACCCTCATCACCCAGCTCCTCAGCGAGTCACCCAGTCTATGACCCCCACCCCCCAGCGGCAGCGGGGCGACGCGGGCGAAGACCGCGCCCTGGCCCACCTGCAACACTTGGGGCACCAGCTCGTCACGCGCAACTTCCACGCCCAAGGTGGCGAAATAGACCTCATCACCTACGACCCCACCACCGCCGAGTACGTCTTCACCGAAGTCAAAGTCCGCCAGACTGACCACTTCGGCACGGCCGCCCAGGCCCTCACCCCACGCAAGCTCACCCGTATGCACGCCGCCACCGAGCGGTTTTTTGCCAGTCAGGTCTACGCCCACTGGCACACCCAGACCCTCCACCAGCCCGTGTCAGACGACTGGCCCTACTATCGGTTCGACCTAGTCGCCATCCAGCAGGGCGAGCTCCAGCACTACGTCGGGGTAGGCGGAGAAGAGTAGTACTGGAGTGTGAAGCACTCTCTCCTTCACTTTACTCTCGCCATGCCCACACGGCCGCCATCCCCACCAGCCCCGCCCCCACCAGCATGGGCACAGTCGCGTCCCCCCCACTGGCCAGCACCCCACCGGCAAAGGACGGCACCGCTATCCCGAGCGCCTGCAAGCCGTTGTGCACCCCCAGCACCTCGCCCTGGGCCGCGTCAGGGGCCGACCGACTCAGCAACCCAGGCAGGTTCGACGCCGCCAGTCCCACCCCCACCGCAAAGAATCCCGTCAGCACCCCCACCGCCCACAGCGACGGCATCCACAGGTGCACCACTATCCCCACCGCCACTAGCGGCAGGGTCAGGCGCAGCACAGGTCGCTCCGCATAGTGCCGCGCCACGAGGTACGTCAGCACCCCCTGCGAAAAGAAAATACACACCCCCACCCACCCAAAAAACAGACCGATTTGGGTCTGCGTCGCCCCAAACTGTTCGATAAGCCACACCCCAAAAAAAGTCGTAAAAAAAGCAAACCCAGCCTGCCACAGCAGATCCAGTTGATACACCCTCCGCAGCGGGCTCCGCGTCAGCGCCCGCCCCGTCAGGCGAAAGCTCGTCCACACACTCGGCAGGGCCCTCGGGGGCTTGTTTTTGCGTGGCGGCCGCGTTTCGGGCAGGGCCAGCCACACCCCTGTCAGTGTCAGCAGCGTCACCCCCGCCCCAAACACAAACGGCGTCTCCGCCGAAAAAAACGGCGACAGCGAAGCGTCAGACAAGAGCCCCCCCAGCGGCGGCCCCAGCACAAACCCCGCCCCCACCGCCGCCCCCAGCACCCCAAAGACCGTCGTCCGTTGTTCAGGCCGCGTCAGGTCAGACAACACCGACTGACTCACCCCGACATTCCCACTCGTCAGCCCGTCAAACGCCCGCGCCAGAAACATCACCCCCACCCACCCTTGCCGCAGCGCCACCGCAAAGGTCAAAAACCCCACCACCGTCCCCAGCAGCGACCACAGCAGTACTGGCCGCCGCCCCACACGGTCAGACAACGCCCCCAGCACAGGCGCCGCCATAAACTGACACAACGGAAACACCCCCAGCAAAGCCCCAAAGAGCAGGTAGCGCAGCTGCGCAGGGAAGTCAGGCGGCAAGACATACAGCGGACTACTCACATCCGTGAAATACACGGGCAGTAGCGGGATCAGCAACCCCACCCCGAGCATATTCACAAAGACCGTCAGCAGCACCACCACGGTGGCCCGCGGGGGTAGAGTAGCCGAAGCGGGTGACAGCCCTGATGTCACACCGACAGGGGACTGGCAGGCATCAGCTGCGGATACAAGTGCTGCGTGTGCGCCAGCAACAGTCGCGCTATTTCAGAGCGCAGCTCAGGCAGCCCCTCCTTCGCCCGCACAGAGATCTCCACCACAGGGTGCCGCCGCGCCCAGTGTTTTGACGCCCACAGGCTCTGGCACGCAGGGTCTATCTGGTCGAGTTTATTAAACACCATCAGCTGGGGGATGTTTTCACACCCCAGCTCCACTAATATCTCCTGCACCGTCTGCACCTTATAGTGCAGCTTTGGGTCCGCTGAATCAATCACATGGAGGAGCAAATCAGCATGCTGGGCTTCCTCCAGCGTGGTTAAAAATGACGTCACCAGCGTCGGTGGCAGATCCCCGATAAACCCAATCGTATCCGCCAAGAAGACCGCCCGCCCCAGCTCAGGCAACCAGCATTGGCCGACCTTGGTGTCCAGCGTCGTAAAGAGCTCATCACACGCCTTCACCCCCTCTTTTTTGGTCAACCGCTGCATCAGGCTCGACTTCCCCGCATTGGTGTACCCCACCAGCGCCACCGTCGGCAGGCCGCTTCGTCGCCGTCGGTGCAGCCGCTGCTGCGACCGCTTGGTCGTCAGACGGTCTATCTTGTCCTGCAGCTGCTTGGTCTGGGCACGGATGTGCCGCTTCTCCGCCTCGATCCCCTTCTCCCCCATCCCCCGCGTGCCTATCCCCGCCCCCGCCCGTTCAAAGAGCGTCGTCGCCTCCCGCGCATATATTTTGGGGATTTCATGCTTCAGCCTTGCCAGTTTGATCTGCAACTTCGCCAGCGCACTCTCCGCGTGCAGGTCAAATATCCCCAAGATTAAATCCACCCGATCCCACAGCTTCATCTTCGGAAACATCTTTTGCAGATGCAGGTACTGGTTCGGCTTCAGCCGCCCATTGACGATGATCAAGTTTATCCCCTCCTCTTTCGCTATCACCGACGCCTCCTCTATCTTCCCCGTCCCGAGGTACGTCTTGGCCGAAGGCCGCCCCCGCTTCTGGATGATCCGCCGCACCGTGATCCCCCCCACCGTTTTGATCAGACTCTGCAGCTCAGACAACCGCGCATCTATCCGCCGCCGTGGGAATTCAGGCGGAATGACATCAATGATGAGCGTCTGGTACGATCGGCGCTGGGGCATGGCCTAAGGCAAAAAAATCAGCCTGACTATAGCGCCTCCCCCGCCAGCTTCAAATTTCCCCCCTCTCCCCAAAGGCAAACCTCAGCTAGCTGAAATATTCGATTATTTCTGGCAAAAATTTACTATAACCCCCCCATGACCCCCTTCGCCTACAAAGTCCGCGCCGCCGTCCGCGCCATCCCACCGGGGCACACCCAGACCTACGCCCAGGTGGCCGCGGCCGCTGGGCACCCTGGCGCGGCTCGGGCGGTCGGGCGGGTCATGCGCTGGAATTTCGACCCCAGCATCCCGTGTCATCGGGTGGTGCGGGCGGGGGGGCGGCCCACCCCCTACAACCAGACCTGGTGTCGGGGCACACGGGCCGACCTCCTCGCCGCTGAGCGCGGCCAGCCCCCCCTCCCGCTTTCTGCCCCCACGGATGTAACTGTTTCCTAGACAAAGGCTGAAAGCCCGCCATTGCCCCCCGCGTCATTTTTCGGTAGGGTTGCGAGCGAAGCGATGTCAGTTGTTTCCCTTGTTTCTTTGGCCCACTGACCCGATGACGCTCTCTGTCCACACATTCGAAACCAACCCCACCGCGGCCGACCAGGTGTTTGCCTTCTCCGAAGAGCTCGGCGAGGGTCGAAAAATGTTCTTCATCGCACGGTTTCACCCCGACACACACGCCGCCAGCCAGATCGCCGATGAAATCTTCGGCGCCGTCTACGAAGCCTGCAACCGCAGCCAAATGTCAGAGATGTACGACCAGTTTGAGGACGGCCTCAAAGGCGCCAACGCCGTCGCCCAAAAACACAAACCACACTTCCCCATGGTGCCCGAGATGGTCGTGGCCTTGTTTGATTTCAACCAGCTCTACCTCACCCAGTCTGGCGAAGCCGAGAGCTACCTCATCCGCAACGGCAACATCTCACAGATCTCCGAAGCCGCCGAACCCAGCCAAGACCTCTTCGTCAACATTCTCTCTGGTCAGGTATCGATCGGCGACATCGTCCTGCTGTCGACGCACCGCCTTCTGCGTAGCCTCACCACCCAGCAACTCAGCGACATCTTCTTGCGACAGAGCTTCGACGAAGCCGTCAAAATCTTCCGGCACGACCTCTCACTCGCGTCCGAAGTCCCCACCATCGTCTCCGCTATCGGGGTCGGGGTCCAGACCCAAGCCCAAAAAAGTGGCTGGTTTGCCGCCCCGTGGAAGAAAAAAGACACTGGCGTCAGCCAGCTCGTGCCCGCCACCAGCAGCAACACGGCTCCCCCAGCAGCCAATCCCCCCAGCGCGGACCTCCCCCCAGCCATGGCACCACCCAGCCCCGCCACCTCTACCAGCGATTACCAGTCACCCCCTGCTCCCGCTCCACGCACAGCCGCTCCTGCCCCCGCCGCCCGCCCCAGCGCCGTCAACGCCCTCGGGCAGCGCGCAGGGGCCACCCTTGGGGCCGTCGGTGGTGCCGCTGGTTCGGTGGCGGGTCGGGCACTTTCGGGAGCCAAAGGTGCTCTCAGCAAAGTCGGCGGGACCGTCGGCGGCGCGGTCGGGCCGCAGCTCGCCCAAGTCAAAAAAGCCCCCAAAGAACTCCTCTACGGCATCGGCGGCATCCTCCTCACCTTGGTGGTTGTGCTGGCTGGCCGCGCCGTGCTTAATTACGAGTCCGAAGACGAAAAAGTCCTCAAAGAACAAATCTCCATCGCGCAGGAGGCCGTCAACGCCGCCAAGAAGCAACAACAAATGGGCGAACAAGCCGAAGCGTCCCTGCGCTTGGGCCAGGCGCAGGAGGCCGTGCAAAAAGTGCTGTCGAGCCGCGCCAACGAAGACTACCGCACTCAAGCCCAAACCATCTTGACCCAGATCCAAGAACAACAACAGATCGTCGAAAACGCCGAAAAAGCCGAGCCCATCATCTCCAGCGACCTCGGGCTCAAAGTCAACGACCTCGACGCATTAGGTATGCTCGAGCTCAACAACAGCCTCTACGTCTACGACACCTCCTCCGTGCACAAAACCATCCGCGACATCGTCGAAAAAGGCCCCACCATCGCCCCCAATGAAACCATCGTCACGGGCCTCACCGACGTGAAAAACGACAAACTGATCTTCCTGACCGACAGCCCCCGACTCATCGAATACAAAAACGGCGTCAACACCCCCATGCAGACCAGTGACGAAACCTGGCGCAACGGGGTCGACATCGGGCTCTACGGCAGCTTTGTCTACGTGCTCGACCCCGTCGAAAACCAGATCTGGAAATATCGCCGCCAACGGGATAACTACAGCAGCGCCTCCGCCTACAACCTCGAATCAGCCGCCGACCTCTCCCGCGCCGTCAGCCTCGCCATCGACGGGTCTATTTACGTCCTGTCAGATGATGGTTCCATCACCAAGCTCTACCAAGGCAACGAAGTCCCCTTCGAGTTCAAAGACCTCCCCTCCACCCCCATGGAAGGCCGAAACTTACAGATGTACACCGACTACAACGTCAACTTCATCTACGTCCTCGACCCAGACAACTCCCGCTTGCTGGTCTTCACCAAGGGCGAGAAATTTGCCACCTACAAAAAACAAATTTTCTATAATCTCGACGACGTCCGCGACTTCGTCATCGACACCGACGCCCAAAAGGCTTTCGTCACCACCAAAGACAAAATCTACGAGTTCCCGCTCTAGACCACACATTTTTCTAAAAGTATCCCGCCATGCCGTTGCCTGAAGGCACCCTCCGCCTCGACCGTGTCCACACGGTCGCCCGCGACACGCTGGAGTTTTTCTTCACCGTCACCGCCCCCACGCCCTTTGGGTTTGTCGCTGGGCAGTTTCTCAGCCTCGAGGTAAAACCAAACGTCTGGCGCGCCTACTCCATCGCCTCACTCCCGGGCGACGACCAGCTCATCTTGCTCGTGCGCATCATCCCCGAGGGCGTCGGGTCACAGGTGCTCAGCGCCGCCCAGTCGGGCGCCGAGTTTCGGTTTCGGGGGCCATTCGGCCACTTCGGGTTGAGCCCCACCCCCGACATCGGGCTGACATTCTGCGCCACTGGCACGGGCATCGCCCCCCTCCGCGCCCTCATCCTCACCGAAGCCGCCCAGCCCCACCCCCGCCCCATGCGCTTGTGGTATGGCGGCCGCGACACCGACGACATCGCCTACTTGGGCGACATCGCCCAGTGGGCCAGCACACTCGACCTCACCGTCTGCCTCTCCCGCCAGACAGCTCTCCCCGCAGGGGGCTCCTACCGCACGGGGCGCATCACCGACCTCGTCACCACCGCCCCCCTCCACGACCAAGAGTTCTACCTCTGCGGCAACGGCGACATGGTCAAGGACCTCACCGCGCGGCTCATCGCCGCAGGCGTCAGCAAAAACGCTATTAAGAAGGAACGCTTCAATTAGTGTGCAAACACCACCAAGGTGAGCCCTCACCCCCGATTCAGCTTTTTGTGCAAGATCACTCGCTGCATCAGCTCGATCGCCCGCACGATCAGGGCATTTTTTGCCCCCCGAAACGACCGCTGCTGGATCTGCAACTCATTGAGGTACTTCACCGCATACAGCTTCTCCACTCGGTATGCCCGCCGCAGCCGCTGCACCAGCCGCCCAAACCGCCGCCAACGTTTATCGTCGGGTTCCGCCTGCAGCAGCGCAGCATAGTCCGCCTTAATGTCCCCATACTGGCTCCGAAACCGTTCCTCCGTGATGATAGTCGTCGGCATAGACAAGGCGCAGAAGGGGCCATAAAGGGCTAAAGCTCGCCCAAAGAAAAACAGCCTAACTGTAGCGCGCCTCGGGCAGAGTGTACAGCTGCGCAGGCAGTCGTTACACTCACGTCCGAACCCCATGCCCAACGCGGAACCGCCACCAGCCGACACCCCCTCAGGCCCGAGTTCGGAGCCCCCTGAGGCCGCCAGCGTGCCCGACCCCAAAGATTCCAAGGAGCCCAAAGAGCCCCCCTTCGTCTACGACCGCAAGCTCATCCCCACCGACCCAGGCTGCTACCTGTTTTATGACGCCCAAGACAAACTCCTCTACGTCGGCAAAGCCAAACACCTCCGCAAACGAGTTAATAGCTACTTCTCTCGGAGCAAAAAATCCCCCAAGACCACCCTCATGGTGCAAAAAATCCGTCGGATAGAAACGCGCGTCGTTCATAGTGAGATGGAAGCCCTCGTCCTCGAAAACAACCTCGTGAAAGAGTTTAGACCCAAATTCAACATCCTGCTCAGAGACGACAAAAACTTCCTCTACCTCCGCATCACAAATGAACCCCTCCCCCGCATCATGACCACACGGCGCATCGTGCGTGACGGCTCATTTTACGCAGGGCCCAAGACCTCCAGCCGCGCCTTCCGCCAGACCATTAAATTTTGCCAAAAAGTCTTCCGTATTCGCACCTGCAAGCTGACCATGAGCGTCGACGACGCAGGCCACGTCACCGTCGACAAAAACCCTGAAAAACGAAAACTCCCCTGTCTCGACTACCACGTCAAAAAGTGCTCAGGCCCGTGTGACGGCAGCATCAGCGTCGCGGAGTACCAGGAGCAAATTCGCCTGCTCAAGCGGTTCCTGCGCGGCGACACCAAAGAAGTCCTCGCGGGCCTGCAAGCACGGATGATGGCCCAAGCCGCCGAAAAAAAGTTTGAGGCCGCCGCCAAGACGCGCGACCTGATGGCGTCTATCACCACCAGCACCCAGAAGCAAACCGTCCAGTTCGTCGACCCCAAACCCCGCGACTTTGTGCATTTCCACCGTGAGGGCCCCCGCGCCTACTTCGTGCGCGTGGCCTTCCGTCAGGGCAAGTTCCTCGACCAAAACGAAGTCACCTTGCACGCCCCCGAGCATGAGTCAGACGCTACGCTGGTCGGGCAATTTCTATGGCAGTTTTACCAAAAGGTCGACGCCCTCCCGCGTGAGATCTATCTCCCCACCCTCCCCCCCGACCCAGACACCTTGCTCACCGCGCTGCAGTCTACCTGTGGCGGCAAGGTCACCCTGCACCTCCCCCAGCGGGGCGAGAAACGCGCCGTACTCGCCCTCGCAGGCAAAAACGCCCAGCACTTCGCCCGCAAAGCCGCCGTCGCAGAAGTGTCCCAGTCAACGCTCTTCGCCAACGCCCTGCCCGAGCTCGGCACCGCCCTGGGGCTGACCGCCCCCCCCCGTCGGATAGAATGCTATGACATTTCCCACTGGGGTGGCACCAGCACCGTCGCCTCACAGGTCGTGTTTGTCGACGGCGTGGCGAAATCCTCCCAGTACCGCCGCTTCACCATCAGGTCGCTCGCCGACGGCCAGATCGACGACTTCGCCGCCATGGGTGAGGTGCTCAGTCGCCGCTTTGCCCGCGCAGGCGACCAGAAATTCGCCGACACCTTCCCCGACCTCATCGTCATCGACGGCGGCAAAGGCCAGCTCAGCAGCGTCATGAAAGCCGTCACGACCTTCGCCGAAACCAACACCGTCCCCACAGGGTTCGACCCCCTACGGCAGATCATCGCCCTGGCCAAACGCGAAGAACAAATTTTTCGCCCCACCACCCCCGACCCGCTGGAGCTCGACCACCACTCCGCACCCCTACGGCTGCTGCAGCGCCTGCGTGACGAAGCCCATCGGTTCGCCATCACCCACAACCGCGCCGCCCGGCAAAAACGAGCCATCAAGTCCGTCCTCGACGAAATCGATGGCATCGGCCCCCGCACCAAGAAAAAACTCCTCCAAACCTTTGGGTCAGTGCGCGGCATCGCCGCCGCCACCGACCAGCAGCTCCGCGAAGTCGTGTCAAAAAAGCAACTCAGCGCTCTGCGGCAGACGCTCTAGAGATTGTTCACTCAAATCCCTCCTCATATTTCAGGATCAATCTGCTTTTTATCCAATTTGTGAACACTGCCTAGCGCAGCGGCAGGTCTTGCTTCGGCAACTCCGCCAGATAAGTCTGCAGTTTCTTTGACAGGCTAAAGTCACCCAAAGCAATGTGAGCAGCACATTCAGACAGCTGCAACTCCCGCACAGGGGTGATCAGTCGCACCGCATTGGTGTAAAAAATTTCATCAACCATGCGCAGATCAGCTACCCGCAGGCACTCGACCTCCACCCGATACCCCATTCGCGGCAAGGCACGCAGTACCAGCCCCCGCATCACCCCCGACAACACCGTCTGGCTGGGCGCCGTGGTGACCGTCTGCCCCCGACGAAAAAACACATTCGAGACATTCCCTTCCGTCACCCGCCCCCCATGGTGAAAAAAGGTCTCGTCATGGTCAGGCGACTGAAAGTGCGCATACGCAGCCGTGAGGTACTTCAGGCTGGGCGCAGGCCGTTGGTATGGGCACATTCGCACCACCGCCCCCCCCGCAGGGGGGGGCAAGAGCGACCGAGTCTCAGCCGTCACTTTTCCCTCCTCATCCACACGCAGTTTCATCACAGAGTCTTCTCCCCCCTTGGCAGTTCCTGCAGGCGGCAGCGCCGTGGCCAAGCTTGCGCGCAGGGCAGCCACTGGCACCACAGCTCCCAAATAATGCTGCGCATTGGCCTGCAGCCGCAGCAGGTGCTCAGTCAGGGCCAGAGCCTGCCGCCCCCCCCCGAAAGTCCGAAAAGTGGTAAAAACCCCCCGCCACGGACGCAAAAACAGCGGCCCACAGCCGCTGTCTAATGATCGTGATCGGGAGTTAGGTGACAGCACTACTGGGCTGGCTTTACTCAGCCGCCACTTCCCCCTCAGCCGCTTCCCCTTCAGCGCCTTCTCCGTCTTCTGCTGCAGCTTTGCCGCCCCCCTTCCCAGTGATGGACACCACTACCGCCCCGGGCTCCAGCCCCATCACTTCGTGCTTCGCAGGGTCGAGCGTCAAGTCTTTAATCTGCACGTGCGCTCCCTTGTGCTTCAGCGTCGAAATATCAATCATGAACTCCGTCGGGATGTCCGCAGGCAGACAACGGATCTGCACCGTGCGGTGCTCAACCATCAGGATCCCCCCCAAATTACGGATCGCAGGCGACACCCCCGTCGTGCGCACTGGCACCGAAGCCACGATTTTCTCTTTCGGGTTGATAGCCATAAAGTCCACGTGCTCGATGTACTCCTTCACAGGGTGGATTTGCATCTGGTGGATCAACACCTGCGTCACCTTCCCGTCAATATCGAGGTCAATAATGCTCGCTTGTCCCGCCTTACGGTAAGTCCGCAAGATATCACTATTGTTGAGCGAGATCGCCACTGGGTCAGTCCCCTTACCATACACCACCGCAGGCACACGGCCCGTTTGGCGGGTTTTTTTGGCAGAATTTTTAACAGACGGACGAGACTGAGCAGGCAGAGTGAAAGTGGTAGACATCAGCAAAGGGGGCTAAAACACTGGGCAAAGCGCACAACCGCCGCCCAGCAAACTCACGCGCGACTGTATGCACACACCGCCGACTGTCAAGCAGGACAATTCAACCCAAGAGGAAACCGTCTGTAGGCCAGGCCACGCTGGGTGAAGCGATCGGGTAGACAGGTGCAGCTCGCTGGCCCATACTTCACCACGAGCGTCTTCCCCCTCTTTGTACTTTCTGCCCCGCCCCATTTATGAAACCCTTTGAAAACTTTTTGGCAAACCTCGACCGCGCCAGCACCGTCATGACCCTCCCCCCCGCGCACAAAGCCGCCCTCCAGACACCCGAGGCCATCCACACCACCGAAATCGAGATCCCCCTCACCGCAGGCGGCACCCAAACCGTCCCCGCCTACCGTGTCCAGCATAATTCCGCCCGCGGCCCCTATAAGGGCGGTATCCGCTTCCACCCATTGGCCGACGCCGACGAAGTCAAAACCCTCGCGTCGTTAATGACCCTTAAATGCGCCGTGGTCAATATTCCCCTCGGTGGCGGGAAGGGTGGAGTGACGGTCGACCCCAAACAGCTCGACGAAGCCGAAATCGAAGCACTCTCACGGGCCTACTTCCGCTGGGGGACAGAGGCAGGCATCTTTAGCGTAGACAAAGACATCCCCGCCCCAGACGTCTACACCAACCCCCAAATTATGAGTTATATGCTCGACGAGCACGAAAAAGTCATCGGGCACTCCAGCCCAGGGGTGATCACCGGCAAACCCATCGAGCTCGGCGGTTCATTGGGGCGATCCTACGCCACCTCACAGGGGGGGGTGTTCGTCCTGCAGCAATACCTCGCCACCCAGGGCCAGACCCTCGCCGACGTGACCATTGCCGTGCAGGGGTACGGCAACGCAGGGGCCGAATTCGCACGGATCGTCAGCCAGCTCGGCGGCAAGATCGTCGCCGTCAGCGACTCCCGCGGTGGGCTGCAGTGTGGCAACGCTGGCTGCGACATCCCCACCATGACCCAACGCAAACAAGCCCACGGCTCACTCAAAGGCTACTATTGCCCCGAAGACCAATGTGACACCGCCAAGCTCGCCGCCGACGACGTCCGCGTCATCAGTAACGAAGAACTCATCGGGCTCGACGTCGACGTGCTTGTGCTCGCCGCCCTGGACGGCGCCGTCAACGAAACCAACGCCCACACCGTGCGCGCCAAAGTCGTGCTGGAGCTCGCCAACGGCCCCGTCACCGTCGAAGCCGACACCGTGCTGGAAGCCAACGGCTGCGACGTCCTGCCAGACATCTTGGCCAACGCAGGTGGCGTCACCGTCAGCTACATGGAATGGGTACAAAACCGCTCAGGCGACCGCTGGGCGGAGGACACCGTCAACGCCAAACTCAAAACCATCATGGACCAAGCTTTCACCGACGTTAAATCCACCGCCGAGCACTACCAGACCTCCTACCGCATGGGCGCCTTCGCCCTGTCGATGGCTCGCACGCTCAAAGCCATGCAGCTACGCGGGCGAGTGTAGAGCTGAGTAGAAAATGAGAGCCTATTTTTCTCTTAAGAGAGAGAATGGGCTTTTTTTTATTAGAATTTGTGTGATAAAATAATAATAATTGAAAATTCTTGAATTTTATTTTCAAACTGTATGAAATATTTTTTCATGTTTACGATTTTGTTCTTTTTTACGTCTTTCTGTGGAATGGTTTTATACATTATTTTAAAAGAATTAACGAGAGGTACCCCCAAAGGCTTTTGGCGGGATCTTTGGCAAATGCCCAATAAAGAAAGAGTGCAAGAATGGATAGAGGAAGAAGACCAGCGAAAACGGAGCTTAAAACATCGAGCGTTTTTCAAAGGAGTAAAACCAACGGCAATAGTTCGCCGAGCACGAAAAGAAATGCGTCATGAGAAAAAGAAAAGAGATAAAAATTTAGACGCAAAATCACTGGTTGCACGCCCCTTCTCTGGCTAATTCTTAATAATGAAAAATATTGCTTTGTATTTTTACCTTGGTTTTTTCGCCTTAACAGGTGTATGGTTGTTTTTCTGCTTACCGCTCGCACTAATCCGCAATGGAGGGCTGTCAGCCGCACGACGCCAACACAAACAAGACCAAGACGAACTGTTTGAAAATTATGGTGTCTCGCCAGTGCCTCTTTGGGCCAATGCAGCAGCAGTCATCACTCACTGGTGGGGGATGAACGGCAAAATGCTCAAGGACACAGCAGTGAGCGCCGCCCCAAAGGGCCTCGTCATAGCAGATGAAAACAGCAATCATCGAGCGATAATTATTCCTTGGTCAGCACTAAAACACTGTCGCGACGCTCCTCACATCATCCACCAAAGAGTCCGCCCAGATCGTAGTGATGGCACATACTCATACCAAAGAGTAATGAAGGGAAGAATAGTAGAATTACAGCTAAATTTAGGCAGAAAAGATGTCAGTATTCATCTTTGGTGTCAACAGGCTGAAAAAGCCATTTATTTACGAAGCTATTTTCCCGATCTGGGGGTAATAGTGCCTGATTTTGTTCCGCCAAACTTTAGTTCTGACTTGATCACTTGAATTATGTAAAAAAATATTAAGGCATTAGTCCTAAACTCTTCCACCACCTCTGCCAGCCCTTCTCCATACCCAACTTTTTTTCACCTCCCACATTTTTTCTCGCTACCACACATTTCCCCACGCTACAGCTCCAAACGCCCCTTCCGCCACCCCAATTTTCTTCAAACTGTCCCAGCGTGGTTCGCTGCGCGAGTCCACCACCCCCGCTTCAATACACAGCAAAACACTACCCACTGAGCCCCGAGAACAAATACGTCGCCAGCCTGCCGTCCGACAAAAGGGAGCACAAACCGCAGCGACAGTATTTAAGCTGACTGGTTACAGCTTGCAGCTGCAGAAATCCGAGGTGATCGCGCAACTTGGCTCATGGCCCAGCGATCGCCGAGGAAAGGTGAGCGATGAGGGAGTAGCGCGCCTTTGGGGCGACCAAGCCCCAAAAAGCCGCAGCGGACTCATCTAGCGAACCACGGTTCGCTCCCCCCCAGACTTTTTCCCAGCCTGCCAGTCGACTTTGGTGACCCTTTTTTTCGGGCGCTCACTTTCCTGTTTTCACAGCAACCCCTTCCGCCGCATATAAGACCACAGCGCCCCACTCACCATGGCCCCCAGCCCCAGCAATATCCCCGTCAAGATCCAAAACGCATATGGGCTCCCTTCTAGGTGGTTGCGCAGGTTCACCCCATACAACCCGACGATCACCGCCAGCACCCCCAGCACCGCCGTCAGCACACTCACCACCAGGTCAAAACGGATAATCGCATTGCGCAAATTCGCCATCTTCAGGGTCAAGATTTCCTGCGTATCATCGATATTTTCATCCAGTTCATCGATCTGGTGGCTGATGTTCTCCACCTGTTCCAGCGCATTTTCCAGCACAGACTCTAGCGCCTCCAGCACGCTGTCTTCGGCTTCTGTGTGCGCATCAGGGTTTATTTTATCCAGCGTCAGGTCAGCTATTTCCGCATCATCTTTGAGAATGTCGAGCAGCGTCCCCTCCAGCTCCTCCGCATACGTTTCAATGTTGGAGAGCCGTTTTTTGACCAGCAATAATTGCTCAAAATTCGCGTCGACCAGCTCTCCTTCGAGTTTCGCCAACGCCGCTTCTGCCAGCCGCTCCAGATCATTATACCGATCCCGCAACTGATAGATCACATACGTCAGCGTCGCATCGAGGATAGTATGTTCAAAGAGCTGCTCCCCCCCCTCCTCACTCTCACGCTCTATCTTTAGCCGATCGAGCAGCATTGGCACAAATTCTTCTTCCACCGCCTTGTGGTCGAGCCCAAACACCAGCGCCACCTCCCGCCCGATGATGAGCTTGGCATACTTGAGGTTTAAGATCAGGCTCCGTGACCGCCGCGTGAGGGTGATCACCTGCTTCCGCGAAAACACCGGCCGCAGGTCACGCGTGTGCACCCCAAAAGCCTCAATTATGTCCCGACGGCTCAGGCTGGCGTTGACCGTCGTGCCGTCACCATAAACCTTCAGGCTACGCATAGTTTCAGAGTGTGTGTTTCAGCTCTATTTTACGCTAGAAAAGCGCCCCCTGCAACGCCGCCCCCAGCACCGTGCCCGCGGGCAAGGGCGAGAAGTCTAGCATATACCCCCGCAGATCTTTCGCGTTGAGCGCAATGATCTCCGTGTCTGTCTCGAGGAAAACAAACTGCCCCCGCAACGCCAGCACCCGCCCACTGACCGACTCATCCACCGCCAGTTTCAGCGCGTGATACGCCTTCGGGCTGCCCGCCACCCGCCCCAGTCCATAGTGCTCCCCCCACCACACATACGCACCGTCTGTCAGCTGTTCCCGCAAATGCTCAAACCCCGCCCCCAGCACAGCGGGGATGCCCTCCTGCAGGGCTTGGAGTCGCGCCTCTGCCTGCGCAGGGGTAATATCAGGCACGAGGAAAGCCCGCTTCTGCGACGCCGATATTTTATCCGCCAACCCACTCTGGCGGGCTAGCGTTTCTATCTGGCGGGCGTGCACACCGTTTTTACACTCTGCAATGTACTTCGTCGCCAGCGACCCCTGCTCTATCTGCCGCAGGCGGCTCCGTTCGGCTTTCGACACCCCTATTTTCATCATCTCATCCGTGAAGTAGGCCAAATACACCACATGGGGCACATCGAGCTTTTCCAGGTCCACCGCCGACACATGGCTGGTGTCAAACCCATCAAACACCGTGTAGATAAAACTCCCCTCCAGGCTCCGACACAGCTGGCACTTGGCGCGGGGCTCATGGGTCACACTCTGGCACGCGCCCCAGCCACGGTCCGTCAGGTGCCCCGCACAGTGCCGCTCACCGACCACCTGCACCGACAGGTCTTGCCCCACGGCAATGTTTTTCCGCCCAAACCGCCCCTGCGCAGTGGCTTGCCACTGGGTGGTGTGTTCATCGACCCAACGATAATCATAGAGGTGGACGTGCATCACCCTCGGTTGTAGCCTATTGCCGATGACCGATCAAGCCCCTTGGCACCACTATCACTGGGCCCCCACTGACACCTACGCCACCGTGGCGCAGGCCCAGCAGGGCTTTTTGCGGCAGCGCAGCCTGGCCGCGCCCGACGCCCTCCACTCGTGGCTCCACGGCAGCCTGGCGGACCTCCCCACTCCTGCCCAGATGCACGGCCTCGTCCCCGCCGCCCAGCGCCTTTCTGACGCGATCGACGCTGGTCAGCGCATCATGGTCTACGGCGATTTCGACACCGACGGCATCACCTCCACGGCCACCTTGGTGTGGGGGCTACGGCAGCTCGGGGCCGAGGTCTCGTACCGCATCCCCGACCGCGTGCGTGACAGCCACGGCCTCCGCCACCATTTAATAGACGAGATCGCCGCCTCAGGCGCCACCGTCCTGCTCACCTGCGACTGCGGCATTAATGACCACCACGAAGTCACCTACGCCACCCAGCTCGGCCTCACCGTCATCATCACCGACCACCATCAGTCAGACCCCGCCCGCTTCCCCCACGCGGCCCACGCCGTGGTCAACCCCCACCAAGCCGCCTGCACCTACCCCGAGCAGGTTTTGGCAGGGGTGGGCGTCGCGTGGAAGCTCATCTGCGGCCTCACCCAGGTCCGCCAGCTGTCGGCCAGCCGCACCCTGCAGATCATCGAGCCCCTGCTGGAGTTCGTCGCCATCGGGCTCGTGGCCGACTGCGTGCCCCTCATCGGCGAGAACCGCATCCTCGTCAAGGCTGGCCTCGCCCAGCTCCAGCACTCTCGCTGGCCGGGCCTGCGCCAGCTCCTGCGGGAGGTTGGTGACAGCGGCCAACCCATCACCGAGGAAACCATCGGCTTCACCATCGCCCCTCGGCTCAACGCCGCCTCTCGCCTCGGCGAGGTCCAATACGCCGTCGGCCTCCTCATCGGCGACGAGTCCCGCCATCCACAGCGCGTGGCCTACCTCCAGCGGCTCAATTCCGACCGCCGCGCCCTCACGCACGAGTGCGTTACCGAAGCCCTGCTCCAGGTCGAGGATCTTAGCCACTCCGCAGGCTGCTACCTCGTCGGGGCCCCGCATTGGCCCGAGGGCATCTTGGGGCTGGTGGCTTCCCGCCTGGTCGAGCAACTCGGGCGGCCAGTCGTGGCCCTCCGCTACGGCGAGCAAACACTCAAAGCCTCCTGCCGCGCCCCCGCTGGGTTTGACATGCACGCGGGCCTCGCGTCGGTCAGCCCGTGGCTCACCCGCTGGGGGGGGCACGCAGGGGCCGCAGGGTTCAGCGCCCCCGCCGAGCACTTCACCGACATCCGCGCTGGGCTGGCCACCCATTGGCCCGCCGACACCACCCAGACCGTCCCCGTCCAGCTCGACGCCTTCCTTACCCCCCAGTGCGACGAATCCACCCTCCTCGACTGGTTCGATCCCTTCCGCCCGTGGGGCGTGGGCAACCCCCAGCCCGTCTACGCCCACCGTCGCGTCACCCTCACCAAGGTAAAATTCATGGGCCAGCACCACAACCACCTGCGACTCGAGTGCGTCACCGACACGGGCCATCCCTTCGCCTATGTAGCGTTTTTCGCTGACCATCTCACTCCACACTTGGTGATCGGCCACCGCTACGACGTCGCCTTCACGCTCAGCTGGAACCACTGGAACGGCACCCAATCCATCCAGCGACTCGTGCAACACATACGTCAGGTGGGCGAATAAAAAAATCCTAGAGCGTTTTTCAGCTCTAGGATGTACGATATTTTTGATAATTCGGGGTTACATATACATATTCAAGGCTTCAAATCGTTCATTACTTAGGAATGTGATTTGCTGATAAATTTGATTCATCAGTTCATCAATTGTTTCAATACTATAATCAATTTTATAAAATATAGAATCGAGTAATGTATTAGAAAATCTGCTATTTCTATTTAGGGGATAACCCATAGTGTCAAATTTGCCAAAGCTACATAAGAAGATGCTGGTGGGATATTCTGCCAATTTAACTATGTGACACTCTAAATCATACGTCAGGTCTCCATCATTTCTTTTCAATGCTAGTAGAGCTCCAGAAAGTCTGTATTTATGAACAAACTGTTCTTCAAACGCTACATATTGAAAGTTAAGTACTCTACTTGCTCGTTTTTCTGGCTTAATCTTTTCATGATAAAGATTTAGAGATTTGAAGTTAAATAACTCAATTCCTTTTGAAAGCACTGTTGGGTACTCTTTGAGTACTACTTCTTCCTCTTCATTTTCATCTTTTTCTTCAACCAGTTGAATTACATTTTTGGGTTTTTCGACCATGAATGGAGTGAAACGAAGGTCATAAATTCTGCGGTTATACCCCTCGCACGATACTACTTGTACGGATTGTTCATCGGTTCCTCTTACCTTTTCGATTTTTACATGAGAGGGGTCAATCAATTTCCCATGGTTAAATGAAAACCATTTATTTTTTTCTATCTCTAAATAAAGCTTATTTAGCTCTATTGAAATATAATTAAGTATAAACTGCGTAAATTCATTGCAGGACACAGAACTAAGTACCTCGTTATTTGTAATTTTAACCTGTATATTACTTTTTTTCTCTTTAAACTTTAAGAAAGAGCTTGGGCAGTGTGTAGTACTGTCCCATTCATTCTTATAGTGCAAAGAGATTTCATATTCTTCACATTCAATCTCAATGGCTTTACCAGTCTTATACGCTAAATAGTGACCGCGAAGATTCCATTTTGAGAATTTTTGACCTTTAAAGACATCGTACTTTAGGCTAGATAAATTTCTAGCAAGCACGTAAAATCCGTCTTCTAATCTGTGAATAAAGTCAAACGTATTCCTAGATTTGTATTTACGAAAGGCATGTAATTTTTTAATATCAATTTGAGGTTTTTCTGAAAAAATATCTAATGATATATTTTTCTTTTTAGCGTAATTAAATCTCTCTTTGAGATTCATGTCTTTAATTTGTTTTTGATTAGTCATTTTTTTGGTTTTTTTCCAAGTAATTTAAATAAGATTTAAGAATTATATTCGTTGATATATTAATAAGTTTAAGCATATCAACGACTTTTGAATGATTAATAAATACGTCACTGATCTTGCCTGAGTCAGTACCGCCGATTTGATTGGGGGCGTCTTCGAGGTAGCACTCATCTGGCGCAAAGTTACAAAGTTCTTTTGCCAAGGCACGGTAAGTGCCGTCTGATTCTCTGGTGATAGTGAGCTCCTTCATGCCATGTATGGCAAGGGAGACACCAGTGATACTCATTGTTTGCATGCACAGTTGGTCTGCATTCTGAGTGAATGTGACCGTGTAATCCAAACTATAAGCGTGCTTATCAGGTTGCCAGAGAAACCAAACATTCTTGGTCATCTGCTTACCATCAACCGCTGAAATCTTGAGTTTGTTTCTGTCGATTTCATCCAGATTAATGAGTTTCCAAAATTCGTCTGGGAATTCATGTTCGAGCCAGCCCTTTTTGGTATAACTTTTAATTTTAATTTTTTTCATAAAATAATTAATTTTGTTTTTAATTGAATAATAATTTCTGAAATGCTCACTAAGCTCCGTAATTCAAGCACAGGGAGCATTCCAGAAATCTATCCCCGAATCTGTCAAAGAACATCTGCTCAGTGACCAAGGATTGAGAGCCAGAATCTGGCCGTCAGACTTGTCAGCTAAGACATTCTCGTTTTACAATGTATTTGCGAGTGGCAAACGTCACCACGTGGTAACACTTAGCACCATATTAATGTTTGAGCCTTTACTGCAGCAGCTTGGCCTGTCCAAAAACGAAGCCATTATCTACGAAGCCCTCCTGCAGCAGGGGCAGTCTAGCGTGGCCCAGATCTGCCGCGTCACCCAGATCCATCGCCGCAACGCTTACGACTCCCTAAAACGTTTAAGCGAACGAGGAGTCGTGTTTGAAGTCTTAGCAGGACGAGAACATCATTATCAGGCCGTTCATCCGCAGAAATTCCAAGAATTTCTGCAAGAGAAGCAAACTCGTCTGCAGCGAGCCCTCCCACATATGATTTCCCTGTACGACACCACGCCTCACCCCAACGAAGTCTACATCTACAAAGGCACAGAAGGCTGGAAAAACTATCTCAGCGACATCCTGCGAGTAGGACAGCCTTTTTATTCGCTCGGCGCCAAGGGCTGCTGGCTTGACCAGCGTGTCTCACATTTTTATCCCCATTTTCAATCAGAGTTTCAGCGTCTCGCTCTTCCCGCCTATCACCTCTTTGACACCGAAGTCAGCACCAAGTGCCCAGAAATTCTAACCCAGGTCGGGCCCAATTTTCGCCTTTTGCCACCACACGCCAGCACCAGTTGCTGCGTTGACGTCTTTGGTGACCACGTGGTGCTGCTGTCTTCGGCTGTCCCAGGCGGGTTTGAGCATGACTTTTCTTTCAGCGTCGTCATCAACCCACAGATCGCCACGGCCATGCGCACATGGTTTCATTTGCTCTATGACTCACTCCCCCCTCACAGCTCCAACGGCAACGCCGTCGGCACGATCACCCCTTCTCCCAGCTGACGGTAAAGCACGAGGTTCAGATGATCCCCATCCTTTTTCTTGTCGCGCATCATGGTTTCGGCCAGCTCCGCTGGGGCATAGGGGCAGACAGTCGGCAGCCCAAACCGCTCTAGCAGCTCCGTCAACCACTCGGCCGACGCCGCCGTGCACATCCCCGTCCGCACCCCATACTGCGCCGCCATCACCATCCCCATGGCGACGGCCTGCCCGTGCGGCACGGCAAATTCACTCAGCCACTCCACCGCGTGCCCAAAGGTATGCCCAAAGTTCAGCAGCATCCGCTGGTTTGACTCACGCGTGTCCACCTCCACGATTGCTTTTTTAATGTGAATAGACTCTCCCAGCAACCCCGCCAACGCCCGCAAGTCAGGCGTCGGGCTGGCTATCTCCGCTAAACGTTCCAGGTGCCCCCGCGACGCCACCACCCCGTGCTTGACCATCTCCGCAATCCCGTTTTGCACCTCGGTCACGGGCAACGACTGCAGAAATTCCGCACACGTCAGCACCACCTCAGGCTGGTGAAACGTCCCCACGAGGTTTTTCCCTTGGAAATCAATCCCCGTTTTCCCCCCCACAGACGCATCCACCATCGACAGCACCGTGGTCGGCACCTGCACAAACCCCACCCCACGGAGGAAGATCGACGCCGCAAACCCCGTCATATCCCCGATCACCCCGCCCCCCACCGCGACAAACACACTCCGACGGTCGAGCCCGTCGTCCATCGCCCGCAGGATGATCCGCTGCACCGAGTCAAAATTCTTATATTGCTCCCCAGGCGGCATCACCAGCACAGACTCAGGCGCGATCCCCGCAAAAAACCCCGAAGACTGATACACATTTTCGTCCGTCACTATCAGGTGCCGTCGGTCAGCGATCTGCGTCAGCAGCTGGGCTTTGACAGCCGCAAAGTCAGGCAAGAGGTGAATGTTATACGAAACCGTTTTTTCCGCGAGTGACACATTGATCGAAGAGCCAGACATGGGCAGGAAAAGGCAAAAAGGTAGGCAGAATCTATAATTACTTTGCGTTACCTTAGGGCTCTGCCCGTGAGAATGCTACCCCAGTTTCACCGTTCTGACTCGCCCTGCGACGACCCACCCGCTACTATCAGCCCAATGAAACTCTGCTTCCTCGACCTCGAAACCACTGGCTTTGACCCACACAAAGACTCCATTATCGAGATTTCTTTCATCATCCGCGAGGGTGAGGCCGTCACCACCACCTTCGATCGGGTCGTTACCCCTGACAAATCCCTCCTCAGCCCAGAAGTCACCAGCATCACAGGCATCACCCAGTCGGAGCTCGACACCCACGGCGTGCCGTTCACTCAGCTGCAGGCCGAGGTCAACACCCTCCTGACAGACTGCGTCATCGTCGGGCATAATATCAACTTCGACCTGCAGTTCCTCCGCGCCAACGGCGTCCCCCTCACAGACGCTCATTACCTAGACACCCACCAGCTCGCCCGCATCCTCTTGCTGGAGGAACCCAGCTACTCACTCGAGGCGCTCAGCCAGCGGTACGGCTTCACCCACACCGCCGCCCACCGTGCTTTGAGCGACGTCCACGCCTCCGCCCAGCTCTATGACCATTTGCTGGCCATTTTGCCGACCCTCCCAGCCGAGTTTTTCCGCCAGCTGCAGCAGCTCAGCACCCCGCATCACTGGTTCGCGTGGTCATTGTTTGTCGGGCAGAGCGGCCAGTCCGACATCCCGCCCTACCAGTCGCCCACGCTCTCCCTCCCGACAGACCTCCCCCCCGCCCCACCCGCTCTTTTGCGCGCCCTCACCACGACAGCAGGCACCCCCGCCCCCGCTATTCTTACCCCCCAGACGCAGCAGGCCGTCACCGTGCCCCAGTGGCTCGCCCTCGCCCAAGCCCTCGCCGCTCAGGGGCAACCAGTGGCTATTGTCTCCCCCCACCTTGACTTCTGGGCAGGGGTGCCCCTCATCCCCACCCCGGAGGTCCTCCTCGACCCCCAGCGACTCTTGGCCTGGCCCGCCCAGCACACCAGCTTGTCTGACGACCAGCTCTGCTTCTACCTCCAGTGCCTGCACCGTCACCTGCGGGGCTACCGCGGCCAGCACTACTTTGGGCTCTATATGCACCAGCGACAGTGGTGGAGCGAGATTTGCCAAACCGACATCGACACCCCCGAGTTTCAGGCTTTGCTCACCACCAAAGCCTCCCTTGACATCGTCGCCCTCAGTTCGCGGGCTTTCTGGCGGCTGCGGGGCACCAGCGTGCTGGCGGGGCGCACATTGCTCATCGACGAAGGCGAACTCTTCGCCCAGCACCTCCTCCACCAGCCCGAGCATCGGTTTGACCTCAGTCCCCTCATGGACGACCCCACCACCAGCACCGCCGCCCAGTTTTGGGTGTCAGGCTTCGTGCGTGACGTCATCGAAACGCAGCTCGGCCACGCGGTCGGGCATTTCCCCGCCAAAGTCGCCCTACCCGCTGGGCGGGCCTACACCGCTGAAGCCAAAGCCCTCAAAGCAATCGACCCCACGGCGGTCGTCTGGGCCAGGCAACTGGCAGAACCCGACCCAGGCACGCACCGCTGGGCGGAGTTCCACCCACGTTTCGGCCGCTTGACCCTCCACCGCTGGGCCCAGTCTGACTGGCTCGCCCTCCAGCATGAGCTCACCCAGTGGCCCCGCCTCATCGGCTACCGCCACGCCGTTGACCGCTCATTCAGTTTCTGGCGCGTGCTCGTGGGTGCCGCTGACTATCAGGTCATCGTCCCTGAGGGCTACCAGCAACCGTTCCCCTTCACCCTCACCCCCAACCCCGAGTCCACCAAATCCCCCACCTTTAATGCCTACGTCGCCCAGCAAGTGCGCGAACACCACGCCCAGCTCCCCCCGACAGAGAGCCTCCTTGTCTATGCCAGCAGCCTCGAAACCATCCGTAAAGTCGTGCTGGACCTAGAGTCCACCCCCAGCACCCACCCCAGCGCGACCATCATCGCCGAGGGCCTCAAAGGCGGCAAAGGCAAGCTGCTTCTCAAGCTCCAAGAAACCGAGCGCCCACTCCTGTTTGTGCGGTCGCTCTGCCGCCCTGCCTTGGCGCAGACACCCTGCACCACCGCCATCGTGCCCAAGTTCCCCTTCGCCGCCCCCCACCCGCTCTACGACGCACTGGGCGACGACCTTAAGTTTCAGGGTGGGTCGTGGTTCACTCTCTGGGCGCTGCCGCAGGTGGCGGCCAGCCTCGGGCGGATGCTCGGCCAGTTTCCCAACCTACAGACCGTCCACCTGCTCGACGGCCGCGCCAATGCCCGCTGGGGCCGCGACCTGCTGCGGCTCTACGCCCACCTTGTCCCTGTCACTCCTTAATTCCCCCCCTTTCTCATGACCATTTCCCCCCTCCCCGACTTCACCCTCGACTGCAGCGACGGCACCACCGTCACCCCCACCACATTCGCGGGGCAGCCCGTCGTGCTCTACCTTTACCCCAAAGACCTCACCCCGGGCTGCACGCTTGAGACCAAAGCCTTCGCTGACGCCTTGGCTGACTTCACCGCCGCTGGGTTTGCCGTCTACGGCCTATCAAAAGACTCCGTCGCCCGCCACCAGAAATTTTGCGCCGCCACTGGGGCGACTTTTCCGCTTATTTCTGACCCAGACGGTGTGCTCATCGCCGCACTTGGTGCCTGGGTTGAGAAGTCTATGTTCGGCAAAAAGTACATGGGCATCGACCGCAGCACGTTTGTGTTTTCAGGCGGTGAGGTCACACAGTCATGGCGCAAGGTCAAAGTCAAAGGCCACGTTGCCGCCGTGCTGGAGTATTGCCAGTCCCTGACCGCGTAGAAGCACACACATCAGTGCGACTCGCTCACTTCCTCGGGAATGTTTACACATAAGTGCATCACGCCCACACACTCCGTCGTTGCGTTTTGCCCAGCAACCCACCTGACAGCGCTTGCACCCGCGCCCGCAGCAAATGCCCGCGCCCAGCGGCCGTTCTGGTGTACACCAGTTTCCCTCGCCCCACGTGCCGCCGCCACTGCGCGGCATACACCTGCGCGTTGTGCTTTTTCCGTCCCAGCACAGTCGGCACCGCGTGGAAGTCACTCCGTCGCCATCCGCGCCAACCACTCTCCCGACTGATGAGATACCGCGGATTTTCTATCGGTTGCACCACCTCGGCTACCGCTGTCAGAAACTTCGCCGTTTCGTAGGTCGTCGCCCCCATCAGCTGGCACGACACCACGCCTTCTTCCCCCTTTTGCACCACTATGTGCAGCTGCTCAGCTGGGGTGTTTATTTCCCCCACTTCCACCAGTGCCCCCAGCACCGCCTGACATATCTGCCGCATATGCCCCCGCACTGGCCCGTTACGCACCGTCAGCCACAGCGCTTTCCCCAGCCCTGGCAGCGACACCACCACCCCCAGCCCGAGCCCAACCCCCAGCCAAAGCCACAGTTCAGACAGTGTTTCTACGCTCTGCCACCGCACCCCTCGCAGCACCTGCATCAGCGTCGCCCCCCCCAGCAAGCCGCTCCGCCACACCAGCGCCCACAGTGTGTCACGCCACACAAACCACCGCGGCAGCGCCCGCTGGGGCGTCTGCAATTGGGGCACTATTTTTCGCACCTTGCCCGCGGCCAGTGCCGTTTGCCAGGCTTTCGCTGTGGCGGGGCGGTCAGCGGCTGCCTGCCAGCTGACAGCGTTTATCGCCGCTATGGTTGCCCGTGTGTAAGGCGGTGACACGGGCCACACCCGCCCCCACCCACTCTCTATCATCCCCGTCCGTCGGTTCAGCCCCACAAAGGCCCGCCACCGCCTTTCCAGCCGTTCAATATCATACTCTGGCATGGCACTCCCCGTCACGACCGCCCCCAGGTGCCAGATAAACGCCACTTTGTCTGGCGCATTTTCATCCACACGGATCGCCCGCCCCCGCATTTGGTTCGACAGCATAAACGACCCCACTTCGGTCGCCAGCACCAGACTATTGACGGTCGGGGCGTCCCATCCTTCCCCCAGCAACGCTTGCGTCCCCACCAGTGTGGTTACTTCCCCTCGCTCAAACAGCTCCGTCACCACCCGCACCGTCTGCGCTTGGGCTTTTCCCTTCAGCTTCACCGTCAGGTACCACTCATCCCACTCACATGGGGCTATGTGCAGCTGTTCATCCCGCACACCGCGGTTTCGTGCCACCTGTCGCAGGGTCGTTTTCGCTGCACATGGCACCAGCACCATCGCCCCACACAGCACCCCCAGCCGCGCGTGCAGGGCCTTTTCACGGCGCAACACCTCAAATATCGGCACCACCCCCATCCGCTGCGGGGCATATGCCTCCGCGGCACTGTGCTCATCCGCCCGCACATAGTCAGTCAAGATCACCTGCCGCAGCTTCTCTCCCAGTTGTTTTTGCTCATAGTGGGCTATCTGCACCACTAGCCCCAGTTTGCTTACACTGTGCTGGGTCACGCGTGTCACGGCGGGGTGCTGCCGCAGGTGCACTTGCCGACGGTGCAGCACCCCCGCACGGCTCAGCCGTTGCCGCAGCCGTTTACAGAGCGCTGGTACTTGCTTCGCTAAGTACGCATCACCATACAGCACCTGTGTCAGCATTTTTTCTGCCCAAGAGTGATTAAATGCAGGCAACGGCGCCCGACCCCCACCCACTAGGCTCAGGAAGCTCTGCGGCACCGCCACCCCCACCCACTGCAGATACACCGCCAGGCTCACATACCCCTCTGGCGCGGCCAGCACCGTGGCCGTGTGGGCCATGGGGTCGGTCAGGCACGGGTGCGCCGCCAGCGCTTCGGCCAGCATTGTGTCTTGCTTCAGTTCCACCATCACCTGCGCTATTGCCACGCGCGCTTCATCCACCTGCTGGGCTTCTTCGGGCGTCACTACGCCGAGGCACAGCAGGTCATCATGCGGGCACAGGTCACCCGTCGCCACCAGTTCAGGCACAGTGATCTCCGCGTCTATCTCCCCACACAGCGCTTGATATTTCTGCCATTCCCCAGCCGCCACGTCATAGGGGGGCGTGGCGGTCAGGGCCACCACTTGCGGCTCATCGAGGGCCCGCTTCAGGTTCGTCAGGCTCCGCCACCACTCTGACCGCAGGTGGTGCGCCTCATCGACCACCAGCGTGTGTGTCCCCAGTACTTGCAGTTGTTGTATGAGCTTCGGCAGTGGTTCTCCCTCTCCCCCCGTCCAACCTCGCAGCTGCTGGTGCACTCCCTGGTACGTCGCCACCGTCATATACCGCGGTTGCGTAATGTCCGTCGAGATCCACCCCTGCCCCGTTTCCCCGCACAAAAAGTGCTCCTGCCAGCGGGTCACCCACTGCTGCTTGATCGCCACCGTCGGCGCCAATACTAAAGTCGGCCGCCCTATCCGCCGCATCACTTCCAACCCAAGGATCGTCTTCCCTGACCCAGGCGCCGAGACAATGTTCAAATGCCGATCATCTAAATGCTCCTCCAGCTCAGACAGCACCGCCGCTTGATACTCCCGCCACGGAAAGCAAAACCGAGCCGTAGCAGGAATCATCACCCCGCACTATACCTCATCTCACCACCCCCTCCCACCTACTTCTGGCCTATCTGCCCCTCCAGCTCCGCAAATATCACCTCCATTTCCGCCCGACTCTCCACGCGGATCAACCGATCACGATACTGACTCGCCGACCGCACCCCACGGATGAAATGCGCAAAGTGCTTCCGTAGTTCGATCATGGCCCATTTTTCATTCTTGAAGTCAGTGGCCAGCGTCGCGTGCCGCCGAAAGAAGTCCAGCTGCGCTGCCAGCGGTGGCTTTTTTGGTATCTCTCGCCCCTCAAAAGCCGCCCGACACTGGGCAAATATCCACGGGTTGCGCATCGCCGCCCGCCCGATCATCACCCCGTCGAGGTTTTGGAGTTTTTTCACCGCTATCGCCGCTGACGTCACGTCCCCATTCCCGATCACAGGTATGTTCAGCTCCTCCTTCACCTGATAGATCTTCGTCCAGTCCGCCTGCCCCGTGTACTTCTGTTTGGTCGTCCGCCCATGGATGGCAATACTCGCTATTCCCGCCGCCTCAAAGTCCTTACACGACTGGATAAAATTACTATCATCATAAAATCCCAACCGCATTTTTACCGACACGGGCAGCGGGGTCGATTTCACCAGCGCCTCGATCATCTTGGCCGACCGACAGCTGTCTTTCAGCAGCGCCGACCCATGGCCTGACCCAACGACTTTCGGCGACGGGCACCCAAAGTTCAAGTCAATCCCATCCACCCCCATATCCGCCACTATTTGCGCCGCCTCTATGAAGGCCGCCTCGTCCGACCCAAACAACTGAATGCAATAATAGTGCTTCTCTTCGGGGGCATAGGCCGCCAAACGAAAAGTCTTCTCACTTCCGCGTCGCAGCGCCTCCGCAGACAGCAGCTCCGACACCAGCACCGTCGTCGGTTCTATTTCTTTGATCAGCCGCCGAAAGGGACTCTCTGTGTATCCCGACATCGGCGCCAGCACGAGGATGGGCTGGTCAATTTGTTTCCAGAAATTTGTGTCCGCACTCATGAAATAATGGGAGAAGATTGCAACGATTTTGTAGGCAACCCTTCCCCCCGCGGCAAGTCTTCCCACTGCCTCCGCCCAGACGGCAGGCTCCGCGCCCACACTACCGCGTCCACACGCTGCACGCCCGCTTCTTTCAGCACTCGCGCCGCTTCGCTCAGCGTGCTGCCCGTGGTGGCCACATCATCCACCAGCACCACGTGCGCAGGCAGCGGCACGTCGACCACCACCGCAAAGGCCCCCCGTAGGTTTTCACGGCGCTCCTCCCCCCGCAGGCGGGCCTGTTGCTGGGTGTGCCGCGTCCGCCGCAGGATGGGCTTCACGCGCATGGGGTCTATCCCCTTCGCCAGCTCCGCTGACTGGTTGTACCCCCGCCACCACCGCCGTCGCCAATGCAACGGAATCGGCACCAGCACCGCCTCTTTTCCTTCCTCACCCAGCGCCTGTCTCATCGTGCGCCCGAGCATTTCACCCAGCTCCCACTGCCGATAAAACTTCAACTGCCCCACCAGCGTCGCCACCGTCGGGTCTTGGTACGTCGTCACCGCCCACACTTGGTCGAGGGACTCCCCCGCCTCCAGCGGCGTGTCGGGCGGGAATGATACCAGCGCATTATGCGCCACGCACAGCACCGCCCCCTCGGCCCCACACACCGCGCACCGCTGGGGGAAGAGCGCTTGTAAAAACCATCCCCACATAATTTTGATCTGGGCGAGGCAGAAAGACATAGACACACGGCAATGATCAAACGCCCATCATTAGGGGTTAAACGTCGAACCACTGGTCGAAGGGAAAACTTGGTTGGCTGGGGGCTGGGTGGTTTGGTTGCGTGACACCAGCCGATTGATCGAATCCCGAATCCGATCATACGAAATGTAATCAATGAAATTAAGCCCAAAAATTCGCCCGATAATGGTCACAAACGTGAAACTCAAAATCGTGACGATCAACCCAATGATCGCATAGCGAATGGTATTGACCGCCTTCGAGATCTTATCATCCGCCCCCCCAGACAAGATAAACATAATCCCCCCCCAGAAGATAAAGATAGCCGACAACGCCGCCGCAATGATAAACGCATAGACGATAAACATCTGCGCCAGCTCCATGATGTCCCCCCCAATGGGTTGAATCCCCCCCCCATTGGTTGACCCGAAAGTAATCAGCTCGGGGTCCGCCAGCCCGAGGTCCGCCGCCGTGGGCGTGTTGGCCGTGCCACTGCTGCCCGCAGGCTGCCCCGTCGTGCCAAAATTGGGCTGACTGGGGGTGCTCGGCGTGCCAAAGGTAACATTTCCGCCAGTGGTGGTGGCGCTCGGCGCACTACCAAAGCCATTATTTCCCCGATTTTGGAGCGCTTGTGCAATTTTCATCAGAGCCATGCTAAAGAGTCACCCCCAGAGGGCAAGCAAAATGCAACTTCTCCCCACAATTTTCTCCCAGAAAACAACGCAATTCTTTAATTACACTGCAGGCACTTCGGCGCCATTGCCCTCATCATCCGTCATTGCCTCTTCGGCAGTCACGTTACTTTGTGCTGATGGTGCGTGGTTGTCTTCTGGTTCCACCGCTCGGAAGTAGTACCGCTTTTCATCACGGATCCCCATCGACTGCACCAGTGTCCGCAGGGCTGACACCGTTTGCCCCTTCCGCCCGATCAGCTGCCCCATGTCAGACTCCGCCACACTGGCAAAAAATATGGCCCCTCGATCAGTTTCCTCTAGACGCACCATGATCTCATCTTTCTTCTCACAGAGCTCTCCGAGTACAAATTCAATAAATTTTTTTACCGCTTCCATGTGACTATAGGGTTTAGAAAGAATCCAAAAAAATACAGCAGTAGGTTAGCAATGCGAAGGCACACCGTCCAGCATAACCTTTTTTCCACCCCGCTAAGCCACCACCAGCTCGCACTCGACTTGCCTACTCACTCGCCGTCTCGTCAGGTGCAGCTTCAGCAGGCGGCTCTTCGGTTTTCTCTTCCGCTTTTTCTACGGGTTTTGGTGGTTTACTGACTCGTCGCTCGACGAATTTCTCCGCCGCCGAAAAACCATTTTTCACCAGTCGCTTCGCCGCCGAGTCCGACACTTGTGCTCCATTGCTGATGTACTTCTCCACCAGCGCACTATCAAACACAAATTTTCCTTTGCCCCCTTCACAGTGTGGGTCATAGTACCCCAACTTCTCCACAAATTTTTTCTTCACCGCGCGGGTCTTTTCAGCCACCACCAGATCAAAAAAAGCACGGTTGCGGCGCCCACGACGGGCAAAACGAATGATAAGCATGAGTTGGGACAAACCTGACAAAATAGCAATTTTTCGAGCCCGAGCATAGAAATGACCTTGCCGCTGTCAAATCGATTCCCACGGCGGGGTGTCCATGCTATGGTCGCAGTGAAAATTTGCTGTGTCCTTGGCCTCCTGTTTTAATGTCATTGCTTGCCCGTCATCGCCGCTGGTGGTCACGGGGTCTATGGTGGCTGTTGGTCACGGTTTGTCTCTTTGTCCTTTACCTACTCTGGCCCCTGATCGCCCTTTTTGGCGTGGGGGGCCTCCTGTCGCAGGCGGTCGACCAGCACGTCATCATGCTCGTGAATGAATACGAAGCCCGACCATGTGGCGGGTTCGTCACCGCCGTGGCCGAGGTCTCACTCTTGCCGCCCACTTTTTCCGTGCGCAACAGCTTCACGTTCGCCGACCCGCTCGGCCCCCCGCACCCACTTCTCGCCCCGCTCAACCCACAGCAAACCCTCTGGGACTCCACCCTTCGCCCCGCTCCTGCTCACTGCGTGTCGGACCTCGCCGCCGCCTACTCACAGCAGTCTGCCGCCCAGTTCGCCGACGATTCCTACACCCTCTGGGTGGTGCCCTTCGCTTTCATGGAAGGCCTCGTCCACACCCTCGACGGCGTCTCCCTCGACGGCCAGCTCATCACCCACGACACCCTATTTGCGACCTTGTCCCGCCTCGTCTCCAATGTCGACCGCCACGACGAAGTCGCCCTCGCCTACCGCAAGCAGCCCCTCCGCACTCTGGGGGTGGCACTGGCACGGCGGGCCGTGTGGCGGCTCGACCGCTGGCCCGCCCTCGTGCAGCACCTCGCCCAGTCACTGCGCGACCAGCACCTCTTTCACGCCCGCTTGCTGCCCCCTGTGGCGGAGTCGGGCTGGGGCTTGGTGGAGTGGAACATCGGCGGCGCCAAGAGCTCTCGCTACCTCGACAAAACCCTCGACGTTTTCATCCGCGAAGTTACCCCCCAGCGCTGGGTGGCAGACCTCACACTGACCGTTCGCCACACGGGCCACATCGACGAGCCCCTCTCGCAGGACTGGCAAGGCCTCTTTGAGCTCACCCTCCCAGCACCGTTCGCCGACACCCCCACCCGCATCCAAGCCCAGCTCGCCCCGGGCCAGACCTTCACCGAGTCCAAAACCTTCCGCTACGACGGCCCTTTCGCGCCGTCATTCGTGGCGCACACGCCGCAGCTGGGCCAGCAGCTGCACGGTCAGGTGCGCGTCTCGGCTCAGGCCCAGCAGCGCTTCTCCCTCCCGGCTGGCACCCCCGCAACGTCACTCACCTTGCGTGAGTCCACCCTCACGCGCCCTTTCACTGCTCAGGGCTCCTCCCCGCAGCCCGTGCTCCTCCCCGACGAGCTCGGGCCCTACGTCACCTTTCATGAGTTCACCCCCCGTGGCACCGTGCCCGAGTCTATCCGCTCACGATTTTTGCAGTCCAACCGCGTCGTCGAGGTCCACTTTAATGAGCCCATCACTGTCAGCCCCGCCTTCGACGCCCAGCTCCTCGACCGTGACTATGCCCTCCCCACCACCAGCGACGGTTTTTTGACGCAGTACTTCATTCTCCCCGACCAGCGCAGCCTTCTCCTCGGCTTCGCGGTCAGCCGCCTGCAGCCCGACGAACGCTACTTCTTAAAACTCACCGGCATCACCGACCAATGGGGGAATTCGCTCCAGCCAGGTCGCAGGACGGTCATAGACAGGATCGACTAAAATTTCGAACAAAAAAAAGATACAAAAACTTGTCAGCTATGGCATTGCTATGGCTATAATACACGTGTATAATAGTAGGAATATTATTTCATCATCTCTTCACTCTCATGCATAGATATCCGCAATGGCTGGCCTGCGGCCTGCTGGTGACAGGCTTGTCCGCCTGTGGCCCCACCGCTGAGCCCCCCGCCACCACCGACGCCACCCCCGAGCAGGTCGTGGTGGTCACCCCCGAGCCACTTCAGGCCCCCGCGGTGACAGTCCCTGCAACAGAGAAGTCCGCCACCAAGCCCAAACCAAAACCCTCGACGCAGACCGCTGAAAAAGAGTACGAAGACGGTGAAGTGATTAAAACCATCCGTCTGTCGCCGGAAGCTCCAGAGGGGTGGGAGGGTCGCGAAGCTATCCGCACCGATGATGGCCGAGTTAAGTCTACTTCCCAAAACATGTATCGGGATTTACCGATCGATTCTATGTCTGATATCCGTTTTTAAATTATGAAAAAATTTCTACTACCTGCGTTGCTATTGTTATTCTGCTTTGGAGAGGTTTCCGCACAATTTAGCCATTCAACAAACACATTGATTTCACAATGTGATCAGAGTTTGCCCGAATATCAAAATGATACAAAATGCTGGGACAATGGTCTCGAGTTAAATAGGGCAAATTATTTTTTGAATGAAGGTATTTGGACGCAATCTTACTATAACTCTTTTAGTCCAACCTTAGTAAATAGATTTGAAGACAACGCAATGCTCGCCGATTGGCGAGTTGACATGGGGTTTGATGCGAGCGACTACCCAGAAGATTATGGTGCTTTTGTTGAAGCAGTTTTGTCGTCTCAATTTGCTGATTTTGCTGACGAATCCAAATTCACAGTAGTTGGTGTAGTCGGACAAAATGGAAAAGTTGGAAACTACAGTATCGACTTGCCACAGATTGCCCTCGGCGACACGGTGCGATTCTTTACAATCATCCATAACAACGCCCCAGAACGTATTTATGACCAAGATGGAAATGATATACCTAATTCAGATGATGCCATTGAGTACAGAGTTACAAGTCAAAATGTGTTTAGCTCTGGGGATGAGCTAGAATTTTCAATTACCCCATCTAGCGGGGGAACTCAGTATTATACCGTACCAGGGCAAATTCCAGACGGTTTAAAACTCGTCCCTGAAACTATGTGGCAAGGTCAAAGAGTGATTGATGGTGAAAAAACTTATTTCAATCTTTCTCAAATCAACCAGCCAGACAAGTGTAATACATGGGCAACTGAAGATGTACTAGTTATGCCTTGTATGAATGGAATTGAGGCTTTTTACTTCGATTATAAAGTTGTTGAATCAACTCAGTCATATGAGCCCGCAGAAGCGTGTGAAGAAATAAATTACACAGCGGATCTTGGTTTAAGTAAGACTTTAAAAGGCACAGAGTCTGGTGATGAGATTTTGAGTCCTGGTGAAATGGTTGTTTTTCAATTAAATTCACGATTATTGACTTTTCAGGCGGAAACGGGTGAAAGTTTTGACGGTAGGAAAAAAATCACAGACGAGTTTCCTGATGAACTGGAATTTGTCGCCGCGTATCCTATTTTAAGTACAAATAGTTCTGCTTTTAATGGGCTAAGTTCTTTGCCTAGTGGCTATGAACCAACGGGACTGTTTGATCTCGCAGATTCAAGTACTTGGGCGTCATCCCCTGGGCAACTTGATATGGAGGAGTGTGAAACAAATCTTGAAAATACTTCTTGTATTCGATTTTATGCAGACACCCTGGCGGGTAAAGGTGGACTGATTACTCAAGATTTAAACAATTTAGAGCTACTAAATACAAGTGCAGTATACTTAGTTTTTCGATTAAAATCTGACTTATCAGATATTCCTACAACACTCTGTAATGACGCTCATGGTCAAGGTTGGATATATAATTATGGAGGAGTAGAAGAAAAAGTGGTTTATGAGAGCATTGATGCTCCAGTGTGTTTGGCTACCAGCAATTATGCAGGTGGTTCTCCCAAGATTTTTGACACATGTCCACCCAATAGCTTTAACAACACCCCAGACGAAAACGGCCACTGTCAGTGTCAATACGCTGACGACGGCTCGACACCGGGTGTGATTATTCCAGACACGGCAGGCTTCACCTGCCCCACCGTTGACACCCCCGACTGCGGCAACTGCCAGCCACTTGAGGACAACACCTGCCCCCCCATGGGCACGATCGCCACGGTCGAGGGCCAAACCGCCCCCGTGTGTGACTACATAAGCGGAGACGAGATCTGCCTTTCAGGCCCCGACGGCACCGTGCCAGAGGCGTGCCTCTGCCCCAACGGTGATGCCATGGTGCAGCTCCCCACAGGCGACTGGGTGTGTGAGTGTCCCAATGGCGATATGCCGATCGACCCCGACGGCGACGGCACCTACGAGTGTCCTGACTGCGGCAACTGCCAGCCACTTGAGGACAACACCTGCCCCCCCACCGGCACGATCGCCATGGTCGAGGGCCAACCCGCCCCCGTGTGTGACTACATAAGCGGAGACGAGATCTGCCTTTCAGGCCCCGACGGCACCGTGCCAGAGGCGTGCCTCTGCCCCAACGGTGATGCCATGGTGCAGCTCCCCACAGGCGACTGGGTGTGTGAGTGTCCCAATGGCGATATGCCGATCGACCCCGACGGTGACGGCACCTACGAGTGTCCCGTCGCACCCACCTGCTCTGTCACTGACTACCCAGGCCTGAGCGAAGGCGACCTCACCACCGAAGAGGGGAACTGTGTCTGTGCTTCCACCTTGGCCGCCCCTACGCAGCTGACCAACGAGTTCGGGGATGAGTACTACACCTGTGATCCATTCGTCGACACCCTCGTGGCGAAAGCTGCCACCACCACAGACGGCGACACCACCGTCACCGACGGTGAAGTGGTCACCTACACCGTCACTATTTCTGGCCTCCCCACTACGGTTAATGGCGAACCCTACACCACCTTTACCCTGCAAGACGACCTTCAGACGTACGGCCTCACTTGGGGTGACACTGACCCGACGGTTTTGACCACGGGCGTGACGGTCACGGCCAACGTTCCCCCCAGCGGCTCACAGGTCATATTCACCGTCAGCAACCTCAACGGCGCCACCGAAGTCAAATTTGTCTTCGACGCCATCGTCGACGGTGACGCCGTCCCCGCCGACGGCCAGATCTGTAACGACATTCACATCGACGAAACCCAAAACGAAAATATAGAGCTGATCTGCGTCCCTGACCCCGCTTGTCTCACCTACGACAACACCCCGACACCCCCGCCTGTCACCTGCGACATCTACGAAACCGCTGGTCAGGACTACAATGGCGACGGCCTCATCGGTTGTTGTCCAGACGGCTCCACCCCCACCGACACTGACGACGACGGAGTGTTTGAGTGCCCGACAGACAACGAATGCCCATACCAAGACGAAATGGAGGAAGGCTTGCTGGGAGAAGACTGTAAGTGTATTGAAACAGGAAACGACCCAGTAGTAGACTCTGAGACAGGCGAGCTGACCTGCCCGACAGGCAACGAATGCCCATACCAAGATGAAATGGACGAAGGCCTGCTGGGAGAAGACTGTAAGTGTTTAGAATCAGGAAACGACCCAGTAGAAGACCCCGAGACAGGCGAATTGACCTGCCCGACAGGCAACGAATGCCCATACCAAGACGAAATGGACGAAGGCCTACTCGACGAAGAATGTAGATGTCTCTCGGGCGGCAATTCACCGACCATCGACCCACTGACAGGCGACTACATTTGCCCAGACAGCACCTGCGAGCACGGCGACGTGGTCTACATCGACGAAACAGACGAATACGTCTGCCCGTGTGAGGATGGCAAAGAAGTTGTTGTTATTTCCACGAACCCAAATGTGTACGAGTGCATCCCTTCAGTGGTGCCACCAACAAACACAATCACCCTCTCAAAAGAGGCTCAAAGCACAACTTCACAAATCATCAACGAGCAAGAGCAGCATGAAGTCGTTTATACAATAGAGATCGAAGCCAACGTGGCCGAACCGATCACAGACTTGAGCTTCATTGACACGGCTGACTATCAGGTCATCACCTCAACCACTGACACAAGCTACACCACTTCCCCAGTGGCAACGGGTGACCAGATCACTCTGACGAACTCTGGTCTCAGTACCTTAAACTCCACAGGCTCTCTGACTCTCACCATCGTCACCCAAGTGACAGAGGTGCACATGGACAACATTGCCTGTAATCAAATCGGCACCGCCGAAGACAGCACAGTCGCCGTCACCGCGGGCGACACAGACGTCACCGTGACAGTCGAGCACACTAATGACTCTGCAAGCTGCATCACCCTCACTCCACCAGATTCACAAACCCCACCAGTGACAGTGCAAAAACAAGCAGCCTCTGACTTTGTCACCGCAGGCGGAACAGTCACTTACACCCTCACCGTCACAAACACCTCTGACCAAAATTTGACAGACGTTACCATCACTGACCAATTCGTCTCTGGCATCGACGGCCTAGTTACTGGCTCAGTTTCAGGCGCAAGCATTGAGACATCGAATGACAACACCGTCCAATTCACCATTGATTCTCTCGCCCCAGGGGCAAGCACTATCACCTACCAAGTCAACATTGCAGATTCACTCACAGCAGGTAACTGCTCAGTTGAGAATCAAATTATCCTCATCAACGTCGCAGGTTACGAAACCCCAATCGCCCCCAACGTCACAGAGTGTGTTGAGCTGCCACCTGCCGAGGCCGACATTCAGCTTCAAAAGAGAGCTCTTACACAGACAGCGCTCAGCGGTGAAACCCTCAGTTTTGAGATCGAAGTCACCGCCACACAAACCACAACCGAAACTATCACCATCGTCGAACCCCTTCTTGGTCATTTTGCGGCCACCGACCTAGACACCGACGACTTCACATTCAATGAAGATTGTTCTGCTTACGGACAAGCTGCAGGTTGTTTCACCTCTACCTTGAGCATGAGTGATGACAGCGACCTTAGTCAGACACTGACCTTTGACGTCGAATACACAGGTGGTATCAGCAGTAGCTGTATCAACAACACCGTTTACGGTTACGTTGGCGACCTCATGTTAGACGATTCAGCATCAGCATGTGTTGCACCAGCCTCCCCCATCACCGTCACCAAAACCGCCGCTCCTTTCGTAGGAACAACTGTCACCACCGACCCGATCGGTGCCCCAGGCTTTAATAGTGAAGATGCTTACGCTGAATCAATCCTGTACACCATCACCGTGACCAATAGCTCAGCCGCTGCAGTTGACGTCACACTCACTGACCAGCTTGACCAGCTCGTTACCTATGGCGGAGAATTCGGCAACAGCGGCGCCACTATTACCCCAAACACAGCCAACAACTCAATCACTATCACCACGAACGTAGGTGCTGACTCCAGCCAAGACATTAAATTCTTCGTCAACGTGATAGATGACGAAGACATCGCCGACGCCCTCTGTGCTGCTGGTTATGAAATCAGCAACACCGTCTTTGCCTCCACGGGTGGCTTCACCGTCAGTGACGAGTCCAACACCCTCACCCTCGAAGGCTGTGACGACAGCGAAGCCGATACTTGCCCGTGGGACCCCAACATGCCCGCTGGTTCTGAAGACTGCTACTGTGCATACGACGACTCACTCTATGCTCTCGACCCACTCTGTGAGCAATGTGAACACAACCCAGCCCTTCTCGCAGGTGACGATGATTGTGAACCAGTCATCATCGACCCACAGCCAGAATCTTGTGATGGCACTGGCCAAACAGAAATTGACGGTCAATGTGTCTGCGAAGATTACTACCTCTATGACGAAGTCACCGAAGAATGCGTCCTCAGCTGTAGCGACTTCGACGACGTAGTTGAAAGCGCCGACGGCACCACCTGTGTGGAAGCCTGCCCAGACGACCCCACTGGCACACTCCCGATCGACTCCGATCAGTGTCAGAACTGTCCCACTGGCCAATCTCTATTTGCAGATGCAGACGAAAACTATGAGTGTGCAGAGTACTGCCCAGGCAACCCTTCCTTGCCCGCAGAAGACACAGCCTGTAACGATGAAACCATCCCTGATGGCCCAGGCCCCAGCCCTGACACGCTCTATAACGCTAATATTTGTATGAACGTTCAAAATTACGATGCCCCACAATGCCGCGGCATAGAAGTCGCCCCAGGCACCGCAGGCTACGCCAACTATCTGCAATGTCTGCAGACCACGACTGACGACGCCACCTGTGAAGCCAACTGGGCCATCGCCAACGGCTACACTAGCTGTGAAGACGATTGTACCAACAATGATTACCCAGACGCCCCTGGTGGCAGTGGTGGAGGAGACGGCAACCCCACCTACACCCCCCCCGTAGCCTGTGACGAATGGTGCCCCGATTGTCCATATTCAGACATGAAGATTGAAAAATACGTCTGTGCTGACCAAGACGCCAGCGGTGCTTGTACCCAGTGGTTCAACGACGACATCGCAATCGTCACTCCGGGTGAGCACATCCGCTACATGGCCGTAGCCTCACTGACACTCCAACTCAAGGATGACACTGGCCTCGCCCGTGACTTGACAGAATTTGGTATCGCCATCTACGACGCGCCCGTCTCCACAGACAAAGGGTACACCAATGGCCCTGTCGGCATTTCCAACTTCATCGACCGCTCACAGGTTGGTGTCGCCACCACTGACATAAACTCACTCACCCTCGCCGCTGACAACTCACGCAACTGGTTCTACCAGACCGTTGAGAGTGTAGACGAATCATATGTCGCTAAAGCTTTCATCCTTGAGTTCACTCCTGACCAAATTACTGAACTAGAAACTGAAGCAATGAATAATCCTGACGGTACGGTCGACTTCACCGCCGTGGTCGAATACCAGATGGACGCAGGACTCTACGACGCGCACAACATCGCTAATAACCTAGTCAATGTTGCCTTTGGTTCCGCCTACTACGAAATGAATGTCAGTGAAGGTGATGCTTACTATAATGAAGAGCACGCTGGAAAGGGATACATAACCTCTGTAAGAACAGATGACAGTCGCCCCCTCTGTGAGGCAGATTACATCATCGCCAACGAATTCTCCATCGACGATTCAGAAGACGTCGCTGGCACAGCCGTGGTCCACTTGGTTCGCCCGACAGTCTCCGCCCAGGGTAACCTCGCTACGCAGGCCACCCAGGCCGACACGGGCTCCTACGCCTTGGTTGAATACACCCAAGTAGACGAAGACGGCACAGCCGATTACTACGGTGATGACATCGTTAATGTCACGGGTGACTCCTCCGTCACAGGTGACTCATACACAGAGCAAGACCAGGACAGTGCCTACGAAGTCACGGGAGTCACCATGACCGCCATCAACGGAGCCTACGTCGCAGCTTCCACGACTGCTACCATCCAGCTCGACCAAGTTAACGCCACCGACTACACATTTGAGGGCGAAACAGGCGAAAGTGACGTGCTCTACTACACTGGCACCGACACCGTTTACTTCAACGGCGACATCACCCTCGACCGCCCCATGACCCTCATCTTCGACGACAGCGTCGACCTCTACTTCGGGTCAAACGGTGCCTCTGGCGGCGCGGACGAATCCGTCACCTTCAGCCAACCCGTTGCCATCGTCATCATGGACATCGACGGCTCAGACCCATCTGGCACTAATGAACAAGGCAAGATCCACATCGGCAAAGACGTCACCCTCCTCGACAACATCGTCCTCATGAATCTCGACCCAGGCGGCCAGATCGTCTCCGCTGGCCCTGGCCCCGCGACCAAACAGCTCTTTGTCGGCGGCCTGCTCAAAGGCAACCTGTCCGACCTCCTCGACGAGCGCACCTACATCGGGACTATGAGCTCCAGCGGCTACATGGACTTCGAGCCCGCCATCGTCATCGCCGTCACCAACCAAATCCTCCAAACCCCACCCCCATTGCTGGAGGAACTCCTCGGTGCCAGCTGGACGCAAGCCACCAACTAGGCTTCCCCCCTCCAGCCAAGGCATTGACCGCTCGGCTCTCGCCCACACACAGGGCAACCGAGCCCCCCGCCCCCCCAGCGCTACGGCGCTGGGGGTTTTGTTTTGCCCGCCCGCCTTGGTTGCCCCCCCCCGCCGACCCTATCACTTGACACCTCCGCCCCTCGCCCTATCTTCCCCCTGTTCTTATTTTCCGCGCGTGCTGGTCCCCCAAACGCCCCCTCACCCCTGAGGCCCCCGCTACCACACCGCGATCATTTTTCATTCCCATGCTTGCAGTTGCACAGTTTGGTGGCCATCAGGCCATCGTCGAGGTCGGCGACATCCTCCGCATTGACAGCCTCTCCGCCGAGGTCGGCTCCACCGTCGAGTTCCCCGTTTTGCTTTTGTCTGAGCCCGACGGCACCGCGTTCCAGCTCGGCGCCCCCACGCTCGCGGGTGTCTCTGTCATGGCCAAGGTGCTCGACCACGGCAAAGCCGACAAGATCCGCGTGTTTAAGATGAAACGCCGAAAGCGCTACCGCCGCACCTACGGCCACCGCCAGCAATACACCGAGATCGAGATCACCTCACTCGGCGGTGCCCCCACGGCCAAGAAGTCTACTACCAAGAAAACCACCACCGACAAGAGCCCCAAAGCCGATAAAGCAAACAAAGCTGAAAAAGCCGTAAAATCAACTCCGAAAAAAGCCCCCGCCAAAAAAGCCACCCCCAAAGCCGAAACGGCCGAGTAAGCGTAAACCATAAGATTGTGAAATGTATCGCCTCCCCCCAGTCCGCTGGGCGGGAGGATTTTTGTTAGAGCGTCGGCAACACTTTCGCGCATCGTGCCGTTGCCCCCGCTATCGATTCGACAAAGCCTTTGATTTAGTTATGGTCGACCGCGAAATGCCAATATCTGTCAACGACCTCGCCAAAAAACTCTCCATCGCCCCCGAAGCCGTCATGCTTCACGCCATGGACCTCGACTTTGACATCCCCGAAGACGAACAAGTCCCGGACGAGATCGCCCGCGAGATCGAAAAAATCGAACTCGGTGACGAGATCGCCCAAACCGAACACGCGTTTGAGGAGCAACTCGACCGTGAGATCATCGAGCAACAGCAGAAGCGCACCGCAGGGCAAAAAAAGGTTCCCCACAAGCAGAAAAAAGAAGTCAAAAAAGTTGAACCCGACGAGCCACAGATCGCCGAAGACGGCTCCACCATCCTCCCCGAATACATGAGCGTGCGCGAGCTCGCTGCCAAGATAAAAAAGCCCATCCCCCTCGTCATCATTAAGCTCAAAGCCAACGGGGTTGTCGGTGGGGTCAAGACCGAAATTGACTATGAAACCGCCGCCGTCGTCGCCGCCGACTTCGACGTCAAGGTTAAAAAAGAGTCCGCCGAACTCTCGGGTGAGCAGCTCTTCCGCGGAAATCTCTCCGATATGCTCGCCGCCGAAGACGCCGAGCATCAGGTCAGCCGCCCGCCCGTCATCTCTGTCATGGGGCACGTTGACCACGGCAAGACGTCCATCCTCGACTACATCCGCAGCGCCACCGTCGCCGAAGGCGAAGCAGGTGGCATCACCCAGCGCATCGGTGCCTACCAGGTGCAGCGTGACGGCCAGACCATGACCTTCCTCGACACCCCAGGCCACGAAGCCTTCACGGTCATGCGTGCCCGTGGGGCCCGCGCCACCGACATCGCCATTTTGGTCGTGGCCTCGACGGAAGGCCTCATGCCCCAGTCCATCGAAGCCATTAACCACGCCAAGGAAGCTGGCATCCCGATCGTTGTCGCCATCAACAAAATGGACCTCGACGGCGCCAACCCCGACCTCGTCAAAGGCCAACTCGCAGAGCACGATGTCACGCCCGAAGATTGGGGCGGCGACACCCCCTGCATTCCCGTCTCGGCCAAGACAGGCCAAGGCATCCCCGAGCTACTGGCCGCCGTGCTGGTCGTGTCCGAGCTCTTGGAGCTCAAAGCCGACCCCAAGCGCTCCGCCATCGCCACCGTGCTCGAATCCAGCATGGACCCCAAAACAGGCATCTCCGCCACCGTGTTGGTCAACACCGGCACGCTTAACCGCGGCGACAGCTTCGTCATCTACGACCAGTCAGGCCGCGTGCGGGTCATGCGCGACCACACCAGCACCGAAGTCAAAGTCGCTCCTCCCTCCACCCCCGTGCGCATCACGGGGCTCGGGGCCATGCCCCGCTCAGGCGACCTCCTACAAGTCATGAAAAATGACAAAACCGCTCGGAAAAAAGCCGAAGAAGTCGCCAGTCTCTCGCACGAGGACGAACTCTCCCGCCGCAAGAAGGTCTCCCTCGCCGCCATCAAGGCCAAGCTCCGCGAAGCCAAAATGAACCAGCTCAAAGTCATCTTGAAGGCCGACTCACAGGGCACGCTGGAGGCCGTCCGCTCCGCCGTTGAGAAAGTCAAAACCGAGGGCTCAATGGCACGCGTCGTACACAGCGGCGTGGGTGAGGTCAGCGAATCAGACATCATGCTCGCCACCGCAGGGGAGGCGATCGTGGTTGGGTTTAGTGTGAAGCTCCCCAACCGCGTCGGCAAAGTCGCCGATCAGGAAGGCGTTGAGGTCTTGACCTACGAAATCATCTACGAGCTCACCGAAAAGATCGAAGAAATCCTTCTCGGGAAAGAAGTCGCCTCCGACACCGAAAAAATCATCGGCCAGTTCAAAGTCAAAGCCGTCTTCGCCGCCAACAAAAAAATGGCCGTCATCGGGGGTGACGTGGTTGAAGGTCTGGTGCGCAAGTCGTCCCACTTCCGTGTGTTCCGTGACGGCACCGACCCCGAGACCAACGAACCCGCCGAGGTACTCGTCGGCCACGCCAAGATCGACACCGTCCAGCAAGGGCAAAAAGTGGTCAATGAAATGAACGAAGGCACCGAGTGTGGTTTGAAGGTCGACCACAGTGGCTTCGTCTTTGAGGTCGGCGATCGGCTTGAGCTCTTCCAGCAGCGCCGCTAGGGGGCTTTATTCCGCCATCTCATGCACCGCACTAGGCTCCTCCTCCACTTGGCCCCTGTCCTCCTTGACGCCTTGGCCGTCAGCGGTGGCTTTTGGCTGGCCCGCTGGCTCCGCATGGAGCGCTACGACTGGTTCGGTCTCGTCCCCCCCATCAGTTCTATGCCGGGCTACGGCCAGTTCGTCGTCATCCTCACACTGGGCATCATTTTGATCTTCTTTGCCCGCGGTCTGTACCGCCTCGGGGGTGAGCGCCCCCTCCTCCGCCACCAGATCGCCGAGAGCTTCTGGGCCTACTGGGCCGCCATGAGCCTCGTCCTCTCAGGGTTCTTCTTCTTCCAGTTTTACTTTTTTTCACGCTTCATCTTTGCCGCGGGGTCACTGCTCGGGCTGTCATTGCTCTGGGGGGGGCGAGCAGCGTGGTCAGCTTTCACGCACCACCTGCACACCCGCGGCTACGCCCGCACACGGGTGGTGCTCATCGGGCAGGGGCAGCTCGTGTCCGACCTCCAGTCTCGGCTCGAGGCCCTCTCTGACTACGACATCGTTTCCATCGTCCGTGACCTCGACCACCTCGCCCTCGCGCTCAGCACCCACCACCCTGATCAGGTCATCCTCGCCAGCCAGTCCCACCCTGAGGCCTACACCGAGTCCATCATGAAGCTCTGCCATCGGCACCACGCCGCCTTCCGCTTCATCCCCGACGAAGCCACCCTCGACATGGCCGACCTACGGCTCGAGAGCCTCGGCGGCTACCCCATCATCAGCCTCCACGGCCACAGGATGTTCGGCTGGTCCTATCTCCTCAAGCGCACCCTCGACTACGTCGGCGCCCTCTTTGGCGGCCTCCTCATCAGTCCGTTCTTGCTGGTCGTGGCGGTGCTGGTCTACCGTGAGTGTCCATCCGTTTCACCGTTCTACGCCTCACGCCGCGTCGGGCGCAACGGCCGCGAGTTCTGGTGCTACAAGTTCCGTACCATGGTCCCGAATGCCGACCAAATGCGCGCCGACCTCCTCACCCGCAACGAGCGCGCTGGCGGCGTCATGTTTAAGATGGACAACGACCCCCGCATCACCCCCCTCGGTCGCTTCCTGCGCCGCACCTCCATCGACGAGCTCCCCAACCTTTTTAATGTCCTCCGCGGTGAGATGAGCCTCGTCGGCCCCCGCCCCCACATCACCGAAGAAGTCGAACTCTACCACCACGACGACCACCGCATTTTAAGCGTCCTCCCGGGGCTCACGGGCTACGCACAGGTGCACGGCCGCTCAGGGTTGAGCTACACCGACGAAATGCGCTTCGAAACCTTCTACGTCCACAACTGGTCACTCTGGCTCGACCTCACTATTTTGGTCCGCACCATGGCGATCGTCCTCACGGGCAAAAACGCCACCTAGGTAGTGTTGACAAAATGGTTTGAGAAGAAAAAAGAGAAATTTTTGAGCGAAAAATGGGCGCGCATTTGCAGCCTTGATGGATCAAGGCAAAAATGCGCAACCATTTTGCAGCCAAAAAGATTCTTTTTTCACTCAAATCACTTCTTATATTTTAGGATCAGCCTGTTTTTTCCAATTTGTTAACACTACCTAGATTGTGTTGAGATAAGCCGTTTAGAGGTAAAATAGGAGACTAAAATCTTTCCTTATGTTTTGCGTGCCCCCCTTTCCCAAATTGTAAGCAGGAGCCCTAATCCTACCCCCAGCGTGCTTCCCACCACCAGCCCCCCCCACAGTCGCGGGTCAGTCACATCATACACCGCATACAGGGCCACCTGCCCCAGCATCAGCCCCCCCATCCCCCACAGGCCACACCATTGCCTTCGCCGCAGAGCCACCCCCCCCAGCACCGCCACCGCCCCCAGGCAGCTATAGCTCCACACCAGCGCAGGCAGCCACCCCACCAGCCCGAGGTACTCCCCCCCAAAAGCCCACCCCACCACCCATTCCCCCAGCGCCCAGCTCCCCCCCACCGCGACGACCGTCAGCCCCAGCCACCCCGCCACCCCCCCCAGCAGCATCGACCGCGTCACCTTGTCCCCTTCGCTGTACCACTGCTGCCCCACCATCTGCCACGCATAAAACACCACCAAAGCCACCTTTTGCACCACGCTATATTGCCCCCCCAGCGCCGCGTCATTGAGTGTCACCAGCAGCACATCTACGTTGGTCACCCAGGTGAGCCCCAGCAAGTACGCCCCCAGCCCCAGCACCTCCCCTCGTGTGATCCTTCCTCCCGCAGGCGGTTGTGATGCGACCGTTTTGCGGCTCCACCACGCCCACCCACACCCGACCAGCAGCATACTCCCCACCACGCTCGCTACCGTCGTCAGCGGGGTCAGTCTCCCCAGCCACAGCCATCCCCCCACCAGCCCCAGCTTCACCCCCGCCTCCGTCAGGTAATGCCCCGACACAGCGCCCGCCCGCCGCCGCCACAGTTCCACCCCCCGTTGGTGCCCCAGCCACAGCGCCAGTCCCCCACTCAGCCCCACAAGCCAGGGCAGCGGCCCACCGTGCGACAGCCCACACCCCAGCAGCAAGACCAGCAACCCCAGCGTCTCGATCCGCCCTTTGTCTGGCCACGGCGCGGGGCGCATCGGCCCACGGCTGGCGACCAGCTGCAGCACCTGCCCCGGCACCGACAACAGAAACACCCCCGCCAGCCACCCACTCAGCACGCCATATTCCGTCGGGGTCAGCCCCCGCGCCGTCACGAGGTGAAACAGATAGTTCAACCCCGTCAACGCCCCACTCCCCACCAGCAACGTCAGGCTTCGTTTCAGTGTTTTCATCTCCGCACAGTACTTTTGCCGTCGGGGGGCACCACCCACCCACTTCATGAACCCTTCACCTCCCCCCGCCGACACTTCCCCCTATGCTCTGGCTGATGAAACTGGCGCTTCTGTGTTGGCGAGACATTGCCCACCCCCAGCGGGGCGGGGCGGAGGTCTACACCCACGCCGTCTTGCAGCGGCTGGTGGCTCGTGGCTGGTCAGTCCATCACTTTGCTCCCTCTTGGGGCGCTGAGTGTCCACCCACCGCCACGATCGACGGCGTGCACTACGCCCGCGCAGGCAACCTCCTCACCAGCTACGCCGCCGCCCCACGGTGGCTGCGGTCACTGGGCCCCGTTGACCTCGTCATCGACCAGGCCAACACCCACCACTTCGCCACCCCACTCTGGCTCCCACGGGGGCAGCGCTCTTGTTTATTCATCCACCAGCTCACGCGTCAGATCTGGTGGCATAATACGTCCTTCCCCCTCAGCCTCATCGGCCGCTGCGCCGAGTCCCCTTGGGTGCGCGTCCACCGTGGTCGCCCCGTGCTGACGGTCTCACAGTCCACCGCCACCGACCTCCAGTCACTCGGCTTTCCGTCCGCCGACATCACCATCCTCCCCGAAGGCATCAGCTTCACCCCGTGGCCCACCACCGCGTTTCAGCCCCCCGCCCCCGACTTCACCGTCCTCTACGTCGGCCGCCTCGTCCCCTACAAAGGCGTCGGTGACGCCCTCAGAGCCCTGGCCCTCTTGCGGCAACACCACTGCCCCACCGCCCGCTTGCAGGTCATCGGCCGCGGCACCCCGCGTTACGAATCCCACCTCCGCCAGCTCGCCACCCGCCTCGGCCTCGCGTCAGCGGTCGAGTGGTGTGGCTACGTCCCCCACGCCGAAAAACTCCAGCGAATGTCCGCCGCCCACACCTTGGTTGTGCCCTCCTTGCGGGAGGGCTGGGGCTTGATCGTCACCGAAGCCGCCGCCGTTGGCACCATGTCCATTGGGTATGACAGCCCAGGCCTCCGCGACTCCATCCAGCACGGCCACACGGGGCTCCTCACCACGGCCAACACCCCCGCAGGCCTCTGCCAGGCCCTCACCCGCGTGCTGCACTGCCCAGTGCTCGCGCAGCACCTCGCGCAGCACGCCCACCAGTGGTCACACGACTTTCACTGGGACCACGTCGCCCAAGCCTTCGCCACCGCCTGCCAGCAGCTCGTCACGGCACCACCCCAGTCACTTCCCCGCTGACCAATCACCTAGATTTCCCACCCACAGTAAAAAACTCCCCTTCGGGGAGCTTTATCTGTCAAACGAAAACGAGTTGAGATAACACCCCCCATTCACTCACCCTACGCCAACCGCTTCACTTCTTTGGTCGCGTTGACTATCTGGTCAAACACCGCTGGGTAATTCATCGCCAGCTCTGACAGCTGCTTACGGTCAACGTGCATCAGCGCGTGCAACCAATTATTTTTCATCACACTATATTTCAGTCCTTGCGCCCGCAGCGCCGCACTGATCCGCGTGATCCACAGTCGGCGGAAATCACGCTTCTTTTGCTTACGCCCCACATACGCGTGTTGACCCGCTTTCAGGTAAGCCTGCATCCCCAGTCGGTATGTCGAGTGGTTCTTACCACGGTACCCCTTGGTGGCTTTTCGTATTTTCTTGTGGCGATTACGGGCCGCCACTCCTCCTTTTACTCGTACCATGGTTTCCTATCGGTTTAAGAGACGTTTAAGTGTTTTCACGTGCCCCGCAGGGGCTTCCATCCCCAGTCGCGAAGATTTCTTCTGTCGTTTTGACTTACTACTCAGCAAGTGGTTTTTGGCCGCTTTCTGAAACATAATCTTCCCCGAGCCAGTAATCTTGACTCGTTTCTTGGTCGCAGAGTGTGTTTTCTGTTTCATCCGTTGCAGGATTTTTTAATAAATTTCCCCCTCACTACTTTTTGCCGAGCGGTTTTAGCACGGCGATGATCTGGTGTCCAGAAATTTTCGGTTTATTGTCCAGCTCCCCCTGTTCTTTGATCATCTCCACAAACTCATTGATCTTCTCCAGCGCGATGTCCTTATGCGCCTTCTCCCGCCCCCGCATCAGCAGCTGTATCCGTACCGTGTGCCCCTCCTCGAGGAACTCCTGCGCGTGCTTCGCTTGCCGCTGCGCGTCCCCTATCCCCATCCGAAACGTCAGGCGTATCCCCTTCATCTCGGGCTTTTTCTGCGCTTTTTTTGCTTGGGCATTCTTCTTTTTGAGTTGATACAACATCTTTCCATAATCGATCAACCGACACACAGGCGGCTTCGCATTGGGCGAGATCTCCACCAAGTCCACCTCCAGCTCCTTCGCTTTCGCCAGCGCATCCTTCAGGCTACTGAGGCCCAGCATTTCCCCCTCAGGGTCCACCAGTCGGATTTCCTGCGCTCGGATTTCTCCATTGATCTTATGCAACCGTTTCGGTTCTTCTCGTCGTGATCGTCTTCGGTTTCGTCGGCCGCCGCGGAATGAAAGTCCTATCTGATGGGGGAGTAATAAAATGCAAACTCACGAGCGATTGTGCGGGAGAGGCGCCCCGCTGTCAACTGACAGACAATAAGGGGAAACCACTGGGAATCTGCTACGGCTTCATCGCCGCCATCTCCTGCCCAATGTCGTAGTGCCGCACCTCGTCCACCAGCACCGAGTCCCCAAACTCCCGCTGCGGCACCACCTCGAGGAAGTTCTCTCGTTGCGGATTGTGGTACAACACTCCCGTATATATCCCCTCATCATACGGCATCTCGGCCAGTCGCCGCGCCGCCCAGATGTCCGTCGGGTCATACCCCGCTATCGTCGACACATCCTTCACGCGCTCCAAAAACCACTTATTGCCCATCTCACGGTTATACGTCGGACACGACTGCAATATCTCCACAAACGCAAACCCCTCGTGCCGCAGCGCCGCGCGCAGCAGCTCCGTCAGGTGGTCCGTGTCCGCCGACAGGCTCCGTCCCACCCAGCTGGGTTTGAGCGACAGCACCATCTGCAACGGGTTGATCGTCTCCCCCCACGCTTCCCCATACGGCGTCGCTGACCGCTTGCACCCCGCTGGGGTCAGGCTACTCGCCTGCCCAGTCGTCAGGGCATAGTTTTGGTTATCATGGTGGAGGAACACCACTGGGTAATCATTGCGCACCGCGTGGACCAGGTGCCCCACGCCCTCGCTGAAGGTCGCCCCGTCACCCGCCCCCGCGACCACTTTCAGTTTATGGTTGGCCACCTTCACCCCGCTGGCCAGCGGCAGCACCCGCCCGTGCAGCCCATGGATGGTATTGGCATGGATTTTATCTGACCCATTCCCGCTGCATCCCACATCAAAACAATATATAAAATCCTCCGCCCCCAGCCCCTCCAGCGTCAGCGCCCGCTTGAGCGCATTCTGGATCCCATAGTTCCCACATCCCCCACACCAGGTCATCACCTGCTCCGTCTCAAATTTCTGATACTGCTCCGCGTGGACCGCGAGGTTTTGAAGGCTCGTTGATTTCATGAGGTTGGGTTGTGAGGAACGTGCGCACGGACATACTCCAGCATCTCTTCGAGGTAAAACGGCCGCCCATCACTTTTCAGGCATTTGCCCGCCCAGTCACAGTGCCCCGCCCGCGCAGCCAGTTGCCCCAGCTGTCCCGTGGCATTCCCTTCTATCAGGTGCACATTGGGGTTCCCCTCGGCGAAGTCCGCTACCGCCCCCCCATCGAAAGGATACACCAGCGTATAATGTAAATAGTTCACCGTCAGCCCCTCTCGCTCCGCCGCCACGATGGTGTCACGCATGACACACTTCGTGCTCCCCCACCCGACAAACGAAATATCCGCCACCGCAGGGCCATACACCGTGGGCGCAGGCGCCGAAGGGATCACCAGTTGCTCTTTGCGTACCCGCTTGGCATACATCGCCCCCGCCTGGTCGGCTTCTTCGGTCAGGGTGCCGTCTTCCCAGTGCTCGTCCCCATTGGCGAAGTAATACGCCTCACTCCGTGTCGGCACCCAGCGTTTTGACAGCCCCGACTCCGTGATTTTATACCGATCACTCGGAACCAGTTCCCCCAGAGCATCTCCCGTCACCAGCCCCCGCTTGATGGGGATGTTCCCCTGCACATACGGCGCCACCGTCCAGTAAGAGTCCGCAATCAGCTTTTCCGTCAGCACCAACACGGGGATCTGCAATTCCTCCGCCAGATTAAACGCCTCCTGTATCACATAAAACGCATCCTCACTGTCACTGACCGCCAGCACCGCCCGCGCATACTCTCCGTGTCCGCTATACGCACACAGGTGCAAGTCCCCCTGCGCCGTCCACGTCGGCAACCCCGTCCCGGGCCCGGGCCGCTGCGCGATGGCTATCACCAGTGGCGTTTCGGTTATCCCCGCCAGACTCACCGTCTCCGTCATCAGGTCAAACCCTCCCCCCGACGTCGCCGTCATACTCCGCGTCCCCGCATACATCGCCCCCAGTGTTTGCTGCACCGCCGTGATCTCATCCTCCGCTTGTTTCACCACCACACCATAGCGCGGCGACATACTCGCCATGTGTTTGAGGATCCCCGTCGACGGACTCATCGGGTACCCAAAATACGCTCGACACCCCGCGTGCACCGCCCCCAGCGCGATCGCATGGTTCCCATCGACCAATATCTTTTCCGCCTCCACCGCCTCCGCACACGGCTGCGGCACATCTATCAGCTTTTCCGTCGCCGCATACGCCCGCTCCAGCACCCGCAGGTCGATCTCCAGTATTTTCGGCTTCTTCGCAAACTTCTTGCTCACCTGCGCCGCCACCGCCGCATACGGCAGGCTCAGCGCCCGCCACGCCATCCCGATCATCACCATGTTGGTCATCAGCTCATTGCCCCCCTCCTCATACGCTATCGTCCGCGCGGGCAGGTGCACCACCGTTATGTTCCGCCGCTCACATTCTTCCAGCACATCCCCTATCCCCCACAGTCGCTCATACCCATGCACCAGCACCCCACCGTCCCGCAGCCGCGGCAGGTAGTACTGCATCGACTTCTTGTCCATCGCAATGATAATATCGGTCTCCGCACTCGTCGCCCACAGGGGCTCATCGTCAAAGTTAATCACCTGACAGTGCTTCCCCCCTTTGATGAGCGAAGGAAACTCTCTATCCGTCGCGAGGTAATACCCCATCGATTGCAGAGATTTCGCCATGATTACCCCCACACTCGGCACGCCCGAGCCACTCTCCCCCACGATCATGATCCGCCAACGCTTCATGTTATGTCAGTGTTTGAATGTCATCCCCCGCTAGTTTTTCCAGCAACCCCGCGCACCAGTCCGCCACCAGCGTCTGCAGCACAGGCACAGGCGTACGGTTTATTTTTAACGGCGGGATGAGGCTCACCCCCCCGTGCCCCTCCACGAAGTCAGTCAAGATCACCGCCGACTCAATGTTATGATCACGGTCATACTTCGGGTCCCCCAGCCCAAACACCGCACACGGCTTCCCCCGCAGGTCTATCCCCCGCACCACCTTCTGCACGAAGGCAATCGCTCGTGGGTCCAGCTGCCCATGGCCATAGGTCGGCGACCCCCACACCAGCACCTCACACGCTTCTATGTCCCCCACCGTGGTCTGCTCCACCCGCTGCACGGTCGTGTCACCGTGTCCCCCGCGGCGCAGGTTCCCCGCGATCGCTTCGGCCACCAGCGCCGTGTTGCCCCCCGTCGTGGCATACAGCACGAGGATTTTCAAGCTTCGGCCTGTGTGTGTCTCAGTCATTTAGTCTTGTTTCTTTTATTGTGCCAGCTACCGCCCTGCAATTTACCGAGTGCCTGAGCATTAAGTATAAGGAGGACCTCCCCGCCCCCTGCATCCCCTTCGTTCGTCCTCTATTCTACGTCGTCTCTGCCCACTACGCGAGCACAGTTCCGAGTTTTTCTCCTTAGGAAACACTGATACAATCTCGCCAATCATAAAAAGAGAGATTTGGGGAAGATTTTTTACGACAGGTTCTCACGGGGTCTCTCGACCCCGTGACGGTTCTGGAGTGAAAAAGCACCCCAAAGATCCTTTTTTGATGACGACTCTTTCTCAATTGTTTTCATGTCCTTTTGAGTGTATCAGTGTTTCCTTATGCTCGCGCCACGTCAGCCATCGCCGCCACCACTTCCTCTGGCGCCGCCACACTGGCAAATGACACCCGCAGCAACCCCCCAAAGCGGATCACCCCCACCCCCCGCTCGTCTATCAGCCGCCGTCGCACCGTTTCCGCGCGTGCTTCCCCCCCCAGCGCAAAACACTGAAAATACCCCGACCCCGCCCGCAGCGGCTCCAGCACCCCCCGCCAGACGGCTTCATTCGCCCCCAGCCACGCCTGCAACCGTTCATACCGCTGCGTAATGGCCGCATACGCCGCCGCCTTTTGCGCTGCATATTCAGGCGCCTCCAGCATCCGCAGCGCCACCCGCTGCGACAGGTGACTCCCCGAGCTCACCGTCGTCCGTAGCCCCCCCAGCAGCTTGTTTTCGATGGTCGCGCGGTCACCGTCCGTCAGCCCCGCCCCCCCCACACAGACAGCCCCCACCCGCAACCCATACCCAAAGTCCTCCTTCGTCACCCCATCGACCTTATACACCAGCAACCCAGGCGCACAGTCCACCAGCAATCCACACAACGACTGCCGATACATCCTCGGTTCATACCACAGCCCCCAGTACGCATCATCACACACCACCACCAGCGGCCGCCGCGCTGCCGCTTTTTGCAGCACCGCTTTTATTTCCAGTCCCTCCGCCAGCGTCGGCGCATACCCCGTTGGGTTGTGCGGGAAGTTCAGCACCACCAGCGCGCGCTTCGTCTGCACCCCCGCCAGCGCCGCGGCCAACCCACGGTGGTTGTGCTGCCCATGGTCATCCAGCAGTTCATACTCCACCAGCTTCGCCCCCCCTTCCGTTGCATATATCAGGTCATAGTTCCCCCAGTGCGGGGCCGCCACCACCACGGTTGTGTCCGCGTCCGCGTGCAGCGCCCCCACCAGCCACAGCCCCTGCGTCAGCCCACTCGTCACCAGCGGCTGGGTCATCGTCACCTCGGCGAGGTTGGGGTTCTGGGCCAGCTGGTGCTCCGCCCACGCCTCCCGCAGGGCAGGCAGCCCGCCCGTTGGCGCATACGTCACCGCTTCCGCCGCCGTCAGCCCCCCCAGCTGCTCCACCACACACCCCAGCGCCATGGGCTCGCCGCTGTCTGTCCGCGCCGCCCCGATGGTCGCCTGCAGCCTGCAGTCACGCGCCTGCGCCACCTGCGCCTTGATCCCATCCACAGGGAAGTGCAACCGCCTCCCCCGCTCGCTCAGCCAGTCTTCGAGTCCATACATCACCACCCAATGTACCCCAAAACCCTCGCTTCTGTCATGTGTATTGATTATGTTGTCAGCCGTACTCCTTCGCACACTCTTTGTCGTTTTTCATCATGCGCACCTACTTCACCTCCGAGTCCGTCACCGAAGGCCACCCCGACAAAGTCGCCGACCAGATTTCCGACGCCATCCTCGACGCCCTTCTCACCGTCGACCCCCACGCCCGCGTCGCGGTCGAAACCCTCGTCACCACAGGGTTAGTCGTCATCGCGGGCGAGGTTCGCACCTCCGCCTACGTTGACATGCAGCAGGTCGCCCGCCGCACCATCGCCCAGATCGGCTACGACCAGCCAGGCCTCGGGTTTGACGCCCACAGTTCCGCCATCATGCTCGCCATCGACGACCAATCCCCCGACATCGCTCAAGGGGTCGACCCCACCACCAGCAAATCCCTCGGGGCAGGGGACCAGGGCATCATGTTCGGCTACGCCACCGCGGAAACCCCAGAGCACCTCCCCCTTCCGATCGCCTACGCCCACCGGCTAAGTCGCCGCTTGGCCGAAGTCCGCCGCAGTGGTCAGCTCCCGTGGCTGCGCCCCGACGGCAAGACCCAAGTCACCTTCGCCTACGACGACGGCGTCCCCGTCGGCATCTCCGCCGTGGTGGTGTCGGCCCAGCACACCGAAGACATCACCCTCGCAGACGTCCGCACCGCCCTCCGCCAGCACGTCATCCAGCCCGTATGCGGCAACCTCCTCCTCCCTGACTGCGTCCTCCACCTCAACCCTACAGGACGGTTTGTCCTCGGGGGCCCCGCAGCGGACGCGGGCCTGACGGGCCGCAAAGTCATCATCGACACCTACGGCGGCTTCGCGCGCCACGGCGGGGGCGCCTTCAGTGGTAAGGACCCCTCCAAAGTTGACCGATCCGCCTCCTACGCCGCCCGCTGGGTGGCCAAGTCCCTCGTGGCCGCGGGCCTCGCCCAGCGCGCCGAAGTCCAGCTCGCCTACGCCATCGGCGTCTCCCAGCCCGTCTCCGTGCGGGTCGAGTCGTTTGGCACCAGTCCCCACACCGACGAATCTCTCGCCCAGCTCGTCACCACCCAGTTTGACCTCACCCCCGCGGGCATCATCCGCGACCTCGACCTCCTCCGCCCCATCTACCTCCCCACCGCCGCCTACGGCCACTTCGGGCGCGACCTCACGGGCACCACGTGGGAGTCCCCCCGCCCCCTGTCTCTATGACCCCACACCCCATTCGCCACCTGCTGCAGTCTCTCGACCAGCTCGCGCGTGGCTTCTTTCGGGCGTTCGTGTGGGTCTACCAGCTGGCCCTGTCACCGGTGCTTCATAGCCTTGGGTTTTCGGGCTGCCGCTTTCACCCCACCTGCAGCCGCTACTGCGCCCAGTGCTTCGCCGCGCACTCCACCCCGCGTGCACTCTGGCTCAGTCTCCGCCGCGTGCTGCGCTGTCACCCGTGGGCCCGCGGCGGGTTTGACCCCGCCCCGTCCCCCCCTACCATGCCCCCCGACACGCCCCCCTCTGCGACAAATTCATTATGATCATCCTTTCCATCCTCGCCTTCATCCTCATCTTCTCTACGCTCATCCTCGTGCATGAGTGGGGCCACTTCACCGCCGCCATCCGCACAGGGGTCAAGGTCGAGGAGTTCGGCCTCGGCCTCGGCCACACCTTGCTGAAGAAACACCACAACGGCGTGGATTTCACCCTCAATGCCATCCCCTTCGGCGGCTTCGTGCGAATGCTCGGCGAAGAGGAGTCCAGCAACGACCCCCGCTCGTTTGAGCAAGCCGCCCTCTGGAAGCGTATGCTTATCACCGTCGCAGGCGTCATCATGAACTGGCTCTTCGCCATCATCGCCCTCATTATTGTCTTCTGGGCCGGCAGCACCCCGATTTTGATCACCCAGTCAGATTTCCAGTCCGCCATCGACACAGGCATCATCACCGTCGACGACACCCAAACCATTACCGCCGTGAATGAGATTCAAAAGCCTCTCCTCGAAGCCATCCCCTACGGCATCACCGAAACCTTCCGCATCTCAGGGGCTGTCCTGCAAAAAGTCGCCGAGATCCCAGGCGACGTCATGCGTCAGGGCGGCGTGCCCGAGGGCCTCGCTGGTCCCGTCGGCATCGCCCAGATCACCCATCAGGTCACCCCCGAGGGGCTCATCCCCCTCCTCAAGCTCGCCGCTCTGCTCAGCATCTCCCTCGCCGTCATGAATCTCCTTCCCATCCCCGCGCTCGACGGCGGACGGCTCCTATTTCAGCTGTTTGAACTCATCACCGGCCAGCGCCCCCCCGCGCATTACGAAAACTACCTTCACTATGCAGGCTTCGTCCTTTTAATGTCATTATTACTCCTCGTTACATGGTCTGACATCGCCCGCCTCATCGCAGGCTAATCACAAGCAACGCAAGACTGAAGACATCTCCTCAGCTGGCAGAGATCCCTCCCTCGCCAGCTTTTTTCATATGCACACACCTATTTCTAGCCCGCCCATAGTCGCCTCTCATCTTTTCCCGAAAAATGTTTTGACACCCCGACCCCCCTTTCTATAGTCGCTTGGCGGTTGAGGGGGGCTCAGTTGATTTCCGCTGTTACATTTGTCTCAGCGAAGCAATCAGACACACGAGTCAATCAGCAATGATCTTTTACGTTATATCATCTTCTTCTTCTTGATATCATCTTTAGGGATATCAAGAGATAGTAGTCTTTTTCAGGAATTTTGCGATGACTGAAAGAGCTACAAATTCCAACCAAATTTAATAAATTTGTTTCTGTAATTTGCTCATCAGAAATGATGAGTTCAAAAATTGTAGAGTTCTAAGAAAGTTACTTTATAGGCAATAAACGGATACCTTGACTGACATTCCCGATGAAGGACGTTGCAAACTTGCGATAAGTTTTGGCGAGCCAGTACGCAGGCACTGACCCAAAAATTTCCGAATGGGGAAACCCACCGCGCATGCGCGGTACCATATGCCCAAATCCATTAAGCATATGGAGGTAAGTCGGCGAACTGAAATATCTCAGTAGCCGGAAAATAGAAATCAACAGAGATTCCCTTAGTAGTGACGAGCGAAGCGGGAATAGCCCAAACCAGACTTGATCTGGGGTTGTAGGGCTCCAACACCTCGCCTAACGCTATAGCAGAAGCAGCTGGAAAGCTGCACCACAGAGAGTGATAGTCTCGTATGTGAAATAGACGTTAGCGGGCAGGAGTACCCTGAGTAGGGTCGGACACGAGAAATCCGGCTTGAATCCGGGAGGACCACCTTCCAAGGCTAAACAGAATGTCAGATCGATAGTGAACAAGTACCGTGAGGGAAAGGTGAAAAGAACCCCGGGAAGGGGAGTGAAATAGATCTTGAAATTTATTGCTTTCAAGGAGTGGGAGCCCTTCGGGGTGACCGCGTGCCTTTTGTAGAATGAGCCAACGAGTTAGCTGTATGGGGTAGATTAAGCCAGTATCAGGCGAAGTCAAAGCGAAAGCGAGTCCGAATAGGGCGCTTATCTCATGCACTAGACCCGAAACCGAGCGAGCGAACCATGGGCAGGTTGAACATCAAGTAACATTGATGGGAGGACCGAACCATCGAGTGCAGCAAAACTCTTGGATGACCTGTGGTTAGTGCAGAAATTGTCATCGAGCTCGGAGATAGCTGGTTCTCTCCGAAATATATTTAGGTATAGCCTCATGTTACTAGCATCAGGGGTAGAGCACTGTTTGGGGAAGGGCGGGAAATAACTGTACCGACTCCTAGCAAACTTCGAATACTGATGTGACTGTCATGGGAGTCAGACGTGGACAGCGAAGTGCCTACGTCGCGAGGGAAAGAGCCCAGACCGCCGTCTAAGGTCCCAAAGTTATGTCTCAGTGGTAAAGGATGTGAAACTACTTAAACAGCCAGGATGTTGGCTTAGAAGCAGCCACCATTTAAAAAGTGCGTAATAGCTTACTGGTCGAGTGGTTTTGCGCCGAAAATCTAACGGGGCTTAAGACATACACCGAAGACGCGGGTGGCACATATTTTTGTGTCGCGGTAGGAGAGCGTTGTGCGAGCTGTGAAGGCAGGCCGAAAGGTTTACTGCTGGAGCGACCACAAGTGAGAATGTTGGCATAAGTAACTTTAATGAGATGAAAACTCTCATCGCCGAACACCTAAGGTTTCCGATCCACTGGCAATCAGGGTCGGGTTAGTCGGTCCTAAGGCGAGGCCGAAAGGCGTAGTCGATGGACAACAGGTTAATATTCCTGTACCAGTGCACATGTGATGGCATGACGCATGGGGAAAAATTCCGCTACCAGTTAAGAATTCTGGTGCAAGTAATGAGCTTATGCTCGGTCAGGCAAATCCGTCCGAGTTCGCGAGTTACGATGCGTGCATACATTCCGTTCGCGGAGTGGTAAAGTGGTGATTCCTGTGCCGAGAAAAGTGTCTAAACTTCAGTGTGTATCTGACCGTACCGTAAACTAACACTAGTAGGTGGGTTGAGTATACTCAGGCGATCGGGATAACTAAGCTTAAGGAACTCGGCAATACAGCGGCCGTAACTTCGGGATAA
>JAHDHX010000035.1 GCA_020631075.1 Candidatus Altimarinota bacterium
CCGTGGGCTTCGCCTCTGGTTGCCCCTTCTCGACTCGATTGGGCTGTATTGTAGTCGTCGGTTTGTTGGGTGGTGTCGCGGTTTGTTGCGTTGTCGGGGTGTTTTGATTCGTTGTAGTCGTTGATGGCTTGACCGGTTTGGTCTCCAAGGATGTAGAGACCGCTGGCGGCGAACGCTGTTCCGGTGGTGTAGGCGAGAGCTGTTCCAGCAGCGGCGAATTGTGTTCCTGTTAGGGCTGCTGTTCCCCCGATAGTGAACGCACTGGAAGCGGCGGTTGCCGCTATGGCTGGAGCCGCCCACCAGATAAGGAATGCTGCGAGCAGTAGGAAAAGTATGGCTAGGGCGATCCAGAGAGCTGTTTGGGTGTCAAAACAATCACCAAGGCCGGAGCAGTTATCGGCCGCGGCGGGTCCTGGAACAAGTATGAACCCGGCGACAATGGTCAGGAGTGCAGCGATGCGGGTTTGGAAGCCCGGTGGCGGTAGCGGAGGCTGCCCTGGTGGCTGGTTACTGGTCGGGGGATGTGGTGTCGGAGGCCGACCCGGAGGTTCGATATTAGTGAGGCGGGTCTGAAAGCCGTCCGGGGGTGTCGGTGGCTGGTTGCCCGGTGGTGGTGCCGGGGGCTGGTTGTCGGGTGGGGGCTGGTTGTGTGGCGTGTTCGTGATGGTGGCGAGGCCGACAAAAACGAGCGATATGTTGACGGCGAGCCAAGGGAAGAAAAAACTGCGGCCTGGCGTGATGTTGTAAAGCGTGCCACCGCCGTCTAACGAAGAAACGATTTGGGTGATCACGGCAAATCCGAGTCCGAACGCAACTCCCAGCCGTAAAAGAATCGGGAACTGGGTTAGCCATCCCCCAAGTCGGGTGTCGGTAATGAGATGGCGGGCGGCGGCAACAAAGAAATAGACAAAGCTGGTGATGACGGCCTGCCACCACCAGTCAATGATCCCACCCAACAACAACAAACCAATAATGATTTGGGCGGGGACTCTCCGCCACCACGGGCCGGGAGGGCGGATCCGTTCCCGCATCCGAAGAGTGGTTTCAACAACCATATCGACTGCTTCGTCGCGGTACGTACTGTTTCAATTAGGAATCGGGTGACAGCGACTACTGCTAACGCAACGACAATGATCGGCCATTGTTCTTGCGCAGTGAATACAGCGTTTTTCTTTTCGGCCCACCCGCCGAACGTGAACACAGTCCGTATTGAGGTGATGACAAGTTGGCACCACATCCAATACCCGACCGCGACCGCGAAAACGTGGACCACGCGTTCACCTACGACACCGATTGTTTCATGTA
>JAHDHX010000036.1 GCA_020631075.1 Candidatus Altimarinota bacterium
CGATGATTTACACGCACGTTGCTAATTTTAATTCAAGATCAATTCAAAGCCCGCTTGATAGATTGCTTGTTTAATTATGACTCTGCACCTGACAGAAAAAGACCAAGCGATGCTGGCTGGCAAACACGGCCGGGCCGTGGCCTCCGGCATGCGGATCTTGACCCAAATGGGAGAAATATTTGGGGCCAAGCGACTGATCGACATCGAGTCGGCCCACATCGACGGCTGTTTGTACCACGGGGACAGCGGCATCCACTTTGCCCAAATGTTGGTTGATGGGGGGGCGCAAACGGTGGTCCCCACTACCCTCAACGTCGGTGCGATCGATCTGGTTCATCCTGAACATTTTCAAGGGACGGCCGACCAAGCGGCCAAAGCAACCGAGCTGATGAGCTTGTACCAGCAGATGGGGTGCCTGCCGATCTGGACCTGTGCACCCTATCAAACGACTCAGAAGCCAGCGTTTGGCCAGCAAATCATGTGGGCCGAGAGCAACGCCATCGTGTTTGCCAACTCGGTGCTGGGGGCGCGCACCAACCGGTACGGGGACTACATCGACATTTGCGGGGCGATCACCGGCCGGGCGCCTGAATACGGCCTGCACCTCACCGAAAATCGGCGGGGGCAGGTAGTTTATCATCTCAAAAATATTCCTGAGCAACTGCTGGCCGAAGATGTGCTCTATCCGGTCATCGGCTATCTGATCGGGAGCCAAAGCGGCAACAAAATACCGGTGATTACCGGCCTCCCTTCCAGTGCAACCGAAGATCAGCTAAAAGCGTTGGGGGCAGCGGCCGCATCATCCGGCGCGGTGGCGCTGTTCCACGCGGTGGGGATCACGCCGGAGGCTAACACGCTCGACGAGGCGTTGCAGGGGGAACCGGCCGAGCGTGAGGTTGATGTCAGTGTCAACGACCTAAAACAGTTGCTGGGCCACCTGTCTACCGTGCCAGACGGGGATATCAACGTTGTGGCGCTGGGCAGTCCCCACTTTTCGCTCGATGAGTTTGAGCAACTCCTGCCGCTGGTGCGGACCCATCCCCCCCAAACCGAATTTATTGTGTGCACCCACCGGCTGGTGCTGGCCGGGCTACAAAAGCGGGGCTGGCTCGACGAGTTGCGCGAGCTGGGCATCGACGTGGTGGTTGACACCTGCGTCGTGGTGACCCCCATCGTTAAAGCCAGCGCGGGCGGCACGCTGATGACCAACTCGGGCAAGTTTGCCCACTACACACCCGGCAATATCGGCTTTGATGTGACCTACGGCAGTCTGCAAGAGTGTGTCCGCTCGGCCGCGC
>JAHDHX010000037.1 GCA_020631075.1 Candidatus Altimarinota bacterium
GGTGCGGCCAAGGCCCTCCTAGTGACATTCCGGGTGCACCTGGCCACCATGGGAGGGGTGACGCACGCATGGGTTGTCAGGCTCCTTGCCTTCATCAACCAATACGACGCCCGTCTACACCTTATGGACATGATCCTGCTGCACGACGAGACGCAGAGACCCCTACTTCCCGTGCTTATCGTGAGATGGGTGCAGCTCAGATGGGATGCTTGGTTGGTAATGCAGGAACATTCGCCCACGCCCATTCCGTGTCCAGATCTACTTGAGTTGTTCTACAAGATAGACGCGGGGGACTTCTGGGTCCCAGCACTCCCGCCCCAGTACGTAGGACGCGTCAACCGGCTTTTGGCGCAGACCCAACCAAACGCAAGCAACGAAGGCGGAGGCAGTGGTGCAAATGTCAGAGGAAGCGGGTTGCAAGTTAGTGGAGGAAACAGCGGAGAGAACGCCACCCAAACTGGTGGGGGAGGAGGCCCATCGCAATCCAAATATCATTCAAACCAAGGGTACGACAGTCGGTTTGACGTGTATAGGAATCGGGGGCTCACCTCACGTGAGGTGAAAGCACGCGCGGGACGGACGAACGCGCCCCCCATTTGTCCGGGATGGCATGTTTGGGGAGGCTGCAACACCCGGTGTAATCAAGCCCACACGCACCGAGCGGCCACAGACCAAGAGCACACGGATCTCCTTGCATGGTGCGAACGCTGGTGGGTGGCACCAGGCCAGGGCTGACTGGCAGGCTGGAGGAAGACGCTGGGTCGTCTTCCTCCACACCCTCCTCCACCTGACCCAGAGGAGGCAAAGCCTCACCAGCCCAAAACCATTTCCCCGGCCACGACCGAGTCACCACACCACCTGCCAAAGTCAGTAGCCAGCGCTACTGCACCCAGCAAACGGCAAAAGATCCCCAAGCGGCGTAAACTGTTGGGTTCACTGAGCGACGAACTTGGTAAGTTAATTGCGAGAGACATTTGGCTTATCGAACGCCTCGGTTGGATACCATTTGCGAAGTTGAGAACAGGACGCGGAGACCTTTCAGACCTGAAGAGAGTAAATCACCCAGCCAGACGGCTCCTTAAACAGTACAAACACCGTGGAATACCCGTCCGCATGATGACCTCCCCGCAGACAAAGGATCAGGTAGAAAGAGCCATGCGCAGAGGACCACACAAGTCAGCCTACAAATACAAATCCTTTCTGCGAGAAGAGTTTGTGGATATGGTGGGCCTGGGACAGTGGGTAGTTTTGCCGTATCGAGTGGCAAAGCACCTACCAGGCTT
>JAHDHX010000038.1 GCA_020631075.1 Candidatus Altimarinota bacterium
CGACGCACTCCCCGGCAGTAAAGTTCTTTGAACGAGGGGCCGAGGCCACCCCCCCAATACGGGCGTGTCTTGCGCCCGCTCGCCTCTGGGCAGCCGGAACAGTCCTAGGGGTCGCCGCATGCTACAGGGAAATCTCCAGAAAAATGGTGTCCCATGAGAGGCGCACACAAGCGAGAACCCCTGCGTAGGAAGACAGCGGCGCTGCATCCGCCTCCAGCAAGGCCACCACTGCGGTCAGTGCCTTGAGAATGGGAGTGGACTGGCCAATAGGGGCACGGCTCAGGGCCTCCAGCGCCTCATTGACGGTGGTCGGCACGTCAAATGTGTTGTCGGCGACGGTGTTCGTGAATAGGGTGTGTCGCAGCGCTGGTTTGTTTTCTTGCACGGCCGCAATGGTGGCGGCCTGTCCATACCACCTCGTCCGACTGTACGCCTGTAATCCACGGACAGGTCGTCGCCTTGGCTCCAAACAAGTTAGCATGGGGGCCCCAGGGAGGGCGCGTGGACGTGCACAGCGCAAAAAGAATACAGTTATGGCTAGTCTGGGCCTCAAATCCATCACAAACGGCAGGAGTGTCGCGGCGTCTTGAGCGACCGGGTTGCCAGCGCGCGCTGCGCAGCCATACCCAAACACAAAAGTGCCGTCGTTCACACCCGCGCTTCGCACGCGGACCACGAGGCTCGGCGAATCAGGCACCACCACGGGTGCCCGCTTCTCCAGCAAGCGGCGCCAGCGGGGGTCCGGCCGCCGGGGTAGGGTGGGCATAAATGGTTTTGGGTAGGATCGGACTCTACCTACTTGGAAATATTGGCATCCCTGCACGATTTAAAACGTTACGATTTTAAGTCTGTACTTGGCGTGTCGTGTTGGAACGTTACAAAGTGTGGGTGGCCCAGATTCGTTTGCGTGTTGCGCCGCGCTGCCTCGTGTGGGCCTTTCCAGATGCTCGCGCGATGCGCGGCCGGGGTTGAGTCGCTGCCGCAGCGTTCGTTCAGTGTGTTGCCATGCTGTGTGCTTGTGGTGGGAGGCTGGGAAGGTGGCCGATATGTTGGAGGGGCGTGGCCGTGCGTGCCCGATTGGTTGCTGTGGAGTTCTGGTGCCCGCGTGGTGCTCTGGCGGGGGGCTCGGTCGGGCTGTGTGGTCCGCGCGGGGACTGAAAAGGCAGCGATGGCTGTCGCCGAGGGTCGTGTAAGGGGGTCCGGCGTGGCTGGCTGGCGGGGATAGGCTGGGCAGCGGTGTCTAGGGGGGGGGGGGGTCCGGTGGGCGGCGGGGGG
>JAHDHX010000039.1 GCA_020631075.1 Candidatus Altimarinota bacterium
AAGCCTTCTAAGGGGCTTCTGGAGGCGCGTGGGAGCGGGTTTGTTGGGTTGTGGGCCTTCATCGTGAAAACGCCCAAAACCCCATAAAAGCGGCCTGAAAAGCCAGGCGACGCTAAAGGACGTCCACAACGGTTTGTGCGCCTGGTGACCTCGTCCAGCACGCAGGATTCTAGGGCCAAACCGCCACTGAAAACGTCCACAATTTTGATCAAATTTATGGATAAAAACATGTCTGAAAAAACGACACATGACTCGGCTGAAGCCGACATTTTAATTAAAGCACTAAGCGCTTGGTACGTGCGCCGGGATAAGGCGTTTTACGACGTCAAAAAGCTAACCACTAAGCTAAGCGCTGAGGACGTAAAAAGAGCCGCCATTTTGCGGTTTAAATCGACCCTGCCGGACATCACCCTCACCCCAGAAATCCTGAAGCAAACCTTCGATGTTGCGATCACCAAAATGCACGATGATCCGACCCGCATGGTGCCCACCTGGGATGGCTCGAAACGCTGCGCCCCTGACGTGGATTCGCCTTTCATCTGGGCCGATGGGATGGTGACCGTGAACACTTGGCACTGTCCCAGCTACAGAAAAACCGAGGTGAACGACCGCGACATCAGTCTGTTCACGGGATATCTGGACTGGATGTTCCCGCGTGAACAAGAACGTGAGCGCATTCTGGACTGGCTGACCTGGAATCTGTGCAATGAAGCCGACAAGCCGATGTGGGCACCGCTGCTGTATTCCAAAACAAAAGGGTCCGGCAAAAGTACCTTCTGTAACGTGGTCGCTCGGCTGATGGGTGACGATAACACGGTCCGCATGAACAACGTCGATAAGCTGACGGGGCGCTTCGCCGTGACGCCGCTGCTAAGCAAGCTGGTGATCTGCGAAGAGGTCAGCGTGACGACTGGCAGCCCGAAGTCGAACACACTTAAGACCTTGCTGACCGAACAAGAAGTGCTGGGTGAGATGAAAGGCATGGAAGCCGCGACTGTGCGCCAGTGCTGTAGCTTCTTGCTGACCACCAACCACTTCCCGTCTTGGATCGAAACAGATGACAGGCGCTACTGGATCGTTGAGGTGGATCATGACGGTCACGCCTCCGCTCCCGCCGCCGCTGACTTTTCTGCGATGGTGGGCGATCTGCTGACCGCACTAGATGATCCCAGCTTCCTGCGGTCCATCTACAACTGGCTGGTCGGGCGCACCCTCACCGATGGATTTTCCGCCAAGACCTTAAACCTGTCCACCG
>JAHDHX010000040.1 GCA_020631075.1 Candidatus Altimarinota bacterium
ACTCGCTGAGCGGTTGCGGGGTGCGGGCCACGCTGTTGACCGGCTCAAGCCATCCCTGAACAATGCGTACCCCGGCCGCAAGGCTTTGCCCAAACGCTTGATCAAGCGACAGAAAGGCGTGTGGTAGATGGTCAAGCGGGTAGCCGTGCTCGGCCGCATATTGTCTGAGCATCTCGTTTGTGATTCCTTGCGAGCCGCCATCAACGCATAAAACGGCCCCGACGTTGGGATGTACCATAAAGCCAACCAGCGTGCGCAACAGCAACTCTTGGTTGTTGCCACCGGCGTAGCTCCCTTCGGTGTGCGCCACCGCTACGATGTCATCGATGTTGGGGTATTGAGAACTTTCCCCCTCATCCGACCCTTTCGGGCCACCTTCTCCCCAAGGGGAGAAGGGTAGTTGCTCCCTCTCCCTCGAGGGAGAGGGTTGGGGTGAGGGGGAGGTTAAGCTCGATTTGAGCATGGTAGCCAGTTGTGTCACAAAACTTCCAACCCGTGAGGTGACTCCTAAAATGACGATATCATTGCGAGTTCCAACGCCTCGGCCGCCCGGCCGCTGGTAGCCTAAAAAGGTTTGGGTGGTTTCTAAAGGGGGGAGTGGTTGGGCCGGTTTGAAGGATTTGGGATCAAAGTGATAGGCGTCTAAATCATCTGAAAAGTTTGGGTGTGCGGGAAGCTCAAAATCGAGATTGCGACTGTGTAGCTCTTTTAAGACTTTGGCGTTGCAAACATAATCACCCGGGGCGATGGTGCTTTGGGCCATGCCAAATGTGGCTCCCCATGACAGCAGGGGAGTGCTGGCCGGGATCGGCTTGACCGCAAAACGGTGCCCTTCAAGGATGGTGTGGCTGAGGGTAAAGGTAGTTTCGTTGTGGTTGATTTCGGTTCCGGCCGCGAGGATTTGCATGGCGACGGCGCAGTTGTCGGTGGGGGCGGGCAGGCGGGCAACGGAGTGAAGGGGAGTCGGTTGTGTCATTTTTATATTTTATAAGTTGGGGTGGTTTTTGCCGAGGGATCATGGTAGCTGAAAATTTATATTGAGAAAAACAAAGTTGATTCTTAAACACCTCACAACCCTCATCCGCCCGGCCCAACTTTGTTGGGCTTAAGCTGAGCGGTGCTCAGCCGGGCACCTTCTCCCAACTTGGGAGAAGGGTTTCGGTTATTCGTTTAGCAAGAACCCATTCAGAGTGGCAGATCTAGCACCCTCTCCCAA
>JAHDHX010000041.1 GCA_020631075.1 Candidatus Altimarinota bacterium
TTATATCCGATAAGAAAGCCGATCAGGCAAACGGCACAAAACGCGGTGAGCACCCACCAGTAGTTTTCCCATCCCGACCCGGTTGCTTCATTGACTAGGCGGCTGTAAAGCCACTGCATGGAAAGCGTGCCGAGAACGCCGCCAATTCCTCCAGTTAGCAAGGAGAGAAAAGCCTGACTTTGCGCCCGGATACCTTTTTCCGCTCGACGGTCGAGGAACACTTTTCCAGCTTCAAAAAAGTAGGTCCAGCAGAGACCGTGGAAGGCGACACCGAGCAAGACCAACCAGGGTGATGACTGGATTGCGCCGAATGCATAAAGCGAATAGCGGATCACGCCGCTGGCCATGGCGAGGACCAACACCCACTTGATTCGCCAGTTACTCAGAAACCACCCCATCAAGAGCATGGCGACCGTTTCGGTGATTTGACCGACAGTGAGACCTGCGGCGGTTTGCTCAAATCCCAGTGCTAACAGGTGTCGCGGCGTGTGCAGATAATAAGCAGCGAGAGGAATGGAAAATACAAAGGCCGTGACGAAGAACACTGCCATGTCCCGATACTTCAGCAGGCGCAGAGTTCCGAGCCCGAGTGTCTCGGCCAGATTTTTCGGCGGTCCTCCCTGCGGTGGGGTATGGGGGAGCATCAGGCAACAGGCAGCCCCAAGAACTCGGGCCGCGATAGAAAGTTTGCCCACCGAGGGTGACTGATCCATCGCCAGTAAGCTGACTATCCACCCCGCTGCCATCCACCCAAGTGTTCCCCAGACCCTGTATTTACCGAAATCCTTCGAGGGATCATCGAGAGCATTCAGGGTCACCGTAGTGATTAGCGACCAGGCCGGAGCGGTGACCAGTCCATTGATGGATAACCAAAACAGAAACCAATAAGGAGACTGACCGCGCTCCAGCGTTTCGAACGCGATCCAGAGAAATACTGCGCCGCCCCCAACTATGCAGGCGAGCAAATTTTCCGCTGCGATGCTCTGGTCTGCCCGCGCTCCCATGATGAGCGGGGACAGGATGCCTGCAATCGGCGGAACCAGAAAGGCGAGGGTGATGTGTTCACTCCAGCCCTGTGCCGTCAGAACATTCGTCAGCACCGGATACCAGAACCCCGGGGCAGCAGCGAGCAGGAAAAATGCTGGGGCCAACCAAAACAGGCTGCCCTTTTTCGGAACGGAAACACTCAATACGGTTTAGCAGGTGAAG
>JAHDHX010000042.1 GCA_020631075.1 Candidatus Altimarinota bacterium
CGGTGATAGCTGGTTCTCCGCGAAATGCATTTAGGTGCAGCGTTGCGTGTTCAGTAGTGGAGGTAGAGCACTGGATGGGCTAGGGGGCCTACAAGCTTACCGACCTCAACCAAACTCCGAATGCCACTACTCCAGAGCGCAGCAGTGAGACCATGGGGGATGAGCTCCATGGTCGAGAGGGAAACAGCCCAGACTACCGGCTAAGGCCCCTAATTCTAGACTAAGTGGAAAACGATGTGGGATTGCGAAAACAGCCAGGAGGTTGGCTTAGAAGCAGCCACCCTTGAAAGAGTGCGTAACAGCTCACTGGTCGAGTGATCCTGCGCGGACAATGTAACGGGGCTCAAGTCTAGAGCCGAAGCCGTAGATGCCACTTTTGTGGCGTGGTAGCGGAGCGTCGAGTTCGGAGCGAAGCGGCTGGGGAACCAGTCGTGGACCGAGCTCGAGTGAGAATGCAGGCATGAGTAGCGAAAGAGGGGTGAGAAACCCCTCCACCGAATACCCAAGGGTTCCTGGGGAAGGCTAATCCTCCCAGGGTGAGTCGGGAGCTAAGGCGAGGCCGAAAGGCGTAGTCGATGCACAACCGGTTGATATTCCGGTACCGCTGTGCCCGCGCCAATACCAAGCAGATGTCGCTAAGGGGATGCTGTTTCCTTCGGGAAGCAGAGGAACCGACCCACATCTGGGCGGTAAGCAACGTGGGGACGCAGGAAGGTATGTGATCCCAGGCGATGGTTGTCCTGGGGTAAGCGTGTAGGGCGAGGTGTAGGCAAATCCGCACCTCACATGCCTGAGACGCGACGCCGAGCCGCAACAGGTGAAGTCACAGATCCTATGCTGCCGAGAAAAGCCACTAGTCAGTTGGCACAGCGCCCGTACCCCAAACCAACACAGGTGGGTAGGTTGAGAATACCAAGGTGATCGGGAGAACTATGGTTAAGGAACTCGGCAAATTACCTCCGTAACTTCGGGAGAAGGAGGACCCCATGATGGTGACCGACCTCGCGTCGTGAGCTTGACGGGGTGGCACAAACCAGGGGAAAGCGACTGTTTACTAAAAACACAGCAGCGTGCTAAGTCGCAAGACGATGTATACGCTGTGACGCCTGCCCGGTGCCGGAAGGTTACGGGGAAGGGTTAGTCTTCGGACGAAGCTCTGAACCTAAGCCCCGGTAAACGGCGGCCGTAACT
>JAHDHX010000043.1 GCA_020631075.1 Candidatus Altimarinota bacterium
CGAAGAACTCAGAGTCCGTCGGGTTCGCGCCCGGCCAGCCGCCTTCGATGTAGTCCACGCCGAGGTCGTCGAGGACAGCGGCGACGGCGTGTTTCTCGTCCGTCGAGAACTGGACGCCTTGAGTCTGTTGTCCGTCCCGCAGGGTGGTGTCGTAGAGGTAGAGCCGTTCTTTGGTCATGGATGTACTCCCTTGCCACCCTCAGCCGTGATGCTCGCATCACGGCTCGCCCCCGACCCGCCCCCCAGGGCGGGGGCGAAATCGCCCCCCCCCTCGGGTCGGGGGCTGTCCTGTGTTGGGAAACGGGTCATAGCAAGCCCTCCAGTTTGGATGGGTCAAAATCGTCTCCAGCTGCCAAATGCACACCGACCTTTGTCATTTGCACCTCAACGCCAGCATCGAGCAGCGACGCTTTCAGCGTATCAACAGCCGAAAAGTCTTTTGATTTCTTCGCCTGCTCTCTGAGCTCGAACATCTTTTGTTCCAGATCGACCAAGACGGGAAATTCACCCCTCTTTAGAGCTTGGCCGAAGGTCTCGCTCGCTGTCGCGTTTGTCTTTGGGAGTATGCCGAGAAAATCCATGCTCGCCTTCAGAGAGGCTGCCGCCTTATCGTCATGCTTTGCCAGTTTTGAAAGATCATGCAACGCAGCAATTGCACCTGCCGTGTTCAAATCATCGGACAGAGCCTTCAGCACCGTTGGAGAGACGTCACCCTCGCCGAGCCTTTTGTTGATTAGTCCCCCAGATACGAAGTGAGAGCTCCACTTATTTAGCGTCTTCTCCGCCTCAACCCGCTTCTTCTCCGTCCAGTCCATCGGCTTGCGGTAGTGCGTGGACAGCATGACGAAGCGGATCACCTCGCCCGGTACACCCTGATCCAGCAAATCCCGCACGGTGAAGAAATTGCCCAAGGACTTGGACATCTTCTTGCCCTCGACCTGCAGCATCTCGTTGTGCATCCAGACGTTGGCCATCTTGTCCGTGCCATTGGCACAGCAGCTTTGCGCAATCTCGTCCTCATGATGCGGGAATTGCAGGTCCAGCCCGCCGCCGTGGATGTCGAATGTCTCCCCCAACAGCGCCTTCGACATGGCAGAGCATTCGATATGCCAGCCGGGCCGACCCCTGCCCCACGGGCTGTCCCAACCAGGCTGATCATCCGTCGACGGCTTCCACAACACGA
>JAHDHX010000044.1 GCA_020631075.1 Candidatus Altimarinota bacterium
GAAGCGAAGTCTGACATGTCACGTGACGAGGGCTCCCTTCATTCCAAATGTCGGGCTTCACTGCGTTCAGGCCGACCTACGACCCACCACTCCCAAGCTTCTTCCCCATCCCCGCTTCTGGCATTGCCCTGTTCGGCCGCACCGCAATCACGAAAACCCCGCCGAGTGACACCACCGCGCCGAGGACGAGCTTCGCCGTTATCGGCTCATTGAGCAGGACGATACTGAGGATGACGCCCCATATGGGGGTCATGAGGGTGAGGGGGGAGAGAAGGGACACATCGTATTTTTTGATGAGGTGATAAAAAGCGCCGTGCCCGAATATTGCCACGCCTATCACGGCGAAAACTGTCGCCGCCCAAACGGCCCAGCTGCCGGCCATAAAGCTCGCCCATTGGCCTTGTTCCAGAAAAGCTGAGATGACAAAGAGCGGCGCGAAGGAGAAGAGCCCAATCCAGGCCTGCATTTGCAGGGCCGTAATCGGCGTCATGCGCTTCATTAAAACCCCGCCGATAGAGGCGATGAAAGCGGCGGCGGCAATATAGAGCAGGCCAAAGCTGACGGTGAAGCTCTCGGGGTCCACGGCGATGAGCAAGACCCCCGCAAAGGCGAGCATAATCCCAAGCCCGCGCCGCCACCCGACGGTCTCGCCTAAGAATGCCATGCTCATCAGCGTCGCAAAAGGCACGCCGAGCTGGCTCACGATAGAGGCGGCAGAGGCTTCGGCATTGGCAAGCCCCACAAAGAGCAACGCAAAATGTCCTGCGCCGATAAAGAACGAAATCAGGAACAGCGTTTTCAAATCTTTGGGGATGGGCCGCAGGAAGGGGATAAGGAGCAGGGCCACGCCCAAAAACCGAATGGCCGCAAAAAAGAGCGGCGGCACGGCGGCATCAAAAACCACCCACCGCGTGATAACGATGTTCAACCCCCAGACAAAGCAGACGGTAAAAAGAAGTGTGAAGTCTTTGAAGTTCATGGGGTATTGTTAGGGTAGATTGCAGCAGAGTGCACGGGTGGATTTGTGGCCCACCCAATAAAAAAGCCGCTCGTGAAGAGCGGCTTTTCTTGTTTTTGTCGCTAGGTGATTAGCACTTGTAGTAGAGATCAAACTCGACTGGATTTGGATGCATTGCGACACGGTGTACTTCTTCCATTT
>JAHDHX010000045.1 GCA_020631075.1 Candidatus Altimarinota bacterium
CGCGCTGACGGCTACCGGTCCCCACAGCTGGCGGCCGCGGGCCAGAAAAGATCTGCCTGCCAATTCGCACGTTTTGATTGGACGGGCGGGCACCCAAATCTCCCCCCGACCCACGAGCTGCCGCACACGTCACCCCCGCCAACACTGGCTGGGGCCACGCATGAGCAGATCTGGGTGTTCTGGGATAGGGCTCAGCACGGCCCAACCATAAACATTGCAGGTGGGCCACACGGAGGCTGCAACTGTCACGCCCTGCCTCGTGACTTACGGCGCATGCACAGCCCCCCAGATCCGCACCCTCCCTCCGCCACCCACCAGAGAACGGGTGCCCGCCCAGACGCCACGGGCGCAACGGTCAAACCTCGAGCAGCCCCCCTATCCTCGACGACTGCTCATTGGGTGGCCCCGTGGGGGCACCAACGGTCACGACCCGTGCCTCGTCGCTCTATCCCGCCACCACCCGTTCCGATTGGCACCTCGGATCACGCAGCGCCCGCCTGACGCGACGGCGGATCGGTCACCAATCACAGTGCCGCGCTGCCGTTCTTCGCGGCACCGTGGGGCCCAATCTTCCTAGTGCAACTTCATTCATTTTCACCGCGTGGGCGATGCTTGCTCCATGTTTTCACAGTCGATCGTCTCAGGTCGTCCGCTTTTCTGAGAGATTGTACTGCGCCACGTCGCGGGCTTCTCATTGGCTGGAAGGGTGCTGGTTTCATTTCAGACAGTGAACCCGGAATGGTCTTGGTCCGGACCACCACCCATTCTCGCGAAAAATGGGTGACGACCAAGACCAAGACCATTCTCATATTGGAACATGTGCAGTACTTACCTCAACTCGACGAATCAGATTCGTCAGATATAAACGCCGTTGGGGCGCGCGCTATTGAAATCGGAGCCGTGCAAACCCCATATGCTGTATTCAGGACCATTTCTAATATATTCTGTGCAACGTGTACAACTTCGAGATGATCCTGACGTTGCTGGTTATGCTCTCATGCTCCATACCCAGAACGGGGACTCGCCACAGCTTCCCCTTCAGGGCCGAGCCCGCGTGCACAGAACGTCTGCCACAGGAACACAAGAAACCGTGTTCTGGGGCGCTGAAGGCCACG
>JAHDHX010000046.1 GCA_020631075.1 Candidatus Altimarinota bacterium
GCTGCGTACGGTGTGCTACCGTTTTCCCACTGCGAGGTCTAAGTCCAGAAACGACGGGAATGGGTTTTGAACGGACATTGGCATCCGTGCCAATCGAGCGAAAGCAACAGCCCGGGACGCTGAAGCGAACCGCAAGCGCCAGTTCGGAAGCAAGCATCCCAGCCAAGACGCACCCCTGATAAGCTAACGGCAAAGAAGCGCGTGCGAGATAAGGGAGCGGGGTTTGTCGCTCCCGTCAGCCTCGCGCCGCTTCGACCCGTTGGCGCTCAGGAGTGCATGCGGGGCCGGGACCATATACGCCGCGCCCGCAGGAGCGCCGCCGCAGGTGGTGCGGGACCGAGCGCGTCACCAGCACCGCTCCTCACCACTCTCTCTTCTTCCACCGGCGAACACAAAAAAGGGGCAGGAACCGTCACCGGCTCCCGCCCCATCGGACGTTCAGAACTCGTCGAGCATTGCGCCGTGCACCGTGTGCACCACCCGGCTGGCCAGATGCGCCGGCAAGGCGTTGTAGTCACCCTCGTCCAGGGCGAAGTATCCTAGGTCATTATCTTCCACGACGTGCTGGTCGAAGAAGCTGTGCAAGGCCCGCCGTTCGGCAGTGGCCAGTGCTTCGAAGTAGCTGTTCGAGTTTGATTGAAACGATGCAAGTGCAGTCATGAAATCCTCCTGATATTTGTCGGTAAGACGACGAGAGGAAGGCAGATGGGTGTTCGGTTGGCGGGTCAGGGATCGCCCGGCTGGGCGACCGCCAAGCGGCTGTGGGGGCAACGATTTTGTCGGACTGCAGCGAAGCGAAGGGACGCCAAAATAGTGGGGCCCCGCCGTCCTTGACGCGCCAGCTGCACGCCCATCATCCTTGAAAGTCCGTGAGCCAGACTCCCCTCCCGTTCGATCTCAGGTGTTCGCGAAAACCAAGGGGGAAATCGCTTTCCTACAGGACGGGTGATAGTCCACGTCAGCCGAGGAGAGGGTCATCGGAGGGGAAGAAAGAAGTATCCTCAATGCCATCGAAACGAAGCGCTGTAGCCGCACTCCAGAAACTGGAGGCCGACAGGCTGGCACTCGACCAACGTCAGAAAGAACTCGAGAAACAGGC
>JAHDHX010000006.1 GCA_020631075.1 Candidatus Altimarinota bacterium
GGGTCTCCCTCTCCCTCTCTCCCCCCTCGACCTAGATGTAGGTCAAGGGGGGCATTTTTATTCCTCACAACACTCTTCCCCCCAGCGGCACTTCCCCCTCTGGCTGCACCAACCGCACGCCACCAGCTTCATCATGCACCCCCAGCACCAGAACCTCACTCATACACTTCCCCACCTGCTTCGGCGGGAAGTTCACCACCCCCAGTACCAGCTCTCCCACCAGTTCAGTCGGCGTGTAATGCACCGTAATCTGCGCCGACGATTGCTTCACCCCGATTTCCTCACCAAAATCAATCTCCAGCTTATACGCAGGCTGACGCGCCTCTGGGCGCACCTCCGCCCTCAGCACCCGCCCCACACAGATTTCCACCGCTATAAAATCCTCCCAAGCGACCATCTTGTTCATTTTTACCATACAAAAAAAGCTCCAAACAGATTATTGGAGCACGTGGCGGGAATCGAACCCGCATCATCGGCTTGGAAGGCCGGGATAATAGCCATTATACGACACGTGCACCTTGGTCGAAGCTGGGCGATTTTGCTTCCCCCCACCCCCCTTGTCAAAATTTTCCCCAGACATCTTCTTCTATCCAGGCACATACACCCCATCTTGCAGGTACTCCGCAGGGTCCACAGGCTCCAGCGCGGTAATGGTCGCCTCACAAATATGCCGAAACTCCGCCGCCGCAGGGCCAAACTCCCCCCCCAGCTTTTCCACCCGCTCCGACAGCTGATACGCAATGTAAAACGACTCGATCGCCCGCACCTGCGCCGCTTTTCCCCCCGCTTTCAGCGTCCGCATCCCATCAAAAAACTTCTCCATCGCCTCCGACAGCGTCTCCCCCGCGAGCGACTCCGTCTCCGTCGCCCCCGCCGTCATGTCCCGCACCAGCTGCATCATCTCCATCAGGTGCCGCTCAGACTCATGGTGCTCCCCCGCCGTGAGGTACGACAAAAAGTGCTGCAGATTACCGTGAAACTCAGTCTGCTTCCGCTCCGCCCAGCTACTGCGTAGTAGTGACAGCTGCCGATGGGTAAAGATCGCCACCTCACGCCGTGTCAACGGTTTATGGGGCCGATACAGCGTGTCATGCGGCAAATGCGCTATGTGGTACCGCTTCGCATAAGCAAAAGTCTGCGCATACCAGTCCCCCGCTTCTATGTCCCCCGCCAGGTCATACGTCAGCCGCCGATACCGACGCAGGTCTGTCCCCGTCGCTCGGAAGAGCATCGTCAGAAATTCCGCCTTCGTCACCGTCTCACTCGGTCGGAAGTTTCCCCCCATGCGCACTATCCCCTCCTCCCCCGCATAGCGGACCGCAGGTGCATACCATTGGTCAGTCAGCACATCATCATGCGTCGGCCCCCACGGTTCATCGGGGTCAGGGCTCTGCGTGGGGTATTCATGCCCCCCCGCCCGCAGCACCGCCACCAGCGCACTGGCCCTGTCCATCGCCCGATTAGGGAGGAAAAGATCCCCCGCAAACGGCCGCATCACCCCCACATCCGCTAAGTGCTGCATCTCTTCCGCCCCCAGGTCAGTCGGCTGCACATCGGCCAGCGCCTCCACCGTGGCTACCCCCCCCAGCACCCCCACCATCATGATCAATATTTGTGTTCCTTTTCGCATCACTTCCAAACATAATTTGTGTTCAAACTATGGTCAACAATTTTATTCATCTTCCCCCCACAACCCCATTTTTTTATTTCTATATATGAACCTGAAGCATTTTTTAAGATTCAAAAAAAATACACTTGCACAAATTTTTTATTTCCGTACCATCATCTGAATTTTTCAAAAAAACACCCCAAACACACCTCCTCCTTCCCCAAAAAACCCCCACCACATGACAACCCCCAAAACCACCATGACCACCCATCCCGCCCAGCGTCTCCTCGCTCGCCTGTTCTTGGCTTGCGCTTTGACCACCGTCCTCACCCTGCCACTGCCTCTCAACGCTCTATCCCCCTACGCCCCGCCCACCCCAGCCACCGAAACGACCAGCAGCCCCACCACCGACGCATCCACGCAGGGCCACTCCCTTCTCCCCCCCGACACCGCCGCCCCGCTGGTCATCCCCACCACAGGGCTCGAGCATTGGGTCACCGTCACCGCCTACTACTCCCCACTCCCGGGGCAGAGCTGGTACGTCACTGGCTCCTACGAAGGCGACATCCGCCTCAACGGCCAAGGCACCCACGCCGCCGACGGCACCCCCGTCTTCCCGGGGCTGCTCGCCGCCGCCCCCCGCATCCCCTACGGCACCACTATCTGTCTGCCGGGGTTCGGCTGCGGCACCAAGCACGACACCGGCCAAGCCATCGTCAATCAAGGCGACCGCTCCCTCGCCACCTACGATCGGGTTGACGTCTGGGCTGGCTGGGGCGAGCCAGGCCTCCGTCGGGCCGTCGACTGGGGCGTTCAGAGTGTCCCCGCCACCCTCTTCCCACCCCAGTCAGGCCTGGTTGACTACTTCCCGCTCAACGGCCCTCTCGGCCAGACTCCCGCGCTCACCACCCCCACCGCTCACTGGTCACAGCAACCCCTGTCCGTCGGCAGCCGTGGCCCCACCGTCCGCCAGCTGCAGTCTTTTCTCCGCACAGGTGACCACTTCCACCACGACCTCACTGACTACTTCGGCCCCGTCACCCGCTCCGCCCTGCAGCAGTTCCAACAGGCCCATTCTCTCCCCCAGAGCGGCACCGCCGACGCCCCCACCCGCCAGGTGATCGCCCAGCAGCTCTCCGCCCTCCCGCGCCCCACGCCCCCCGACCCTCTGCCGTTCACGTCACCCACGGCCGAGCCCCCCACTCTCCCCAGCACCGACACCCCACCCCTCACCCAGGGCGCCTACGGCTACGAAGTCTACGCCTTACAATACCAGCTCGGCGAGCTCGGCTTCCTCACCCACGCCGCCTCGGGCTACTTCGGCCAGCACACCCACGCCGCCCTGGTCGCGTTCCAGCTCCACCACGACCTCATCCCCTCGGCGGATGTCAGCGTCGCGGGCTGGTTCGGCCCACTGACCGCCCGCACCCTCGCCGCGCAGCAGGCCGCCACCCCCACACGGGCCGACTTCACCAACTTCGAATCCACCCTCCAGTCATCACTCACCCCCAGCACCTCCCCCGAAACCACTCTTGATTAAACCACTACAAGAAATTCTCTTGGCTTCACTCAAATTTCAAGACTTAAAATCCGCCAACACCCTGTCTAAGAAATCAAACAAATACTGATTTATGGCGTCATAATCATGCCCGAGCAGTGTCTGCTCATCTTGGATAAACTGCCCCCCTTCATAGGTTTGCAGCTCCGCACCACAGTGCTCTATCATCGCCGTTATCGCCCGTTTATCAAATTCAAAATGACACTGAAATCCATACACCTTGGGCCCATAGCGCACGATTTGCCGCGGGCACCCCTCACTCTGGGCCAACACGACCGCCTCTTCTGTGAGCCCAGGCATATCACCGTGCCAGTGCCCCACCGCCAAAGTTTCAGGCCAGCCTTTCAGCCACCGATCCTTCATCCCCGCAGGGGTCAGCTTTATGGGAAACACACCAATTTCACGTTGAGGACTGTGAGCGTGCGCCGCTCCGAGCGCTTCACCTATAAGCTGCGCCCCCAGACACACCCCCAAGACAAATTTTTCCGCTTGTATAGCTTGCTTAATTAACCGCATTTCCCCCACCGCATCAAAGTGCGGACACTCACTCTGAAGCGTGGCTGGCGATTGTGGCCCCCCCATGACGATCAACACATCAAACCCCATGGCTTGACCTGGTAGCGTTTCATGCAGATAAACCCGAGTGTATGACAGTTCCACCCCACGGCTCTCCGCCCAGGTCACGATAGCCCCCGCCCCCTCAAACGCCTCATGCAGCACCATGTGTATTTTCATGTGGACAAGATAACAAATGAACCCCCATGTCACAATAGTGTTCCCCACCCACTTGCAGGTGCACATTCCCCCCATCCCTGCTATAATGGTGTGATCCATGCAAAAGTTTGAGTTCCAAGTCGTCGACAGTGCTGGGCAGTCATTGCGTGGCCACCTCTTCGCGTCTGACCAGGCCACCGCCAGTCAGCAGCTCCGCACCAAGGGCTACGCCATCCTGTCACTCACCGCGGTTGAGAGCACCCAGTCCGACCTCCAAGCCACCCACGACGACCTCACCTTCCTTTTTCAGGGCACCACCCCCACCGACCAGACCCTCAAAGGCAGCATCGAAGCCCTCGACCTCTACGCCGCCTACCGCAAGCTACGCCTCGACTACAACCTCAAACTCCAATGGCTCTACCCCTCCACATTGGCCATCAGCGACCGCCCCGCCGCCCAGGCCCAAGGCCTTGACCCCAAGTTCGAAGCCAAGCTCCAGTCCGAGCTCGACGACCAGTCCCCCACCGACCGACCACAAAACGTTGACGAGATCCAAACCCTCATCGCCCAACGCGAAGAAAAAATGGTCGTCCTCAGGCGCGAGATCGAGTCGATCATCACCGAGGTTGGCCAACTGCTCAATAAAAACCTCGACTACCTCGACCGCAAACGTGCCCGCGACATCCAGCAAAAACTCGACCTCCTCTCACGGCTTCGTTCATCCAACGCCGTCAACCACCTCCAGAAGCTCTCCCAGCAGCTCCTCCTCCAGCTGAAGGACGAAAAACTTTTCCTCGAGTCCGCCAAACTCACCACCGAGCAGCAAGCCGAGCTCCGCACCCGGCAGTCAGAGTTCGTCGTCACCCAAACCCAGCTCAACGCCAAACTCAACGACGGCCTACAAGAGCTCCAGCAGGTCATCGCCAAGATCGAAATCAACCCCGAAGACCTTAAGAAAGCCCTCCGCACCACCGCCGCCACGCTCGACCCCACCGAAGTCCTGCTCGACACCACCCACAAAACCCTCATCACTCTCAGTGTCATCTGGGCCCTCATCTGGCTCAGCGGTTTCATACGGTGGCCGTTTTATGGCCACCAGTGGTTCACCCACTGGGCCAGCTCACTTTCGCTACTGACCATCACCGTCATCTGCCTGACGGCCTGGGGGGGCTATTGGCTGCATCTGCGTCTGCGTTCCCTGCCACGGTTGCGCCACTGGGGCGGGCTGGGCCTCTGGGCACTGGCCAGCACCTACCTCATCGCCCAGGTCATCTACGTCATGGTCTAGGTAGTGTTAACATAAACGGTCTCGCAACAAAAATAGGAGATTTTTTGTGAGGGTAGTGCGAGGTTTGTAAAAGGTACCTTCGTACCTTTTACAGTTCTCAATCGCACCCTCGCGAAAAAGATTCATTTTTGTTCGAGACTTTTTTCAATCTATTACTTCACTTTCACCTTGTCTCTCGGGGGCGTCAGCCTACACTCCCCCCGACCATGAATTTCTCCCAGATAGCCACCAGCACCTTCGTGTTTAAGGTCTACAGCCTCTTCCTCGCTCTCGCCTTCGCCTACAGCATCTGGCAGCTCTACACCGACCTCCGCAAAAACGCCCTCGAATACGAATACGTCATCCAGCACCTCGTCCGCTGGGTGCTCGCAGGGTTGTTCGCGGGGCGACTGGTCGCGTGGCTGTTCTTGGCCGAGACAGACTCCCTCGACCTCTGGTCATTCTTTATGTTCTGGGACGGCGGTCTCCACCTCTTCAGCGCCCTGGCCGCCTTTGCCGCGTTCGCCTACTACGACCTCTCCCAGAGCAAATTCTCCGTCGGCCGCTACGCCGACCTCGCCTGCTCACCGCTCTGGCACGGCGTGCTCATCCTCGACCTCGGCGCCTTCCTTACTGGCACCGCCTACGGCACCCCCACGGGGTTACCTTGGGGCATCCAATACGAAACCTTCGGCGTCGACATCATCACCCCCGTGCACCCCGTCACCCTCTACGCCTTCATTTTGCACTTCCTGTTTTTGGTCCTCGTCGAAAAAAACTTCCGCCAGTGGTCCGCCCACCCTTGGCGCACCACCGTCTACTCACTTTTGTTCTACGCCGTCACCGACTTTTTCCTGCAGTTCCTCCACGCCGAAAAAACCCTTATTCTCTTCGAAACCCTCCGCCTCAGCCAGCTCCTCGACCTCGCGTTGATCGTTTCGCTACTGGGCTACACCGCGCTCCAGCGCCGCCAGTCTTCTTAATTTTATCTACAGCATCATGAAACGGACCTGCATTATATCAGGAAAAGACTTTGAGCTGACGAAAGTAGATATTTTATTTTATGAGAAAACCAGAGTTCCTCTCCCTGCACTTTGTCCTGAAGAGCGGCAACGCAGGCGTCTTATGTGGCGTAATGAGCGATCACTTTATAAAAGGAAATGTGACGCTACAGATAAAGGAATCATTAGTATTTATCCAACTAGTTCCCCCTTTCCTGTGTATTCCCAAGAATACTTCTCGTCAGATGCTTTTGATGGTAGAAAATATGGCCAAGAATACCATTTGGAGAGGTCCTTCTTTGAGCAATTTAAAGGACTTCAGAGCCGTTGCCCGCGTAATGCACTGCTAAATGTAGGCGGCAAAAACAGTGAATATGTCAACTGTGCGGGGTTTAACAAGACGTGCTATCTGTGCTTTGACCTTGGTCGCTGCCAAGATTGCCTGTACTGCCGCACTATCTATAACAGCCAAAATCTGGTTGATTGCAGCTACTTAGTGAATGACTGCACATGGTGCTATGAGTGCTTAAGCTGCTCAAAATGCTATGAATGCATTCATTGCCTTGATTGCAAAAATAGCAATAATTGTAGTTTTTCCTACGATCTGCGGAGTTGTTCGGACTGCCTATTTTGCTGGAATTTACGGCGGAAGCAGTATTGCATCGCGAATGTGCAGTATACGAAAGCTGAGTATGAACAGAAAAAAGCTCAATATGATTTTTCATCACGTGAAAATCTAGAGAAATATCGAACCTATTTTGCGCAATATAAAAGAGAGAAAATGTTGCACCCTGCGGTTAATTTTCAGCAATGCGAAGACTGCACTGGTGATTACCTTGAGCAATGCAAAAACTGTCAAATGTGTTTTGGCACGAGTAAAAGTCAAGATTGTGCATATTTGCTAGACTGTGTGAATGTGATAGACAGTCATGACCTTGATTTTGCGGGCATAAAACACACTGAGTTGTGCTATGAGAACCTAGGCTGTTGCAACCTATACCATTGTCGATGGGCTGTGTCGTGCTGGAACTCCAGAAACATAGACTATGGTGACTATCTGCAAAATTGCCGTGATTGTTTCGGGTGCATCAGCCTCAAAGGTCAGCAATTTTGCATCCTCAACCGCCAATACTCCGAAGCCGAATACCACGACCTCAAGCCCAAAATCATCGAGCATATGAAATCTACAGGCGAGTGGGGCCAGTTCTTCCCTGCCACCTTCAGCCCCTTCGCCTACAACGAAACCGTCGCCCAAGAATACTACCCCCTCACCAAAGAGCAGGCCCTCGCCCGTGGCTACCGCTGGCGCGACCCCGACCAGAAACAATACCAACCCCAAACCGTCACCATCCCTGACCATATCGCCGACGTCGACGACAGCATTTGCAAAGCACTCCTCGCCTGCGAAGTCACCGGCAAAAACTACAAGATTCAACGCGCCGAACTCAGCTTTTACCGTAAAATGAGCCTCCCCATCCCCCGCCGCTGCCCCGACCAGCGCCACCGCGACCGCATGGCCTTGCGTAATCCCCGACAGCTCTACGCCCGCACCTGCGCCGCCTCGGGCCAGCCCATCCTCACCACCTACGCCCCCGACAGACCCGAGCGCGTCCTCTGCGAAGCCGAGTACCTTAAAGTCGTCGTCTAGCCCCCCCTTTTCAACGTCTAAGCCACCTCTCCACAGCCTCTCTGCAGCTTCACAACCAAACACTCTACCACACAACCTGCTAGGCCTAGAACAAAACAACGGTGAAAAGGGGATCGAGAGTATCGTAAATTACCCTTTTGTTAGGTGTCTCACTATGTGAGGTTAAATAAGTATTTCGATACTGCAAATAATTATGGTGCAGCAGACGGGTCTAGTACGCACAATGTCTATTGTGTTAACCAAGCATGAGACAAAAAGAGACACTATAAAAAAGAGTGTCTCTTTTACTAAACACTGATCAAAATACTTGCTCAAAGGGTGGATTATCAGACGAAATTCTAACTCTTGTTTTGCGTAGAACGTGCGAGAGTGATAAAGTCAAAAATATGAAGAACAAAGAAAAAAAATGGCAAAAAAGAGGTGTTATGTCTGCAATGATAGAGAGGGGCGAAATTCCATCTATGAATAGTTTTGCTGAGGATATAAATTCTAATTTTTTGAATTCTGTAGATGCTTATAAATCGTCCGATGCTAAATTTTCAGGATTAGATGTCTTTGATGGTAAGTTTGTTAAAGCAAATCTATCCGCTTGTGCAAACATATCTGACTCATTTCAGAGTATAAGTTTTAAAAATTTAAGTGTTTTTGATGAATTAAGAGCAATGATTGACATACCTAAAATTCAAAATTGTCTTTCAGCAGCTACGCTTGATATTAGTCTTTCCGCAGGATTAGAAAATGTGGATTCTAGCTTGATTTCGAACTCTACAATTATGGATGCAGCACATGCAGCCATCAAATCACCTTTAATAGAACGATTTAAGGAGCTCAATGATTTTACTACTGGAATACCGAAAAATATTTTCGAAGAAGATGACCGATACAAAGAACTGATTTCTACTCTAAGGGGAGTAATTCATAATATAGATTTTGCAAACCATGAGTACTGCGTAGATCAGATATCAATAGAGACCGATGAGAGTACTTCGAACAAGACTGAAATCTATGTGGGAGAAGAGATAGTAACAGATCGAGATTCTTTTCCAGAGCCTGAGCTAAGTGAAGAAGAGGTTTTAAGACAGCAGATCAAATCTGCTCACGAAAAAGGGATTGATGTTGTAGGTATTGCACTGGTGACCAGTAAGCAACAGTACCAAGACTTAGTTATTGAAGTAAATATTCTCAACAATGAAATTCGTCACTGGTCACCTCGAAGAGCATCAACATTCGTAACTTTTCAGGACATGGGACTATTAAAACGCAATAATATAGACTTAAATAATCATGGAAAGATGCTTGTTTTTTTGGCGACACATCAATCAGTCTTTGAAAAAGAGCAATTGTCCTATCTGTTCCCGAGTAGAGATAGTGTAATAAATCGGTGGAATAAATTTATCGGGGATTTTTTGGGGATTGACGAAAGAATGGTTGTTCATCACAAAACCTGTTGTTATAGGGTGAGATGTTTAATACAACAAATTAATTAATTTTGTGTTTAAAAAAATCGCAAAACTCCTGCGTCACCAATCATAAAACTAAAAACAAACCCCTTTGTTGAGGGGTTATTTGCATTTTTTAACTATTCGCAAGAGTGAGGAGTAATCATTTACAGAGTGATTTCCAATGAAGGATTATGGAGGCATGTTAAAAGATAACCTATCGGAAACGGCAACATCACCATTGATTAACCAGCGCAAAATCAGAGGACTCAAAATCCCGAAGTACTACGCGCGAAAAATAGATGTGGGCAAAAAAGAGCAACTTCTCAAAAGCATTGAGGTTCATGGATGGAGTCAGCCCATTGTGGTAAATATGCACCCCAAGCGGAAGAATATCATCATAGATGGGATAGCAAGGTATCGGCTGGCAAAAGAACAAAAGTGGAAAGAGGTCTTGGTGTATGAAGTTGCAATCAAAGGTGTTGAGACTGAAAAAGCCTTGGCACTTCGTCTAAACCAAATCAAAGGTGAGTGGGATTTCGACGTTCTCAAAACTTTCGACATAGAATTGCTCCTCGATACAGGGTTTGATGAAACAGATCTCAGTCAGATTTGGAATGATGTTTTGGGCACAACAGACGATCAGGCAGACATAGCGTCGATGATTGCAGAAGCAAAAAAGAATCCTCTTACAAAAGTGGGAGATCTTGTCACATTGGGAAAGCACAAACTACTTTGCGGTGATGCACAGAACGCTAAACATATACAACGGCTGATCGGCGAAGCCAGCATCGACATGGTGTATTGCGACCCGCCGTACGATATTGGTCTCAACTACAACACAGGGGTGAGCGGCCAAAAACAGTATGGCGGAAAAGAACGGGATAGTAGATCGAATGAGGAATTTGAACAATTATTGTATTCTTCATTGAGAAATGCGTTGTCACATACCAAAAATGATGCGCATATTTTCTACTGGTGTGATCAAAAGCACATAGGGACTCTGCAACGTATGTATGCCGAACAGAAAGTGAGCAACAAACGAGTCTGCCTGTGGGTGAAAAATAACTTCTCCCTTACACCCAAAGTGGCGTTTCATAAAGCCTATGAAGCGTGTGTGTACGGCACGATTGGTAATCCCTACCTGGCCGATGGGGTCAACCTGAATGAAATATTGAACAAAGAAATTGAGATGGGCAATCGGGGGCTAGAGGATATTATCGATACCTTCGATATATGGCTGTGCAAGCGCTTACCGAGTAACGAATACCAACATCCCACCCAAAAGCCGATCTCTTTGCATGAAAAGCCCCTGAAGCGGTGTACAAAAATACACGATACCGTGCTGGATTTATTCGGTGGATCGGGTTCAACCTTGCTGGCATGTGAACAAATGCAACGCCGAGCCTTTTTGATGGAACAAGATCCTGTGTTTTGTGATGTGATTGTTCGACGCTGGGAAGCCATGACCGGCGAAAAAGTTCATCGTTCATCTCCAGCTGATCCCACCATTTCTTTATTACGCCCCTCACAATCATGAACACTTCATCCCTTCCAAAACAAGCCAAGAAAAAATCTACTCCCAACCTGGGAGCAAAACATCAGAGACAGTTTGTTCTCAATGACATCAGACATGGAACAGTCATACAACTCGGCAGACATAGGCTGCTATGTGGCAGTGCGACAGACAAAGCTCAAGTAGAGTCCTTCCTTCACAATGAAACGATTGATCTCATCTTAACTGACCCACCATACGGAGTCGCCGTAGTGGAGAGTCAAAAGAGTCTGTCCAATGAAATATCTACATCTGACAAGAACACGAAGCGGACAAAAAGAATGCACAAATCGATAGTGAATGATCAACATCAAACCGCCGATGAATTTGCAGAATTCTCACGACAATGGCTAGCAGTCTGCGCGTCGTACTTAGCGGAGAAGAACAGTTATTACATTTTCAACGCCGATCCCCATATTTGCAGTCTGAAGGCAGGGCTTATACAAGCGGGGTACAACTGGAAACAATTACTCATCTGGGCGAAGACGAGTGCGAGTTTGAGTCGGTTGGATTATCTCTCGCAACATGAACTTATTGCCTACGGCTGGAGAGGAAAGCACTGTTTCAGAAGAACGAATGACAAATCGATACTCATTCAGCCGAAAACCCAAAAGAACACCCTGCATCCTACCATGAAACCCGTGGGCTTACTCCGTCGACTGATTCTCAACAGCTCGCAGGTAAGTCAAACCATCTATGACCCATTTGGAGGCAGTGGCAGTACGCTCATTGCTTGTGAGCAAACCCAACGCAGGTGTTTGATGGTGGAACTTGATCCTGAGTATTGTCGGGTCATTTGTCAGCGGTGGGAGCAGCTCACGGGCGATACTGTTACTTATTCATCTCTGTAAATCATGCCGAAGAAAACAGCAGCAGTTCGAGAGAAAACGGCAAAAAAAAAGGAGTTAGTACTCGAACAACTCAAGAAAACACCGATTACACAGGTTGTTTGTGAAAAAGTGGGTATTGCCCGATGTACATTCTATCGCTGGTGCAACGAAGACACAGAATTTAAGGCTGAAGTTGAAAGGGCGAGGTCCATCGGATATGGACTTATCAATGATCTGGCGGAATCCCAGCTTGTGAAGAAAATTCATGAGGGGAATATGACAGCCATTCTTTTTTGGCTGAAAACACATCATGCAAAGTACAAGACAGGTCTAGAACTCAATGCCTATTTTGGTAAAAATTCAGAACTGAATAAGGAGCAGAAAACAGTCGTACGAAAAGCATTGAAACTGGCGCAGTCTGTTTTGGTGCGACCAAAGCCGAAGGGAAAGAAAGCAGAAACATCCCAAGAGCATTCAAATGTAAAAAATGACATTTCCCCCCCCAACACGTGATGAAAACACTCATAGAAAAAATCGTGTCTGATAGTGGAGTGAGAGAGGCTGTCACTCAGCAAAGTTTCCTTTGGTTCTTCCATATTTACTTCGCGCACTACGTCACCCACAGCACAGCATCGTTTCACAAAGAGATCTTCGATGTAGCGCAGCAAGCAGACATCCCACTCTCGGTGATTCTTGCCTTCCGTGGCTCGGGCAAATCTTCCATCATCTCCATGGCGTATCCACTGTGGGCAATGCTGGGCAGCCAACAAAAGAAATTTGTGTTGCTGGTGGGGCGAACGCAGCAGCAAGCCTACCAACACCTGAAGAATATTAAGGCAGAGATCGAAACGAATGAAGTGCTGATGCATGATTATGGGCAAGTATTGCAAACCAATGAACTGGGACAGAAAGCGTTAACATTTCCAAAGATTAAAGCCCGTATTCAGGCCGTGAGTATGGAACAAAGTATCCGCGGGATACGTCATCTGGCAACACGCCCCGATCTTATCATCTGTGACGATATTGAAGACTTAGCCTCAGTGCGTTTCCGTGAACAACGAGACAAAACCTACAACTGGCTGACGGGTGAGATATTGCCTGCAGGTGACATCAATACCAAAGTGGTGATCATTGGGAACCTTCTTCACGATGACAGCTTAGTACGACGATTTGAAAAGAAAATTGAGCTGGGTGAGATGTCTGGGTTGGTGCGAAGGTATCCATTTCTGACTGACGTTGGCGAAGCGTTATGGGCAGGAAAGTTTCCTGACGATGAAAGTATCCAAGCGCATAAGCAAAAAGTGGGTAATCATATAGCGTGGGAGCGAGAGTATTTACTCAACCTCGTCCCTGATGATTACCAATTGGTGCAAGCGGACTGGTTCAAATCTTATAGATTTTGGGATGACTATGGTGACCTGACTCGCAGTAATGACGCAACGTTTAAAATCTCGATCGGTGTTGATCTCGCTATCTCACAAAGAGACACAGCAGATTACACCACCATTGTTCCCGTGCTGGCAGTGTGGCGTCCAGTGGATGGTTCGAGAGTAAAAAGGCGAGATTATTACATCGGGAGTGACCGAACACTGGATGTGTATGTACTCCCCCAGGTCATTAACAAGCGGATGACGTTTCTCGAGACCAAAGAAAAGATCAAGGAAATAGTCGACTGGTGCGAAAGATACTTAGACAAAACACCCACCGTGCAGGTGGAGTCAGTGGGGTACCAACAATCGATGATAGAAGTGCTGGAAGAGGACGGCATAAAGGTGGAAGGCATGAAGACCCATGGACAAGATAAGCGAGCCAGGCTGGCTTCGGTGAGTCATTTGATTGAAAACGGACAAGTCTGGCTGCCCAGTGACGGAAGCAATATCGAAGAACTTATTGAGCAAGTGGTCGGACTAGGCAAAGAATCTCATGATGATCTGGCGGACGCACTGGTGTATGCCTTGAAAGGGATCGGCAAAAAGCCAGTTCGGTTTATGTATGCCATCATTTAGGTTAATTCATCTCGGTTTTCCCCTCGACTTACAGCCCCCGCGCAGGCTTTGTATGTGTGTGCTTCATTACTAATTCATCTCCAAAATTACCATGACAATGATCACAGAAATATGCCCCAGTGAACGGAAGAAAATGGGCAAAAAATACATTCAACAGCACATGCCCAAAGGGATGCCTGCATGGGTCTGCAATGCCCTCATGAGTATTTCGCAGAAAGAGACATTCCCATTGCCAATGAACGAGACAGAATTCAAACGCTGGAAGTGGAAAATGGAGACACTAGCTGAAGTGCGAGCAGAGAATCTGAAAGACTTACTTACAGGCGAAGACGACTATTCTGGACACATTCAAATGCAGCGGTACTGGCAGGCGGTGCGAAGTGCGCTGACAGAGATGAAATAAAAACTGCTTTGGCCTCGACTTACAGCCCCCGCGCAGGCTTTGTATGTGTGTACTTCATAACCAAATTCATCATGACAACGACCAACATGAATAACGTTCCCGTCGACCAAGATGAAGTGCGAGAACGAGCTATCATCGCTATGAAAAAACTCTCCCCGCATCTGCACGCCATGTGGCGAAGCGGATCAGAAAGACAACTGCTCAAGCTGTGGAAACGCATACAAATGTGGAAATCTATGAGCTATAGTTCGGTGATTCGCTACCGTGGGGAAAACCACGAGCTCGCCACGAAGTACCGCAGAGAAGTAACAAAGTTCAAATATATGGCACAGTTAGTAGAGATGGAGATGCAAGAAGAAACTTAAGTAAAATGTAAGTCAGATCGCTTTACTAGGCTACGTTGTTTATTTGCTCATATTGAATAGAATGTATGAGCATGAGTATTCACAAAGTTGAGCAACGTCTGAAAACTATTGTTGAGGATTTTGATAAGCAGGAATTCATTTATGATTTATTGCTCGCTTATAAGGTTCCAAAGTCTACGGTAACACGACTAAAACAAGGCAAAGGAAATGTGAAACTCAATCTGGCAAAACGAGAAGATCGAATAATTCTGAAGAAGAAACTTTTTTTTCAAGAAATAGAAAGTGGAGACTTGCATGATGTGATTGATGATTTGCAAAAGGACAAACTTACCTCAGCCCACAAACCACGATTTTTGGTTGTTACAGATCATAAAACCCTCTTGGCAGTTGATCTAAAAACAAGTGACACTTTGGATATTCCTATTGAAAAGCTCCCAGCGAATGCCGAGTTTTTCCTACCATGGATGGGCATGGAGAAAGCCTCAGCGTCTAATGAGAACATGGCAGATGTGAGAGCGTCTGAGCGGATGGCAAAACTGTATGATGAGCTGTGTAATGTAAACGAGGAATGGCTGAAAACACACCTGCACGACTTGAATGTGTTTTTGTCTCGGTTGCTTTTTTGCTTCTTTGCCGAAGACACCGGTATTTTTCCGGATGAAGTGTTTACTAAATCTATCAAATCACACACGCAAGATGATGGAAGTGATTTTAATGCGTACCTCGAAAAGCTCTTTGAGATGCTGGATACGCCAGAGGATAATACTGACCGAGATCAGCTGCCGGAGTATCTGAAAAAGTTTCCGTATGTGAATGGGAAGCTCTTTACCGATAAGCATGAGACACCGCAATTCAATGCGAGGGCAAGACGAATGGTGATAGAGTGCGGAAAGTTGAATTGGAAAGAGATTAATCCGGATATATTCGGGTCTATGCTGCAGGCGGTGGCACGAATCCGCCAAGGGAATGACGAAGACATAGACGGTAATGATGCGACCAAGCACTACACGTCTGTGCCCAACATTATGAAAGTGATCAATCCGCTGTTTCTCGATGAGCTGAATGAGCAATATGAAAAAAGCCAAGATAGCGTAAAAGGACTTGAAAAACTGCTGATTCGGATGAGTAAGATTCGGATATTTGATCCGGCGTGTGGCAGCGGTAATTTCTTGATTATTGCGTATAAGCGACTACGAGAGCTGGAGATAGAAATCGTGAAACGATTACAAGAGCTAGAAAAACATCGTTCGCTCAGGCTGTTTAGTGAGATACGCCTCGATCAGTTCTTTGGGATTGAGATAGATGATTTTGCGGTGGAGACGGCCCGTCTGTCTCTGTGGCTGGCAGAGCACCAGATGAACATGGCTCAGCACAAAGCCTTTGGGCAGGCACAGCCCACCATACCGCTGAAGAAGGCTGGGAACATAGTGCATGCCAACGCCACACGAATAGAATGGGCAGAAGTGTGCCCCAAAAGCCAAGACCATGAGACGTATTTGCTGGGGAATCCACCATATAAGGGAGCAAGAAAGCAGTCTATAAAAATGAAATCTGATATAGAATTCTGCCTTGGGCACATTAAGGGGTCTGGAAATATCGATTATATTGCACCATGGTTCATTAAGGGAGCTGAGTATATTCACCTTCAAGATTCAAAGTGTGCTTTTGTTTCTACTAATTCAATCTGTCAGGGAGTTCAAGTTTCATTAGTTTGGTCTGAAGTCTTAAAATTAAATTTAGAAATCTGTTTTGCTCATCAATCATTTAGTTGGTCAAATAATGCGAAAGGTAATGCAGGGGTTACAGTTGTAATTATTGGTTTAGGAAATACTTCAAATGCTAAAAAGATTATTTTTAATGGAGAAAGAAAGGCTAATGTACAAAAAATATCTCCGTATTTAGTTGCGGGATCAGATTTATTTGTGACCGACCAATCCAAACCAATAAGTTTACTGCCAATTATGGAGTCAGGAAGTATGAATAATGGGAAGTCATTATTACTCACAAAAAGTGAGAAAGATTTAATTCAGGACAATAGAGTTGATAGGTTTATAAAACCAATCATTGGGGGAGATGAATTTTTAAATGGAAAACAGAGGTATTGTTTTTGGATTTATGATTCAGACCTTGAAGCAGCTGAAAGCATACCTTTTTTAAAGGGAAAAATTGATAATATAAAAAAAGAGAGATTGGATAGTAAGCGAAAAGCAACACAAAAACTAGCAAATACCCCTCATAAGTTTGCAGAAATTCGACATAAAAATTCATCATATGTATTTATTCCCTTTGTATCATCAGAAAAGCGTAATTACATTGTAGCTGGATTCTTTCAGGAAGATACAATTCCAATTGCACCGCATCAAACTATCTACGATGCAGAGCCATGGGTATTTGGTGTGGTGTCATCACGTATGCACATGACATGGGTTCGAGCCGTTGGTGGACGCATGAAAACAGATATCCGCTACTCATCTACGCTTTGCTACAACACATTTCCCTTCCCACCCCTTACCGCACGGCAAAAAGAAGAAATAGAAGATCGGGTGTTTGATGTGTTAGACGAACGAGAAAAATATCCAGAAAAAACCATGGCTCAGCTATATGACCCCGACAAAATGCCGGAGGGACTGCTGACAGCTCATCAGAACCTAGATGCCGCCGTGGAGCGAGTGTATCGTTCTCGTCCCTTTGAAAGTGACGAGGAACGACTAGAATATCTGTTTGCTCTGTATGAGAAGATGACGGCTACAATTAAATCAGAAACAAAATGAATTTAAAAAAATTAAAAGACACAGCTGAAACAACGATCTCAAACATAAGAGAAAATGGGCAATATCCTAATGAGAATGATCTGTTTGATTACAAAGAAAAATTAAATATTGGAAAAGAAGAAGATAGTATTGAAATATTTATGATAAATTTTGCAAAAGATATTATTTCTTTTTCAAACGCTAATGGAGGAATACTTTTATTGGGAATAAAAGAACAGAATGGAATTAAAAGTGAAGTTGGCTTAAATAAAAAAGACATTGAAATCTTAAGCTCAGTAGATACTGAACAAATCAACGCTAAGTTTAAAAAAATACTTCAATCCAATGTGGCAATAGACATTCAGCCTTTTAATATAGGATCTAAAAATTGCTTCTATATCTTAATTGAAAAAAATACTAGTACTTTAATTCCTGTATCAGATCAAAAAAAATATAAGTTAAATAAGGGAGAAATTTGGTATAGAGTTTCAAGTAATAATCTACATGCAAACCAAAATACATCTAATATGGATGAATTCGTAAGATCTAAATCCAATGAAAAAAGTAAAGAATTTATGGAAATATGGTCAAAGATATTACCAGAAATGTTCGATATAAATCCAAAAGAAATACTTTTAATTAATCCAATTAAAAATCAGGTATATGGATTTAATGCAAAAAATAATTCTTTGTCAGGAAGTAATATAGAAATAGACAAAAGCGAAACAGGAGTATTTAATATAATACTAAATGCTATCCATGCAGGAGAAATTGGGAAGATAACAACAAACAAAGGTAAGCCAATTTATAAGATTGTTGGCGAAATAAAAGAGGCCGCACCACACATTATTTTAACGAGTTTAGAATCAGAAGCGAAGGCATTATCACATTATAATTTTACTAATGTGCAGCTAAAACAAGTAATCTATTATTTAGGCTGGGTTTCCAATGCTAAATTTAAAGTAAGAAATCCTGAGACTACTGAAATAAATGGAAATGAATTTATTTGGATTGAAACAACTGATCACTCAAAACAAACAACAAAAGTTTTCTTTTCTCCTAAAGCTATAGGTGAGGTCGTAAATATAATAAATAACGTTTCTCTTCATGGAGATATCTTTAATAAAAAACTTAAACCTAAAAATTAAAATTCAGTATGTCGGGATTTCCGAAATACTGAATTTAATAATCCAAACTAAACCATGCCAGATTTAGTCCGCAGAACATACGCCCAAACTGGGAAAAGCAAATCTACCAACGAACTGGGGATGCGAGAGATGCAAGAACGTGCCTACTCCAAACGTGATGCTCAGTATTTGCTGATCAAAGCTCCGCCGGCTTCCGGTAAAAGCCGAGCGTTGATGTTTATTGCCTTGGATAAAATCCATAACCAAGGCGTAAAAAAAGCCATTGTGGCTGTACCTGAAAAATCCATTGGCGGTTCATTTGGTCACACCGAACTCATGAAATATGGGTTCTTTGCTGACTGGAATCCAGATGACCGGTGGAACCTGTGCACTCCGGGTGGAGAAAAAAGCAAAGTGCAGGCGTTCCTCAAATTTATGGAAAGTGAAGAAAAGATCCTTATCTGTACGCATGCGACTTTGCGATTTGCCTTTGAGCATATTGATGAAAGCAAATTCAACGATGTACTACTGGCAATAGATGAATTTCACCATGTGTCAGCAGATAAGGAGTCAAACATCCTTGGAAGCCTGCTTCATAGCGTTATGACAAAATCAGACGCACATGTGGTAGCAATGACAGGGTCATACTTCCGTGGGGATGGTGTACCGGTGTTGCTTCCTGAGGATGAAGCTAAGTTTGATCGAGTGACCTATAACTACTACGAACAGCTCAATGGGTATGAGTACCTCAAATCTCTTGGGATTGGATACCATTTCTATACCGGTCGCTACACAGGTGCAATCCCTGAGGTGCTAGACACCGATAAAAAAACTATCTTGCACATCCCCAATGTAAACGCTGGAGAGTCTACAAAAGACAAGTACAACGAAGTTGGGCATATTCTTGATAGTATCGGGGTAGTAGAAAAACAAGACAGTCAGACAGGGGTGATTTACTTAAAGCGTCACACAGATGGAAAAACAATCAAAGTGGCCGATCTAGTGGATGACATGAAGAGCCGTGATCATATCATGGAATATCTGCGTAACATTGAAGGTCCAGAAGATATTGATTTAATTATCGCCTTGGGCATGGCGAAAGAGGGGTTTGATTGGCCGTATTGTGAACACGCTCTCACGGTGGGCTACCGAGGCTCACTCACAGAGGTTATTCAGATCATCGGTCGTTGTACTCGTGATAGTGACAACAAAGATCACGCTCAATTCACTAACCTCATCGCCCAGCCAGATGCCATGGATGATGATGTCGTGGTTGCGGTAAACAACATGCTCAAGGCTATTACTTGTTCACTTCTGATGGAGCAAGTCATGGCTCCGGTGTTCAAATTTCGAACAAAGCAATCTGATGAGGATAAATCTGAAGCTGGTACGCTAAAAATCAGAGGATTCAAAGAACCAAAAACAGAACGAGTGGAGCAAATCCTCGAATCAGATCTTAATGATATTAAGGCAACGATCCTGCAAGACAGTAAAATGCTTAAGGCGCTTCCAGGCAATATTGATCCGGAGGTCATAAACAAGGTTATGATCCCGAAAATCATTCAGGAAAAATATCCGGAGTTGAGTAATGATGAGATTGAGCAGGTGCGTCAGCATGTAGTGGTGGATAGTGTGGTTAAAAATGGTGAAATCAAAACTACCGGAGACAAGAAATTTATCCGGATGGCGGGCAAGTTTGTGAATATTGATGACCTCAATATTGACCTAATTGATCGAATTAATCCATTCCAAGAAGCCTTTGAGGTACTATCAAAGTCAGTTACATCACAGACGCTACGAGTCATCCAAGAATCTATTGAAATGACTCGGATTCAAATGACAGATGAGGAGGCTTTGCTTCTTTGGCCCAAAATCAAAGACTTTGTAAAAACAAAAGGCAAGCACCCAAGTGTATCTTCACCAGATCCATTAGAGAAACGAATGGCAGAGGCTGTTATTTACCTCAAACGATTACGACGAGAAGAAAAGATTTAGTGCCTTCATAAACCATGAAAAAAGAAGAATTATTGCAATTGATTTCAGAAGATGAATTTGGACTTCTAAATGTTACGTCCAAGAGCAGTGCTATGTCTGAAGACGATCGATTGATTGCTTCTTTTGAGGAGATTACTGCTTTTGTAGAAAATACGGGACATGAACCAAAACCCAGCAAGCAAATTAAGGAAAGACGTCTTTATTCACGGCTCAAAGGAATTCGTGGAAACTTAAAAAATGCAGGCGTATTAATTGAGAGCGGATATGACAAATTCAACCTCCTTGAAGAACAAGCAAAGGAGTTACAAAGCGTCAAAGATATTATGGAAGATGATGATCTGGGGATACTTGATGACCCAACAGGTATTTTTAGTATCAAACAAGAAGCCCTTATCCGACATCGAAAATCGGCTGAGTTTGTTGCCCAGAGAAAGGCATGCAAGGATTTCGATGAATTTGAGCCTCTATTTCTGCAATGTCACCAAGATCTGAAGAATGGCCGTAGACAACTCGAAAGAAATTTTAGAAGTGATCAAAAAATACAACAAGGGCGTTTTTGCCTGATTAATGGCATGCTTCTTTATCTTGCAAAGGTCGTTCGAGATAGAAAAGATGTAAAAGGAACGCAAGATGGTAGGCTTCGAGTGATTTTTGAAAATGGAACGGAATCCAATATGCTTTTAAGAAGTCTGTCTAGAAGAATACGAGCGGAAAATGGGAAAATGATAACAGATCCTAACGGGGATTTAGAGACTGAACTTTCAAGAAAAGCAGGATTAATAACAGATAAAGACCAACAAGCAGGGTACATCTATGTTTTGAAATCCTTGAGTCAAAATGAACAAATAGCGAGCTTAAAAGACTTATATAAAATTGGTTTCACAACTGGATCCGTAGAGTCAAGAATTTCAAATGCAGAAAAAAAACCAACGTACCTCATGGCGCCTGTAGCTATTGTGGCAACCTTCAAGTGCTTTAACTTCAATCCTCAAAACTTAGAACAAAAACTTCATGCATTTTTTGGTAAATCTTGTTTAAATATTGATGTATTTGATAAAAATGGAAAGCGACACTCTCCACGAGAATGGTTTGTTGCACCTTATGAAATAATAAAACAAGTTATAAGTTTGGTAGTCGAGAACAAAATCAATGATTTTCGATTCAATAAAAAATTAAATCTAATTGAAAGACTAGTCCTCGACTAAAGTGGGTCATCGTGACACTAATGTGGGTAACACTATTTACTCACCAGTTTCAAAATGGAAACTTCAAGAAAAAGAGCCGAAGCACCGCTTCGGTATTGTATATACGCCCGCAAGTCGTCTGAAAGTGACGAAAAGCAAGCCATGAGCATTGAGGCACAAATACGAGAGATGCAACAAATTGCGGAGCGAGAAAATTTAAATGTCGTTGACGTACGCAATGAAGCAAAATCTGCGAAATCTGTTGGCGTTCGCCCTGTCTATAATCAGCTCTTACAAGACATTGAAGATGAAGATATACAGGGCATTATAACGTGGGCACCTGATAGATTGAGCAGGAATGCCGGTGATTTAGGCAGGCTCGTCGATCTCATGGACGCAGGCAAACTGCATGAAATACGAACACATGGACAGAATTTTAGGAATAACCCCAACGAGAAATTCTTACTGATGATACTCTGCAGCCAAGCCAAGCTTGAGAATGATAACAGAGGAAAAAATATTCGACGAGGCATGAGAGCTGCTTGTGAGAGTGGGAGAAAACCAGGTATGCCAGCATTAGGGTACGCCATTAAAAGAGAAGGATCACGGTATCGTGGTGCTTGTGAAATTGTTCACGACGAAGAGAGAATCCATCACATCAAAAAATTGTTTCACCTAATACTCGACAAAGATATGAGCGGACGCGAAGCTTGGCACCAAGTAACCAGTGAAGGTCTAAGAACACGCAAAGGAAAAGTTCTCACCCGCAGTATGGTGTATCGCATTCTCAATGACACATTCTACTATGGAGAGTTCGAATACCCGAAACAATCTGGAGTTTGGTACAAAGGCAATCATAAACCAATAATCACCAAAAAACAGTTTTTAGAAGTCAGAAAACGACTCGCAACCTACGAGAAAAGTAAATGGGGTGCCAAAACATTCTATTACTCAAAGTTACTTAAATGCGGCAGGTGCGGCTCTGGCATCATCGGTGAAGAACACATAAGAGAACGCAAAAGTGGTGTGAAAAAATATGTGTATTACAAATGTTCACGCTATGGAGGAAAGCTACAATGTAACGAACTCTACATTAGAGAGGAAGACCTGATTGATCGAATATCTGAGTATATTGATGCCTATCGTGATATCGACATAAAAGTAAATAGCAAAATCATTCAGCAAATTCAGATGCTCAATGAGATTAATAAAATAGCAGGAATTAGAACTGTTCTAGAGCCAATAGATTATATCAAGCAGGTCCTTGTAAATGGAAGCGGCAGACAAAAAGCGCAGTTACTCAAATGCATTGATAAGAAGTTCTTTCTTCAAAATGGTGAAATCTTCCTAGGGAAGAACGAAGAGAAATAATACGAACATTTCGCAGTTCTTCGCAAATAATCCGAATGCACCTGAATGTGAGGGTTTAGGGTCTAGAACAAAACTCAGGTGAAAAGGGGCTTCAGCACATCAAAAAACACCGTTTTGTTAGGTGTCTCACTATGTGAGGTTAAATAAGTATTTCAATACTACAAATAACTATGGTGCCTAATTAGGGACGCGAACCTATTAGGAGGGTCTGTTTTTTTTACGTTTCACGTTCTGTGATTTATTGCATGCCTTTTAGGAGTTAAGAATTTAAAATCTGTTGCACTTCTTTTTAGAATCTAGGGCCTTTTGTTTGCAAAATAAAATAATAAATTTATAATATTTAGAAGATTTTATACCTTAAGACAGTCTATGAAAATATTAAGAAGAGTTCTGAAAAAACAAAAACGGTATATCTACAAACAGGTACATCAAAAAAAAATCAATTCCATACATGACGATGAAGTCACAAAAGAAAAGGAACTAGAATTGATTGAAAAAGATGGAGAAAAAGAAATAGCGGGGATAACTTCATCAATAAAGTCCCCAATAAAGCAGCTTATTCAAACTGGATCTGGTCAAAAAATAGAAGCGTTACAACAATGTACAACCAAAAACATCGAAGCGCTAATAAACGATGATGTAGGGTACACCACAAAAGTGCGATACGCAGAGGATGGCTCAGTATGGGTAGAGCCAGAACTAGAAAGAGTTCTACGATTATCAGAAAAGGAGCGACTCAGAGAACTACAAAAACGACTGAAGGACAAACCATTTAAACTTAATATACAACTCTGGAATGAAGAGACGGATACTCCCACCGATGAAGGGAAAATAGTAATAAAAATACACAAAACAGGAACATGGAACACCGATAGAGCAGTCGGAAAAACTGGCTATAGCAGACAAGATTTATTGAGAAAACGAGATATGATACTTGTAAAGCTACTGGGCGCCGATGGGACAACTGAACAGCAACTAGCAACCTGGAAAATACAGAACAGATCGATGGTGAAAATCGCCAATATGATAGTGCAAAACGGATATGCAGGAGAAATACAACCACCGAGTACTCGTTGGGAAATGTGGACCGCAATACTCAAAGAAAAAGGGCAAGAAGTAGTAGCATTTAACGAATATCGTGACCAAATAGAATCTGTGCCGCTAAGCACAATAGAAGCGATAAAAAATACTCTCGATATGTGGGACTTCTCAGAAAAATCAGAAGTTATATTGGAAGAATTGGCAAAAATGTCCCCGAAAGATGTCGAAGCTCTGCATCATGACGTGTTACAAATTCAAGACTTCTATAAAGAAGAGCATATTCAATGCACAATCAAATCTGGCACAGCCACCATGACACAAGAGTTGTCTGAAAACCCGCACGGAGGGATGTGGTTCAAGCTACTATTGATTATGGCGCATGAAAACGGAGAAAATATTCCCCCTGGAGTGCTCCAACATCTGTATGAAAATTCAGAAAAAATAACCCATCTATCTGGTGCAGAAATACCTGACACAGACGCACTCACAGCGGCACAAAAAAATCTACCAGAATCGGAGAAAAGACTCATAAGAGAGAAACAGTACGAACATTTTATGGTGGCAAACCTTCGAGCGTCTTTACTGATGACGCTGTACGAAAAAGAGGAAGAGCACGGAGCCGAGTTTGAACGATTTTTTCGAGTGTTCTATCCAAACGATCAAGAGATATTCTCTTACCGCTATGACATCGGACATGGGGAGTCTCTTTATAACTTTTATAAACAGACACAAAGCCTGGTAAAAAAAGCTGATGCGCTTAATACGCCTGTGAATACACTCCAGACATTATTTTACGAAAAAGATGACACAATAGGTCATATCGTCTGTACGGATGATTTTGATATTGCGCTCTTTACCGCTTACAAATCGGATTTGGATCAAGTACCAGATGAAGACTGTCATGGTTCCTACACGACAGAATCACATGCACATAGTTGCATTGAAGGGTTCTATACCCACCAAAAAAAAATAAAAACGCTGTATAAGAACAACATAAATCGCCTAATCAGGCTAGCAATAATAGATCAGCTGCGTGAAGGAGAGCTGACCCATGAAGCAACTGCAGAAGTGTCTGAGGACGATATGTTTGGAGAAGAAATACAACGATTTGGTCGCGAACCCTATGGCAGAGCCGTACAACAGGTGTTACAAAACCAGTACGAGCAGTCGTGGCCGGGTGAAAAGACCGCGCAAGAAGAATGTAAAAAGTTATGTCTGGAGTTATTTGCGCAAGGAGGATTTGAAAAACGACGACAAGAATATAAAGCCGCAGACCAAGAAACCCGCGCAGTGCTTGACCGCCTAATGCACCGATCGGAATTGTACCCAGCTGGAATTACAGAATTGCTGAAAGGGCTCCAGACCCAACCAGAATTCTTAGCGTTATCATACGACGAAATAGGACAAAAAAGAGAGACCCATCCAAATGATCCAAACTGGAAAACCAGGTATTTAGACGATCAAAAAATATTGGCATATAAAAAGGTACCAGATGCAACTATGCTGCTAAGTCACTATGACTATGAATGTGCCTGCAATAAAATAATACCAACTGAGACACTGGCAGAACTAAAAAAGCAGCCAAATAAACTCTTAAACCATGTATTAAGCGATCCAATACTGCGAAAATATTTGTTACCGCGATATCGGAATGCAGAGCAACACAAAACCAGTGCAAATATTGCCACCCTCAACAGGTATTTAAAGGAAAATAGAGACTTGTTTGAACGGCTGATCGAGCAGCGGTCACCAGAAAATGATGAAGTAATAGCACTCTTGCTGATCAACGCCGGGGCGCAGAGCCCCCTACGTGTTGAAATGATTAAAGATGACTTTTTAGACTTTGCAAAACACTGCCTACAACGTGCTCCGAATGCCAGCGAAAGTGCCAACAAAGAATCAATAATAGAACAAATACTAAATTTGTATAAAAAAATACCAGATAATCTACGTATATTTTTAGGGTTTGAAAGCGGAAAAACCATAACAGAAAGAATCGAGAAATTAGAACCAGAAAATAAGGTTCTCGGGAAAGACCCCCTTATAAAAGAGCTTACCCATAATGCTTACGCCGATATAATAGCCGACATATCAGCTTTCGAAATTACTGACACAAACCGAAACAAGTTTGAAATGTTTATCAAAAGTTCTTTGGGCAAAAAAATTTTTGATTTCACAATTAAAAATCCAAAAGCAGTCACAAATAATTGGGACGAAATACAAAATATATATCCAAAATTTTTTGAAGATAACTTAACGGTTTTGTTCGACTACACAATGAAAGAAGATCCTGACAGGGCAGTTAAGAAAATTATTAACCCTTGGAGCCCCGAAAAAGTCTTGCAGCACTTCAGAAACAGTGTCTTTATGGGGAAGTATCCCTCTAACTCTAAAATCTATATAGCGCTGATACAAAAAATTGGAGCGGATAGTATTTTAAAATTAATACCTGATGCTTTAGTCTTCCGAATTTATGCAGAACAAAAATCAACACTAACTGAAAAACTAAATGAAACTGATGCTTTTTTCCTGAAATTACGTGTAGCACTCAGTGAAGATAATAACTGGCAACCAGAGGAGCTAGTAGAGTATGTATATGGAGAAGAATCTGAAGCCATCGAGCTCAATATCTTGAGGGACAGATCACTTGCTGAAAAGTATCTGCGTTTTTTCCCCCATGCACATGATAGTGTACCAACAAACAATCAGTTGCTTCTAAATATTGCCACCGACCATGCTGATTCTTTCATAAGATATTTCCCACATCTAAAATATGCTAACTCAATCACTGGCTATGAAAATATGCTCAAAGAAGCAGCTAGCAAAAGTGCAGAAAAATTTTTCAGAAGATTTCCACATCAGCAGCACACAAACATACCCGGCTATAGATCCGCATTAATATCGAGTGGTAAATCCGAGAAAGCTTTCCTCAAAACTTTCTCACATGCAGAACACTTTCAAAGTCCCGGGTATGAGGAAACGCTGAAAAATGCCGCCCAAAATTCTCCAACAATATTTTTAAAAAAATTCCCACATCGCCAACTTCATAACAAGTTAAGCTACTATCCAGAATTACTCACGCAGGTGTTTTCACAAATATCAGGGATGAACAATGTCACAGCGGCAGAAATTAAAGCTGCGTGCAAACTACAATCTGAACCAGCGTTTGAAAATCAAGATATCTTGTCAGAATTTTGTAAGCCTGATACATACCCAAATAATACAATCCTATGGTGGATAAGAAATCCGGAACGGCAAGCATTGTTAAGAGATTTGCAATTTTTTCATCCGAAGACACTAGAACTCTACAAACCATCGCCGCTATTTGATTATGAAAAATACAAGGGATTGAAAACGTACACAGCAACCGAACGTAAACACCTAATTACATGCGCAAAAAAAGTCTGGAACGAGATATACCGACATAAAATAAATTACAAATACAATTCACCCATAAATTTTATATTATCAATTGCTGAAAATAAACAAAAAGAGGCTCTCTATGACGAGATATCTCCCTTATATAATGTACAATATGACGATAAATACAAAATGAAAGAACTGCACAAGCATGACCAACAATGGATGACAGAATTGCCATCGGCGTTGCTCGAAAGTGTATTGACGTACATGCAAGAAGCCGAGACTGACAAACACCCACTACCAAAACATCACGAGTTTTTGATTACGTTTGATGGTTGGCTTGAAGCAGAAAAAATTGACCAAACAGACGAAGAAATAATGAAAATAAAACGGAAGGAGTATGATCAAGGTTTTTCAAAATGGCGTGAACGAAAAAAGTTTTTAGATTTTGTGGAACTCACAAATTATCAGCTACAAACACAAGCCGAAGTTGATATCATTAAACGTTTAGCCAAGACACAAAATACTGATGAAGGCGCTCAATTATTTAAATACATGGTAAGCTGTCTTGCGCCAGAATACACACCTGCTGAGCTGTTGCCAGTATATGAAGTGTATACGAAACGGTTCGGGCTCGCGCAGCTCCCCCTAGTGTTTCGGTACTGTGTAGAGCTTATGAACGGCACGATAAATCCAGAGATAACAAATATAATAGATCAGGCAGGCGAGAAAGGGATTGACCAACTAAAAACCGTCGTGTTGCAAAACAAACAGAATCTGATAAATAAAGAAGAGGCGATAGAACCCTCAAAACTGAGTAATCTGGAACTTGAGTCATATAGATATCTGACGCGATTTGATAGTAGTAGCTGGTCAAGAGGTTATAACTTTCAAGCACTAATACAGGCGTTGTATCAAGGAATAAAAACACAAGAAATTGCTCCGGTAAGCCCAGAGTATCACACACAAGAAATACAACTAAGGGCGACACCCAAAAATGTCGATTTTGAGGTGTTTTTAGTGCCATACAAAAAGCTGACCGCGATGATAGATTATGGCCTCAAACATAAACAGTTTGAGAACTATCGTGCAGAGGTTGGATCAATATTAGGAACAGACAAAACCCACAAGCAAGCCGCGCTTGACCAAATGACACAACAGCAAGCCACACTCGAGCAACTGACAACCAGATCTTCGGACCAAGAATCAACACTAAAACAATTAGTGTCTTCAATCCCGCAGTTACGAAAACAAATTTTAAAAAGCGACACACTAACGCGAAAAATAGAAAAAACGAAAGGTCCGAGTGAACTGGTGGTGGTGTTGTCACAGGCAAAATATCAAACTGCGGAGATGAAACAGCTGATTCAGAGTCTTATAATCTGGCAGTACATAGAGCAGTATCCAAATATGGAAGAAGAGATCTCACGAATAGTCGCTGAGCCAAAATTACTGATAGAGAACGTACAAACACTCAGTGAAATGATAAACCAAAGACTTAAAAACGAACTTTTGGAAGACAAAAGTGTAGGAGCACATCAAGAGGAATCTCTGTTTCCAGAATTAGAAAACAAACAACGAGGATATCTACGACAAATGCTAAACACCAACACACTGAAAGACATACAAAAAGCTGTCAGCTTACAAAAAGGCGAATTACTAACTGACTCATTTGTAATACAGCCCTCGCGTGCGATGATGGGTGAATGCTCCGGGTACATCGGAGATGCTTGCTGGACTACTAATGAACAAATTTTGAAAAACAACCCAGACATGACGCCCTATGTGCTCATTAAAGAAAGAGCAACCAATCCGGAACTAATTGGTGCCGGATTACTGTTCGAACGGAGCATAAACAACGGCCAAGATACCGTCATGGTGATACGCGGCTTTAATCCACAGTCGAAAGTATTAAGTGATATTTCTGCTGACTCATTTTGTGAAAACCTCTTAGCATATGCAGAGTCCGTAGCACAGAAACGTGGATGCAAGTATGTAATCGCTCCGCTTGGCCAAGGAGTTATAAGTAATAGGCCTGAAGTTACATCGTATTTCGTTAATCTTGCACAAAAAAGATCGAATCAGTCTAAAACAATCGGGAAAAAAATAGCCCTGGATGAAGCACTTAACTTTAATGGATACGACATAACAAACAACTGCGTAGTGATATCTGAAGTACCTTCGTTCTAGAATGAACCTCAAGAGCTGGGGATGTGTTTGAGTGGTTATCTCCCTCGCCTGAGGCGGGTCATTTGTGACACGAATGTGGGTAACACTATTTACTCACCAGTTTCAAGATGAAAACACCAAAAACACGTGCTGAAGCACCGCTTCGGTATTGTATCTATGCGCGCAAGTCATCTGAAAGTGACGAAAAGCAAGCCATGAGCATTGAGGCATAAATACGCGAGATGCAAGCTATTGCAGAGAGAGAAAATTTAAATGTCGTTGACGTACGGAATGAAGCAAAATCTGCGAAATCTGTTGGCGTTCACCCTGTTTATAATCAGATCTTCCAAGACATCGAAGATGAAGATATACAGGGCATTATAAAGTGGGCCCTCGATAGATTGAGCAGGAATGCTGGTGATTTAGGCAGGCTCGTCGATGTCATGGACGCAAGCAAACTGCATGAAATACAAACACATAAGAGAACGCAAAAGTGGTGTAAAAAAATATGTGTATTACAAATATTCACGCTATGGAGGAAAGCTGCAATGTAACGAACTCTACATTAGAGAGGAAGACCTGATTGATCGAATATCTGAGTATATTGATGCCTATCGTGATATCGACATAAAAGTAAATAGCAAAATCATTCAGCAAATTCAGATGCTCAATGAGATTAATAAAATAGCAGGAATTAGAACTGTTCTAGAGCCAATAGATTATATCAAGCAGGTCCTTGTAAATGGAAGCGGCAGACAAAAAGCGCAGTTACTCAAATGCATTGATAAGAAGTTCTTTCTTCAAAATGGTGAAATCTTCCTAGGGAAGAACGAAGAGAAATAATACGAACATTTCGCAGTTCTTCGCAAATAATCCGAATGCACCTGAATGTGAGGGTTTAGGGTCTAGAACAAAACTCAGGTGAAAAGGGGCTTCAGCACATCAAAAAATACCGTTTTGTTAGGTGTCTCAATATGTGAGGTTAAATAAGTATATCGATACTGCAAATAATTATGGTGCACAAGGAGGGACTCGAACCCTCACGCCCTAGAGCACTAGTTCCTAAGACTAGCGTGTCTACCAATTCCACCACTTGTGCAAATCAACATTCCCCGCCAGACCTTACCCCCCACGCACCTCACTGACAATCCCTTTTTTCACTCACCACTTGGCGGACTGTTTCTTCATTTGCCGCTTTATCAGAGACCAATCATACGGAAACTTGGACGTCTCCCCCGCACGGAGCACCCCCTGCACCGCGCCCCACTCACTCCCCTCTCTGAAGGTAAACCCCGTCCCAAATTCTTGCACCGGCTGGAAATTCTCTACGAAAATGCCCGCAGGACAGATCGGCACCACCCCGTGCTTCACGCACAGTCTCGCTCTATCATATTCAAGGCTTTTACCCGAAAAAATTCCCCCCACATTCTTCCAGAGCCGTTGTACATTTTCTGGGGTGTTTTCATATATTTTCAGCCAACCGTTCCCACTTTCATACTGCAGCAAATCAGCATATTGCCGTTCATCAGGCGCCAGCAAATGCCAAGCAATCCCCATTTCCGCCCCCGCTTGCAAGAAAGACCACCATCTGTCTGACAGCTCACCCTCCACGATCATCCCCACAGGGAATGCCTCCTCAAGGGCACAAACAGCTTCTAGCTTCGACGATGCTGGCGCGAGTTTTGGCGTCATTTTTTATGGTATAAATTCAACTGTTCACCCCTCACCCTCCCCTTCCCACTGCGCCACCCTTGGGCTTCCCCTCTGCCCTAGGCGCTTGTCAGACTTCTGCGTATTATACCCAAGATCCACAGCACTCAGCAACTCACTTTCCCTCTATTTCTCATGTTTTCCGCTCCACCACGCCCTCTACTCATCATCATCGACGGCAACGCACTCATGCACCGCAGCTTCCACGGCTTCCACCGCGGGTTCATCCCCCAGTGGCAGGGCCAGCCCGTTTCGATGGTCTACGGCTTCGCGAGCACCCTCATCACACTCTTGCGCACCTACGGCCCCGACTGCCACTTTTTGATCACCTTTGACACTCCCATCCCCACCTTCAGGCACCGCGCTGACGAAGGCTACAAAGCCCAGCGCAGCTCCGCCCCCGACGATTTCTATATCCAAATCCCCCTCCTCAGAGACTTCCTCAACACCACCCAGCTCCCCCACTATCGGCTCGACGGCTACGAATCCGACGACCTCATCGCTACCGCCGCCACCCAGTTCGCCGACACCCATCACATCATCATCGCCAGCTCCGACCACGACCTCCACCAGCTCATCACCCCCACGACAGCCTGCCTGCCCCTCACGCGGGACCTTTCAGCGCAGGCCCTCCTCTTTCCCCCCGACATCCACACCAAGCTCAGCCTCAGCCCCAGCCAGGTCATCGACCTCAAAGCCCTCACTGGTGACAGCTCCGACAACTACAAAGGTGTCCCTGGTATCGGGCCTAAGACCGCCACCCAACTCCTCCAGTCATACCACACCCTGGAGGGAATTTACCAAAACCTCGACCAAATTCGCCCCCAGCTCGCTACAAAGCTCACCACTCACCGCACCACGGCAGAGCACTGCCAGTTCTTAGCCACCCTCGACCGCCACTGTCCGCTTACGGAAGACTTCAAACCCACCATGCTCAAACCAGAACCAACCAGAAACGCCCTAGAAAAATTTCATTTCCAGTCTCTCGCCCGCCGCCTACAGAGTGCCTATACAAAAAGTGAACAAATCAATAATAATGATCAAAATAAATACTCAAAAAAAGACGAACCTGAAAACCAAATGAGCCTTTTTTAGATAAAAATACCAGCAAGGATTTTTCCAAAAACAGCAGGAGAAAAAAGCAATCATCCACTCAGGCAAATACAGCGATCACATGAAGAAAATTCTCACCAAAAATTAACACTTTACAACAATAAACATGAGTAATAATTGTGTTAATTCTTTTTCAAATTTCATCTACACAATCTCAAATACAAACCTCTACAAAAACAAATAATCGAACACATAACCCGAACAAACCCAATTCCCCCGACAAATTCTATTGTCCAACCACTTTTCAAGTCCTACCGTGACTAAGAAAACATTCAACCCCACATTTCACATGGCCCAGTCAAACCTCTTGGTCGCGCTCGACATCGGCTCCTCCAAAATCCGCACCATCGTCGCCACCCAAGAAGACAAACGCCACGGCCTCAAGATCATTGGCGTTGGCATCTCTCCCTCCAATGGTATCCGCCGTGGGCAGGTCACCGACATCGAGGAAGCTGTCGCCAACATCACCGCCGCCCTAGAGGACGCCGAACGCATGGCCAATGAGCCCATTCATCGCGCATACGTTTCGCTCAGCGGCCCCCATATTGAGACGTTTAACTCCAAAGGCGTCATTGCCATCAGCGGACAAAACGCCGAAATCACCGAGGATGACGTCGACCGCGTCCTCGAAGCCGCCCGAGCGGTCTCCCTCCCCGCCAACCGCGAGATCCTCCGCATCATCCCCAAGACCTTTTCCGTCGACTCTCAGCAAAGCGTCAAATACCCCGTCGGCATGACGGGCATCCGCCTTGAGGTCGAAGCCCACATCATCGCAGGGCAAACAGGCGCCATTAAGAATCTAGAAAAATGCCTCTACCAAACAGGCATCGACGTCGAAGAAATTATCCCTTCCAGTCTCGCCTGCGCGGAGGCCGTTCTCGACAAACGCCAAAAGGAACTCGGCGTGGTGCTCATCGAAGTCGGCGCCTGCTCGACCAACGTCGCCGTGTTTGAGGAAGGCACCGTCATCCACTCCGCAGTCATCCCCGTCGGGGGCGAGCACGTCACAAATGACATCGCCATCGGCACCCGCAGCGCCGTCGACACCGCCGAAAAAGTCAAAATCGAATACGGCTCCTGCCTCCCAGATGAGATAAAAGACCGCGAACAAATCGACCTCTCACAGATTTCAAAGACCGACGACCACACCGTCACTAAGAAGCAAATCGCCAAAATAATCGAAGCCCGCTACCACGAGATCTTCACCATGGTTCGCGACGAGCTCTCCGCTATTGGCCGCGAAGGGATGCTACCCGCTGGGGCTGTTCTTTGCGGTGGCGCGGTCAAGATGCACGGCACCCTCGACCTCGCGCGTGAGCTCTTAAACCTCCCCGTCCAGATCGGCTTCCCGCGTGACATCGAAGGCATAACCGATCGCGTCGACGACCCCAATTTTGCCAACGGCATCGGATTGCTCCATTTCGCCAACCGCTACGGCGTTGAGGGCTCCTTTATGAGCTTCAACTTCGGCGGTGCCTTCGGCGGCATCAAATCCTTCTTCCAGCGCTTCCTGCCCTAGTCATTGATTGAGACAAAGCCGTCTCCCCCTCCAGACACTTACTCACACCTTCTTCACTTCCCTCCCCCCTCCTTCCTATGAAAGACCTCCTCCAATCCGCCCTCGAAGCCAAAAAGAAAGGCGACCGCAGCAAGAAAGACGCTCCCACACCTGCTGCTTCTAGCCGTGAGTTCACCCCCGCCATCGCCCCCGTGGCCAACATCAAAGTCGTCGGCGTCGGTGGCGGCGGCTGCAACGCCGTCGATCGGATGGTCAGCACCGACTTCGCCAACGTTGAATTCATCACCATCAACACCGACGCGCAGGCCCTCTACCACTCAGGCGCCGAAGCCAAAGTGCACATCGGGCGTGAGGCCACCCGCGGGCTCGGTGCTGGGGCCAACCCCGACGTCGGCAAGGCCGCCGCCGAGGAATCATCCGAAGAAATCAAATCCGCCCTCAAGGGCTCCGACATGGTGTTTGTCACCTGCGGGCTCGGGGGAGGCACGGGCACGGGCGCGGCGCCCGTGGTGGCGGGCATCGCACGTGAGCTTGGCGCCCTGACCATCGGTGTCGTCACCCGCCCCTTCTCGTTTGAGGGTCAACTCCGCGCCAAAAAAGCCGCCAGCGGCTTCGAAGAACTCAAGAAAAACGTCGACACCCTGATAGTCATCCCCAATGACCGCATCCTGTCAATCATAGACCGCAAGACCCCCATCACCGACGCCTTCGCCGTCGTCGACGAAGTCCTCCGCCAAGGGGTCCAAGGCATAGCCGATCTCATCACCCTCCACGGGATCGTCAACGTCGACTTCGCCGACGTCCGCTCCATCATGAGCCAAGCTGGCACCGCTTTGATGGGCATCGGCTACGGCGCTGGTGAAACCCGCGCCGTCGACGCCGCCCGCGCCGCGATCGAGTCCCCCCTCCTTGACCAGTCTATCGACGGCGCCAAGGGCATCCTCTTCAACATCACTGGTGGCGAAGACCTCTCTATGTACGAAGTCGACGAAGCCGCCAAAATCATCACCGAGGCCGCCGACCCCGAAGCCAACATAATCTTCGGTTCGGTCATCAACCCCAACTACAACGGCGAAATGAAAGTAACCGTCATCGCCACGGGCTTCTCAGACGAAGAAAAGAAAAAACCAGGGCACGCCTCCCTCATGCGTCAGAGCTTCAGCCTGGACAAAAAACCCACCACCAGCCCAGAGTCAGACCTCGAAACCCCCGCCTTCCTGCGGAATAAGCTCCGACGTTAGTTGTAGGAAACTACCAACATAAACTTTACAAAGACCTCTGCCAACAGAGGTCTTTGTGTATGGCGAATAACAATAACTAGGTAGTGTTAACATAAACGGTCTCGCAACAAAAATAGGAGGTTTTTTGTGAGGGTAGTGCGAGGTTTGTAAAAGGTACCTTCGTACCTTTTACAGTTCTCAATCGCACCCTCGCGAAAAAGATTCATTTTTGTTCGAGACTTTTTTCAATCTATTACTTCACTTTCACCGTTATGTTAACACTACCTAAAAACACAACCCAAGTTGCCCCCCTTCCCCCCTCGCCCTATCCTCCTGCTCGATGAAAACTCTCCTCCAGCAATACCTCCAACAGCACTACCACCCCACCGACACGGGCCTGATAGAAATGCGCCCCGTCCCCAAAGGCCAAACAGGCGACCTCGCCTTGAGTTTTTTTGCCCTAGCCAAGCGTGATAAAACCTCCCCCGTCCAGCTCGCCCAACAGGTACAGTCCAGCCTCGCTGACTGCGATCTGATCGCCGAGAGCACCATCGCTGGCCCCTATCTCAATGTCACCTTTGCTCCAGCCGTATTTTTCACCACCGCGCTGCAAACCCCCCTCACCGTGTCCGACCGGGCGGGCGAGGTCATCACCGTCGAGTACTCCAGCCCAAATACAAACAAACCCCTCCACCTCGGCCATATGCGCAACCACGCCCTCGGGCTCTCCGTTTCGCGCCTACTCGCCGCCAACGGCGCCACCGTCCACCCAGTCTGCATTGTCAATGACCGCGGAGTGCATATCTGCAAATCCATGCTCGCCTACCAGCGACTCGGCCAAGACGAAACCCCCACCGACACAGGCGAGAAGCCTGACCACTTCGTCGGGCGGTACTACGTCGCCTACGAAAAGCTCTCCAAACAAGACCCCACCCTCGAAGCCGAAGTCCAAGCCATGCTGGTGCAGTGGGAAGCAGGCGACCCAGAGGTGGTTGCCCTCTGGCGCCAGATGAATGACTGGACGCTCAGCGGACACACCGCCACTTACGCCCGCCAAGGGGTCGAATTCACTAAACAATACTTTGAATCCGAAACCTACCTCGCGGGCAAAGACATCGCCCAGACAGGGCTAAAAAGTGGCACCTTTTACCAGCGCGAAGACGGCGCCATCTGCATCGACCTCCAAGCCCAAAACCTCGGCCAAAAAGTGATCCTCCGACCCAACGGCACGTCTGTGTATGTCACCCAAGACCTCGCCCTGGCCGTCCAGCGCAAGGCCGAATTCAACACCACCGAGATGATCTACGTCGTCGCCGACGAGCAAAACTACCACTTTCAGGTACTCTTTGCCTCTCTCTCTGCCCTGGGGTTGATCTCCGCCGAGCACCTCACCCACCTCGCCTACGGCCTCGTTAATCTCCCCGACGGCCGCATGAAGTCCCGCGAAGGCAACGTCGTCGACGCCGACCACCTCATGGACGAGCTCTCCGCCAACGCCCTCACCCAGATCACCGCCCGTCACCCCGACCTCCCAGTCGAGCAGGCCCACACCCTCGCCGAGCAGATCATGAACGCCGCCTGGAAGTTTTACCTCCTCACAGTGTCCCCACGCAAAACCATGACCTTCGACGCTCAGCAGTCCATCGCCTTTGAGGGCGCCACTGGCCCCTACCTGCAATACGCAGGTGTCCGCCTCCGTTCCATCTTCCGCAAAGCCGAGCTCGACATCAGTGGCCGCCTCACTCCCGAGGTGGAGTTTTTCACCTCAGCCGAAAAACCCCTCGGCGTCAAAATCCTCGAATTTCCATCCGTGCTACGCCGCGCCGCCGACCAGCACAACCCCACCTACCTCACCACCTACCTCCTCGAGCTCGCCCAAGCCTGGTCCAGCTACTACGCTGGCCACTCCATCTTGCAGGCCGAAACCGACGGCCTACGGCTCGCCCGCCTGGCCCTCGCACAGAAAGTCTACACCGTGCTGGAGCAAGGCCTCTCCCTTTTGAGTATCGAGATCCCCGAACGAATGTAGCCAAAGCCATACTTCTTTTAATACAGCAGTATCAAGCCACAGCAACTGCGCTACTCTACGCACTCTTCTCACCCACGGTCAGATACTCAGGAATGAATTTCCCAGATAGAATTTCACCTCGCCCCCGCAGCAACGGCAAGTCACTCACCGCAATTTTTCCCACATAGAGCTCTGCCAGGTTCCCTCCCCGCGCCACAAAACGCTCTATGTCCAGCAACCCACGGAAATACAACGAATCCTTGGTAAACACTCCCCCGCGACTGGTGTCACGCAGCCCGCGTTTGGCTTTCAGGCAATGCTTCCACGCCAGTTCTGGCGGCAGTTCATACGTCTCCCTCAGGGTCAGGTATAAATCCCGAAACCCCATGTCCCGCCCCAGATAAATCGCCACCACGTGCAACGCAGGGCTGAGATACTTCCACCCCAGCGCCAGCCCCAGCTGGTTTTGGTTATACACCGCCAGTCCTTCCTCTGTCTGCAAGTACCCCGCCGTCCCCCGACGCAGCAGCGCATACGGCTGGCGTCGTCCATTTTCATACCGAAACACATGGGTCGCCACCTCGTGCGCCATCAGCGCCCGCAGTCGGTTTCGGCGAAAGGTCGCCCCCGCCTTAAAGAGGATCACGTTGCGTTTGGTCACCTGCATATCGGCCACCGTGTTGTCGATCACTTTCAGCTGCCAGTGCCCCAATTTATACTGCCGTAGGTACGCCTCCGTCGCCTTCATCGCTTGCTTCAGCGACCACTCCTCACTGTCATCTGCCACCAGCGGGCGACTACTGGCCAGTCTCTCGCTGGCCCGACGGTGCACATTCCCCGTCACCGTGCCATACACCGCTTCCGCCGCCGCCGCAAAACCCTCCGTGCCCACCATTTCTATCATCGTCAAGGTATGCTCTATCTCTCGTACCTTACGGGCATAAAGGGGCACCAAAGGATGGTCAAACTCTAACGGCAATTTTTTCAGGTCACGACGCAAACCGTCGATGTCTAAGCTCCGCTCCCGATACACCCACTGCGGGTCAAACCCACCCCCACCGAGGAAAAGCTCCCGCTGCTCTTCTATATTTTGCGGGTTGATGTGACTCAGCACTTTAATCTCTTTGGCTATTTCTTCAAGTTTTTCGTCTAAACTCGTCAGACGCTTACTCTGCGTCTGTTCTCGCATCAGGGTCGGCGCTGCCAGTGGCTTGCGCGGGTCGAGGTAAAATTGCCCCAGCTCACGCAGGCTCAGCCTCATCCCCACCCCCGGGGGCAACTCGGCGATCTCCACCGGCAGTTTGAGACGCTCGCCCCCCAGCGCAATGTCCGCAATCGGCTTGCTGTACCCCTCTACATTGATCTGGTGCCCCCCAGGTTCGAGGCTCATCTGCGCCAGCAACGTCAACGTCTTGCCCTCGTTGTACAGCTCTATGTACTCCTCTGGCCCCACCACTGGTCGGTCCAGGGTTGACTCCGCTTCCCCCCCCGCTCGCTGCCGAAACAGTTGCTGCGCTATCTGCACCCCTTCCTCCGCCGAGTGGATGGTCAAATCTTCCACCTTGTTGAGCCGCGCTTTGAGCGGCACCTTATTCGCGATCTGGATTTTAAGCCCCGCCCGCGCGTTGAGTTCCAGCACCTTCACCCCCTGCGGGGTCAGCACCATGTCCACCCCCAGATAGCCAATGTCACTGAGCGTCTGCACCCGACTCGCCGTCAGCAGCACCTCCTGCCAGTGCGGCACCGTGAATCCCACCGCACTCACACCGTTGGGCATCTTTCGTATATATTTTTTATAATACGCCCCCCCGGTCGTTTGGCCCGTGGCAATGTCAACCCCCAGTGCCACCGCCCCCAGCTCCATATTCGCTTTCCCCTCTGACTCATACGTCGGCACCCGCACCATCGCCAGCACTGGCACTCGGTTAAAGACAATCACGCGGATATCAGGCAAACCCACCTCACAGAGTGTCGCCAGCTCACGGTGCATCTCCAGCCGCTCTTCGATGATCACCCTATCCCCCACCCCACTTATCGAATACTTCCCCTCCAAGATCTCTATACAGTGGCGAAACATCTGGTCACGGCTCACCTTGCGGCCACTGGCCGTCACCCACCCCGTTGGTGTCCCTTCGGTTATGACGAGGATCCCCCCACCCCCAAACCCCTTGTTCGGTTTCAGCACAAAGCTCTCTGGCAACGCATCCCAAAACTCTGGTGTCAGCTGTTGGTACTTACTCACCACGTGGTACAGCTTCGCCACCCCCACCCCCCGCGACTCCAGAAACTGCTTCGTGTAAAGCTTATTATCCGCAAACCGCTTTGATTCTGGTGAATTATAACGCGAGATATACTGCAGATTACGGGCATTCATGCCCAAAATCCCCGAAGCCTGTCGCCAGAAACTCATTCTTCGCTGGTCCCTTCATCAAACAGTGCCCGAAACTTCAGGTACTCACTCAACCGCAACCCAGTGTATTGCCCCAAAGCATAGTTGAGTATAATCGGCGCTAAGATCCACTCTGGTTTTGACAGCACCAGACTCTTCACCAAAGGCCACGTCACGAGCAGATACCCCACGATCGCCACCAACACAGTTTCCCCCGCCGTGATGGCCGCCTTTTTGACTCCACCCGTCGACTGCGCCGCCAAGAATTTCTCCGACACCGTCGCCATCACCAGCATGGGGAAGATCGCCAGCGACAGGTCAAGCGATGTCCCGATAGCGACCGCCAGCGCCAGCACCAGAAAGAACGACAACGCCAGCACACTGAGCGTTAAGCTCACCTTGGGGATGTACAAAATCTCCACCCGAGCAAACACCAGACGGATCAGGAGACTCACCGCCAAGATTACCGCAAAGACCAATAAGCCAAATTCCAGCCCCAGCACGAGGAAGCTCACCCCGAGCATCAAGGGCGTAAACACCCCAAAGGTCGACACCCCCACAAACTGCCGAAAAAAGGAAATCACCACCGCAATAAACGGCACCGCTAAGAGCAGATAGACGACGTTCTGCGAGATTCCATTCGCCACAAAGTGCGACAACAAACGAGAAATAACCAAGAGCGGATTCGTTTTCAGTCGCTCATCGACGACCAGATACTCTATCCCCCGCTCTGTCAGCGAGTCCTGCAGGCTCAGTCTATCCCCCGTGCGAAAGATCGCCCCCAAGGCGTCACTCCGCGTCAGCAAGATCGCCGCTGGCCCCACCGTCGCAAAGACAGGCTGCACCAGCTTCTGCGCTTGGCTGAGAGGAGTTTCCGTCAGCGCCACCCACAGCTTCCCTTTCGGGTCAAACTTCGCTTCGGTGCTCGTCCGCTGCCACAGTTGCCCAAACGCCTGCGCATCGTCCAGCGGCCCCGCCGCCCAGATCACCGTGTCACTCTCCCGCAACGTTTCCCAGTTTTCTTGATACAACCGTTCATACGCCTCTTCCGTGCTAAACCCCGAAGCCCCCACCGGCACCTCCAGCTGTCGCAGCCAAAACCCCATCGACTCCGCTTGGTCGATAAGGTTTCGCTGCGCAGTGTCTGCCCCCGCCGTAATGATCACCCCCCGACGGTTATACACCGTCACCACTCGCTTCACGGACTCAGCAAAGTCCCCCTGCGTCACCCGCAGCGTCACTTCATAGCGCCCAGGCGCGGTGTAGACATATTCCACATTTTTTCCACTTTCCACACCTTGTCCCACCCCGAAATCCCACTGGTACTCCACCGTCCCCGCGGCCGGGTTTTCCACCGTGGTGTTCCCCGCATCAAACACCATGCCTTCCCCGAGCCGCACATAGTCATTCGCCGTGATCGACGGCCGCACCGCCCGCGACTTCGCCGTCACCGCAAAGGCTTCTGACGCCACTCGCCGTTGTGATTCCAGTGTTGGCGGTGTTTCTATTTCTGCCTCATCCGCCTGCGCACACACCCCTCCCCCCTCCAGAGAGAAGGACAAGACCAGTCCCAGCCAACACAGAGTTTTCCACCGTTTCATCACCTTGCAGTATCACCTTTCACTGCCTGCTGTCCAGTTTTCCACAAGACAGCAACTGACAATTGTGTGCCCCCTCGCCAAAACCACCACCATGCACTACACTTTTGCTGACAACTCCCTCTCCTGTAGCCCCTCCCCTCCTATGCTCGTCCGCTGCCACCGTATCGACAAATCCCTCCCCCTCCCCAGCTTCGCCACCGCTGGGTCGTGCGGGTTTGACTTCTACGCCCGCCATGACACCACCGTCCCCCCAGGGCAGATTGCCCTCATCCCCAGCAACCTCATCATCGAGTGCCCCGAAGGCTACGCCCTTCTCATCACTCCCCGCTCTTCCCTCCCGCGCAAGACAGGGCTCACGTTTCCGCATTCCATCGGCGTCATCGACCGTGACTACTGCGGCCCTGATGACGAGATCATGCTCCAAGTACACAACTCCACCAATCAGCCCATCACCGTCGAGCGCGGCACTCGCCTCGCCCAGGGGCTCTTTGTCGCTGTGGCCCAGCCACAGTTTGCAGAAACCGCCCTCACCACCCAGACCTCACGGGGCGGATTTGGCTCCACTGGGGCATGAAGCCCCACCACCCCGTCCCCCCACCAGAGAGCGTCCGCCGTTGGGTCAAGCGATACCCACAACCCACTGACCGCCTCCTCGTGTGTGTCTCGGGCGGGGCTGACTCTGTGTGTCTCCTGCATTGCTTGGTGCAGTGCTGGCCCACCACCCAGTTGCGCGTGTTTCATTTCGACCACGCCAGCCGCCCCCATTCCGCCACCGACGCCCAGTGGGTCCGCGACCTAGCGGCTGAGTGGGGCCTTCCCTCCGTGACGCACCGCGCCACTACCTCCCCCACCCGCAACCGCGAAGCCAGCTGGCGGACCGCTCGCCACGCCGCTGCCCAAGCCACTGCGCAGGCACACGACTGCCAGCACGTCCTGACAGCCCACCACGCGACTGACCTCGTCGAAACGGTCTACTTCCGTCTCACTAAGGGCACTGGCCTCAGTGGCCTCAGTCCCTTTCACCGTCCCAGCAAGCCGCTCTATCACACCACCCGCGCGCAGATCGAATCCCACTGCCACACCCACCAGCTCCCCTTTCTCCACGACCCGTCCAACGACTCCCTGCAATTCCAGCGCAACCTCCTCCGCCACCAAGTCATCCCCCACCTCCGCACCATCACCCCCAACCTCGAAACCATCGCCCTGCGTCTCGCTGACCACAGCCACAATGTCTGCGATTTTTTAGCCCAGCACACCCCCACTGGGCTCACTCTGCCATTGACTGACTTCCAAGCGCTTCACCCCATCATCCAAACCCGCTGGCTCCGCCAGTGTGCCGCGCCCAACACCCCCAGCCAGAGTGAGAGCGCCGACACCATTCGCTGGCTGACTGACCAACCACAAGGCAACAGCCACAAACCTTTTGGTGGTGGTCAGCTTCAGCTTTCAAGAGGTCTTATTCACTATCAAGATATTGGTGACAAAGCTAACAAATCTACAAATATTTGATCAAGAGACCAAAAACGTAACTGCGGGTTTTGTTGCTCAAGAGGTTTTTGCAAATTACCAAAATGCGTACACCCTAAAACAACATTCTGAACACCCTGACAAACAAAGCCGCGTACAACTTCATTTATTCCTACTTCTTGTAATAATTCATGCGGATCTCGACGTTGCTCGATGCCGTCAACTAAGGGATACCACCCCACAGAAACAAATGATTTTTGTGGCAAATACGGACACAAAAATCGTTCCACCCCCGCAGCGCCATTCGCATTAAAAGCTACAATCCCGATTGTCCCCTCCCCTTCGGCCAACCGAAGTGATAACTGTTTATACACGTCCATCACAGTCAACAGCTCAACATCACTTTCCATTTTCAAATACTTTAATTCAAGAGCCGACGCCAAACTATTACAGAAAATAATACCTCTTTTAATTCCTTGCACTTTGGCCGATGCAATCGCCTTCAACACACGATGAAACAGCTCTGTTGTGTTAGTGTTTTGTAAATGATTTTGCTCAGCCAGCGTCTGCGCTATAGGGTACCCTACAGCTACGTAACCTTTCTGCTGGAGTAGTTCAACCCCAATACTTGTGTCAACAGGCGTTCCTGCCAACACCGCTATAGCTTCTCTTTGCTTTTTCATGATGTGTATGGAGTAAGTAAAAATTCACCAGTTTCGAGCACTTCTTCCAGCACCCCTCGACCAAAAGTATTCTCTATCGCGGCATACTCAGACGCTAACGCCTGCCAGACTTGCCCTGTCCGTTGTTGTAAAAACTTTCGATAATCTGGTAACGATTGAGTGGTAAAATTTTTAAACGTAAATCCAGCAGGCAAACTGAATTCAGCTGATACTCGTGGTTGCCCTTTCCGCGGTCGCACAGTCGTTTGACCATACGGCACACTTGTGTGTCGTGAAGTTTGAAAGACATATTGAGGATGGTTCATTTTTTGCCATTCAGGACCAAATATTTCTTTCAAAACTTCAGAATCCAGTGACGAACGCACTAAATCTCTCCAATAATTAAAAGACTCCTCTCGGTGCCCCCCCCATGAAGCTGTCGGCTGCATACCCGTCGGAGCAATATCCGCAAAAAGCAAGGCGTGACCCACCGCATAACGCACCCCTTCCTCAACGGTGGATTTATTTTTTTCAATATATGTCTGTATCTCCGCCACCCCCTTTTCATACCCAGTTGGATTTTGTGACTCTATCTGTCCTACGACGGCCAACAATTTGTCTTTAATCTCAGGCACCACTGGCTGCTCGTCAAACAGCACTTTAGGTGATAATTCTAGATCTGCCACAGCAAACACCCTTTGCACAAACCGAATCTTTTGTGCAGTAATTTTCTGCTCTTGGGGGTCTGGCTGCAAAAATCCTGAACTTAACAAGTGAATTTCTTCCAACGGTTGTCCAGCTTGCTGATAAGCATTGATTAAAGAAGTAAAATAACTCATAATCCTCGGTGTGAGGGGAGCAGCATTAGCACCAATTCCCACGTTCACCCGTGGCGTGTATTCCAAATCTTTCATAGCATTTGAAAGTAAGTAAATAAGGAAATTATTACCAATTAAAACGCTTCAACCTGTCTAATTGGGAATAATATATAAGCTCTGTAGGCCTAACTCTCCTCACATTTAAAATAAGTTCTCAAAAAATGAAGAGCATGAAAAACTTTCTACAAAATATGTAATCAAAAAATCACGGAAAATGTCCTTCAACTAAATTCCTCCAAGCGTGCAAACGAATAAGCATAAGAATGAACATAAATTAAAAAACGCCTTTCTTGAGCAGAAAAGCGCTGAGTAGCAAAGACAATGGACTAAAAAATGATCACCAGAAAATTTTAACAGGTGTGCCTTCACTCAGCGAGTGAAGACAACAGCATGATCTTGATTCATAAGAAACAAAAATGGACATAAAATAAACTATAAAATTCTCAATTAAGCAGTGAAACATTAATTCAAAAACCAACCTTCTTTCTACTCAGGGAACACCTATCTGTCAAATTATATTCACCCACCAGCGCACCACCTCCCAGTAATCCCCCTCCACCAGCGCTTCTATTTCCGCCCCCCTGCACCATCGCGCCTCGACTATTTCCGCGCCATCCACCACGGGTTCTCCGCTTTTCCAATCCATGGCATAAAATTCCACCGCCGCCCCCACCGTGCCCGCGTCATGCCGCGTGAAATTTGAGGGAAACAAGTAACGATATTTCCCCAAGCAAACAGGATTTATCTCCCCTTGCAGCGCCACTCCACACTCTTCGTTGAGCTCACGCACGGCGGCTTGTGGCCCAGTTTCCCCATCATCGACACCCCCCTGCGGCAACTGCCACGCGTGTGATTGCCGCGGCTTACGCACCAGCAGATACTCCCGTTCAGCACTCCCCTGCCTCGGTCGCCCCAACACCACGCCCGCCACTCGCCGCAGGCCCCCCTGCCACTCAGCCAGATCCGTCCAAAACCCTGGCCAAGATTTTGCCGTACTCTCGGGGTCTGTCACCGTCACGTCCCAGCCTTCCGCCGCCCGCAGGCACCCCCATATCATCGCTATCCGATGATCATCATACGAGTTTAGCTGCTCACCCTTCACCGCCGACAGCCCCCCCTGCCCGTCTATTTCCACCCAATCTGGCCCCGTGGTCACCCTCGCCCCCAGTGTGGTCAGACCCTCCTCCATGGCTGCGATTCGGTCACATTCCTTGTGTCGCAGCGTGCTCAGCCCTGTCACACGGGTCACCCCCGTGGTGTAGGCCAACATCGCCATCACCGTCATCGCCATGTCCGGCGCCGCTACCATGTCTATCACCCCCAGTGGCTGCGGAGCCCCCGCCCAAAGCACAGCCACCGCCGCTGGCTCACGCTGCACTTCCGCCCCCATCTTTTGCACTATTTCGAGGATAATTTCATCCCCCTGCAACGTCGGCTCACTCCAGTGCTCTATCTGCACAGACTCCCCCGACACCAGCCCCCACAGCAAAGGAAACCCCACCGCACTGCAATCCAGCCCACAGCGCACCGTTGTCGGCCCATCCTTGCGACGACCACCGACCGTGAAGCGAAGCCCACTGGCATCCATTTCCACGCTATATCCTGCCTGGGCCAGCACCCCCAGCGTCATATCTCGGTATGGTTGAGACACCAACGGCGGCTCCACCACGACCTCAGTTTTGATTTCCCGCTGGGCCAGCGTCAGCAGTAACCCCGTCAAAAACTGCGAGCTCGCCCCCCCACGGACGTTTATCTCTGACGAGATCTTCACCCCTTCACCATGCGTCAGCCGCACTGGCAAGTGCCCAGCCTCACCAAGGTACTCTACCCCCACCCCACAGCGCTCCAGCACCGTGAAGATATCCCGCATCGGGCGCTCACACATCCGCGCATTGCCAGTAAGTGTCCACGACCCCCGCACCAGCAGCGCCGCACACGCCAGCAGCCGCGCCACCGTCCCCCCATTCCCGACATACACTTCCGTGTTCGGCTTCGCGCACAATCCGCCCACTGGCGGGCGCACCTGCCAGTCACGCGGGCCGACTTGTGTGTACTCCACCCCAAATTTCGCCAACCCCAAACGCATATAGCGCGTGTCATCACAGTCCGACACGTTGCGCAGGGTTATTGCTCGTTCCCCTATCCCCGCCAGATACACCCAACGGTTACTCAGCGACTTCGAGCTCGGCACAGTTATTTTTTTCATCACCCACAGCCTAAAACTCTCCCGCCACAGCGCCACCCTATTACAGCACTTCCAGCAATCCTCCCTTGCCCTCTGGGCACCACTCTCTATATTCAGGCCCCTTTTTCCTTCCCTCTCATGGATTTCCAACAAGTCGGCAAACTCTACAAACTCCAAAAAGAAGCCAAGAAAATCAAAAAAGAACTGGCCAAAACCCACATCTTCGCCAAAGAAAACGGCGTTAAAGTCACCGTCTCGGGCGAGATGGAAATTCTAAACGTCGAATTCTACGAAACAGACATATTAGGCGACCAGTCTGCTCTCGCCGAAGCCTTCAAACTAGCCTCCAACCGCGCCTTCAAAAAGGCCCAAGAAGTGGCCGCTCAGCAAATGAAAAGCATCATGGGGGATATGCAAGGCCTGATGGGTGGTGACGCTCCAGCTTAGTCCCAAAGCTTATCTGAAATTTCTCTGAAAACTGCCTGCACAGCTGGGCAGTTTTTTTTATGATCAGAAACGACACCCTTCCTTCACTTCCCCCCCCTCCACATAGCCCGCTCACCCTATGGTCAACGCTCAGTCGGTCGTCGCCCCAACGGGGGCGGAGGCCGACAACGCGCCCGCAGCACTAGTTTTAGCAACTCATGGCTGACCCGACTCAAACAACTGACTCTCGCTGGGGTCATCATCTGTCTGCTCGTCGGGGGGTATTGGTACCAGCGGCTTTCGACCGCCTGGGCCACCCCCCACAGCCAGTCCGACCAGCGCGTTTCCCTCACCATCGAGCCAGGCACCAGCGTCACTGGCATCGCCCAGCAGCTGGAAGCCAAAGACCTCCTCACCGACCCGTTCGCCTTCCGCCTCTTCGTTCGCTACCACGACTTAACGGCATCTCTGCAAGCAGGTGACTACGTCTTCACCCGCGACATGACCTACCGCGACCTGACAGACACCCTATCGGTCGGCCGCTCGACAGAGGTCCGCATCACCATCCCCGAGGGGGCCACCATCGCCGATATTGACGCCATCCTCACCCGCCAAGGGTTAATAGAAGGCGGTGAGTTTCGCCGCTGCACCGTCAACTGTGACTTCGACCTCCCCTACGACTCCCTCGAAGGCTTCCTCTACCCTTCCACCTACTACGAAAACCCCGACAAATTCACCGTCCGCGACTTCATCACCCGCTTGCACAACACCCTCAAAACCCAGATCAAACCCCTGCAAGACGAAATCGACCAGAGCGAGCGCACCTTTGAGCAGATCATGATCGTTGCCTCGATGGTCGAGCGCGAAGCCAACCTCATCGAAGAAATGCCAATCATCGCAGAGATCATCTGGAAACGGCTCGACGAAAGTATCATCCTCGGCATTGACGCCACCACCCGCTACGACCTCGGCGACTGGAAGCGCCCCCTCACCACCGCTGACTTTCAGGTCGATTCCCCCTACAACACCCGCAACCGCCTCGGCCTGCCCCCCACCGCCATCAGTAATCCCAGCCTCGACGCCATCACCGCCGCCGTCCGCCCCGCCACCACCGACTACTACTACTACCTCCACGACCCGAGAGGCCAGATCCACTACGGCCAGACCCTCGCCGACCACCAGGCCAACAAACGGAAGTATTTACAGTAAATCATTACTAAACAGCCGAAAACGTCGGCACCACCTCCACCCCGTCAGCGTCCAGCACTACGCCCGTTTCTCGGTCTCTGGTGTATGCCCGCTCAGCCTCCGTGCCGTCCACGACCTGCTGCACGGCGGTCTGCACCGCGGCTAATTCCGTCAGCATCACCTCCAGCACCTCCCCCAGCTCTACGTCTTCAGGCAGCATCCCCTGCAGTCGCTCAACCATCTGCTGGTCGCGGGCCAGGTCAGGCAGCCGTCGCTGCATCCACCGTAAAAATTTCTTCGCCCGCCGCCGCTCACGCCAGCCGGCATCTGTCAGTTTCAGCGCCTCCCACTTCGCCCCCTCCACTTTTTCCAGCAACTGACTCACTTGGTTGCCATACCCCGCGACCAGTTCCGTCGCCTTGCTCAGCCCCGTCACCCCCATTTCCGTCACTCGCGCCATCGGGGTACGGTTCGCCATGTCCACCCCCTTTATCACCGCGCCCTTTTTCCGCGTCAACCACCGCGCCAGCCGCCCCAGCACGCTTTGACGGGTCACCCCCGCGCGCCACCCCACCACATTGCCTTCCTCCGCCATATCTTTGAGGAAAAACACCCCTTCCTTCGGGTCACCACCCAACTGCTCGGCCGTCCAGTCGACAAAGAACGCCAACTCAGCCGCTTCTTCCGTTTGTGCCTCCGCTTCTTTTGCTTCTGCTTCTTCCGCTGCCGCAGGTGCCCCTGTTGCTTCGGCTGCGGGCAGCGCTTCATCGCTGACTATTTCTTCTGTCACTGGCGCCGTTTCACCAACCGTCATATGATGCACAAGAGAAAATATACTCCCCACTCAACATAATTATATTAAAATATGAATAAAAAAGAAAATACAACTTTACTTATCGGCTCCTTCGGGGCGCAAAACCTCGGTGATGAGCTCATCCTCACCCAAGCCCTGCGTGACACCCCCGACGCCGTCGTCATGACCGCCAACCCCCAGCACTCACAGACCTTCACCGAAACAACTTTCCCCACCGTCCCCCCCTTCCCCATGGGGCTACGCAGTGGGTTTTCGTGGCTTATGGGCGGGCTGCGCCCCCTCCCTGTCACTCAGTTCCCCATCCGCCAGATCATCTTCCCTGGCGGGGGGCTATTTGCCATCCACACCCGAGCCTACTTTCTCTGGTGGCTCACCCTGCGGTGGTGTCGCTGGGTCTTGCCGCAGGCCACTATCCACCTCCAGCACCAAGGCTTTGACCCACCCCCAAACCGTCTCTGCCAGTGGCTCCTGCGTGACGCACTCACCCTCGTCAGCACCGTCACCGTGCGTGACACCCCCTCCGCCCAAGTCGTACACAGCCACAGCTCCCACTCCCCCACCATAGTCGACGACCGTGTGCTCACCCCCCTCCCAGTGGCGCAGCACCCGCCACTCCCCCTCCCCGAGGTCATCTTCCTTTCCGCCGTTGCCCCCATCACAGACACTCTCTGGCACTCACTACAAGCCACCTTTCCTGGCGCCCAGTGGCACTTCATCGCCTTCACCCCTGCCGACGCGCTGCACTGCCCCCCTGGGGCCCAGCTGCACCGCCCCACCACCCAGTCCGCCTTGCGCACGCTCTACGCCGTGGCGGACCTCGTCTTGGGCGAGCGCTACCACAGTTTCATTTTAGGGCTCAACGCCCTCGCTCCACATCAGGTGAAGCTCTACCGCCCCCCCTACAGTCATAAAGTCGCCCACCTGCGCGACCAGTTCCGACTCCAAACCTTGACTCTCACAATTGCGTAAAAATATCCCGCTCCTCGTTGAGCCGCTCAAATTCCCCCTTCGACAAATTTTTCACCACGTTGTCATAGTGAAAGCACTGCCCATTCATGACGATGTACACCCCCGCAGGCAACATCTGCACAAAGGACAACGCACACCCCATATTAAAAAACCCATCCGAAGACGTCCCAAACACGAACGGAATCATCGCCCCAGTAAAGATCACCGTTTTGTTTTCCACCAGCGGCGCGACAAACTTCGCCATGTCGACCATGCGGTCTGTCCCGTGGGTGACTATCACACGGTCATAGCGTGACCCGACTATGTGGTCCGCAATGTTTTGTCGGTGGGTGTCAGTCATGTCGAGGCTATCCATCAACAAGATTTTTTTCACCTCTACGTCCAGCGTGCAGCGACTGGTTTTGATCATCTCGGGCAGATGCGTGTCACGGAAAAACAAATTTCCGTGCAACTCATCATACTCCTTGTCGAATGTCCCCCCCGTAGCCAATATTTGAATCTTTGGGATCATGCTGAAACGTGAAATTTTCAAAATTATGAATGATACGCCTCCATTTTCACACACCCGCCCCCAAACCAAAAATCAAAACCAAGCAATCTGTCCTCACCATTTTTTTGCCCACACAGCCTGAGCCCACTACCATGGCCTTCGTTAATCCATCTCCCTCTATTTAATGCGCTTCCTGCCCCTGCTCCTCGTCACCATCACACTGCTGTTTGCCTGCAGTGCCCCGTCTGGCTCAACCACTCAAACCCAAACGCCCCCCCCTCAGCCCATCATCAGCACCCAGCACGGCTACGTTGACACCTTCACTCCTGAAAAATTAGCCGAACTGCAAGCCAGCACGCAGCCCTTCGTCGTCTTTGTCAGTGCCGACTGGTGCCCAGGCTGCGTGAAGCTCGTCCAAGAGCTCTACGCCCAGCAGGACCTCATCCCCGCCCAGACGGCTGTCCTCGTGGCCGACTTTGACACCCACACCACCTTTAAGGAGCAACACGACGTCACCGTCAAACACACCGCCGTGTACTTTGACACTACTGGTACCGCTACCGAGGTCGTCACTGGCGTAGATCTCCAAGATCTTACCACTTACCTGCAAAGTGCGCGTGCAGAAAACAACGCATAAGGAAACACTGATACAGTCTCGCTGATCATAAAAAGATAGATTTGGGGAAGATTTTTTACGACAGGTTCTCACGGAGTCTCTCGACCCCGTGACGGTTCTGGAGTGAAAAAAGCAACCCAAAGATCCTTTTTTGATGGCGACTCTCTCTCAATTATTTTCACGTCCTTTTGAGTTTATCAGTGTTTCCTTAAGCAAACCAAGCTCTCGCACCAAACCCCAAAATTCACTCGCCGCCTCTTTCGGGTTGGGCTACCGTGCGCCAGATGAATTTTCGCACCCACCTCACCAACATCCTCGCCGCCTTCACCCTGAGCATCGTCACGCTCAGCATGGGGGCAGCTTTTGGCATCATGATCGGCCGCGGTGCCCTCGCGGGCATGCTCTCTGCCGCCGTTCTGGCCTTCCTCGCACCACTCTTCGGCGGCACGCGCATCCAGTGCTCTGGCCCCACCGCCCCAGTCAGCACCCTGGTCGTCAGCCTCCTCGCTACCCAAGCCCTCCCCACCGACATGGGTCTCCCCCCTGACCAGTTTCTCAATCTTGTCTTTGTGCTCAGTGGTGTGCTGCTCGCACTCTCTGGTGTGGTGGGGCTGGGGCGTTTTATCGCCCTCATCCCCAATGTCATCATCTCTGGGTTTATGACCGGCATCGGCCTCCTCATTTTCCAGTCACAGCTCCGCACCCTCCTCGCCCAGACAGCCCTCCCTTACTTTGGGGCCACCCTTGCCTTTGCTTTGGGGGCTTTCTGTGTGTGCCTCATCAGCCCCATCCTCCTGCGTCGGTGGGTGCCCCAGTGGGCTGGGCTTCTCTCGGGCACTTTTTTGGCCTTGCTTTTCGGCACTTGCCTGGCGCAGCTCCTTCCCTTTCCGCTAGAGCGCATCGCCCTCCCCACGGGTTCACTGTTCAGTGACCTCATCTTCTTTTCCCCGACAGCACTCAGCGGGCTCGACTTCACCCTCTGGGCCATAGCGCTCTGGTGGGCCCTGCAACTCGCCTTCACTCTCTACCTCGACACGCTGATGACCGCCCTCATCATTGACCGCCTCACCCACTCCCCGACTCCTCGCTCGCGTGAGCTCATCGGTCAGGGCGTCAGCGGTGTGGTGATCGGCCTGATGGGCGGCATACCAGGGGCGCAAGCCACCGTCCGCTCAGTGCTCCTCCACAAGGAAGGCGCCACCCACCGCTACGCCAGTGCCCTGATTGGCCTCTTGGCGTTTATCTTACTCCTCGCTTTTCGCCCCCTCCTACGGCAGATCCCCAGCGCACTGTTTATCGGCATCCTCTTCAAGGTCGCCCTCGACATCATCGACTTCCAGCCCCTCCGACTTTACTTCCGTGAGCTCACCCACCGGCAACTCGGCCGCCAGTGGCTCTCTCGGCACGACGACGCCCAGATTTTCGTCACCCACCGCGAGATACTCTTTATCATCACCACCGCCCTCGGCACCCTCTTCTGGGGGTTGATCCCCACCGTGCTCACTGCCACCGCCACCTATCTAGTGCTCCAACGTACACTGTGGGCACACGTCCCCATGCGTGACCTCCAGCTCGACACCGAAACTGAGTCCATCGGTGGTGAAGATTAAAAAAACACTCCCAAAGTAAATATATCCCATGCCCACCCCACACAACATCGTCACCTTTATGCAAGACATCGGGGTTGCCCGCCACCAGGTCGAATCCCTCCTCAGCACATTTGACCTCACCGCTGACTGGTCACTGGCGGACGGCCACCCCTGCCCCGTGCCCGAGCACGTCTTTGCCCTCTGCACCGTCAACACCCCTCTGACACAGACAGAACTCACTCCATTCAAAAATCTACAGCACATCTCCGTCTCTTTCACAGGGTTCAACCACATTGACCTCGCCTATTGCCAGCAGCACGACATCAAGGTCTGCAACGTCCCAGGCTACGCCACTGACTCCGTCGCCGAGCTCGCCCTCGGGTTAACTTTCAGCCTCCTCCGACAGATCCCCACCGCCCACCGCAGCACTGTCGCTGGCCACTGGCAGGGCACCCTCCCCCCAGGCACAGAGCTCTCTGGCCAGACCTGCGGCATCATCGGCACTGGGGCCATCGGCACTCGCCTGGCCCAGATCCTCTCAGCCTTCGGCTGTCCTTTACTCTGCACTTCACGCACACCCCGCCCAGCACTCCTAGACCTTGGCGCGACCTACGTCCCGCAGCCACAGCTCCTCCGTCAGAGTGACATCATCTTCCTTACCACCGCGCTCACACCACAGACACATCACCTCATCGACGCTGAGTCTTTTCGACTCATGCGGCCCACCGCCCTCCTCATTAATGTCGCCCGCGGCCCCATCATCGACACCCCTGCGCTTATTTCCGCCCTTGCATCAGGCCAAATCGCTGGCGCTGGTCTCGACGTCTACGCCTCCGAGCCCCTCACCGCTTCCGACCCACTCCTTTCTGTCACCGACAAGCTCGTCCTCACCCCACACATAGCCTACCGCACTCAGCAAGCCCTCGACCGCAAAGCCAAAACCACCATTGAAAACATTGGCCGACATTTCACCAGCCAACCACTGTTACACGAAGTAAAACCACCAAAAAAGTAGTGATTTAATTCAATGATGTGGTGGGAGTGGTGGGAATTGAACCCACTACCAAAGCGTTATGAGCGCCCTGCTCTAACCATTGAGCTACACTCCCCCTTGCCGTAAGGCTCCACACGCCCAGCCCCCGCGAGTGACTTACGCTGGAGAGATTTTACCAAAAATCACGTCCACTGCGCCAACCAAAAACACCCCAAAATGGGGCGAATGAAGGGAATTGAACCCTCGACCTACGGAACCACAACCCGTTGCTCTACCACTGAGCTACATTCGCCGCCATACCTTTTTCATCGGTTCTCTGCGGTGGTTTTCAGGCGGAGGCAAATCTAGCCCCCCCCTAGCCCCCTGTCAAAGTTCTTCCCGCTAAAGCACCGACTCATAGTCACTACTCAGCAGGTGCAGGTGCACATGGGGCACCACTTGCCCACCCGCTTCCCCGACATTCATATGCAGTTTATACCCCTCTAAGTCCAACTCGTCGGCTATCTGCTTCGCCGCCCAATACAGATGCCCCAGCACAGGCACCGTCTCCAGCGTGACGTCTCTCGCCGTGACTATAGCTTGCTTGGGGCAGATCAGCACATGAGTCTGCGCCTTCGGGGCGATGTCACGGAAGGCAAACACCAGCTCATCTTCATACACTTTTTCACACGGCAGCTCGCCCGCGATGATCTTGGCAAAAATGTTTTCAGGTAAAAAAACCATGTATTATAAATATCTTAAATCTTTCCCATCTCTCTATATTCCTTTAAGTCTTCATATTGATCTATTATTGATGGATATTTATAACTAATAACTCTTAATACAATATTCAATCTATCTACAACTTTATTATAAGTTTTACCCATAATTATCTCTTGATGTTCTTCACAAGAACTAAAATAACCAGCATCCCACAAAACCGACATCACATCTTCTTGAACCACTAGTGCTAGTTTGCTTTTTTCAGAATTTGATAATTTTTTAGAAATTTCAATCAAATGTTCCATTTCTTTAGACACAAAGTCGTATATATTTTTAATTTCAATACTTGATTCAAGATTAAGGTCTCCTTCACAGTCATAATCGTGGCGCCAAGTTCTTTTTTGCAATTGCAATAAGCTTAATTTGTACATGAAAAAATAATAATAAAAATTACAAAAAAGTCTAGCGAAATTTCTCATGCGCCCCCGCCAACCCCTTGGCAGCCAGCGCCCCCAGCAGCGAGATCTCCCCCGCCAGCACCCCCAGCCCCACCACGCCCGCCAGCTCCGCCGTACGCTCACCGTGGCCCATGGGGGCCGTCAGCCCGATTAGGCTTTGGTACTGCCCCTGCAACGGCAACCGAGTCCCCCCCCCCAGCACCCCGACTACCACCGCTGGCAGCTCCACCCCTACCCGCAGCCCCGCTGGTGTCGCCTCTACCTTGGTCACCCCCTGACTGCCCGCCACTATGTGCGCCAGGTCTTGCCCCAGCGCCGCATACACCCCCGCAATGATGTTTGCGTGGTGGCTGTTGGTCGCCGTCATCCCCGCCAGCGCACTCCCCTGCTCCAGCTTCGCCACCGCCACGTGTTGCAGTTCTTCCGCACCACAGTGCAGCACCGCTCGCAAGATTTCATCCGTCACCGTCACCCCGACCTCTACTTGATACTTCCGCCCCTCCACGCGAATCGTCTCCGACGGTTTTTTATCACTACACCAGTTTGATGATACTGCCACCAGCCGCACCGGCAGCCCCGTTTCCACCACTTGTTCGGCCATGGCCTTGGTAGCGATCGTCGCCATATTCATCCCCATGGCCTCCCCCGTGTCAAACCAGTGCCGCATATGCAGGTTACCCTCCACCACCCGCACTTCCGTCCGCAGCAACCGCGTGTGACCACTGACCGTTTCACAGGCCGCCTGCAATCGGGCTTCATTTTCCGCCACCCACACCCGTACCTCCGCTTCGGTCATTTGCTTGAGCAATCGGTACACAGGCGCACGGCTGATCCCACAGTGCCTCACCCGCACGGTCGCCCCCCCCGCTTGGCGCAGCACCTTCGCCCCACGGTTCACACTGGCGACTAGGCACGCTTCCGTCGTGGCCAAAGGCAACCGATACTCCCGCCCCTCCTCCGTGCGCAGCGGCCCCACCACCCCCACAGGCAACGTCACCACCCCAATGACGTTCTCACAGTTTCGTGCATATTGACTCAGGTCCAGACCAGCCCCCAAGTCGACCTCTGGCACCTTTCCCCCAAAAATCTTTTCCAGTCGCTCATTCATCGCCAGCGAATATAATCAAAACCCATGACAACGCGAATTTTCTCTACCAGCGGCAAACTCATCCTGTTTGGTGAGCACGCCGTGCTGCACGGCGCCCCCGCTTTGGCCGTCCCCGCTATTCCCACGGCCCTCACACTCACCGTCTCACCGCATTCCGCCAGTGCCCCGCCCCAGCACACGCTCGACACCCAGCCCCTCCCGGCCGTCATCCTGTCAGATATCAACTGGTGGCAACAGCACTTCCCCACCCCCACTTCATTCGTCTTTCACCTCACCACTCACTCCCCCATTGGCTGTGGGCTGGGTATGTCCGCCGCTTGGTCCGTCCTCCTCGGGCAACTGTCACAGCACCTGCAGCTGACAGACACACGCACCACTCTTGACCTCATCACCCAGCTCGAGCACCGCCACCACGGCCGCGCCAGCGGCCTCGACCACTTGACCATCTGGCACCAGTCACCCATCTGGCTACAGCAAGGCCAACTCACCCAGCTCCCCGACTTCACCCCCCCGTGGGTCACCCACCCTAAAACCTGGCATCTAATTTTTACTGGCACACCCGACCAATCCACCGCCCAGATGGTGCAGCACATCCAGCAGCAACCCCACCACACCCAGTTTCCGCGGCACATCACTGCCCCCAGCCAGCTCACCGACCCAACGCTTGACTGGCCCACCCTCATCGACACCACTGGGCAATGGCTCGAAACCTTCGGGGCCGTCACCGCAAAAGACCAAACCGCCTTCGCTCAGCTTCGTGCCGCGGGGCACCAAGGCAAGATCTGCGGCGCAGGTGGCCACACTGGCGGCAGCGGAGTCGCACTCATCCACTGCCCCGATGCAGACTTTTTCTCACTGTGGTGCACTCAGCATGACTACCGCGTCTTGCCACTAATTTAATTTCATCAATATCTTTACATTTCCGTTCTCCATAACTTTTAAACGGAATACCGAATCCATTTTTCCGATTTTATAATCACCCTCTTGAAAACAAGCATTTTCAGTGTCGTAGTATTTTATGAATCGTTCATAAAGATTCTTCACCGAAGAGCGGAAAAATTCATTTCCTCTTCTTGTTCTGTAGCCCATCTGATTCAGAGTACGAGCTATACTCTCCCATGTTGAGTTTTCTTTCAATCGTTTTTCTACAATCAACCGAAACACTGCACGATTGGCTGCATCATTCAGAGAATTTTCTATCACTTTTCCTATTCCCCCTGACCGAAAATTATTTTCCTGCAAAGGAAGAAGGCCTGCCGTTTCTTCTTTTAGATTTTCATCTTCACTTATTGCTTCCAATTCAAATATTTCTTCATACGTTTGATCAACTATTTCCTTAAAATGTGTCACAACCCATCGTCGTATTTCCGCAGGTATTTTTTGAGAATCTAAAACCGCTACAGCCAATTTTGTCGGCCAATTTCCCGTAAAATCAATTGATAATTTTCTTGCTGCCAAAAGAGTATTTAAAACCAAATTAGAGAGCTCTTTTTGAGCCACATTTTCACACACACCTTCATCGTAATTTTCATTCAGATAACTTAATATTTGCTCACGTGTATCAAAAACATTCTCTGTTTGATTTGAGAGGTCTGTCACTACTTTTTTTAGGCATTGTATAGAATTCATGACTAAAAAATAAAAAGAAAAACAAAAAAGTCAAAAACCCCGTATCACCTCCACCATTTCCTTAGGCGACCAGTCCCCCGTCACATTCGGCCAAAACCCACTATAGGCCAACACGCCCCCCAGCTCCCGCAAGAAGTAGTACCGCTCCTTGGGGAACCGCCCATGCTGATAGTCCGCCTTATGTAGGTAATACTCATCCACCCCATAGCGCCCAGCCAGCAACCCGATCCGCCCCAAGTGAAAATCCTGCGACACCATCACATACGACCGTCCGTCTTTTGGGTTCAGGTTCCGCACCGTCGCCTGAGTCGTTATCCCCTCATAATCCATCTCCATCGCTTTTTCCGCTATCCCCAGCTTTTTCAGTTCCTTGACCATCACATCCACCTCGTGCGCCCCATAGGTCGAAGCCCCGCCCGACAGCACCAGGCACGACACTTTCTGGTTGTTATACAGCTGCCCCGCCGCGTTGATGCGGTCACTCAGGGCGTGGCTCGGCACGTCATCGCGCCACACCGCCGCCCCAAACACCACCGCACAGTCCGCCGTCACATCATCGGGCAGCGTGTCGTCAGTGTGTGACCACACTGTCCACACCGCCCACAGCCCCAGACACAGCACCCCCAGTGCCGCCCACCCCAGCAACCACACCCCCCAGCACAGCAAGCCCCAGACGCACGACAGCCCCCAGCGCACCCCCCGTCCGAGGGCTCGCCACATCCACGCCACACTGTTACGCATCCATTTCATTTGTTTCAGACACTACACCTCTTCTATCCCAAACTCCAGCCCGCCCGCATCATCGAGCCGTTTTTCATACACCATTGGCAGGTGGTGTGGGTGCCCCCGCCGCGTCTCAGACGAATACACCTCCGCAAACTCCTCCCCCTCTTCCGTTTCCACCAGCACATATTCCAGCTCTTCGGGTGACGGTTCGTCCGTCACTGCACTCTCCATCGACACCAGCTTGTCGGGCACACCGTCCGCGGGCACGCCGTCCCCCTCCGTGCGGTCGACCCACGGCACATACTCCGACCAGTGTATCCGCCTCGGCTTGCGTGACCCACGCTGTCGTCGCCGCCCCGAGGGGATCCGCAGCTGCGGCAGCTCCCCCACACCGTGGTTTTCCACTTGCCTCGTCACGATAGCCCCGATCAAATCTTTGAAGGCCGACTCCTCCGTAAAATTCTTCTGGTGCACCAACTTTTCCTTAAAAAACTCAATCGTCTTCGCCACCTTGGTCGGGTGCGGCACGAGGTCAAAACTCACCGGCACCCCCCCACTCATCCGTTGGAAAGCCAACGTCCCGTAGTTATACATAAACGCCCGCCACCCCGCTTTATCGACCGATATTTCCTCCAAATTCCAGTAATCCAACCGCGTTATGCGCTTATGAAAGATCTTGTCCCACCGCACAATGATCAAGTTCAAATTCGTCACCAGCAACGCGTTAAAAAACCACTTCCAGAAATACCCCAACATCATCACCGCCCCCACCACCAGCAACGCCAGCCAGAGGTACCGTCCATGCCAAGGGTAAAAGAAATACACTACATACGCCCCCCCCCACCACAGCAACCCCTGCACGACGATGTTTTTCAGCACAAAAGTAAACATCGTCCGATACACCTTATGCACCCCCTCACCCTCTTCGAGCATATTCCCAAACCCCAGTGATCGCAGTCGGTGAAACATAAATTCGATTTTTACATCCCGTATCATAAAGAAAAAGTATATGAGAAAAAACTTGCAAAAAAAACAATAAACATCATTGATATGGTAATGAAAACAATTATGAACAACAGCAAGACCCCAACAGCCTTCATTACAGAAGAAAATGAACTCCCCATCATTGAACATCTTTACGACATCCTCCCTCCAACAGATTTAAATGAAACCACTGATGAAATTCGTAATGAAATAAAAATGCTAATCTATCGTAATTCTCAAGAAGGAGCATTTATGACAGTGCAACCAACTTGTGAAGAATACAACTGCAATCCATTTTGTTCTGAATATCTTTTCTATCGAAATTCATCACCTTGGCCACTATTCGAAAAAGAAATATACAAAGGTTTAGACAAAGCTGAAACAAATGAAGCTCTCGCATTTGCATTTAATAATTTTTCAAATTCAAAGCTAAAACTTGATTTAGAAACAGTTCATAATGCGTACGAAGCATATCGAATTAGTCAAAACGACTTAGAAAAAATTAAAAATGGAGGAAATGAGAAATATCTAAATAATTTTCTCAATAGCTCTCAAAATCCAGAAAAAATATGGAAAAATGCTATTGGCATTGAGCGTCATCGCTTAGAAAAAGAAATCACTAATTGGAAAACTAAAAATTTACCACGACTTTTAATAAAATGGTCTCAATATGACACTCGCGATCTGGCAGCTAATATAGTTTCTTTGGGCAGAAAAGCTGTTTATGATGATTACAAGAAAACATGCAATGAAGTGCGTCAAAGAAGAGAAATTATTGATTCACTGTCTTGCATTGTAGATAAATTAAAAGAAGATGAAAATTGGAATATACCAGATGATTTTCATCCTTGGCTACTTACAAAAGTAAGCAAACATATTTTCCATGACATTCCTTGCCCAAAAGGCATTCAAGATTGCTTAAAAATAGTAAAAAAATGGAAAATTGAATTCGAAAAATCATACAGAGCTAACTCCATACTAAATGAAATTTACTTCAATAATGCAAGTCAGGTAACGCAAAAATTACTTAAAAAAAATTATTCAAAGAAATACATTGAAAAATTAAATGATACACGAAAAAAATCAGAAAAAAGACAACAAGAATTAGAAGTAAAATTAAAAGAAAAGATAAACTACATCGACTGGAAAAGCTTCACTTCTGCAGAAGACTATCCCTATATACCCACCTCAGAATTTCATTTGCTCTAACATTTGTACTAACAAGAGTGAAGTGCTTATTGCACCCTCTTCCTCCTCGACTATGGTGCGCCTGAGTTTCACCCTCTCCCCCCTCGCATGACCCACCCCACTGACCAGGACCAATCATGGAGCAGTTTTTTTCTCGATTTACTGATCATGATCGTGATCGTTGTGGGCATTCGGGTGTACATTTTTCAGTTTTTCCGCGTCAGCGGCCCCAGCATGTGCCCTACGCTCAATGTCCTCGACGGCCGCTGCCTCTACCCCCCCGACGACGACGGCGAATTCATCTTCCTCAACCAGTTTCACTACAACTTCCTCCAAAACCCCGAACGCGGCGAGATCGTCGTCTTTAAGCCCAGCAATCAGGACAACTACCTCATCAAGCGAATCCTCGGCGTACCGGGTGACGAGCTCGAGATCCGTAACGGTCAACTCTACCTGACCAATAACGACCACACTGACCTCCAACTCACCGAACCCTACCTCAACGCGACCAACCGCGGGCGCACGGGCCGCACTGACCGCCGCGGCACCCTCACCCAGTTTCAGGTCCCTGACGGGCACTACCTGCTCATCGGCGACAACCGCGCCGACTCTATGGACTCCCGCCACTGCTTCCGCATCGCCACCTGCAAGGGCGACGAAGCCGAGCTCGCCTACGTCCCAATCGAAAACATCAAAGGCCGCGCCGAGTTTGTCGCCTGGCCTCCGACCAGCTGGCGAAGTTTAGAGCACCTCCCTCTCGGAGCTTCCTCCAATGATGAACCAACCACCCCAGCCCCCAGCCCACGCCCCTCCTCCGCTTCCTAAGTCCAGCCCCCCCTCATGAGTCACTATGTCATCCGCGGCGGCCAACCACTCAACGGCACCCTGCGCATCAGCGGTGAGAAAAACAGCGTCCTCCCCCTGCTCGCCTGCGCCACCCTCACCTCCGAGCCCTGCACCCTCTCCGACGTGCCTGAGATCAGCGACGTCGAGCGCTTCGTCGAAGCTCTCCGCGAAATGGGCGCCACCATCGACTGGGACAAACCACAAAAAACCCTCACCCTCGACTGCGCCGCCCTCGACCCTACTCGGGTCGAGTCATGCACCTACCTCGGCACCACCCGCGCCAATATCATCCTCGCAGGCGCCCTTCTCGGCCGCTTTGGTGAGGTCCGCATGGTTATGCCGGGGGGCGATGCTATCGGGCACCGCCCACTGGCCATGCACTTGGAAGGACTAGCCCACTTCGGCGTGCAAATCCTCCAAGCCGACACCCACCTCCACCTTCGGTACGACCCCACCCAGCCACCGCAGCCCCACCCGATGATCCTCTCCGAGGCCAGCGTCACCGGCACCGAAACCCTCCTCGCCTTCCTCGCCACCGTCCCCCACCCCAGCACCTTGTGCTTTGCCGCGGCCGACCCACAGGTACAGGCCACCTGCCAGATGCTGCAGTCCATGGGCGTCAAAGTTTCTGGCGTCGGCACCCACCACCTGCAGCTGACAGGAGCGAAGACCTTGCGTGGCACCCAGCAGCAGGTTTCCCCAGACGTCACAGTCACAGGCACCTACGCCATCGCCGCCGCCCTGACAGGGGGCACCGTTACCCTGACCAATGTCCACCACCCCCACCTCTACAGTTTTTATGGCTACCTCCGTCGCCTCGGGGTCAACTTCACCATCGACCACCAGCACCGCGCCCTGCACATCGCCCCCCCGCACGACCTGCAGGCCATCCGCACCATTAAGCCCAACATCTTCCCAGGCCTCTGCCCCGACCTCATGGCTCCGCTCAGCGTGCTGCTCACCCAGTGTCACGGCACTACTCAGCTCTTCGAGTGGATGTATGAAGACCGCCTCGGCCACCTCTGGGAACTCAAAAAAATGGGCGCTCAAGTCAAAATCTTGAACCTCCACCAAGCCGAAATCACAGGCCCCACCCCCCTCCGCGGTGCCAACGTACAAAGCTGGGACCTCCGCGCTGGGGCCGCCATGGTGCTCGCGGGGTTGATCGCCGAGGGGCAGACCACCGTCAGCGACATCTACTGGATCGACCGCGGCTACGAGCACCTCGCCACCAACCTCCAGTCACTCGGGGCAGACATCACCCGCGTCGAGTGATTCCACTGATAACAGTCAGCATTAAAACGGCACACTCGTCAGCAGCGTCTGCACGAAGTTAACGATCACCCACGCCAGGAACGTCACCGCCAACCCAGTCAGCGCATACTGCACAGTTTTTTTGGCGCTGTCACGGTCTTCGGTCACCCCACTCACCATCATTTGGTACCCCCCATAGATCAGCATCACCACCGCGATCGTTCCCGCTATTCGCGTCACGAGGTCAATCAGCTCTATGATCACCAGCGGTATGTCACTCAGCTTCAACCGCCCATTCTGCATCCGCCACGCCAGGTTGCGCACGGGCGTCACCCGCTTCATTGATATAGCCACCTTCCGCGTCCCTGGTGCCACACTTTCCCCCGTCGTCGCGCCCTCATCAGCCGTAGCCTCGTCTTCTGCCACAGGCTCACCATACTCACGGTCACCCACAGGCGTGTTTAAGTCCCCCAGCTCCACCCCCTCCTCCGTCACCAGCCCCGCCGTTTCGTCATATATCAGCACATTACGCTCCGTCGTCACCCCCGTCGGCACCACCGTCACACTGGGTATCACCCCATCCACCCCAAATTCATCCACTCGCTGCTCTCCCTGCCCCACGACATACGGCTGCTCCTCTGTCAGGTTTCGTAACCCCTTCAGCAATTGCTCCGCCGTCGCATCCGCATTCGGCGGCAACAGCGGGCACTCACCTGTTGTGTGTGGCACCGCCTTTTCTAAAGCCTCACAATAACATTTATACTCCCCATCCATCATGACCTCAAACGCATTTTCAGGACACAGCGGAAATAAATCCACTGTCAACACTTGCGTTTCCCGACACGCTATCCCTTCACAGTCCACCATCCACATTTCCACCTCAATGTCATAAAACCCAGGCTCGGCTGGTTCACTCAGTGATTCTACCACCGAAACCCCAGCAAACTCTCCCACAAAAAATGACCCCTCTTTCTCTGCTAATAACTTCCGATCCACTACTTCATATCCCCCCGTCACTCCCTGACTTTCTCCCTGCTCTAGTTCATAGAAATCTAACGAATAAAAAAATTCAGCTGAGTCACTTTCAAGCATCACATTGGTAACATTCATCTGCAGTTCAATCTCCGCAAAAGCCTTAAACTCTTGTCGTGTAGGCCCATCGATCTCAAAATCATACGGAACGGTTAGCCCCGCCAGTCCTGCCTGGCCCAAGTTTTCCGCTATTTCTTCATATTGCGCCTCTTCCCAGTCTGGTTCATCCCCCTCCGCAAAAGGCCCCATCCCAGTATTTTCCTGCGCCCACACCCCACCGACGCTCAGCATCAGTCCCAGCCCCAGCAACCACAGTTGTCGCATCATCTGGGTATTATACCACACCCAACCCAGCTCTGCCTCCCCCAGACAGAGCTTTTTTCATGAAACATTCCCCCTCTTACCCTACTCCCACTCAGCCGCGCCTATCCCATCATTTTCATAGCCATGTCGACCATTCGGCAGCTGTACCCCCACTCATTGTCATACCACGCCAGCACTTTCACCATGTCGTCGATCAGCATAGTTTTGTCTGGCACCACCACGGTGCTGCGCGCTTCGCCTTTATAGTCACTACTCACCAGCGGCGCCGTCTCTATCCCCATTATTTCAGGCCGCTGCACACTGAAGTCCGCAAATGCTTGGTTGACCGTCTCCACGGTCACAGGCTGCTTCAGCTTCACCGTCAAGTCGACCAAGCTGACCGTCGGCGTCGGCACTCGGACAGAGATCCCATTAAGTTTTCCCGCCAGCTGGGGCAACACTTTGCCCACCGCCGCCGCTGCCCCCGTCGTGGTAGGGATCATGTTCAACCCCGCCGCTCTGGCCCGACGGAAGTCCTTGTGCCCCACATCGAGGATCCTCTGGTCATTGGTGTACGAATGGATCGTCGTCATCAGCCCCCGCTCTATGCCGAAGTTTTCATCCAGCACTTTAGCCACAGGCGCCAGGCAGTTCGTCGTGCACGACGCGTTGGACACAAAAGTCTCTTCCCCCGTCAGCACCTCTTCATTCACCCCCATCACCACCGTGGTGAAGCCCTCACTCTTCGGTGGCGCCGACAACAGCACTTTCTTCGCCCCCATGTCGATGTGCTGCTGACAGCCCTCGATCGTTCGAAACGCCCCCGTACATTCCAGGACAATATCCACCCCGATTTCTCCCCACGTCAGTTCACTAATGTTTCTCGTGCGGAAGTTCCGAATCTTGTGGTCACCCAACTGGAAGTATTTCCCATCTTCGAGGATCTTCGCCTCCGCAGGGAAGGTGCCAAAGTTACTATCATACTTAAACAGATGAATTTTCAGATCATCCTCTGACGGGTCATTGACCGCCACCAGTTCGCAATCATCCCGACTCATAAGGATCCGCGCCACACAGCGACCGATCCGACCGAAACCATTAATGGCAATCCGTGTTTTTGACATATGAAATATTTGGAGAAGAAAGTTGTTTCTCGCGTATTATACCCCGATCAGCCCTCCGCGACGATTTTTTTTGGGCCCAGATACACCCACCCCAGAACCCCCAGCCCCAGCCCCGCCGTCACCACGCTCAAAACCAACCCCACCGGCACCCCACCCACCAGCTGCGTCGGTGCCCGAAACCACACCTGCAACACCGTTCGCATCACCCCATACCCGAGCAGGAAAACCCCCGTCAGCCGCCCCCAGCGCCAGTGGCCCCTTTTCTGCCAGACATACGTCCCCCACCCCAGACACAGCAACACCAAGTTTTTCCCCACCGCATACAACTGCGCAGGGTGGCGGGGCACCTCATCCACGTGCGGGAAGATCACCCCCCAGTCCCCCGCCGTCGGCATCCCCCACAGCTCACCATTTATGTAGTTCGCCCCCCGCCCCAGCATCATCGTCAGGGGGAGCAGCACCGCCGCCGCGTCCGTGTACCGCCACCACCCCAGTCCCCGCCGCCGCGCGTGCCAGAGCATATACAGGAGTCCTCCCAGCAAACCCCCATGGATGGACATCCCCCCCTCCCATATCCGAAACACCGCCCCCCAGTCATGCGCCCATACATCCGCCCGATACAACAGCATCTCCCCCACTCGTCCTCCTACTACCCCCCACAAAAACACCCCCAAGATCAAATCCTCCACCTCTTTAGGTGTCAGTCCCCCACCCCAGAAGTCTCGCGCCACTCGCCGCCCCAGCCCCACCGCCAGCAGCGCCCCCACTCCATACGCTAAACCATACCAGTGCACAGGCCAGCCCCCGATCATGAAGGCCACTGGTTCCAAATCCCACACATATATCATCACCCCCCAGCCTATCGCTTCACGCCTCGTCGATCAATTCATCTAGATTTTCTGCCACAATTTCATAAGGAAACACTGATAAATTTCGCTAATCATAAAAAGAGAGATTTGGGGATGATTTTTTACGACAGGTTCTCACGGGGTCACTCGACCCCGTGACGGTTCTGGAGTGAAAAAGCACCCCAAAGATACTTTTTTGATGGCGACTCTTTCTCAATTGTTTTCACGTCCTTTTGAATTTATCAGTGTTTCCTAATGATCATCAGGGTCAGGGTCGAGCTTATTCGGGTCAAACGAATCCTTTGCTATCTCTCCCTCCACCTCGTCGGCTGTTTCCGCCGCTATCGCAGGACTCCCCGCGTCCTCATCATCACCCAGCATTGTGACTTCCTCCTCCAGCGCAAACAACTCAAACGGCTTAAAGCCCCACAAACGGAAGAAGAATCGCCCCGCCACACTCTCGATTATTTGCTCGTTCCAGCTCCGCGCCTCGTGGTTATACACCTTTTGCAGCTCCACCAGCTTCCGATCGATAAACTCAAAATCCTCCACCAGCTTCTGCCACTCCGACCCTTCAGTTATCCGCCCTTCTCGCTCCAAAGCGTGGAAAAAACTATAAATAATTTCAGACAGTCGTGATTCCGCCTCCAGTCGTCGCTCTGGCGAACGCTTGAGCGAGATATGCCGACACTCTTCCCGTATCGCTAATATTTCTTCCAGCTGCACAGGCGGCAGGAGGTCTTCCCGCTTGGCATACGTGTAAAGCAACGGCACCATCATCTGCCGCTTGGACAAGAAAAACAGCGTAAACAACCACAACTTTTGGATTTCTCGCAGTCGCGTCCGCACCCGCCGCAACAGCACCGACAGGAGTATCCACAGCACCACCAGCCCCAGCCACAGTGGCGCATACGCCCGCAGGCCCTCCCCCACCCCCGTCACCAGCCCCTCAAAGGTTGCCACCGCTGGGTTTTCCAGCACCCCACTCCACCACGTTTGCACCCCCTCCCAGCGCGCACCCAGCCACTGCTGCACTTGTTGGTGCAGCGGCAGCTCAGGCGCGACATATCCAGAAGGTTTTGGCATAGATTACATCACAAAATTACAGTTCCCCTTGTTGCCCCAACATATACCCCAGCAAGCTCTCGGTCTGCCCTCGGCCAAACCGTTGCACATACTGCCCGACGGCTTGGCGCAGCACCCGTCGGCGACGGCCCGCTGGGCGCGTGTGCGCCACGGCTGGTGCCCCTCCCCCCAGATCAAAACCAAACACCACATCAGTCATCCCCCACAGTCTAGCAGCTCCCCCACCACTCGACCAGCCCCCACGTTGTGGGTGGCTTTTCTTTTCGGTCACTGGTTGGTGCGTCAGTTCCATCTGTCTATTATACCCCCTAAAAAATAAAAAATACAGTTTTCATCCCTCCACTCACCCCCTACACTCGCGCCGAAGTTCTCCCCCTCCTCTCGCATGGCCCTTCCTGCCCACGTCTTTCAGGTCATCCCGACTGTCCCTGCTGCCCAAGCCTCCCCCCTCACCGCCCAGCTGCAAGCCCAGGGCTTCCCCGTCTCACAGGTCACCGTGGCTCGGCACTACACCGTCGTGGCCGACCTCGGGCCCGACCAGCGCAGAGCCCTCAGCCAGCAGCTCACCCACAGCGTCACCGAAACCTGCCTCATCTCCCAGCCGCTCACGTCCCAGCTCGCCTTTGACTGGGTCATAGAAGTCGGCTTCCTCCCAGGCGTCACCGACAACGTCGCCCACACCGTCACCGAAGGCCTCCAGCGGCTCATCGACCCCACGTCCGAGCACGCCGTCTACAGCTCCACCGCCTACTACCTGCAAGGCGACCTCACCCCCGAGCAGATAGACACTATAGCTGCCCAGTGGTTCAACCCCCTCATCCAAAGGGCACAGGTCCGCAACCGCGCTGATTATGACACCCAAGGCGGACTGCCCGTCGTCATCCCACAAGTGCAGCTCCCCCCCGATCGGCCCGCCGTTGTCACCGTCGACCTCGAAGTCCCCGACTCCGAGCTCCAGACTCTCGGCAAGCAAGGCATCCTCGACCCCGCTGGCCACCGCCGCGGCCCCCTCGCACTCAGCCTCACCCAGCTCCACGCCATCCGCGACTACTTCCGCACCCAGGGCCGCCCCCCCACCGACATCGAGCTCGAATCCATCGCCCAAACCTGGTCCGAGCACTGCCAGCACGCCATCTTCGGCTCCCCCCTTGACGACATCGAGGAAGGCATCTTTAAGCGATACATCGTCCGCGCCACCACCGAGGTCCGCACCGCCAAAGGCGACGACGACTTTTGTGTGAGTGTTTTTTCTGACAACGCTGGCGGGATCAAATTTGACGACACCCACGTCGTCACTGACAAATGCGAAACCCATAATTCCCCCTCCGCGCTCGACCCTTTCGGGGGCGCCATCACGGGCATCGTCGGGGTCAACCGCGACTGTCTGGGCTACGGCCTCGGCGCCCAGCCCATCGCCAACCGCTACGGCTTCTGCGTCGGCCACCCCGGCGACACCCGCCCCCTCTACCGCGACGCCGCCCGCACCACCCCCGCCTTGAGTCCCAAAACCATCCTGCAAGGGGTCGTCGCTGGGGTCAACGCAGGCGGGAATGAGTCAGGCATCCCCACCACACAGGGGTTTGTTTATGCCCATGAAGGCTACCGCGGCAAACCACTCGTCTTCGCGGGGACGATCGGCCTCATCCCGCTGGAGCAAGACGGCATCAATCTCAATTTCAAAGCCGCCCAACCAGGTGACCGCATCATTATGGCAGGGGGCAAGGTTGGCCTCGACGGCATCCACGGCGCCACGTTCAGCTCCGAAGCCCTCGACACTGGCTCCCCCTCCACCGCCGTGCAGATCGGCGACCCCATCACCCAAAAAAAGCTCTCCGACACCATCATCTACGACCTCCGACCCCGCGGCCTCTACAGTTCCATCACTGACAACGGTGCTGGCGGGCTCAGCTGCTCCGTGGCCGAGATGGCCCGCGAATGCGGCGGCTGCCTCGTCGACATCGAAAAAATCCCTACCAAATACCCCCACCTACGCCCGTGGGAAATCTGGATCAGCGAAAGCCAAGAACGCATGACCTTCGCTGTCCCCCCACAGAATGTAGCCGAAATGCAAGCCCTCTGCGCTGCGCGCGGGGTGGAAATGTGGGACATTGGCGAATTCACCGCCGATCCCCAGTGCATCGTCCGCCACCACGGCGAAGTCATCTACCAGCTTGACATGCACTTCCTGCACAAAGGTAACCCTCCGCTCCAGCAGCAATCCAACCCCTGGGTGCGCCCCACCCCGCAGACTGTCCCCGAACCCGACAACCTCCACGACACCCTGCTCTCTTGCCTCGCTCACCCTTCGGTGGGCTCCACCCAGTGGGTCAGTGAGCAATACGACCACATCGTCGGCGGCCGCACGGTCATCGGCCCCCTGCAAGGCCCAGGCCGAGTCAACGGCACTGCCTCCGTCCTCAAACCCAAATACGACTCCGACCGCGGCATCGTGCTTTCACAGGGGCTCAACCCCAGCTACAGCGACCTCGACCCCTACGCCGCCGCCCTCGCCTCGCTTGACGACGCCGTCGCCGCCGCCGTCGCCACCGGGGCCAATGTCGACCACATGGCTTTAATGGACAACTTCTGCTGGTGCTCCTCCACGGATTCTCAGCGCTTGCACCAGCTGCACGACGCCGCCCGCGCCTGCTACGACCTCGCCGTGGCCTACGGCTGCCCCTACATCTCGGGCAAGGACTCAATGTTTAATGACTTCCGCGGCTACGACGCCGACGGGCAAGAAACCCTCATCTCTATTCCCCCCACCCTGCTCGGGTCGACCCTCAGCGTCATCGATTCCATCCACCACGTCCAGACGCTCGACTTCAAACCCCACCCAGACTCCACCCCAGACACGCTTTTCTTGCTCGGCACCACCCACGCCGAGCTCGCTGGCTCCCTCTACGCCCAGCTCACTGGTGTCACGGGCACCACCGTCCCACAGACCCACCTCTCCACCGCCCTCGCGCGCTACCGCGCCGTGCACCGCGCGCACCAGCAGGGCCTCCTGCGGTCCATCATCCATCTTGACCGTGGCGGCCTGGGCGTGGCGCTGTCCCGCTCGGCCATCGCTGGGCAGATCGGCGCACAGGTCGACCTCGCGGCTCTGGCCGCTACGACAGGGCTGACACTGGCGCAGCTCCTTCTCAGCGAATCCCAGTCCCGCTTCCTCGTCAGTGTCGCCCCTGACCAGCAGTCTGACTTCCAGTCACTCTTCCCGCAGGCCATCGCCGTCGGCCAGACCACCACTGACCACACATTGACCATCAACGACCAGCAGTGGTCTCTCGCCGACCTCACCACCGCCTACCGCTCCGCCTTCAGCCCCCTTGCCTAAGATGCCCACCCCACACGCCCTCATCATCACTGGTTACGGGTTCAACTGCGACCCAGAGACCCTCCACGCCTACCAGCTCGCTGGTGCCACCGCCCAGCGTCTCCACCTCAACCAGCTCATCACCCACCCCGAAGTCCTCGACACCGCCCAGATCCTCACCTTTCAGGGCGGCTTCAGCTACGGCGACGACACGGGCTCTGGCCGCGGCGTGGCCAACCGCCTCCGCCAGATCATCCCCCACCTCGACCAGTTTTTCCAGCGCGACACCCTCACTCTTGGTGTCTGCAACGGCTTCCAGGTCTTGACAAACCTCGGCGTACTGCCCGCCACCACCACCGACCACCGCTTCACCCCACAGGGCGCCCTCCTGCGTAACCAGTCCCACACCTACCAGTGCCAGTGGGTGCACCTACGCTCAGCGCCCGACTCCCCCTGCGTCTGGACGCAAAACCTCGGCGTTTGGTCCACCGGCATCGCCCACGGCGAAGGCCAGTGGTACTGCCCCGACGACGTCCTTCACACGCTCCAGTCACAGGGCCAGATCGCCCTGCAATACTGCAACGCTGACGGTGAAGTCTCCCCCCAGACCAACCCCAACGGTTCCCGCCAGTCGATAGCAGGCATCTGCGACCCCACAGGGCGCATCTTCGGGCTCATGCCCCACCCAGAACGCCACCTCCACTTCACCAACCACCCCCAGCACACCGCCCGTCGGCTCGCGCTGCAGGCCACCGGCCAACCCGTCCCCACCTTCGGGGAAGGCCGCGGCATCTTTGACAACGCCGTCCGCTACTTTTCTTAAATTCACGCCCCTTGCCCATGACCACCTACGCTGACACAGGCGTCGACATCGCCGCAGGCGACCGCGCCAGCGCCGCCGCCTACGCCGCCGCTCGGGCCACCTTCACCACCCGCCAGGGCCTCACAGGCACCGCCGCCGCTCTGGCAGGGGGCTACAGCGGCCTCATTGACATGGGTGACTATTACCTCGTGCAAAACGACGACGGCGTCGGCACCAAAGCTAAAATCGCCCAAGCCACAGGGCACTACACCACCCTCGGCCACGACCTGCTCGCCATGGTGGTCGACGACGCCATCTGCATGGGCGCCGAAACCATCTCCATGACCAACACCATCGACGTCCACACCGTCGAGCACCCCGTGGTTGAGGGTCTCATGCACGGCCTCTCTGAAGCCTGCCAAGCCCAACGGGTGATAATCACTGGCGGCGAGATCGCCGAGCTCGGCGACATGGTTGATAATTTCACTTGGAACGCCTCCGCCCTCGGCATCGTAGCGAAAGACCGCGTCATCACTGGCCAGACCGTCAAGCCCCAGCAGAGCATCATCGCCCTTGGTTCGGCCATGTGGCGCTCCAATGGCTTCTCGCTCGTCCGCGGCATCTTGACAGACCTCTACGGCAGCGACTGGCATGACCGCCCCTGCCTCGACGGCACCCACACCTGGGGCGAAATCACCCTCACGCCCTCACGCATCTTCAGCGCCTGCCTGCTTGACATGCTCGGCCGCCACGGCCAGCCTCGCCCCATCGCCATCGACGGCCTCGCCCACATCACGGGCGGCGGCATCACCAACCTCTTCCGCATTTTGAAGCACACCCAGCTCGGCGCCATCATCGACCAGCCCATCGCGCCCCCCGCCCCCATGCAAGAGCTCCAGCGGCTCGGCGCCGTCACCGACCGCGAAGCCTACACCGTCTGGAATATGGGCCTCGGGATGCTCCTCATCTCCGACCACCCCGACGACATCTTGGCCGTCGCCCAGCAGCACGCCATCCCCGCCCAAGTCATTGGCCACACCACCGCGGCCCACAGCACCATCCAGCTCACCTCCGCTGGGGTCGAGTCCCCGGGCCAGGTGCTCACCTTCACCCATGCCTAACCCTCGCCCACTGCGCGTCGCCGTGCTCGCCTCCACTCGGGCTACCACCTGGGGGCTAATGCTCGACTCCCCACCCGCCAGTTCCCCCTGCCCTGTCGAATGGGTCGGCCTCCTGACAGACCGCCCCACCTGTGGCGCGGTCACTCGGGCGCGGTCTCACGGTGTCCCCGTGTTCCCCCACCCCCGCCAGGGCAGGTCTCGCACAGCCATCGACCAGCATATCCTCGACGACCTCACCCCCCTCCAGCCAGACATCATCCTGATGATCGGCTACATGCGGATCGTCAGCCCACTGCTCACCAGTGCCTTTGCAGGCCGCCTGTGGAATGTCCACCCCTCACTCCTCCCCGCCCACGCAGGCGGCATGGACACCAACGTCCACCAGCAAGTCCTCGACAGCGGCGACCCCGAGTCAGGCTGCACCGTGCACCTCGTCACCCCCGAGGTCGACGCTGGCCGTCACCTCGTGCAGCTGCGCTGCCCCGTGCTGTCGTCCGACACCCCCCAGTCACTCAAAGACCGCATCCAGCAACTCGAAGCCCAAGCCTTCTGGCAAGCCCTCACCCATCACACCACCAGCACCCCCTCCAGCCAGTCCCCCACCGCATAAGCCACCCCCGCCGCCACCACCCCCAGTCCCACCGTTTGCACCATCGCCCGCCACAGGGCGATGCCTTCGGTGCGTGCTCGCAGCAGCCCGATCAGCCCCCAGCAACGTCAGCCCCACCACCAGACGGAAATCAGGCACCCCCCAGCCCCCCCACCACGCCAGCACATAGCCCGACACAGGCACCAGTCCCACCAGCACAAAAGCCCCAAGCGTCACCACTCCCGCAACCAGCGGCACTTTGTGGATGTCTCTGTCCGCCTGCACAGACAGATAACTCCCTATCCCCATGCTCAGTCCATCCGCCAGCAAATTCGCCAGCCCAAGGATGAGTATCACCCGCGTCCCCAGCCCCGCCCCGACCGCCCCCGACACCACCGCAAAGGTCGTCACCACACCGTCTATCCCCCCATACACCATCTCTCCGGTGTATTTCCGCCAGCCAGTCATTAGATTGTTCATCCCTCCCATTGTGCCCGCCCCAGCCCAGTCGCCAACTCTCCCCGCGTCAGTTTTTTCACCCCTGCCCCAGTTTTCTCTTCCCCCCACAAAATACTTTCCCCACCCCCAAAAACTCTTATACTCGCAATTATACCTCCTTTTCCCCACTCCCTCATGTTCACCCTCACCCCCGCGCTCCAGTCCCCCCACCTGTGCCGCGTCCGCACCCTGACCAGCTTCATCACCCTCACCCCCGACAGCCACCAATGGCCAGACATCATCACCACCGCTGGCCAGCAGCTCGACACCCTCCGCCAGCAACTCACCACGCTTGGCTACACAGTGCAGACACTCCGCCTCGTCACCAATCCCTTCGGGCAATACCTCGACACCAGCACCGAAGCCAGCACGCTCCGCGCCTTGGCCCACATCCAGTCCATTCTGGAGTCCCCCACCATGCCCCAAACGGTCCGCATCCGCTTTGCCCTCGGGGCCGCCACCCCCGACACACTGCACCTCGTCCCCGCGCTCATCCAGCACTTTGGCGACTACGCTAATGTTTGCCTCAACGTCCCCGACACTGGCCACGCCGTGCCCGACTCCGCGCTCACCCAGCGCGCCGCCCAGATCATCCAAACCCTCAGTCAGTCCACCCCCCGCGGCGAAGGCAACTTCAATTTCACCGTCAACTACAACTGCCCCGAGTTCATCCCCTACTTCCCCGCCAGCTACCATCTAGGGAGTGAGAGTCACAGTCTTGTCCTCGGGCTCGAGTCCACCGACCTCCTCTACCAAACCCTCCAGTGCCTCCCCCCAACACAAAGCACCAGCGCCCACTACCAGCTCGCCGCCCGGGCCCTCACCACCAGCCTCCAGCACCACGTCGACCAGCTCATCCCCACCGTCCAGTCCTTCTGCCACGCGCACGGCCTCACCTTCCGCGGGCTCGACTCTTCCGCCGCCCCATCGCCTGACTGTCACTCCATCGTCGACCTCTACCAGTCACTCGGCGTCCCCCACTTCGGGGCCGCAGGCTCTTTGACCGTCAGCGCCCTCCTTACCCGCGTGTTCAAATCCCTCCAGCGTGTTCCCCTCGTCGGGTTCAGCGGGCTCATGCTCGCCGCCCTCGAAGACCGCGGCCTCGCCCGTGACGCCGCCGCAGGGCACTACGACATCCGCACCTTCTTGGCCAACTCCGCCGTCTGCGGCATCGGGATCGACACGGTCCCCATCCCCGCCGACACCCCGCTTGACCGCCTCACCGCCATCATGCTCGACACCGGCACCCTCGCCTTCCGCCTCCGTAAACCCCTCACCGTCCGCCTTTTCCCCGCCGCGGGGCTAAGCGCTGGCCAGCTGACCCAGTTCCAGTCACCCGACCTCTGCAACTGTGGCGTCCTCGCCGTTGAGTAATCGAAAGCCCACAAAATATTCACACCAAAAAAGCCCCTCATCCGAGGGGCCTTTTTTGTTTGAGAAATCTACCTCCCTAAAACGGCAAATCTTCAGGGCTCAGTTCTGGCTCAGTCTCCAGCGGCGCTGGGGTCGGGGCCGTGTCAGCAGCCGCCCCTTGCAGGCTCGGCGGCACCTGTTCTTCCCGCTGTTCGGGCTTCCACGTGTCTATCACCGCGTAGTGCGTCATACCCTTCGCACTCGGTTCCCGTCGCTCAAAAAAAGCCAAATTCACCCACCCCCGATCGAGGTGCTGCTGCATTGTTTTCAGGTCTTCCTCTGTGAAGGAATACTTCAAAATACCACCATACTGCGTCTGGATTTGTTTCCCCGTCCCGACATAGATTTTTTGTTTATCGTCCGCCATAGTGCTGTAAGAGTTAAGAGAAGAGATAATTCACCCCCCACCCTAGCCACTCACCCATTTGCCCGCAAGTCAACCCCGCTCTACACTCCCACACGTGAACCCCCTCCCCCACCTCCGACACCTTTGCTTGGGCCTGCTCGCCAGTGCCCTGCTGGTCGGGGCGTGGGTGTTTCCGCTACGACAGCAGCGCACCGCCCCCCCCATCACCCCTCCGTTCGAGTGCCTCAGCTACGACCCCAGCTTTCACATCCCCCACTTCGACCCCAAATCCAACGCCACCGTCCCCCCAGATTTGATCGCCCACGACCTTGATTTTTTGCAGCAGTTCACGCCCTGCATCCGCATCTACACCACTATGCGCGGGCTCGACGCCCTGCCCGCCCTCGCGGCGGAGCGCCGCCTCAGCGTCATCCTTGGCGTCTGGCTCGATGGTGAGTACCCAGACCGCAGCCAAGCCGACCTCGACCGAGCCATCCAGCTCGCCCAGCAGCACCCCGACACCATCACCAAAGTCATCATCGGCAACGAAGTCCTCCTCTTCGACACCCTCGAAATCGACGATCTGCTCACCACCCTCCGCGAAGCCAAATCTCAGTTCACCCAGCCCCTCTCCTACGCCGACGTCCCCAGTGAATGGATCGCCCATCCCCAGCTGTTTACCGTCGTGGACTACGTCACCCTCCACTCTTTTCCCTACTGGGACGGCGTCCCCCCCACCCAGGCCGTCAACGCCCTGTTGAAGCAAAAACAAAACCTAGAAGAATTTTCAGGTCTCCCTGTCTTTTTGGGGGAGGTCGGCTGGCCATCGGAAGGATTTTCTCGCGGGGTGGCGACGGCCACAGGGGTCGGCCAGGGCGAGTTCTTGCGCAACTTCCTCACCGAAGCCCATCGGCTCGACATCCGCTACAACCTCATCGAAGCCTTCGACCAACCGTGGAAACTCTTCTCGCAGGAGGGCCGCACTGGGGCCCACTGGGGCCTTTTCACCCACACCCACCTGCCCAAGTTCCCCTTCACGGGCCCCCTCTCCCCCCAGTCACCGCTGCCCTTGTCCGTGGTCATCACCCTCAGCCTCCTCACGTTTCTGTGGGGGCTCTGGTGGGCGCGGCCTTTGCACTGTCACGGCCAGCTGTTTGTGCACCTCACGCTGCAGTCTCTGCTCTACGTCGCCTTGACGCTCACCCACACCCTCGTGACAGAGTACATGCTCCAGTCATGGCTCGTCTGGGTCTGGGTCATCCCCCCACAGTTGTTTTTGTCCGTGGTCTACCTCGGCCTCGTGCGTGACGCCAGTCACATCATCGGTGATTATGTCCTCCAGCGCCCCACGCCCCCGCCCACCGACCAGCCAGCTGAATCAGCATTGCCCTTTGTCTCCATCCACGTCCCCTGCCGTGACGAACCCCCCCAGCAAGTCATCGCCACCCTCACCGCGCTCAGTCAGCTCGACTACCCCCACTTTGAGGTCCTCGCCCTTGACAATAATTCCACTCGCCCCCACCACTGGGCAGAAGTCACCACCGCCTGTGCCGCCCTCCCCCACGTCCAGTGCCACCAGGTCGCGTCCATTGAAGGCTTCAAAGCAGGCGCGTTGAATCACCTCCTCACCCTCACCGACCCTCGTGCCCAGCTCATCGCCGTCGTCGACGCTGACTATGTTGTTGCCCCCCAGTGGCTCTCGCTGGCCGTCCCCCATTTTCACGACTCCGCCACCGCCGTGGTGCAGTGCCCCCAGCGGCACCTGTTCGCCACTGATGATACCTTCCAGACCACCCTCCATGACGAACTCAACCTCTTCTTCGAGCTCGGCATGGTCCAGCGCGACGCGCCCAACTCCCTCATCCAGCACGGCACCATGACCCTCATCCGACGCTCCACCCTCCACGCCGTCGGTGACTGGGCCACGTGGTGCCTCTGCGAAGACGCCGACCTCGGCCTCCGTCTCCAGTCCGCTGGCCATCAGGTCATCTACTTGCACCAGTCACTCGGCCACGGCCTCCTCCCCGCCACCCCCACCGCCTATGAGTCCCAACGCGCCCGCTGGGCCTACGGTGCCGTCACCATTTTGCAGCGTCACTGGCGCACCTTCTTCGGCTGGCGCTCCCCGCTCTCCCTCCGCCAACGCGCTGACTACGTCCTCGGCTGGCTCCCATGGCTGGGCGACGCCCTCTTTCCTATCTTCGCCGTCCTCGGGCTCATCGGCGTCCTCATCGCTCATATTAATGTCCGCTACCTCCCCCCCGTCCAGCTCTTCTACGGCCTACTTCTGTTTTGGGTCGTGCGCACCGTGGCAGGGCTGCTGACCACCCGCCGCCGCACCGCGCTCCCGTGGCCACGCCTGCTCAGGGCCCAGGTCTCCGCCGCCTCACTCACCTACGCCATCGCTCACGGGGTCTTCTTGGCCCTCAGCCGCCAGCCCTACGTTTTCCATGTCACCCAGAAGGGCCACTCCACCCACTCCACCCAGCCCACGCCGCCCACCGCCCCCCTCTGGCAGCGGATAGACCTCCAGATCGGCCTCACCACCCTCACCCTCAGCGCCCTCCTCCTACTTCGCTATGGCCCCGCCCATCTCGAAGTCCGCACTTGGTGCCTCGGCGTCATCGTCCTGTGCTTGCCCATGCTCGCTTCACTCTGGCTTGCCAAGATTGACAAGTTAAAATATGAGAATTAGAAATAGATTATGAGCCTCAGCGCTATCAAAGATCTCCAGTCTTGGTACCACACCAGCCAGAAGAGACTCAACTGGCACCTTTCCCAGCTCCAAGAACCACAAATCCACACCCCACTCACCCCCAAAGGGAACTCTATCGCCGTCCTCGTGCAGCACATCTGTGGCAATCTTCAGCAATACATTTGCCACGGTGTGAATGTTGACGAGGACATCCGCGATCGAACGGCCGAATTCCAAGATCAAAACTTCACTCTCTCACAACTTAGAGCATTGCTTCACACTACCACCACTCAGGTCGACGAAATTCTCGCCAACCTCCAAGAGCACCAACTGACTGAAGAACGCAAAATCCAAAATATGCCATTTACAGTCCAAAAGGCTATCATCCACAGCCTCACCCATTTTTGTGGCCACGTCGAGCAAATCGTCCTGATCAGCAACATCCTCACCCAAAACCAAATTTCATACTATCGCCCTCTAGGTCTCGACATCCACCACCCTTAAGGAAACACTAATAAACTCAAAAGGAGGTGAAAACAATTGAGAAAAAGTCGCCATCAAAAAAGGATCTTTGGGGTGCTTTTTCACTCCAGAACCGTCACGGGGTCGAGAGACCCCGTGAGAACCTGTCGCAAAAAATCTTCCCCAAATTCCTCTTTTTGTGATCAGCGAGAGTGTATCAGTGTTTCCTTAAACATCCTCCTTAAACAACCCCCCGCACCCGCTGGTCATGCGCCTCCATCGGCACATCTGTCCGCACCGCCCACTCGGGCAGCACACACACCGTCATCACCGCAGGGGGCAGCTCAGTCAGCCATCGGTCATAGTACCCCCCTCCCCGCCCCAGCCTCGCGCCGTCTGGGGTGGCGGCCACCGCTGGCACCAGTACCAGGTCATTCTCACTCGGCTCCCCCACTCGCTCCGCCGTGCTCGGTGGTTCCAGCAGCCCATAGCTACCAGGCTCCAGCTGCCCTATTTCGCATTCTCCCCATTTGAGTACTTTTCCCGCCACCCGCGGCCACACCCAGCGCACATCACCCAGCTCCTGCGCTATCTGCCGCCGCACGTCCAGCTCGTCGGCCCGCGGCGCATACGCCCACACTCGGTCATATTCCCGCAGGTTCACCCGCGCCGTCAGCCGCGCATACGCTTCTTGCTCCAGAGCTTGCTTTTCCTCGGGGCTCACCACCGCCCAGCGGGCCGCGACCTGTCGGCGCAGCCACCCCTTGCGCCCCTGCACTATGTCCCGCTCTATCTGCGTGTACAGCACATCCCCATTGGGGAATTTCTTCACCCCCCGCAGCCAGCCCTCCACCCGCACCTTGACCTCTTGGCCATATATCACCCGCGCAAAATCCAAAATATGCACCTCCACCGTCTGCGCCTCGTCGAAAGTCAACCGCCGCCCACAGTGGAGCACTCCGCCATATTGCTGGCGTTCGTGGGTGACCGTCACGTCATACACCCCCTCTCGCAGGTCAGGCCGCTGCCCCAGTTCAAACCCGAGGTTCGCCGTCGCCACCCCAAATTTCTCCCCCACGTTCGCCCCCGCTATCACCCGCCCGACAAATTCCACCCCCTTCATAGCCCTTGCTGACTCAGCGTTTCAGTCATCGGCAGCGCTCCTTCCTTCGCTTCCGCCACCAGCCAAAACCCCACCGTCAGCACCACCGCCATCCCGCCCAAGATCAACAACTTCGTGTCCATAGTTTTTTTAAAAATTTTTAAGAAGAAAACTCTCCCGCATACCCCGCAGGGTCAGCCTGAAACCGCTCCAGCTTGGCCGCTTGCGCCGCTGTCACTTGTCTTGCATTTTGCAGCGCGGCCACTATCTCGGCAAAATCCGCATAGACCGTCAGCGAGAGTCCCGCCTCAGCTAGGTTTTCCGCCGACCCCGCCGCCCCCCAGGTAAAGACCCCCAGCACATCACGCACCGCCACCCCCAGTTCCCCGCGCAGCGCTTCAGCAGACCGCACCACCGACCCCCCCGTCGAGATCGCATCTTCCACCACCAGCACCCGCTCCCCCGCGTCACAGCGCCCTTCCACCATTTTCCCCGCCCCGTGGCCTTTGGGCTTCGACCGCACATACAGCATCGGCAGCTGGAGTCGGTCCGCCACCCACGCCGCCCAAGGGATCCCCGCCGTCGCCGTCCCCGCGATCACCGTCGGTGGCTCAGGCAGCGCCGCTATGGTGGCCAGCATCCGCTCCAGCACGAATTCCCGCACCTTCGGCAGGCTGATCAGCTCCCGACAATCACAATAAATCGGACTCCGCACCCCACTCGTCCAGGTGAAGCCCGATTCAAAGTCGGTCCGCACCACCCCCGCGTTTACTAGTGCCTGCGCTATCTCCTGCATAGAGGCTTTTTTCAAAAATTTTCAACGCCCAATCTAGCCCCCCTTTCCCTTGCGTCCAGCCCATTCCTGGCAAATAATCCCCTCCCATGGAATTCACCACCACCGAGCTCTGGCTCACCCTCCTGCACACCGCCGCCACCATCATTTCCAGCATCACCGGCTTCGGGGGGATGCTCCTCTTCTTCGGCCTCGGTTCATTCCTCCTCCCCGACGTCAAAGTCCTCCTGTTCCTCTCCGCCATCTCCGGCTGGTTCAAGGTTCTCACCTCCGCCTACCTCTTCCGCGCCGACATCCAGTGGCCAATCGTCCGCCGCACCCTCCTCTACGGGTTTCCGTTCACCGCGGTCGGCGCCTACCTCAATGGCTTCATCTCCAGTCGCCTGTTCCAGCTCCTCATCGGGGCCTTCATCTTGCTCTTTTTGCTCTCACGGTCATTTCCCCCGCACCGCCGCCCTCGCCTCACCCTGCAATCCCCTGCCCTGGCCCCCAGCTTGGGCGTCTGGGGGTTCATCTCGGGGCTCGTCGGTGCGGGTGGCCCCATCATCGTGGCGATTATGCAAGCCCTCTCCCTCCCCAAACGCGCCTTCGTCGCCACTCTCCAGCTCCTGTTTTTGATCTCCATCTCTATCAAAGGCCCCTTCTACTACCACGTCCCCTCCCCCTACACCGACAACCTCCCACTGATCTCCCTCTTCATCGTCCTTTCCATCCTCGGCTCATTCATCGGCAAAGCCCTCAATGACCGCCTCTCCGAATCATTCTTCCAGAAACTTGTCATCACCCTCCTGTTCATCTCCGCCATCAACCTCCTGCTCTAGCCCCCTCAGTTGTTACCCATGCCCCACTCCCCTCCCCTCGACCTCTCCCCCTACCGCGCGATTTTTTTCGACTTCGACTACACCCTGGCGGACTCCGCCGCCCCCCTCACCCAAGCGCTGAATCTCGCCCTGCGCGACCTCGGCCACCCACAGTTCACTCGGCACGACATCTGCCAGCACATGGGCAAACCCATCGAATGGATCATCGCCCACCTCCTCCAGACCACCGACCAAGCCACCGTTTTGCAGATCACCCACCTCTTCCGCCAACACGCCGAAGTCCTCATGCCACAGGGCACCCAGCTTTTTCCAGAATCCATCCCCACCCTCAGGGTCCTCCACCACACGCACCAGCTCGGCATCGTCACCACCAAGCCCCGCCCCCAGCTCGACCCCTGCCTGCACCAGCACCACATTTTTGACCTCTTTTCCTACCTCTGTGGCGGCGACCAGGTGGCCGAATTCAAACCCCACCCGCAGGGCCTCCTTGAAGGACTAACCGCCCTCGACCTCACCCCCAGCCAGCTGCTGTTTGTGGGCGACAGCTTCGCTGACAGCGGCGCCGCCACCGCCGCAGGGGTTGACTTCATCGGGGTCACCTGTGGCAACCACACCGTGGCCGAGTTCCAGCAACACGCCCATCCAGTGGCCATCTTCCCCGATGTCAGCTATCTTCTTCACCACACATAAACCCCCCATTTCCCCTTTACACCCCCCCCATTCCCCCTACATTCTGACCGTTCTTTTGAGCTCTCCGTTTCGCACCCCACCGTGCAGATAAATGAGCCCCCTCTCCGCGTTGTCCCCTCTTTTGGGGCCCTGCGTCAGTCACAGGGGCGGTCACCTTGGGCCCCCGCGAAGCACCTTTCTTCTCGCCACCTCCGTGGTGTCATTTTTTTTATAAAGACTGCTTCATGGCCCCCGTCGTCAAAAAAAATCTCAACCTCCCCGATCACCTTAAACCCGCTAAGACAGAAGCAGGGCGTTATTTCTTTACCGACATCGGCGAAGACTTCCCCGTCCCCAACCTCATCGAAGTCCAAACCAATTCCTACAATTGGTTTTTGAAAAAAGGCCTCGACGAACTCATCCAAGAGATCAACCCCATCGAAGACGCCACTAAGAAAAAACTCCGCCTCGAAATCCTCAACTACGAAATCGAGAAACCCAAAAACCCGATCGACATCTGCAAGCGCAAGGGCATGACCTACGAATCCGTCATCCGCGCCCACGTCGCCCTGACCAACCTCGAGACAGGCGAGATCAAAGAGCAAGACGTCTACTTCGGGCAGATTCCCCTCATCACCGACTACGGGACCTTCATCGTCAACGGCATCGAACGGATCATCGTCTCGCAGATCGTCCGCTCCCCGGGCATCTTCTTCCTGCCCAATATGTCCCTCCCTGGGTCATTTCAGGCCAAGATGATCCCCAAACGCGGCGCCTGGCTCGAAGTCGAAGTCGACAAACGCGGCGCCATGTGGGTCAAAGTTGACCGCAAGCGCAAGATCCCCGTCACGATGTTCATTCGGGCCTTTGGCTACAGCACCGACGAAGAAATCAAAGACCTCTTCAAGAAGCAATCCAAAGCCGTCGGCATCGACAAAGACTTCATCCGCAAAACCCTCGACCGCGACGACACCACCAACGACCGCGAAGCCTGGCAAGGCGTCTATAAGCGTATCCGCCCGGGCGACCTCGCCACCCCTGACAACGCGCGGAATTTCATTATGGACTTGTTCACCAACTACCGAAAATACGACCTCGGCCCGATCGCTCGGTACAAGATAAACCAGAAATTCAACCTCAAGACCAAAACCGACGCCGAAGGCCGCGTGTTTAATATCTCCGACTTCATCGAGCTCGTCCGCGAGCTGATCTTGCTCAATAACAAACAAGGTTCAGGTCCCGACGACATCGACCACCTCTGCAACCGCCGCATCCGCGGCGTGGGTGAGCTCATCCAAGCCAAATTCCGCGTTGGTCTCCTGCGGACAGAGCGCATCATCCGTGACAGGATGTCCATCGTCGAGCTCGAATCCGTCACCCCCACCCAGATCGTCAACTGTCGGCCCATCACGGCCGCCATGCACGAGTTCTTCGCCTCCAGCCAGCTCTCCCAGTTCATGGACCAGACCAACCCCCTCGCCGAGCTCGAGCACAAACGCCGCATCTCCGCCATGGGGCCAGGCGGCCTCACGCGGGAGCGCGCCAGCTTTGAAGTGCGTGACGTCCACCCCTCACACTACGGCCGCATCTGCCCCGTCACCACCCCCGAAGGGCCCAATATCGGTCTGGTGCTCCATCTGGCCACCTTTGCCAAGGTCAACGAAATGGGCTTCATCGAAACCCCCTACCGCACCGTGGCCACCACGGTCAAAAATGACGGAAAAGCCGCTATCGGTCGCCGCGCAGGCACCGACATCACCCTCGGCAAAGACAAAAAGCCCACCGTCACCCGCGGTCAGGTCATCACCAAAGCCACCGCCGAAAAACTCGGTAAAGACAAAGACCTCAAAGTCGTACCCGTTCACCCCTACGTCACGTCCGACGTCCAATACTACAACGCCGACACCGAGAAATCTCTCTGCATCGCCCAAGCCAACTCCCCGCTTAATGAGCTCGGCGAGTTCATCGACGACTCCGTTTCCGCCCGTCGCGGGTTCGAGCCGGGCACCTACCCCGCCGACATCATTTCTCACATCGACGTCTCCCCCAAGCAAATCGTGTCGCTTTCCACCTCGATGATCTCCTTCCTCGAGCACGACGACAACACCCGCGCCCTCATGGGGTCAAACATGCAGCGCCAAGCCGTCCCTCTCATCAAACCCGACTCCCCGATCGTCGGTACAGGTATGGAACGCATCACCTCCGCCACCCAGTGCATCCGCACCCCCGAGGCAGGTGAGGTCAAGTCCGCCGACTCGTCCGAGGTCGTCTTCGTCGGCGAGAGCGGCAAGAAATACAAATACGAAGTCCGCAACTTCCAACGAACCAACCAGTCCACCTGCATCCACCATCGGGTGCAAGTCACCGCTGGGCAAAAGCTCAAAGCCAACGACGTGCTGATCGACGGGTCATCTGTGCAAGGGGGTGAAGCCGCCCTCGGCCAAAACCTCCTCGTCGCATACATGAGCTGGTCCGGCTACAACTTCGAGGACGCCGTCATCGTGTCAGACCGCGTCGTCCGCGAAGGCCTGTTTAACTCCATCCATATTGAAAAGTACGAGATGGACGTCCGCGACACTAAGCTCGGCCCAGAGGAAATGACCGCCGACATCCCCAATGTCGCCGCCAACCGACTCAAAGACCTTGACCACGAGGGGATAGTCCGCATCGGGTCAACCGTGCTCGCGGGCGACCTCTTGGCGGGGAAGGTCACCCCCAAAGGGGAAACCGAACTCACCGCGGAGGACCGACTCTTACGCGCCATCTTCGGTGAGAAAGCCCACGACGTGAAAGACAGCTCCATGCGCCTCCCCCGTGGGAGCGGCGGAAAAGTCATCGACGTTGAGGTGCTCGACCGCGCCAAAGGCGACGACCTCCCCACCTCAGTGCTCAAACGCATTCAGGTAAAAGTCGCCCAACTCCGTCACCTGCAAGCGGGTGACAAGATGGCTGGTCGCCACGGGAATAAAGGCGTCATCTCCAAGATCGTCCCCGTCGAAGATATGCCCCACCTCGAGGACGGCACACCCGTCGACATCATCTTGAATCCCCTCGGTGTCTCCTCACGGATGAACATCGGCCAAATTCTCGAAACCCACCTCGGCATGGCCGCCCGCCAGATGGGCATCAAGATCGCCACCCCCGTCCTCGCTGGCATCAGCATCGAACAGATCCAAGAATTCCTGAAATCCAACGACATGCCCGAAGACGGCAAGTTCCAGCTCTACGACGGCCGCACGGGTGAACCCTTCGACCACAAAACCGTCGTCGGTATTGCCTACATGTTGAAACTCATCCACTTGGTCGAAGACAAAGTCCACGCTCGGTCCGTCGGGCCCTACTCACTCGTCACCCAGCAACCATTTGGTGGGAAGGCGCAAAACGGTGGCCAACGTTTCGGTGAGATGGAAGTCTGGGCCCTCGAAGCCTACGGTGCCGCCCACACCCTGCAAGAAATCCTCACCGTCAAGTCCGACGACGTCCACGGCCGCTCCAAAGCCTACGAGCACATCGTGAAGGGCATGGACATCGAGCTCGGGTCTATCCCCGAGTCATTCAACGTCTTGGTCAAAGAGCTCCAATCCCTCTGTCTCAAGGTCGACCTGATGAAAGACGGCCGCACCATGGACGGCGACAGCATCCACCTTGATGTTGAGGACGACCCCGACACCTTCGCCATCGAGCAATCATCCGACGTCACCCAGGTCGACGACTCTGGCACGTCAGCCGCCGCAGGTGCGGGCATCTCGCTGGAGGGCGAAGCCACTGGCGTCGAAGACAACACCACCGACGCTGTCAGTGACTCAGGCGACAGCCCTGACACCCCCGCTGCATAACCAGCAGCACACAGGAGCCTGACTCTACAGGCTCCTCACCTACTCCAAAAGCCCTGAGGATCACCTCAGGGCTTTTTTTTTACCATCAAATATTCACCCCCTCTCCAGCACTCCCCCCTACTCTTTCAGCGCCGCCCGCATATCACTTATAAACCCCTCCGCCGCGGGCAGCTGCACCTGCGCTTCGTCCAGCAGCCGCTGGGCCGAAGCCCGCCAGCGATACGCCAGCACATGGTCAGGCTCCTCCCGCAGTTTGAGCATCAGCAACTGCGCTTGAAATATATCCACCAGCGCCAGACTACGGTTCGACAGCGTCACCGTCTTCAGTCGGTGTATCCCATCCCAGATCATCACCTCCACCACCTCACTGTCCCCCGCCTCATCCAGCACCAGGTCCCGCACCCGCATCGCCACTTGTTCTATTTCTTGCAGTGTTTCACGGTTTTCGTGTTGGCCATACGCCGTGTCCACGCCCCACGCCGTCCGCACGACAAATTTCCGCGTCGCCACCTCGGTCACTTCTTCTCGCGGCGTCCACAGCCCCAGTCGCCGCGCCGTCGCCACCCCCGCGCTATACCACGGCGCACCCGCCTCCGCTGGCGCCAGGTCATACGCTCGGTGCAGCAGCGTCAACCACTCCGCCTTGGTCAGCACCGCGTCATCTGGCGGCACTTCATCAATGATCCCCAAACTCACCGCCGTCTCCAGGTTGCCTTCCGTTTCGGTCAGCTTCATCAAAAAGCCCACCGCGTGGGACTTCAGGATTGTTTCATCCAACCGTGCCTCCCCGTCTATCCCGCCAAATATTCCTCGCTGGTGTAAAATTTCCACCCGCAGCTGGTCATACACCCCCGACACATCCTCGAAGAGCGCCCAAGTCGTCCCCCCCAGCAGGCCCACACACAGCGTCAGCAGCAGTCCATATTTCAGCTTCATCACTGTGAATCTAAACCCTCAGCACCTGCCAGGCAAGACGATCTCCCCCCTACTTCCCCCCCAACATCCCGATCTCCCCACACAGCTCTTTATACCAGTGCACCGACAGCCCATCCAGCTGCAGCTTCAGCGCCTCCGCCGTCACCTTCCACTGGTGGGGTGACCCACGCAGCAGCCCCATCAGCTGATCAGGCTTAAACCCACTCCCCAGCCGTAGCACTATTTCATACGACCGTCGCGTCGCCTTACGGATCCGCACCCCCACCAGGTTCGCATCCCGCAGGAGCAGCTTCAGACGGATCACACGGATTAGGTTTTCCACCTCCTCGGGCAACGTCCCGTAATCATCCTTCAGGCTGAGCCGCAGCTCGCGCAGCCCCTCTTCTGTCGTCACCCCCGCCAGCTCTTGGTACAGGCGGATTTTCTCATCACTCGAAGGAATGTACGTCGCGGGGATGTACGCCGACAACGGCACCTCCACCGTAATGTTCTCCGTTTCCTCTATTTCCTCGCTCAGCTCCCCCGCCTTCATTTTTTCGATGGTCTTGTTCAGCATACGGATGAAGTGACTCACCCCCACCGTCTTCATCGCCCCGCTCTGGCTCGCCCCCAGCACTTCCCCCGCCCCACGGATTTCCAAGTCCCGCATCGCTATCTGGAACCCACTCCCCAGCTCCGCCGCCTCCACGATCGCCCGCAACCGTTTCCGAGCCTCTATTTCCAGCTTCTGTCCGTGGTACAGGAAGTACGCATACGCCTGCGTGCGGCTCCGCCCCACGCGTCCCCGCAGCTGGTACAGCTGCGACAAGCCAAATTTCTCCGCACGGTTGACCAGCAACGTGTTCGCCCGCGCCAGGTCAATCCCATTTTCAATGATCGTCGAAGCCACCAGCACGTGTGCTTTCCCCTCCTTGAAGTTATGTATCCGCTTTTCCAGCTCCTGCGGGCTCAGCTGCCCATGCGCAATGATAAACTTCGCCTCAGGTATCAACGCCCGCAGCTGCATGGTTTGCCCCTCGATGGTTTTCACCTCATTGTGGAGGAAATACACCTGCCCCCCCCGCTCTATCTCCAGCAATATCCGCTCACGGATCAAGTTCAGGTTATACTTCCGCACCTCCGTCACCACGGGCAACCGCCCAGGCGGCGGCGTGGTAATGGTTGAAATATCCTTGAGCTTATTCAGGCTCATGTTCAGCGTTCGGGGTATCGGCGTCGCCGTCATCGTCAGCAGGTCCACATTCGCCCGCAGTTTTTTTATCTTTTCCTTTTGCTTCACCCCAAACCGCTGTTCCTCGTCGATCACCAGCAACCCCAGATTTTCAAAATCAATATCCTTCGACAGCAGACGGTGCGTCCCAATGATGATGTCCACCAACCCCGTTTTGAGGTTCACTATGATTTTCTTCTGCTCCGCCGCCGTCTGAAACCGAGTTAAGAGCGCCACTCGCACCCCATAGTCCACCTCCCCGATCCGCTTCATCAAACTTTCATAGTGCTGCTCCGCCAGGATGGTTATCGGCGCCAAGATAGCAGCCTGCTTCCCACTGACAAAAGCCTTAAACGCCGACCGCATCGCGATCTCCGTCTTCCCAAACCCGACATCCCCACACACCAGTCGGTCCATCACCTTCGGCGACTCCATATCCCGCTGCACATCCGCCCACGCACTAGCCTGCCCAGGGGTCAGTTCATATGGGAAGGCCTGACAAAATTGCTTCAGTCTCTCATCTTCCGCTACAAATTTCTGACCCCTAGCCATCTCCCGCGCGGCGTAGAGCTTCAGCAAGTCCCCCGCGATTTTTTCCGTCTCTTTTTTAATCTTTCGCTGCGTCTTGGCCCACTCGGCCGAACCCAGTCGCGTCAGCTTCGGCACATCATCCCCGATAAATTTCACCACCTTTTCCGCCGACTCCACCGGCAGATACAGCTTGTCATTGTGCGCATACTCCAGCTTCAGGTACTCGCGTATCCCCCCCCACGCGTCTCCCATATCCCGCTGCACTATCCCCCCAAACTGCGCCAACCCATGGTCAGAGTGCACCACATAGTCATTGGGCTTCAGACTCGTGACAAAGTTCACATTCATCCCCGCCACCGCCGCTTTTCCCGCCCGACGGCTAAACTGAAATATCTCCCGATCCGTCAGAAACAGAATCTTCTGCTCATTGTTCTGAAACGAATGCGGCAAAAACGCTTCCCCCCCCACAGGAATGATCTTCAGCGTCGAAGGCGTTTCGTCTGCCAGATCCTGCGTATACATCACCTTCTTGTCCTGCAATATCCCCTCCACTTCATCCAGTCGCTTCGTCGCTATCACTATTGTGTACTCCCGCCGCAGCCGCTCTTTCATGTCCACCACGAAGTCCTGCAGCGTATAAAACGGCAACACCGAGAAAAAATTCAAATGAAAAAACCGCTCTTCCTCCTGCGGGAAGGTCGTAAATTTCAGCTTCCGCATCCCGATCTGCTCACAGACATCTTGGTCCAAATCATCCGAGATAAACACATTGTCTTTCCCCTCCAGCCATTCCATCAGTTTTCCACTCATCCCCGCTATTTCCACTGGCGTCAGCGTCACCTTCTTGACCGCCTTCCCGAGGGTTTCGCCCGTCAACGTGTCCACTTTCGTTATCCGTTCCACCTCATCCCCAAAAAGCTCCAAACGGTAACACCCCTCACTATCGAGCGGATACACCAGCAAGTTTTCCCCCGTCCGTAAAAATTCCCCAGGCCGCACATGGCGGTCTTCCGCTGGCTCATACCCCATCGCTTCCAGCTGCCCAAACAGCTTAAATATCTCCACCGTCTCCCCCGCCGTCACCGTCAACAGATGTTTTTTCAGCTCCACCTTCGACGGCACCACCGACGCCAGCGCCGCCGCAATGTCTTCAAACAGAAAGATTTGCCGCCGCTTCCGCCCGAGCGCCCGCTGCAATTGGTAAAAATCCCCCATCTGCACCTCTCTCGGCACGAGGTGTATCTCCTCCGTCAGGAAGCACGCCGCACTCTGCGCCAGGTCATCCGCCTGCTCATCCTGCGACGCCCACAGCACATGGCCCCCCTCGGGCAGGTGCTCCAGCAACCGCTGCACCGTGAAGCTCTTGGCCGCAGGGTTCGCTAAATTCACTAAACTCAATGTCTCTTTTCCCCCCAGCACCTTCGCTGGCTCCGTCAGGTCCAGCTCAAAAGGCAACCGAAACGTCATCGCTGCTTTCGTCATGCAAAATTATATCAAGCAATGTTCAGCATTCTCGCTGATTCACTCAGGCATAAGCCCGGAAATCTCCCCCCATGTATTAAAACGACCCCCGAGAGTGTCGCACTCTGGGTCACCGCGGAGTATGGCCAGGCCGACCCCCCTGTCAAATTTTCTCAGACTTAGGTCAAATCCACTGGCTTACACGCCCTCATCATCTCATTCGCTTTCATTAAACCTTTAGCCCAACGCGGACGTGCTTCTATAAAATCCTGAAGAGAAACCTGGTAGTTGTTTTTTGAGTATACTCGATTTATCTTTCCTATATCATGGGAAATATCTGGAATTCGATATTCTACTTCAAATTCATTTCCATTATTCTTTTCTCTAGATCGACCAGACAAATAATGTACAGGATTATCATCCTGCCCATTTTCATATAAATATGGATGAAATGTCTGCTCATACTCTCCTCCATTGATCTCTTCTGCATTCTTTATAATTTCTTCCCCCACTTTCATCATCTGCTTTTTCACCCCAGACAATAAGAAAATTTCAAGCCTAGAATAATTCAGTTTATTTTTCAAAAAAACAACATAGCCATTCAAATCAGACAAAAAACTATGATTATTTTCATTATCTAAAACTCTCCATATTTTTGCAGCTCTTTTAATACCTCCCCTCGCCATCCCATTGATCAGCACATACAGCCCGATCAACTGTGTCGCATACTGCTCCTTTTCGGTCAACCTTTCCGCCCCCTCCCCGCTGAAAGGACAACGTCCCAAATTCTTATCAAGTTTTTTCATTAATTTAGGAAGATATTAAATCCACTGGCTTACACGCCATCATCATGGCATCCGCTTTCTCCAGTCCGTTTTTCAGTTCAGGCTTCTCTCGTATTAAATCTTCCAACGAAAAAGTACGATTTATTACATTTTCAACTATATATGCAATATCTGCCAATAAATTAGGGCGATAATTACTACTACTTTTCGGAGAATCTTTCGTTGGTTCCCTCATCTTTCCTAAAAAATAGTCACTCACTGTGTCATCTTTCCCATATTTGTACAAACAAACATGAAACCCCTCATCACAATCAACTCCAGACTTTTCGGCTATTTTCACTTTATTTTCCCCCACTTGCCTCATTTGTGATTTCACAGACATGATCAAACTTGTTTCAAAGTCAGTGTAATTCAATCGAGCATGATTATTTTCATCATATCTGAGAGAATTCATATAATTTTGCAGATCACCCAGGTAATCATGTTCTTTATCTTTCTGCAAACTCCCCCATATTTTCCCCGCTAGAAACGCATCCCCCCTCGCCATCCCATTTATCAGCACATACAGCCCGATCAACTGCGTCGCATACTGCTCCTTTTCGGTCAACCTTTCCGCCCCCTCCCCGCTAAAAGGACATCCCTTGACCTTCTCCCCCTGCTTCTCTGGCCCATTATTGTTCTTCATACTTGCACTATATCACAAAAGAGGCAGAAAGAGGAAGTCCTCACAACAACTGCTCCACCGCTCGCCGCACACATTCTTCCAGCGCCTGCTCACGGGTCAGTCGCCCATTGGTATAATACTTCAGCGTATCCCTCGACTCAGGACACAGCTCGCGCATCACCGCTTCATGGCTATCCCCGCGGCGCATCCGCCGCGCTATATCGTCTGGCAGCTGCACTCGTTCTGACACGCCCACCACTTGGCGCCCCACTCGGTCTTGCGCTACGCACACACTCTCTTCATAGTACCCCCCATCCACTTCCACCACCCCCGTTTCCACCCCGAGGGTTATGTCGCCCCCCATTCTAGTCGTGACAGACGATTGACCGCCCCCTGCTTGACCGCCTCATCCATCGGCCCCCCATCGACAAAGGAATCCACCGCCACTCCCACCACCCGCAGCGCCTCCATCCCCATGCTCCGCAGCGCCCGCTCCACCGCCGTCATTTTCAGCTCACTGGCAGACGCCAGCACCACTTTCGTCACAGCACTTTCCTCTCTGGTTAGCCATTCAACAGTCATATTCACAGTGGTTTTACACTTTCAGTGGCATCACTAAGTGCACAAAGTCATCCCCCGACACTCGTTTCAGCACCGCTGGCTTTATTTTATCTTGCATTTCCAGCACTATCTGCTCTTCTCCGCTCAGCGCCGTCAATATATCTAGCAAATAGTCCGCATTCAGCGCGATCATGTTCGCCTCCCCCGTCATCTCCACCGCAATCGTGGTTTGGTCTTCCCCGATTTCGGTCATATCCGTGCACACTTTCATTGTGCTATCCGCCTGCAGGTGCAGTTTCATGTGTTGGTTGTTCTCCTTGGCAAAGATAGACACCCGCCGCACCGCCAGCTCCAGTTCGCTGCGGTCAATCGTCACCGTCGTCGTGTGCTGACGGGGGATGATCTGCTGATAATTCGGAAACACCCCATCTATTAGACGTGAAGTCAGCTCCGTGTCCCCACTTTTCAGCAACACTTGGTTTTCCCCCACCGTCAGGCTCACCGTGTCACTCCCCCCCGCCAACCGATCCGCTTCCAGGATCGACCGCACCGGCACCACCTTGGCAGTGTCTTCATATTTTTCGTCCAGCAGCACCACCTTCTCACTCAGTCGGTAAGAGTCCGTCGCCGCCAAACGCAGCTCCTGACCGTTCAGGTGCACATACACCCCCGACAAGATCGGCCGCGCCGCGTTTTCTTGCGCCGCAAAAGCCACCAGCCCCACCGCTTCGCGCCACGTCTTACTGTCGAGCGTCACCGTTGTCCCCCCCGTCAGGGTTGAGATGTTTGGAAACTCCTCCGCCGCTATCCCCTTCATTTTCGTCTTCGAGCGCCCACATTTCACCTGCAGCGCCGTTCCGTCGACAGTTTCCAGCTCCACGTCCCCCCCTTTTTTCAGCAACGACACATACGCCGTCATAATCTTCGACGGCACCGTGATCGCCCCTTCATTCTGCACCGTCGCCTCCGCATTCGTGGTGATAGAGATCTCCAAATTCGTGGCACTAAATTGCAGCTTCTTCCCCTCCGCCCGCAGCATAATGTTTCCCAACACTGGCAACGTCGGCTGCCCTGACACCGCTCGCGCCACCGTCTTGAGTCCCCGCAACAGTTCCGCTTGTGCTATCGTCACCTTCATGTTTCAGAGTGGTCTAAATTATTCCAAAAATCTCTCAAAGTGTAATTCCTTCCCCCCACTCCACACAAGCCTTTTTCTCTGATTCTCATTTTACAACAATTCACCCTTCACAGTCGAACACATTTTATACCCGTACTTATTGACAACCCCACTTTCATACCCCACTATCCTCATTGTTATTATCATTTTCATATCACTTCTACTCTTATGATAAACGACTTTAAAGCTTTCCTCGTCCGCGGTAATGTCGTCGACCTCGCCGTCGCCGTGGTCATCGGGGCCGCCTTCGGTAAGATTGTCAGCACCTTCGTGGAAGGTATCGTTATGCCTTTCGTATCCCTCCTTTCAGGTGGCACCGACTTCACGCAGTGGTTCATCCCCCTTGACGGCAGCTCCTACAGCACCCTCGCCGAAGCCACCGAAGCAGGCGCCGCCGTCCTCCAGCTGGGCGTCGTGCTCAACTCCATCATCGACTTCGTCCTCGTTGGCTTCGCCGTCTTCATGATGGTCAAAGTCTACGAACGAATGCAGAAAAAAGAGGAAGAAGCCGCTGGCCCCAGCAGCGAAGACCTCCTGACTGAGATCCGCGACCTCCTGCAAAAACGCTAAATCTAAGAAAAGCTAAACCGAAAGCAGCAAGCCCCAAGCAATACTTGGGGCTTTTTTTGTGACGATTTTTTTCACCTCACGTCTACGACTTTGAAAACAAAAAACAAACAAGCATATTTGACAAAGACTCACTTTGTTCTACTTTCCTTCTGAATATCTGAAAATCATCTGAATTTCAGCATATCAATTTCTCTTCTCTCTTCTCTCTTTCGGGTCATGCGTAAACGCCTCCTCGGTCTCGCCTTCGGGCTCCTCGCCATTGCCAGCGCTGGCATACTTGGCACAGGTGCCCTCAGTTCTCCTGATTTGCCTGTGCTCTCCGCAGACAAATACGTCTCTCAGATCATCAGCCCCACCGGCAACACGATCTTCTCTGACCCCTCTGGCAGCAACCAAGCCGCCCTGCACGACCCCGCCCTGGCTATCGCCCACGGCGCCACCGTCGAGTGGTCTGTCGTTGTCAGCACCGACAATACTGGCCCCGACAGCTACGACGCCGTCGAGTTCACCGACAGCTTCCAGCTCTACGGGAATGGGTACTTTGACCACACAGTCATCGACTGGCTCCCGCACCCGCAATACGACTTCTTTACCAGCTGTCAGCAAGCCTTCGACGAAGGCAACGAGCTTCAGTGGTACAACACCATCAAGGACAGCCTCTATTTCAATGAATACACCGATCTTGATACGGTTCTAATTAACGGTGCCCCTATCAGTGCCACCAATCTTGACAGTACAATCTGTAACATTTTAGACACAGACGATTTTTCTGGTGTCATCATCGGCCCCATGGGACCAAATGAAACACGAACCTTCACTTTCACTGGTGTCTACGGTCCCACTGAAAAATATCCTCAATTCGAACCCCGTGGTCTTTGTAACGGCGTTTGGGTTCTCGCGCAGTCCAACTACGGTGACAACACCGAATTCTTTGGCTTCGGCTTAGACTCTCCCATTGACTCCCCATGGTCCTGTGTCCAGATCACAGACACCCCCCACACCACCACTATTGAGAAGAGTGGAGAAATTGACATGACCACCCAAACTATTGACTGGACTGTTACCGTCGAGACAGACATTCCTGTTGACACAAAGCACTTCCAAATTTTAGATAACCCAATTGAATCCACTGGTCATACAGGCCCACTTCACGACAACCACCCTCACGGCTTCACTTGCGAATATACCGCTCAAGGCAACGGCGTCTTCATTTGTAATGTTACAACCCAAATCACAGACCTCTCCTCTGACCAATACTGTAACGAAGCCAGCGTCTACATAAACTACGTCCCCCTCGGCTCCACGACCGCCTGTGTGCAGCCCCCCATGTTGGAGGCTCCCACCATCGAAGTCACCAAACAAGCCGTTGAGAGCGTTATCTCTTCCACCGACACCGAGCTCGAATGGCTCATTACCGTCACCACCAGCAGCTCTGACTACAGCGGCGACATTACCAATGTTGTCTTCACCGACAGCTGGTCTGGCTACTCCGTGTCTGAGGTGGTCATCAACCCTGTAGACAATGACAACCAACAAGTAACAATAAATCCATCTGGTACATCATTCACCTACTCCGTTGGCACCATGGGCCCCAACGACTCCCAAAGCTTCCTGGTCACCATGACCATCGCCGACGAAAAAACCGACTCCCCCTGTCTCAGTGGTGACTACACCTTCGGCAATAACGTCGAAATCATCGACGCTCTTTACAACCACTACGGCACCGACACGTCTATCGCAGGCGACACCGACTCCGCCAGCACGGTCTGCACGGCCCCCACGCCCAACCCAGTCCCCGAGCTCATTTTGAATAAAGTCGAAGTCCCTAGCATTACCCACGTTGAGACAGGCCAAAGCGTCGACTACCAAATCACCGTCACCAACCCCGCTGGCAACAGCGGCACACCGGGTGTCCCAGTGTACAACCTTGACCTGACCGACGTCCTCTCTGGCCCCACTGGTGTTTCATACACCATCAGCAACGTCAGCGCCAACATCGGCACCCCTACTATTGTGGGCAACCAGATCAACATTCCAACCATCGCACAGCTCCTCCCCGGCCAGACCTACACCTTGACCTACACGGTCACCTATGGCACCGCGGCGGGCACCGCTGGCGCGTGTAACCTCGAAGGCCACACCTTCCAAAACGTCGCCACCATCGAGAGCTTCGACTACCCCACCTACCCAAACGTCACGGTTGACGGTTTCACTACTGTTGAGCCTAACCAGTCTTTCGTGGAAGAGGTCATCTGCTACAGCCCTGAGACACCCGTCCCAGTCATCGAAGTCACCAAAACACTGGTAGAGCCCAGTAACGGCTACGTCTACGCCCCCAACCAAAACACAGTTACCTACCAGATCACTATCGACGCCAGCAACCAGCCCAACGGCTTCACTGGCATGATCACTGACCTCGTCCTGACCGACACGACCAACTTCCCGTTCCAGAGTGTCACCGTCAACGGCAACAGCGTCCCGTTTAGTGCCAACGGCTTCTTCATTGAGCCCAGCGCACCACTGCAAGTGCCCGCTGGCGCCTACCCGAGTTCACAGACCTACACCGTCGTGTTTGACCTCGGCACATGGGGCACAGACCACACCTGCCTGACCGCTGGCCAGACATTGACCAACTCCGCCAGTGCCACCGGCTTCTATGACGCCAACGGCATCAGCACCACAGTCAGCGACACCAGCCAGACGGTCACCGCCACTTGCCACGTCCCTGCTAATATTTCTGCACCATCTCTCTCATTGGCTAAAGTGGCACATGCAGACATCATAAATGAAGGTGAAAGTGTTGATTACGTCATTAGTGTGTTTAATTCATCTGATACTACTGCAAATAATATTCAGTTGGAAGATATTATAAGCAATCCAAGCAATGGAACCTATTCCATAAGTAACGTTAATGCAGCCATATTAGAAATTCCTCAATATAACTTCAGCAACAATGGTAATTCTATCAGCTTTACTCCATTCGATTTGCCTGCAAACACTGCATACACGGTGATTTACACCATTACTTATGGTAATAATAGTTCAAACTCCCCAACTGCTTGTATAGCAGATGGTATTCAATTTATTAATACTGCCAGTGTTACTAGTTTTAGTTACACAGATGAGTTTGGGAACGAAATATCTGATGACGTTACACTTCCAAGTGAAGAAACCGCAACAGTAACTTGTAATGCTCAAACCACTAATCTCGAAGTAACGAAAGAACTCATCACCCACGAGTGCCCCACCTACGGGCTCGGTGGCACTGGTGCCGCTACCTTCGGGGTAACGATCACCAACACTGGTGACCTCCCCCTCACCGACGTCACCGTCTACGACGTACTGCAAAACTACTTCACCAACGTCAGCAACATCACCCAGGGCGTCACCCTCAGCGGCTCTGAGTTCTCTATCCCCGCTGGCTACCTCGACAACACGGGCGACACCTTCTCGTTCCAGTTCACCGTCGACATCGACGCCACTCAAATTGCAAACTTTGGCACCCCGCTGACCAACTCCGTCAGCGCCACCGCTGACAACGTCGAAATCGTTGATTCCAACACCGTGTCCTTCACCTGTGGCCCCATCGTCGTGCCACAGCCCACGGTCAACATCAACAAAGCAGTGGCCAACAGTCAGACCACTCCCCTCCCCTACGGTGACAACTCCATCACGTGGACGCTCACCATCGACTCCGAAGCCAACGGCTACCAGGGGCTCATCACTGGTCTCACTTTGACCGACGACCCCCTCTTCCCTGTCACAGGTGTCACCCTGCTCGATGCCAGCGGCACCGCCCTGCCTATCAGCTTCAACGGTGACACCCTCACCTACGACCTGCCGGACTTCACCGCTGGCACCGACTTTGTCTTCACGCTCATCACCGAGTTTGACAACACCTACGACGCACACGTCTGCGGCACCGACGGTCAGCTCTTGCAAAACAACGTCACTCTCGCCAACGGCTTCTACGACGGCAACACCTCTCTGCCCAGCAGCTCTGACAACGCCACCATCCCTTGTGGCCCAGTCTACGTCCCGACCACCAGCCTCGAAGTGACGAAAGAGCTCATCACCCACGAGTGCCCCACCTACGGCCTCGGTGGCACTGGTGCCGCTACCTTTGAGGTCACGATCACCAACACTGGTGACCTCCCCCTGACCAACGTCCAAGTCACTGACCTCCTAAACTCATACTTCACCAACGTCAGCAACATCACCCAGAGCGTCACCCTCAGCGGCTCGACGTTCTCTATCCCCGCTGGCAACCTCGACAACACGGGCGACACCTTCTCGTTCCAGTTCACCGTCGACGTTGACGCCGCTCAAATTGCAAACTTTGGCACCCCATTGACCAACTTCGTCAGCGCCACCGCTGACAACGACGCCTCCGACACGTCCAACACCGTGTCCTTCACCTGTGGCCCCATCGTCGTGCCAGAGCCGACTATTTCCGTGGCCAAAGATCTCGCCACCACCCAAGCCAACCCCCTCCCCTACGGCGACGACACCATCACCTGGGTCATCACCGTCAGCACCCAGGGCAACGGCTACACGGGCAACATCACCGACGTCACCCTGACCGACACCATCGACTTCGACGTCCAGTCTGTCACCGTTGACGGCACCCCCATCACGCTCACAGGCGATAGCTTCACCTACACCGTTGGCACCATGGGCCCCAACGACAGCCAGAGCTTCACCGTTGTCACCACCTACGACAGCGACTCAACCAAACACATCTGTACCGAAACAGGTCAGCTCTTGACCAACTCCGTCACCGTCAACGGTGACTACGACCTCGGCACCCCGCTCGCACCCGACAGCGACGACGCTATCATCATGTGCCAGCTCCCGGACGAAGTCGCTCCCCCAGTGCTCGACATCACCAAATCCGCTTCACAGAGCGTCACCAGCGAAGGCGGCGACGTCATCTACACCGTCCAAGTGACCAACACCGCTAGCACCACCGCCACCAATGTCACCCTGACAGACGTGCTCACCGTGCCGGCCAACACCGTCTACGTCATCAGTGATGCCACCGACACCCTCACTGGCGGCACCACCACTGGCGCCGTCAGCACTGACGGCACCACATTGACCTTCCCAACGTTGACCACGCTGGACGCAGGCGGCATCTACACCGTCACCTACACAGTCACCTACGGTGGCGACGACCTCTACGCACCCACCGCGTGCGTTGAGGCAACCAACACCTTCACGAATGTCGCCCAAGTCACAGGCTTCAGCTACACCGACGAATACAACAACGACACCACCAACGGCGTCACGCTCCCGGACCCAGCGGACACCACCGTCACCTGCTCAGCCCCAGACACCGCTCTGCCCCTCTTCGACATCCAGAAGTCTCTCCTCACTCCCGCCACCGCGGTCGAGGGCGAAGAAATCACCTGGCAGATCATCGTCTCTATGCCGAGCAACCAGCCCTACGAAGGCAACCTGACCGACCTCGTCATCACCGAAGACCCGGCCTACGCCTACTCCAACCCGTACTTCACTGATGAAAACGGCAACATCACCTCAGGGCTCACCTACACGCTCGACGTGCTCAACCCCGGCCAAGTTGTGATCCTCGAGTTCACCACCACCGTCGGCAACCAAGCCGCCATCGCGTGTACGGCCGACGGCCACCTCTTGCCCAACGGCGTCACCATTACTGACATCTTTGAACCCACGAGCGACACCCTGACCGACGAAGCCAACGCCACCGCGCCTTGCTCCGTCATCCCGCCAGAGGTGCCCACCCCAGTGATCAACAAAAGTGTAAATACCAACACCGTCCACCCAGGGCAGAGCTTCACCTACACCATCAGTGGTAATACAGGCCAGTTCACCGACGGCAGCTACGCTACCATCGACCCGCTCGTCATCACCGACGACATCGAATCCAGCCTGATCGAATTCGACCTCGACGCCTTTGCTGCCGCCAACCCAGGCATCACCGTCACCGAGCTCAACGACGGCACCTACCAGTTTAACCTCGGCACCGTCACTGGCCCCTTCAGCTTCAGCATCGAAGCCACCTTCCTCGAAGGCGTCGCCAGCGGCACCCAGTTCTGTAATGTCGCCCACATCGGCACTCTCGCTGACATCGCCGCCGACCCAGTCAACGCCGTCTGCAGCGACCCCACTTCCGCCTGTGTCACACTGGTTGACCACCCCCCAGTGGACCAACCCACCTTCACCATCAGCAAATCCGCTGACGTCGACACCGTGATGGAAGGTGACACCGTCACGTGGACCATCACCATCACCAACACCTCCGACACCGACGCCACCAATGTCACCTTTACTGACAACCTCCCCACTGGCGTCACCGCTGTCACGCCTGACTTCGGCAACCTCACCATCACCGACGACTCTCTGACCAACGGCACCTACACCGCCACCATCGGTCAGATAGACGCCAACGACTCCGTCAGCTTCACTGTCACCACCACCATCGGTGCTGGCACCACTGACGACCCCACCATGTGCGTCACCGACGGCCAGTCATTTACTAACGTCGTCTCTCTCGACACCTTCCAGTACCTCGTCAACCCAACCACTACGAGTACTATCAACGACGGCCAAACCGCTTCTGACTCCGTCATCTGCGAAGTCCCAGAACCACCTGTCGTTCCTGTCGACGCCCCTACCTTCACCATCAGCAAATCCGCTGACGTCGACACCGTGATGGAAGGTGACACCGTCACGTGGACCATCACCATCACCAACACCTCCGACACCGACGCCACCAATGTCACCTTTACTGACAACCTCCCCACTGGCGTCACCGCTGTCACGCCTGACTTCGGCAACCTCACCATCACCGACGACTCTCTGACCAACGGCACCTACACCGCCACCATCGGTCAGATAGACGCCAACGACTCCGTCAGCTTCACTGTCACCACCACCATCGGTGCTGGCACCACTGACGACCCCACCATGTGCGTCACCGACGGCCAGTCATTTACTAACGTCGTCTCTCTCGACACCTTCCAGTACCTCGTCAACCCAACCACTACGAGTACTATCAACGACGGCCAAACCGCTTCTGACTCCGTCATCTGCGAAGTCCCAGAACCACCTGTCGTTCCTGTCGACGCCCCTACCTTCACCATCAGCAAATCCGCTGACGTCGACACCGTGATGGAAGGTGACACCGTCACGTGGACCATCACCATCACCAACACCTCCGACACCGACGCCACCAATGTCACCTTTACTGACAACCTCCCCACTGGCGTCACCGCTGTCACGCCTGACTTCGGCAACCTCACCATCACCGACGACTCTCTGACCAACGGCACCTACACCGCCACCATCGGTCAGATAGACGCCAACGACTCCGTCAGCTTCACTGTCACCACCACCATCGGTGCTGGCACCACTGACGACCCCACCATGTGCGTCACCGACGGCCAGTCATTTACTAACGTCGTCACCCTGACAGACTTCGACTACACCGACGAAAACAACAACACCGTCACCGACCACAGCGGCCAAACTGCTTCTGACTCCGTCATCTGCGAAGTCCCAGTGGTTGAGTACCCAGCTCCCACTATCACGAAAACAGACAACGCTGACACCGTGCTCCCAGGTGGCACCATCACCTACACCGTTAATGTCGACACTAACGGCGCCACCTTCAGCCCACTACAGATCACCGACAACTTTGACGACCACTTGACCCTCATCGAGTCCTCCGTCACCAACGGCGTCACCGTCGTCGACCAACCCAATAACACCTACCTGTTTGACCTCGGCACCGTCACGGGCCCCACCAGCTTCAGCTTCAGCGTGGAAGTCTCCGCCGACGCCACCCCAGGCCAAGCCATCTGTAATGTCGTGCACATCGGCACCCCGCTCGACCTCCAGCAAGACCCAGAAGGCACCGTCTGCTCTGACCCAGAGTCCGCCTGTGTCATTGTTGAGTCACCGTTTATCGCTGCCCCCAGCATCGCCCTAACCAAAACCGCCAATGTGACCGAAACTGAGATCGGCCAAGCGATCATCTGGACTCTGACCGTCAACAACGACGGCAACGTCCCCCTGACGAATGTTGAGATCACTGACCCACTGGCCAGCTACCTCACCTACCAGTCAGGCGACGCCGACATCAGCCTCAACGGCAGCGACCTCACCATCACCGTGGGCGACCTCGCCATCGGCCAGACTATCGACTACACGTTCACCACCTTGGTCAACGGCGACGCCACTGGCCTCACCCAGTTGTCCAACACCGCCACCGTCAACGGAGTCTACGCTGAGACAGACACCACCGTGACAGACAGCGGTTCTGACACCGTCATCTTGGTTACGCCACCGGCCCCCGAGCCCGAGCTCGAATGGACAGTCGAAAAAACCTCCATGCCCGCCGACGGCGCCGTGCTCAACGTTGGTGACCTCATCACCTACTACATCACCGTGACCAACGAAGGCAACACTGCCCTCACCGACGTCTTCGTCACCGACGACCTCGACAGCTCCATCCGCTTCCACTCTGACCTCGGCAACCCAGAGATCAGCGGCGACTTCTTCGACCCGTCCGTCATCATTTCCTTCCCCTACCTCGGGGTAAATGAATCACTGACCACGTCATTCCAAGTCAAAGTCGTCAGCGTCCCCGACACCACCAACCAGCAGTTCTGTAACGCTCTGCACTGTGGTCTCGCCTTCGGTGATGTTGACTCAGACTTCCCCTACTTCGAGACAGGCGACTTCCTCGGTGGCACCTGCCACACCGTCGTCCCGGAGGACGAACCCACCCCAGGGCTCGAATTCGCCAAAACGGTCACCAGTGGTGACTACGCCGTCGGCGACACCGTCACCTACAGCGTCACCGCGACCAACACAGGCGACTTCCCCCTCACCGACGTAATAGCCATCGACCAGCTCCCCGCTGGCACTCAGTTCCAGCAGTGCAACGGCGACTACGACCTTGACGGCTCCACGCTGACGCTCGACTTCGGCACCCTCGCCGCAGGCCAGAGCCAAACCATCACCTTCAGCGTCACCGTCACGCAGCCAGGTCAGTTCTGCAACGACATTGTCTCTGGTCAGGGCACCACGCCCGACGGCGACACCGTTGGCGGCACCGTCACCACTGGCCCCCAGTGTGAGACCGCCACCATCGATGACGAAGAAGACGAGCAAGATGAAGAAGATGAAAATCAAGAAGATAATGATGACGAAGACGAAGAAGAAAATTCTGACTCAAACGATGACGACGAGGAAACCACTACAGTAGTTGTTGTAGACAACAGCGACGACGATGAAGATTCAGACAATGAAGATGACGACAGCACCACCGTGGTAATCGTAGACAACAATGATGACGACGAAGATGACGAAGATGACACAAACTATTACTACAACGACTTCACAAACACGGATCAACCTGGCTCCTCCTCCGAAACCCTCGACATCGCCCAGTGTCACATCGAAGAGTGCCCCGAGTGTCCAACCGTCGAACTCTCACTGACCAAAGAGCTCATCGGCAACGGCACCGTTGGCTACGTCGCCGACAACTCCCTCGCCGACTACCAGATCCAAGTCACCATCGACGACTTTGACGCCAACGGCAACGACATCACCGCCGCCCAGCTCTACGTCTACGACCGCGTCGTCTGCGCCGACAGCGCTCACATTGACGAAACCCAGTTCTTCAACCCGCAAAACGTCACCGCTGGCTACAGCTACGACAGCACCAACGGTGTCTACACCCTCCCCGTCGACCCGGACGACCTCAGCAGCGGCACCACCTTCACGCTTGATTACAGCATCCTGCTCGACATCATCGGCGCGGATACCAACGACAACGAAGTCGTCAACGTCGCCTTCGCCACCCTGGCCATCGAAGCCGAAGGTGAAGCCCGCCACTACACCGTCAACTTTGACACCGCTGGCCTCGACGACAGCACTTTCACCAGTGGTGGTGAGTGCCCCGCGCAGATTATTGACGCGCTCGACCTCGCCGCAGGCAACCTCGCCTCCCAAGTGAGTAACGCTGACTTCACCAGCCTCGACACATCCTTCTCTGGTTCCACCTTGGGCAACACCGCCATCGCGAAAGTCATCAAACCCTACGTAGACGCCAACCTCGGCGGAGCCGCCGTCTACCAGACGCAAGCCCCGAGCACCGACGAAAACGTCTACCACACGGTCAAAAGCTCAGGTGTGGAGTCAACTGCACCTGCTAATGACGAGACAGCAACCGCTGTCAACCTGACTAACGCAACAACCTCACAAGTGATGAGCACCATTGATGTGATGGACGCCAAAGTCCTTAACGGACTCATCCCAGGCCTCATCACCGAGCTCGAATCCCTCAGTATGATCGCCACCAACACGCAAACCATCTTCGGTGTCGACATGCACCTCACCCCCAATGGCCGCGTGGCGTTCACAGACCAAGACATCACACTGAGCGGTGACTACGCCCTGGCCGAAGCCCTCACCATCGTGACCACTGGCACGATCAAGGTCACCAACAACGTCACCTTCACGGGCGCCGTTCCGGCCTTCGTCCAGCCGAGTTCTGGGCAAGAGCTCACCGTCGACGCCAGCGTCACCAGCATGGCTGGTCTCTACTTCCTCCCCAGCGGAGTCATGACCACCACCGGTGACCTCACCAGCGACGACCCCATGGTCATCAACGGCCTCGTCGTCGTCGCCGACGCCTCTGACTTCCTGCTCTCCCACACCTACATTGGTGAGACTCCCCAGTCAGAGTCCGAGCTCGTCGCCGCCGTCACGTTCATCATGCCCGACAGTCTCCTGACGAATGTACCCCCATTGTTCACCGACTTCCTCGAGCGCGAATACACCCAAGCCCAATAAGTCACCAAACATTTTCCCTTTCAGATCAAACCCAAACCGTCCCCTGCCCAGGGGGCGGTTTTTTTGACTCACTTTTATTTGCCAAAATATAAAATAAAAATAAAAAAGTATTGATTTTTAATATCAAACATGAACACTCCACGATTCTCCTCCCGCGATAAGCTTAAAATGCTTGGTCTCACAGCCTTTACCGCCCTGACCATCGGCCTCAAAAGTTGCAAAAAAGCGGTCGAATCATTCAAAGACCAAGTCGCCGTCACACTCGAACCCGTCGATGGCGAGTGCAAGTTCAAATTAACCATTGATAACACTCTCGGCTACGGTCACCGCATCCGTACCATTACTAATGCCGATTTTGGTCTCAACTGTTCCACCTACAACCCCGACCATCAAAACATCACGGAAGACTGCCTCTACAGCACACCTTTGAGTGAACCCATCATTTTGGAAGTCCAAGACGGTGAAAAAGTCGACACCATCTTCTCCGAAGACATTGTAATCGGTAATCCTGATCAAGACGAATTTGCAGAGCCCACTACCGCTGCCTCTTCTACAGACATCGAACTAGGCGGAAACATTGAAACCTACAACCGCCACGCCACGCTTTCCAAATAAAGGCACCACCCACCCCCCTCCCCCCAGCACACCCCCAGTGGTGTGCTTTTTTTGTTTCTGCTATACTAGGGTGACCACTCTCTCTACACTCCCCCCGTTCCCCGTTTTCCCCTATGTGGCGCGCCTTCTTCATGTTCATCGGTCGCTTTGGTCGCCTCGGCTCCTACGTGGCGCGGTTTGGTGTGCGCTACCCGGGGGCAGCGGCCGTGCTGTTTCCCGCCTTTGCCGTGGGGTTTTTGGTGCTCGACATCATCACAGGGTTTTTCCTCATTCGGGCCATTTTGTGGCACTGGCATCGGCTGGAGGAAGAGCACCAGCTTGTTCATCTGAAGATCACCCTCGCCCGCAACGACACCAAACTCGACAACGAAAAACGCACCGAAAAAGACTTCCACGAGCAGATCGGCAAAGCCGAGCAATTTTTTCGCGCCCTGCATGAAACCCGCGGACTGAGTTGGTACAACATCCTCATGAAGCGTATCCTCTGGCACAAACCCCAGCTCAGTTTCGAGATCCAGTGCTTCAACCGCGAAATCCACTTCGTCGTCGTCTGTGACAAGTACTACCAACACATCATCGAGAAGCAAATCACCTCCTTCTACGAGTCAGCCGACATCACCCCCATCCCCGAAAAAAAACGCCTCCAGCTCAACGCCAAAGGCCTCCACTACAACGGGTACCACATGCACTCCCAGCGCCAGTTCTACTACCCGCTCCAGACCTATAAGCAGATCGAAGACGACGCCCTCAATAATCTCGTCAACGCCTTCGCCAACCTCACCGACGAAGAAAAAGGCGTCATCCAATTCGTCATCCACCCCATTTCCAACTACTGGCAAAAAGAAGCCCGCGAGTTCGCCACCGCCGAGTTCAAGGGCGGGAATAAGAAGCAATGGCGCATCCCCCTCATCGGCCCCCTGCTCAACGGTCTGCGCATCTTGATAGGCGGCTTCGACCCCGCCACCGACGGCGGGTCAAACGCCCCAGGTGCCAGCGGCGGCGACTCCTACGTGCGGATGCTCGCCTCCGACGAAGAAATTTTCAAACAAATGGGCGAAAAATCCCACCAGCCAGGCTACGAAGTCGCCATTCGGGTGCTGGCCGCCTCACCGGAGTCCAACCGCAGGGTGCAAGACATCCTCGACTCCGCCTTCGTCGCCTTTAATGCCTTCGAAGCCAAAGGCATGAACCGCCTCGAAAACCGCCGTTCATTCCCCCTCGACGCGATCAACCGCCACATCATCTTTCATAATTTTCGCTACCGCCTCTACCCGTTTTTGGAGCGCAGCTCACTGCTCTCCTGCGACGAAGTCGCCACCCTCTTCCACTTCCCCGACGCCCGGTATAATAAAATCCCCAACATCAAGTGGATGGCCTACAAAGTCCTCCCCCCCCCCATCAACCTCCCCGCCGAGGGGATCGTCTTGGGCAACAGCGTCTTTCGCGGCCACTCCAAGCCCGTCAGGTTTATGAAAAAAGACCGCACCCGCCACACCTACGTCATCGGGAAGTCAGGGTCAGGGAAGTCCGTCCTCCTGTGGAATATGGCCGTCCAAGACGTCGAAAACGGCGAAGGCGTCTGCGTCATCGACCCCCATGGGGATTTAGTCGACGACGTCGTCAGCTGCGTGCCCAAGCACCGCGCCAAAGACGTCATCATCTTTGACCCAGGCGACGTCGAGCGCCCCATGGGGCTCAACATGCTCGAAGCCAACACCGCCGAAGAGAAAGACCGCGCCTCCCTCGACGCGATGGAAATCATGATCAAACTCTTCGGCAACGAGATCTTCGGCCCCCGCATCCAGCATTATTTTCGCAACGGCTGCCTCACCCTCATGGACGACGAAGACGAAGGCGCCACCATGATCGACGTCCCCCGCTTGTTTATTGACGACGACTTCCAGCGCTACAAAGTCGCCAAGATTCGCAACCCAATGGTGAAGGCCTTCTGGGAAAACGAAATGGCCCAGACAGGCGACCGCGAGAAGCAAGAAATGATCCCCTACTTCACGTCCAAGTTCGGGCCATTTATCACCAACACCACCATGCGGAACGTGATCGGACAGACCAAGTCCGCCTTCAACGTCCGCGAGTGCATGGACAGCGGCAAAATCCTCATGATCAACCTCTCCAAAGGGAAAATCGGCGCGATTAACGCCCAACTCCTCGGGCTGATCGCCGTCGCCAAGATCAACATGGCCGCCATGGGCCGCGTCGACATCCCCGAACCCGAACGCCGCGACTTCTACCTCTACGTCGACGAGTTCCAAAACTTCGCCACCGACACCTTCGCGTCCATCTTGTCTGAGGCGCGGAAGTACCACCTCAACCTCATCATGGCCCACCAATACATCGCCCAGCTCTCCGAGTCGGCTGGTGGGGTGGCCGTCGGGCAAAAAGACTCCAAAATCCGCGACGCCGTCTTCGGGAATGTCGGGACAATGATCAGCTTCAAGGTCGGCGCCGACGACGCAGAGTACCTTGAGAAAGAATACTCCCCCACCCTCTCCCAGCAGCACATCTTGGGCATCGCCAACTACAAAGCCTACCTCAAACTCAACATCAACAACGCCACCTCTCGCCCCTTCTCGATGGACACCATCTACGACCCCAGCAAAAAGAAGAAAAAAGTTCTCGAAGTTCTCCGCAAATACTCACGAATGAAGTACGGCCGCAAAAAAGAGTTCGTCGACGCCGAGATCGAAGCCCGCATGGGGGTCAACAACCTCAACGGCGAAGACCCAGAAAATCCCACGCCCCCCCGCTCCCCCGTCCTCCCCACCCCCATGGCTGGCCTCACCCCACCGGGGACCCCCGCCCCCGTTGCGCCCGCCCCACCGACCGTGTCTGGCCAACCCCCGACCATCCCCCCACCGACGAGCACCACCCCACCCACCGTCCCCCCGCCCACTCGCTAATCCCTCCACCGCCCATCATGTCCCCCTTTTCTCGCCTTCCCCGCTCCGTGCGTCAGTTTCTTCATGTGCTGGTCGGGTTTGGGGCCTACCTACTCACTCTGCGCCTCTACCACCTCTTTATGCAGTGGTGGCACAGCTAGGGCTCATCCACACACAATGACACCCCTTCCTGCCTCTGCCCCCCCGCGGTGTCCTGTTTTCGTACTTCATTTTTCTCTCATTCCCCCTCCCCTTTTGCCGCATTCTCCCTAGGCTCTCCACCGTGTTCTCCCTCCGTCGCTGCTTCCGTTTACTGGTCTCTGTCTTGGTCGGGCTCGTCCTGCTCGGGCTGACCGTGCTGGCCTTGCTGCACCGCGCTACCCCGCCCTACCCCCAGTCACCTCAGTTTTCGGTCAGCGACGACCGCTTTGTCAATTCCCACCCAGGCCTCGGCCCCTCTTTTGGCTCTGCCAGATCGTCAGAACCCGCCCCCGACGGCTGGCCCCGCCGCCCTTGGCCCGACAACATCACCAACACCACCACCCCCCAGCTCCTCACCCCCAGCGAGTCCGACACCCTCGCCGTCAGCTGGCTCGGCCATTCCACCTACTTGCTCGAGTTCCCCCACTACCGCGTCCTCATCGACCCAATATTTTCTGACACCGCTGGCCCCACCAGCTGGCTCGGGGCCTACCGCTACCGTCCCCCGGGGCTAACGCTCGACCAGCTCCCCCCCATCGACCTCATCCTCATCTCCCACAACCACTACGACCACCTCGACCTCCCCACCCTGCACCGCCTGTCGGACCGCGACGCCCCCCACATCGTGGTGCCACTGGGCGACGCACCGTGGCTCACCACCCTCGGCCTGCAAAATGTCACCGAACTCGACTGGTGGCAGTCTTTCGCCCCCCCCAGTGCCCCCGACTGCCTCACGGCCCACTTCACCCCCACCCAGCACGGTTCAGCGCGGGGCCTGATCGACCGTGATCGGTCGCTCTGGGGCAGCTTCGTCATCACCTACGGCCCCCAACGGTTCTACCACTCTGGCGACACCGGCTACAGCCCGCACTTCGCCGCCATCGGCGAGCGCTTCGGCCCCATCGACCTCGCCCTGTTGTCCATCGGCTCCTACGCTCCGCGTGACTTCCTCGCCTACGTACATATGCCCCCCGACCTCGCCCTGCGTGCCCACGCCGACCTCCAGTCCCAGCAATCTTACGGTATGCACTACGACACCTTCCGTCTCACTGCCCTTGGGTTTGGTGAGGCCATCCGCGACTTCACCGCCGCCAAAACTGCCACCCCACCTAGCACTCCGTTTGACCTCCTCGAAGTCGGCCAAACCATTCGCCTCCCCCTCACCCGCACCTGCAGCGCCCCCCCGATCCCCGAAGTGTAAAAGATCACCCCACTCCCTACCCCATCTCCTACCTTTTCCCCAAACCCATTTTCACTCCCCACACCACCCCCCTCCTCACTTCCCCATGCCTAACTTTTTTTCACCCACTGCATTTTTTCCTGACACCACCCATTTCCCCTCCCCCTAGCCTCAAACTCCCCTCCCACCCTCCAAAATTCCCCCAAACTGTCCCACCGTGGTTCGCCCCCCCAGTCCACCAAATCCTCACAGCACACAACCAAAAAGCACACAGAAAAGCCCTTTCCCCAAGAACCCCAGCGAATACGGAGGAGGGAGCACCGTTTGGGCGGTTGAGCCCAAACCAGCCCCCCGCAGTATTCAAGATGACTGATTGCCTGCTGCATGCATCCGAGCGAGTCGCTCTATCTGTGACAATTTCAGACTGGTGAGGAAAGAGCAGCGGTGAGCGAAGTAGCAGGGAGCGATGAGCGACCCGCGCGCAGCTCACTCAGCTGCGATGCGACAACGAACCACGGTTCGCTGCCACCCGACTTTTCTCCCCCCCCAAAAGTCCACCCACCAGTCCACCATCAAACCCAAAACAAACAAACGAATGCGAAAGGTTGCGTTGATGGAGCCTTGGCGGAATCAAGCTATCCTGAAGCATTCAAGATGCCTATGTGTATGTTGCAGATGCAGGCATCCGAGGTGATCGCGTCACTTGGCTCATCACCCAGCGATCGCCGAGGAAAGAGGAGCGGTGATTGAGCCAGTCGGGAGCGATAAGCGACCCACGGCGAAATCACCCAGCGACGAGCGACAGCATTACTTCACCCCGAGGTCTTGGTGCAGCGCGTGCAAGTGCCGCGCCACTTGACGCTCGGTCTCCAGCAGCTTCTTTATTTTCCGCACCCCGTGCATGATCGTCGTGTGGTTCTTCCCGCCAAAATCCGCCCCGATCGACTCATAGCTCATTTTCAGCACGTCTTTGCACAGCAACCACGCCATCTGCCGCGGATAGACGATTTCTTTCTTGCGTGACTTCCCCAAGATCTCCGTCGCCGGCACCTGATAAAACTCACTGATCAAGGTAATAATGTCATCGGTCGACCGCGCCAGCGACCGCATACTAGAACGCCCATTGACGGATAGATTTTGGTTCGGGTTCAGCTTACGGAAGATCTTGGCCACACTCTGCACCGTCGGCGAAGCCCCCGTTATTTCCAGTTCCGCGTGCACTTGCGTGAGGAGGTTCTCCAGCTCACGCAGGTTACGGCGCACATTCGCCGCCAGGAAGTCCTGCACGTCTGACCCCAGCACCAGCCCCAGCTCGCGTGACTTCGCTTGCACGATCGCCATCCGCGTTTCGTAGTTCGGCAACTGCACATCCACCGAAAGACCCCAACCCATGCGCGACCGCAAGCGATCACTGATCCCCGTCAATTCCGCTGGTGGCCGATCCGCCGAAAAGATAATCTGTTTCCCAAACTCAAACAGATCATTGAAAGTGTTAAACAGCTCATTTTGCGTCTGCTCTTTCCCTTCAAAAAACTGCACATCATCAATGATCAAAGCGTCCACCCGCCGATATTTCTTCCGCAGATTTTCACCTTTTCGCTCGCGTATCCCCTTAATGATCTCGTTAGTAAACCGCTCCGACGTGGTGTAGACAATGCACGCATCAGGGTTCCGCCGCATGATTTCATTGGCCGTCCCTTGCAACAGGTGCGTCTTCCCCAGCCCCACCCCACCATAGACAAACAGCGGGTTATATTTCGTCCCCTGCCCGCTCCCCACCGACTCCGCCACCGCCAGACAGGCCGCATGGGCCAGTCGGTTTTCTTCCCCCACGATGAAGTTATCCAAAGTAAATTTCGCGTGTATCACCCGCGACTCTATGCCTTCTGCCAGCCGCACCTCGGGCTTGTTGGGCAGTTTCCGTGGGTTCGGCTTTTTCTGGAAGAGCGACGGGTTACTCGGCTGCGCGTCCGCCAGTTTCAGATTCACCCGGAAAAACACCTCCCCGATCTGCGGGTTGACCGCCCGCACATTGGCTAAGATAACCGCCCGATACTTCGTCTCCAACCAGTTACGGTTCATCTCCGTCGGGCAAGCGATCACGATCGCCTCATGGTTCATTTCATCTATCTGCACTTTTTTAAACCACGTGCAAAATTCCATCCGCGAGATTTTTTCACTCAGGCGGCTCAGCACCGCGTCCCACAGTTCCGTCTTGTCCATTGCCATTGGGGTGGTGCTCATAGTGCAGTCGGGCTCATCGCCCGTGTGATTAATGTACAACTATCTTAACAAAAACAATTCCCCCTCCACGTTTTCCTTCTCCTACTCTCCCCTCCCCTGTTCTTTCCCCTCTCCCCCCTCTTACCAGCTTCCCCCCGCGCCCCCTTTGTCAGACCCCACCATTCCGTCCCCTGTACCCCCCCGTCCCCTCACCCCCCTCTTATCAGCTTCCCCCCCAATTACAGAAATATTAACGCCTGTCGGTCAGGCCCCACCCCAATGCTCGACACAGGACAGCCAATCAGCTCCTGCAGGTTGAGCACAAAGGCCTGCGCCGTCGCGGGCAAGTCAGTGAAGCTCCGCACCTCAGAGATGTCTTCTTTCCACCCAGGGTAAGTTTCATAGGCTATTTTAAGCCCCTCTTGTTGGGCCGTCAGGGTCGGGACGTAATCCAGCTTTTCTCCGTCCACCGTGTACCCCGTCGCGACTTTAATTTCATCAAGCCCCGTCAGCACATCTAGCTTCGTCAGGTTCAGGCTCGTCAGCCCGTTCACCGCCACCGCCCGACGAATGGTGATCACATCACACCACCCACAACGACGCGGTCGCCCCGTCACTGACCCATACTCATGCCCCACATCGCGCAGGTGCTGCCCCGTTTTTTCGGTCAGCTCTGTGGGGAAAAATCCTTTCCCCACCCGACTGGTGTAGGCCTTCGTCGCCCCGATGACTTCAGTCACCGCCATGGGTGAGAGCCCCAAACCGTTGCACACCCCCCCCAGCGTGATCGTGCTCGACGTTACATAAGGGTACGTCCCGTGATCTGGGTCGAGGTGAAACCCCTGCGCGCCTTCTATCAGGATAGATTTCCCTGCGCGTAGGGCCTCATCGAGGAGCATTACCGTGTCCGTCACCAGCGGGAGGAACTGCTCCCGATACGCCATTAGTTGGTCATATTCAAACTTCCAGTCCAAATCTGTCCGATACCGCTCACTCAGCAATCGCGCATTGCGTTCGAGCTTCTGCGCCAGGCTCTCTGGGTGCAGCAGCTCACTCACGCGTATCCCGATCCGCGACACCTTGTCAGTGTAGCACGGCCCGATCCCCCGACATGTCGTCCCGATTTTCTTATCGCCCTTGCGTTGTTCTTGCAGCGCATCCAGCTCCTTGTGGTATTCCATGATCAGGTGCGCCTCCAACGACACTTTGATCCGCCCCCGCACCGACAGCCCCTTCGCCTCCAGCGCTTCGATTTCTTTCATCAGCGTCGGCACGTTGATCACCGTCCCGTTCCCCAGCACCGCCACAGGCGTGTCGTGCAGCAACCCCGACGGCAAATGACTAAAGATATGTTTTTCGTCCCCCACCACAATGGTGTGGCCCGCGTTGGCGCCCCCATTGCCGCGACAGACATAGTCAAAACCCCCCGCAAAGTAATCCACCAGTTTCCCCTTGCCTTCGTCCCCCCACTGTGTGCCCAGCACCGCCACTACCCGAGATTTACCCGCCGTCACACTTGACCGTCCCGCCGCGTGGCTCGACACATTACCCATAAAACGAAGTGGTTGAGAGAAGAGAGATACCCAGTGAGTCACGGAAGGAAATTTAGTTTGAAGGATGACAAAGCCATTCATCAGATGGTTAAGACTTTCCCCCTAGTTCAGCCTCCCCCCCTTTCAATGCTGCCCCCCCTACACTCTGACACAGCACTTCCCCCAATTCAGGCTCCCCCCCGACATCTTACACACCACCTTCCCCCCCCATTTCCTCCCCCCTCACCAGAACCGTTATTCAACCTATTTTCCCCTCTCCCCCCTGTCAATCCCAAAATGTGCAAAACTCTATTGACCTCTACATAAAGGCCACGAGGGCGTCACACTATCACAAAAACACCACTAATTTGTGCATCACAATCCCTCCACATTTTTTCCACATTTCGATCATTTTTCTGACATTTTCACCGTGGGTTTTGCACCGAAAATCTCCCCACCCCGCTCCCACACTCGACCATCACCGTGCCCACTTCTTTGGCCCACACCAGTGGTCTATTTTCACGACTGGCCCACGCCTGCCAGCTTTGGGTCGGGGCCCGTCGTCCTTGCCACACCACGCCGCGCGTGGGCGGCGGTGCACCCACGGGCTGCCCCACCCCCGACGGCACCACCCACCATTCCGCCTGCAGTCGTTGTCTTGGCCATTCCTCTTTTGGCTTATGCAACTGCCACACGCACGTTTGTCCTCCGTCCACACGGCGCAGCGCCCGCCCCTGCGCGGTTTGCACCGCGCACCAGCTCTCCCCGCACCCCAGCGCTGCCCAGTCCGTCACCTGCACGGCATCCCCCCACCACTGGCGGGTGCCCTGCACCCAGTCAGCGGGCAGCTGGCCGTCTCCCTCCCAGTGCACCCGCTCCCCCAGCACCGTCAGCGTGCCCTCCACCGACACCAGCACCGTCCCCCGCTGCAACGCCCCCACCCCCAGCCCCCGCCACAAGGCCCACAGCCCCAGTAGCAGAGCCCCCAGCGCCAGTTTCCCCCAGCGCCTATCCATCCGCTTTCATCAGCACCGCCTGCCGCTTTTTCAGGTAATGATACACCTTGATCCACACCGCCGTGGTAAAGACATCCAGCACCGCCGTCAGATACGCCGTCAGGCTGAGCGTCAGCACCGCCACAGCTCCGCCCACCACCAGCGCCAGCGTCTGCGACAGCACTGAGAATATCCCACCCACCACCACCGGCAGGCCAAAGACCACCAGCACGTTGAGCAGCACCCGCAAGTGCACCAGCGCCATCAGCAGGTTTGTCCCCAGCACAGGCCCCAAATGCAAAAACACCAGCGACACACTCCGCTTGATCGCCCCCGACAGCCCCTCGTCTTCATACACCACCGCGTGTTGGGCAAACTGAAGGAAGAAATTAACCACCAGCGAGAGCGCAAAGTGAATTAACAAAATCGGCTTGATCACCCCCCAGAGCGAATCATGAAAAAAACGATAAAACGTCCCCGTATAGAGCAACAACGAATACAAAGAAAACAACGCCAACACCCCCTTGAGTTCGAAAAACCGAAAGAAATACCGCGCGCCCGTCAGGAGGGACGCCCGCAACGACAACCGCCGTATCGGCTGCTCCACCTTCGCGTTAATGGCCGCATACGTCGCCCCCTCCACCAGTGGCATCACCATAAATTGCAAGGCAAAACTCAGCCCGATCGCCACCACCACCGGCCACAGCAGCCCCTTGTCGGATAGAAAGGCCAGCAACGCCCAAAAACTTTTATACCCCGACTCTCCCTCCAGCGTCCCAAACTCTGACCCATACGCATAGATCTGCCACCCCACCCGCAGCACAAACAGCGTCACCAGCGCCAGATTCGGCACAAACACAAACCACTTCAGCTTCGGTGTCGCCACCGCTATCCGCCAAGCCTCCGCGATCAGACGTGCATACGGCATCAGACAACCAAATTTTAAGAGAGGGAGGAGAAACGTCAGCACAAAGTCTGACACAACCCTTGAGCCAACGCAATCTGTATGCTATACTCGTCAGATGGAATTTTTCGACCAACCGGCAACGTCCTTCCTGCGTGACCAACGCAAACTGGCCAAGATGTTCGGCGCCTTTGTTATTGGCATCGGGGTGGCCATGGCGACCCAAGGCTCCACCCCAGACACCCCGCCATTGCAAGCCTCCCTTATCGACGCTGAGTTCCCCCCCAGCATCACCACCAACGTCACCGCCGACCCACTTCCCACCGAAGTCATCCTCGGCGACTGGGCCCAACTGTCAGACACCCCGTCAGGCGACACACCCACCACCGTCCACCAGAACCCCGTCACCCAGCGGATCATTCTCAGTCGGTAAGCGTTGCTGTTCTCCAGTTTCTAGGTCATCTTGCACTGTCTTGCCCCAGAAAAACTGGACAAAAGGCACCTCGCTAAACATATAATACGGTGATGCCCACCACCGCTGTTTCACCGACCCCCGACCACCCCACCGTTGACTACCCCGCCCTGCTCGAGCAAATGCTCAGCGCCATTGCCAGCTACCTCCCAGGCTTCAGCGACCTCGACCGCGAGCGCGTCACTCGCGCTTTTTGGTACGGCGAATCCGCCCACCACGACCAGCGCCGCCGCTCGGGCGAGCCCTACTTCACGCACCCCGTGGCCGCCACCATGATCCTGCTCGAGATCCGCCCCGACATCGACTCCATCATCGCCTGCCTGCTGCACGACGTCATCGAAGACACCCCCATCACCGCCGCACAGGTCGAAGCCGAATTCGGTCCCACCGTGCGCTTCCTCTGTGAAGGCGTCGAAAAAGTCTCTCGGGTCAACCTGCGTAATGACCAACGCGGCAAAAAACTCGAAACCATCAAAAAGCTCTTCATCGCCGTGGCCAAAGACATCCGCGTCATCTTCGTCAAGCTCGCCGATCGCATTCATAATCTCTCCACACTTGAGTCCGTCCCCGCCGCCAAGCGCCAGCGCATCGCCCGCGAATCCATGGAAATCTACGCCCCCGTCGCGCTGCGGTTCGGGCTCAATAACTACAAAAACCGCATCACCGACCTCAGCTTCCAGTTCCTCTACCCCGAAGCCTACACCGACCTCACCCAGCAGCTCGCCGACACCGCCGCCCAACGCGAGAAATTCATTGAAATTTCCCAACAGCAACTCGAAACCACCCTGCGTGACCACCGCGTCCGCTACCGCGAGATCAAGGGCCGCCAAAAGAGTCTTTTCTCCATCTACGAAAAAATGAAACGGAAAAACCTCATGTCCGTTTCACAGGTCTTCGACCTCATCGGTTTTCGGGTCATCATCCCCGACCAAGCCAACTGCTACCGCGCTCTAGGCGCCATCCACTCGCAGTGGACCCCCATGCCTGGTCGGTTTAAGGACTACATCTCTGGCACCAAACCCAACGGCTACAAATCCCTCCACACCACCGTGCTGGGCCTAGGCAAGAGCGCCATCCCGACCGAGATCCAGATCAGAACCCCCAAGATGGACATGGACGCCGAATACGGCCCCGCCGCGCACTGGGCCTACAAGGAAACCAAATCTTCTAATTTCGACCAAGAATACGTTACCCGCATGGCGTGGGTCCCCGCCGCGATCGACTCCGCCGAGCAGAGCACCGAAGCCTTTTATAAAAAACTCAGCGAAAGCATCCTCGCCGACCGCATCTACGTCTACACCCCGAAGGGTGACGTCATCTCACTGCCCGCCGACTCCACCCCCATCGACTTCGCCTACCACATCCACAGTGATGTCGGCCACGGCTGCGTCGGCGCCAAAGTCAACGGCGCCATCAAACCCCTCTTCTACAAGCTCAAAAACGGCGAGATCGTCGAAATCCAAACCAAGACGGGCCGCACCCCCAACCCCCAGTGGCTGAAGTTTATCAAATCAGGCACCGCCCGCAGCCACATCCAAAACTACTTAAATAAATCCACCACCTCGCTTGAGGAACCCCCCGAGACCAGCCCCCCCACGCCCTCCCCCACGCCCAGCAAAACCCAAACCTCCACCCCCCTCCCACGCACAGTCCCCCAGCTCCACATCCCCCAAGGCACCGACATCATCATCGGCGGCCAGAGCGACATGCCCTACCATTTAGCTTCCTGCTGCACCCCACGCTTGGGCCACAGCATAGTCGCCTATAAGTCCCGCGGCCTCGATTTTTCCATCCACAGCGCCGACTGCTCCACCCTGCGGTCTTTCCCGCCCGAGCGGGTCATCGACGCCTACATCTGGCAGCCCTACACCGTCACCACCCTCTGGACAGACCGCATCGGCCTCCTGCATGACATCAGCCACGTCCTCGTTGACCTCGCCATCAACCTGACAGACATCATCGCCAAACCCATGAAACAAAACCAACAAATGATGTATAAAATCACCATGGGCGTGCAGGTCACCAGTCAGGCCGAATTACAGACCATGCAAAGACGCTTTTCCAAGATTGCCAATTTTGTCGAGGTAATTTCTGTCGAGTCACGCGGGTGAATTTGACCCCCACTGTAGCCCACACTACAGTTTTCATAGATTTTTTACTTTGCTTACTTTCTCTCATGAAAAAAGCCCTCTTACTCCTCGCCCTCACGGCGACCCTCACCGCCTGTGGTGGTGACAAAGCCAAATCTGGCGAAGTTGCCATCAACCCCGAAGACGTCAAAGTGTCTGACACACTCAAAGACGCCAAAGACAAAGCCGCCGACATGGTCAAAGACGTCGACGCCGCCGAAGCTGGCGAAATGGCCAAAGACGCCGCCGAAAAAGCAGGCGTAGACGCTGACACCGCCGCCAAAGTCGGTGCAGGCACCGAAAAAGCCGTCGACATGGTGAAAGAAAACGACACCACTATGACCGACAAAGAGACCGAAACAACTGAGACTGAAACTGCTGACGCGGAGACTGCTGCAGCTGACGAAGCTACCGACAAAGGTGAAGACTACGTCCCAGGCGAAGCCACCGAAAAAACTGAGTAATCAAATTTCTTGATTCTTACACCCCACTCGGGCCTCGCCCCGAGTGGTTTTTCATCGTATTAAAAATGTCTAAGCTGACACCATGAAAGTCATCGGGATAGACCCAGGGTTTGGACGGTGCGGCTTCGCCGTACTCTCGGGCACCCTCCAGCAAATGGCCCACTCCACCCACGGTGTCATCACCACCCCCACGGGGCTCCCCTTCCCCGAGCGCTTGGCAGAGATCGCCCAAGATTTCCAGCACCTCCTCAGCACCCACCGCCCCGATCGCCTCGTCATTGAGGACCTCTTCGTCCAGCGAAATGTCACCACCGTCATGCGCGTCAGCCAAGTCCGCGGCGTGCTCATCTACCTCGCGCACCAGCACGGCCTAGAAATCTGGCAACCCAAACCCCTTGAGCTCAAAATGGCCTTCTGTGGCCACGGCCGCGCCACCAAAGCCGACATGAAACACATGGCCCAGCAGGTCTTCCGCGGGCTCGACCTCCACCCCACCGACGACTCCGTCGACGCGCTCGCCCTCGCTTGGTTTGGGCTCCAGCAGCGCTTTGTGGTATAATCACCAGATGACAGACGGCGACGCCCAAAACCCATTCCTCACCCCCGCCGAAGCCGCCCAGCCAGCGGCGCCCCCCACTACGCCCTCGTCAGGAAAGTCCAGCGCCCCTGCCGCCAAATCTTCAAAATCTAAAAAATCCACATCACCGAGCAGTAAAAACCAAACTAAACCTAAAAATAAACCCGCCCCCAAAGCCCCTCCAGCTGACCCGCCCACCAAAAAACCTAAAGAGCAAAAGTCAGAAGAAAAACCCGCCGAAAAACCAAACGAAGAACCCGCAGAAACCCTAGACGAAGACCTCGACACCGCCCTCCTCGACGAAGACGACGAAAATGATTTTTGGTGGGTTTTACAAAATTTCATCACCAGTTCCTTTCGCACTCTCGTCGTCATTTTCTTGATCGGCGGCGTGCTGTGGCTCATCTGGAGCAATAACCAAGCCCCTCTCAGCCAATGGGCCCCCGACACCGACACCACCAGTGCAACCAGCAGCACCACGAGCACCCCCACTCCAGCCACGCCCCTTGCCCCCCCCGTGACCACGCCCTCTGACGCCGACACCGACAGCCCCCCATGGTGGAAATTCTGGGCCAGCGACAACCCCAATGACAGCGGTTTGACGACGACCACCAACAGCCCCTCAACACCCGTTTCAGCCCCAAACCAGCCCCCCACGGGCAATACTACCTCCCAGCCTTCCTCCACCACAGGCGCCCCCAGCCTCGACCCCCAGCACCAGCAAGACATCATCCGCCTCGCCCAGTGGCACACTCGGGTCGAGTCCCCCACCACCGACAGCACCACCACTGGCAGCGGCACTGGCCCCCGCCCCAGCGGCTCGACTGGCAGCAGTGGAGGCAGTCCCTCCGCCGCCCAGACCCCCATCGCTCAAGCCCTCGACCTGCTCGCCACCATGCAGTTCAAGACCCAAACCCCCGTTTCACAGTTCATTCAGGGCCGCACCACCGACATCCGCGCGCAAAAAATCAACCAATACCTCCAAGAAATCGAACGCGACACCAGTCAGGCCAACGCCCTGCGCGCCCAGCTTGGCCAGCTACAGAGCACCCTCACCACCCGCCAGACCCAAGCCCAACAACAAGCCGACGCCCTCAGCGCCCAGATCGGCCCCGCGCTCGACTCCCTCAGCAGCGACCGCACCCAGACCCTCCTCGCCCAGCACATCACCGCCAAAAACCAAGTCTACGAAGCACAGGCCCAAAACGAGATCGTCCGCCTCATCATCACCAAGCTCGACGAACAGTCCAACGGCCTACGCACCATCGCCCAGAGCATCTACGCCAACCAGGCCGCTCTCATCCAAGACATCCGCGTCGTCGACTTCCCCAGCGACCCCTTCGGCCGCGTCATCCCCTACGAACAGTGGCAGCAACAGCAATAATCTTCACTCAAAAAAATCGCCCTCCTTACAGAGGAGGGCGATCTTCTATTTTTCTTTTCCCCCCATCCCACACTTCCCCCCAAATTTCACTACTCCCCCCTGTTTTTGGCTTACGCCAATGAAGCCATCAGATCTTTGATTTCTCCTCGCAACGCTTCGAAGTCCTGCGTGTCTTCCGCGTCGATCAGCTTCACCTTGGCAATTTTGGAGAGAATCTCGTGCGTCTCCAGCACGGTGAAGTCCATATCTTCATTGTCCACGATGTTGAGGCCTTCGGTGTACAGCGCCACAATGGTTTTGAGCATTTGGTACTGCTTGACGGGCACGGTGAAGGCGTCGTAGGTGTCGAATGAATCTTGGTAGAGGTAGTCCTCACGGATTGATTTTGAAACCAGCAGCACTAGTTTCTCACGCACCGACAAGGCGTCTGACCCCACCAACCGCACGATTTCGTCCAGTTTGGCTTCTTCTTGCAGCAGGTTCAGTGCCGTCGAACGAACCTCCCAGTAATCCCCGGCCGTATTTTCGAGGTGAAACTGCTCAATGTTCGGAGTGTAGAGTGAGTAACTTTTCAGCCAGTTGATCGCCGGGAAGTGCCGTTGATACGACAACTTTTTGTCCAGCCCCCAGTACGTCTTCGTCACCCGCAACGTGTTTTGACTCACAGGCTCTGACAAGTCACCCCCAGGGGGCGACACCGCCCCGATCACCGTCAGCGACCCCAGCCGACCTTCATTCCCGAGGCACTCCACCGCCCCCGCTCGTTCATAAAACTCAGCCGTTTTTGACCCAAGGTACGCTGGGTACCCCTCTTCACCAGGCATCTCTTCCAGACGACCAGAGATCTCACGCATCGCTTCCGCCCAACGCGAGGTCGAGTCGGCCATCAGCGCCACGTTGTACCCCATATCACGGTAGTACTCCGCAATCGTGATCCCTGTATACACCGAAGCCTCACGCGCCGCTACGGGCATATTTGACGTGTTAGCGATCATGATCGTCCGTTTCATCAGCGGCTCACCAGAGTTCGGGTCGATCAAATGCGGGAACTCATTGAGCACCTCTGTCATCTCGTTTCCACGCTCCCCACACCCAATGTAAACGATCACCTCCGCATCACAGTACTTTGCCAAGGTTTGCTGTGTCACCGTCTTGCCAGAACCAAACGGCCCCGGGATGCACGCCGCTCCTCCCTTTGTCAGCGGGAAGAACATATCGATCGACCGGCACCCTGTTTTGAGGGGCGTGTCAGGCACTCGTTTCGCTTTGATCGTCCGCGGGATACGGATCGACCAAAACTGACGCATCATCACTTCATGGACTTTCCCGTCTTGGTCTTTGATCTTCGCTATTGTCTCCGTCACGTTGTACGACCCAGAAGTAATACTCTCAATTTTCCCTTCCGTAATGTCCGCTGGCACCATTACACGGTGCTCGATCAACGAAGTCTCTTGCACGGTTCCCAGCGTGTCCCCTCCCGCTACGGTGTCACCCGCTTTGGCCGTCGCCTTGAAGTCCCATTTCTTACTTTGGTCCAAACCATCCGCGTCGATACCCCGCGCCAAGTAGTGCCCAGATTTATCTTCCAGCACTTTTAACGGTCGTTGGATTCCATCATAGATTGATTCGAGGAGCCCAGGCCCCAGCTCCACCGACAGTGTCCGCCCCGTCAGGTTCACAGGCTCCCCTGGGCCAATACCTGCCGTTTCTTCATACACTTGGATGGACGCCTTCCCGTCCTCGAGGCGGATCACCTCACCGATCAACCCCTCCGCCCCCACACGCACCACTTCGTACATCTTGGCTTCCGCCATGTGGTCAGCCACCACCAGTGGCCCAGAAACTTTGATAATAACAGGATTTGAGGACATAAGAATCAGAGATAAATGAAGGAAAGAAGAGACAAAAGTATTAACCAAGGATATTACTCCCGATTGCTCGTTCGACGAGCTTCGCTTGGCGCTCAGCGGCAAAACTTTTGCCGTCGGCACCACTTTGCAGTGAAGGTACAGGGATCAACGCTGGCAGCGCACGCTTCGCCAGCCGCGCGATCACATCATCCGAGAGGAGTTTATAGGTCGCCTCCTCCACAAACACGATCGCATACAGCGGCGTCGCCCCGTCATCAGTGGTCTTATTCGCCAGACTATACACCAGACCACTCGGGTCAGGGGTTTCGTCCGCACCATAGGTGTCCACCCCCAGCGCTTTATACACCATGATCGAGCTTTCACTCCCCACCACAGCCAGTTTATATTCAGTACTCATCTATTAAAATGTCTGAAGAGTGTCAGTGATCGCCGCCGTATCAATGCCGTTGAGCTTCGCAAACATAATAAACTTCAACATTTTAGCATTACGCAACCGTCGTTCGTAGTACACCATCGGGATCTGCAGCGTTTCGATCTCCCCCTCCTCACTGCGGATCAAGAAATCAAAGTAGAGCTGGTCAAACCGCTTTTCCAGTTGCTGCAACAGCCCGTGCCCAGTCGCCGTTTGAAACGTCGCGTACAGCGGCTCCATCCAGGTGTCATCGAGCATCTGGGCAATCTCTTGCACCGCCTCGACGGCTTGCAATTCCGCCACTTTCACATTGCCATACGGCAACAGCGCCGCGTCGGTCAGCGGCAAGTCAAACGCCAGACAACGCGCCACCGTCATTATGTTTTCACGGTCAGCTTGCATCCGCAGGATCGTCCGCGCAAATGCCGTATTCGTTTGCTTAAGGATAGAACGAAGCGTTTCAAAGTACGCTTGATCGAGGGCAAACTCAACCCGCTGAAAGTCAGCATTCTCAGCATAATCTGCCACCGCAGCCGTGACCGCCGCTTGGATTTCAGGGTACACCACCGCACCATCTGGCAGCGGCGTCTCCCACGCCAGCGCTTCGATCACTTCTTGTGGGTAATTCCCCAACGGCGCAAACCCCGCCTCCACGCTAAAGTCACCCAACGAGTCAGCATCCTCCAGCAAGCGGAGTTTTAGCGCCCGTTTGAGATTATTTGTGTCAAACCGCAACCAGAAAAACTGCAACTGGACCGCGTTGTCAGTCCCCGTCATGATCAGCTCTTTGGTTTCTTGCAGACCTTGGTCTATCACCCGTTCAAATTCAGACGGCTGCAGACTTTGGTCAAAATATTCCGCATATTGCAGCTCAGACAATACCCGAAACGCCTCAGGCGCACTCGGCGCACCGATCATTCGCTCGAGTCGGTTAAAGTTCAAGAGTTTTGACTCCAGCGCTCTGATCCGACCGTTGAGGAAAAGCAAATCAGCCATTTAGACGAGTTGAAGTTTTTGAGCAAAGAAAGCCGTGAGTTCATCTTTATACTCTGAGAAAATCAAAGTCTGAAATGAACTATCGATAGTTGTTCCCCCTTGGTGAAACACAAATCCGCCCGTCAGGGCCTCATCCGCTTGGATTTCAAACGCCCCCGAAGCCACCGCTTGGGTGTCTTCCAGTCGCGCGGTCGGCACCATCAGCTTGGCTGATTTCTGCGACAGCGGCGCCAGCAGCGCCTTGACTACCGTCTGGTACTCATCGGCAGGCAGCCCACACAGGCGGTCATGCAGTGCTTGCAACGCTTTCGCGATCAAGTCTTGCTTTGCCTGCATACTCGACACAGACGTCTCTCGCCGCAGCAAGAAGTCCATCTTTTTTTGCAGCTGCTCGTTGGTGGCAGCAAACGAAGATTCCAGCGCTTCACATTGTGCTTGGTAATCCGCTTCAGCCTGCGCCTCAGCATCTGTCATTTTTTGGGCATACTCCCCGTCGAGGAGGCTCATTTGTTGCTGAGCCTCTTCAAGGATTTTTGCCAGGATATCACTCAAAGACATGAGAGAAAGAAAGTGTTATATAAATGGGACTAAGCCAAGTTGGCTGCAATCGCCACAAAGATCGCAATCAGCATTCCGAAGATCGCGTAGGTTTCAATCATCGCTGAGAGGATGATCGCCTTCCCAGAGATGCTTGACTCTTTCGCCACCGCGCCGATAGACGAAGCTACCACTTTCGCTTGCAGCAGCGCTGAAGACAAGCCAGAGATTCCCATGATCAAACCAGCCAGGAGGAATGCAATTCCCGCACCGACTGTCACGTTAAGGGCTTCACCACCACCCAGCATTCCCGCTTGGAGGAGGATGATAATCGCCACCAGCAAGCCGTAGATACCTTGTGAACCAGGCAAGATCGTCAAGACCAAAATCGAACCAAACAGGTCAGGTTTTTCGGCCAACACGCCAGCACCTTTTTGCCCCGCCGTGCGGATACCCATACTCGAACCCAAGCCCCCCAGAAACACCGCCAAGAAAGCGCCAAGAATGGCCAGGACCGGACCCCATGCAAGGGCAGAAGTAGGAATAGTTTCCATGAAAAATAAGAGAGAAAAGAAAAATTAGGAACGAAGAGAAACAAAACGGCTCACTCGCCGTAAGGGCTCAAATGCTACCCCCCCCCCAGTGTAGAAATGACCAAAAAACTCAATAAACTGTAAACGCATAGAATGAATCCCAGCCCCGAGGGCCGACAGACCGAAATTGATCGAATGACCAAAGAGGATCACGATCGCCGCCGCAATGTGCGCCAGCCCTGGCACCCCCACCAGGTCAAAGATCACCCCCGCAGTCGTATTCATAGAAAATCCGATCACCCCCGTCGCCAGCCCCAGCGCCATCAAACGCGCATAGGACAGCATATCTGACACATATCCCATAATCCCAAAGAGCCCAATAAAGCCCTTAAAGACATACCCAATCAAATACGCAGGAAAGAGCACCACCTTCATGATTGGATTCTCTTGGTCCAAGAAAAACGGCGCCATATCTCGCCCCTGGGTCAAGATGAGCACCCCCGCCCCCACCGCGGCCAGCGTCCCCATCAGCCCTTGGTCTAGCCCCGTCAGCCCCGCTGTCCCAAACAGCGTCAGCATCAACACAAAGAAAAACCACGCCCCACTGTCGAGCACCGCTCCCAGCAGGTCACCATTTCGTACCCGCTTGTAAGCATCCACTACCAGTGAGAAGAGCAACTGCATAATCCCCAGACCAAACGAAGCCCCCAAGAAAATCAAAGTTCCATTACCCTGGATCGGGTTGACCAGTTGCCCCTTAAACATCGGGCCATCTGGCGTTTCATACGTCAAGTATGATGGAACCGCCGAAGCCTCAATCCCAAAGTACCCCCCCAGCAGCACCCCACCAATGATGGCCGCTACCCCACACATTAGCACCATCCGCAGCACCTTCTTAATGTCTTCATCGAAGTCCCCGCGGATCATAAAGTACAACGCCGTGAGCACCAGCAAGGTGCCATAACCAACGTCAGACAGACACACACCAAAGAAAAGTACGAAAAACGGCGCCATGAAGGGCGTCGGGTCAATATCATCCTTCGCTGGCATGCCGTACATCCCCGTCATAGTTTCGAACGAATCCACCCCCATCATATTTTCGAGCAACACTGGGTGCACCTCCTCCTCGGTCACCGCTACTTCTTCCACGGCTACCCCACCACCAAAAGCGTCTTGCACCCACGATTTCAAATCAGACAGCGAACGCTCAGGCGTCCACCCGGTGAAGGTAAATGATCGGTCAAAACTGTTGAGCTTCTGCCCCGCCGCCTCCCGCCCCAGCGACCAGTCCAGTGTATCAGCATACATCCGCGCTGGGCGCACTTGCTCCGCCAGCTTGGCCCGCGCGCGGCCTGACTCAGTCAACTCATGTTCATAATGAGAAATTTGATCTTCGATTTCCGTCAGCACACTTGTCACATACTTCCCCCCGTAGTGCTTATAAGCATCATTGAGCAAAAACGGCGCCGACGACGATTGGTCCGCCAGAGCAAAGATTTGCTCTTGCTGCGACGTGTGCGCGGTCACTCGCACGGTAATGTTATCACCGACTTTCCCCACCACCGCCGCGTCGAAGGCAGGCGAAGCCGCCGAAGCCGCCGCCTTAAACGACTCCAGACCTTTCTGCGTAAACACGAAGTATTTTGTCACCACAGATCGCACCCCGTCATCCGATAGATACGGCGCCTCCAGCGCTGACAACCCTTCAAAGTACTTATGAGTCACCTGCAACTGCTCGATTTCGTTGCGCCGTCGCACATCCCCTTCGCTCAGCTGCGATAACTCTTCAAAATACTGCGGAAAATCACGACCAAAGTCCTCCGCCACCGTAAAAATTTCTGACTCACGGCTGATCACCTTCCCCCCTTGCATCATCTTCGGCTTCGTCGCCTCAGGTTCCAGTGGCGCCAACTCACTTATGAAGTACTCTAATTGTTCTTTCAGGAGCACGTTCTCGCCCACGGGCGCTTCCGTCATCTGTTTCCCCGCTGACTCAGCTGTTTCCTGCGCGTTAAAATGCACCAAGCCTTTCTGTTGCAAGCCCAGCACGAGGGAATCTCGGTGCTTCGCCAAACCCGCAAACCGCACTTTCGTCAGAGGAATTTTTGCCATCTTTACGCTTTTTTACCTACCAGATCCAAGAACAGAGCCTGCCCCTCCGCCAATGCCCCCGCAATCTTCGCTTCCCCAGTTTCTGTCACCGTGCGCGAGTCCGCCTCAGCATTCTCTTTCTGCGCCGCAAAGGCTGACTTGTGCTGCGCTTTCGCTGCCTCCAGCTTCTCGGCGATGGCTTGCTTCTTTTTTTCCAGCTTTTCCGCATACATCTTCGCCAGCTCTTTTTGCTTGTCACCTTGCTGTTGCTTCAGCGACTCCACTTTTCCTTGCAGCTGCGCCGCCGCTTTGGCTTCCGTGTCTGTGATCTGCTGCAAATAGTTATCAGCCATAGGAGGGAGAAACGTAAAGAAATTACAATGAAATCTTTCCAGAAAATTTTCGCGAGGATTGTTAGAGCGACCTCCGCCAGTGTCAATAAAATTCAGTTTGGTTTTTATCATCATTATCAAGCCCCAAAAAAACCTAAACAGCTACTCCGCAGACCTATGCCACCTTTCAGCAACCATGTACACATTTAAGTCTCAATATCTCCGACATCAGATTGCTGGACGTCACAAAAAACTTATCCTCTTTCTGAAAGCGCATTGGTGCCGCATCATCACCAAGTCACACCAAAAACCGCGCCAAATCTCTACCCTGCGCATAGATTCATCCCCCTCCCCCGCCATGAAATATATCTCCCTCATCCTGCTCCTCATCCTCTCGGTTGGCTTCGGGTTCTACCTCACCCAAGACACCTCCACCCGCCAGCTCACCACCCAAGCCATCACCGACACGGTCAGTGAGGCACCATTACAAGAGGCTCCAAACGACACCAACACGCCTCGCCCCCGCCCCAGTCAGTCTGCGGAAACCTCCCCCAGTCCCGCCACCAGCCAGAAGTCCATCAGCGAGCTCACGCAAAAACTCAGCCAAAACCTGCAAAAAAACCAAACCACCGCCGCCCAAGAAACCATCGCCGACATCCGTGCCCAAGACCCCCAAAACGTCACCGCCCTGCGCGCCTTGGGTGAGCTCGCCGCCCGCAACGAAAACCCCACCCAGCTGCGGTCACTCGACCAAGCCGCCAGCCAGCCCAGCCTCGGGCAAGAGTTCCGCGTGCGGGCCCACCTGGCTGAGCAAAACTACGAAGCCGCCTCCGACCTCCTCAGCCAGATCCCCGACAAAACCCCCGAGCTCCAGTGGTACACCGGCATCCTTCAGTCACTGCAAAACCGTCACCAGCTCGCCCAGAGCACCCTCGAGTCACTGCGTGACCAAGCCTTCGCCCTCGACGATGGCACCGTCAGCGACGCCCTCTACAGCAAGGTCAAAGCCACCCTCGAAGCCTACGACGTGTGGGACCAATACACCGAAGCCGCAGACCCACACCTCTTCACCCTCATCGGGCAAGCCCTGACCGAAAACTACGAAGCCTCACTCGGGTGGAAATTTGCCGACACCGCCCTGCGGGAGGACGTCCGCTACACCGACGCCTGGATCGTCCGTGGCTACAGCGCCTACCTGCTCGGTCGGTTTGACGAAGCCGTCGAAGACCTCAAATACGCCTACAAGCTCGACACCGTCCGCCCCGAAACGCAATACTTCCTCGCCCTCGCGCTCGAAGCCAACGACCAAGCCCCCGAAGCCACCCTGTACTATGAGAAAGCCGTCGCCTTTAATTTCGGCTTCGACGAGGCCGTCCAATGGAAACTGGTCAACCTCTACCGCCAAACCCAACAATACGAAAAAATGCTCACCCTCTACGAGCAACTCCTCCAGAGCGACACCCCCTCCGCCCCCGACGACTTCGTCCCGGGCCTCCAAGCCATCATTGACGAGATGCGAGACGTCAAAAAAGCCCGTGAGCTGAGTGAAAAAATTCTCGAACGCCACCCCGACAACCTCACCGCCCAAAACCTTCACGGCTGGGCGCTGATCGCCGACGGCAAGTATCGCCAAGCCGAAAACATCCTCGAAGCCGCCCTCGAAGCCAACCTCACCTTCCCACGGACATACGTCCACCTCGGCCTCCTGTCAGAGAAACGCGGCGACCTCACCGAAGCCAAAAGCTGGTACCGCCAAGGGTATGACCTCGCCCAACAGCAAAAAGACGAAGCCGTCGCCAACCTCGCCGCGCGGCAATACAACGGCCTCATCACCACTGACACCCAGAGTTAATACTCCGAGCAAAAAACGCTCCCCAAGACCTCCCCCCCCCCTGAGCATCTCTACCGCCAATTATTCTCCCCCGTCGTGCTGCCTGCTGGGGCAGCTGGGGCGGCCACTTTGACCGTGTCGGTGAAGGTATCGATCACCCCCCGCTTATCGGTCACTTTCAGCTCCACGGCGTATGTCCCAGGCGTGGCATAGATATGCGTCGGACTATAACGGTCAGACGTCCGCCCATCACCGAAGTCCCACTCATACCGACTGATAGTCCCTTCCGAAGCCCCCGCGTCAAACCGCACTTTCAGTGGCGCTTCACCATTCGCAGGCGTCGCGGCAAACTGCGCTCGCAGCGGCAGCTCCCGTACGGAGATATACTGCTCCGACTCCGCTTTTTCCCCCGTCGAGGTCAAGATCTGTAACTTAACAGGAAACACCCCCACCGAAGTAAACTCAAAGTCCACCTGCGCCCCCGCGTGCAGCGGCGGCTGCTCGTCAAAAGTCCAGATATAGTCAATGATCTCCCCCTCGTCCGTGGTCGACGCACTCCCGTCAAACCCTACCGCCAGTGGCACCACCCCACTCGGTGGGTCAGGGGTAAAGCGCGACGCCGTCCCCGCCCGCGACACGTCTATGGGCAGCTCCGCTTTGTACTCATTTTGGTCGGCGTCCACCATCGTCAGGGTCACCGTGCGCTGGCCCGCCGTGCGGTATGTAAACTCAGCCGTCTCCGTGTAGGCGTCCGCACTGCCGTCCCCGTCCAGGTCCCACTGCCAGTCAATCACATTCGTCACGTCTGACCTCGCCGCTGAGAAATTCACCGTCAACGGCACCGTCCCCTCCAGCGCCTTGGCCGAGTCCAGCTTTTGCGGCACGGTGTCTATCCGCACCTGGGCGTCACTGGGGTCCAGCAGCACTTTGACGATCTTGGTTTGCTCCGCCCGCTCGCCGTCTTCGTTCGTCACCCGCAGCTTGACTTCATACGTCCCCGTCCGCCGAAAGGTGCGGTTAAGGGTCTGCCCCAGCTGCGGCTGGTTTTCCCCTTCTATCCACCATTCATAGCGGATGATCCGCCCCAACTGTGAGAACGACTGCCCCCCGTCCAGCGTCATCGTGTGCGGCGGCACGCCCTCCCACGGCTCGGTCGAGCTCATCACCGCCGTCAGCCGACCATCTGGTTTTTCCACCGCCACCATTTGCGACAGCGTGGCTGTTTCTCCATTGGCGCCCGTCACGCGCAGCGTCACTTCATAGTCACCGATCGCCGTCAGTTCACGCTCCACCGACACCAGGTCCTGTCCCGTCATTTCATACTGCCCGTCCCCGTCAAAATCCCACTCATAGCGGATGATCTGTCCGTCAGGGTCAAACGCCTCCGCCGCGTCAAACGTCACCAGCAACGGGCTCGGGCCACGGTCTGGGAAAGCTTGAAACTGCGCACTGACCCGCTCATTGTCAATGAAAACATCTTTGGTCTCTGAGCGCGGCGGCTGCTCATTCCCCGCCGCATCCGTGTACGAAATCGTCACCGTCACTGGGTACCGCCCTTCGGCCTTGCCCCGATCGGTAAACTGGTGACTGACCGTCGGGCCGAAGTAATCAGGCGTCCCATCATTTTCTATATCCCACTTGATCTGCTGCACATACTGCGTCAATCCCTCCGCCGCCAGTGCCTCCCCCACGTCAAACTGCACCAGCACTGGCGCCGTCAGCCCCCGCGTCACCACGGGGTCGGTACGGATAAATGAAGCATTCGGCGTCGCACTCGCCCCCTGCAAGTTGGTGGTGATCAGGAGGTACAACGCCATCCACAGCACCACACTCAGCACCATCAGCAGGCTCGTCGTCACCGCCCGCACCAGTTTCGGCCGCCGCAGCTTTGACTTCGCCGACGTCATAAACCAGCCAAAGAAACGAATCAACGCTACAATAAAGAGCACAAACGCCGTCAGGCCAAAGATCACATTGGTGATCGTCAGCAAAAACGACCGCACCTGCACGGGTGCCATACCCAAAGACTGAAACGTCGCACTGTCCGCCCCCCCCGTCAGCAGCGAGGCAATCATCGCCCCATAAAAAAACAAAATCAGCAAGGCAAAAAAGCCAAACACCCCCAGCAAGATCGCCCGCGCCCCACCCCCACTGCGCTGTTTTTTGGTGGTTTTCTTCTTTTTCTTAGCGGTGGCTTTCACTGCTTTTTTGGTGGGCTTCTTGGCACTTTTTTTAGGGGCCTCCTTGGTCGCTTTAGCTACCTTTTCCCCTGCCTGGGCTGACGCAGGCACTTCTCGTGGGGGGTTGTCTGACAGCTCTGTGGGCAGTTTCGGGCTCATGGTTTTTGTGTGTGCAAGATTCTTCTCCTCTATTGTACCGCACGCGGCCGCACTTCGACAATCACGATATCACGCGCCGTCCGCACCCCGTCCGTCACCGAGTACTCCACCCGGTAATACCCAGGAATCGTGTACCGATGCACAATGTTTTGCCCCACTTTCTTGATCCCATTGCCCATGTCCCACTCAAACCCGAGCGCCGCGTCCGTCTCGGGCGCCGTCCCATACAGGAATATATTCGAGCCCGTGTGCCCCCAGATCGTCACATAAGGTATAAATTTCATATCAGGCGACAGTCCCGCCAACCGCAAGCAAGTGTCCGTGTCACCCACCGCTTGGTTTATGCGCACATTCAGCTGCTTGATTTCATCCGCTATCCGCACCTTCTCGTCAGTGGTTTCAGCTGCTTTCAGCTGGTCCACCAGCTGGTTCTTTTCCCAGACCAGTCGGTTTTGATACGTCTCACAAAACCCCTCCAGCACCTCTGCCTGCTTCTCGCGTAGTTCCGCCCGCTGGGCTACCTGCTGGGTCACTTGGGTCAGCACGGCTTCTATCGCCGCCTGCTCCGCAGGGTCATCTGACTGGTCTATAGCCATCTGTAAGGTCGCCTGCGTCCGTTGCAACAGGGCAATGTCCGTCTGCTGTCCACTTTGCACCAGCGCCGTTTCCAGCTCATCTTTGATCGTCAGCGTGTTGTCACGCGCTTCGGTCAGCTGCGCCACCGCCACCGTGTCCCCCGCGGCTTGGGCTTGGGCCAGGGCCTGCTCCAGTCGGCTCAGGGTTTGGTTCACATTCGCCAGCGAAGTGTCTATGTCCGTGCTTATCCCCCCATTGGTCGCGGGCACACTGGTGTAGGTTATCAGCGTCGACTGCACCGTCTCCGCCGCCTCCAGCTGCTCCGTCAGCGTGGTCACGGCCGCCGCGTCACCGTCGGCTTCCGCTTGGGCTATTTCGGTTTCTATCTCCTCGATCGTGCTCTCCACCTGCACCACCGCCTGGGCGACTTCCCCCGCCGTGATCATCCCGCTCTCGGCGCCTGTCTGCACGTCGGTCAGGGCCTCAGTCAGCGTTTGCGTTGTGGCCAGCTGCTCGGTCAGCTCTGTCACCGTTGCGGTGTCCCCACTCGCCTCCGCCGCGGCTATCTGCGCCTGCAAGGCAGCCACCGTGTCCCCCAGTGTGGCGATCTCTTGCTCCAGCGCAGTGGTGTCGGGCCAGCTGTCCGCATCACTCTGCGGGAAGTAATTCTCAGGCAACCCCGCCAAGATATCATCATAGTCCGTCGCCACCTGCTCCGTGTCGATGGTCTCACTCGGCGGCACGGTGTCACCTGTTTCCAGTTGCTCTATCAGGTCGAGGTCATCTTGCGCCTCCGCCAGCAAGTCCGCCACCACAGGGTTTTCCGTATCCCCCTGCAAGTCAGACAAATCCTCCCCCATGTCCCCCAGCGCGTCGTTGAGGTCATCACCATTGGTGGCCACCTGCACCCCGTCAGGGTCAAGGGGCGTCGTGCCCTCGGGCAAGAGGTTCGGGGCGATCGGCTCAGGTGTGCCCGTCCCCTCCTCCACGGTGATCGTCACCGTGTCACTGGCCGTCAGCTCACCGTCACTCACCGTCACCGTCGCGGTGTACTCCCCCGCCGCCGCATAGAAGTGAATCACATCATCCACACTATACGTCACCCCATCTCCCATATCCCACACATACGTCAGCTCATCATTCGGGTCGAGGTCACTGCCGTGCGCATACAGCACAAACCGCGTGTCGGTCGTCCCCTGCTCCGACGGCGCCACCCCCACTATGCTCACCGACGGTGGGTTATTTTCCCCCTCAGCCGCTGGGGTGTACCCATTAGCCAGGCCCAGTCCTTCGGCCACCTGCACCGTCACACTGTCTGTGCTCTCGGCGGTGCCGTCACTGGCCGTCACCGTCACGGTGTACTCCCCCGCCTCGGGGTAAGCGTGCGACACCATCGGCGCGGTGTATGTCACCCCATCGCCCATGTCCCACACATACGTCAGGTTTTCTCCGTCCAGGTCCACCCCCTGCGCACCAAAGATAAACACCGTGTCCGTCGTCCCGTTCTCCCCGGGGCTCACATTGCGGATCTGCACCGTCGGCCCCGCATTCTCACCGTTGGTGCCCGACCCTTCCCCCACGGTTATTTCTTGCGTTGCGGTCGTCTCATTCACCCCATCGCTGACCGTCAGCGTCACCGTGTACTCCCCCCCCTCAGCATAGTAGTGCGTCACCGCTTCCCCCTCGGCCGTGTTACCATCACCGAAGTCCCAACTATACGTCACCGCTTGACCGTCAGGGTCAAACCCATGTCCATAAAATTGAAATAAATTGTCCGTCGTCCCTGTCTCGGGGCTTACGCCAGTAATGTTCGCCTCAGGGGACGTTTCCCCACTCGGGTTCCCGGGGGTGACGGTCACCGTCACCTCGTCGGTCGCCGTGGCCAGTCCGTCATCGACCGTCACTTTGACGGTATATTCCCCCTCCGTCGCATAAATATGATTCACCGTCGCTCGGCTATAGGTCGTCCCATCCCCCATGTCCCATTCATACGTCAGCGTACGCCCATCCATATTGATCGCCCGACTATAAAACCCAAACAACGTCTGCGTCGTCCCCTGCGTGTCGGGCAGCACGGTGGTGACCTGCACCGTCGGGTCATTGGGCGCAGGGGTGGTGTCCACCACAGTGACGGTTTCCGTCGCTTCCGCCGTGGCCTCACCGTCACTCACCGTCACCGTCACCGTGTACTCCCCCGCTTCCGTAAAGAGATGTCGTATGTGCCGCCCCGCATACACCCCGCCATCCCCCGTGTCCCACGCATACGTCAGGCTATCACCGTCCATGTCCAACCCCGTGGCCGACAGGGCCGTCATCTGGTCGACCCCCACCACTAGCCCAGGGTTCACACTGGTTATCGCCACCTGCGGGAGCGTATTTTCCGCCCCCTCGGGGGTCGTCACCGTCAGGGTGCGCGTGTTAGTCACGTCCGTCACTCCGTCACTGACCGTCAGCGTCACCGTGTACGTCCCCGCCGTCAGATAAAAGTGCCGCACCACCGCCACCCCGCTGTAAGTCGTGCCGTCACCCATATCCCATTCATACGTCAGCCGATCCCCGTCAGGGTCTGTCACTCGGCTATACAGCCACCAGCTATCATACACCGTCCCCGTCTCACCGGGTTGCACCGCGATGATCTGCCCCACAGGCGGGTTATTGACCGCTTCATCCGTCGTCACCTCCAGCGTCACCGTGTCTGGCGCCGACCATTCATAGCCGTCATACGTCTCCACCGTCACCGTGTACGTCCCCGCCGTTTCATAGATATGCTTCACATGGTTCACCCCCTCAAAGGTTGTCCCATCGCCCATGTCCCAGCGGAAGTCCAACGCGTCACCGTCTATGTCCAGCCCATAGGCCGACACCCCAAAGACAGTTCGCGTCGTCCCCGTCAGGCTCGGGCTCACACTGGTTATGGTCACCTCAGGGGCATTGTTCGCCTCACTCAGGCTCTGCACCACTATTTCCACTGACTCCGACGTTGTCTCGTCTATGCCGTCACTGGCCGTCACCGTCACCGTGTACGTCCCAGGTTCGGTGTAAAAATGACTCACAAACGCCGTCTCATACGTCGTGCCGTCGCCCATGTTCCACAGGAATGTCAGTCGATCATTGTCGGGGTCCGCATACTGCGCATACACCTGCACTCGCTCATTTTCCAGCACCGTCTGGCTGGGCGTCACCGCGGTTATGTCTATCACGGGCGGGTTATTCATCCCCGACCCATCCCCACCGATCACCACCGTCACCTCATCACTGTCTTCCCCCCCCAGCGTGTCGGTCACCGTCACCTTCACGGTGTATGTCCCCTCCGCCTCAAACACATACTGCAGCGTCTGGTCATTGATAGGCCGCTCTATCGTTTCATTCACGTCCCCCCCAGTCACCTCCCAGACGAGCGTCTGCAGGTTGTTGTCTTCGTCCGTCGCCCGCGCGTTGAAGGTAAACACCTCATCGATCCTCCCTCCTTCATATTGCGTCACATCACTGAGGTACGTCCCAGGCGAAACATTTATAATCTGCACCTGCGGGTCAGCGTTGGCCGTCACAGTCTGGGGCAGCACCGTCACGGTGGTGCACTGGGGCTCGGTTTCGACGGTGCCGTCATTGGCCCGCACACACATTTCATACGTCCCTGGCTCGTCATAGCTGTGCGTCAGTGAAGGCCCTATGCCCACATATTCATACACCCCGTCACCATCCACGTCCCAGTCATAGGTCAGCGCGTCACCATCCACATCGGTCCCCACCGCATTGAAAGTTATCGGCTCCCCCTCATACCACGTCATTTCCGCCGCTTGCCCGGGCAGGGCCGTGCCCGTCAGCGGGCTCAGGGTCACCGTCGGGGCGTTGTTGGGCGGGGTCAGGTCCCCCACGCCTATCTCCACCGTGGCAGACACCGTGTGCCCCTCAGGGTCGAGCGCCCACCCGTCATACACCTCAAACCGCACTGCGTAGGTCGCCTCTTCGTTGAATACATACGAAAACACCTTACTCCCCTCACTCACCAGCACGTCGTCTATGTACCATTTATACGTCAGCACATCGTCAGGGTTCGTGTCAAAAGCATTCCCATACACCGTGACCAAGTCCCCCAGGCCCACACTGGTGTCGGGCGTCACCGAAGTAATACTTACCACAGGCGGCACATTCCCCTCCCCGCCATTGGCCGTGCCCACGGGCGGCACGCCGGGGGGCTGGCTGACATACACCGTCACCGTGTTTGACTGCACCCAACGGATTTCATCATCCAGCGTCGCACACGCCTCCGCAGGGTACTCATAGTCATACGCAAACGGCTCACAGCCCGAGTTCCCCGCCCCTTCATTGGCAAACAGCGTGTAGTCTTGATAAATCCCATCCAAGTACCGCGCATACCCCTGCGCAAAACATTCATACGTCTCCACGTTCGGCGGCCCCGCCGCGTCATCGGTCGGCAGCTCCCCCGTCACATTGGCCGTCAGAGCCCCCCACAGCTCGCGCCAGTCCCCCCAGGCAAAGTCCCCCAGACCCGCGTCTGTCACCACCTCGGTGTACGGCTGTCCGTCACTCACACACAGCACCGCTGTGTATTCCCCCCCCGCGTCATAGCGGTGCGCAGGCGCAGGCCCAGTCCCCGTCCGCCCATCACCATAAAACCAGCGGTACTGCAATACGTCCCGCTCAGGGTCGACCACCGTCGACTGGAACCGAAAATCTTGGCTCGCATTCCCCGAGTTATCATTGAGGAATATCTCCGCCGTCGGTGGCAGATTATTGAAAACATTATCCACCTCCACTGGCCCCAGCGCCCCCGCGGGGTCATCTGGGGTATAAACGAGTATCTCAGGGTAAGTCCCCTGCGCCGACCCCCCATCCGCATCGAAGACCGTCACCCGCACGGTGTATCGGTGGTACCCATTGTCCTGCGACAGGTCAAAAAACGCCCGCACCGTGTCCCCCGTTGACCCCCCCGCTCCGAAAGGATCAGTAATCAGCTGCGCGTGCTGCACTACATTTCCCTCCAGCAGCTCTATCCGCACCGAGTCAATTATTCCAGGATTATCATCCTCTACCCCCTGCGAGGGGTTCGGCGGCGCGTTTTCATCCCGCACTAGGTGGCGCGTGTCACGGTCACGCACCCGCACATCCACGCGATACAGCGAGTTCCGCGGCACTTCCACCGCATTCGCATCATCAGGGTTAAGCGTCAGCTGGTTTTCCCCCGCCACTGCTACGATTTCAGGGTTCTTGTTGACGACCCTCACCGCGAAGCTCTTCACGTCCCGCAGGTTGGCATTCGCTTGGTCCGCCAGTGTCAGTCGCACGGGGTAGCTCCCCAAAGGCACCGAACCGATCACATACGCTCGTTCATCATTATCATTGGTGTACACCCCACGGTTAAAGAACTCCGTCACCGAACGGTCATCCGTCCCGATCAGCTCACCATTCACCGTCCAGCTCAGGCTATACCCCGCTCTGTCCCCCGTGTTACTTTCGTCCAGCGCATAGCCGTTGGGCGTGCGTGACCCGCCCGAGTCAAAAGTCAACGCTTGGTCACGGGTCACCTCCACGGGCCCCAGCGCGAGGGGCAGCGCTTCCAGCGACTCACTAAATGGCGCAGGGTCATCCCCATCCGTGTAAGGCTCAGGCTCCCCCAAGTCCGCCAACCCGTCAGGGTACCCATACAGTTGCGGGATCGCCGTCGGCATCCCCTGTCGGTGCACATACACCGTCCGCTTCACCGTGTTTGAGATTTCTGTCGCCTCTGTGTCGGGTGGCGTCACCTGCGTCCGCGCTCGGAGGTACAAGTGATACACCCCTGGCTCACGAAACACCACCTTGGTGTTGCGCGGCCCGTTGTACTGCGTGTCCGCACAGTCCACGTCCGCCGTTTGCGTGTTGCCCTCGGGGGTAATGTTAGGGTTCGCCGCCGACAGCCCCCCCACCGTCTGGTAGTTCACCATCGCTGGCCCGTCGGTCGTGTCATACCCCGCCGTGCTTTCGTCTGTCCACCAGCAATAGTCCAGCTCCGCGGGGTCTTGCCCCGTCAGCACGTCCGCCCGCAGGTCATACACCCGCTCGGTTTCATACTGCTCTAGCACCGCAAAGTCCACCTTCAGCGTCTGCCCACTCTCCACCACCACCCCGATGTCACCGTTTGGGCCCTGTTCGAGGTCAGCATCTGGCCCCGTCCCCCAGCAGTCATGGTGCGAGCGCAGCGTCAGGGTTTTATACGGCTGCTCCACCTCCAGTTTCACCGCCCACGCCCCGGGCTCAGGGAAGGTAAAATTGGTGATCGGACTGGCAGAATTCGCCTTCAGCCACCCCGTCGGCTCGGCGCAGGCCGCCGCCAGTTCCTTTTGGTTCAGCCCCGACGGCACAGGCTTTATCCGCCAGATATACGTCAGGTTTTTGTCATTATTGTACGTATTCCGACTCCCACTCCCGTCTAGTTGATACTCCGCCGCGGTCAGGCCGTTGGGGTTGGGCTCCACACTGACGATGTCCGCATACGGACGGTTCGGCAACACACGGATGGGTATCCGTCGTTGATCCGTTATCCCCGTCGCCGTTTCCAGTTGCACCGTGATGGTATAGTTCCCAGGCGCGTCAAAGTACACATTGTCCACCACTGTTCGGTCTATGCCTATCAACGGCTTGGTTGTGTTGGCCGGCGGGGTCGGATTATTCGGGTCTGGCACACCGCCAAAAGCCCCCCCCCCCGCGTAGCACGTCCCCGTCCCCCATTCACTCGCTGTCCCAGCATCATTGGGGTCATCGGTTTCGGGCAGCGTCTGCCCCCCATCATACACACACCCCCATGTGTAGTTTATAATGTCCCCAATCTGCGAGGTCGACCCCGAAGCGTCAAAGCTCAACCCTTCATAGCTATAAAATTCCCCCGCCACTGGGTTTTCATCCCACCCACCCAGTGGCTCGGTCACGATCACCGTCCCGTCTGACGTACCATTCACATTCACCACCGGCGTAATCCCCCCAATGAAGAGGACCGTCTTCGCCACCGTCTGGTGATAGTTTTGCCCCGTGTCCCCTTTGTCTATGTCCGAAGAGTTATTCGGCTGCCACGGGTCTACTTGATAGTAAGAATTCCCCGTCGCAGACACCGCACTCACTTCATACACCCCCTCTTCCCCAAAGCGATGAAACGCCTCATACCCATATCCATTCGGGTTATCCGCGCCAAACTGTGCCGGCTGGAAATTTTTCGGACACGTCGGATCACATTCAAAGTTCACCCCATTTCCGAAATTCCACGCATAGACAGAATCTTCCAGTTGGTCCGCCACCGTGTATGTCACCTGTCCATTGTCACGGTTGAGGATTTCTATATCTCGCAGATCCATCGAATCCACTGGGTTCCCCAGCACCACTCCGTCCCCTTCCCCAAACATATTAAAGTACAACCCCTGCGCCGCCACTTCCAGAGGCACATAGTACCCTTTCCCAATGTCCTGCACCTGCAAGTCTACTATATCTTGCGGCATCTTCGCCTCCGTCGAGGCATACACACGCTGAAAATTAACCTGACGGTTCGACACCGCCTCCTCAAATCCCATAATCTGACGTATCACCGTGTTGACGATCGCATACGAAGCCAAGATCACAATAATCCCAATGATCGCATAAATAATCATCTTTTTGGATTTCTCCACGTTGCCGTCTTCCCCCCCACTAAAGACATACAAGTACCCCGCATAAATGATGACCGCCACCGCAAACAGACCCAAAAAGGTCAACGACCAGTTTATTAACTGAATGATAAAAGCGCGAATATCAATACTATTCGCCAGTCCCCTATCAGACACCAGGTTACCATATTCATCATAATACGCATATCCCCACTGGTTACGTGTGTCACTCACCACAAATTTCCCGTTCGGCACTTTGTGCCCCCCCCCTATATCAAGGCTTATCTCTGCAATATCCCCGATATTTCCATAAAAATTCCCCACCATGTTGGGGCTCCCGTCCGAGCTAAAGTTCACACTCGCTCCCCCCCCCAGACCACTCTGGTCCCAGACGTTTCCATTCACACTCGTGGCCAACGCACTCAGCGGCGCCACCAGTGGCAGCACAATGCAGCAGAGAGTCAGCAAGATTCTTTTCATAGGGTGTGTTGGTGTGTGTTTAGGGGTTTGGCGTGTTCATCAGACTATAGTCAAATCCACTCGATCCTTGGCTCGTGTCGATGTAATTATTGACCGTCACTCGGTCCGCATTCACCGCCCGCATAATGGTATTGACGATCGCATACGCCGCAAACACCAGAATGATCCCCAATATCACATACAGCACAATGTTCTTGGCCTTCTCCATCTGCGAATCCTCACCAAAGGCCGATATATACAGGAATCCCGCATACACCACCGCCACCACGGCGATCACCGCCATGATCCCACTAAAAAACTTCACCCACCCAATCACCAGCGTCGGCAAGTCACGCTCTTTCGACACCCCAGGGTCGAGCATCGTCGCCGCTATATCCGCCCCAGGTTTAAGCCCCGGACCAGTAAATATTGGCTTCGTCACGGGGTCATAAAAAACAGGCACCGCAGGAATGTCAGGATTTTCATAATACGCCCCCTCATCTATTTTTACGTCTTTTTTTATGATCTGCGTATTCGGCAGCTGGATGTCTATCTCCACATTAAAATCCAAATTTTCAGGATCAACCAAATCACTAAACTCTCGCACCTCATCGGGCAGCAGCCCCATGGGGTCACTCGGGTCAAACCCCTGCGCCCCCACCACACCCAGTCCCCCCCAGCCACACAGCCAGCTCAGCATTCCCCCCAGCCACAGCCCTTTTAGGAAAGTACGCATTTCAGCAGATTTCTATCCACGCATCATACCACACCCCATCCCCAAAAACCAGCACCCCCGTTGCCAAGTCAGCCCAAAAACGATTCAATAGCAGCAAATTTTTCCCGCGCCCACTCTCATGCTCACCACCAACCCCAAGCTCTGGTACCTCAAAAACTACGACCTTTTCGAAGGTATCAGCGAAGCCGACATCACCAAAGTCGCCGCCGACACACAAATGATCGAACCACCCGCCCACACTGTCCTCTACGAAGCCAGTGACGAGGTCGAACGCGTCTACGTCATCAAAAAAGGCGAAGTCAGATTGTTTCACCAGCACCCCGAATCAGGCAAAAAAGTCATCTTCGACACCCTCGAGCCAGGCGACGTCTTCGGCGGCATCAGTCCCGAAAGTTCGCAGTACGGCCACTTCGCCCAGACCATGCCGGGCACCTGCGTCTGTGCCTTTTCTCAGGCCGAGTTCCTCGCTCTCATTTCTACCTACCCGCAGGTCATGTTTCGGTTTATGAAACACATGACCTCACGCGTCGCGGAGTACCAGCAAGAGTTCGGGAAGTACCAATCCAAAGCTGATGATCTGGTCTTGCACGAGCTCCAACGCCTCAATGACAAACGCCAGCGCGGCTGGCTCGGCACCATTATCAACCGCCCCCTGCGGGCCACCCACGAAGAAATCGCCACCCTCACGGGGCTCAACCGCGTCACCGTCACCCGCGCTATGAAGTCCCTGCGCGAGCAATCTCTCATCGAATATGACTCTCACACTGGGGTAATCACACTGCAATAGGGAGGTATCCCCAAAATAATTTTACACACCCGAGGCCTCTGCTTGGGGAGAGTGAAATTCAACCTATGTGACCTACACTACACCTGGGCCATAGACACATTTTTTTGTCTCCCCTACACTACCCCTGAAATTTTTTTACCCTCTTGATTTCATGACTACTCGTCTCTTTTCTTTGATGGCCCTCGCCGTCATCACTCTGGGCGCGACCGCTTGTGGCCACAGCGCCGACACTGGCAGCACCACGGGCACCCCCACCGCCGAAACTGTCAAAACAGTTGTCAGCAGTGTGCTCCCCACTGGGCAGGCCTACGCCGCCTACGACGAAGCCGCCTTCGCCAAAGTCAAAGGCCAAGAGCCCGCCGTACTCTTCTTTCACGCTGACTGGTGTGGCACCTGTGTCAAGAAAGCCGAAGCCCTACAAGCAGGCCTCGCTGACATGCCCACCAACGCCAAGATCTACCAAGTCGACATCGACACCGCTCCCGCCGAGCTAAAAGAAATGTACGGCGTCGAAATGCGTGACACCTTCGTCATGGTCAAGGCCGACGGCACCCACATCACCAAGGCAGGCGCCAAACCCGAAGACCTGCTCGCCTTCTTCACCAGTGCCAGCACTGCTACCCCCGCCTCCGAAGCCAAAACCGAAACCAAAGCCGCTCCCGTCAAAGTCGCCTCCACTGGCTACCTCCCCTTTGACCAAGCCACCTTCGACGCCGCTGACAAAAAAGTCCTTTTCATGCACGACGCCGCCTGTGGCACTTGTGTGGGCAAAGACAAAGAATTCACCAGCACCAAGCTCCCCGCCAACGCCCAAATCTTCAAGATCGAAGCCGAAGACGTCACCGAAGACATGAAAAAAATGTACGGTATGGCTGATCCCGTCAAAGACACCTTCGTCATGATCAACGGCAACACCACCACCACGAAAAAAGGCGCCAAAGTCGACGAAGTCATCGGCTTCTTCTCCGCCAAAGAGGCCCAAGCCGCTGGCACCGAAACCAAAGCCGCTCCCGTCAAAGTCGCCTCCACTGGCTACCTTCCTTTTGACCAAGCCACCTTCGACGCCGCTGACAAAAAAGTCCTCTTCGTCCACGACGCTGCTTGTGGAACTTGTGTGGGCAAAGACAAAGAATTCACCAGCACCAAGCTCCCCGCCAACGCCC
>JAHDHX010000047.1 GCA_020631075.1 Candidatus Altimarinota bacterium
GACCTTGCCGACCTGACCGAGCTACACGTCAACACCTGGAAGGACTTCGTGCTCTTGCCCGAGGAGGATGCCGTCATCTACTCCATCTGCCAGTTCCACCCCGCCATACCCCCTCAGTGCTTTCACATCGGCCAGGTGCCCCCCGTTGTCCGTAATGCCGTCAAGCCCCGCGAGCGGTTCATTAAGCCCAACATGAAGCTCACCCTGGAGCGGTTCTTTTTGAAGGTCCGAGGCTGGCCGGGTGCCGTACCCGAGACGAGCTGGCTGGAATGCTTCTACGCCCACCGACACATCCCTCTGCCCGAGTCACTCGCGGCACATACTGCCGAGTCCTACCTACAGCTGACCGTCCAGGAGCGTCAGGCGATCATGCGAGAGACTATGACCGTGTTGCTGGAGTGGGCCGTGTGCTCCTCCGCCTTCTGCGACAAGGAGGTGCTCCGCATCACCGACCGATGGGCCGACCCGACCGAGTTGCAGACCTTCCGTCTGCGCTTCCACGTCAGGCACCGGCTCATCAGCGACAAGGGCCGTCAGCTCTGGCGTGCCCCAGACGACAAGCCCAGCGGCCCCCCTGCCCCCACCCTCACCCCCGAGCAACGGCTCGCCACCCTCGCCATGCGCTGCCCCAAGCCAGGGCTCGATGTCGAGGAAGAGGCCGACGCCTGGGACGCGATCTGGTGGGAGCAACACCAGGCAGGGCTCCCGATGGGAGGCCCCCACGCCCCCACCCCAGACACCCCGCTCTATGAGGCCGAGCTGGAGCGCCTCGCCGCACGGTTCGCACCCTCCGACTCCAGGGAGGGCACCTGATGGACTGCCCTCGATGCGGTTCCACCCGAACCCAGGTAGTCGATAGTCGCAGGAAGGGAGGCACTGTCCGCAGGCGCAGGCGCTGTTACGAGTGCAGTGAGTACTACAGCACAATGGAGGTCAGCACTTCCGACTATGTTGAGTTCGATAGGTATCGTAGTAGACGTAGGTCGGACGGCAGCTTGCGTACTAAACTATTCTGTAGCAAGACCCTGACACACCGCTGATTTTGATATACACTTAACTTTATCCCAACCAGGAGAATGACAATGACAGT
>JAHDHX010000048.1 GCA_020631075.1 Candidatus Altimarinota bacterium
TTTTGGGCTGGTGAGGCTTTGCCTCCTCTGGGTCAGGTGGAGGAGGGTGTGGAGGGAGACGGCCCAGCGTCTTCCTCCAGCCGGCCAGTCAGCCCTGGCCTGGTGCCACCCACCAGCGTTTGCACCATGCAAGGAGGTCTGCTTGCTCTTGGTTGGTAGCAACCCGGTGCGTGTGGGCCTGGTTGCACCGTGTGTTGCAACCTCCCCAAACATGCCAGCCCGGACAAATGGGGGGAGCGTTTGTCCGCCCCACGCACGCTTTCACCTCCCGTGAGGTGAGACCTTGGTTGTCATACGCTTGGTTTGAGTGGTACTCAGATTGCGCCGCGTTTCCTCCTCCACCAGTCTGAGTGATGTTTCCTCCGCTGTTTCCACCACTGACTTGGGCTCTGCTTCCTCTGGCGTTAGCGTCATTCCCTCTGCTTCCGCCGCTCACACCTTCCTGGGGGGTTGGCGCCAAAAGCCGGTTGACACGCCCCATGTACTGGGGTGGGAGCGCCGGGACCCAGAAGTCTCCTGCGTCTATCTTGTAAAATAGCTCAAGTAGATCCGGGCAGGGGATGGGCGTGGGCGAGTGCTCCTGCATTACCAACCACGCGTCCCACCTGAGTTGAACCCATCTTACAATGAGCACTGGCAGCAGGGGCCTTTGCGTTTTGTTGTGCAGCAGGATCATATCCATAAGATGGAGACAGGCGCCGTATTGGTTGATGAAGGCGAGCAGCCCGACAACCCATACGTGCGTCACCCCTCCCATGGTGGCCAGGTGCACCCGGAACGTCACTAGGAGGGCCTTGGCCGCACCATGGCTTCCCGGGAAGACCAGATTGCGCTCGTCACAGGTCATGAAGCGGAGTGTATTGGCATGGCTGGGGGCTGTACCTCCCACCACCATGAGGTTGTACTCTCTTGACATCTGTATGGACTCCCGCGTTGCGCTGATGGTGATAGTGAACCCCAAAAGAAAAGGGTGGTACCCACCCGTGAGGTCCAGAGGGTCGTGGTTGCTGAACATTAAGCTCACAAACGGTGCCACCATATGTGGCGGGAAAATGAAAGTCTGCAGGGGTGCCAACTGGGC
>JAHDHX010000049.1 GCA_020631075.1 Candidatus Altimarinota bacterium
TACAGAAACGATCAAGCCATCCTTGATTATTTAACCCGGTTGCCCCGTAAATAAGCTAAGACAGTCCGGCCGCCAATTCTTGTGTCAGCTCCGCGGCCGAAATCTCTTTGCACCCCGTTGCATTCTGACCCGCCCACAGCGGTGAAAAATCACCTGAGCCTTGGGCTTCAGCGGCCGCACGGATTGGTGCCAGCGCGGCCGAGGCCAGTGGATACGGAGGAGCGACATCTGGCATCGGACCCAGCTCACGAATTAGGCGATTAACCATGCCACGGGCCGCGCCGCCAGAGAACAAAGTTGTTAACACCGTGTGCCGAATGAGATCGCTTTTGAGTGCTTGCCGATGAACGGCCCGAGTTTTGGCTTCGTGGCACAGCAGATAAGCGGTGCCCACCTGCACGGCCGAGGCCCCTAACGCCAAGGCCGCACGTACCCCACTGGCATCTGCGATACCACCGGCCGCGATCACGGGTAACTGCGTTGCTTTAACGATTTGGGGAACCAGTGCGAAAGTACCGATCTGTTTCGTCACATCTTTGCTCAAAAACATGCCTCTGTGCCCCCCTGCTTCAACCCCTTGGGCGATGATGGCGTCTGCCCCGTTTGCTTCAAGCCACTCCGCTTCAGCCACGGTTGTGGCGGTCGAGAGCACGGCTGATCCCCAGCTCTTCACGCGCTGGAGCAGGTTTTTCTCTGGCAGGCCGTAGTGGAAGCTGACTATGCGAGGTTTGAAGGGTTCAAGTGCATCTGCCATCTGGTGGCTAAAAGGCTGGCGGGATGCTTTTTTAGGAATCTCGGCCGGATCGATGCCAAATTCAGCGTAGTACGGGGTCAATGCTTGTCGCCAGCGTGCCTCAACAGCCGGGTCCGGTTCTGGTGGTGTATGGCAAAAAAAGTTGACGTTGATCGGGGCTAAGGTTTGCTGGCTGATTTTGGTTAGCTCGGCCGTAAGCTGGTCGGCCGACAACATGCCGCACGGGAGCGATCCCAAACCTCCGGCCGAGGCAACAGCCAGCGCCAGTTCCCCATCCTGCACACCCGCCATGGGTGCTTGAATAATCCCAT
>JAHDHX010000050.1 GCA_020631075.1 Candidatus Altimarinota bacterium
TTGCTCCCAGAAGTGGTACGACTCGAAAAGGCGGTTACTCCCATTTTTGGTAGCAACTTAGTTGTCAGTTCGCAGACAGTGGCGAAGCGGTTCAATCGGCCGATTGTATGCTTCGAGTATGCGGGCACTGAATTCTTGAAAATGATCGATACGATGATGGTTGAACGGGAAGCTGTTTTTGCAACAACCAAAAAAGCCGCTGTGTGTGCTAAAGACTGTACACACAGCGGCCGAGTTTCCCCTTTATTATCTGACTTAATTGGTTTTGTTAAACACCTCTTGTGGTGCAGGGGCGTCATTACCAGATATCCCTAGTTGATAGGTTACGTTAATCGGCGTATTCAGCGTCACGCTGTTTGAATCGACAAATATGCCGTAGTTCCAACCACCTGTGCCGAACGCCTCAACCTGATAGCCAGTTCCATTTCCTGCATCACCCGTTTGCACAGTTGAGTCACGTAAATCAGCTTGCGTGTTACCAGATAGCATAATAGCCGCTACTGGACCACCGCCACCACCACCGCCTAAGCCGCCCCAGCCGCCTGTACCGCCACGACCGCCGTTTCCGGCCATGCTGCCACCTGTGCCACCCCCACCGCCAGAGCCACCGGCCCCCCAATAGCCGCCGTAACCACCCGCACCGCCTCGGCCACTTGAAATATGGCTTTCTTTAATCTCTACAAATGTGACAGTGTGAGCGGTCAGGCCAAATGAGCCTCCGGCCGCAGAGCCGCCGAAGCCACCCTTGCCGCCATAGCCCCCCTCACCGCCACCGCCGCCGCCGCCGCCCCATGGGCCAAAGGCAAAATCGACTGTGCCGCCGCCACCGCCACCCCCGCCGCCGTGTCCACGGCCGCCCGTTTTGCCCTGTAGACCAAAGTCAGTCCAGTCATAAAGTCCATTGGTGAAAACCAATCCTGATGATGAAATAGCGCCGTTGGCACCAGTAGAACCCTGTCCACCGGGGTTACCAGAGTTAGCAGATGTCCTTGTGCAGACAAAAAAGTCTATC
>JAHDHX010000009.1 GCA_020631075.1 Candidatus Altimarinota bacterium
CTGGTAAATTGAAAGGAACGGTAAAATATTTGCGAATTGGTCGCCATCAAAAAAGTATCTTTGGGGTGCTTTTTCACTCCAGAACCGTCACGGGGTCGAGAGACCCCGTGAGAACCTGTCGCAAAAAATCTTCCCCAAATCTCTCTTTTTATGATTGGCGAAATTTATCAGTGTTTCCTTATGGCGCGGGTGGTGGACTGACAACTGGGGTTGCTGGGAGTGGGGGGGGGCCTAGACTGGGCGGTGATGGCCAAGAAACGACCAGTGTATCTGTGTGGGGACTGTGGGGATAGCTTTCCGCAGCCCTATGGCAAGTGCCCGAGCTGTGGCGCGTGGGGGACGGTGAAGCTGGCGCGGGGGCTGGAGGCCCAGACGGGGACGGTGGGGGGGATAAGCGGGGGACTGGGGGTGGGGCAAGACCTGAGCCAGAAGATGCCGTCAGACGCAGATGACCCGACGGCTCCACGAAGCGGGGAAACCCGTCAGCCCACTGGTAACACCGAGATGGACCGCGTGCTGGGTGGGGGACTGGTGCCCGGGAGTGTGGTGCTGTTTGGTGGGACGCCCGGGGTGGGGAAGTCAACGCTGAGTTTGCAGGTGTTTGCGGGGGTGGAGGGGGCGTTGTATTTCAGTGGGGAGGAGTCGCGCCAGCAGGTGATAGACCGTCTGGGGCGGGTGCATGACTCAGGCGAGCGGTTTGGGGACATTTATGCGACGCATAGTTTAGAAGACATAGTGGCGACCATCACGGCGCAGCGCCCACCGCTGGCGATCATTGACTCGATCCAGATGATTGGGGCGGCGGATAGTAGCTTCGGCACGATGAGCCAGATCCGTCGTAATGCGGAGACGCTGGTGCGCACGGCCAAGGCGGTGGGGACGGCGCTCTTGATCATTGGCCATGTGACGAAAGCCGATGAGCTGGCGGGGCCGCGAGTGCTGGAGCACTTAGTGGACACGGTGCTGTATCTGGAAGGGGAGCGGACGACGGACTTGCGGGTGCTGCGTAGTGCGAAAAACCGCTACGGGTCGACGTTGGAGGTGGGGGTGTTTCAAATGGTAGAATCGGGTTTGCGGGTGCTCCATTCGCCGTCGGAGTACTTCCTCGCGGAGCGAGCCAGTGGAGGGAGCGGCTCAGCCGTGACGGTGGTGCGGGAGGGGGTGCGGAACTTTGTGCTGGAGGTGCAAGCGCTGGTGGTCAAGAGCCACTTCGGCAACCCGCGCCGTACGGCGCAGGGGGTGGCTGTGGGGCGGTTGCACGTCTTGCTGGCGGTGCTGACGAAATTCACACGGTTGAATTTCGAGGAATATGATGCGTATGTGAATGTGATCAGCGGGTTGCAGGTGCGGGAGCGGGGGTCTGACCTGGGGCTGTGTGCGGCGCTGGTGAGTAGCAGGCTGGACCGCCCTGTGCCCGCGGACACGGTGCTGCTGGGGGAAGTGGGGCTGGGGGGGGAAGTCCGAAACGTGCCCCAGCTGAGTAGTCGGATAGCCACGGCGCGGCAGCTGGGATTCACGCGGCTGGTGGTGCCGCAGTCACACTCAGGGGACGAGCCTGACATAGTGCGGGTGGGGCATATTTGCCAGTTGTCACCTGTGCTGTGGCCGCAGGCGTAGGTGTAATTTTGATGTAAAAACATGAAGAAAAGCTCTCAAAAGACGCCCGAAAACCAGCTGACGACCTCGCCGTGGCGGCAATATAGCCAGCTGTTGCGGGCGCTGTGGAGGCACCTGCCGACGCGACGCTGGCGGGTGCCGCTGGTGTATGGGGGGCTGGGGGTGGCGCAGGCCTTGTGGGAGCTGGACGCGGTTTTCCTTGGGTTGGCGGTGGCGGCCTTGCAGCAGGGGGAGGGCTTTGCCACGGTGGCGGGGTGGATCCTCCTCATACCGATCGTCAACACGCTGAGCTGGCTCCTGCACGGGCCGTTGCGGCTGGTGGAGCGGCAGATGGCGTTTGAAATATCGGAGGAGTACCGTACGGAGCTCTTCCGTGGGGTGATGCACCTGCCGCTGCGCTGGCACCATGACCACCACAGTGGGGACACGATCAGCCGAGCGAGCAAGTCAGCGGAGGCCTTGTTTCAGTTTTCGCAGGGACAGTTTGAGTACATCCAGCAGATGATGAAAGCGATGATCGGGTTGGGGGCGTTTTTCTTTTTTGACTGGCGGAGTGGACTGTTGGCGGTGGGGTTGCTGCTGCTGATGGTGTGGGGGCTGCACTGGGTCGACCGTCCGTTGCAGCGGGCCGAGCACGACCACAACGAAGTCTGGCACCGACTGGTGGCGCGGTTTGTCGACACGGTTACCAACGCGACGACGGTGATCACGCTGCGGATCGGTGGGCGGATGTATGCGGATTTTGCGGGGCAGGTGCGGGCGATGTGGGAGCCGTTTTGTCGGAAAATATTTTATAATGAATGGAAGTGGTTTTGGATCAGCTCTTGCGCCAGTGTGGCGGTGGCGGCGGTACTGCTGCCAGAAATCTGGAAGATCGTCCACACGCCAGCCCAGACGCTGGGGGTGGCGGGGTTTGTGACCTTAAGTGGGTTCGCGATGCGGTTTACGATGACGTTTTTTCGTTTGGGGGGCATCCTCAATGAATTGCTGTTGCGGCACATTGATTACTTTTCGGCGGATGACCTGTGGGAGAGTGTGCGTGCGCTGGGGCAGCCAGACGCAGCGGAAACTGGGGCGGGAGTGCAGCTGGAAGCTGTAGCAAAAGGTGAGACGCTACGGGTTTCGCAGTTGCGGTTTACCCATGAGCCCGAAACTGACGCGCATGATCTGGCCTTGCGGGGGCTGGAGCTGCCCGTGGGGGGGCGGGTGGCACTGGTCGGAGAGTCGGGTAGTGGGAAATCAACCCTGTTGCGGGTGCTGCGGGGGCTCTACCCACAGGCGGACCTGCAGGGTAGCATTGGGCAGGTGGCGGGGGTGGGGCCGTGGTTGGCGACGCATTCGACGCTGATCCCACAGGATCCTGAAATATTTTCGCAGACGATTGCCTTTAACCTCACGCTGGGGGCACCCGTGGGTGATGCGCTGGTGGCGCAATGTGTGGAGCTGGCGCGGTTTGCCCCAGTGCTGGGGCGGATACCCAATGGTTTGGCGGCGGACATCCGCGAGAAGGGGGTGAACCTGTCGGGGGGTGAGCGGCAGCGGCTGGCGCTGGCGCGGGGGCTGGTGGCGGCGGCGGACAGTACGGTGGTGCTGATGGATGAGCCGACGTCGAGTGTGGACCTGAAAAATGAGGGGTTGATATATGAAAATCTGTTTGCGGCGTGGCCAGATAAAACCTTTGTGGTGAGCCTGCACCGACTGAGCCTGCTGAGTCACTTTGACTGGGTGGTGGAGCTGCGCGATGGGGGACTGCACTGGCAGGGGCCAGCGGCGGAGTATGTGTATTAGGCCGTGTTCACGCTGTAAATGAAGTAGAAGCTAGGGCAGGGAGGTGTCCCAGTCTTCGGACATGGCGCTGGGGTCGATGAGGGAGTTGGTCATGGTGCTGGAATCGGCGCCTGACAGCGCGCGTGAGAGCACCATGAGCCCAAAGATGGCGGCCAAAACGAGGAGGGTGCGCATGAGCGGAGTGAAAAAGTGAAGGGGGGGGGGGGATTGCTGCTGTATGACTGACAGGTGTGGGGGTGGGGGACAAATGTATTGGGCTGAGAACTTGGGCAAAAATTCAGGGAAGAAGGGCTAGGGAAACACTGATAAAATCAAAAGGACGTGAAAATAATTGAGAAAAGTGTCGCCATCAAATAAAGGATCTTTGGGGTGCTTTTTCACTCCAGAACCGTCACGGGGTCGAGAGACCCCGTGAGAACCTGTCGTAAAAAATCATCCCCAAATCTCTCTTTTTGTGATTGGCGAGATTTATCAGTGTTTCCCTAGATTTGCCAGAAAATACCTGCTATAATTTTTTTGTAATTTATTATATTTTCACACAAACACACTTTCATGAATTGGATTATATTCGGTGTTATCGCCATTCTTTTTCTCATTCTGCTGATGGGGTTTCGCATCGTGCGGCCTATCCAGCGGGGGCTAGTGGAGCGGTTTGGGAACTATACGCGTACTTGCGACCCTGGGTTGACGTGGATTATCCCTTTTGTGGACAAGATGATTAAGGTCAATGTGACGGAGATTAACCTCGACGTGACGAAGCAGCAGGTGATCACGAAGGATAATTTGAATTTGGACATTGATGCGGTGGTGTACTTCCGTGTGACGGACCCGCTCAAGGCGGTGTATAAGGTGAATAATTATTGGTCGGCGATTCCTTCGCTGGCGCAGACGACGTTGCGGTCGATCATCGGGGAGATGTTTTTCACGGAGGTGAACGCCCAACGTCAAACGATCAACACGAAGATCGAGCAAGAACTCGACACGCAGACGCAAACATGGGGGATAGACATCCTTCGGGTGGAGTTGCAGGACGTGCAGCCGTCACGCGAGGTGCAGGCGGCGATGGACAAGGTGGTGACCGCAGAACGGGAAAAAGAAGCGGCGGTGACGCGGTCGCTGGCGGAAAAGGAGTCAAGTAAGGAGATCGCGGAGGCGACGGTGATCCGCGCGGAGGCGGAAAAACGGTCGTCTATCGAACGGGCGGAAGGGGACGCGCGGGCGAAAATCCTCAAAGCGCAGGCTGAAGCCGAGTCTATCCGTATGGTGAACCAAGCGGTAGAAGACACTTTTCGGGAGAATGCGCAGAAATTTAAGTCGCTGGAAGTGGCGGAAAACTCGTTGGTGAATAACTCCAAAATCGTGCTGACGGAGAAAGGGATTAACCCGAGTTTGATCCTCAACACCGAAGACGCTGGTGGAGGCGTGGTGCCCGTGCGTAGCCGACCCGTGGGGAGCTAGAGAAGGGGGGGGCTTGTATTAAAAGCGTTCGTTTGAACAGGAAAAAATCCCTGAGAGTCAGAAACTCTTGGGGATTTGCTTTGTAGGGAGGGAGGAGCTATAAAAGAGGGTGATGATAAAAAAGTTTCGATCTTCAGTGACAGCCAAGGTGGGTTTTGTTCTCTTGTTGGTGCTCTTAATGCTGATCCCTGTGGGGATGATAACCGATATGGTGTATGAGCGGTCGTCACGCAGTGAGACGGTCAAGCGGGAAATCACCGCGAAGTGGGGGAATGACCAGAAGCTGGTGGGGCCGATCGTGGCTATACCCTGGCGGGGGGAGGGGGTGTCAGATAAGACGTATTACCTGTTGCCAGAGGTGCTGAATGTGAAGGCGGAGATGCGCCCTGAGGTGCGTCAGCGGGGGATATTTTCTGCGACGGTGTATGACACGGTGCTGGAAGTGGGGGGGGAGTTTGGTTGGGGGGAGATTAGGGAAAACCTGACCGAAGCGGAGCGGGCGGGGCTGCAGTGGGAAGAGGCGACGCTGTCACTGGGGTTGCCCGACACGCGGGGGATAAAAGAACAGGTGCAAATGCAGTGGGGCGGTGAGACCAAAGCGCTGAAACCCGGAGCGGCCCAGCCCGCCGTGCGGGGGAGTGGGCTGCACGCGGTGGGGCTGGGGCTGGGGCTGGGGCCTGCGTCAGCGGCGCAGACCTTTGGGGTGTCCATCCCGTTGCGGGGGTCAGAGAGCCTGTGGGTGGCGCCGACGGGGAAGTCAAACATGATCGACCTGTCGGGGGCGTGGGGGACACCGAGCTTTGACGGGATATTCCTCCCCGAAGAGCGAACAGTAGACCAAGAGGGGGGAAACTTTAGTGCGCGGTGGCAGATATCGTCCTTTGGCCGGGGGTACCCACAGCTGTGGTCACGCCCAGGGGAGGGGAAGCTGGACCTGTCTGACCGAAGCCAGGTCAACCATTTGTCGCCAGACAAGTTTGGCTGGCGGCGAACGACGGCCAACCCCAACATTGACCTGAGTGCGATCGAGCTGGGGGACGCGGCGGTGGGGGTGCGGCTGATACAAACGGTGGATTTTTACACGAAGGTGATCCGCGCGGTGAAGTATGCGGTGCTCTTTATTGGGCTGACTTTTTTGACGTTCTTTCTGTTTGAGACGCTGATGGCGGGGTTGCGGATTCACCCGATTCAGTATGGGTTGGTGGGGTTGGCGATGTCGATTTTTTACTTGTTGCTGTTGTCGCTCAGTGAGTATTACGGCTTTCAGTGGGCCTACATTGTTTCGACCTTCGCGACGGTGGGGTTGATCACGCTGTATAGTGTGGCGGTGCTGAAAGCGCGAAAGCGGGGGCTGGTGATGATGGGGCTCTTGCTCGCGCTGTATGCTTATTTGTATGTGTTGCTCCAAAAAGAGGAGTATGCGTTGATCTCGGGGTCGTTTCTGCTCTTTGGGGCGGTGGCGGTGGTGATGTGGGTGACGCGGAAGATTGACTGGTATAGTGTGGCGATCGACCAAGGGCCGAAGAAGGGGTAGAGTGGTGGGGGGCTGAAATTAGCAAAAGGGGGGGATGGCTGGTGGGGGAATCATTAACAAAAACACACATGAAAAAGATGTTGCTGTGGGGAATGGGACTGGTGCTGGGGCTGATGCCGTTGCTGGGGGTGAGTGCGGTCACGGTGCCAGACTGGTTGCGGTCAAAGTATGATGCGCACACGATATTTCCTGATCTGTCGGCGAATCATCGGTACTATGAAGCGGCGGTGGACCTGAAAAGACAGGGGATAGTGCAGGGGGACAGTGACACGGGGTACATCCGCATAGATGCGCCTGTCAACCGCGCGGAGGCGGCCAAGATGCTGGCGATCAGCCTGGAAATAAGCGTGAAAACTGACTATGGGATGTCGTATTTCACGGATGTGGAGATGTCGGACTGGTTTTTCCTTTATGTCCAAAACCTCGTGGATATGGGGGTGTTTAAGGGGTACCAAGATGGGAGCTTTGGCCCAGGGCGGTCGATCAACCTCGGGGAGATGGTGAAAATCGTGGCGGCGGGGTTTGGGCTGGTGGATCCTGCCCAAGTGGAAGGGAAGGTGGCTGTGTGGCAGCAGCCGTATTATGACGCGATGGTGGCGGCGAATCTGGTGCCAGAGGAACTGCTGGGGAAGAGCTATGAGTACACCATGAAGCGGGGGGACGTGTTTGAAATCTTGCGGCGGACGCTGCGGATGAGTGACGCTGACCGTAGCAAGCACATTGAGCGGGTGTATTTGGACATCGATGACATTAACCTGAGTGGGGTGCCTGCGCCGATGACGCTGCTGTCAGACAGTAGTGTGTGGCTGACTGACCTGACGACGGAGGGGTTGGGGCACTATTATGACGCGACGAATGATAACTACATTATCTTTGGTCACTCTTCGATCTGGCCCGGTGACCCGAGCCCGTATGGCCCTGTGTTTGAGCCGTTGCTGGAGGCGAACTATGGGATCGGGGATGAGTTTTCGCTGACGGTGGACGGCGTGGAGCAGCGCTATGAAATCATTGAAAAGGTGGATGTGGGCCCCAACGACACGGGGGCGCTGGTGGACCCGCGGGTGAGTGTGGATGCGATGTTGTTTTATTGTCAGCCGCAGTACTGGGAGGGGCGGACGCTGCTGAAAGCGACCCGTATACAGTAGGGGGGAGCAGGCAGCTTGTCACCGTCTGACGGTGACATGATGAAGTAGCTCTCTCAGTAGAAAACTGAGGGAGCTATTTTTTGTGGGAGAGCTGGTTGGTGGCTTTGTTCTGCAAGGTGAGCTGAGGCCTGTCTGTGTGTACGGGAGGCTATGTCTGGGGTATGGAGCGCTTGTCAGTGAGTCTGGTGCCTGAGGCGGGACTCGAACCCGCACGCCCGAAGGCAAGAGATTTTAAGTCTCTCGTGTCTACCGATTCCACCACTCAGGCAAGAGACTGGGGTCATGGTAAAGCTCCACCTGCGGTGAGGCAAATGGAGCGAGGGTTTTTGAAGTGCAGGGGATTCCCTTATGGGGCTTACACGTCGAGGTTGGTTTTGTTTTCGACGGTTTTTTCAAGTTTGTCGCTTGCTTGGTCGAGCTTGGTTTCGGCTTTATCAAGCAGGTCTTTGCCTTTGGCGAGGAGGTCGGAGCCTTGGTTTTGGGCGAGGTCGTTGGCGGCGGCTTGGGCGCGTTGGCTGAGCTTCACGAGCTCTTCGCGGGCTTGGGTGATGGACGAATTGCCGAGGGTTTTGGCTTTGCTGGTGAGGGCTTCGAGCTCGGTGCTCATCTGGCCGAAGACGGCTTTGATGTTTTCGGGGTTTTGCACTGAGCGCATGAGGGTGTCGCGGGCGTTTTGCCCGACGCCGAGGACTTCTGACCAAAGGGTTTCGAGGGGGTTGTCGGCGTTTTTGACGTCTTGGCGGAGCTGGTCGCCGCTCTTTTGCGCAAAGAACAGCCCACCGAGGACTCCAGTGGCGACACCAGCGAGGACACGGACGAGGTTTTTCATTTTATACAGACGATGATGGTAAACAGGGAAAGATGGTGAGATCACCGTATAAAAATTTACACTCTGGGATGAACCTTGTAAAATCCACCCTGAAATTGCTCTTGCTTGCTCTGACTTTCTCATTTATGCCTAAATCTTATCGTGCGCCGACGGGGACGGCTGACTTCTTGCCAGCTGATCATGATTATTTCACTTTCGTAAAAAAGGTGATTCGTCATCGGTTTCGTCAGTCGGGGTTTCGGCGGATTTCGCCGCCTGTGTTTGAGTATGCGGACACGTTTGAAACGGCGCTGGGGATGAGTAGTGAGATCACGAAGCGGGAGCTGTATACGTTTGAAGATCGCAGTGGGCGAACGTATGCGCTGCGGCCAGAGCTGACGACGGGGGTGGCGCGGGCGTTTGTGCAGCACGAGATGGACGAAGAGGCGCTGCCGGTGGAGCTCTATTACATTGAGCCTTGTTTTCGGTTTGAACGCCCACGGAGCCGCACGCAGCGACAGTTTTGGCAGTTTGGGGCGGAGATCCTCGGGGAGACTGATCCTGCGATCGACGCGCAGATTATGTACCTTGGGTACCAAATATTGCGGGATTTTGGGATCATTGATGCGTGTGAACTGAAGATAAACACGATTGGGTCGCCCGAAGACCAGAAGGGGTACTTTCGGGCGTTGGCGGATTACTATAAAGGCAAAGAGCGACACCTGACCCCTGAGTCGCAAGAGAAGCTGAAACAAGGCAAATTCTTGGATTTGCTCAACCCGAAAAATGAGGATGAGGAAATCTTGGCCAAGATGGCGCCGAAGATCGTGGATCACTTGACGCCAGAGAGTCGGGAGTTTTTTGATGATACGTTGAACTACCTCAACTCGTTTGGGATAGAGTATGTGATAGACCCGACGCTGGTGCGGCCGGTGGAGTACTATAGCCAGACGGTGTTTGAGTACCGTGAGCGGGGGACGCGCAACAAGGTGCTGGTGGGGGGGCGATATGATGGACTGGTCGCCAAGCTGGGGGGTGGGGAGCACGGGGGGGCGGGGTTTGCCGCGGGGATAGAGCGGATCATCGCGATGATGCGTGACCATGACATCAGCGTGCCGCACAAGGACACGTTGCAGGTCTTTGTCGCGGCGACCGGGCCCATCGCCAAGAAGCACGCCTTGCCCCAACTGGTGAAGCTGCGTGAGAGGGGATTCCACGCGGTGGGGGTGCTGGGCAAAACCAGCATGACGGAGCAGCTGTCGCGGGCACAGAAATTTAATGTGCCGTATGCGATCCTGATGGGGGACATAGAAGTGAAAGAAGGTAATGTGATCGTGCGGGATATGAAAACGGGCAAATCAGAAACGATTGCCCAAGAGGCCATGATCGACCACATGGTGAAGCTGATCGGGGAAGAGAATCTGGATACGACGACTGATTTCTTGGGTCGGTGATGGCGGCCCTGCCCCCAGCTGTGCTGGCGACGATAGAAGCGCTGAGTGATCTGCCGGGGATCGGGCCACGGAGTGCGGAGCGGCTGGTCTTTGGCTTATTGCGGGGGGACACGGGCCTTGACCAGCGGTTGGCGCGGACGCTGGGGGATTTGCGCGGGGGGGTGGTGGAATGTGGGCGTTGTCACCATTACTGTGAGCCGCTGCCTGAGGGGGAGTCGCTGTGTGGGATATGCGTGGATGGGCGGCGAGATGAGGGGTGCCTGTGCATAGTGGAGTCGCCAGCGGATCTGATAGCGCTGGAGCGGACGCATACATACCGCGGGCAGTACCACGTGCTGCACGGGGTGCTGTCGCCTTTGCAGAAGGTGGGGCCGTCACAGCTGCGGATAGCGTCGCTGGTGCAACGGGTGGGGAAGGGGGAATTCACAGAGGTGGTGCTGGCGTTGTCTGGCTCGACGGAGGCGGATGCGACAAGTCATTACCTGATGGGGCAGTTGCAGAAGGTGTATGAGGGGCCTGTGACCCGCTTGGCAAGGGGAATCCCGACGGGGGGAAACTTTGATTACCTCGATGCGGGGACCATCAGCCGAGCGATGCTGGACCGACACGCCGTGCAGCGGACGTCTTTGCCGTTGGGTTTGTGATGTTTTTTTTAGCTATTTTGGTGGACTTTTGCGGGGGGGAGAAAGTCGAGTGGCAGCGAACCGTGGTTCGCTGTCGCAGCTGGGTCACTGCGCTGTGGCTGCTTTGGGCTCAGCCGCCCAAAGTGCGCACTGCTCCGTGATCGCTGCTCTTTCCTCACGAGTCTGAAATTATCACAGACGGAGCGACTCGCTCGGATGTCTGCATCTGCATTCAGGCATCTTGAATGCTGTCGCCGCGGTTTGTCCTCCTGTTGGTCGGACGGCACGCTAGCGCCGCATTCGCTGAAATGTTTTGGGGTGGTGGATTTCTCTGTCATTGCGGGGAACTGGTGGACTCGTGCAGCGAACCACGGTGGGACTGTTTGGGGGGTGTCTGGGGGGTGAAATAGGGGGTTTGGGCTGTGGGGAGGGAAAATGTGTGGTAGCGGGGTGAAATGTGGATGAGTGAAAAAAGTTTTGGTGGGGGAAAATCAATTTATAAAAAATGGTTACTTTTTTAATACTGAAAATAAAATAATTGGAGTAATGGTGATATATGCAATTATTGTTCCGTATAGAGTCCCAATTTTTGGATAAAAAATCCATATTAGAAATGTGTAAAACACATTAAGGAGAAAGGCAGCTGGAGTGGCTTTTAGAAATGCATTTATTCCCGAAATATTTGAGTTTTTTTCGATTGCTATTAGTGCAGCTAATGCAGAGATTGGAAGAGCTACCATTTTACCTGCTATGACTTCTGGAAGATAATTACCAATTAAGGAAATTAATGAAACGAGGAGTGAACCGAGTAGCGCTTGAAATATGATTTCTTTTTGACTAGACATTCCTGTCTTAATTTCTTCTGTAGGTAGACTTTGTAGGAAAAAGTGAAAAGCAATTAAACAACTAAAGCCAATGATATGATTTAGAGAAGGAGATAGAACTATTTGTGAAAGTATAAGGCTAGAAAGTATAAAAATAGTGCCACAAGAAATTAGAGAAATTGTAATAGGCCATTTTTGGTGCCGTGACCAGAGATAAAAGTAGAGTGAAAGTACAGAAATGGTTGAGCCAAGAGCATTTTCAGAAGCTGCAAGACTGGCGTATTGAGTGCCTTGTTCAACACTGAGTATAATGTAGCTAATGGCTGCAATTAATGGGATGCCGTAAATGATACCTGAGATTTTGGGGCCAAACCGATTTGCTGAAAATAGAAGTAACCAAATGACACCAAAAGCAGTCATGAAATTAACCATCTTCGTAATTCTACACTTGTAGTGTTGAAAGACAATTATGACTTTTTTTAGTGTTTGCGGAAGGCCTGGCCGTGACCGTAGACCACGGACTGGGACGTGAGATTTTTGGCTTTGGGTTGGATGGTGAGTGGGCGTTCGAGCATATTTTTAAGGCGGGAGCCGACAACCTTGCCCACGCCCAGGCAGAAGCGGTCGTAGCGGACGAGGAGCTGGTGGTCGGCGGGGAGGTCGGGGGGAAGTGCTGACAGGGGGATGTCAGTGCCAGCGAGCCAGGTGTCTTTCTGAGACTCTGTGAGGGTGACGAAGCCGCGAGTGGCGTGCTGGCCGTAGGCGAGGGCCCAGTCGGTGGCGAGGTTGCCGTGCTGGTCGATGACCTTGAGCCCGAGGCGGTCGTGGTGGTTTTTGCCCGCGAAGGCGGCGGCGGTTTTGTGGGTGAGGTAGAGGTCTTTATTGCGCTGGAGGAGGACGAAGGACCGAAAGAGCTGGCGGTCGAGGCCGTAGCGTTTGCAGAGGCGGACGATGTGTTCGGCGGTGTGGTTTTTGGGTAGGGTGCGGAGGTCAACCCGTGGGCGGAGTCGCTGGGCCGTGGGGCGGGGGAGGGGCGCGACCTTTCGCAGGCGGCAGACGAAGAAAGTTTCGCTGTCCCAGGTGTCGGTGCAGAGATGGGGCCAGAGCCGTCGGGCGTGCTGGGGGATGCTGGGGTGAAATGACTGTTCGCCCCACTGGCTGAGTGCGGGGGCAAACGGTACGGTGGGGAGGTGGTCAAGGGGCTCCAAGGTGACCTGGGACGGAAACTGGTCGAGGAGGTGCTGGAGGATGGCTTCGTTTTCCTCTGGGGCGCCAGTGCAGGTGGAGTAGACCATGACGCCGCCTGGCTCCAGTAGCCGAAAGCCTGCGACAATCAGCTGGCGCTGAAGTCGTGCGCAGGCGCGGATGTGCCGTGGGGACCAGATGTCGCGCAGGTAGCGGGGGTCGCGCCGAGCGAAGCCTTCGGAGGAGCAGGGGGCGTCAACCAGGACGGCGTCGAACTCTTGCCCGAAGCGCTGCGGGAGGCGAGTGCCGTCGGCTTGCAGGAGCATGAGGTTGCTGAGCCCGAGGCGCTGGGCGTTGGCGGAAATTTTTTTTAGGCGGGAGGAGCTGAGCTCATTCGCCACGACGTAGCCTCGGCCTGTGAGGGCGGCTTCGGCGAGGGCGGTGGCTTTGGACCCCGGGGCGGCGCACATGTCGAGGATTTTGAGTCCTGAGACGTCACCGAGCGCTAGCACGGGGAGGAGGGAGCTGAGGCTTAAGCTGTAGACTTCGCCGTGCCAGTGCTCGAGCCGATGGCCGAAGCCTTTGGTGTGGGTGGATTGCAGGGAGTAGACGTCAGACAGGCCAGCGACGGGGGTGAGACCGTCACCCCAGGCGCTGGGGTCGAAGTGGGGTTGGCCTTTGGCCGTGACGCGAAAAGTGCGTGGTAATGGCCGTGTGCAGGCGGCCCAGAAGTCCGCGAGCTGGTCGGCGGGGAGGAGCCGCGCCATGCGTTCGGCGAACTGGGGGGGGCAGTGGGGAGGGGTCATGAGCACTGGGACTCACACTCGGCGAGGGACGTGAAGGGGGATTCGACGCGGCACCCCTGCACTGAGACTTCGCGGCATTTGCCCGCGCTGAACTCAAACCCAGTGTGGAGGGTGGGGCAGTTTTCAACCCCGGTGACGGCTGCGTCGCACTGCTGGGTGTATTGGGCGGGGGTGTCGGTGCAGAAGCCTTGGTTGACGATTTCGGCGTCGGCTTGCTGGGCGAAGCATTCGTTGAGGTAGATGAGTTTGATGCGGCCCTTGAGACCGCAGACGGGTTGTTTGGTTTTGTCACAACCAAGTGAGCGTTCATACACTGGCTGGCAGGTGCCTGGCTGGGTGGGGTCGGCGACATTCAACTGGCACTGAAGCTCTGGGGCGCAGTCGCGCCCAGTGGTGGCGCCACAAGGTTCGCCAGACTGGGAGATGGTGGTGGGCTGGGTGCTGACTTGGTCAGACGAGACGTCGATGCTGAAGCTGCTAGTGTCGCTGGGTTTTTCTGTGTCAGACTTTTCTGTCAATGTGGGTGGAGGAGTGGGGGACTCGGCGGTGGGTTGCGAGTGGTTGCAGGCGCTGAGGGTGAGTGGGAGGAGCACGAGGAGGAGGATGCGGGGGAGGGATTTCATAGTAAGGGGGGTGGTGAGGGGGGGTGTCGTGTGGTAGAATAGGGTGATGGGGTGGGCGGGTAAACCCTGAAATGGGGGGATGGCTGGATTTCTTAAAAATACATACACACGATGGTCAAACCACCGAAGGACTGGAACCGAGATGCGAGCTGTGCGCTGGAGCTGGAAGAGCATTACCCAGCGGTGCTGGACACGGTGATAGTGGGGGCGGGGCCAGCGGGGCTGACGGCGGCGATATACACCGCGAGGCGGAAACTGCGGACGTTGCTGGTGACGGGGGAAACGGGGGGGCAGATGCTGTCGTGCTCGGACATCCAAAACTGGACGGGGGTGGCCCAAGCGACGGGGCCGCAACTGGTGGGGTCGTTTTTTGACCATGTGCGGCAGGTGGACCGTGACAATGCGCATTTTGACCTGTGGCTGCGGGAAGGGGAACGAGTGACGACCATTAAACCGTTGGCGGACAAGCACTATGCGGTGGTGACGGACGGAGGGAAAACATTTGAGACGAAGACGGTGATCATCACCACGGGGAAGCGGCCGCGGATGCTGGGGATCCCCGGGGAAGCGGTGGCGGTGCGGGGGAATGGGTTGAGTTTTAGTGCGACGTCGGACGCACCGCTGTACCGCGGGAAAAAGATGCTGGTGATCGGGGGGGGGAACTCGGGGATGGATGTGGCGCTGCAGCTGGCGAAATACACTGATGACATCACGCTGGTGACGAACCTCGACCACTTGATCGGGGAGGCGTGCCTGATGGAAAAGGTGAAGCGCGACCCGAAGATTGCGGTGAAATATAACGTTCTGACGCAAGAAATATTGCTGAATGAACACGACAAGGTGCGGGGGGTTCTGTGGCACGAAGGCGACGGGGCGCTGACGGAATTTGTGTGTGAGGGGATATTTGAAGAGATCGGGCAAATGCCTGCAACTGAGTGGCTGGACGGGGTGCTGGACCTGGATGACCGCGGGCAAATAGTGGTCGATAAAGACGGGCGAACGTCTTTGCCTGGAGTGTTTGCGGGGGGGGACTGTACGAACGCGACCTATAAACAAGTGGTGATAGCGGCCGGGGCGGGGGCGGTGGCGGCTCTGTCAGCGCATGGGTATTTGTTGGAGGTGCATTGAGGGACTACTGACTAATCTGGTTCTTGACTTATTTTATTTTTTTGCTTATAATGCACTTGTTTCTTTATTTTTAAACACACATGAATAAAATTCACAAAAATTTATTTCTTAGCATGTTTATTGGCATGCTATTAGGTGTCGGTTTGGGATATGGTTTGTTTAGTGGTACAGTTGACACTGTAGAAGAAGCAGAATTTAAAAACAGTGCTTCTAAAGATAGTTTTATGAATTTTGGTAATTCCAATAAGGTAGAATCTTCATTTACTAAAGCTGTTTCAGTTAGATCTCATCAAGATGTAAGAAGTGTTGATGAAAATTTTTCGTTTCCTGGTAAGGCATTGGTTAACTCAGCAGATGAAATGGAATCTGCTAACGATGATGTTGATGAATACTGTCAAGGACTTAGTTCAGTAGGCCCTGGAGTTAATCCGACAGATTGCTATGCAATGGTGTCAATATTGAATGGTTTTACGAATGGTCATTATCAGTTGAATAATTGGGGAAACTTTAATCTTCCTATTTCAGAGTGGGAAGGAGTTGAGGTTGTTGGTAATAATGTTTTTCGTCTTAATCTTAGAGAGCAAAATCTCACAGGAGAAGTTTCGCCTGAAATTGGAAATTTTATGAATTTAACTGATTTAGACTTTTCTCATAACTATATTACTGGAGACTTGCCAGGAGAAATATGGAATTTAGATAAGCTGCGTGTATTAGCCTTTGGCTTTAATGAAAATCTCTCTTGGGTTATTCCTTCGGAAATTTCTAATTTGAATTTGCTTAAAAGATTAGAAGTTCAGAAGACTGATTTGACGGGAACTATCCCTTCAGAACTAACTTCTCTTTCAGATTTGGAAACATTAGTTCTTAGTTTTGGTAATCTGACTGGATACTTACCAACTGATATTGGCAATTTGTCTAAACTTCGTAACATCTGGATTTCTTCTAATCAACTTCAAGGTCCTATTCCAGCAAGTTTTTGGGATCTGAGTGATTTAGAAACGGTGAATCTGGGTAATAATAATCTTGTTAGTATTCTTTCACCGCTCATTGAGAATCTGTCGAATATTAGAGAATTTCAGGTGCACAATAATAACTTATCAGGAGTAATTCCTGACACCATTGAAAATTTATCTAATTTAGAAGTTCTTGGTTTGTCTCGTAATAATTTTGTTAATTATATTCCAGAATCAATCTCTAACTTAAATCTTGATAGTTTTTATGTGTATGAAAATTGCTTGCTTAATGCGGAAGAAGGTTCTGAAAATCCTTGGAACTCTAGCAATGTTATTGAATATAATGGATCTGGACAAAGAAATGTCTCAGATTGTATAAATCCACCAATAGAAATTGATTTGGATTCTCAAAATCAATCAGAACAAATCATTGATTAGTATAGATTTATTTCAAATCTTACACAAGATTCACTAATGTGAATCTTGTGTTTTTTTTCTGGAGTCTTTTACCCGATGTAGTCGTTGACGGCGGCGATCATGGCTTCGGCTTGTGGTTTGGTGATGCCAACTTCGGCGAGCTCGTCAGCGGAGAGGCCGTCGAACTGTTTGACCTGTGACAGACCGAGCTCGGTGAGGAGGTCGATGACTTCCTGGTCGACGCCTTTGAGAACATTGATGGTGGTGTCGTCGGAGAGTTCGCGGCGTTTTTTCTTGGTGCGCTCTGGTTTAGCTTCGCGTTTGAGTGATTCGTCTTCTTCCGGGGTGCCAGTGAAGGTGATGACGTCGATCTGCATGCCCATGAGGTTGCCAGCGATGCGGACATTTTGCCCGCGCTTACCGATGGTCATGGCGCGTTCTTCCTCACGCACGTGGACGCGGACGCGCTTGTCGCCGCGGTCGCCGTCATAAAACTCGACTTTGGAGATCTTGGCGGGGGAGAGGGCGGCGAGGAGGAGCTTCTTGTCGTCGTTAAAGTATTGGATGACGTCGAGGCGCTCATCCCCGACTTCTTCCATGACGGCGTTGATCCTTGAACCGCGCTGACCGACGAAGGCTCCGACGGGGTCGACGGAGTGGTCGTCTGAGGCGACGGCGATCTTACACCGTGTGCCTGCCTCACGGGCGATCTTGGCCACGCGGACGAGGCCCTCGCGCATTTCGGGGATTTCGAGCTCGAAGAGGGCGATGATGAACTCGGGGGTCTTACGCGAGATGCGGAGCTGGGGGCCTTTGGTGGTACCTTCGACGCGCTCAAGCAGGACTTTGATGCGTTGGCCGGTGAAAAATTGTTCACCTGGGATTTGCTCGCGGTAGGGCATGATGGTGGTGATGCCTTCGATCTCGAGCAGGGTGGAGTCGCGGTCGACCTTCTGCACGCGGGCGGTGAGGAGCTCGCCTTCGCGGTCTTTGAACTTGTGGAAGAGCATTTCGCGTTCGGCTTCTTGGAGTTTTTGGCCGATGACGTGCTTGGCGGTTTGGGCGGCGATGCGGCCGAAGCTCTCGTGCGGGGGGACGCTGACGTAGACGGTGTCGCCGACGGCGACGTCGGGGCGGACTTTTTTGGCGTCTTTGAGGGTGATCTCGGTTTCGTAGTTGTTGACTTTTTCGGCGACTTCGCGGACTTCGAAGATTTGCATATCGGTGATGTCGTCGCCGAGCTGGACGCGAACATTCATGCCAGCGGTGCCGAAGTCTTTTTTATAGGCGAGGGCGACGGCGTTTTCGATGGCTTCGATGACGATGTCTTTCTGCAGGTTTTTTTCGGCGCAGAGTTGGTTGATGGCGGCTTGGAGTTTGCTTTGCATGAAAAGCGGTGAGAAGAGAAAAGAAATAAAGGCAGCTGACTGAGGCTCTAGCGTAGATGTAGAAAAAAAACCTAGAGCGAAAATCCACCGTAGAAATGATTTCTACCGTGGAGGATTCGTAAGCATTGTGCCGTGGGAGGGCGGTGTGTCAAAGGAAAATGGGGGGAATGGGGGTTTTGGGCGGTGGGTTTTGAAAAATTGTACGAGGTGGGGCGGGTTGATTACTCCTCAAAACTGAGGGGGACGGGGGGGAAGTCGTGGGTGGCGACGCTGAAGCGGAGGCCGCGGAAGAGGTAGCCGTCTTCGGTGAAGATGAGGTCAGACGCGTCGGCGTCACGCAGGCGGACACGGAGGGTGGTGTTTGCGGGAGAGAGGGTGGTGGGGGCGGAAAATTGGGCTTCGAGGGTGAGGGTCTGGGTGGTTTCGGCGGGGAGGCGCAGAGTGGTGCCACTGAAAAGCACGGTGCCGCCGCGGGGCACGGGGCGGACTTCGGGGGCTTGGCCGGGGGCGGTCAGGCGGAGGGAGAAGCTATCGGCGGGGAAAACATTGGTGTGGTCGAACTTGAATTCGAGGTAGAAATTTTGGGCGCTGACTTCTTGGTCGTATTCGTTGCTGACGTCGATGGTGCCGATGGGGTGCCAGCTGTCAGGGTCGGGGGTGCTGACAGGAAATGGTGTGACTGGGTCGGCGGGACTGACCGTGGCGGTGACGGCCCGAGCGGTGGACTGGTGGCCTTGATCTTCGGCTTCAAAGTTGGAGGGGCGGATAGCGTAGCGGTACTTAATGAGTTTGAGGTATTCGCTGTCGGAAAGGGGGGTGTCTGGGGCTGGGTCAGCGGGGGGAGGGGTGTCGGTGGGGGTGTCACGGATGGCGAGCGCTTTGGTGAGGGCGTCGGACTGGTCGGCTTGGTCGTAGGCGATGAGCTGCGAGATGGCTTCGAGCTGGGTGACGATCTGGTGGAGTTGCCAGGCGACCTCGGCGCGGGTCATGGGGGTCTGGGGGCTGTATTGCAGGGAAGGCTCGCGGATGAGGCCTTCGGCAGCGAGGGCGAGGGCGGAGTCGCGGAACCAGGCGTCGAGCGGGACGTCTGTGAACGGCGTGGGTGAGCTGCTGGGCTGGAGGGAGAGGGTGTTGGCGAGCATTTGGCCCCACTCGGCGCGGTTGAGCGTGCGGCCTGGGGCGAACGTGCCGTCGGGGTTGCCCGAAACAAAGCCCTGCAGGGTGGCGGTGTGCACGGCGGGGCCGAACCACTGGTCAGTGGAGACGTCGGTGTAGAGTGCGTCGGTGGGCTGGTCGGTGGTGGTGGGGTCGTCGAGCTGGGTGAGGCGCAGCAGGAGGGTGACGGCTTCGGCGCGGTTGAGCGTGGCGTGGGGGCGGAAGGTGCCGCTGGGGTCGCCCTGAATGATGCTGCGCTGGGTGAGGTCAGACACGGGGAGGTCGGCCCAATGGGGGATGTCGGCGTCGTCGGTGTAGGGGGTGAGGGCGGAAGCGGGCACCGCCCAGAGCAAGGCGAGGAGGGTGAAGAGGCGTGAGGGCATAAAATGAGAGGTCGAGAAGAGAAGAGTCGGTCGGTGGTAAAGTAAAGGATGAGGGGCGGATTGGCGAGGGGGGGCTTGCTTTTTTTGCGTTAGGGACTATAAGCAATCCACAATTTATGACTGTCTGTACTTTCTTAGTGACCAAGTAGATGAAAAAGCAAAACATAGTTTTGGTGGGTTTTAAGGGGGCGGGAAAAACCACCTTTGGCCGTGCGCTGGCCGAAGTGTCTGGTTTGCCTTTTGCGGACCTCGACCAAGAGGTGGAGTATCTGATCGGGGAGTCGATCTATGAATTTGTCGATAAATATGGCTGGCAGGTTTTCCGTGAGGTGGAGCAGCGGGTGACGCATGACTTTTGTCGTAACTTCTCGGGCGTGGTCGCGACCGGGGGGGGGACGATCGAAAACAGTAAAAATCTGCAAAATCTGAAAAAGACGGGGAACTTTATCTTCCTCAACACGGAGTACAGTGATGTGCGGCAGTACTTGCTGCAGTCAGAAGAAGAGAAGAAGCGACCGCGGATGAACCCTGACATCCCGCTGGCGATGGAACTGGACCAGATGTGGAACCAACGGAAGGGGATATATAGCGCGACGGCGGACGTGGAAGTGTCGCCGCAGCTGTATGGTGACCCGAAGGAAGAAGCGCAGAAAATCCTCAGTGGGTTGACGCCGATGCAGGTGCCTGACTTGCCGAGCCCGAAGAAAATCGTGCTGCTGGGCAGTGGAAATGCCCGCGTGCTGGACGAACTGGACGCGATGCAGCAAAAAGGGCGACTGCCCAATGTGACCTGGGCGGGGGTGGTGTGCAACCAAGCGGACACGGCGATAGCCCAAAAAGCGACCGCGATGGGTGTGCCCGTGGAAGTGCTGGTGGGGGACAATGGGCCTGGGTCGGAGGACTATGATCGGGGGCTGATCAATGTGTTGCGGGGGATGGAGACGGATTTGATCTTTTTGGCGGACTGGGAGCGGGAGTTCACGGAGTTGTACCGAGATCAGTTTGGGTCGCTGACGATCGAAACGCACGAGTGCTTGCTGCCGAATTACCATGATCTGCGGGGGGATGAAATCTATGAAAAGGTGCTGGAGTATGAGGATAAGTACACGGGGGCGAGCTTGCACCGACTGACCAAGACCCCTGAGGGGTCATATGAACTGATGCTGCAACGAAAGGTGGTGGTGCAGCCAGATGACACGGTCCAGTCGCTGACGCAGCGGGTGCGGAAGCAGCAAATCTTAGGGTTCTGTGAGATCCTTGAAAAGCGGTAGGGGGTGTGGCTGCGTGGGGGGGAGATTTGCTCTGTGACTCCTGACGGTATGACTCAAAAAAACCGCTGCGTGAAGCAGCGGTTTTTTGGTGGGGGGAGATTGGTTTGGAGTCTAGACCATTTTTTGCAGAGCGGCGATGCGCTTCTCAAGCGGGGGGTGGGTGGAGAAGAGGTTGGCCAGGCCGAGGCGGCTGAGCCCAGAGATGCTGAGGGCGGCGGTCTGTTGGTTGCCCCGACTGCCCGAGACGCGGCCGTAGGTGGTTTGGAGTTTTTGCAGGGCGGCGAGCATTTGCTGTTTGCCGGCCATGCGGGCGGCGCCTGCGTCGGCGCGGTACTCACGCCAGCGGGAAAACCCAAAGTAGACGAGGGAGGCGAGCGGCCCGACGACCATTTGCACGCCGTAGAAGATGGAGTGGAAGAGCATCCCGCCGCCGTAGTGGCGGTCGTCGTCGCTGGCCATGCCGCGGCTGATGGCGATGGCGGCGGCGTAGGCGATGATGTAGACAAAAGTGTTTATGCAGCCCTGAATGAGGCCGAGGGTGACCATGTCGCCATTCTGGATGTGGGCGAGCTCGTGCGCGATGACGCCTTCGATTTCTTCGTCGGTCATCTCACGCAGCATGGCGGTGCTGACGGCCACCAGCGCGCTGCTGGGTCGCCAGCCAGTGGCGAAGGCGTTGATGGCGGAGGACTCAAAAATGCCGACCTCGGGCAGGGGGAGGCCTGACTTAAGGCAGAGGCGTTCGGTGATTTTCATCAGTTTGACTTCCAAGTCGGAACGCGGGGTGGTGATGACCTGCACCCCTGCGGAGCGTTTGGCGAGGGATTTGCTCATTAAGATGCTCACGAAGGAGCCAACAAAACCGATCACCACCCCCCACGCCACCACCCCAGCCATGGGCACGCCTTTGTCCGCCAGCCAGCCAGCGAGGCCAGTGGCCTGCAAGATGAAAGAGGCGACGACCATGATGGCGACGTTGGTGAGGATCATAAGCAGGAAGCGTTTGCCGTAGCTGAAGAGGGAGGACATGAGAAAGGACTGAAGAGGGAATTTCACCGTGATAATAGAAAGGGCTGGGGCGGGGGGCAAATTTGCGTGGGGTGGGGTTGGCGAATGGGGGTGGGGGAGGTAGAGTGGGGGCCCTCATAATAACCCTCAACTGACATGGCAGAAGCGCGGCCGATATTGATCCTAAAGGTGGGGACGTCGTCGATCACTACCGCGAGTGGGGTGATAGACGAGACGGTGATTGCTGAAATCTGCCGTCAGGTGGCGGAGCTGTCGCAGAAGTATCGCGTAGCGATCGTGAGCTCGGGCGCGGTGGGGGCGGGCAAAAAGTATCTGTCAAACTATGGCGGGGCACTGACCGACAAAAAAGCCGCGGCGGCGGTGGGGAACCCGCTGCTGATAGGGACGTATGCGCGGCACATGGCCCCGCACCGACTGGGGGTGGCCCAGACGCTCCACGAGCGGGCGCACTTCGCGCGGCGGCACAAGCTGCAACAGCTGGAGTCAACCTATGCGACGCTGTGGGCCAATGACATCGTGCCGATCGCCAATGAAAATGATGTGGTGTCGGACACGGAGTTGAAATTTTCGGATAATGATGAGCTGTCGACGCTGCTGGCGGTGGGGCTGGGGGCGGAGACGTTGCTGATAGGGACGAGTGTGCCCGGGGTGTATGACGCGTCGGGGGCGGTGGTGGGAGAAATTGCGGAATTTACGGATGAGGTGCTGGGGCTGGCGAACCTGAAAGAAAAGTCGGAGGTGGGGCTGGGGGGGATGGTGACAAAGCTGGGGTGTGCGCACCTCGCGACGCGGATGGGGGTGCGGGTGGTGATATTTGGCACGCAGGGGGAAGACGCCATCGTGCGGGCGGCCGCGGGCGAAACCGGGACGCAGTGCCCACCCGAGGACTGTGAACTGTGTGACCGACGAAAATGGCTGGCGAGCGGGTGCGTGAGTGTGGGGCGGATAGTCGTGGACGCGGGGGCGGCGACGGCCCTGCGGGAGCGCAAGAGCCTGCTGGCGGTGGGGGTGCGAGAGGTGGTGGGGGAATTCACCGCGGGGGACGTGTGTAGTGTGATGGCCGAGGGGCAGCGTCGGCCATTTGCGGTGGGGCGGGTGAAGTTTAGCTCGGCGAGGATGGCTTCGCTGGTGGGGCAGTCGGACACGGTGATCGCCCATGCGGATGAGATAGTGGTGTTGCGGTAATTCTTCGGTGTGTTTTAAGTATCATTTTTTCTAGTCTTTTTTCTTCAATATTATGGTGACTGAATCGATCCTTCCCCTGTTGGCTGAGACCGCGGCGGTGCGACACCAGCTGGCGTTGCTGAGTGATGACCAACGGCAAGCGCTGGTGCATGACCTAGCGGACGCGGTGCTGGACGCGGTGCCTGAAATATTGGCGGCGAACCAGCGTGACCAAGACCGCATGGCCGACGACAACCCGAAAAAAGATAGACTGGTGCTGACCCGTGCGCGACTGGAGGCGATAGTGGCGGACACGCACACGGTGGCGGGGCTGACAGACCCGAGTGGGGTGGTGCTGTCGGCGAGTGAGATCAAACCTGGGTTGCGGTTGCAAAAAGTGACGACGCCGCTGGGGGTGGTGGGGATGATATATGAAGCGCGACCGAATGTGACGGTGGATGTGTGTGCGCTGTGCCTGCGGTCGGGGAATGCGGTGGTGCTGCGTGGGGGCTCCGACGCGGAGGAGTCAAACCGAGCGATCGTGGAGGTGGTGCACGGGGTGCTGGCGCGGCACGGGCTGGCGACAGAACTGGTGCGGCTGTTGCCCGTTGATCGTCAGTATGTGACGGAACTGCTGCAGGCGGACCAGTATGTGGATATCTTGATCCCGCGGGGTTCGCGGGGGCTGATAGACCATGTGCGGGCCCACGCCACGGTGCCGACCATCGAAACGGGGGCGGGGGTGTGCCACACGTATGTGACGGCGACGGGGGACCTGGACGCGGGGGCGAACATAGTCGTGAATGCCAAGGTGTCGCGGCCGTCGGTGTGTAATAGCTTGGATACTATCCTCGTGGATGGGGCGGTGGTGGCGGAGTTTTTACCCAAGATCGTGGCGGGGATGGGGGCGGCGGAGGTGGAAATATATGCTGATGAGCGGGCGCACGCGGTGCTGGCGGAGGCGGAGTACCCCCACTTGCAGCGAGCAGCGGAAGGGGCCTGGGGGCGGGAATTTCTGGACTATAAATGCTCGGTGAAGGTGGTGGACAGCTATGATGAGGCGCTGGCGCACATTGCGGAGTATTCTTCACGGCACTCGGAGGCGATCGTGACAACGGACGCGGCCCAGGGGGAACGGTTTTTGCAAGAGGTGGACGCGGCGAATGTGTTTCTGAACGCTTCGACGCGGTTTAGTGATGGGGGGGTGTATGGGCTGGGGGCGGAGATCGGGATCTCGACCCAGAAACTGCACGCGCGGGGGCCATTTGCGCTGGAGAAGCTGGTGACGGAGAAGTGGGTCGTGCGCGGGGAAGGGCACGTGCGGTAGGGGAAATGAACTTGCAAAATGTGGTATAGGTATATAATAAGGGGGTGATGAATACCATACCGACCTATACACGGAGTGAAATAGACGCGATACACAACGCAAAAAATCCGCTGGAGAATGAGCTGTTTCAAAAAATTTATAGGAAAAATATGGGGAATGTGGTGTTTTTACCGGATGCGGAAAAGAAAATTGGAAAAGATGAATATGGATCAATTGATATATGGGGACCAACCTATGAACGGCCTGCGACTCATTTGATTTGCTTTAATGAGAATCCTGTTGTCAATGAGTACCTCAATAGAGTGCTGTGGACGATAGGGAGTAGAGATCTGAGGAATCTGAAAAAAAGAAAATTACCTTTGCCTGTCGAAATTGAGCGAATTGGATTTGATGGAAAATTTGAAGACCAAGAAATAAATCCTTATCGGAAGCCGGTGGCATTTATGAATAAAAAGGGTTCGTTGTCTGTGTTTCAGGGTTACCCTGGGTATTTCTCTAAGTCTATAAGAGGGGTGTTGGATTTTGAAAAAATTGGTTTTGATGAGTCTGGGAAGATATTTACCATTGAGCATAAACAGAATATGCAAACGCAGCTAGAGCTGGCACGTCCGTTTGATATCTATATGGTGGCGTATGTGGACCGAATCAGAAAGAATGCAGCGGAGGTGGGGATAGAATTTGAAAATATTCCCGAGATATTGCCGGTGGATGATCAAGAGTAAGTGGGAGGGGATTGCTCTGGGGGGGTGAAACGGCTATAAATGGTGGTGATGAAGCGCGTCTGCCCAGTGTCGGGGAAAGAATTTGGGGTGGCGGAAACAGATAGGGAGTTTTATGACAAGATGGGGGTGCCCGTGCCGACACTGTGCCCAGAAGAACGGATGCGCCGACGGTTGGCGTGGCGGCCGTCGCGGTTTTTCTTACGGACGTGTGATGGGTGTGGGGAGCGGGTGTTTAGTTATTTTGACCCGCGGCTGACGACGGTGGTGGCGTATTGTGAGGAGTGCTATCGTAGTGATGAGTTTGACGCGACGGTGCATGGGCGGAGCTATGACTTTTCGCGGCCGTTTTTTGACCAATTTTCGGAGCTGAGCCGAGTGGTGCCGCGACACACGAGCAATGCGATCCAGAATGAAAATAGTGAGTACATCCTGTGTGGGCACCGCAACAAGAACTGTTATATGGCGGATGAGATTGATTTTTCGCGGGAGTGCTTTTATGGGTATAACATTCAAAAGTGTCAGGACATAGTGGAGGGGCTGTATGTGCGGGACAGTGAAATAGGGTACCGTTTAGTGAAGGCGGAAAATTGCTATAATGTGCACTATAGTCGGAATGTGTTTCACTGCTCGGACAGTGCGTTTTTGGCCAATTGTCGGAGTTGTCGGCACTGTTTGTTTTCGACGAATCTGCGCCAGAAGGAGTACTATGTGTATAACCAACCTGTCAGTAAGGCGGAGTATGAGCGGTTGTGGGGGTTGCTTTTTGGCGGTGATAGGACACTGGTGGCGAAAGCGGAGCGGGCCTTTGGTGAGTTTGCCCTGCGGCAGCCCGTGCCAGCGGTGCTGCAAAACCAGTGCGAGGACTGTACGGGAAGTTACCTGACGAATAGCAAAAATGTGCGGGATAGTTTTTGCTGTGATAATTGTCAGGATTGTCGGTATTGCTGGGATATTCACTTTTCGCGGGACTGCATGGATGTGAATATATATGAAGGGGAGCTGATGTATGAAAGCCTGCACTGTGGGCCGCAAGCGTATGAGAACCGATTTAGTATCTTGACGTGGCACAGCACGCAGGTGACGTATTGTCTGGAGCTGAATAACTGTTCGCATTTGTTTGGTTGTCGGGGGCTGAAGCGGAAGCAGTACTGTGTGCTGAATAAGCAGTATTCGGCGGCGGAGTATGCGGACCTGTCGGTGAAGGTGATAGAACACATGAAAAGCACGGGGGAATGGGGGGAGTTTTTTCCCATTGCGATGAGCCCTGTGCCGTATAACCAAACGATGGCGCAGGACTTGCTGCCGCTGACCCCGACGACGGTGGGGGAATATGGGGCGCGATGGTTGGACCCGCTGGCCCCTGATGCCGTGGTGGCTGGCCGCAAAGCGCCTGAGCGATTGCCTGCCAAACGGCCTGTTGAGTTGCTGACTTGTGTAGAGACAGGGCGACCTTACCCCGTGACGGGGCCCGAGTGGCGGTTTTATACGCGGGTGGGGGTGCCGCTGCCGATGGTGGCGCCAGAGGCGCGAATGCGTCGGCTGTGGCGGACGCTGGGTGAACGGCGGTTGTATGACCGACGGTGTGCGGTGTCAGGGGAGCCTATGCTCAGTACCTATAGCCCTGAGCGGACAGAGCGGGTGCTGTCGGTGGAGGCGTATTTACAGGAAACTCATTAGAGTAGGGTTGAGTGGGGGGGTTGTGTGTGGGGGAGGGAGGGGCTAAGGTGGGGGTGAAATTTATAAAAGAAAACGATGGTGAAACACACGACACTGCACCATGTGCTGGATGAACAGGGGACGCCGCGGGAGCTGCTGTCGCTGATATATCACATAGCGCGGAGTGCAAAATACATTGACTTTGCGTTGCGGGCGGGGGCGACCGGGACGGTGGAAAACAGTGCGAATGCTTCGGGGGAGACGCAGTTGCAGCTGGATGTGGTGAGTGATGAAATCATCGAGACGGAGATGCGGAAGTCGGGGTATGCGGCGACTATTATCTCGGAAGAAAAACGTGAACCAGTGTCGGCGCCTGTGGATGAGGCGCAGCCGCACTTCACCGTGGCGTATGACCCGCTGGATGGGAGCTCTCTGGTGGACGCGAACCTGGCGGTGGGGTCGATCTTTGCCGTGTGGCCCGGGGCAGACCCCAGCGGGCTGACAGGGCGGGACCTGCTGGCGAGTGCGTATGTGCTGTATGGGCCGCGGGTGACCCTGACGGTGGCCGTCGCGGGGCAGGGGGTGACGGTGTTTGAACTCAATGATGTGGGGGATTTTGTCCTGACGAAGGAAGGCGTGCGGGTGGCTGCGGAGTCGAAGTATTTTGCGCCTGGGAACCTGAAAGCGACGAATGAAAACCCGCGGTATGATGCGCTGGTGCGGGGGTACATGGCTCAACCGCGGACGCTGCGCTACAGCGGGGGGATGGTGCCTGATCTGCACCATATACTGGCCAAGGGGGGTGGGGTGTTTTTGTACCCTGCGGATGAGCAGTACCCGAATGGGAAGCTGCGGTTGATGTTTGAGTGTGCGCCGATGGCGCAGATATTTGCCGAGGCGGGGGGACTGGCCCTGACCCAAGCGGGAGAGCCCGTGCTGGACCTGCCGTGTGGGGATGTGCATGGGCGGACGACGATCGTGATCGGGGGGGGGGGCGATGTGCGGGAGGCCGTGCGGGTGCTGCGTGGTGAGGCAGTGGCGTGATGACCATCGAGCAGGCGGTGGCGCGGTATCTGCGGTATTTGCGGCAGGTGCGGCAGGCGTCGCCGTATACGATTCGCAACTATGAGCGGGCGCTGGGTCTCTTTGCCCAGACGCTGGGGGCGACCCGACCGCTGCGGGAGGTGGGGCTGGGGGAATTGGATGGGTACTATGACGCGGTGTGGGCCCGCCCGACCCGTAGTGGGGCGCAGATCGCCCCGCGGACACAGCATTTGTATCTGGTCCCTGTGCGTTCGCTGGTGAAGTTTTGCCTGAAGCGAGAGATAGAAACACAGCTGGTGCCAGAGCAGATAGAGCTGCCGAAGCTGGCCCCGACCGACGTGAAAGGACTGACGGGTGAAGAGCTGGACCGTTTGCGTGGGGTGGGGCACAAAAATGAGGTGATCGATGCGCGGGATCGGGCGATCGTCGAGACGCTGTATAGCACGGGGATGCGGATAAGCGAGCTGGTGAGCCTGAACCGTGAGCAGATCAACCTGTCGCTGCGGGAGGTGACGATCGTCGGGAAGGGGGGGAAGCGTCGGACGGTGTATCTGACGGAGCGGGTGTGTGGACTGCTGGAGACGTATTGGGCGCGGCGAGATGATGCGTGGGGGTGTGCCTTTGCCAATGCGCGACCCCGCCCAGACGAGCACGAAACGAAAGGCGAGTCGCGGCGGCTCTCGCGCACGGCGATAGAGGTGATGGTGCGCAAACGGGGGCGACTGGCGGGCATTACCCGACCAGTGACCCCGCACCAGCTGCGCCATACCTTTGCCACGCACTTGCTGCGCCATGGTGCCCAGCTGCGGTCGGTGCAGGAGATGCTGGGGCACTCACACATAGCGACGACGCAGATATACACCCATGTGACGGCGCCTGACCTGAAGCGAACGCATCAGCAGTATCTGGAGCGGGGAGATGAAGCTTAGGGAGTATTTACACTCCCTAATTTTTACGCCTCTTTACGCTTCGATGACGCGGATGGGGTCGTCGGTTTCGAGCTGGGTGAACCACGCGATGAGCCCACTGACGACAAAGATGCCCACGAGCGGGTAGACGCCCCAGCTGAGGAGGAGTTCGGTGGGGTAGCCTTCATAGTTGGCGGTGAGGTCGTCACGCAGGCCAGCGACATAGAGCACGGCGATGAGGAGAGGCGCGACGAACTTCATAACAAAGTCGTAGACGGCGCCGAGCTGGAAGCGTGAGACGGCGTTGAACTGTTGGCGGAGGCGAGCGGCGGGGTAGCCCCAGCCGATGAGGAGGCTCTGGAAAAAGGCGGCGATGAGCACGCCGTGGCCAAAGACAAAGTGGTCGGTGGTGTCGAGTCGAAAGAGGCCATTCTGGGTGGCGTAGGCCAGTGATGCCAGACAGAAAAGGCCGCAGAAGAGCGCCACGCGGGTCGAGGTGGAAAACCAGCTGAGGAAGGGGAAGTTGGCCTTGGCGCTGGCGATGATGGTCTCAATGATCGCGAACATGGAGTCGATCGCTAGGGTGAGGATGGTCACAAAGAAGAGCACGGCAAACAGCGCCGGGAAGATGGGGAAGGCACTGAGGGCGGCGGGAATAGTGACGAAGGTGAGGACGACCCCTGACTGGACCACTTCGGTGAGGGGGGTGCCCTGTGACTGGGCCATAAACCCGAGGGTGCCGAAGACGACCCCTGCGGAGATGAGGCTGACGAGGAGGTCGCCGCCGAGGACCCATTTCATGGTGCCGGTGATGTCGGTGTCTTTGGCGTTGTAGGTGGCGTGGAGCACCGTGATGGCGAGCCCTACATTCGCAGAAAAGAAGGCCTGGCTGAAGGCGTCGCGCCAGAGGCTCAAGCTGGTGAGTTGGGTGAAGTCGGGGGTGAGGAGGTAGGCGAAGCCGTCGCTGGAACCCGGGAGAAAGAAGGCGTTGATGAACAGGACCACCAGCAAAATGATGGGGAGGGGGACGGTGATGGCGACGACGTTCTCGACGGATTTGATGCCCTTAAACAAGGAAAAGTAGACGGCGATGTAGGTGGCGATGAGCCCGAGCACCACAGGGGTGACGTAAGACCCGACGGTGGTGGGGTCGTCGGAGAGTTGGAGGATCTGGCCGAAGAAGAAGGTTTGGGGGTCGGTGCCCCAACTTAGCGAGAAGCTGTGGTAGAGGTAGTCCCACGTCCAGCCGATGACGGAGGCGTAGTAGGCGGCGAGGAGCATCATGTTGCCCACGAGGAACAGCCCGACCCAGCGCCCCCATTTGCCGCCGATGCGCGTGAGGGCGCCGGTGATTTCTTGGCGGGTGAACTGGCCGAGGGCGGCCTCCGACACGAGGAAGAAGTACACAAACCCCAGCATGATGATGAGGTAGGCGAGGATGAACGCTGCGCCGCCGTTGTCGTAGACCATGTAGGGGAAACGCCACAAATTGCCGAGGCCAGCGGCGGCCCCGATGGTGGCGAGGACAAAGTACCATTTCGAGCGCCAGAGGGAGGATGTATTCATTATTTGGAACTCTAGGGAAAAAAAGTCGGGAAGGCAAAAAAGGTCACATTCTGGAAGAAATGTGGCTGGTGGTGGAAGTGAAAATGTGGTGGAGCATACCAGATTCGAACTGGTGACCTCATGCATGCCATGCATGCGCTCTAGCCAACTGAGCTAATGCCCCACAAGCCGACCGATCATAAAAACGCTTGCCAGATGGGCAAGCGTTTTTTGTTTGAGATTTTTTGAGGGAATAATTTCTGCCCGTAATTATCGCTACTTGTATTTCTCAAAATTAGTACAGATGCGGTTACCGTACTCGTCGTAGAGGGATTTCATGTCCATGATGATTTCGTAGGCTTCGTCGATGTTTTTGACGGGGAAGACGTTGTCGAGGTCTTCGGGGCTGGCTTTGCCGCCGCCGATGACGTCTTTTTTGACCCATTCGTAGAGGTTGTGCCACATCTCACCCACGAGGATGATGGGGGTGTGGCAGATGTGGCGGACTTGCACGAGCTGCCAGGTGTAGAATAACTCCAGCGCGGTGCCAATGCCCCCTGGCATGACGACGACGACGTTGCTCAGTCGCATGAAGGTGTCGAGCCGATTGCTGAAGTGCTCACAGTGCTTGTGGATGTCGATATGGTTGTTTTTTTCGGGTTCCCAGGGGAGCTCGATCGTGAGGCCGATGGAGTGAGACTTTTTACTGACATTGCCTGCCTGGTGGCCTTGGTTGGCGGCGAGCATGATGCCCGGGCCACCGCCGCTGACGACGTCGATGTCTTGGCCAGCGAGGCGGTGGGAGAGGTCATAGGTGGCTTGGTAGTATTCGTCGTCTGGCTGGGTGCGGGCGGAGCCGAATATGGAAACGCGGAAGTCTTTGATGAGGAGTTCTTGCTCGACGGTCAATGTGGTGTGGGCCATGGGGGTGTGTGTGTGGAAAAGTAGAGGCGTGTCAGGAGACAGTATACCGTGGAAAACTGTCGGCTGGCAATGGTGGTGTGTACGGGGTTGGTGGGGAAAATGTGGAAAACTTTTGCACAAATAGTGGCAGAGTTTTGCACAGAATTGCCGAGTGTTAGTCACATTCTTCGCCGTCGATGTGTTGGGCGATGAGGCAGTCTTCGACCGCGAGGGCGCCCATGCCCCAGCCGTGTGAGACGAGATAGGCTTCGAATTTTTTGTCGTAGCCTGTCATGAGGCCGACCCCAACGATGATGAAGAGAACGCCGATGGCTTTTTTGAACCAGCCGTCGGGGTTGGCCGCGACGCGGAGGGTGCCCATGATGCGCTGGCCGAGGAAGGCGACGAGGAACATGACGAAGGCGAGGCCGAGGGCGTAGGCGATGAGGTTGATCAAACCGATGGTGAAACTCTGGGGGAGGACGGTGCCGAGGATGATGCCGTAGGTGGGGCTGCAGCTGGTGAAAACGGGGCCGAGTGCCATGCCCGTGAGCACCATGCCGCTGAGGCCGTCGCGTTTGCCAGCCTGGGCGAGAGCGCCTTGGGTGGAATTATTGAGTGAGCCGCTGAACTTTTTCCAGACGGAGGGAAAGAGGAACGTCAAACCAAAGAGGATGACGAGCACGCCTGAGAAGTATTTCCAGAACCAGTAGGGGATGCCGAGGGCTTGGGAAGAAACCTGCAGTAGGAGCGTGAACAAGATGACGGACAAAGCCAGCGAAAGAGTGATGACGACGGGGCGCATAATGCTGCGACTCGTCAGGCTGCCGCCGATGATGACGGGGAGTAGCGGCAACACGCAGGGGGCGAGGACGGTCAAGATGCCAGCGATGAAGGACAGAGGGAGATATTGCATAGTTGTGGGGGGCAAGGGAAGGGACAGAGAAATTAACTCCGCAGGCTCAGCCGAAGTGTGAGAGAGGCGGGGACTGGGGAGTGAATTTTGTAAAAAAAATATGAGCCCAGCGGGGCTGGGCTCATGATAAAGGAGGGAACTAGCCAGCGAAGAAGTCTGAGATCTTCTTAAACCCAGCGGCGCCAGAGGCGACGGTGGTCACCTTACCAGCGTCGTCAATGAAGACGAATGAGTCCTGCCGAGTGACGCCGTACTGAGCGGCGAGGTCGCGGTTGGCGGTGATGTCAACATTGTACACCAAGGTGCCAGCGGGAAAGTCCGCGATGGTGTCGGTGAGCTGGGCGTCGTGGGCGACGCAGGCGGGGCAGCTGTCGCTGAAGAACGCCAATACCATCGGTTCGTTGCCTTTGAGGGCAGTGACTTCGCTGGCGTTGTAGGTTTTGTACATAGGGGCGACGGTAGCCATTTCGGTGCCAGCGGCTTGGGCCTCTTTGGCAGAGAAGAAGCTGACGACTTCGTCGACTTTGGCGCCTTTTTTAGCAGAGGCGGTGTTGCCGTCGATCATGACGAAGGTGTCTTTGACGGGATCAGCCATACCGTACATTTTTTTCATG
>JAHDHX010000015.1 GCA_020631075.1 Candidatus Altimarinota bacterium
AGCGCCGTGCAGTCGGCTGTTCCAAGAATGCAGTTTACATGAAAAGACAATGACAACAGGCTAGGCCGGGCAACCGCCTGCGACGGTCGGCCGTGGCCCTTAACGAGCCCCCTCCCCTCCGTTTCCTCGCGTGAGCTCCCTGCACGCACGCACTGTACGGCTGCTGCCACACCCCTGCCCAAGCTGCCCCTCCAGGAAGGCACCGTAAGGTGCCTCGCACTCATGCCCATCGTCGGTAAGCGATATTCTCCAATCACAGCAACACCCGTGCCGCGCCACGACTGCCCGCCCCTCCCCGCTCGACAGCCGGCAGGCGCTGCCTCCGCGGCGCTGAGCGCCCCACCGACACCGCGCTTGCGGCGCCGACCATGCGCTGGCCCGCGCTCGGGCAGTCGCAGCACAGTTGGCGCGGCTGGGAGGGGTGTACCATCCCCCCCGGTGGTCGGCCACACCACTCGAGTGTCTCGTTCCGCCATGGCACTCTCGATCCGCATCAGTCGTCACAAGTTGAGAAGCCATCTTGGCCTCGCGTGATAGAGCGCGGCCTCTTCAGACGCGTAGACGCTAAGTCCGCTGGAATGTCACAGTGCGCGGTCTCCCGTGGTCGAACACCGGGGGTCCACAGGCGTGCGGACAATCCACTGGACCACGGGAGTATGGACCACCCCCGTGCGGAGGAAGCTGTCCAGCGCTGAAGCACACCGCAGCTTGGTCATGGCGTCCGATAGGTTGTGCTCCGACGCGATAAGCCCCACGCTCGTGATGTCGTGACGGTTGTACGCCTCGCGCGCGGCAGCAATGTCAATCATAAGCCGCTTTTCGGAGGAGTGAGACGCCTTGGTGACGACGTCGAAGAGTTGTTTTGAGTCGGTGAACATAACGAGCGGGACGTGGCAGCCGTAGAGCTGCTCAAGGTCATATCGGATGACGTACGCCTCGTCGAAGGCGGTGGAAAAGGCGTAAACCTCACCCGCCATAATAGACCGGACCACCCGCTTGCACTTGCGGCTGACGTAGCTTAGCACGTGAGCTTGGCCGGTCCCGTCGCAGAGAAGCACCACGTACCCCATCTGGGACGACTGGTCCTTGTTGTTGGCAAAGGCTGAGTCTGCGTAGACCCGTAGCCGTAAGGTTGACCGGTCGAGCTTGGGGTAGGTCAGGACCACGTCTCTGCCCGCCTTGGCCTTCTTGATTAGGGCATTGAGAGCCCTGACCGCAGCCCGGTCATAGGCTTGCTCCGTAACCTGCGCCATCTGGTTGATGCCGCAGCATAGGTCGGGGCGGGTGTGTCCTAGCCACGCGACACTTGCCCGAGCCGATGAGAACTTGGAGAATGGAGCCGCGCCGGGCAACGCGTGGAGGTGATCAACGTATGCAACTTGGTCTAGCGTAAAGTATGGCGACTCGCCTCGTGCGGTGGTCACGCGCACGCCGACAAACTCCGTGTTGTCCCAGACCCGCTTCTTGCCTTGAAACTTGACCAGCATGGACGTGGTAGCCGCTTGGAACGTGGCCCCCCCTGCCATCAAACAGTCGTCAACGTACGCCCCCAGCAGCCCAGACAACTTGCCGTCGGGCCCGCGCTTGTAGTATAGGGCGGGGTCTGACGTAAGCGGAGTCATCTTGAGGTCCTTCTCAATGTAGGCCGTCAAGGTAGCGTTCCAGTAGTCACCAGCATCGCAAACCCCATAGAGGGGTAGCTCGATACGTAGAATCTCGTCCTCAGCAAGGTCGAACAGGTGTCGGTCTTGCGGGCGAGGGCGCAGATAGAGCTGCCGGGTAAACCGGTCTTGACTCTGGAGGTAAGCTTGAGTAATGTCGTGAGCAAAGAGCCGTAGCCCAAGTACCGCTGCCGTCGACACGAGTAGCCTCGTCGATCGCTGCCTCATGGTAGCTAGGTTGTGCACGACAAGAGCCTTTGCCTTATCGCGGTGCCCCTGGGCAACAAACCTGGCCTTCGGCATTTCCTCAGCCGTGCCAACGTGCTTGAGGGTGAACACAAAGCGGCCGCCAATGATGTTTGCGCCCGCAGGTACGTCTTGGGTCTTGACTCGCTTAAACGTGCCCCTCTCGTTGAGGCCGTCCACTTCCTTGTGGGCAGCCGCTTGATATCGGGCAGTCTTGAGGCGGGGGTCACCTTGCGGAATCACCGTAGTGATGTAGTCGGGTGATGGAGGTGGACGTCGGACGCGGTCGTCGTTGGCGTCGCTGTCTGGCGTACGAAGTAGGACCCCGACCGGGCGCTTGTCAGCGAGTCGGGTGGCCGTCCCAAGCCCACGCGGTAGTACGCCTGCCATGGGCTGCGTAGAGATGAAGGCTTGGGGGACGTCGTCTGCCGGGGATGGTGGCGTCTGTCCCGCAATGACTGCTTCGAGCTCCCTCCGGTGGCTAGGGTTGACGTCAACTGAAGCATCAGCCTCCTCGGTGGGCGGGGCATCCACAGCTTGATGCGGTGAGGTAGACTCCGCCCGGCCTACCTCAGCTGTTCGTCCGCCCGCTTGGCTGACTCCAGGCTCTGCCACCGAGCGGGGTGCTGTCCCGTCACGCCCATCGTCCGTAGCCAGACGGTCGCGCGTAACGCTGGCGGGGGCAGCCGGATTTGGGGGTGGCATGCGCTCATACGCCTTGACCTTGTCGATTGAGAACTGCTTGATAGACCCGTCAATCGCCGTCCAGACAGTCTTGTCTCTCTGGGCCACGACCGTGTATGGTCCAACCCACTGGTCCACAGGTGGCTCGCGGTAAATCAACACGTCGTCGCCTGGATTGACATCTCGGTCAGCGGCAGCCGGGACGGGCGCCGCCAGGGCAGTTCTGACCCGCGCCTTCGCCACCAGTGCTTGCATCTCGTGCCGCGCTGCTGCCATGGCCTTCATCCTCTCCTGCTGCGAGGGCAGGGGAAGCGGGGCAATTGGCATGCGGGGAATAAGCCCAAAAACGAGGAGGGTCGGCACCAAACCACGTGGGCCAGCGGTCTGGTTCATAGCCGCAACCGCCATGCTTAGCACCGCCTCTTGCGACACGGCCGCATGACCTGCCCGCACCTTTCGGTAGACCATACGGAGGAAGGCGTGGTAGCGCTCTCCAGCGCCGAGCGCATTGTGGGATTCTACTCCCGACAACACCAGGTCAGTGCCGGCAGAGGTCACTAGCGCACGCCACACGGGTGACGAGAATTGCGGAGCTTGGTCCACGTGCATGGTTTGCGGGTGCCCAGCGTAGAGGTGCACCCAGGTATCCAGGTAAAGTTGCCACAGCTGCTCGAGCCGCTCGCCGCGCGTAAATGCCGCAGCACTGAAAGATGTATCCTTGTCTACAACGTGTAGGACGCTTCGGCTCTCGAGGTACATAATGTCCAATAACACCACGCGATTGAACACGACGTCGTCAGGCGGGAGCGCCACACGAAAGCGTCCAGGTGCGCGGCTGACTCGTTGGCACACGTCACACGCTGCTGAGAGACGTTCAAGGGCAGCGCGCGTCCCAGGCACTGTGTTCGGGTCGCCCGCTCTACGCAGTAGGGCCGCCAATCGGTCAGGGTGTGGATGATTGAAGTGCCGATGTAGCCGCTCAAGTTCAGAGGTAGTATAGAACGTGTCGGTGCCCCACTCGAGGTAGATATGTCCAGCTTTGCGGGTAAGGGGAGTGGCAATGCCCCGCTTGTCGCACTTCAGCATATTCTCGACGTTGTTGACATAAAGTGATAGGCGGTCGAGGGCGTCGAGCCCAAAGAGGAACGGGATGTCTAGGCCTACAACGTCGACACGCATGACGACACGCAGCTTTGGAGATAACGGGATGTTGAAGTCGGTCTTGCCTAAGCTTGGGGTGGTGACACCGCCAAAGAGGTAGCTCGCCCGGCTGCCGGTCGAGAGGGAGAAAGGAGTGGCAGTCAAGCGCGAGTAGGCGATTGCCTGCCGCCGACCGACAACCGTACGTGTGGCGCCCGTGTCCATACAGGCACCAAGAAACTCAGGGGTATCAGGATTGATGACGAGCAGGCACTCAAACGCAGATCGGTCCGTCTCCCAAGGGGGAGCTCGGCGTCTATTCCTGGGAGCGTCTTGACGAGTTACGCCCCCGGCGCAAAATGCACTGCGTGGTCCCTGCTGGTCCCAGGGGCGCCGCTACCATCATCATCTGTCGCATGGTCGTCCTCATAAAACTCCGCGGCGGGTTGGGCCGCGCTGGTCGCATCGCGGTCGGTAGTGTCGACTGAGAGTAGAACATCCTCAAGGTCGCAAACGTCCTCCACCGTGACGTCCGGATGGACCTGTAGCGAGAGCTGGTAGAGCACCGCGGCCACGGCAGCGCGCCCGCCATTCAATTTCTTGTCGTAGTACGCGACCCG
>JAHDHX010000016.1 GCA_020631075.1 Candidatus Altimarinota bacterium
CGGAGCGGGGTGTGGGGCTGGGGCGGGGTCGGGGTGCGCTGGTGGGGCTGAAAGAGGGGGGTAGGGCGGGGAGGGGGCGGGAGGCGGCGACGGCCGCCGCTGGGCGGCCCCGCCCGCCCGCACCGAGGAGACCGTGGTCATGCCGGGGCAGGGCTGGCGTAAGTGGAGGGGGGGAGGGCGGGGGGGGGAGGGCAGATGTTGCCCGTGCCTTCCTTTTCTTTTCTCTTGTACCTGTCTTCTGTGCTTCTCTTTTGTTGCTCGGGGTGGTATGCCTCGCGCGGAGCTCCTCTCGCTGCTGAACTGGCGATTGAAGGTTTCTGCCGTGAGGTGTGGATGGCCAGTGCCAGCTGATTTTTTTTTTTTTTTTTGCGTCTGCCGTACCGGGTCGTTTCTCTGACAGCCGGTGTCGGGGGTGGCTGTGCGTCTCGCCGCCCCATCCGCGGCGTGTCCATGCATGAGCGTGTCTTTATTTGCGTTTTGTCTTCTGGGCAGGTGCCTACTTCTCATGCACGCGGCGATGTTTCAGCACGACGCCGCGCCACATGGGCAGAACTACGCGTTCTACCTGTGGTTCGAGACGGAGCTGTGGGCGGACGCGGTAGTGCGCTTCGAGCGCGTTTTTTTTTGCAGGGACGGCCGAGTGCCACGGGGGGGAGACGGGTAGTGCCCTCTCTTCGCGCGACAAATGCGGAGGGCGAGGGGAGCGGGGGAAGGGGGGAGGAGGGCGTGGCTGGCTGCGATACTGTGTCGCGCACGGGTGTTGTGAAAGGGTTTGTGCTGCGGTGGAGCTGACTCGGCAGCTGCGTGACTTGGCGTGATTGTGGCCGTGGACGTGCTGGTGCCGGGGCTATGGCGGTGCCCGTGCATGCTAACCACACCGGCTCTGCTGTGGCGACGTGCCCCCCGTTCTCGCCGCGCTCGACGAGCTGCAATGGCCGCCCTTCCCGACACCGCCCACACTCCCCTCACGCCGCATTCTCTCTCCCCCCCCCTTTCTACCACTTCACATTATGCACGGCACCCAATGCTGGTTGACTGGCTCCCCTATAGGCGCCGGCCCCTATTGCTGTCCCGAAAAGGTCCTCGGCAACCTCCCGCTCGCGTACGTGTGCGCGGCCATCAAGATTGCAGAGTCGGCGACGCCCGTGCGCTGCGTCTACGAAGACGTGGCCAGCTCGATGCGCGACTAGACGTGCTTGCGTCCCTTAAGGCGGTGCTAAGATAGCTGGCCGCAGGCGGGCACGACGTCGGTGACGCACTGCAGCGGTACATGCGGGAGCTAGCGCCCCCGGCTGCAGCCGGCGGCCGCGCCGCGGCATCACCGACACGGGCAACCGAGGAGGCCGGCGGCCGCCTGCCGTACTGTACGCGCGGTTGTGCGGGGGCGGGCGGTGTCGGCGGCTCGGAGGGGAGAGGGGTACGCCGTAGGTGGTCCCTGTTTGGAGGAGCGGGAGAACAGTGATGTGTTGAGGGCTTTGTTGTTTATGAGCAAACGATACTGTCAAAGTGGGCACCAAGGAGGTTCGGAGTTGACGGGTCCAAGCATGCATGTGTGTTTTGGTTGCCATCTTTGTCATCGTGATTGTCGATTGTCCTTGTTCATTTCTTTCCTATCGTCGCAGCCCCGCTGTCTGCGTGTGCCAATGCCTTCTCGTACACGTAAAGGGAGAACACTTTATGGCTGTCCCCTCTCAGACTGTCGAACCATCAGGCCCTGATGCTCCATTACCATCGGAGCCGGAAGGTCGGGTCCCTCCCACAATCAGCGGAGCGCAGTCGGCTCAAGGCAGCACCCACTGGTAGCCGTTCCACACAGGGGTCACGTTGGGTGGCGGGGGGGGCGGCGTGCACGCTGCACCGGGAAGGACGTTTGGGCCACCCACGCGTGGCAGAGAAGCCGGTTGAGATGCACCCGCAGCGCACTGGGACAGCCGCGATCGCAACAATTCGTTCTCCTGTCGCAGCACTTGGGCCTCCAGTTGTGCAATTCTCAGGTCCTTGTCGCAGGTTGAGGTCGCCGCGGACGCCACAGTGCGTCGCTGCCTTGACGTCCTCCTCCGCTTCTGTGCGTCAGATGCCTCCACTGGCACGACCACCACATCGACGTCCCCATCATCACCATCCAGCACCTCAAACACAGTCGGGCCTCCAGGAGCACTCCCGCCGCGGCTCTGGTCTGCTTCTGTCTCCGTGTGAGCGCGAGCGGTCCTCTTCTTTTCTGCCAGCACGCACCGCTCCGTCGTCGTGGTTGCCCCCTGGCCCCGACCAAACTGGAGCCCATCAGCGTCCTCCTCGTCCACGTGTCGCACACTGGCCATAGCCTGCAGCAGAGGCAAGTGCTTACCGGCCAGTCGATACAGGCGCTCATGCTGCGACTCCTCCATGTTGGTCGTGGACGACGCAATGGACCTCTGCACGTCAGACACAGCAGAGAACGCAGGGCAAAACGCAGCCAGTAGCCGGGGATTCCCAACCACTCCGGCACACGCCCTACCTGGCTCCCTAGCAACGATGCGGTCCCGCAGCAACGTGGCAGCGGCAACGTCGTGACAGGACATCAGCGTGCGCAGGTCCAGTCGTACGGACTCCGGGGCACGGAGGCAGACTCGGTGAGCATGCGTGCGGCAACTTACCATCAGGTGTCTGGCGTGCTCGTCAGCAGTGAAGCCGGAGAACCCAGCCTCCACAAGCGCGTCGCACAGCCCGCCAGTCAGGGCGGTGGAGAAGTCAGACGTGACAGCAACCAGCAGACTGGAGGACATGGCTGCTACCGCTGTCGTGGCCTCGCGGCGAGCGTCAGCGTCAGTCAAGGCCGGGTTGCGGCGCCTGGCATCCGCCATACGCCGCTGGACGTGCACATGCCACGGTGCCCATTTCGGGTCGACTCGAAGCATCTCTTGAAACAGCAATAAGTAGCACGCCCGGTACACCAAGCGCGTCTCCTTCTCGATGAAGAAGCGAGCAAGCCCCAGGCACTTGTTGTCGAGCAAGACGGAGACCCCCAGGACAATGAAGCGCCCTTCCTGCTGGAACCCAACGCGCTCGACCGCCTTGTAATAGGCGTCCGTCTCGATCGCAACAGCTCGTGAAGCAACCGCCTGCATCACCGAGTCCGTCCAACAGGGGAAGATGTACCCAGCGTCGGGTGACACCATGGGGGCGCGGTAGTAGCGACGACCGCCCGCAGCCAGGCAGCGGGTCACCATCCGCAGAGCAGCGTCTCGGCCCTGGCCCCACGGGTGCCTCTCCGAAGCAGCGTGACGACGGGCCGCTTGTAGCGCCGGTCGCGGTACGGCACTCGCCACGCGGCCGTACTCCTCGGCCAGATGGTTGCGGACCGCGGCCTCCTCAGCCGCTAGGGTGATGTGATGGTGCGTTCGGATCTCAAGGGCAGTGACCAGCAGTCCCTGCTGGGCGGTCGTGATGGGGGGGGGTGGGTGGGTGTGCGGTCCGACGGAGAAGACGAGGAACGTTCGATCCACGTCCCGCGTGCGGTCGCCATACACCGGGGTGCCCACGTAGATCACGCACTGACACCCCACCCGCGTCGACAGGGGAACTGGGGCCCCCACGTGCATGCGGCACTTGGTCCGCGTGCCGACAGCGCGCACTGACATGCACGACCGCAACTGAGAGAGTCCGTCTGGTGGGTTGTGTGCAGACCTGCCAAGATTCCAGGCACAATACGCGCCAAGAGAGCGCTCACCAAAAAAAAGGTCAGGGACAGACCACAAACAAAAGAACAAGAACAGCAGACTGAACCAAACGAGCTAAGCAAGTGGAAGAGCCAACAGTGAGACAGGCCAGCGTACCTCTTTTCGTTCAGCCATCGCTCGTAGTTCTCCGTGCTTGTCACAGCGCCCAACGTGCGGTACTTGTGCCCCACAGCTTTACCAGCGGTGTAGCCTTTGCAGCCCAAAAACTTTGCCCTCGTCGCCCGAGATGAGCGCACACATCCGCCAGGGGGTGTTGACATCCGGCTGCAAAGAGCATTAGGGCACTCCCGGTCGACAAAGGGCAGGATACTCGACCCGTAGAAGTCCCACTCTTTGCTCAGAGCCACAGCTTCTGCGCTGGCCGCGCTGCTGCTCACGCCGCTGGAAGCTAGGAAGATCCTCTCGTACTCAGCATAGGCATCGCTGTCCCCTGGAGCAAGGGCCGTGTGGGACCGCTCCAAGACCGCGCGGGGAACGTGAGGGCAGGCGTCCACTCCACCGCAGGCGTACGCAGACCACTCAAAGTCTCCGAACCCAAAGTAGGGTGACGGCATAACGCCGAGGTTGCGACTCTCACCCCCTCG
>JAHDHX010000017.1 GCA_020631075.1 Candidatus Altimarinota bacterium
GGCCGCCGCGGGGGGCCTGCGCACCACCCCCTGCCCGTGGCGGGCGGCGGGGGCGGGCGTCGCCCTTGACGACGAGCGGCTCTGAGGGCGACGGGGTCCCCGACGACGGGGCCGGCGGGGGGGGGGGGTGGGGGGATGCCGGCGGGGGTGCCGCGGGCGGCGGGGTGTGGGCGCCCGCGGTGCCGACGGCGGCTGGGGCGGCGGCGGCAGAGGCGGCGGCGGCGGCGGCGGCGGCGGGTGCGGCGACCACATCGCCACGCTCCCCACCACCCCCGCAGGTGGTGGTGGTGGCGGCCAGTCACGGTGGTCACGGGGGTGGGGGCGCCCTCGCCGACCGAGCGGGGGACGCTGCTCGTGCTGCCGCCGCTGCATTACTTTTGTGACCAAGGCCAGTGAGGACTTGGTGGGGGGGAGCACGCGGGTGTGTGCGGGTGGCTATGGACCGCCGACGTTATTTATTGGCCATGAAGACGGGCGGGGGGAGTGGGGGTCGAGGCACGCCTACAGGGCGGAGGGGACCGGAAATTAAAATGCGCCTTCACCGCCACTACAAGGGCAGGTGTGCCCAGTCGTAGAGGCGAGGGGGGGGGGCGATGTTTGTCAAGCGGTTAGCCGCGCTTTGGGACAGCCATTCCGGTACGGGGGCCGTCCTGGAGGGTGCTGTTCTCGTGGATAGGGTAAGAAGGGATGGATGCTGTGATGGGCGATGAGTGCGGCGACCATATCCACATTATCCCTCCTGTGCGAGTCTCTGCGCGGCTGCTGCCTGTCTTTTCACGCAGTCTCGAGCTCTCAAAAGATATGAGAGCCACACCAACGTCGGCAATCAAACAGCAGCGCACGAACTGGACAGGTGCAGGTACTACCCCTTCAGCACTCCACCCGCAAAAAACAATACACCATCTTGATGCCTACAACAATCCGGAAGCGAGGCAACAGTGTTGTTTCTCACCACCGCAATCACAAGGAGAAGCGGAAAACGACCGATGCTGACCCAAGTTGCTGACAACTGAGAAATAGAAGAAGAATCGCCACGCACCTCCGCTCACCTTCATGCCCGCCAAGATGAAGATGATCAACCGAGGTATGAGTTGATGTCCCTGAGAATACACCACAGCTCACCAACGCATACTTCAAAAAGCTGAGGACTACCTCAGACTGAACAGCTTGAGCTGTCTTTTGGCTCAGTGCGACATTCTGCTCCCTCCGTTGCGTCTTTTCTTCCCTGAGGTGGCCATGACCTGGATGTCCAGCTGAAGATGAGGTAGAAACGAAAAATAGTCTACGCATGTACTAAAACGGAAGACACGATCCTGACGAGCACGCAAGCACGTAGCAGACGCAGAAAGAGCAATCAGAAAAACGTGACCTCATCACTCGCTATGGGAAGACCACCCAGCCGCGCTCCCACCCTCGCCCCCCCCACCAGCGGCACTTGTGTCGCTCGAGGCATACGCGTCCTCCACCGCGTCAGGCACCGTAGGCATAAAGGTGTTCAGCTCGCCACGATACAGCATTGCAGCTGCGTGGGTGAGGGCTGCAACTCCCGTCGTTGAGAAGGGGATGACGTCAGCGTTGGCAGCGACCAGCGAATGCATCTCCACGCTGGTCACAGACAGAGTCGCCCGGTCGCCCCGCACGAGGCGGCCGGCGATCGAAAATTCCCGCTCACACGAAGATGACGATCCCACAGCCCCAAAAGCGGACGCCGCCACAAAAAACAGGTAACGGAACTCGTCGCGGTGGCGGCGCCAAAAACCCCAGGAATCCTCGGCCGTGGAGCAGGCCGACAGTTCATAAAAACGGGAAAGCTCCTCTTCGACACTCGGGGTTGGGTCAGCCAAACCCAAAGCACGTCCGTGGGTTGGTGACCGGCTCGCACCCCACAGCACAAGGGATGAACGCGCCGCTGCCCGCTGCGCCGACAGGCCTGAAGACGACGACGGGCCGGCACCGCTTCCCCCACGAGGAGGGACAGGGACTGACGGTACAAGGGTGGCACCGGCGTCCACCTCAGCAGCTTCAGCCGCCTCGGTCGGGTCCTCAAAATCGAGCCACAGGGCAACCTCACGCAGCATCTTCGCCCCACCAGGCGTCAGCAGCATGGCACGCAGCACGGCCTTGTTCCGCAGCCAGTTCTTGGAGTCGTCGGTGGCGTTGAAGAAGAGGCGGTCAATCTCGGTGCGCAAAATGTAGACGGTTTCGCGGGCCTCGTCGCAGAGGTAATCAAAGCCCGAGCGGGGCTCCACGTACACCAACTCGCTCGGGTACAGCCGCCCGTCGACCTCAAACACGTCTTCGTCGGGCTCGGCGGCCAGGAACGCCTCAATGGCTACAGCTCCAACGGCAAGGGGTACGTCCGGGAACTTGGGAGTGGCAATGCAGTCGCGCAGCATCGTCTGCCGCAGCGCCACCAGGAGTGAGAAGGTGTCCGCCAAGGTTGCCGAGCTGCTTTGACAGGACTTGGTGACCTCAAAGGCCGGCGTGAGGACCCCGATAAGGTGCCGTAGCTTGTCCCAGTCACGGTTGCTGACCCGCCTCTTCCGCTGGTCAGCGCTTAGGGTGGTCGACCGGAAGTAGACCGACAGCCGCGGCCACATAGTGTATAGCCGGGAGAGGGCGTCAAAGGTTGAACCCCATCGCGTTGACACCTCCTGGATCAGTCCGCGTGGGTTGGGGTCGTCCGAGACGGACACCTCCCTCAACTTCTGCGCCTCTGCGTCCGAGTGCATAAAGTAGCGGATGGTGGACCGCAAGCGCGCCAGCACCTCTCGAGCCGCCGTGTTCCGGCACGCCTTGCGCCGTTGGCGGGCCGCCAATCCACCCTTGCCCACCCGCTCTGCTAGCTGGTTGGCCGTTTCACCAGATCCGCCCAACGCGTGCCGCACCGCGTTGTGGAGGGCATGGGCAGCGCACGGCACCCACGACCCCGCCAATCCGATCATCGCCTTGCGCACATTCGCCCCAGAGTCGGTGGTTGAGCTCGCCATATCCTCCACCCCCAAGTCAAAAAATTGTAGTCGGTTGCCCAGCCACGCCCGAATACTGGCATAGGTATGCTTGCCAGCACATCTCCAAACGCCCAATGACCGCTCGCAGACAGACATGGAGTCCACGTCCGTGTACCGCACCACCACTGAGCCGTAGCTCTCCGAGGAGTGTCGGGCCGTCCACATGTCCAAACAGACGTGGCCCCAAGGCAGCCCGCGGTAGGCCTCCTTGACTCGGGTGAGGGTGCTCTTGAGAGATGATGAGACGTGGCTCGCCAGCTCGGTCAGGTGATGCACCACAGTTGCAGGCGCGGGTGGGGCGTAGTTGATGCGGAAGCCGGCTAAGAAGGCGCGCACGTACTCGTCTTTGGCGAATGCGTTGGCAGAGGACGTCATCACCAGCATCATCACAAATCGAAGATGGTGCTCACGACGAGCGGCGGGACGCATGAACTGCGTGATCGTCCCATCCGCCGCCGTCACGCGCGTCCGCGGCCCCCCCTTGATGTTCTTGGCAAGATACAGCGCCGCCAGCAGGTGGTCAGCCCTCTGCGCCTCCGAGCCTTTGCCCTTGCCCGTCGTCTCAAAATGTTTTGTCCCGTTGCTGGACGCCCCATCTTTGAGGAAGAGGAAAGTTGCGACGTCACAAAGCGCGCATACCCGGCAGCGTGCAATCACGTCTTCTGATCCTGTCCTGGTGTACAGGTCCAGCAGGGTCCACACCAGCGACCGCCGAGACAGCCCAGCCCTTGCTTCTGGGTCATGGACCCACGTCTCCTCCATCAAGCGCACAGTCGTGGGGGGGTCCGTGCCCGGCCCATCGCGCGTAAGGCCAATCTCCTTGCGCCATGAGGTGAGCGCAGGCGTGGCTTGCGACGCGCCCGCCGCCGTCGTGCTCAACGGGCGCTTGCCAGGACGTTCCAGCC
>JAHDHX010000018.1:0-2520 GCA_020631075.1 Candidatus Altimarinota bacterium
CAGGGTTTGTTTGTCGGTGGGGACGGTGTCGATGACGACGTTGGAGCAGAAGACGACAAGTTTTCTCTTTGGACGGGTCGTGGCGACGTTGAAACGGTTGCTGGATAGTAGAAATGCGGCTTCGGCGTTGGCGAATTCTGGGTCAGCGACACCGTAGGAGACGAAGATGACCTCACGCTGTTGTCCTTGGAGTTTGTCGACGGTGTCGACAATGGGGCGGGGTTGGGCTTCAGGACCATAGCCGTGTGGTTCGAGTGCGCGGCGAATGGTGGCGTTTTGGGCTCGATGTGGGGAAAGGATGCCGACGGCATGGGTGGCGAATGTGTCATTGTCGTAGGGCTGGCCAGTGTCAGGGTTGATTAGGGTGGTGTGCAACCGGCCGGTGAGCTGGGCGATTAGGTCAGCTTCAAGCGGGTTGCGGGTGGTGTAGCTACGGTCCGGAGTATAGCTGACGAGCATGACCGGCCGGTCGGGGTCGAGAAGGAAGTCAAAAAAGTTGTCATCGTTGAGGGGAAGAGATTGGGTACAAATATCTGGTTGTTGGGAGTAGTAGCGGCCGTTGTAAAGGGTGGTGCTGGGGTAGGTGGTGAGTGGCCGGTTCATGCGGAAGTTGTCGGTGAGTTGGAAGAGATGGCGGTTGGTGGCGGCAGGGTCGGTTTGAGCGGCCTCATCTACCCGGCTGCGGACAAAGGCGAAGATGGAAGTGAGCATGTGTTCATGCTCTTCGGGGTAGGTGCCTTGGATGATGGGTGGAAGTTGTTTGTCGTCACCGGCGAGGATGATGTTTGAGTTGGGTTTGGATGCGGCTAGAGCGAGGAGGGCTTCGGGTAGTTTGAGCTGGGATGCCTCATCGATGAGGATGACATCATAGAAGGGCTGGGGTTCGGGTCGTCGCTCTTTGTTGAGCAGGGTTTTGTAGACCGACCAGACGGTGCTACCGATAACAACAAGGGGGATGGGAAGGTTGAGCTGATTGATGACTTGATTTTCAGTTTTAAGGCGGTGGACGGCCGGAGGAAGTCCTTGGTCTGCGTCATGCTCACCGCCGAAGCCAACAACTTTGGCGATGTGGACAAGATTATCGTCATCGATGCTGTATTTTTCGAGATTTTCAGCCAGCGATTCGAGCACATTGGCGATGGCATGATGGGACATGGCGGTGACGAGGACGCGGAGCTTGCGGCCGGTGCGTGCGGCTTCGAGGTAGGCGAGCAGGATGTGGGCGAGGGTGTGGGTTTTGCCGGTGCCCGGAGGCCCCCAGATGAGTGAAATGGGGGCGTGCATGACCCCTTTGAGGGCGTTCCATTGGCCGCTGTTTAGGAGTTGATCGGGAGATTTCCCGGCCGCCTGAATGGTGGTGCGCAGGCTGGCTTCGACTTGGGTTGGTGAGAATGAACTGTTAGGCGCAATGTTGCCATCGTTATCGAGAGAAAGGGGGGCTTGCCAGTTGGGGATTGAAGGGGAGGTAAGCAGGGCATTGACATGTTCGGCTTGAATAGGGGCGTTGCCGAGCATTGCGATGGTGTGAAAAACTTTGTCTGAGTTGTAGTCTATGTAGAGGCGGTCTAGGGTAAATGTGCCACGCAGATGGTTAAGGCTTTCGCGGAACTTGGTGGGGTTATCGGGGCGTAGGCCGATTTGGGGCGGGTTTTGCCCATGTCTGTATTCGACGATGGTAACTTTGTAGTTGTTGTGGAAGAAGCGACGAGCAGATGAGTAAAGATTGCCATCAACGGTTGAGAGGAGTATCTCGGGATCGTCGGATGGGGTTAAAACTAGATTGAATTCCCCTTCGTCGAATTTTGACTCTGTGGCTTCGGGGTTAAAGGTGAAATAGAGGACGCCATTTTCTTCATCTTCGGAGACGAAGCGGAGGTGGTTGATACACTCGAAACGAGTGACCCGGTCAGCTTCTGGGAGGGTGTGCATCGTTTTGACTGATAGCTCCTCGATGGCTGATTCCATTGAGGTAAAGGTGCGTAACGCTTCGAGCATTTGGAATTGGAGCGGGTTAAAGCCATCGTGAAGACGGAAGGGTTCTTTCCAAAGGCGGAGCTGGTTGCCTCGTTCTTGTTTGAGGTAGCGAATGACGGAGTCGGTGGCACGAAGTTTGTGTTGGATCGTTTTGATGAGCTGTTCTTCGATCACTAGTGGGGTATAAGTGCGGTCTTTGGTCTCAAATCGTTTCCATTCCCAAATGTCGTGGATGCGCTCAAATGCGACTTGGTTGGAGTGGGGCCAGCCGAAGCCATAGCGGGGGCGGTAAACGTATCCGCTAGGTTGGCCGTTTCTGGTGACTTGCAGAGCTTCAGAGACGGCCGCTAGATCGAAGTGGAAGGGGACGGGGAGGGCGAGCAGGTCGCGTAAAATGTTGATGAGAACGGTGCCGGGAATGGTGCGGAATGTGTCGGCGTCGGCAAGAATCGTTTCGGGCGGGAAGAGGCGGACGAGGGTGGCGAGCTGTTGGAGCAGCTGAGGATTCTGGGTGTTGAAGATGTGACGCTCGATGAGCTTGCGCAG
>JAHDHX010000018.1:2620-3834 GCA_020631075.1 Candidatus Altimarinota bacterium
GAGAGGAAGATTTCTTCGATCCCTTTTGGCCGACCGGCTTGCTGGTCCCATCCTTCATAGGTTTTGATGCCGAGGGCGAAGCAGGTGCCGGTGACAGCATCTTGCTCGGCCGACAGGACGATGCGGATGTTTTCGTAGCGGGGCATTTGCATGGTGACCGATTCGAGAGGGTGGATTTGGCCATCTTCGAATGCCCGGGCGGAGGCTAAATAGCGGTTGAGGTTGCGGGATAGGTCGTGAGATTGCTCGCGCAGGGTGGCAGCGGCCGCTTGGGGGTCGATGGGAAGTTGGTTTTGCGGCGTGGACCATGTGGGTGCGCCTTGGCCGGTACGAATGGCGGTTTCGAGCTGGGCGAGATGGTTGTGGGTGGTGATGCCTAGCTGGTTAAGGCGGCGTTTCGATTCGGTGGAGATGTAGGGGATGCGGGAGATGTCGTTTTCATTGTTGGCTTGGGCTTGGCAATGGTCGAGGTATTCGCACAGGATACAGGCGGGGGCGATGTGGTAGTGGGCATCGGCGGCCGGAGTGTTGAGGATCGGCATGAGACGGTCACGGAAAAAGTCGTCGATGGCCCGCCGATAGGGGGCGAGAGGGAATTCTTCATCGCCGTCGAAGGAGCGAATGACACCGAATTCGGTATCGACGGTGGCGCCGACGAAGTTGGTGTGGGTGAGGAGATGCTCTAGTAAAAGGGAGTAGTAGGCGACTTGGATGAAGTGTTCGTGCTTGGCCGACTGGCTGGCTTTGAAGTCCCAGATTCTAAGTTTGGGGACGGGGTCCGTTTCGTCTCGGATGACTTCGATGAAGTCGGGTTTGGAGTCGCCTAGTTGGATGGTGTCTGCAGATAGGCCGTACTCAGCGAGAAGCGAGTCTTCGAAGTCGACGTGAGCCTGGGGATTGAGTTCTAGTTGGGTGATGTAGCGAACTTGGGGGCGGAAGATGAGGATAGATCGCAGGTCGGCAAATGAGTGGGAAGCGACTGTTTTGCGGCCGCGGCTCTCTACGATGCCTTTGTGGGCGACGGTGTCTTCACCGGCTTCAAGGATGAAGGCTTCGATTTGTTTTTGTTCAAATTCGTCACCACCGGCCATGAGGCGTTGGATACCGGGGCGGCTGTTAAGTCGGGCTTTGGCGGGGACGTTGCGGCCGATGGTGGTTTTGGACCGGTCTATACCACGAACGGCGTCCCAGCGGAGGAGGCGGTCGCAGCGTTG
>JAHDHX010000010.1 GCA_020631075.1 Candidatus Altimarinota bacterium
GTGTGTGTGGATTTTGACATGGGATAAAGTGATAAAATCCCATTATTGTAGCATGGAAAACATTACTAAACCAATATTTTTCAAATCATATTTCAAGAGAGTAACTCCAGACACACCTCCTTCAATTTCTCGCCCCCTCTCTTACCCCTCACCACAAAACCTGTTACAATACAGCGAAACACCATGACACACTTCCACGCGTGGCTCACAACCCTCCTCACCGACCGCAGCACGCGGCTGGGGCGCTATTTCGCCTACTTCATCATCGGCCTGATCGCCATCTCGTCGGTGGCGATCATGCTCGAAACCACCCCCTGGGGGCGCACCCATCATGAGTACTTTCTTATTTTCGACCTCTTCATTATGGCCGTTTTCACGGTCGAGCTCCTCGCGCGTCTGTGGGTCAGCCGCGACTTCCGCACCTTCATCACCTCACCCTATACTTGGATAGACATCATGGTGTTGCTCGCTTACTACCTCACCTTTTTTAATCTCGCCTACCTGCGGTTTCTCCGTGCGCTCCGCATTTTAAAGATCCTCAAAGCCTTCCGCTACTCACCGCTCATCCACTCCTTCTTTCGGTCATTTCGGCAATACCACGACGAGCTCCGCATCTTCGGCGCCAGCCTTTTCTTGGTGGTCGTGCTGGGGGCCTTTGGTCTCTACTACGCCGAAGTGGGCCTCAACCCAGACTTCAAGACCCTTCCCGACGCCCTCTGGTGGACCATCGTCACCGTCACCACCGTCGGCTACGGCGACATCGTGCCCGTCACGGGGCCGGGGCGCGTCATCGCCTCCGTCGTGATGATCATGGGCGTCGGCACCATGGCCATCCTCACCGCAATGATCACCCGCGTCTTCATCGACCACTTTTTTGGCAAACAGCTCCTCACCTGCGAGTTCTGCCACTACCCCCATCACGACTACGACGCCAAGTTTTGCAAAAACTGCGGGGGCGAGCTCTCCCGCCGCGAAGAGTTCCCCGTCCCCACCACGCGCTAGTTTTATTGGACTTAAAAACAGCCAGCTCCCCCAGCTGGCTGCTTTTTTCAGAGCTTTCCCCGCCACCGCGCTTATTTACTCATACACCTTTTCTATCTCGATCCCATCAAAGAAGTAACGCAAGATCTCTTCTTTCGTTTTGCCCATGTTTCCCATCGCGCGGGCGGTTCGCCCTGACATCCCCACACCGTGGCCTTTGCGTGGGTACCCCTCATCGAAGGAAAGATACTGCGACTTCGTGTGTGGGTACTGCCCCCGCCACGCGTCAGATGTCTGCCCCCCACTCTGCGTGTGGTACGGCAGCACCACCGGCACACCGTCCACCGTGGCCATCACCCCACGGGTTTGTTTTACTATCTCCGCTTGCTCTGGGTGGTACTTCTCCCACCCATACCCGAGGTAATACTGGCAGCACTTCGGTGAATTCGTCATGTGGTACCGCTCCGTGTCAAACTTCGACTTAAGGTGTGAGTACACATACGCGTAGTTCCGCGCCGCGATAATGATCGCCTCTCGCTTCGTCAGTGGTTCGGTCACGGGTTCCTCCGACAACCCCAGCAGATACAGCTCTATCGGCAGCTCGTTGACTATTTCCAGCTTCGACCCCGTCGCATACAGGTCCAACCGCGAACGAAACTCATTGTACGCATTCGCCGAAGACAGGTTCTCACTGTGGTTGTGCACTGTCAGCACACCGTCATGGGTACTGGTTCGCAGCGACAGCGTCTTCACCTCCGCCAGCGGCTCATCGTCTATGCTCACACTCAGCGTCGGGTACCCATTACTGGTGGTATAAAGCGCCTTCACCGTCTGCCCTGGCATCAGCGTCGTCAGCAGGTTGTCATTGGTGTAAACGGCCATCACCTCCGTCGCGGTCACCTCCGCATACTTCCGCGTGAAGCTCTCGATCATCACCCGAAACAACGGACTGTCATCTTGGGTGTTTTCATGCCGCACGATAGACGTCGCCGTCAGGTCACGCAGCATCTCTGGGGTGTACCCATCTTTGGTGGCGGCTTGGTCGCCCACCGCCGTCAGATTTTTCCCGAGGAACGCCTCACTCAAGGGCGTATACGCACTCTCCGCCACAGGGATCAGCACATAGTTCTCCGCCCCCGCCACCTGCAGCGTTTGGGTAAAGACAGGCAACGCGAGGTTCCGCGCAATGGTGTAGTCCACCCGACGGAAAAACTCAGGCGACATCTCCAGCGTATACTCTCCATTTGGGAGGGTATTGCGCACATAAAACTTCGCCCGAAACACCCCCGTCTCCCCAGCGTTGATCCGCGTCAGCGCCCGAAAGCTCGTCACCACCAACCCTTCCGGCACATTACTCGCCTTCATTGACTCCCCCTGCAATATATCACTCCCCGACAGATTCTCGATCATGATGTCAATGTCGCCTCGCTCCCCCCGCCCCGTCACGATCGGCTGCCCAATGTCAATCCGCTTGATCAGCTTTCGGCTCTCGTCCCGCGGTTGTATCTTCGTTTTGTACCCTTGATATTGCTGCACCACCTCACTTTTTTGCAGGCGGTCGCGCGCCTTGGGCACCACCGACTTGGCCGCTTTCCGCAGCTTATTCATGACATTTTCTGTCCGTTGTCGTATCTCTGGCATACGGGCATAGATCGCGTCACCGGGGCAGCTCGTCCCGTGGCTAGCGGCGGCGACCTCACGGTGCCCGGCAATGCGCTCGACTTCCCGCCCGTGGTAATCCACCTTCTCAAACGGGTTAATCCCTAACCGCGTCGCGTGGTCCGCCAGCAGCAGGCTCAGCACCTCTATCTGCACGTCGGGTGGCTCCTCAATGTTATAATTCCCCTGCAGCACGATCCCAATGTTGTTTTTGTTACGGTTCCAGGTGTGCGTCCCCGATTCGGTTATCCCCCCGTCAACCCCTTCATATATATCCCCATTTTTAGCGATGTAATAATGATATGCAATGTCTCCCCACCCCCGCGAATACTTATGAAACACGCAGACCGCCCGCACATGGGCTGCAGGGTCCACCACATACCGCTCCGACACGCCGCCACTTTCCCCCGTGTGGTGCACGGTCAACCGCGGCAGGTCTGACTCCCCCCGCACTTGGAAGTGTATCGCCTCCGTCGCCTCGATCTCATCATCATACGAGCTATCCCCCTGCCGCAGCTTCACCTTCGCTTGGTAGGCTATCTCCGTCGCACGCTTGCTCAGGTCAAAGGTATTTTCACCTTCATACAAACTATAAGATTCCGTCGTCCCTTTACTACACGCCCCGTTGTCCCACTCCGCCCGGCTGATGAACTGCGGCCGCGTGTCGAGCTGATCCGTCAGCCCTTCCACCGTCAGCAGGTCCGCCGCCGTCACCGTGTGGTAAAAGTGCACCCCCACCGTGTCGTTGGCGGCCGCCCGCACCCAGACACTCTGCCGTGGCGTGCGCACTGGCAGCAGCTCCGTAATGGTTTCATCGGCCCATTGCCCATGGCTCAGGTGCCACCCCACATAGTTTTTTCCATCCAGCGAATACTCTAACTCAGGCAACCCCTCACCGTCTGGGCTCAGCACCGCGACCGCGTTCCAGTCCCGCGCATGGTCCAACCGCACGGCTTTTCCCGCGGTCAGCTGCACAGTGGTCTCGGTCAGCACGGGCGCGTCACTGGTTTGTGCGTGGGCAGCGTGCGCGCCGCTCAGCCCCAGCATCATCGTCAGCAGCCCCCCCAGCAGATGTTTCGTGTTCATTTGATTATGAGTGTGAAAATACAAAAATTTGAAATTATAAAAGTGAAGCCCCCTACCGTTTATAAATTATATAATCCAACGCCCGACTCAGCTGCGGGTCATATTCCGCTTCTATCTGCGCTGGGGTCGGGTTCCCCACCACTATGTCAGGCACTATCCCCTCGCCTTCTATCCACCGTCCGTTGGGCGTGTGCCACACCCCGACCGTCAGCTTCAGCGCCGCCCCATTGTTCCCTATCAGGCTCGTCCCCTGCACCGTCCCCTTCCCGAAGGTCTGAGTTCCGATCACCTTCCCCAGTTCATGGTCTTGCACTATCCCGGCAATGATCTCACTGGCCGACGCCGACCCTTCATTCACCACCACCGCCACAGGCACCCCCAGCAGCAGTCCGTCATCATCCGCCCCAAACTGGTTTTTGGTTTCCCCGCGATACATCGTCGCTATCACGTCATCTTCCGCCAGCAGCGTCTCCGCCACCACCAGCGCCGCCTCCAGAGACCCCCCGGGGTTATTACGCAGGTCTATCACCAGCCCCCGCGGGTTACTGGCCGCGATCTCACGGACCATCTGCTGAAATTCTTGCTTCATATCAGGCTTAAATTGATGCAACCCCAAGATCGGAATGCCCTTCTCTTCCTTCAGCGTCAGGGGCGGAATAGTGATCTCCCCCCGCGTCACCGTCAGGTCAAATTGTCGCCCCGTCCGCTGGATCGTTAGCGTCACGTCCGTCCCCGCTTCCCCCTTGATCATCCCAATGATTTCCATCACTGGCCACCCCACCACGGGCTCACCATCCACGGCCACCACCTTGTCCCCGCTCACCACGCCAGCTTTTTCCGCGGGTGACCCCACTATCGGCGACGTGATCACCAAAAACCCCTCTATCACCTCCACGTGCGCCCCTATCCCCTCATAGCTCGACGTGTTGACGGCTTCGCGGTACTCATCGGTCTCCGCTGGCGGGATGTACACACTATAGTCATCCCCCAGCGCCCCCACCATCGCGCTGATGGCCGCATTGACCATCCGCCGCTCGACCGCAGGGGTGATCTCTTCCCGAAACTGATACTGCGCCAGGATCTGCGCCACCACCTCATCGATCGCCCCGGCAGTGTTGAGCTCCGCAAACGCCCCCTCATTTTGCGTGTAACTCGCATCACTCAGGTTAATTTCCACCGTCCGCTCTTCCCCGTCACCATACGGCACATACTGCTCCCGCGCCTGGGCGCGCTTCACACTCCGCACAAACTGCAGGTGGATTTCTCCCCCCCGCAACCAAGAGTAAAACTGCCCCCGTGTCAGGGTCGCCTGTGGCGTGAAGGTTCGCACATCATCACTGTCCAGCAGCCCCCGCTCATGCCCCGCCTGCAACGCATTGCGCCACGGGCTGTTGGTCAGTCGCTCGGGCAACGCCGCCAGGAAGGCTTCACTCGGCTCATCCACCCGCGTCACTGACAGCCCCATCACACGCAAGACATCACTCAGCCCCTGTCCTTGGCTTATTTTTCGGTCACCTTGCCATTGTTCCACTTTCACCAGCCCTCGCCGCACCGCCTCCCGCAGGTACTGCGCATCTTCACTCTCAGGGTCTATCCCCGCTGGCACCTCCGTCCCAAACCGCGCCCCCTCCACACTGAAGTCCGTCGTTTTGATCAGCGTCACCACAAAGTCCAACGCCGTCACAGGGGTCTGCGGCCCCACCCCACTCCCCAGTCCGCGCCCGTCGGTGTCAGCCGTCGTCCACCCCTGCTCTATCGCATACGGCAGCGTTTCGCTCCAGTCCGTCATGGCCTGCGCCGTCAGGGGCACCACGCACACACACCACAGCCACACCAGAGTCGTCAGAGTCACACGCATTTTATTGGTTTCAGTCAAGAGGTAATAAAGATTTGCCCCCCGAGTCACCTCCCCCACCCGAGAGTCAGCTCCCACACCACCCAACGTACTGCTTCCGTGTTCATGGTCAAATTATGTGTACGAAAATTTCCCCCCACCCGCGGATCTCTGCTACCCTCCGCATGATGCAAACATGGGTTCCCCTCCGCCTCCCGACCATTGACGCTTATCGGCAAGCCCTCGCGCAGCTCGCCACCCACTCACAGCCTATCCATCGGGTCGAGCTCTGGCTCGACCAGCTCCTCCCCACCTACGGCCCCGACCTCCCCACGCTGGATGTTTTCCAAGACTTCCTCCGCCAGCTCCCACGTCAGTACCGCTATCTAGCCGTCTGCCGTCGGCCCGAGCTCGGCGGAGCCTGTCGCACGCCCGAGCCCACCCGCCAGCACATCCTCCAGTCCTTCATCGACCACACAGGCGGCCTCATCGACCTTGATTTCTTACACGACCCCACCGACACCCTTACGTTGTTCCGCGGCGAGCACCTCATCTTGTCCGTGCACGACTTCGCTGGCGTGCCCGACCTTTCAGCGCTCGTGCCCCAGCAGCTCCCCTTCGCCCCCCGCGCCCTAAAGTACGCCGTCACCCCCCACACCGATGCCGAGCTCGTGGCTTTTTGCCAGCAGCTGCAAACCCTCCGCCAACAGGTCACCCTCCCCGTAGTTGCCACCACCATGGGGCCAGCCTTCGGCGCCGTGGGGCGGGCCCAGCTCCAGTCACTCGGCTTGACCGACGCAGGTTTTTTCGCGCTTTCCCCCGCCTACGCCACCGCCAGTGGCCAGCCCACCCTGGCCGACACCCTGTCAGGGTCTGACGCTTAGACTGACTCCAATCAAACTCCAATCAAACGTCTCACACAACTAAAAATCCGCCCATCTAGGCGGATTTTTTAGGTAGTGTTGACATAAACGGTCTCAGGACAAAAATAGGAGATTTTTTGCGAGGGTAGTGCGAGGTTTGCAAAAGGTACCTTCGTACCTTTTGCAGTTCTCAAGCGCCCCCTCGCGAAAAAGATTCATTATTGTTCGAGATTTCTTCTTTCAATCTATCACTTTTCTAACACCGTTATGTCAACACTGCCTAGTCTATCACTTCACTAAAAAAGTTCTGTTAACACCCCCTAATTCCCATAGTCAGGCTTCCCATACCGCGTGCTGCGCGTGTCCACATACGACTCCCCATCGTCATAGTTCACCCGCCGCGTCCAGCTCGCCCCCAGCCCACTGTTGAGCGTCCCGCTAAATTTCGGCTCATCGATCGTCACCTGTCGGTCAGGCGTGCCATACAGCAGGATGATCAAGTACCGATCCTGCAACCCGATCTGCACCATCACGTCCCCAGGCGTGTCATTTTGAAACCGAAAATCTTTCCCTGGCTGCCAGATGGTCGCGTCCGTGCCATATTGCGGCCCATAGTACGGCACAGGCTTTGAGTGGAAGTGATGCTGCGTGATCGGTAACCCCGCGCTAAAGGCCGCCCGATAGATCGTCGTCGAAGTCTGACACACCCCCCCCCCCAGCCCGGGCTTCACCTCATCCCCAAGGATCACCAACGACTCCTTAAACCCCCTCGCCAGCGTCACGGGCCCGATCTCACGGTTAAAACTAAACGTCTCCCCCTGCGGGATGATATGCGTGTCGAGCAGCTGCACCGTGCGGAAAATATTATCCACCCGTTCATCCGCCGACCCATAAAAGTCCGTCATCCCCACCCCGATCAACTGTTTGATCCCCGCCGCATTCAGCACAGGGTCATCGACGAAGTGCTCCACCCGCGACGTAATGCTCGGGTCAAGGTCTTCTATCAGCGCCGTTCGGTTGACCGAGTGCAGCAGCGTCCGCAAGATTTCCTCTGGCACCTCAAAGTTCCGCGCTTTTTCCGCCAACACGTCCGCCATTTCCGCGCGCTCTTCCGCGGCCAGCACCGCCATCTCGGCCTGCTTTTCCCGCATCGCGGCCAGCTTCGCCTTGCGGTCAGCCACCAGCGTGTTGCCCGTGTTCGCCACTGGTTGGTAATTCTCCGTGGGCGCATTTCCCGCGGGGCTAGTGGCCGCCACGTCTGCCGTCTGCCCACTTTCGGCGGGGCCGTCCACCGCCGCATACGCCGCCGCCAGCGCATACGCCCGCGCCAGCGCATCGAAGTCAGCCGCCGCCGTTGTCGGCACCACCACCAGCACTGACAGCACACTCAGCCACACAGTTTTCATTTGTTTCAGGAAGGAAAAATCAGATCAATCCCGCCCATCCTATGCCCCCGCCCTGAAAGTGCAATGAAGTCAGACTTGATGGCTGTATTCTATATCACAACTCAGTTTTTCACCCCACTTCCCCCTCGCCCTCCCCGCCATTTTCCCCTATAATGTCCCGATGCCCACCCCTAATTGGCTTTCGACCCTCCGCAGCTTCGCGCTCGGCGGCCTCCTTGTCAGCGGCACACAGGTGCTGGCCACCGCCAGCGTCTCGCTCGACCTCCCCGCCACCGCGCGCCCGGGCCAAACCGTCCGTGTCAGCCTCCCCGCTGACATCACCACCGACGTCCCCGACGTCACCGTCGGGGGTGAGTCCGTTCAGTTTGCCCTCCGCCGCCGCCAGAGTTCCCCCCATCATTCCATGCGACAGGGCGAATTCCTCGACTACGTCCTCGCCTACAGCAACCTCAGCGTCCCGCAGACCGTCCGCACCACCTTCCCTGACTGGCGGCCCTACCGCCATCGCCAAGCCGTCGCGGGTGTCCCCGCGACCAACCAAGCCATCCGCCTCGGCCTCCTCCGCCCCGAAGCAGGCGAAGCGATCGACCTCGACGCCCCCCTCACCGAAGCTCACGCCCTGGCTATTTTAATGCGCGCCTTCCCGGACGCCGCCCCCCAGTTGGCTGAGCCCGACACCCCCGCCCAGCTGCCCCACTGGCACGAGCTCTCCGCCGCGCTCTCCGCCAGCATCATCGCCCCCCCCGCCGTCGCAGACGCCTCGTTACTCACTGACCTCACCTACGCCCGCGCCCAGACCCTCCTGCGCCGCGTCGCCCAGGTCGACGCCACCCTTCCCGCCCCCCAGCGCAGCCACTACGAAGGCCACATCGCCGTCCCGCTCAGCGCCACCGACGCCCTCTCTTTGACGGTCGAGGGCCAACCCACCGCCGACCCACTCACCATCACGGGTGACAGCTACGGCGCTTCGCGCTTCACCCTCGACGACACCACCGCCCAGCTCATGCCCGCCCGCTACACCGACCGCGACCCCGTCTGGCGCTGGGCAGTCACCTCGTCCGTGCCGCTCAGCCCCACACCACTGTGGGTCGGCGCGTTCCAGCGTCCGGTCAAGGGCCCCATTTCACAGGGCTTTGGCGTGCACATGGTCGTCAATGGCGAAGACCGCGGCCAGCATCTGGGCATCGATTATGACGTCCCCGAAGGCACCCTCGTGGCCGCCCCAGCCGACGGTCGGGTCATCGTCTCGCGTGACGGCGGCAAATACGGCCACATGGTCGTCATCGACCACGGCGCAGGGGTTGCCAGCAACTTTTGGCACCTCCGCAGTCGCACCGTGGCCGAAGGCGACCTCATTGCGCAGGGCGACCCCATCGGCCTCGTGGGCGATGTGGGCGTCAGCACAGGCTCCCACCTGCACTTCGGCATGGCGGTCGACGGTCTGGCCGTCGACCCCACCCCGTGGCTACAGGGCCAGTTCCAGTAACGCAGTTTCAGGCACGCCCAATCCACGGCTCCTGCAATCCCCCACAGACCACTCGCCCCTCCGCCCACTTTCCACTATATTCTCCCTGACCCTCCCCCTCCCAACGTTCATGATTCGGTTCATCCTCCACGTTCTGAGTTCACTGGCCCTGTTGGGCCTCGTGGCGGCGTTTTTGCTCGCGTGGTGGGGCATGGAGGACTTCATCCGCGGCCAAAATTTCTCCGTCAAAAACCTTTCCTACTCGGTCATCATCACCGACCGCGACGACAACGAAATCCACCGCAATTTCCAGAACGAAAACCGCGAATGGGTCAACCTCGAGCAAATGCCCGACTCGCTAAAAGAGATGATCCTCCTCGCCGAAGACAAACGGTTTTACCAGCACGCAGGGGTCGACGTTCGGTCGATCGGCCGCGCCATGGTCGAGAATTTCCAAGCAGGCGGCATCGTGCAGGGGGCGTCGACACTCACCCAGCAGCTCGCCCGCAAAGCCTTCCTGACGGACGAACGCAGCTACCAGCGTAAGCTCCGTGAAGTCGCCATCGCCCTCGGCGTCGAAACCCGCTTCAGCAAACAAGAAATCTTGGAGATGTACCTCAACGCCGTCCCCTACGGCCCCACCATCCACGGCGTGCGCGCCGCGTCCGAGATTTATTTCGGCGTCCCCCCCGCCCAGCTCACCCCCGCCCAGTCCCTCGTGCTGGCCACCCTCCCGCAAAACCCCGTCGTGCTCGCCCGCCAGCGCCACCTCAGCAACTGGCTCGGCGACTGCGACGCCACGGGTCGGCTCAACTGTACCCCCTTTGACGACTACGACTACCAGCAGTCTCGGGCCGAGTCCATCCTCTTCGCCTACGCCGACGCGCACGACTGGTCAGACGACCAAGTCAAAGCCACCTGGCAAGAGTTCCGCCAGATCCAGCTCCCCACTCGGCGCAGCTGGTCCCAGACCCAGTTCCAGCACTGGCAGTTTTACGTCCGCCACTTCCTCGCCCAAAAGGGCTTCGACCTCAGCGACTATCCGGGCGGCCTGCGCATCCGCACCAGCATCGACACCGACCTCCACCAGCAAGTCCTGCAATACCTCCAGTCAGAGGCTGGCGGCCCCCTCGTCGCCGACTGGGACATCGAAAACTTCGCCCTCACCGTCATCGACCACGCTACCCGCTCACCACTGGTGTGGGTCGGCTCAAAAGCCTTCTGGAACGAACAAATCTCAGGCCAGATCGATATGCTCCGCGCCGACCGTCAGGTCGGCTCCACCATGAAGCCCTTCATCTTCGCTGGCATGATCGACGAAGGCTACGGCCCCCAGACCTTCCTGCACGACACCGCCGTCAAGTTTAAGGGCGACAAACGCCCCCTGCAAAATGCCGACGGCCTCTATCTGGGCAATATGCGCATGGGCCCCGCCCTGGCTCTCTCGCGTAATGTTCCCGCCGCGCAGGCGTTCTACCTCGCTGGGGGCGAGAAAGCCCTGAAAAACTACCTCGACATCTTCTTCGACATGGGGCTCAACGAAGACTACCACGACCACCAGTTCGGCTGGACGCTCGCCCTCGGCACCCCCGCCATGCCACTGGCCACCCTGGCCAATGCCTACGCTACGCTCGGCAGCGGGCAAAACCGCGAGCTCTGCCCCATCCTTGAGGTCACCACCTTGATGGGCGACCCCGTCCAAAACCCCTGCGAGCGCAGCCCCCGCACCGTCCTCTCGCCCGAGACCGTTTTTTTCATCGCGTCCATCCTCGGTGACAACTCCCTCCGCACCGCAGGCATCTGGCGTGACGCCCTCCGCTTCCCCGACCGCACCATCGCCGTCAAGACCGGCACCTCCAACGCCAACGTCAACGGCCAGATCCTCCCCGTCGACAACGTCATCGCTAGCTACACCCCCCACGCCACCGTCGTCATGTGGGGCGGTAATTCCAGCGGCCGCCCGCTCAAGAGCGGCTCCTTCGCCATCTACTCCCTTTCGGACTACTGGCGCAAAGTCTGGGACATCGTTCTCACCGCCCGCCCCGACCTCTATGGTGAGTTCACACCCCCCGACGGCGTGGTCAAAGTTGGCCGCCACTGGCAACTCGAAGGCGAAGACGCCAAACTGTGGGACATCCCCGACGCGCAGTACCTCTTCGGTAGCCCCAGCGGCAGTGGCACCTACGGCGGCGCAGGGGCCGACCGCCCCGCCCTCACGGCCCCCCCCCGCCAGCAATACACCACCCCACGGGCTCGTCGCTCGTCGGCTCCCGCCCCCGCTCCTGCCCGCACGACGACCGCCCCCAGCGCCCTGCAGCGCCGCTCCGCCGTGCAGGCCACCCCTGACGCCACCCCCATCACCCTGACCCCCGCCGCTACTCCTCCCGCCGCTGCGCCCCCCCCATTGCGTATTCAGGCCACCCCCCGTGTCCGCACCACTCCCCCCCCCAGCAGTGCCACCCCCACTTCGTGGGACGGCACCTTCAGCGAGACCATCACCCCCCAGCAAGTCACACAGGGCTTCGTTCGTCCCCGTTAGTCCCTCCTTTCACCGCCTCTTCCCCATGGCTCATTGGCTCGACTTCCACGCCAGCACCCCGCTTATCAATGCCCCCTGCCCGCTCGCTTGGCACCCCCAGCAGCTGCAGGAACTCGCCGACAGCCCCCTCGGCGCCATCATGACCAAATCCGTCACCCTCGCCCCGCGGCAGGGCAACCCCACCCCCCGCGAATACTACTCCGAACCCTTCACCCTCAACGCCGTCGGCCTCGCCAATGACGGTATTCAGGCTCACCTCGACTACCTCGCCCAGGTGCAAACCACCAAACCCCGCTGGCTGTCGGTTTCGGGGTTCACCGTCACCGAATATTGCCAGCTGGTCGAGCTCGCCACCGCCAGCGGCGTCGTCGACGCCATAGAGCTCAACCTCTCCTGCCCCAACACCGAGTCCCAGCTCTTCGCGGATTCCCCCGACGCCGTCGCCGCCATCTTGCAGCAGTGCGACCACACCCTGCCCCTCGGGCTGAAGCTCCCCCCTCTCCAAGCCCCCCCCCTCCAAGCCGCACTCGTACAGGTCGCCACCGCAGGGGGCGCCAGTTTTTTGACCGCCAGCAACACCCTCGGCCACTGCCGCTTCACCGACCCCACAGGCCAGAGCGTCCTCACCGCCAATGGCGGCTACGGCGGGCTCAGCGGCCCAGCCCTACTCCCCGCCAGCTTAGCCACCGTGTCTTCGCTGCGTACTCTGCTCGACGCCGCAGGGTCAGACATCACCCTTATCGGCGTGGGCGGGGTGCAGTCCGCGGCAGACGTCCACCGCTATCTCGCGGCTGGGGCCGACCGTGTTGGCCTCGCGTCGGCCTTGCACGTTCACGGCTTGGGCATCATCGACCAGATCGTCTCCCAGCTTTGACCCCTCCCACTCAGGCAACCCCACCAGTCTTTTCCGTACCCAACTTTTTTCCCAGCCCCAGATTTTTCTCCGCTCCCACACATTTCCCCTCCCCCCAGCCCCAAACCACCTTCCCACCACCCCAAATCCCCCCAAACTGTCCCAGCGTGGTTCGCTGCGCGAGTCCACCACCTTGCTTATGACGGAGCAATTCAAACACCGCAAAACACTCCAGCGAATATGTCGCCAGCGTGCCGTCTGACCAACGGGAAGACAAACCGCGGCGACAGTATTCAAGATGCCTGAATGCAGATGCAGACATCCGAGCGAGTCGCTCTGTGTGTGACAATTTCAGACTCGTGAGGAAAGAGGAGCGGTGAGAGAGCCAGTCGGGAGCGATAGCGACCCGCGCGCAGCTCACCCAGCTGCAATGCGAGAGCGAACCACGGTTCGCTACCACCCGACCTCCCCTCCCGTGCAAAAGTCCACCGACTCACTCGCTTTCCCCCTTTTTCAGAGGAAGCAATCATGCAGCGTTTCAAACACAATTTTCACGTCATCCTCCCGCACAAAGAAATTAAACTCCGTGAAAGTAGACGATATATCAATTATATTGATATTTTGCAGTGATATCCGCTGCATAAGCATAAAAAGTAGCCCAGGCACATGAAATAACTCTTCCGAAAACCGCACCCCCACGCAGGCCAGCGCGTCATTGACATACTTCTGCTCGAAGCCCAGCTTCCCCACCAGCTCCCCCAGCGACCGCTCATAAAAAACCGTTATTTCATGCGTCGATTCCGTATATTGAAAGAAGAGCTGACGCTGGTGGGCCTCCTCTGCAAGCCTATGCACAGCCGCTCGCGCGTCAGGACGGTTAAAATATGTTCGCGTCCCCAGCCCCGATTTCACCGACACATTTTCCACCCGAAATTGCTTTTCGTCAGGCGCCTCCACCAGCTTCTCTTTTTGTATCCGACTCAGCGCCGTCACGATCGCCGTCTCCTTCACCTCTTTTTGGCACCGCGTTTCCACCAGCGGGTGGAGGTACTTCGCCAGCTGTGTGAGGTTAAAAAGCCGATACGACAACCCAAACTGCAAAAATTGATTCGCATGGATCATCTCACGCACACTGTCAGGGATCTTCTTCATCGGGGACTCGCTTTAGGAAAACGCAAAAAATGACACAGGTAAAACTTTTTACTGACAAATTATACACATGGATATTTTTATAAACAAATATTTTGTAATTATATCGAAAAAAACAGTCAATTTACACAAAAATTAACTAGTTTTCCCATTTCCCCGCCCCCAAAAAACGCATTGCACCACCCGACCCAGACCCTAAAATAAGCCTTGAAATCCTCGTTTTCGCAGCCCCTTCTTCACTGCCTAATCCCCTCACTCATGCACAAAACCGACCAGATCCAGTCGCTCGACCACGCCATCGAATACTACCGCACCAAAAACTCTGACGGCTCGCTCGCCATGGGGCTGGAGTGGGAGCGGTCCGCCGTATACGACCAAACGTGGCTTCCCGTGACCTACTTCGGTGAAAAGGGCTACAAGACCATCCTCGAAGAATTGATTAAGCGCTACGGCTGGGCCGAGACCGCCCGCGAGGGCGACGTCATCAAAGCCATTAAGCGTGGCCACGTCACCGTGACAATCGAATCCGACGGTCGGCTTGAGCTCGCAGGCTCCCCCGAGATCAGCCTCCACTACCTCGCCGACGAATTTCGGATGCACCTCTACGAAGTCGAAACCATTTCTAAGGAAATGGGCATCCGCTGGGTGCCCCTCGGCGTGCAGCCCTTTGCCGCTGGCGAAGATTTCGAGATGGTTCCCACCCAGCGTAACCGTCAGGCCCGCACCTTGGGCAATCTGGAGTATATGCTGCCCTACATGATGAACTGCAACGGCATCCACATTAATTACGGCTACACCAGCGAAGACAACCTCATCAAAAAAGTTCAAACCGCCATGCGACTCGTCCCCGTTGTCAGCGTGCTGTTCGCTACCTCTCCCTTGTTTAAGGGCCAACTGACCGAATACAAAAACTTCCGTCGCGTCTGCACCCAGCGGGCCGTGCCTGAGCGTAATGGCCTCCCCAGTACCCTCATGAACCCCGACTTCGACCTCCGCCAGTGGCTCGAGTTCATCTGGCAGTCAGAAGTCACCATCATGTTTGTTGGCAACCGCGAGGTCAACCCAGACAACCTCACCTTCGGCCAGTGGGTCAGTGAAGGCTACCAAGGCCACTACCCCCAGCTCAAAGACATCGACGCCCAGATCAAAACCCTCTGGTCAGACATTCGGCTCCGCCCGGGCTACATCGAGTTCCGCGCCATCGACAGCCTCCCCCGCTGGCTGGTCATGGCCGCCGCCGCCTTCATTAAGGGCCTCGTGTTTGACTCAGAAAGCTGGGCCACCATCGCCGACCTGTTTGAGGGCATGAGTTTCGACGACCTCGTCGCCTTCGACGAAGTCTGCTGGAAGGAAGGCCTCGAAGCCACCATGCCCAACGGCAAACCCATCCGCACTTTACTCAACCAGCTTCTGGAGCTTTCCAGCCGCAAGCTGTCCGAGTTCAGTCGACTCAACCACATCGACCAAGACGAGAGCATCCTGCTCGACCCCTTGCGTGACCTCGCCTTTAAGCGCAAAGCCACCGTCGCCGACGAGATCATCGCCCAGTGGGAAAACGACTGGAACCAAAATCCTGAAAAGCTGATCGAATATTGCGAAAAACGCCGCTAAAAACCAAATATATGATCTACTTCCTCACTGGCACGGTCAGAGACATCGTCGACACCCGCACCGCCGTGCTGGTCACGGCGGGCGGCATCGGCTACGGCGTCGAGCTCGCTGGGGGCCTGCTGGCCACCGCTCACGTCGGCCAGCCGCTCGAGTGCTGGGTCTACCACGTCATCCGTGAGCAAAGCCAAACCCTCTGCGGCTTCACCACCTGGGAAGAACGCGCCACCTACGCCCGCCTCCTCAGTGTCTCAGGCATCGGCCCCAAGGTCGCCATGCGCATCATGGACTGCCCCCTGCCACAGTTGACGGCCGCTATCGACCAGGGCGACACCGACTACCTCAAACAAATCCCCGGGCTGGGGAAAAAAACCGCCCAAAAACTCGTCCTCGAGCTCCGCGGCAAACTCACCCTTGAGCCGCTCGCAGTCAGCCCGATCAACCTCCCCAGCAGCAACCTGGCCAAGACCGAAGCCGCCGAAGCACTCGTCAGTCTGGGGTATGAGACGGGCAGCGTTGCGAGGTACTTAGAAGCCGCTGACGAGGCGCTCGGGGCAGAGGAGTTAATCACAGGGTACCTACGGTCAGGGGCGTGAGATGAAAATGTACTTCGGAGTAAGAAATCCACAGCTGATTTTTACAGGAATTCTACGATTAATTTGGTTTCATGATTTGACCGTCGTGATATTTCAGCTGCCAACCATTTACACGCTTCACCCACAGAGAAAAACGCACCGAATGTGGCTGCGCATCAACCAGCAGCGTGTAGACAATAGCCACCGCCCCATCCGTTGCGAAAACAACTTGTGGGTCCGAGAGTTCCATCATGCGTGATGTGCTTTGTGGCAATCGCACTATCACATCTGCAAAGTGATACACAGCCCCAGAGCAGCCAATTTCTACAAAATTTGGATGAAGTAACCTCACTAATTGTGCACTGTCTGTGCGGACTCCTGCAGTGAGCAAGGCTGACTCTTGGTCAATGACGAGCGAAATACACTGGTCGGTGTGACTCATCGCCAAGTAATATCCGTCTGCAGGTCAGTACCGTCTTGCCGAGTGGCCCAGGTCAGGCTGGTGAATTCAGGCAGGGCGGCAATGCTGCTTTCCGCCACACCCAGCAGCGCAAGCAGCTGAGGGAGATTTTGCTGACGGAGGCGACCATAGCTTTGGGCATTCGGGTCGATGGTCTCGTGCAGCACTGTGTCGGCGTAGCTGCTCTCCGCAGGGGCCTGTGACTGGTCGAGCAGTCGAGTGAGGAGGTCTGTGCTGGAGCTCAGGACCAGCTGGTTGTCTGGGCCACGGCCAAGGGCAAACCGACGGGCAGACTGCGTATTGCTGGCTGAGACGATCTCATACCCATGTTTGACACTTGTCTCAGTTTTGATGGTCGCTTTATCGACCGCCACCATTTCTTGGCGGGTTTTCCCTTCCGCATACTCTACCTCGCGGATGGTCGTCTCGAAGTGTTGCTGCGCCGTGAGCACCATGTCGTGGAAGGTATCAGGGTTCCACCCTTTGCCTGCGGTCTGCGACAGCAGCGCCCACTGCCAAGTTTCTGTTTCCAGGTTCCATTCCAGCACGAGGGCAAAGTCACCCTTTAAATACGGCAAAATGGCCGTCTCTACGTCAACCGCTGCCCCGAGGTAGCTTTGCCCCAGTCCCCGCACGATCGCAGGCCAGATCACCCCCAGCTGCGCGCTACGCTCGGTCAGCTGCTGGGTGACCTCCGTGTGGCGCTGCCCGAGGTCACGCCCAGTGAAGTAAAAATCAATCTCTGGGGTCACCCAACGGTCAAAAGCAGAGTACCCAGCGAAGTCAGACACCGTCGTGTCCGCTAGAGCCTCCCCCGTCAGGCGTACTGACTGCGCGCTGGTTTGATCCACTTGCAGGTGCGGCACCAGCGCCGACAGCGAATGAAACCCGCCCCCCACAGCCGACAGACCGTCAGGTGATTGCATCAGGGCCGTGCCGAGCGCCAACGTGTCCCCCACCGCCTGTACCCCACGCGCAGGCCGCCAGAGCGACTGGTATTGCAATTCGTGCTGCCCCGCACCCGCCATGGCCGCGGCCGCACGCGCCGTGGGCAAGACCCACAACCAGCCGTCCGCTTCGACGATGGTTTGGTCGGTCAAGACTTCTTGCGCAATGGTGGTCAGTCCTTCAGGGGTGATCTCTCTTTCGGCCGTGTTGTCGAGGGCAAAGCGCTGGCCGATCTGGGCCATAGCCGCCGTGGTGTCTGCTGGCTTAGCACCGAGGTACACTTCACCAGTCGCCAGGGTGCCGAGCGCGAGCTCACCTTCCAGCGCAGGGTCAACCCACAGTGGTGCCAGGGCGTCACTGCTTACTCGTTGGGCCAAAGGGGCTAGTAGCTCACTGGGGCCCGTCATGATCCCGACTGTGTCACGGGGGATGGCCGACAAAACCGTCATCCGAGAACGCGTCAGCCACCAAGCCCCCGCCAAGGCAAGCAAGATGAGCAGCAGGATGAGGTACTTCCACGATCCGTCGCGCTGAGGACTAAATTTTTGATTGGTACGCATGGTGTTTTTATTCACCGTCAACTTACCGCTCCCAGTGGCAAAAAATCAAGTTGACTTTCAAGTCCCACCCCATAGCATTCGCGAGCTCTTTTGCAGGTGATCAAAGTACGTTTACGGTCTTGTTGGCTGCCTTGTGCAGGCAGTTCTGACTCAAAAACGGGGTGTAGCTCAGTTGGCTAGAGTGCATGGTTTGGGACCATGAGGTCGGAGGTTCGAGTCCTCTCACCCCGACCACCTTTGATTACCACAGACGAGAAAGAAAAACCCAGAGGGGAATCGCTCAGCAGGGGAAAAGGGCGTGGCGGTGGATGAGGGACTGGACATAACAAAGATTATATCTGGTCGGTGTGAAAAAATCGGGATGTAGCTCAGTTGGTAGAGTTCACGGCTGGGGGTCGTGAGGCCGCTGGTTCGAGTCCAGTCATCCCGACCATTTTCTGTACTAAAGGAAACACTGATAAACTCAGAAGGACGTGAAAATAATTGAGAAAGAATCGCCATCAAAAAAGGATCTTTGAGGTGCTTTTTCACTCCAGAACCGTCACGGGGTCGAGAGACCCCGTGAGAACCTGTCGTAAAAAATCATCCCCAAATCTCTCTTTTTATGATCAGCGAGATTTTATCAGTGTTTCCTAAAAAACTCAGTCCAGTGACTGAGTTTTTTTGAGTTTATCTCGATAACGTTCATGCTGACCACCCAGCCCCCTAGGCTTTTTTTGCTTTGGGTTTGCGACCACGCTTTTTCAGCACTTTCGGCGCCTCATTAGCTTTACGGATCGCTTTCAGGTGACGACGACGTTTGTCGAGCTTCTCGTCATAGATGTACACCGCACGACCAACCCGCTGAAAGAATTCATATTTTTGCAGGTTGAGAGAGATCGTCCCCACGCGGATTTCTCGTTTTTCCAACACTTTATTGATGATGTCTTGGCGTTTCATCGGTTCACCGTGTTCACGCATCACTTGGATGATCACGTCACACACCGTGCCCGTGGTCATGTTCCATTCTTTTAGTCCATACAACCCACGCCCGACCAGGACAAACTCATCATGACGGATCAGCTCATTATGGATGGCTTGCGTCGTCACTTTTTTGACCGCAGGGAATTCCTCCAGCACAGCGCGAATAATCTCGCTGAAGTGCAGTGGTTTGGCGTTATTGCGCAGTGTGATGATGATACGATCTTTGATTGATTTCGGGTTAATCAGTCGGCAGCTCATCAGCCCCCAGCCGTCACCAGTTTTCAGGAACCGCTTGTCGATGTAAAGGATCGACGCAACAGTTGCTTCCGTGACCTTGGCCCCACTTTCATTGAGAGCCTCTGCGATGTCAGCCGGGACAAGGACATTTTCTTGTTGCTTTTTCAGTACCTTGTGAATGCGTTGCAGCAGGGCCCGCACATCAGCCATTGAGAGCTCCTTCGTCCGCCAAAAAGGATTAAATTGCTGGTTTTTGTCTTGCTTGGTCAGGTTGTCGCTCACTCGCATGGCCAGCACAACAGAGTTTCGGTCAATTTTTTGGTTGTCGTTCATGTTCAAGATCATCTGCGACACCAGTTGATCTTCCGCCATGATGTCACCGTTTTCGGTCAATATCTCAAACGCGAGCTTGTGAATCGCCCGCATGGCTGGGTCCATCGAAATCCGCGTAAGCTTACGGATGGCCACCGCTTCGATCTGTCGCACTCGCTCCCGCGTTATGTCATAGCTCTTCCCGATCTTATCCAGTGTTTCCTTCGGAGTCTCTTGCAATGAGAAACGCCGCTTAAGGATATCTTGCTCCTTCTCTGTCAGGAGGTTGAGGATACGCTGCATGAGCTCAGGAAAGTCAATCTCTTGGGCTGACTTAATAATGGGAGCAGTGGGCATGGGCTGGCGCTTTTAAAATATAGAAATGAGGGAATGTGTTGTCTTTTTAAACTTAGGGCGGTGAGCGGCAAGGTTCAAATTTTTTTGCTAAAATTTAATTGTATACGCGCACAATTCTAAAATAAACCTAGACAGATTGGCCCCTGTGTCAATCGCTTTGTGCTAAAATATTTCATATAACGCTTTTGGCAAAATTGGTGATTGACGTGCCAAAGGCTCCCGCCAGGCGGACCAGTTCAGTTAATGTTTCGAGGATGAACACTTCATAGCGACGCAGCGTTTCTTGCTGGGTTTGCTGAGTAAAGGCCTGAGCCTTACTGACAGTGACATTGTGCTGCACTACTCGTTCGGTTTGCCGTTGCAGGACGGTCATGGTGCGGTCGACGGCTTCCGTGCAATAGTCAACCCGATCCGTCAGCGCGTTGGTGGTGGCGCGACCACTCCCGCGGCACTGCAAGAAGGCTTCCGTACAGACAAGCTCGAGGCACAGGTGTGTCTGGCGGAGGTGGTCAGCAGCTTTTTGACTCAGCGCACGCGGCGTGAGCAGGCTATCTTCGGCTATCGTTGTGTACAGCGATGGTGCCTCGTCAGTCGTGCTATCACTGTCACTCTCACTCTCTCCCGCTCCTGTCTCGTTCGGGCTCGCCTCTTCGTTCTCCCCATACTCCAAGGGTTCGAGGCGGCGACGGGTGTGCATAGTCGCGACACGGTCCAGCAAGTGCGTCGCCACCGTGGGCGCGTCCCCCGCCTGACAGTCCGCCTGATAGTGCCCACTAGTGAGGTACGGGTACACCAGTTCTCGCTCCCACGGGCAATACGCCGCCTGAGTTTCAGCCGTGACCCAGAAACCACACAGAAGCAGCAGCCAGAGCGATAAGAATTTCCACATGACAAAAAAAGACTAGCCCAAAAAGACGGCCAAGAAAAGTGTATAAAAAATTTGACCAACAGAAATAAGCTGACCATATTTACTCGTGAATAACTTTTGTACACAAAAGCCAGAAATTGCTTCATTAAACACGTCACTCATGCCCCAAGCCTTCCCGCCGTCATCCCCCAGCAGCCTTAGTGTCGTGGGGGCATTGCTGGTTAGTTTCATCGCCGTGCCCGCCGCCGCCCAAGTCTTGATCCCCAATAATGCTCTGACCAGTGATTTGTATTATGCCCGCCCAGTGCAGCTGGTCACAACGCCCCAGGCAGGGGCAAGTGTGCCCACCACTAAAACAGACATCAGCGGAACAGGGACACTCACCATTGGGGCACAGCGTGAGGGGGGCTTCCCGCGGGTGGGGGTTCGGTCAGGCACCGTGGTGACCACCCGAGCCGTCACCACCGACAGTCCGTGGAACGGCGTGCAAACCCCACCCGCCAAGATCAAACCACCGTCAGTGAGCCAGATTCAGTTTGCCTCACCGCAAGACAACCCAGGCGCGGGGATGGACGTCTTGTCCGCGTACCAAGTGGCCCCAGCGGGCTATGTGCAAGAGTTTACCCCCGCGGCGCAGGTGGCGTTTCGCCCTGACCAGCCCGACGGCACACAGCTCCACTTTGCCCTGCCCGTCGGTGGGCAGTGGCTTGTCAGAGACACCGACACCTGCACCGTGCGTGAGGGAGTCTGTCTGGCGGCTTTTAGCCAGCTGACAGAAGTAGCCCTCGTACGTGTGTTGCGCCCAGAGTGCCCCGTGACGGCTGTGGCCAACGGTACAGTCAGTCCTGCGCCTGCGTGTCGGGTGCAGTGCCACCCAGGCTTCGTGCTGACGCTAGGAGGTGACGGGTGCCAACCCCAAACCAATGACGACGATGTGGCCGCCCAGCTGGAAGCCGAACTAGCCGCCGACCTGGGGGCGGAGCTGACCGCCGCCGCCGACCCAGTGGTCGCCCCCGTGCCGAGCCCTGAGGTCGTGGCCGTTCCCCCTGTGGTGGCTACTCCCCCCAGCGCAGAAGCAACCCCCGAGCCACCCACCCCCGCCCCTGTGCCAGACCTGACCGTGGCGGCAACTATCAATGACCAAGAGGTAGTAGCAGCAGAGCCAGCAGCGCAACCCGCCCCACCTACCCAAACCTTTAAGGCCGCCGCCCCCAAGCTGGAAATCACGCGCAAGGAGACCTTTCAGCCAAAGGTAAAAAACACCTCAAAACCAGTGGAAGGCGCTGGCACTAGTGCGGAAGGGCGAAACTGGTGGGAAGGATTTTTGCAAAAAAGAGGTACAGGGTTGTCAGTCGCCGCCGCACGTGAGGGACGATTCATCACCATGCCAGACGGGAGTAAACGCTACACGTCTGCCGCCCGCCGCCCGCGTGACATCTCCCAGAGTGACCTAACCGTCGAGCGTGACCCAGACGCACCCCGCTATGACCTGACCGCCCTGCAAGGCCCCCGACTGTCAACCGCAGGGGGCGAAGACGCCTGGCTGTGGTTGCTGGTGGGGGGCACGGTGCTGGGTCTGGGGGTGATAGCCGCCCGACGGCGACCATAATCATTGTCACACAAACACACACCGCTCCCCGCCGACCATGGTCGGCGGGGGGCTTTGGTGGTGCCGCGGAGGGAGGGGACTCAGGTGTGCCTTCCGTCCAAAAAATCAAACTCAAAAATGACTCCAGAGCGGAGTCACTAGCTAGAATATAAATGGTGGGCAGAGAGGGATTCGAACCCCCGAAGGCTGAGCCGGCGGATTTACA
>JAHDHX010000019.1 GCA_020631075.1 Candidatus Altimarinota bacterium
CAGCCGCGGGCGGCGGCGGGCACGGTCGCTCGGCCGACGCGGCCGCGGGCGGCCGCGGCCGCGGGCACGCGCCGCCATCGCGCGGGTGGCAACTCGTCGGGACTAGGGTTGAAGGGGACTAGGGTTGAAGGTGGGGTTCACTTTGAGAACGAAGGTGGGGTTTGAGTGTCACGATGCAATTGAAATGGATTCGGAAATGCATGATGGATCATTGAGGTGCCGCTCGGCACGCGTCGAGGAATGAAAGACGCACTAGTACGATGCGCTGACGTGGGGTTCAGTTCCCGGAGCGACCGCGCGTGCAACCAGATTCTTGGCGCCAAAACAGCGCGGCAACGGCGCGCCGCTGCCGGTGCCCGCCCATTCTGATGGCATCGGACAACGCGCACGACTTTTCCGCCCGTTATTTCGACCGCTGCCAGCATGTCGTGCACCTCCGCCGCCCACGCCCCCGGTGGGCGAACAGACATGAGCCAACGCCCCCCTTACCTTCCTCCCGCCTTCATCACCTCGCTCCCCTCCCCTGACGTGCCCTCGTCTTCCGGTGGGTGCTGCATACACCCCTTGACGGCGACGGTGGCCGGGCCGAGGTGCCGGCGCCCCCCCCTCCACCTCTCACTCTGTCTTTGCCCCCCCGCGGGTGCCCTGACACCCGCGCGCTCTGCCTCTTCTCCCTTCAAGCATGTCTTCCTCGGCATCTGCGCCTTTGGTGCCCGGCACTGAGGCCGCGCCCCCGCCCGAGTCCGACACGGTGTCGTCGGCATCGCCGCCACCGGTGCCGCCCATGCCATTGGCGCCCGCCACCGGGACCGTGGCCTTGCCCGTGGCCGGCGCATCGCCCCCCGCTGTGCCACCCGCGGAGTCTGAGCCGGTCTTCATTCTGAAGAAAGAGGACTCGGGACTGTACAGGGTATGTTATTGCGTAACGGACCAGTTTATTTCATGACAGATGCGCACCAGGGAGATTGCCGTTGCTCTTTTGCCTTTTTGGTGTCTTTGGTATTGTTGCCACGATGGCTTGGGTGCTGACGGAAGAGCATGTGGTGACGATCTGTTCTTTTTATGCTCTTGATGTTTTTCTGGAGCCGTGTATGGGATTTCAGATTTCGCAGAGAAAGACAGTAGCGGAGGTGGTCATCCACGGGGAGGATCTAGAGCCCTACCTGAAGACCAGCGACGCAGGGGTCGCGCATGTGGCATCTTTGAGCGCCCCCGATGCGGCCTCCTTTTTTCGGGACAGCCCGTACGCATGGGGGGACAAGAAGGGGTCTTCAAAGACTACAGTCCTCATCGCCGGTCGCTGGAAGGGCTACGACGTCAACACCCGCACATGCGTCCCCCCCATGGTGTGCTCCCGAATGAGCGCGGACGTGGCCAACAAGGCGCACTCCCAGGTGGACTTTGACTCTCCCTCATGGCTGTCGGCGATGAAGTTGTGCGAGGAGGACGAGCTGCCAGCTCGACAGGTCGAGAAGACGACATTGGTACGTTTGTGGAGAGCGTGAGAGTCATCACTGGTGTGCGTGGTTTGCCCTGGTTGCGCGAATTTCATCTGTTCTCGGGTCTGACAATCCTGGTCCCGATGGGCTCGCGCTCTCTTGTTCCATCTATGCTGATTGCCTATCACTGGATGAGTGACAGTCATTCTGGAGGTTGCTGATGCAAAGCCTGGAGGGCGGATGCTCCTTTGAGGACGAAGAAGGCGTCCGGTGCGGGGGGACGCCCAAGATCTTTCCGCCCAAGAAGTCGCGAGGAGCTTTTGTCGGGTGCTCTGATTGGAAAAAGGGCGACCCCCCAACGCGTCTGGGCGGTCATATGGCTCGTTGGGTCCCCGCCGGTGTGGATTTGGACCGGTTGTCCACGTGGTTGGACGCGGGCGTTGAGGGGCTGGGAACGGCTGACACCTGCAGCTTTACGGCGCCCAAGTGCTCTCGTGAGCTGGAGTGCAAGCGGCACGGCGGCGAGTTTCCGGCCCTTGTGCGGTCTGGCGGTGGCCACTGTCCAGCCCGGGTCGAGGTTTATACTCCCCGGGGGGCGTCCAACGGTGGACCAGTCCAGGTGATTGTGGTTGTGCGCGGAACCCACAACCATGTGGTGCCTGTCTGCAGGCCGCGTAGCTCGCTGATTCACAGGGTGGTGGAGGAGAACTCGTCGGCATCGATCCGAACGCTCCAGGTAAGCAGGCTATTTCCGAGTGCCTCGTGTTCTTTTCTTTTTTTGTTGCGGTGTCCGGGCTCCGTTTACGCGTGAGTGCACGAGTGCAAAAAGTACTGACATTTTGCTGTCTTGCATCGCTGAGGTGGTACGTATTTTTTCTTTATTGTCACAGAACGCCGTCAGCGACGCAAGTGGTGGGAGCTTGGCCAGCAGTTCTTTTGTTCGGAAATTGCGGCAGCAAGCCCGGATGAAGGAGCACCCCTATGGCCAAGACATCCTGGGCGTGTCCGACCTGTACCGACGGGCTGCCTCTCAACACAGCTATGTGAGGGCCATCATCCAGAAGAGCGACTACACGATTGTGATTATGCAGACGGACAAGCAGGCCGCTCTGTCTGGAAAGCTGCGGTACATCCAGGCCGACTCGACGTTTGGTGTGGTGGCCGCCGGTTCCGCCAAAGAGGGAGTGGCGGCTGAAGCCATCCGTTCTGCGGGCAAGCGGGCGTTTGAGTGGGACCTTTTCAACATCGTGTACGTTTTCAGCGCCAGTCTCTACTGCATTGGAGTTGGAGTGTGGGGAGGGCGTGGTGGAGGCGGATGCGGAGGGGGAGGAGGCAGAATCCCAAGGCGCCCTTAGCAGTCGGCGGGAGTGTGCGGAGATGGGACGGCTTTTGGCCCCAGTCAAGGTAACGCAAAGAGGACGTACGGCATATTGACTGTGAAGAACACCTTGAAGCCGTGTGTTTTTTTCCTTTTTTTGTTGCAACAGTGCGTTTGTGCTCTCTTTAAACAGGGCTTTCACGCTTTTCCGCGCCATGGTCATTGGCAAAAGCGCGGACGTGTACGAGGAGCTCTATGAGTTCTACTTTCGTATGGCAGCGACCAACGGGCTGGTGGGGCCGCTGGTGCGAACGGCGGCAGGCCACAGCGACAGTCCCGTGCCCCAGCGCGCTTCGTTCGTCTTGGCGACGATGGACTTCGAGACCGCGCAGCACCACGGCTTTATTTCGGGAGGCTGCTCGTGTGTTTGGGGGGCAGCCTGGGGACTACCGCGGCCGCGTGCTCGGCTGTGGCGTCTACTTTAAGCGGTTTTTGCTAGCCCCCTGTGGCAACAACATGCCCGACCACTTCTTCTCCCGCTTCGTGCATTTGAGGGAGTCGGAGGCCAATCAGGACGTAGAGCGCCTGCAGTCAACGTTAGCGGAGATGGCCTCCGAGTGCGAGAAGGCAGGGGCCACCCGCAAGGCCAACATCGTGCGCTGGCTGTTGCAGAACGACGCAGCTCTGCT
>JAHDHX010000020.1 GCA_020631075.1 Candidatus Altimarinota bacterium
GGTGGGGGCGTCTGGTGTGGGGGTTGCAAGCGAGCCACCGAGGACGGCCTTTCCGGGTCCCCCCCCTCATCGGCCGACTGGCCACTCTGTCCTGTGAGACTGATGTCCATTGCACGCATTCATCGACCATGCCATCAAAAGCCGACCCAGCTGGTGCTTGTCCAGGTGGTGCTGTGCGGCAGGCGGCTGTGCATCCTGGAGCCGTCCGTTCTCAAAGAGTACTGCAATGGGCACTTGGCGACGAAAAAGTTCACGACTCATGGATTTGATATCCATGTCGAGCAAGTACTGTGCACCACCACCACCACTTTGCCTGCTGTTCCCTCTGTCCCTGGCCAGTAGGGAGAACCCCCCCCCCGCCCCCCCCCCTTTTTCCATGGCTGCCGTAACGACGCATCAACACCAGTCATCTTCGTGACGCTTGACCTGTACGGGTCAAAGCATTCCATGGACGAACAAGGTCGTCAGTGGACGTGCGTGTTGGTCCTCTGGGAGAAGACCAGATGTAGGTAAGAGCGTGGTATATAGTCGGACAAAGAATGGAGACAGACTACAAAGAAACGAGAGAGGCATGAAAAGAAGCGGCCAGCTGGTCCACAATGATCTGGTCAGAATCAAAGCTGACCAGATAGATGGACGACAGGCGGGGTGCCCGAGACACAGCAGAGAGCACTTGTCCAGCAGCAAAAGCACCCTTAAGGTCAACTGCCACCTCGGGGACAGTCCACCCCTGGGCACGGTGTATGGTGGATGCCCACCCCAGCACCAGAGGCACCTGCGTCCTTGATGCACCATCCGAATGGCCGTCCAGCGCAACGACCGTAATGGTGATGGGCGTCACCAGCATGGTACGACGTTGGCCAGATGACAACGCAAAACGAACCACGGGATAGCGTTTGCCACCCACGGCAGAGAACGTCACCACAACCCCCCGCGTCCCAGACGGTATGCCTCGGCGAGTCAAACAGGAAGATGGTACGATCACCGCAGCACCAACACGCAAAACGACGCGTGACGGCACTTTCACACAGTCGTTGAGCAGGACTGTTGCCTTCTCGTGGGAGAGGTAAGAGGCCAGGGCCTTGTCCACCGCCAGGAAGACCTCGTCGGGCCCCTCCAGGTTGCAGAGCTCCTCCTCGTTCTTTTCCAAAGCCATGTGGGTGTGCGTGGTGAGCCACACGGCCGTGGCAGGCGGCGTCTCGACCTTCCGCGACGCCAGTAGCTCCAGGTCTGCCGTCGTGTGAGCACCAACCCTGAGGCGGACAATCAGACCCAAAAGCACGGGGTCGTTGACGTGCCGCCAGTTTGACGACAGCACCACAGCACGGTGGCCAAAGACCTGCGACCAAACAGCGCAGGTGAAGGCAAAGGAGCCGTTGGGGGGAGGGAGCTGCAGGAAGTCTCCAGCAAAGAGGGTGGTGATGCCGCCAAAAGGAAGGGGTGACTCACGCACGGCTTGCAGCACCAGGTCCAGCCGAGCCACAAAGTCGGCGGATGATGTCCCGATCTCGTCCATCACCATCACCATGGCGGCGCGCATGCGGGTCTTGGCAGCGGGAGGGATGACATGCGCCAGCACCACGCCCAGATCGGTGTACACGTCCGCATGCCCGTGGACAAAGCCCAGCCAAGCGTGAGCGGTGACGCCGCCAACGACAGTCGCCGCCACGCCCGAGCTGGCACACACCGCCACCGTCACAGCGGCAGCCCGCAAAGCACCAATGACGCGTCGCACAAGGTGGGTCTTGCCAGACCCGGGGGGACCGGTCAAGAAGACGCCCTTGTGGGCGCACAACAGCTTGCACACGCGCAAGGTGTCTTGGGGAAGACTCTCCGGCAGGTAAAGGTCGGGGGGCAGCGTGGCGACGGGGGAAAACACCTGGCGCAGGCCGCCGCTCTTGTCCGTCCGCGGCCACACCACTCGTCGTTTGGATGTCGGGCCCTTTGGGCTGGTCCAGCAGGCAGCGGTGGCACCAAGTCCGTGCAAAGCGGCCTCCGAGCCCCCCCTCGTACTTGGCCGTGCCGCACTTGGGCCGGCACCCACAGAGCCGCCAGCAGACGCACGCCGCGCGCTCCCTCCAGCACCGCCGTCATCAGCCCCGGGGCCTCGTCCCCGCTTGCGCCGTCGGAGGATGGCCGCCGCAGTGACGGGCGCTGGCACAGCGACGGGTGTCGAGTGGGTGAGGGCAAAAGGGCGGACCATGACCCCCATGGCAGACTTGTCGGCATGCAGGTCGAGGAGGAAGGAGCAGCAGCTCATCGGGTCATCCAGGTCCACCACCCGCTCGCTGCTAGGAAAGAAGACACGCAACCGGTTCCCGGGCAGGGGGGGTGGGATGGCGGTGGGTGCACGCTCACCCTCAACCGCGTCCACGCCCAGAGCCCAGCGAAGAGCGCGCCGCTGCGTGGGGAACAGTCGCACAAACAGCGTCCAGGGGCGCAGCAAGTGCACGCGCATACCAGCCGAGTCCACATGCCCCGACCCAGCCAACAAAAAGACGGCCGACGCAGAGGAAGTATCGGGAAGTCGGGTGGCCAGGTAAACCGCGGCGGCTTCCATGCGTCGCACACATGCGGGCACCAGAGAGCGGGGGCAAGAAGAGAGGGCCAGCAATGGGCAACGGTAGGGCACGCGGGACGGCGCAGCGGGGCCACAAAGACGGACCACCGAAGAGTGAGGCGGGGGCGAGGGGAGGAGTGTGGGGCACGGCACTGTGAAACGGCCGGGAGTTGTGGCAGGTGCATGGAGCGGGGCGCAGATGGGCGCACGGCAAGGTGAGTGCCGGGTGGGGTGGTGGCAGTCTCACCTTGCGCTCGGGCGAGTGGTGTGGTGGGGGCGCGGGGTAGCACGACGCCCCACACCCACCCGAGGGGTGTGGTGCCAGGGTGGTGCTGTTGCAATGCCGGTGGGCTGGCTGTGCGGCACCAGGGAGGTCGATCCGATGGCGGGAGATGGCTGTTTTGGCGGGTACAGAAACAGCCGGGACGAACCAGGCACGGCCGTCGAGGAATGGCGGGAGGCAGACCTTTGCTGTGTAACTCTCGACGACAGTGATCAAGTCACGTTCAGGGGTCGTGCCTGGTGTTGCAGAACGACGGTTGAGGGGCAGGGTCTTTGATTGACTGGCAAGTCTACATTTGGCAAGTACCTTTCTGGGTCGGATCTGCGGGCCAGCCCGCTGGGGTGAATTGGCCAAACTGGCCAACCTGACTCAACCTGACTAAAAGGAGCCCAACCTGGGCACGCGGACCGCGGGGTCCACCACGGCGGTGGGAGCGGTCCCGCCACCGCCACC
>JAHDHX010000021.1 GCA_020631075.1 Candidatus Altimarinota bacterium
TCCGCCCCCACAAGTTGTGGGTCGGCGTAGCCGTACTGCTACAGTAATGAACCACCAGGTCCTCAAAGTCATCCGCCGACCATGGCCTTACGGGTACAGCCATCAGACGTGGAGGTAGCATCTTGTCGAGGCCCCACCTGCGCAGCTGCAAAAACGGTAGACACACGGTGCGGTACTCGTCCACATTGCTAGACGCGGGTAAACGACCCAGACGTAGATGTCCCGCAGCTTCAGCCAACCGCGCGACCCTCTCAAAGTGGGACAGCGCATCGCCCTCGAGAAAGACAAACTTGATCGGGATCCGGAAGAGCGACAGCCGCGTCAAGAGCTTGCCGGCGTCCGGAGTGATGGGCTGGATGATGCTGGAAGTCACGGCAGTTGCAAGATCGTGCCAGTGGACTGCCCTGAGGGCATCTTGAGCGCTGGCGTCACGTGGCGTCAGGGCCACCAGCTGGTCTGCCAGTTGCACAACAAATCGGGGCCGCAGGTCCACGTCGAGCATGGTCACCTTGGCCGCCAAGCAATCCACGGCGCCCCGGACAAGACGGGCTTGTCCAACAAAGGGCGCACGCCTCGTCAAGTGGTCTGTAAAGAGGCCCTCGGCATCGGGAAGGGACAGGTCCGCCGGCAGCAACAACTGGGGCGTGAGCATCTTGGTCCACAGGATGTGCACGCCGTCATACGGCGTCCCCGTCACGACGGGAAGTAGAGCAACACGAGCAGGGAGGTCTGCCCGATCGCCGGCCTTGATAACGTAGTTATTGATGAGGGAGAGCATCCTGCGAACCTCGGTCGCCGCAGACTGCTTGTTCCAGCCGCTCTCGCCCGCCAACTCCGTCGAGAAGAGCTGGTACTCATCCATGTGCACGGCAAAAAGCACAATCGGCTCCCGCTGCAAGCAGTCGTCCTCCTCCGCAGAGACACCGGCAATCCGTCTGGCGCGACGCTCCGCGACGACGCCGAGCAAGATGGCGTCCAGGACGTCGTCGACGGCCAGTCCTTGCAAGCCACCAGCAAGGCGGTTCACATCCCCCAAGGACATAGACAGCACAGCAGCCGCGACGCGAGCACCAAGGCGGTTCGCCGTGCTGACCCCGACGGTCAGGTCAATCAATCGCTGCACCGTGAAGCCATTTGAGAAGTTGATGTAGACAGGTACGACGAGCAGGGGAGAGCCAGTGACGTCTTGCAGCTGGTTGAAGAGGGGTCCCGACTGGTCCACCGCCATCGCCAGCGCCTCATATCCCAGCCGCGTCTTGCCAACACCAGGTGGCCCCCCGACGACGATGAGTTTTCGGGGGGTCTCGGAGCTGGACACCAGCACATTGAAAAGCGCCGCATCAGCAACAGACTGCAGCTACTCGTCGCTCGCGCGCAGTCGGACAGGCTGACCAGTCCCGCGCCCGTATTGCTGAGCGAGTGATGAGACCTTGCCTCTCAGCAGCATCTCGAAAATCTGCTTCGAAAACACCGAGGCGTACGAGTACAAGCACAAGCACTTGAACACAACGATACGGGCACGTACCTGATCCAGTTAGTACTGCGGCAGTGGTGAGGATCTCGAAGAATGAGAAGCGGGAAAAAGCGCGGCAAAAGACAGGCAGAGGGTGCGTGAGCAACGAAAAAAACGTACAGTGGTGGGGTCCGGTATGTGCCGGCGCTCGTGACGCTCAGAAACGGGCACCGATCGCTTGGTCCGCCGCTCCTTGTCACGACACAGGGCACACTGGACCTTGGCGTCCGGGGGGCGGTCGCCCTCTTGCCAGTTCTCATTTCCCCTCACTCGCTGCGCCACAGAGCACAAACTCGAGTGGTATTTGTTGGAGTGAGTGACCCAGCCGTACCACGGGGGCACACTTGACGACGGTTGAACTCGATCTAGGGAACAAGACACTGCACAGAAAGGAGCCGCCAGAGGATAGTCTCGCGATGACGCCACCCGCAGCAATCGCAGCGACGCAGGTTGCGGGCGCAAGGGTGCCTCCCGGGACACTCCGCCAAAGTCCACCACTCGCGGCAGCACGGGCCAAGAGGGGGAAGCAGCCCTGAAGACCACAGCCCCGCCAATAAATGCCAACCCCATGGTGACCACAACAGCCGTTCTCCTCGGCTGAACTGGGGCGTGCGAGCCGCCGTCAAACGGCAGTGCGCTCCACGGGCACAAGCCGGTGGCGGCTGCAGCGGGTGTCGAAAGATGAGAGAGCCTTGGAAGGGGGTGAGACGCCATCGGCAGGGTGCACCAGGGGGATGGCCGGCACGGACGGTCTCGGAGGCGGTTGGGCAAGGTAGACGGGGCCATCTTTGACGGTGTCAGATGCAGTCCGGTAATGTCGATCCGTCAAAAAGTAAAGGACTGCCGCTTCGAGTTTACAGAACGGGCCAATGTTTGATTGTTGCATGACTTCGACTGATCTCGACAAAGGAGAACAAGCCAGTCACAATTTGTTGTCGGCTTGGACAGGTGTGGTCTGCCACTCTCGAATTGAACTCTGTCACGTGAGAGAATTACGTTTCACTGTTTACGTCAGAATTTGGGAGCGCGCAGGAGGTCAAATCGGGGCGGCGGGGCGCACGCCGTCAGCGCAATCGTCGTCGGCACCACCCCTACCGACTGTCGTCGTGGCCATCGTTCTCCCGCTACGCGACCCCTTCACCTCCTCACCCTGTTACTGACCGGAAAGCAGGGCGCTGTGTGACGATAAGCAATAGACGCAACAGGTACGGTTGTTACTGTCCCTTCCTATGGGCACCGACGTGGGCCACTTTTTCGACTGAGTGCACGACGAGGGGTCGGCAGGTGCCCCACAGGAGCCGTGAGTGTGCATCCCTTCCTGACGCTGCTGTCGTCAATTTCGT
>JAHDHX010000007.1 GCA_020631075.1 Candidatus Altimarinota bacterium
AACTCCCGCTGAGGTCTTCTTTTCTTCTCCTTATCTCACCCCCTAGTGTTGCATTTCCCCCTTTAATTTTGCGGAATTTAAGTTGATATGATTTTAATTATTTTTATAAATAAATGAAATAAAGAGCAATTGATTCCGCCATCACGCATGAATTTAAAAAAATGGACCAGCCAGTTCACTGACAAATTGAATGACCTCACAGGTGTAACGGCACGTAGAGAGGCGGCGGAGGCAGTGGAGGCCAAGCGTCTAGCAGCCCTGTCTGAGCGCGAACGAAAACGCGAGATAGTTCGAGCTGAACAAGACCGAAACCTCCAATTCGTCGAGAAGTTCAACGCCCACCGCCTCTCCATAGACAAGCTGCGAGCACTCGACCAAGGCAAGTTTATGACCAAATTTTGGATCATGATCTCCACGCTGCGAACATTCCTGCTCATGCGCGGTTTTGACGATCTGGCTGCTGAAGTCAACGCCAGCCAGACCCGCATGATACACGCCCAGACCACAGCCGTTAAGGGCCTCGACCTGACCAAATCCTTCGACATCACCTCCGCAGCCGCCATCGTGAAATCAGTCTGGTTTGAGCCACAGATCCCGCAGTCAGACCTCCGCGCACATTTGACCTCCGACCTTGAGCTACTTGCACTGGTGCAGCAGAGTGTCGACCAGCTGATCGCGGCCCAGCTCACGTCAGACGAGGTCTACGCGCTGTTTTATGACGAGCACGAGACCGCGGAATCCAACCATACCCTCGCCACCGAGATGGCCACTGACTACCAGACCCAGGTCGACGCCGTGCTCGAGATCTCGACCGACGTCACCGCCGCCACCCAGCACGTCCTGCGGCGGCTCGACCAGCTGACATTCACCGAGAGCCTGCAGGCCCTTGAGGCGGAGGCCGATCTCCTCTCAGAGCTCAGCGCAGAGCTTACCGAGCTTCAGTCTCTGCGCCCCACCCCAGCCGACGCAGACTCGACAGCTGACCGCTACTACCACTTACTGTCAGCCGTCTCTCAGTTTGTCACAGACAGCCGACTCTTGACCCCACAGGTCAGACAGACTCTCGAGTCGATAGAGTCAGCAGAAGAGTCGATAGACTTGCCCAATCAGTCCCATATCAGAACCGTCCTGACTCAGCTGAGTCAGTGCTACGTCCAGCATGCCAAATTCATCACTCACCGAGAGACCGCCCTCAAAACAATCTTCCAAGGCGACCATTTCCAGGCCCTTCATGCCCTTGAGCAGGTCACGATTGAGAGAAATTTCACTCAAAAGTTCTCCACCGCTACCGATCACGCCACCACGCTTGAGCATCAGTTTACCGTTCAGCACCACTCCGAGCTCAGATACCAAACCCTCCAGCGTTTCAATGCCCGTTTCGATGCCCTCTGCCAGCCCAAGCCAGCGTTTGACGAGCTCGAGAACGACATCGATAGTATAAATAAAAAAATCACCACGCTTAGTGGCGCCATTACAGAGATAGACACTTTCCAAGCAGAGATAGCAGAGAATCTTGATCTTCCATGCTTTTCAGACAAGACCACCGATGAGTACCTATCACTCTACGGCCTCTTAGAGCTAAGTGGAAATATTGTGTACAACACAAAAAAACGCCTCTCCGACCTTCAGAAACAGAAACAGTACCTCCAACAACAAGTCATTACCACGCCTTTAAACCTGCGCTACCTAGAAATCAGCAAAAAATTAAGCGCCCTCCAGGAAATCCAAAAATATCTACCCATCAAATCTGACTCAAATATGGTTCAATTGCATCTTCATATTATGTCGAGATTCTTTGCGCATATTAAGGGTGACCAGCCTCACCCCGTTGACTCGTTTCACTACTGGAACGATGCCGATTCAGAAACTGAGTGTCGTGCCTACCTCAAGAGTCTCAAGGAATTTATAAGCTTCACCGAGGTTGAGGCCGAGCAGCAGCAAGAGACAGCCATTGCAGAGCTTCAGGCTGAGTGCTTTCTCGCGGACGAGACTTATCAGCTCATACTCACAGATGAGTATATCACCAAATACCAAGACCTCAACAAAGATCTCACCACAGTCAGACAGACCGTCGAGCAGTCATTGACCTATTTTTCTTTGCCAAATATCTACGATCAGATCGATAATCATCTTGACCAACTATCTTCACAGCGTGCTTTTTCCCAAGCATTGACTACCGAATTAGTCTCAGTCGCCTCACTGAATTCTATTCCCGAGCAGATCAACGTCATCATGAGGTTCTTTGGAAGTCAAGATCAACATTCATTTTTGACTCAGGACACTGACACGCTCTTCCATAAGATTGTCACACCAATTACGAAAACAGCCAGTGAAGAGCATACATTTCGTATCTTACTCGAACGTGTAGAGATGTTTTGTAAGCATCATTGTGTAGACATTCGTCTTCATACCGAGCAGGCACTGTCCTATTTTTCTGAGCCAAACTTAGTCTCATTCGCTGACGTGGTCCAGACCAAGCTTAATGATGTCACGACTCAGTCTGACTCACACCGCAGCGAGGCTGCTGAGCTCAGCGTGGCAATAGACAGCCTCATTATCGCTAATAATCCCTACTTTATTGTGGCCGATAGAGCTCGTATCAATGAGCTCATAGTGCGTGCTCCTGCAGTAATACAGCTAATTAAGCTCTTAAAATCTTTAACCTCAAATCAATCTTGGCATAGTGTAAAAATCTCTTTTGAGACTCTCTGTCTTCTTATTGATGACATCCAACCTCCACATTCACCACTCTTTCGACGTCTTCTGGAGTTACGTGTGACCCTCTCTCCTGAAAGGCCTCTTTCGTCAAAGTGGTATAATAATTTTTTGCTTGATGGGTTAATGAATATTTCTAAATCGCACGAAGAAGAGATTTTTAGATTCATGGACGATTACGTAGATCCATTTACCTCTACCGCTTATAATGATCCAGATGAAGAGGTTTTATTATGGATGCAAGATGTATTAGGAGTCTTTAAAAATATAAGTCGTTATGAGTCAAAAATTTCTCAAATCATGAGAAAAATAAAAAATCTAAAACGAAAGGTATAAATGTATAGGATGTGTCAAAAAAAGAATAGTGATCTTAGCCTCTCCCCCACCTAGGAGCTTCGCTTCTTTCTTCTCGCTCTTTTGGGTATAATAGACTAATGCTCCACTCGCTTACCCAGCGACTCGCCTTGAGTACAGCGAACCCCACCCGGGTCTGCCGCTCAGTGGTAACGCCAACATGGGCTGGATGAGCCATATGCTCTACCACCTCGCCCCGCATGGCATGATGGCCACCGTGCTGTCGAACGGATCACTGAGTAGTAACAGTGGTAGAGAGGGTGACATACGCAGAAGGATGAAAAATTAAAATCTTAAACGCAACACTTGAGGGAGTAACCTTCAAGTGCATGGGACAACTCAGAAAAACAGAACGACAGGAAATACAAGAATACTTGCGAAGAGGGCACAGCATACGGGCTATAGCCCGTATGCTGTGCCGGAGCCCGAGTACGATCTCTCGTGAGATAAAACGGAATAGTGTGCAAGGAGAGTATGATGCAGGAAAAGCAGTACAGAAAGCATATTACCGTCGCTATTGGGTAACGAAAGAACGCCCAAAGATTCGTGGTTGTCCAGCTCTTGAGGAGTTTATCGAAACAAGTCTCAAGGGGCTTAATGCTTGGTCGCCCGAGCAAATTGCCGGGCGATGGAATAAAGAACACGCTGCTGCAGTTGGAGTGAGAATTTCCACTCCCACCCTCTATCGTTTCCTGTATCGTCATCGTCTCGATCTTTGCAAATATCTTTGTACCAAGCGTACAAAGAGAAAAAAGCGTGTTCAGAAAACAAAACGACAAATGATTCCGCAGCGGACTTGGATTGAAGATCGCCCCCCTATTGTCGATGAAAAAGTACGTATTAGTGATTGGGAAGGTGACACAATCTGCTCTCTTCGCGGCGATAAAACCACCTTCCTTGTCCTGCATGATCGTGCTTCTCGTTTCATTCGTGTCTCCAAATCCTGTGACAAAAAACCCAAGCGTATTGCCTCCAAAGTTCGTTCTCTCCTCAAAGACGCTCCCACTCACACTCTCACGCTCGATAACGGCATTGAATTCAAAGACCACCTCTCCTACCAAATCCCCACTTTCTTTTGTCAGCCTTACTCCTCGTGGCAGAAAGGCGCTGTCGAGTATTCAAACCGCCTTATTCGTCGTCATGTTCCTAAAAAATCTATCCTTGCCAATGTTCACCAAAAGCACCTTGCCTCCATAGTCCATGCCATCAATAATACCCCCAGAAAATGCCTCAACTTCCAAACTCCCGCTGAGGTCTTCTTTTCTTCTCCTTATCTCACCCCCTAGTGTTGCATTGCCCCCTTTAATTTTGCCCCCCTCCATCAAAGATGCTAATAATTCATTCTTTTGATTCATCAACAGCTTTATGGCATAAGACTGGGATGATTGCAATGAGAAAGTCTTACATTCTAGAATGAAACGCAACAGAGAGTTTGTAGAAGACTTGGAAAGGAGTTTTCTTGCGACCCTTTAACTCCAGCTCATGATTCTTTATTTTTCCCAAAATTGGAGAGCAAAACTGGGGGTTATTTTATTACTGTCAGTGCACTCCGCACCGCTTGCCAGTACCGCTGCATTTGAATGTGTCCAGAATAGTCGCCTTCGCCCGTGATCAAGTCTTCCAGATTCTCTGCTCGCACTTCAGCCAACGTCTCCATTTTCCACTTCCAGCGGTTAAACTCTGTTTTGATGATTGGTAGTACGAACGTCTCTTTTTGCAAAATGCTGATGAGGGCATTGCAGATCCACATTGGTGTTCCTTTGGGCATATGCTGTTGAATGTATTCCTTGCACTCTTTCTTCCGTTCACTGGGGCATATTTTTGTGATCATTGTCACAGAAATTTTGGAGATGAATTTATAATGAAGTAAACACATACAAAGCCTGCGCGGGGGCTGTAAGTCGAGGGGAAGCGGGGATTAAAAAAAGAAAAATATTAGAATGAACAATAAATTTATTCAAAACTAGAAATGAGACATCCTTTTTTATAGTGTCTTATTTGGTCTCATTTTTGGTTAACACAAAATGAGTGTTGTGTAAACTGAATGGGTACTAGACCCATGCGCTCTGCCAAGATGCCCACAAGCCGCCCCCAGAGCGGTTTTTTCACTTCCGCTTCATCAGCGGCAACAGCACCACATCCCGCAGGTTTGGCTGCCCCGTGATCAGCGCGACAAAACGGTCAATCCCCATCCCGAAGCCAGTCATGGGGGGCAGACCGTGCTCCATCGCGGTCAGGAAGGCTTCATCGACGTCCATGGCTTCGTCGTCACCCGCAGCGCGGGCGGCGGCTTGGGCTTCCAGTAGTTCACGTTGCACGCGTGGGTCGATCAGCTCACCGTATGAGTTCACGATCTCCCACCCCGCCACCACCAGCTGGTAGCAGTCCGCCGTGCCGTCAGCGTTGGGGCGGGCCAGCGGCTTGAGGTCAGACGGGTACCCAAACACAAACGTCGGGTGGACGATCTGCGGCCGAGCCGTCTTTTTATAGATGAAATCCAGCAAGTTCCCTCGGCCAGTTTTTTCGATCTCCTCTGGCGCCATCCCCAAGTGCGCCGCCTTCTCTTCGAGGTCAGCCCGGGTCGCGGCAAACATATCCAGCTCCGCATAGTCCGCCAACAGTTGGGCAAAAGTCACCCGCGGCCACTCCCCGCTGAAGTCCACCGTCTGCGGTTGGTCATCTTTGTCGAGCACCGTCACGCGATGGGTCTGCACCGCGGCCAGCATCACTTGTTTGATCATGGCTTCCGTCCAGGCCATGTTGTCCGACAGGTCGGCATAGGCCGCATACCACTCCAGCATAGTGAATTCTTGCAGATGAGACGGGTCAGTCCCTTCATTACGAAAACACTTCCCGATCTCATACAACCGCTCTATGCCCCCCGCCATGATGATCTTATGGTCGATTTCGAGCGCAATCCGCAAGACAAACTCCGCGTCATACGCGTTGTGATGGGTGGCAAACACCCGCGCCATGGCCCCACCCGCCTGCGGCTGGAGGATGCGCGATTCAATCTCTTGGAAATTCTTTTCGTTGAGGAACCGCCGAATTTCATTGACGACCTTCGTGCGGACGAGAAACCGCTGAAACGTGTCAGGGTTTGTCGCCAGGTCCAAGTACCGCTGTCGGTAAAGCGTCTCACGATCCGTCACCCCGTGAAACTTCTCAGGCAGCGGGCGCAGCGCCTTCGACAGGGGGGTGACCTCTACCGCCATCAGGGACGGCTCACCGTGCTTCGTCAGGAAAAATTCCCCCCGAAAGCCACAGAAATCCCCCAGATCGAGCAACCGCAAGAGGGTTTTGTGCTGGTCCCCCAGCACACTGGCCGCCAGACACACTTGGAAGTCTCCTTCCGCATCACGGATCCGCAAAAAGGAGAGCTTGCCCATGTCACGCACGTTCATGATCCGCCCACAGACCGCCGTGTCGGTGCGCGGCTCCGCCATCACGTCTTTGGTGGGGCGGGGGTCATTCTCATGGATGTACTCACGCGCCAGCTCCGACGTGTGGGTGCGGTCGTACCGACTAGCATACCCCCAGCCGTGCTCGGCCCACAGGGCCAGTTTGTTTTCGCGTTCCGCGATCAGTTTCCCTTCAGGCTTCTCGTGCAGGGGTGTCTGGTCGTTGGTTTCGGGCTGTGGGGTGGGGGGCATGGGCGGAGGGTGGCAAAGAGTGTGCAGGCAAGAACGGTGTGAGTCAGGGCCCACAGAGGGCCCACAGAAGGAGCCGCAAACGAGCACAAAGGAGTCGAGCATTAGTATAACTTGAGCCAAGGGGGTCGGGCAATGTATAATAGACCGATCATCCGCCCTCACGGCTGGCCCAGTGCAGACTTGTCTGTTGCCACTACCCCCGAGGGCTCGATCTCCCTTTTTGCCTCCACCGTGCCCTATGCGCTACCGCGTGCCCCAAAACGTCCAGCGAGAAGACAAAATTGTCTGGATACTCTCCTTGCGGCAGTTGATCTTGGTCATGTGCGGGTGCGGGTTTTCCTACTGGCTCTACCTCCAGTTGGCCGAGAGCTTCATCTTGACCGAGATCGAACTCGCCCTCATCGCCATCCCGGGCATCCTCTCGATCATGTTCGCCTTCTTGACCATTAAGGGCATGGCCCTGCACGAGTTTCTCCTCATCTTGATCGAGCAATCATTTTACCGCTCACCCCGCCGAATGTGGCAGGCCCACGGGGGTGAACCCTTCATGAGCATGACCCGTGACTACGGCCAGAAAGCCCAAAAGACCGACAACCCCGTTGCGCGGCCTGCCTACAGCCGCCGACGGGTCGAAGACCTCGCCGCCCTCCTCGACGGTGACTCCGCCTCTCTCCCCCCCGCCGCATGACCCCAGACCCACCCCCCACCAAAGAAACCGTCAAGCAGCCCAAAAACAAAAAGCTGCAAGCCACCCAACGCTACATCGACTTCAGCGGCGCGCGTGAGGACACCCTCATCCTCAAAAACGGCGGCCTGCGAGCCGTGTTGGAGGTCGGCTCAGTCAACTTCAACCTCAAATCAGAAGAAGAACAGCAAGGGATCATCGTCTCCTACCAGCGCTTCCTCAACGCCCTCGACTTCCCCGTCCAGGTGCTCATGCGCTCGCGCAAACTCGACATCGACGGGTACATGAGCACCCTCAAACTCCGACACAAAGAAATCAAGAACCAACTCCTGCACGAGCAGATGATCGAGTACATGGACTATGTGTCACGCCTGGTCGAGTACTCCGACATCATGGAAAAGAAATTTTACGCCGTCGTCCCCATCAACCCCCCCGCCGCCGACAAGGTCGGCATCCTGTCGACCTTCTTTTCCTTCATCAAACCCGACGACACCGTGGCCAACATCCTCAAACGACGCAATGAGTTCGGCAAACTCAAAAAAGACCTCGAATCACGGGTCAACGTCGTCACCACAGGGCTCAATAATTGCAGCCTGCGCGTGCGCCGTCTCAGCACGTCAGAGCTCATCCAGCTGATGTACCAAGTCTATAACCCACAGGCCGCCCGTACCCAAAAAATGGACTCCGTCGCGGACTTCGCCGTGACCGACGGCCCCGAAGAAATGCTGGCATGATGAGGGCAGGGGAGTAGGGTGCGGGGTGATTATTGTGTCACAACCCACATGGCCCCCAAACGCATCGCCATCATCGAACAGGGTGAGATCTTAGGCGGGGCCGAGCGCTATATGCTCGACCTCCTCCGCGGGATGGACGGCATCGAGCGCCGCACCCTGCAACCAGTGGTCATCGGCGCCAGCAGCCTCGACTACCGCGACGCCCTGCCGGACTGGGCCCAAGTGGTGCGGTTTGCCTTGCCGAGCTTCAAAGGCCACGCGCTTAAAAAACTCTGGGCAGGGGTGCGACTGTGGGGTGCCGCGTGGCGCCTGCGCGGACAGCTGCGAGCCCTGGGCGTGACCACCACCGTGACCAACACCCCCCGCGCCCACTTTGCCGTGCTGCTGGCGCGGGTGCTGGGGTGGCGTGGCCGCTGGGTGATGATCGTCCACGACTTCCACACCCAAAAGCGCCTCTGGGCGCAGGTGCACCGCTGGCTTCGTCGGCGCATCTTGCAGGCAGCCGACACCATCGTGGCCGTGTCCATCCCCACACGGGCGCGCGTGCGGGCCTACCTCACCGAAGCCGAGTACCCCAAGATGCGCATCATCGAGAACGGTCTGGATTTCACCACCTACCCCCCAGCCGTACCCCCCACGGCCCTGCGGCGCGTGGTGCTGATGGCCCGCCTCGACTACCGCAAAGGCCAACTGCACCTGATCAACGCCGCCCGCTTGCTCAAGGAACGTCTGCCTGGGGTGCAGTTTCGTCTCGTCGGGTCCAGCTACCGCGGTGACCCCATGACCGTCGCCTACGAAAACCAGTGCTGGCGCGCCGTGCGTGACCACGGGCTGGAAGAGACCGTCAAACTGGTCGGCGAGGTACCAGACGGCTTGGCGGAGCTCCGCGAAGCGGACCTCGTCTGCTGCCTCAATGTCGAAGATGAGACCTTTGGTCGGGTGGCCATCGAAGCCCTCGCCTTGGGCAAACCCGTCCTCAGCTTTGACTGCGCTGGCCCGCGCGACATCATCGGGCAATACCTCCGCTGGAGCCAGATCACCCCCCCAGTGCCCCTCGTGCTGCCACTGGGTGACCACGTCGACCTCGCCGCGACCATTTTGTACCTGGCAGAGACCCCCAGCCACCTCGCCGCTATTGCTGCCCGTGGCCGCGAATTTGTCGCCAGCCACTACGACCTCGCCGACTCCCGCAAGCGTTTTTACCAGCTCCTCGGGGAGGGGTGAGGGGGGTTTAAGTTTGGGCAGTGTTTAAGATTTCATCAACATGAGCAACCAATTCCCCCAGGATTGACTCTTCCATCAGTGCAGTGCGAGTGTCGCTGAAGATTTTTTCTATTCGCCCTTTGTTGTCCCCTATTTCCTTTGACTTATCGAGCAGTGAATAAAGCCGATTGAAGCTCAGATTATTATTGAGACGAGTAAATGCCGTTAGTTTCCCTTGAGCAATATCTGCTGGGAAATCCAAGAAAAAGCTGGCTATTTGGCCTGAAATATTTCCCCAATAGTAACCAAGTTTATCAGAGTGTTCATCTCCGAGCGCACTTTGCAGATCACCTAATAAATTTTGATCGATGATATTTGTTCGTAATTCACTTATTCCTTGAGTAAGTTTCCCCCAGTTTTGAAATGCATAGTCAAGAGCTGAGACGGCGTTTGCCCCCACTGTCTGTGCTTGCCCTATTATATAACTGACATTTTTCGGTGCAGACGCCAGCGATCGGAAGGTTTCCGTTGCGTATACCGCCATCTGCAGTGATCCTGTCCCACTGTCAACGACGGCGTCGGCCATAGCGTCAGCAAATCCCACAGTTTCAGCAATAGCAAAATTAATCTTCTGCTGTTGCTGCGTTGTTAAGAATGGAAATAAGGCCTTTTTCAAGCCTTTAATGGCCAAACTGTCAGTTTCTTGTCCATCGACACCCTTTATCGCAATGATAAAATGCACCATATCTCTCAGCGCTTCATCGGCCAATCCGATAGACTCTTTAAGCAAAGGAACAATCCAAAATATATCTTTGAGAAACCCCGTCACGCTCAGCTCCGTGGCCACGTCAGCCTCCAGCAGCGTGTCGAGTAAGCCTTGATCGTCAGATGACAGTGAGTGAATTTCTCCACCATTCAGGGCGGCATCTGCGTTTCGCTCGGTCTGCACCGCTGCGAGGTAGAGTCGTTCCCCAATGACTGTGTACCCTTTCGCTAGGGCAGGGAAGCCCATACTGGCGAGTTGCTCACCACGGGCGCGAATATTTTGGCAGACTCCCAAGGCTTTTTGGGCCTTTTCTGTCTCACGATATTGCTGGTCCAGCCGACGGTCTGGTGTGTAAGTATTCCGCTTCACTCGGTCATCATTCTCTCTGAAAAAATTGAAGATATTTTCTTCGATCATCACCAGTTCGGCTGGGGAAAATTCACCGTCTTGGTCCACGTCATACGCCCAGAGGTTAAAGGCATCATGGGCAGAAACGTAGTTTTCAGCCAGTTGCTGGGGTGAGAGCGGTGTGTTGGGCGCATAGGTGGTACAGTACGCCTGAGCCATGGCCGTGACACAGTCCATGAAGTGCGTTGTGGAAGTGATCTTGGGGCCTTCACCTGGGTAGTTACTCGTCGGGAGGACGGGTTTGTCAGGCTGCTTAGCCGAGGGTTTGAGGTACTGCGGTTGCTCAGCCCATTGTTGCAGCGTCGGCGAGACCTCTTGCAGACTGCGAAAAGCCAAAAACTCCTCCAACTGCGCGACAAGGAAGTTTTGCAACCGTTGGAACTCCAGCACACTGATGGCACCCAGCTCGTAGTCTTTGGCCTCTTGCTCTAGCCCCTGCAGGAGGTCAAATCGGTTTTCTCCAGTGAAAAAGTGCTGTAAGAATTCGTCTAAAATTTCGTCTCGCACTTCTGGGTCGTTGTAGTAGTTTTCATCGAGCATCAGCTCCGTTATCAAGTCTGAGAGTTCGTGCTCCCGTAGCACTTCCTCGGTCAAGGCGCGGATTTCGTTATTCTGAATCGTCTCACGCCCAGCAATGACCTCGTGGTACTCCGCACGTTCCTGCCACAGCCAGCGGCTGGTGACAGTGCAGTCATGTGCGTACGGCAAAAATTTCATAGCGGGTGATCAGAGTTCAGACAAGATATCTTCAGCTTGTGCTTGGTTTTCGGTGTGATGTCGTTGCTCAACTTTCAGCAAGCTCTGCCCGTGTTGTCCCTGCAAGAAAGCCTTCATCCTTCGTGCAAGCGGCGGATTGCTTTTCGAAACCGTCTCAAGCATTCGTCCAGTGGCACGGTCACCCAGCTGCAGGTAAGCCAGCACTTGGTTAATTTTTACCAGAGACGACTCCTGACGGATGTGTGCCCGTAGTCGCTCTTTGAGCGCTAGAGGCAGCATTACGCTGCGGTCTATCAGGGCGAGGGCTTTTCGGGCGGGTTCAGCATGGTCTGTCATCTCTCTATTTTATCACAAAAAGAGACAAACCCAAACCCCACTGTCCCCAGTGAGGTTTGCGTATGAAGGCCTAGGGAGTGTTCACAAAATGGTTTGAGAAGAAAAAAGAGAGATTTTTGAGCGAAAAATGAGCGCGTATTTGCAGCCTTGATGGATCAAGGCAAAAATGCGCAACCATTTTGCAGCCAAAAAGATTCTTTTTTCACTCAAATCACTCCTTATATTTCAGGATCAACCTGTTTTTTCCAATTTGTGAACACTCCCTACCCCTTCAACACCGATTTTTTCCGCCCTCGCTTGCGGGTGGGTTTGGGCTCAGCGATGCTAAACGTGCAAGCCTGGGTGGCTTTATCAAACTTCACCATGTAGGTCTGCTCGGTCGTCAGCACCCCGTTGATGAGCCCTTCCACCAGCGGGTGCTCGAGCGCCTGCGTCAGCACACGGCGCACTTCACGCGCACCATTCTCTGGTGTGTATGCCAGCTTGGCCAGTGCGTTGACCGTCGCCCCACCGACGACCAGCTTGATGTTTTTTTCTTGCAGCCGCCCCTCAAATTCCTTGATCTGCATTTTGACGATTTTTTTAATCGCGTCGCGGTTGAGCGGGCGAAACATCACCGTGTAGTCCAAACGATTGAGGAACTCCGCTGGGAAGATTTTTTTCAGGTCTTTTTGCACGTCTTCGGCGATCGACGCAAACTCATGGTCGTGCTCCGCCATATCACGCTGGGTGTCGGTGAAGCCAATCGAGTTGGCATTTTGCTGAAATCGCGCCGCGCCGACATTCGACGTCATGATGATGATCGCATTGCGGAAGCTCACCGTGCGGCCTTTACCGTCGGTCAGTTGACCATCTTCGAGGATCTGCAGCAGGAGGTTGTGCACGTCACGGTGGGCTTTTTCTATCTCGTCAAACAGCACGATCGAGTACGGCTTCCGCCGAATTTTTTCTGTCAGTTCACCACCGTTTTCATACCCCACATACCCCGCACTGGCCCCCACCAGTCGGCTGGATGTATGCCCCGACGAAAATTCCGACATATCGATTTTGATCAGGGCGTTCTCATCGTGATACACCTGCTCCGCCAGTTGTTTCACCAGCTCGGTCTTGCCCACCCCCGTCGGCCCGAGGAAGAGAAACGCCCCCAACGGTCGGTTCGGGTCGTGCAGGCCCACTCGCGCCCGTCGGATAGCCTGCGCCACGTGGTCGACAGCTTCATCCTGCGCGATGATGTGCTGCTTAAGCGTTTTCTCCAGCCCTTTCAGGGTTTTGATCTCTGACTCCAGCAACGCCGTCATCGGCACGCCAGTCATGGTCTGCACCACGGTGGCGATGTCGCGCACTGTCACCTTACGCGGTTTCAGTTTTGCGGCTTTTTTCACTTTCAGCTCTTGCACCGCTTCCGTCACGGCTTGCTCTTGCTGGTGCAGGCGGTTGGCCTTTTCGTAGTTTTGGTCAGTGACGGCTTGCTCTTTTCGCCGTTGGATGTCCGAGAGCTTTTTCCGCAGCTCGCGGATCGCCTTGCCGTTGGTGCGGTTCATGGCGGACTTCCCCGCGCAGGCCTCGTCCAGCACGTCGATAGCCTTGTCGGGCAAAAACCGATCGTTGATGTACCGCGCCGCTAGCTGCACGGCCGTTTCCACGGCTTCGGGGCTGACCGACACACTGTGATATTTCTCAAAATGTGGCGTAATACCCTGCAAGATCTGCGTCGCTTGGTCGAGCGTGGGCTCAGGCACATCCACCGACTGAAACCTTCGGGCAAGGGCCGCGTCTTTCTCAAAGTGTTTGCGGTACTCGTCCACGGTCGTCGCCCCCACCACCTGGATCTGCGCCCGCGCCAGCGCAGGTTTGAGGATGTTCGCCGCGTCCAGCGACCCTTCCGCCGACCCCGCCCCAATGATGGTGTGCAGCTCGTCGATGAAAAGGATCACCTCATTGTCGGCCTGCGAAGCCTCTTCGATGATTTTTTTCAGTCGATCTTCAAACTCCCCACGATACTTCGTCCCCGCCACAAGGTTTGACATAGACAGCGCCAGCACCCGCTTGTCGGCCAGGCTGTCGGGCACCTGCCCACGGATGATCCGCTGCGCCAGCCCTTCCACGATGGCCGTTTTCCCTACCCCAGGGTCCCCCAGCAGCACGGGGTTGTTTTTGGTCTTCCGTGACAGGATGTGCACCACTCGCTCGATTTCCTTGTCGCGCCCGATGATGGTCTCGATTTCCCCGGTTTCAGCCTGCTCGGTGTAATCCTCACAAAAGTAATCCAGCGCTAATTTTTTCTTTTTCATCCCGGGGCCAGACTTGGTTTGGCCTCCTTCCTCAAACATCTGCGCCACGTCTTCGGGGTCATGCTCGCCTTGCCCCATGCCCATCAGCATCTGGTGCAGAGACCCAAGAAAGTGCTCCAGTTGCTCTTGGTTCCCGCCGTTGAAAACCATCGTTTGGGTGTTTGACTCCCCCGCGCGGGTGTTGACGTTTTGCTTGTTGGTGTTGCGGAAAAGGTTTTCCAGCTTGTCTATCACTTGCTCTGGGTGCACCATCAGGTGACGGAGCACCTGCACCGCTCCACTGTCGCCCTGCTTGAGGATGGCGTAGAGTATGTGCTCAGAGTCCACCAGCGAATGCCCATAGTCAAGGGTCGCCTGGGCGGCGTTTTCGATCGACTTTTGCGCATACAGCGAAAAGATATTTTCCGTCTCATCAGCCGTTTCGTTTTGGGCCGCCGTGCTCATGTCCTCCACTATGCGGAACGCATTTTCATACTTCACACCAAAGTTACGCAGCACAAAGCTCGCCATGCACTTGGGCTGGCGCAGGATCCCCAGCAGCAAGTGCTGGGTCTGCACGCGGTTGGCGCTGAGTTTTTGCATTTCCTCCTGTGAGAGGATCAAAGTGTTTTTGGCGTGGCGGGTGAAGGAGTTGAAGTGTGACATGGGTGTGGTGGGGAGATTTCAGGGAAATTTCTGAGAGCGTGTCCTCCGAGGCTTTTCCGAGGCCTTATTGTGGATTTGAGCAATACCTGCGTTTACATGATTCCAGTTTTGTCAGTTTGCATTCTTAAGTTTTAAGTCAGAGCCATTCTACCTGTTTTAGCACTCACGCGCAATGATTGCTAAGAAAGTAGCCTCTGTCACCTGACTATAGCGCTTAACGCAAAAAACACAACCAGAGGTGATTGCGGAGAAGCCCAAAATGTCGTTTCCCCAAAATATCACTCACGCAAATACCCCCTCACGTTCCTCTGCTATAGAGAGAAACCCTAAAGCGGCTCTTGGGCTGGGTTGAGGGTCGTGGCGGTGTTTTCAGCCTGCGCGGTCAAGATATCACTCAGCACGATGTACTGCGTCTGCGCTTTTGAAACCATCCCCGCCGTCAGGTGTGAGTCGAGCACAAACTGGTGCGCGCTGTATGTCGCCAGTCGCGCGTCTATCTGCTCCGCCGATTGTTTGAGTTCAGAGTGCTCCTGCGCGAGGAGGTTGAGGCGATAGGTTTGGATCGACTGGTGGTTGAGCCAAAACAAGTACGCACTCATCAACCCCACAAAAACCGCCGAAAAAAGCCCCACCAGCCAGCGATGCGTCTGCAGCACGGCGGCCGACAGCTGGGTGCGTTGGGTTCTGCGAAAGGAGAGAGAACGAGTCACGATGCCAGGGGGAGAGAGGAGGGGATTGCGCCGATTGTGGAGTCTTCAGGTCTGAAGCCTCACCCGCAGTGCAGGCCAGAGCGCGAAATCTTACCTATGCTAGGGTCACAATTTCCCCTGTCAAAGTATTTTATCCGCAAATTTTACACACTTTTGGCGGAGTTTTGCACAGTGCGTTTTGGGATTTATTTTTTTAAAATACTTAGAAGATGCGGCACCATCTGCCCCGCACTCAGCCCACGGTGTGACACGTCCCGCTTGGCGTCGGGTGACAGCGCACTAAAGACCTCCTCTTGCCCCTCTGGCACAAACACCGCCGCAATCGGGATACCTTTCTCTATCGGTGCCTGGGGGAAGTCCACGATCTGCCCGTGGCAGCTGCCCAGCACCGTGTGGCAGGCGTCGGTGCTCGGGTCATACAGGCTGATCGCACTATAAAACGTCGCCCGACGGTCAGTCTGCTCCGCCATCAGGGCTAAGAATTGCGTCAGCCAGTCCATGTCAGAGCTGGCCGTCAGCTGCCGCCGCGTCCGCAGGCCAAACATCCCCGGCAGGGCGGCAATTTCCACGCCGCTGTCTTCCGCCACGGTCAGCTGGCCGTGGGCTTGGCCATACGCCCTCGCTTTGATTTCTGCATTCGCGGTATACGTCTCACCCGTTTCCGCAGGTTCGGCAATCGGCGGGAAGTCCTTGAGCGACAACCAGTCAATCTCCAGCTCTTTCCAGAAAGTCAGCAAGCCTTTCTTCTTGCCTTCGTTGGCGGTGGCGATCAGCACACGGGGGCGCATGGGGCAAGGGAGGGTTAAGCAGCAGGGGGAGGGGATGCAGGGGCAGTGCCGTCAGGCGTTTGACCCGCGTCAGGTGCAGGCGCGAAGTCCCCTTCAGGGATCGCCGCCAGCGAGTCATGTACCCGTCGGGCGTGGTCAGGCGCTTGGTCGAGCTTAAACCGCAGCTGCAGCGTGCGGGGCAGCGTCACCCGCCGCCCGAGGTCCCCCACCAGTGCCCGTTGCCGCCCCGCCAACAGGGTGATCACCTCCGCATGGGGTTTCCCGATCGAGCGAAGAAACACGTCCGCTACCTTCAGGTCAGACGCCACCTCCACCGCCGTGATGGTACACAGGCCGATCTGGTTCGGCGTGCAGAGAGCCTGCAGCGACTGCGGCAGAAATTCTTGTATCAGGCGCGCCAGGCGGCGACTTCGTTCAGATTGCTTCATCACGCGGAAGGTAGCGCAACCACGCCCAAAAGGGAAGCAGCACTTTACAGGGGTGCCTCCCCCCGCCACCACACCACCGTCACCGCCTGCCCCGAGTCCAGCAGCTGGTGGGCGGGCGTGTGGCCAGTGGCCTGCAGCTGGGCCCATATGTCGGCTTTGCTCGGCCCGATCAGCAGCAGCACCACCTGCCCACACCGCTCGGTGAGGTACGTCATCGTCACACTCAGTCGCTCCGCCACGGCGAAGGCCGACGTGCACGCCGTCGTCACCCAGCCATTGCGGCTAGGGGTTTCGCTGTGCCCTGACTCATCCGCAAACAAACTCCCAATGTGCCCGTCAGGCCCCACCCCCAGCACCGCCAGAGGGCAGTGGGCGGGCAGCTGCTGGCTATACGCCTCAGCGGCGGCCAGGCGGTCTGTCACCGCGGGGGGCACCGCGGGCCCGTGCACGGTGGCGGTGGGGGCTAGTGCCTGCACCTGTCGGTGGTTGCTGTGCTCGTGGTCGCGTGGCACCCAGCGTTCATCGGCCAGCCACACGGCTCGCCGTGGCCCGACCCACTGCACCGCGCGGGCGGCGCTGCCCCCACTCAGCAGCAAGTCCCCCCCCGTGCTGACGGCGGCCAGCGTCGTCAGTTGGCTGCGGGCCTCGGCCAGTGTGTCACAGTCTACAAATTCTACAAAGCGTGCCATGTCGTCTGGGGCAAGTGGTCGACAGGCCCCGCCCCCCCACGTCGGTACAGCGTCGGTGCCGTGGCCGCCGTGTACTCTATCACTTGGTCGAGCACCCGCCAACACGCGATTATCTCACTAAAGCTCAAAAAGTGCGTCTGGTCACCCGTCAGCACATCCAGCAGCAGCAATTCATGTTCCCCCAGGCAGTCATTCCCCCGACAAGCGATCGACTGCGAAGCAGTCGGGCTGGCCACTTCCGCGTTTTGCCCCGTCAGGTCACCGTGCTGGTCATAGAGTTTCAGGTGCAGCCGCTCCGCTGGGGCCATCTCCAGCACGATGCGGTTGGCGGGGAAGTCCGCTGGCTGGAAAGGGCTCCGTCTCAGCTCAAAACTGACATAGGACTGTTTTTCTTGCCCGACATACTTCCCGCTCCGCAGCCAGATGTCCACCCCATACCAGCTCTCACGGTCTATCTGCAGCCGCAGCGCCGCAAAGGTCGGCGTGTGCTGACTGCCCTGCTGGGTGTACCCCTCATATTGCCCCACGAGGATGTTTTGCGGCTGGGGGTCAAACCGCAGCGCGGACAAGATCGCCGACTTCTCTTGGCGGATCGCCTGCGGCGAGAGCGTTGTCGGGATAGACATCGTCGTCAGGGCCAATATCTGCAACAGGTGGCTCTGGTGCATATCTCGCAGCGTGCCAGTACTATCAAAGTACCCCAGCCGTTCCTCCACCCCAAAGGGTTCTAGCGCATTGATCTGTATTTCCCGCATTTCCGTGCCCTTGAGCATAAGGTTGAGGAGGCGGTTGTGGTGCCGCAAGGGCAAGATCGACCGCACGGCTTGCTTCCCGAGGTAATGGTCGAGCAGATAGAGACTCTCTTCGGGGAAGTGCTGCCCAATCAAATGAAACAGCGCCTGTGCGCCCGCTTGGTTGTGACCGAAGGGCTTTTCGATGATCAGCTTCGTACGGCTGGGGGAGAGCTCAGGCAGCCCCGCCACCCCGCGGGTCACCGCCCCAAACACCTGCGGCGGGATGCTGTAGTAAAACAACTCTTGGGCAAAATTCCCCTGCGTCAGGGCATTGCGGTGCTCCGCATACGCCGTGAAGGCCTGCACGTCATCATACGCCCCTCGGTGGTATGTCACCCGCGGCAAAATGTCTTCCAGTGTTGCCTGCTGGTGCTCCCCCCACTCACCCGCGTGCTGCGCCTTGACCGACTCCGCAAAGAGTTCCCGAAACGCCTCATCGCTATACTCCGACCGACTAAACCCAATGATCCAATATTGCTCAGGCAAGCGTCGCCGCTGGGCGAGGTCAAACAGCGCAGGAAATATCTTCAGCTGGGCCAGGTCGCCACTCGCCCCAAAAATAGTGCAGATAAAGGGCTCGGTCAGTCGGTCAACAGTGGGCATGAGGGTGTGGGGGTGTAAGGATGAAAGGGAAAGATTTTGAGGTAAAGGCGAGATGGAGGCCTAGCTCCCCCACGCAGAGTGAAACACCCCCTCACGGTCGAGCCGTTGGTAGGTATGCGCTCCGAAATGATCGCGCAACCCTTGCAAGAAATTTGCCCCCGAGCGGGCCGTCGTGTGGGCCAGATGCCGTTGCAGTGCCCCCGTCAGCACAGGGGTGCTGACGGCCGCGCGGGCCGTCAGCGCTGTCACCGTTTGCAGGGCAGGCGTGGCCGTGCGCAGGGCCGCCACCACCCACGGCAGGGCCAGTGGCTGCGCCTGTGGCGCAGCGGCAAACCCCGCCTGCCACTGGGTCAGCACCCGCGAGCGGATGATGCACCCCCCCTGCCAGATACGGCTGATTTCCGCCAAGTCCAAGGGCCAGTCATACGCCTCCGCCGCCGCCCGCAGCAGCGCAAACCCCTCCGCATACGCCAGCAGCATCGCCCCTTCCAGCGCCGTCTGCAGCGTCGGTGCAGTGTCCGCCCACGCGGGGAGGGTGTCGGTGTCGGGGGCTTGGCGGGCATATTGCTCCGCGCGGGCCACCCGCCCGGGCTGGTCACTGCTGCTCACTCGGGCGTTGACCGCCGCCGTCACGAGGGTACCATCGACCCCCAGTTTCAGCGCCTCCACCGCCGTCCAGCGGCCAGTGCCTTTCTGCCCCGCAGTGTCGAGCACTTGGTCGAGCAACCACCCCGCCCCACGGTCATCTTTCGTCGCGGTAATGATGCGTGAGATCTCGGTTAAGAATCCCCCCATCGGGCCGGCGTCCACCGCAGCAAAAAACGCTTCCTGCGCTTCGGCTTCTAGCCCATACCCATCACGCATCACGGTGTACGCCTCCGCCAACGCTTGCATGATCGCATATTCGATCCCATTGTGGACCATCTTCACATAGTGCCCCGCCCCGTCAGGCCCCAAGTGCGTCACACAGTCCCCCCCCGCAAAGTCCTTCGCCACTATCACCCGCAGCAGCGGCTCCAGCGCGTCCCAGACCTTCGGCTCCCCCCCGGGCATGAGGCTCGGGCCCCGCAGGGCGCCCTCTTCCCCCCCACTGACCCCCATGCCAAACCAGTGCACCCCCCGCGCGCGGTGGTGGGCCTCACGGCGGATGGTGTCGCGAAACAGGCTATTGCCTCCATCGATCATGATGTCCCCCTCTGACAACACCCCCCCGATCGCCTCCGCCGTCAGGTCAGTCACTTCCCCCGCCTTCACCATCAGCAAGACCCGGCGCGGTGTTTTGAGGGCACCGACCAGTTCCTCCAGCGTGGCGTACCCTTGCAGCTGCTCGCTGCCATGGGCCGTGATGAAGTCCCTCATCTTGCTCGTCGTACGGTTATACACCCCCACCGACAGGCCGTGGTTGGCGGCGTTGCGGGCGAGGTTTTGCCCCATGGGGCCGAGTCCAACTATGGCGAGATCATGCATGAGGAAGTTTTTTTACTGATACAAGTTTTGACACGCATCACAGTCGGCCCAGTCCGCATTAAATTTCGCCAGCCCGCTGTCAGTCTGTGGGTGGGCGAGCATTTGGTCCAGCAACCGCGGCGGGAGGGTCGCGATGTCCGCCCCCACCCGCAGACACCCCGTAATGTGCCCCATGTGCCGCAGCGAAGCCGCCAGCACGAGGGTCGACAGCCCATACTCACGGAAAGTCTGAACGATGTCCGCCACCAGTGTCAGTCCCTCACCCCCGATGTCATCTACCCGCCCCACAAAGGGGCTCACCAGCGTCGCCCCCGCTTTCGCCGCCAGCAGGGCCTGCGTCACGCTAAACACCAGCGTCACATTGGTTTTGACCCCCTCCGCACTCAGTTGCTTCACCGCCTGCAGCCCCGCCGCCGTCATGGGTATTTTCGCATAAATGTTCGGGTGCCAGGCGGCTACAGTGCGGGCTTGCTCCACCATGGTGTCGACGTCTTCCGCCACCACCTCCACGCTGATCGGCCCGTCTACCACTTGGGTTATCTCCGTAATGGCCGCCTTGGGGTCAGTGCCTTCCTTGGCCATCAGTGACGGGTTGGTCGTCACCCCATCGACTATCCCCCACGACGCATATTGCTTGATGTCCGTTACGTTGGCTGTGTCGAGAAATATCTGCATCGGGGTGGGGGAGTGAGGAAAGTACAGGAGAGTACAGGCTAGTACAGGCACGTCTGAAGTCCGAGGACAAGCACCTGAAAAAGGTGTGTGTGTGCCTACCGTCGTAAGCCCATCATACATCATTGTACGCTTCCGCTTCCTCCGCTGACAACCCCATGCTGTAGGCTAGATCACACTTACAGTGTTTTGGAGGGCCTCCCCATTCAACCTCACTCGCTCAGCCTGCAGCCTCAGACACATCTGTTTCATAGCTCGCCGCACTCCGTGCCTCACGCTCCTCCAGCACCCCCAGCACTGGCCCCAGCCCCAGCCCACGCCCCGCCAGCAACACCAGCAGATGATACACCAGATCCGCACACTCACCCGCCAGCGCGTCATCATCATCATTTTTCGCGGCTATCACCACCTCCACCCCCTCTTCCCCCACTTTCTGGGCACAGCGGTCAGTGCCACTGTCCAGCAACTCCGTGGTATAAGACCCCACAGGCCGCTCCACCGCCCGTCGCTCGACCCGTCGCCACAATTGGCCGATCTGCCCCACCCCCAGCCCCCCACCGAAGCACGACACCGCCCCCGTGTGGCACGTCGGCCCCGCAGGGGTCACCAGCACCAGCAGCGCGTCCGCGTCACAGTCATGTCGCACGGTTTCCAGTTGCAGCGTGTTCCCACTGGTCTCGCCCTTGCGCCACAGGCTCTGGCGACTCCGCGACCAAAACGTCACCCCCCCCGTGGCCAGCGTGTGCTCCAGTGCTTCACGGTTCATGTACCCCAGCATCAGCACCTGCCGCGTGGCCGCGTCCTGCACTATGGCTGGCACCAGCCCGCCCCCTTTCTCGAAATCAACTTTGTTCACATCGATCATCATTTACAGGTTATAGACTAATTTAGACTGGCCGAATAGCAATGCCCTCCGCTGCCAGCGCTGCCTTCAAGTCAGGGATTTCCACCTCCCCATAGTGAAAGATCGACGCCGCCAGCCCCCCATCCGCTAGGTCCTCCGCAAACACCTCCACAAAGTCCGCCACCGTCCCCGCTCCCCCCGAAGCGATCAACGGCACGCGACACCGCGGCCGCACCGCGCGGTAAAGCTCCAGATCAAACCCCGCCTTGGTGCCATCCGCCGCGATGGAAGTCAGCAAGATTTCCCCCGCCCCCGCTGCCTGCACGGCCTCCACCCAGTCAATCACGTCCCAGTCTGTCCGTTCGCGCCCCCCGCGCACATACACCCCACCCTCACGCGTGTCGACTGACACCACCACCGCTTGCCGCCCCAGCGCCTCGGCCAGCTCCGTCACCAGCTCTGGCCGCGCCACCGCCGCACTGTTGACAGCCACCTTGTCGGCCCCCGCGTCCAGCACGGCCTTGGCGTCCGCCACGGTTTTGACCCCCCCACCGATCGTAAAGGGTATGTCGAGCACCTTGCCCACCTCCGCCGCGAAGTCCGCCACCGTGCCACGGCGCTCGTGCGTCGCCGTAATGTCCAAAAACACCAGCTCGTCCGCCCCCGCGTCCCGATATTGCTGGGCCAGCTCCACGGCGTCACCCGCGTCCCGCAGGTCGACAAAGTGCGTCCCTTTGACCGTCCGCCCATTTTTAATGTCCAAACAAGGAATGATTCGTTTTCGCAGCATGAGAGTTATTTTTGAATAAATATTGTGCGCAGATTTGCGTTGCAGATTTGCGTAATGGAGTACACCTCAAGCAGGAGGCGTGTAATAATTTTGAAGCTCCCTCAGTGGCAACCGCCCTTCATAGTACGCCTTGCCAAATATGACCCCCGCCAACCCAGCCGCCTGCGTCGCGCGGATGTCTCCCACGCTCGCCACCCCCCCAGAGGCGATCACCCGCAACTGCGAGAACTTTCCTTGCAGCGCGCGCAGACTAGGCAGGTTGGGCCCTTGCAGCATCCCGTCCGTGGCAATGTCGGTCGAGATCACCGTCCGCAACCCCCACGGCACAAACCGCTCTATCAGCTCGTCCACCATCACCCCCGAGTCAGACTCCCACCCGTGGGTGGCCACGCGGCCGTCTCGGGCATCGACGCCCAGCACCACTTGCGCTGGGCCCAGCTCCTGCAGGGCTTGCTCGACCACGGTGGGGTTTTGCACCGCCGCCGACCCATATATCACTCGGCTCACCCCCAAGGCCAGCGTCTCGCGCGCGTCCGCCAGCGTGCGGATCCCCCCCCCCAGCTCCACGGGCACCGTCGCGTGCTCGACTATCTGCTCTATCACCGCCGTGTTCACCCGCTTGCCGGCCTTGGCCCCGTCCAAGTCCACCACGTGTATCCCCCCCGCAAAGGTACTTAACTCCGCCACCAGCGTCGGCACCGCCGTGGTGTATGTCGACACTTGGGCGTAATCCCCCTGCCGCAGCCGCACCACGTCCCCCCCCAGCAGGTCTATCGCGGGCCACAGCGCAAACCGCTCATACTCATACAAGTATTCATCCAGCATTTCACCGTTTTTTTCCACCGCGTTTGTCAGGCGCTTCACCTGCCGAAAGCCCGCCTTCGCTAGCGCCTTTTGTGACGCAATGTTCCCCAAAAACGTTTGCGCCGTGATCTTCCGCAGCCCCATCCTCTGGGTGATGTACTGCGTCAGTCCTTTGATGAGCTCTGTCCCCAGCCCTTGCCGTTGGGCACTCTGGTGCACCCAGTACCCTATATCCGCCGACCCCGCCCCGTGGTCAACCTCCCGAATGCTCGCCCGCCCGATGATAACCCCCCCCCGCCGCACCGCGAAGCCGTAGGGCTTATGCGGGCGACGGTCATGCGCCGCGTACGTTTCGCCTATTTCAGACGGCGGGTCCCACAGCATATACTGCGTCAGCTCCCAGTTGTCTTTGATCAGAGGAAACACCTCCGCAATGTCCTCCCGCACGAAGGTCCGAAACGTCAGGTCGCCGTACGCAAAGGTAATGATCTTCATGCTTGGAGGAATTGTGAAAGGAGTTCTGCCCCCACAGGCCCACTTTTTTCAGGGTGAAACTGCATCCCCCAGCGGTGGCCTGCCCGCACGATGGCACTAAAGGTCTGCCCGTTGTACGTCCCCGTGGCGACCGTGGCAGGCCCCACAGGGCAGCCATAGCTATGCACGAAGTACACCATCTCACCGGTGCTCAGCGTGTTCCACCCCATGTGGGGCACAGGCTGCGGCCCAGGGGGCAGCTCCGTCACCCGCCCAGGCAGCAAGCCCAGACACGGCGTGTCCCCCTCGGTCGAATGTTCATACAGCAGCTGCATCCCGAGGCATATCCCCAGCAATGGCTGCTCACACTCCCGCACCCACTGGGTCAGGCCCCGCTCCGCCAGCCCCCGCATGGCACTGGCGGCCGCCCCCACCCCGGGCAAGATCACCCGCTCCGCCGCCCCCAGCACCGCTGGGTCCGCCGTCAGGGTGTGGGGTTCCCCCAGTCGCGTCAGCGCGTTGCTGACACTGCGGGTGTTGCCCGCGCCGTAATCAATGATGGCCGTTCTCATGTTTCTACCAGTGATAAATACTCTACAAATTTTCGATCAACCGATCGATAGCGTCAGGCACGCTGCCCCTTGCCCCCAGTTCCACCGCCCGCCCCAGCCCCAGCAGCTGCACCGCAGGGCTATACTCCCCCCCGATCAGGTTTTTGACCAAAAACGGACAACAGAAAAGCCCCTTCCGTATCACTTCCCGCCAATCAGACGGCAGCATCCCCTCCGCCCGCAGGTGCGCGACCAGCGGCTGCCACACCTCCCGAAATTTCTGCTCCAGCACTCCCCAGCGCGCAGGGGCCACGTCCGTCAGGGTTTGGTTATGCGTGACTTCTATACGTTCATCCGTCAGCGTGTATGTCAGCTCCAGCGACAGCTCCGACGGCTCATACAACCACCACGGGTGGGCGAGGGTGTCGTGGAAGGTCGTCTTGATAAACGCCAGCAAGGGCGGGATTTCCGTCCCCGCAAAGGCAGGGTCAAAGAGGAGAAACTCCCCCTCAGGGGTCAAGAATTTATTACCGTTGTGCTCGTCCCCATGGGCCGTTATGGCTCCATACGGCGCGAGGTACGCAGGCGTAATGATCTCCTGCGCCCGCGTAATGATCTCCGTCAACGTTTCAGTGTACTCCACTCCGTTCACCACCCAGCGCTTGGCGGCCAGCTCCGCCCAGGTCAGCCGCTCACCACGGGGCAGGGTCACCGTCGCCCCGAGGTAATACTCCTGCAGTCGGCACCCTTCCCCGTGCAGTCGGTGGGTGAAGAGCTGCCACAGCCCCTCGTCGCGCATGACGGTGGGGTCAGCGGGGTGCAGGGTGGCCTTGGCCATAGCGACACACTCCGCGTTGAGGTTCGACTCCGCTCGGTTGAGCGTCGGCAATATCCGCACATTCCCTTGGTCGACCGTGCGCCAGACGTCATACGCCGTCGGCCAGTCCACTCGGGGGTAGACCAGCACCTGCTGCCCGGGCACACTCGACTGCGCCAAGGGTTCGAGCACCCGCAGCCCCGCCCGCTGCAGCACCCCCGCACGGTAATACTCCGAAACCGACTCCGTCTCTCCGTCCTCCGCGTGAAACTTAAAAAACAGCCCCTCCCCTTGGTCAGTCTCCAGCACCCCATTGACGGAGTTCAAACTCACCGCACTCTCATTGACCCGCATGGCCACTATCCCCAGCCGCGGAAAGAGTTTTTGCAAAAACGGCAACAGCCGCGCCCGTTGCTCCGCTGGGGGCAGCCCCACCACCGCCGCCAGGTCTATCCCTCGGTCGTCACTCATCATTGGTCTTTTGTGTCAAAATACCCCCGAAAATCCGCCGCCACCCGCTCCAAGCGGTGCTCAGGCCGCAGCTGCCCCCGCCCGACTTTCACCAGCGCCTCAGCGTCCGCCACCGTGGCGGCCACCACCACCAGCATCACGTCCCTCCCCGCAAACCCCAGCCGCACCACCCAGCCTTGGGCCGTCAGCGCCCCCAGATACACCAGATCATACAGCGGATACGTCCGCTTCCCTTCCCCCGAAGCCACCCACAGCAACGCGTCCGCCCGCCCATACGTCAGGGCCGCGCCCTCACACACCGCCGCTGGCACCACCACCGTGGTCACAGGGCGCTGGGTCAGCGCGCGCACGGCCGCCACAGCCGCGGGTTCCCCCCCCGCCCCATAGTCACAATAAAGCAACTGCACGGTCTCTCGCTCCGCCAACGGCGTGGCCGCGGGCCGCGGGGCAGGCCCCCAGTTGGTGTACATTTCCCCCCCCGCCGTCACGTTCCAGCTCGCCCGCCAGCTGCCGTCACGGTTCAGCCCCCCGACCATCGTGCCCCACTGGTCTTCCCCCCGCGCGAAGGCCGACGTACCGTCGATCGGGTCCACCAGCAGGTACCAGTCTGGGTCAGCAGGCTGCTCAGCCCACTCGGGCCCCAGCTCTTCTTCTGCCCATATCGCGTACTGCCCCGCCGCGCCGCTCGCCGCCCAGTGCTGCAAGATCATCTGCTGCAGGGCAGTGTCTGCCGCCGTCACCAGCTCGGTCGCATCCTTGTGCTGGGCGGTCAAGGTACCCGCCTGCAGGGCAGTCTGCACTTGCCGTGCGTGGGCCAGCCACGTTTCAGCGGGCAGGGTGCGCCACGTCTCAGCGTCAGGGTAGGGGAGTGAGGTCATGTGTATTTACTTTTTAGCAGCACGAAGTGTTGAGCGTTAATCCCGCAACCGAATATCCACCGCCTCTTTGTGCGCGTCGAGCCCCTCCACGTCACTGATCGTTCGGACAATGGGCGCCAGCGCCGCCAGTCCTTCTTTCGTCAGCACCTGAAACTCATTGTTTTTGATGAAAGTCTCAGGCCCCACAGGCGAGCTAAATTTCACCGCGCGGCTCGTCGGCAGGCTGTGGTTGGTGCCACTGGCATAGTCACCCACTGGCACAGGGGCATACGGCCCGACGAAAATCGACCCCGCATTACGGATTCGCCCCGCTACCGCTTCGGCGTCCGCAACCTGGATGTGCAAGTGTTCCGTCGCGTAATCATTAGCAAAGTCCACCATCTCGTCGACCGACTCCACAATGATGATCCCTTGGTACCCATTCTCGAGCGCTGGTTTGATGTACTGCCCATAGCGGGCACGCGCAGGGGCTTGGCGTGCGACCTCTTCATTGATCGCCTCCGCCAGCTCGCGTGACGTCACCACCACGGGGAAGCACGAATCAGGCCCGTGCTCACACCGCGCTAAGATATCCGCCGCCACCCACGCAGGGTTGGCCGTCTCGTCCGCCAGCCCCAGCCCCTCTGACGGCCCCGCGATCATGTCTATCCCCACCTGGCCAAAGACCTGCATCTTGGCCGCCTGCACCCACGGGCTCCCTGGGCCAGAGATTTTCTCAACGGGTTCTATGCTCTCCGTTCCGTACGCCAGCGCCGCGATCGCCGCCACCCCCCCCACACGATAAATCTCATCCGCCCCCGCTATGTCCGCCGCCGTAATGATCTCAGGGTAATAATTCGTCGGCGGGAAGCACACCACTATCCGCGGCACCCGCGCCGCCTTGGCCGCCACGGTAAGGATCTGTGACACCGTGGGCAGTGGCGCCTTCCCCGCGGGCACATACAGCCCAGCACTGTCCATCGGGTTCTTTTTCACCCCAGTGCGCACCCCGGGCACATATTCTACTTCCCACGTCCCCTCAGCATAGATCTTCTCAGCGTGTGTCTGGTGAAAGTTCTGCGAGATCTCTATCTGTCGCCGCTGGGTGGCCAGCACCTCTGGGTCAACGTCTTTATACGCCTGCTTGATCTCCGCAGGCGTCACCCGCAGTTGCTCCACGGTGAAGTTCGGATCATCAAACTTCCGAATATAATCAACGATCGCCGCGTCCCCCCGCGCACGGATGTCTTCGATTATCCGCTTCACGTCAGGCGCGATCGCGTCTATGTCCGCCTGCGACCGCCGAAACAGCTTCGCCCGCAGCGCCCCCATCAGTTCCGCATTGGTGTAAATAGGTATCATGTCAGTTGAGGAGTGAAAAGAATTTAAGAAGAAATAAAGTGCAAACTAAAATGGAAAGTGAGTGTTTTACGAGCCGCCATGCCCCTGCGCAGCCAGCTCCGCCCGCAGCGCCCCCATCACCGTTGGCAGGTCGTCGGGGTGGGGCACCGCCGACAGGCACAGGTGCGGGTCACGCTGGGCAAATATCCCCATCGGCTTGAGAGCCACCCCCCGCCGCAGCAGCCCCCGCCGATACTCCTCCGCCAGCATCGGCACCCGAAACAGACAAAAACTCGTCAGCGTCGGCCGCACCTGCACATCAGGCAGGGCCGTCAGCGCCGTCACATATTCCTCTTTCGCTTGTTGATACTCTCGCACAAACGCTGCCGCCTCTTGCGGGTGGCGCAGCACAGCTTCGGCTGCGGCCAGCGCCACTTGGTTCACCGCAAAAACCTGACTACTCCCCTCCACCTTTTGCAGCAGGGCAATCATGGCTTCGTCCCCATACACCAGCCCCACCCGCAGCCCCGCCAGCCCATACCCCTTACTAAACCCACGGAAGACCACCAGATTGGGGTACTTCCCTTCCGCCACCAGTGGCAGCACCGTTTCCCCCCCCAGCTCGAAATACGTCTCGTCCACCACCCACATTGTCCGCGGGTGCTCGGCCACCCACTGGGCGATTTCAGTCGGGGTGACCAGCTGGTTGCCGGTCGGGTTGTTGGGCTGGGCCAGCCACACGACTTTGGGTTGGTCGGCCAGGGCCGCGGCCCAGTCAGCGCGGGGCAGGGCCCAGTTTTCGTCCAGCGCGACGGTCCGCACCGTCGCCCCCAGCAGGTGCGTCGCCGCCGCGTAGCACGGAAAAGTCGGCCCAGGCACCAGCACCGTGTCCCCCTCTTCGAGGTACGTCTTGGCCACCAGCTCTATCAGTCCATCCACCCCGTTCCCCACATACACTTGGCCATAGGTCACTCCGTCACGCGCCGCCACCAGTCGCCGCAGGGCGGATTTTTGCGCGTCAGGGTAACGGTTCATTTTCCCCAGTGCAGCCGTCGCCGCCACGCGCGCAGGGCCAAACACATAAGGATTCTCACCAAATTGCAACCGCACCACCCCCTCGGGGTACTCCCCCCAGCTGAGGGTGGGCATATTCCGTACCGCTGACCGCGCCAGTGACTCCATTGTGCACTTTTTTTACTCAATTATAATTTTCCCCTCACTCGACTATCTGCTCTATCGGCAACACAAGGATCCCCTCCGCCCCCGCCGCCTTCAGCGCCTTGATCGTCTCCCAAAACTTCTCCGTCCGCACCACCGTGGCGAGGCTCACCCACCCGGGGTTGGCCAGCGCACTGATGGTCGGGTTTTTCAGCCCTGGCAACAGCTGCTTGATGTCCTCCACCGCGTCCTCGGGCGCATTCATGACGATGTACTTGTTTTGCTTCGCCGCCAGCGTCGACCGCACCCGCAGCAGCAGCTCCCCCAGCACGGGGCAGTCCCGCTCCGTCAGGCCGTTTTTGGCCACCAGCACCGCTTGGCTCTCCAGCACCGTTTCCAGTTCCACCAGCCCATTCTGCGTCAGGGTCGACCCCGTACTGACCAAGTCACAGATCGCGTCCGCCATCTGCAGGCTCGGGGCGATTTCTACACTCCCCGACAGCTCCACCACCGTGGCAGTTTTGCCCACTCGGTTCAGGTACCCCCGCAAGATGTTCGGGAAGCTCGTCGCGATCTTCTTGCCCTCTATTTCCAGTGGCCCAGGCGCCGCCAGACACAGCCGACACCGCCCAAACCCTAGCCGCTCCAGCGTCGTCAGCTCGTCTGACGCTTGTTCCAGCAGCGCGTCTTCCCCGCATATCCCCAGGTCAGCCACCCCCTGCGCCACCGCCCGCGGGATGTCCTTAGACCGTAAAAATATCAACTCCAACGGAAAGTTCCGACACGGCGCCTTCAGCGCGCGGTTGGCCGAAACAAACCGCAACCCCGCCCGCCGTAAAAATTCTAACCCCGCGTCCGCCAATCGCCCCGATTTCTGTACCGCCAGCGTCAGTGTCTTGTTGGTCATCTTGTCCTATTTTTTGAAGAGTTACCTATCCGCCCCCCTTCCTACCCCCTTGTCTTGTCCCCTCTATCCCCATTTTTTTCAGCCATTTTTCTGCGCTTCGTCACCCCCATAGCACCGCATATGCAGCTTCGCATACCCCCCCGCCCCATGCTGCAGCCAGTGGGCCACGCGGGTCACCGTCGCGGTTGAAGCCCCCACCTCCATGGCTATCTGCCGATACGCCAGCCCCGCTTTCAGCTTACGGACGATCTGCCAGCGTTCCGTCATGGCCCGCAGCTCGCTCAGCGTGCACAAGTCCCGAAAAAACTCCTCACACTCCGCCAGATCTTCCAGCTGGAGGATCACCCCAAACAGGTCGTCACTTGCAGTCCCAAAGGAAAAATCTTTTATCATCCCAAGCGTTTTAACACGCTAAAACAAAAAAGCCAAATTATTTCCCCCTTTTTTCAAAAACCTCCCGACATCCCACTCCCTTTTCCCCATTAATCAGCCACGAAAAAACACCAGCAAATGCGAAGCCAGCGAGCCTTCCGACTAGCAGGAGGACAAACCACTACGACAGCATTCAAGAGTGACTGTCTGTCTGCTGCAGGTCTCTGATTTCATCGAGGAGCAGGGTGGAAGTCATCAAATGAACCAAGAAGAGGAGCGGTGAGAGAGCCAGTCGGGAACGGTGATCGACCCACGAACAGCTTACCCAGAAACGAAAGAGCCCAAGCGAATGCGTAAGGTTGCGTAGATGGAGCGAAGCGGGATCAAGCCCACTGAAGCATTCAAGAGTGTCTGTCTACTGCAGACATCCGAGCGAGTCGCTCCGCCTGTGATAATGTAAGTCTTGCGAGGAAAGAGGAGCGGTGAGCGGAGCAGTAGTGAGCGACAGCGACCCACGCGCAGCTCACCCAGCGACGAGTGAGCCCCCAAAGTGTCCCAGCATGGTTCGCTGCGCGAGTCCACCAAAGATAACAGCGAATGCGTCGCCAGCGTGCCGTCCGACCAACGGGAGGACAAACCGCGGCGATAGCATTCAAGATGCCTGTCTGTCTGCTGCAGCCCTCCGAGGTGATCGCGTCACATGGCTCATGGCATAGCGGTCGCGGAGGAAAGAGGAGCGATGAGCGACCTACGGCGAAATCACCCAGCGACGAAGCATCAGGGAGTTATAATGATGATCTGCACACAAGTTGAGGAAGTATTGAAGCGAATGCGTCGCCAGCGTGCCGTCCGACCAACGGGAGGACAAACCGCGGCGATAGCATTCAAGATGCCTGTCTGTCTGCTGCAGCCCTCCGAGGTGATCGCGTCACATGGCTCACTCCCTAGCGATCGCCGAGGAAAGGTGAGTGATGAGGGAGTAGCGCGCATTTGGGGCGACTAAGCCCCAAAAAGCCGCAGCGGACTCATCCAACGAACCACGGTTCGCTGAACCATAGATTTTTTGGTGGACTTTTTGGCCCCCTGCTTCAGGGCAATTTTCGAGTCAAATTATAACAAATTTGAAATAAAAAGCCCAAGCGAAAGCGAAAGGGCGCGCGCACTTCCCCCAGCGACGAAGCGACAATTGCCTGATTTATCAATCATAATAGCAAGAGAAGCGGGGGTCTGGGGGGGCCACCGATGTCTGAGCCAAGAGTGAGCAGTCGAAGCACCAGTGTGATATTGGCACCAGTTCATTATATCCAATCAATGATGATGGAGGTGTCTCTCTAGCGAACGGTCGGGTCATGCCCAGTGCCATCAACGTGTCGGCGAGTTTGGCCCCCCCAGCAGTTTTGGTACTTTTGCTGCCAAAAGTACAAACACTGTCTGAGAATGAACCAACAAGGGTAACGAGCAAGAACAATAGCGAATGCGAAAGGACGCGCCGATGGAGCGCAGCGGAATCAAGTCCCCTGAAGCATTCAAGATGACAGGTTGTCAGTCTGCAGACATCCGAAGTGATCGCGTCACCTGGCTCAGAGCCTAGCGATCGCCGAGGAAGAGGAGCGGTGAGAGAGCCAGTCGGGAGCGGTAAGCGACCCACGGCGAAATCACCCAGCGACGACCTGAAGCATTCAAGATGGTCGAGTGACTGTTGTCTGACATCCGAGGTGATCGCGCTGTGTGGCTCATGGTGTAGCGGTCGCCGAGGAAAGGCGAGCGATCACAGAGCCAGGTGCGCCGTTTGGGCGCTGCGCCCAAACCAGCTCCGGCGGAGTGATCCAGCGAGCCCTCCACCACGTCAGCTGCCGCTTCGCATACTTCCGCGTACGCTGCGCTAGCTTCCTGACGGCTTCGGCTTCGGTCAGCAGCCCACGGTCATATGCACGGGCCTCGGCCAGGCCCACGGTGGTCAGGGCGTTGTGCACGGCGGGGGGGGCGTGCTGGTGGGCGTGTCGGGCTTCCGCCAGCAGCCCTGGCCCCCACATCTGGGCCGCCCGCTGGTTTATCCGCTCATACAACACCTCCCGCGGCCAGTCTATGCCATACAGACAGCTGGGGTACCTCGGCACATTGGGCAAGCCGTCTTCCCAGCTCCACCCACCACAGATCCCATCCACCCACAGCATGGTGCCCCCACACAGCAGCACCCGCTTGTCGGCGGCATGGGCCGCGTCTATCACCCCATACGCATACTCCGCAAACCGCTTCGCGTCCCACTTTTCGTGCAGGTCAGCAATGCTCAGGCCATAGTGGGGCACCCCCCGCATTTCCGCCGCTGATATTTGCGCCGTGGCGATGGGCATCCCGCGATATATCTGCCGACTATCGACCGACACCACCACTGCGTCACCCAGCGCCAGCGCTACTTCCACGGCCCAGTCGCTCTTGCCACTGGCCGTCGGCCCGACGATCGCGCACAGCCCCCGCGGGTGGTCAGCATACCACCGCACTATTTCGGCGGTGGCACGCGCCCGCGGGTCATTCACGTCATTCTTATTCGCCAGTGCAGTCATTCTGCCCTACAGTCTACAGCGTCATGCTGTCTGTCAACGTCGTCGAACGCACCCTCCGCCTCCGGATCAACGATCGGGTCGGCACAGGGTTCGTCTACGACCACGACGGTCGGCAATACCTCCTGACGGCGCGGCACATCTGGGGTGAGTCACCGGGCCTGGGCTACATTGAGGTCTATCGCAACGCCCAGTGGGACCGCCTCGCAGCGGAGTCCCTCGGCCACTCGGGCGACATCCTCGTCTTGTCGGTCAATGACCGTCTCACCACCCGCGCGGCCGTGCCACCGGTGCACCGCGTGGGCATGGGGCAAGACGTCTACATTCTCGGCTTCCCCCTCAACCTCAAGTCCCAAGCCCACCACGCGGGCCACACCGTGCCCATCCCGTTCGTGAAGAAATCACTGCTCTCCGCCGCGCTCGAAACCCCCCCCAGCGGCCAGGTCCTCTACCTCGACGCTATCTTGGCGGGGGGTTTCAGCGGCGGGCCGGTGCTGGCCTACACACCGTCGGCGCCCGCCCCGCAGCGCTGGGCACTGCTGGGGCTGGTCTCGGGCTACATTTCCGAGCACCACCGCGGCACCGTCCGCACCCGCGACGGCGAATACTCCGTCCAGAGCCCCCGCAACACGGGCATCACCGTTGGGTGGTCACTGGCGCACGCCGTGCGGGTCATCCACCAGCGCCCTGAGGGGTTTGAGTTGGGGTGACTGATAAATAAAATTGAATTATATTGCACTAATGCTTTATAATTAATTTATGGAAAAAGAGAGTAATGAAACCGAGAGTGGGCTGTTTTATTGTGAAGTGGAACTCAAACCAATTCCACCAAACATTTTAAGTAGAATACAAAAGAAATTTTTGAAATACTCGATTATTGATGGAAATAACTTGAGTTATTCAACGTCATTTGCAGACGAAGATTATTATGATTTGTATAAATATTTTAAATCTCACGGACTGAGCGCTGTATTAACAGAAGAGCAAAAAAGCAAAATTACTAAAATTGAAAAGATACCTTTGAAGCAAATTGAATGGAAGAAACAATTTTTATCAAAAAAAGGTGAATGGTGGATAGAAAAAAATGGCACAATTTATTGGGGAATAGACTCAGGCCTAAATTCAGCTTTATACAGTGCCATAAGTAGAAAAAGCATTGAAGAAGTTTTGAATTTAAACTTGTTTGAAGGTCAGATTTTAGTTCAATCTACGGTTACAAAAATTAAGAAATTCACAGAAGATTTATTATCAATTGATGAGTTAAAAATAGAAAAAAAGAGGAGGAAAAATAAAGAAGGAAGTTCGAATGATCTAATGACAAAAAAAGGTGATTACTGGATTGAATTTGGAGGGAAAGTAATTATTTCTATTCCTTCCTCGGATACAGCTTTGTATCTGTTTCAAAATAGAAATAAATTATCAAAGATTATCCCAAATATTTGGAGAAATAAGACTATTCTAGTAGTTAAGAGAAAAGTGTTTGAGAAATTGAAGGAAAATGTAAATCGATCTGAAATATATTTTGTGGGAAAAGATCTTGATGGTAATTTAATTGAAAATGGAAATCCTAAATCTGGTGTAGGTTTAATCAAAATTCAGGAAATAATTGAAAAGAGAGATATTAAATTGACTCCAAGTCAGATTGAAAAATTAATAGGTATCTCTAGCGAATTACAAGATCTTTTTGAGTTATCCGAATTTCAAGAAAATTGGAGTACTGGAAAAATTAAATCCCACAATCCAGCACTATATAAACAGTCAAAAACATGGGCAAAAAAGCTCAAAACAGATTTCACCGATTTTCTTTCTATTTTTGCTGGAATCGAAGACAGCAATTCAAAGTATTTGACCAGTGAGATGAAAGCTGAAAAAGACAGTAAAGAAAAAATGCAAAGGATTACATCTGACTTAATCGAATGGTTGAAAATAAAACAGGTAGGAGAATGGTATATAAATGACATTCCAAATACTTCAGTGCGTTCCAAAATTCAAATTTTATCTAAAAACATAGCTGACAAATCATTATTTCTAGAAAGATTTCTCATCAAATACGCAGAAGAGTTATCAGAGAATGAGAACAAAAAAAATCAATTAAAAAGTGAAATCAAAGCATTACTCTCTTTGAATCCTGTGAAAAGCCTAAGTAAGGAGATACCGAAGAATAAAGAGATGTTAAAAGAAAGAACGATTAAAGAAATCATATCAGTTTCTGGGTCTTCTTGGTCAATAAATACACTTTCTAAAGCCTCACAAACAATTCTTAAAAGATACCTAAAAACGTCAAACCAAGAGTTTAAGAAAATAGCAGGAGCAAAAAATTCTATAAATGAAAAAATTCTTTTTGAGGATTGGCTTAATGATAGCTTTGAGATACTGAAAACTTATAAACCATACGGATACTCAAATTACATGATTAAGAAAAAATTTAGTGAATATACAATGAATCTAAAAGTAAAAAAACCCTCGGATATCGAGAAAGTAGATAGATCACTTTATAAAGCAATTTGCAGGAACATTAGTCGTAAAGGGAAATCATTGTGGCTCTATTTAATATTAAACTCTTTACCAGAAGTGTTTGTAAATAAAAAGCGCTACAAGTTTACTTTAGAAAATGAAATTATTTATAGAGGTGAGGGAAGTGCCAAAAAACAAGGCCATAACGATCCAGAGCTATTTATAAATAAATTTAAAAAAAGTAGTGCACAAACGCCCGAAGAAATAATGATTGCTAATGAAAGTTTGGATTTACTGCGAAATGGCCTTTCTGTAGTAAGAAATAACCCTCAATACGCCGATTTTGTTGCTCGATACGAAGAAGAGGGAGAAATAACCCCAGAACTGGTTTCGATATTGAAGGAAGTGTTAAAGATTTGATTTTTGGCATCCCTCCGTGGGATCGAACCACGAGTTTCCCCTTAGGAGGGGGACGTTTTTCCATTAAACTAGAGGGACACTTCACTCATCCGCCGCCCGCACCTCACTGCCCCAGCCCCTGCAGCAACCGCCCGATCTCCCCCCCGATGGCCCCCGTCGTCGTGCCGCCCCCTGGGTTAAAGTTTACCCCACTCCCACCCACGCCGTTGCCGCCAGTGGCGCCGTTGCCCAGCATATTCCCCAGCCCCCCCAGCCCAAAGTCAAAGTCCTTCAGCCCGTCGAAGACCGAAAACAGCGACTGGAGGAATTCCCGCGCCGCCAGCAACGACAGCACAAACACCACCCCCCAGATCAAGTGCTTCACCCACGACCCCGCCACCGACATCCGCCAGTGTTTGTGCTGGGTGCGCTGCATCTCCAGCGACTGCTCCTGCGCGACGATCAACCGCGCCAGCAGCTTGTTGGTCTGGTGTTGCTGGGCTATCAGCCGCTCCACGGGGGGCACGGGTGGGGGCGGGGTGGTCAGGGGGTCAGGGGCTGGCGTGGTCATGGCACTTGGGCTACTATGCTCCGTGATTATGGCATTCAACCCCCTCAAAGCAACTCTCGCTCACTTCGCCCATCGGCGACCGCTGCTGCGCACCGCGCACGCCAGCGGCGTGTGCGCCTGGGCGCGGCGGCATCTGGAGGCTACCTACCCCCCGTTGGACTACCAGCACATCATTTTTGCTGACCACACCCTGACCATCGCCACCCACAATTCCGCCGACCACCAGTTTTTGTCCCTCCGCCAGCCCGACCTCCTCACCGCCCTGCAGGGTGAATTTGGCCCCAGCACCGTGCAGGGCGTCCGCCTCACCCACCAGCTCTAGCCCCATGCCCCGCTTCCAGCGTCTCCCGTCCCACGTCCGCTACCCCCGCACCTACCTGCGACTGGTGTTGGCTGGGGTGGTGCTGGCGCCAGTGTTTTCGCTCGGGTTGACGGTCTGGCTGTCTCGGCAGCCCTTCGGCACGGCGCCGTCACTGTTTGGGCTGCCCCTGTGGCAGTTTATCGGCCTGGTGGCCTTGGCGCAGGTGCTGGTCGCGGCCCAGTTCACCTGGGCGGAGCTCCGCCCACGCCTCGCGCGGCACACCCGCCTGCGGCAGATCGGTCGGCCCGTGTCAGTGCCCGCCGACGGCTTTTCGGCGGGCCGCGCGGGCTACGTCTTCACCGTTGGGGGGCAGCAGTTCCAGACCCCACTCCTCCCCACGCACTTCCGCCAGCCGGCCCAGTCCATCCCCCTGTGGCAGCACCCGTCTGACCCCACCGACATCGCCGTGCACTGGCGCCAGGCCGCTGACAGCACGGCCACGGTCACCCCCTTGGCCGGCACCACCCCGCTGGTGGCCCCGCTGGCGAGCCAGTCCACCACTCACCCAGCCGGCTCATGACCCAGCGCCTACTGCTTTGGCTCTGTTTGACGTTTCTGCTTGTGCCGCTGCCACGCGCTAGCCACAGCCAGTCCCTCGGGCCCCAGATCGACCAACTCCTCGAGTCCTACTATTCAGGCACCTACGACCTCGTCATCGACCAAGCGCTCATCACGTCCAGTCAGTCAGGCTGGCAGCCCAGCTTCCGCCAGACCCCCGTCATCGACCAAGTCCAACGCCTCCGCACCCAGCTGGAGTCCGACCGCCGCGCCCTCACCCAGCTGGAAGCCACCGCCACCCGCACCGTCAGCGCCCTGCAAGCGGCCCGCGCCCAGTCGTCCGACGCCCAGCTGCGGCTGCAAGCCACCCAAGCCCAGATTACTATTTTAGAGGACAAGATCACCAAGCTCGAAACCGTCGCCGCCCAGTGGGAGGCCGCGCGCCAGACCACCACCCGCCAAGCGTATGAGGCCCGCCTTGTCCTGCGCGCCCTCGGGCGTGAAGCCGCCGCCGACAAACGTGACCAGTACCTCGCGCGTGAGAACCAACTCTGGACAGGCCAGTGGCAAGCCCTCGAGTGGCTGCTGGGGGAGGAGTCAATGGCCGACATCATCGAGCGCGAACGCCGCGCCCAGTGGGCCCGCGCCAGTGCCCGCGCTTCGTTGGCAGCCGTGGGCAACATCCGTGCTAATCTCGAACAAGCCGAAATCCGCCAGAGCCTCTACGCCCAGCGGGTCACCCAGCTCGAATCCCAGCTGACTACCGCTCGGGCAGAGCTCCAGCAGGCGCTCACCACGCAAAACCAAACCGTCACCGCCAGCCGCCAGACCACGCAGCAGCTGGAGTCACGCCTGGCCGCCCAGTCCCAGCAGCTTACGACCCAGCAGGCCACCACCCGCCAGACCGCCCAGCAACTCACCGAAGCAGAAACCACCGTCGACACCACTGGGCAAGACGTCCCCACTGACATCCGTCTGGCGGCCGTCGGCCAGTTTGTGCCCCCAGTGGCAGGCCCTGCCCCGCTCACCGCCACCTTCCGCGACCCCACCTACGCGGCGGACTTCGGCGTCGACCATAATGGCCTCGACATCGCCCTGACCGTCGGCACCCCTGTGCTGGCCAGCCGCGACGGTATAGTGCAGGAGGTCAAAGCCGACGGCACCGACTATAATCTCACTCTCCAGCACGCAGACGACTGGTTTACCGTCTACGGCCACCTGTCCGAGACATTCGTCCTCCCGGGGGACCTCATCACCGCTGGCACCCCCGTGGGGCGCAGCGGCGGCGCAGGCGGCGGCCACAGCACGGGCCCTCACCTCCATTTTGAAGTCATCCATCAGGGGCTCTACCTCGACCCCCTGCAGGTGCTCACGGGGTTCGACTATTCACTGGCAGGCCCAGACGCCCTCGTCCCCAGCCTCGCCACGCCCCCCACCCCCACGCTTGACGCCCCTGCCGACGACTCCACTCCCCAGAGTGGGGGAGTCACCTCCGCCAGCTCGCCCGCAGACACTTTCCCAGAGATCGACCTTCCCTTTTATGATTGACTACAATGAAAATATAATTTAAAATTAGAATAATTCATAAACATCACCTAAATATGTCAGAAGAAGTAACAAATATCGATTACGCTCTCGAAAAAGGATTTACCCCAGAGGTGGTAAATTTCCCAGACGGAACGAAGTTCATCAACGACTTGAGTGGCTGGACTACGGAGCAAATTGACCTTATGACCAAACTTTCACCAATGCAGCTGAAGCTTCACCATGCGTATCAAGAATATTTTGCATTGATAAATAAAATGAAGCAACTATTGGATGAACGTGGATTCCAGACAACAATTGGTTCTGCCCCAGCTGATGAGTACGCTCAATTTCTAAAAAGTTTGCAGCCAGAAACTCAGCGCATTATAACCACAGGAGGAGGCAATGGACTTATGTTTATGGCAGCAAGTGCTGATAACTTTAATCAAATAATTGATACTAAGTTTAGAAAAGAAATGGATGAAAAACAATTAGCAGAAAGCTTAAAGTCAGCGGAGAGTGAATGTGATACAATCAGAAAAATATTGCACGTGATTCAAAATTATTAAGAAGTAAGCATCACAGAAAAGACAAAAATGATGAAAAAAACAGAAGTGTTGTTTCATGTTTTGCTTTTTTGGAACAAAAAAGAAAAAGCAAAATGAGTTGAGGGTTTTACCCTCGCTAGACAGAATACCCTCAGAGGGCTATGCTTACTTCTGAATACTTTATTTGCTCGCCCCCCTCACTATGTCCTCCCCCAGCAAGCTCCACACCACCGTTTGGGCCTTGGTGCTCTTTTTGCTTGGCCTCTGGTCACTGTTTGCCGTGGTGTACATCGCCACTGACATCCAGCAGACGGTCAACGCCACCCAGGCCACCACGGCGCAGGCCCAGCAGACAGGTGCCCAGGCTGGCAGACTGGCGGCCGTCACCGAAGTCATGCAACTGGGCGCGAAGTGCGAACCAGTCACCCTGTCTCTGGGTGAGGGTGACAGCCAGCAAACGATGATCCTCTGGAATACCGCCTGCCCCGTGCCCCAGCAGGCGCCCGTTGCCCCCGCTGGCGGTGAGGCCCCCCCCACTGAGTAGTCTCCCTTTAGGGCAGCCAAGCGTGTTGCGGGTTCACCTTACCCGCTCAGCCATGCTATAATACCCAGAAATGACCCCTCCCCCCCACACGCTCGACACGCTCTCCACGGCGGACACCACCCCCGAAGCGCTCCCTCCCGCCGAGCAGCTCCAGCACGACATCGAGCACACTGACCACCTGCTCAGCCAGGCCAGCGCCAACTTTGAGCGTTTTCAGTTTTTGCATCGCCACTTCCCCGACCAGGCCCAGCACCACTGCACCATGTCCGAGCTTTCCACCCAGCTGCAGCACGTCGTGGCCGATTTCGCTGCCACCTACGCCCGATTTGGCCTCCGCCTGATTGACTTCACCCCCCACAGTGCAGACGACCTTTCGTACAGCCTACAGTTCGCCGCCGACACCTCCATCGACCTATTTCTCCACACCGCAGCCGAGATTATAAACACCCTCAACTGGCACATTTCTGAGAACCGACTCAACTCATTCGGCGGTCTCAGGTTGGCCATCCGTCAGGAAGAATTCTACGAGTCCCTCGACGTAGACCTAAAAGAGCTTTACCGTCAGATGGAGGCCGACTGGCGCGGCTCGGCCAACTTCGAATTCCTCAAAAACTGTGGCCCCCACTCCGTGGCCGAGTGCTTGACGGTGTGGCACGGTGGCACCTACGACGAAGCCCAATACCGCCAGATGTTCGCGGACTGCAACCCAGGCCACCTCGGGTCGATGCCATGGGCCATCACCAGCGCACTGGAGGCCACCGCCCAGCACGTCGTCGACCAGCGCACCCACGCTGACCTGGCTGCTTTCGTGCGCTACGCCCAGTCACACCTCCCCCTCATCACCAAGCTCGCCCTCAGCCCGCTCCAGCAACACTACGAGTGCTTCACTCAGGTCAGTTTTGACCCCGACGGTCAGGTCGACGGTTTTTTTACCCCCAGTTCTTTTTACCCCCTGTCCGTGCTCGGGCCCCAGCTCCAGTCAGGCATATTTTACGAGCAGACCACTTGGCACATCACCGACACTCCTCTCCCCACCGAATAAATCTTTCCCTGTTCTCTTCTTTGCAGTGTTTTCAAGGCACCTCAAATCCACCACCCAAGCCAAACAGCTGAGTCTATCTGTTGATCACTATTATTACTCAGAAGGAGTCGGAGACAACACCCCCTACACCTCTTCATCCAGCCAGTCTTCTTCTTCCGCCTCGTCTGCGCTTTGGCTCTCGCTGTAGTCACTCCCAAACCGTGACCGCACATCGAGGAAATCACTCCCATACGCCTCATACAACGCGTGATACATCCCCTCCGCCGCGGCGTTGCCCCCGTGGAGGAGGCCCAGCAGCAGTGGGTATAGCCCCAGCACGAGCGCCGCAGGCGCCACGTCTGTCACCCGCGCCAGCACAAAGTACCCCACCCCAAAGAGCATCAACCCCAGCGTAAACCCATACGCCGACACCATCAGGTGGTGCCGTCCGTGGAGGATTTCGAGCAGCAAGCCCGTCAGCAACGTCATGCACACCGCGTGCAGCAGCGCCGCCACGGCTATCCCCTCTGGGCCAAACATCCCCGACGCCAGCAGATACACCGGCAACGCCAGCACGAGGAAGAATATCATCCCCGAAAAAACGTGCGTGATCGCCGTCGCACGGTGTTCATATTTGGCCTCCGTTACGGTGAGGAGGATTACAAAAAGGAGGTTCGCCCCCAGCCCCGACAGAAACATCGCCAGCACCGCAAACCAGAGAAACATCGGGTGCACTGCTCGTTCTTCGCTCGCTATCCCAAATTCATTGATCACTGTCTCCGCCCCGAAGCTCGGCCCCACTATCCCCCACGTCGCCAGCATAATGAACCCCAGCACGAGTGTCCCCACCACGCCCGCCGCCACCCCGATAGCCCCGCGCTGCAGCGTTGCCCCGAGCCCCCCGCCGTCATCATGTTTTTTTCTGCGCGCCATCACTCTATTCTACCACACCTCCCCCCCTCGCTTCAAGCCTCCCCACAGTCACGTCCTCACTGGTTTATCTTACGACCATCAACAGAGGTAATCCCTGCTTCTTAAATCCCATTTTTTTATAGAGCCCCAGCGCTTTGTGGTTCTCCACCGAAACAAACAGCCACATAGACCGTCTTTCGCCCCCCATTGCGACCATATAGTGCTCTAATAAGCCTTTTCCCAGTCCTTGTCGCCGCCAGTTTGGGTGAATGAACAACATATTGATCATCACCTCTTTGCTTGTTTGAAAGTTTGAACTCACCATTCCCACAGCTTCCTGCTTATTGAAAAGCCCTCTTATCTGACGGTGTTCACACTCTTTGGCTACAAATTTCACCGCCGACTGCAGACAATTGTCTTTACCTGACTCTTCATCCAGAAACCACTTCCGCAGTGCTGCTACGCTCAGTTGCTCGGCTTTTCTAGTCGGCACCCGCAGCTGCAGGTCATTAGGCAGTGTCACTATTTGAGGGTTTATGATGGCTGTCCGCTTCATCAGCGATTTTTCCATCACCAGTGCGCCTGCGAATTCTTTTTGGTTGAGCCACGTTTCCACCCAGCGTGTCTCCCCCAGCAAGCAATACGGAGAATCGGTGTTCCAGTGCGCAGCAATCTTTTGCCTATCAGCAAAAGGATAGAGCGTCCGCCCATCAAAACTTCCAAGTATTATCCCTTGTTTGTCTGTAATGAGTGATTGCTGCACCGTTCGCCCAGCAAATACCCCCGTCCCTTGCTGCGCCGCTTCCACGATTAAATTTTCAATCATTTTTTTACAGTTTCCCCCTCCAGCACCGCCTCATACACCCCCAGGGTTACCTCCGCACACTCACCCCAGTCATACTGCGCCAGCTGCCGCTCCGCCGCCGCGGTCAGGGCTCTGCGCACGGTGTTGTCGTTGAGCACGCTGCCTATCACCGCCGCCATCTCGTCTACATTCAGCGGGTCAAAGTACCGCGCCGCTTCCCCACACACCTCAGGCAGGCTCGACACCCCCGCCGCGGCCACGGGCGTCCCCACCGCCAGTGCGTCGAGTGCCGGCAACCCAAACCCTTCATACAGCGAAGGAAACCCATACACCGCCGCCCCGGCCATCACCGCGGCTATGTCCCCACGGTCTATGTACCCGAGCGGCTTTATCCGCCCTCGGTGCGCACTCTGGGCAATGGCCGCCGCCGTTCCGCAGTCTTCCCCCGTTGGCTTGCCCGTCAGCACTAGTTCTAGGCTTAGGTCAGTGTCCGCCAGCTGGTCAAAGGCTTGCACCAGCCGCGGCAGGTTCTTGTGCGGCTTCCAGTTCCCCATATACAGCACATACCGCCCCCCCAGCCCATATTTTGCTCGCACCTCCGCCACCACCGTCGGGTCTATCACTTGCCGTTTTGGCCCCCCTAGCTTGATCGCCCGCACCTTTGATTGATCAATTTTGGTATTCAGCAATTCTCCCCCCAGCACGTCTTTCGCCGTGTGGTCAGACACCGTCACCACGCAGTCCGCCGTGTTGATCATGTGCGTGATCAGCCCACGATACGCCCCCAGTTTCAGGCCACTAGCCCCCGCAGGGGGGTGGGCCGCCAGCGTCAGGTCATGGATGGTCACCACCTTGCGCCCGCGGTACGCCACCGGCCCGTTGAAGTTGGTAAAATGCACCAGATCACACTTTTCCCGCTGCAGCTGCCACCACAGGCTCGTTTGCTCACCGACGCTATAGTGCTTGGCCGCCGCCACCACGGCCGTCACCTGCGGCCAGCGGTCACCATGGGTGGCGACCCACTGGGCGTGCTCCCGCGGGGCCAGATACAACCGCCACTCCCACCCAGGGCGGTCCGCCGTCAGCGCAAACAGACGGTTCGTCAGCTCTACATTATAGTGCCCTATCCCCGTAAAGCGATCCCCATACATCCGCGCATCTATCCCCACTCGCACATTGTTCATCATGGGTATGTTGGCGCGCCTGCCCCCCCCCGTCAATGTTTCCGCTCTTTCACGACCAGTACAGCCTCCCCAGCCCCCTACCCCTTCTTCTTGGCCGCTGTCTTCTTCTTGGCGACGGTTTTCTTTTTCGTGGTGGTCTTTTTCTTGGCCGTGGTTTTCTTTTTGGTGGTGCCCCGCCCCCGCCCCTTGCGCTCAGGAGCCGCTTCCACCAGCGCCTTAATGTCCGCGAGACTCAGCTCTTCATAGTTTTGATCTTTCGGGATTTTCACATTCTTCTTCCCCGCCTTGATGTACGGCCCCCAGCGACCATTGAGGATGAAAATCTCGTCCTCCGCAAAGATTTTCAAAAATTTCTGATCATACAGTTCTTGCGCCCGCTTCATCGTCACGGTGTAAGGCGAGTCACCCTCTTTTTCTTTCAGCGACACAAACTGCCCGTGGATCTGCACATACGGCCCGAAGCGCCCAAAGTTGGCCCGCACGTCCACCCCGTCAGGGGTCTGGCCCACCACGCGCGGCAGCTCAAAGAGCTTCAGCGCCTGCTCCAGTGTCACGTCATCCATGCGCATCCCGGGCAGCAGCGACGCAAACCGCGGCTTTTCTTCGTCTGTCGCCTCACCCATCTGCACCATCGGGCCATACCGCCCTATCCGCACAAATATCGGTCGACCCGACGCAGGGTCTGTCCCCACCTGTCGCATTTGCATCACCTCCGCACGGTCAACCTCCATGGCCGCCGTCACTTCTCCCTTAAAGGGCGAGTAAAACGTCTGCAACATCGCGTTCCACGTCGTGTCCCCACGGGCAATCGCATCAAACTCTTCTTCGACCTTCCGCGTGAAGTCATAGTCCACCACCGCTGAGAATTGTTGAACCAAAAAGTTATTCACCACCTTGCCGATATCCGTCGGGAAGAGCTTACTCCGCTCCGCCCCAGTCATCTCGGTCAGGCGCTGGCTGGTCACCGCGCCGTCGGCCAGCTTCACCACGGTGTACTCCCGCTCACGCCCTGGTCGGTCAGTTTTTTCGACATACCCACGGTTTTGGATGGTCGAGATCGTCGGCGCGTAGGTCGACGGCCGACCGATGCCCTTCTCTTCCAGCGTCCGCACCAGCGTCGCCTCCGTAAATCTCGCAGGCGGCCGCGTAAAGGTCTCACGCGCCTCCAGTGTGCGCAGGTTCAGCTCTTGACCCTCGGTCAGCGGCGGCAGCAGCCCCGCCGTGCTCGACTCACCGTCCTCTTCGTCGTCCCGCGACTCCAGATACACCTTCAGAAACCCATCAAACACCACGATTTCCCCCTTCGCGTTCAGCGTCTCGGGCCGCGTGCTCACCGCCACACTCACGGTCGTGCGCTCCAGCTGCGCATTGGCCATCTGCGACGCGATCGCCCGCTTCCAGATCAAATCATACAACCGTGCCTGGTTGCGCTCCCCACTGTGAAATGTCCGCCCAAAGTCCGTCGGACGGATCGCCTCATGCGCCTCCTGCGCGTCTGACGACTTCGTTTTGAAAGTGCGAATTTGATGATACTGTTCCCCATACTGCGCCTTAATCGTCTGCGCCGCACTGGCCAGCGCCGTTTTTGACAGGTTCACCGAGTCCGTCCGCATATAGGTAATCAGCCCCTGCTCATACAGCTTTTGGGCCACTACCATCGTCTGCTTCACGCTGAAGCTCAGCTTCCGTGCGGCTTCCTGTTGCAGGGTCGAGGTTGTGAAAGGCGCGGCTGGTTTCTTTTGGGCGGGCTTTTTGGTGATCGAGTCCACCGTGAAGGTCGCCCCGTTACAGTCCGCCAAAAATTGCTCCGCCGTTTCGAGGGGGGCCAGCTTCTTGGGCAGCTCCGCTTTCAGGGTCAGTCCCTTCTCCAGTGCAAACACCCCCGTCACCTTATACGCCGACGTCGCCTCATGCGCCTCGATCGCTTCCTCCCGCTCCACGATCAGCCTTACCGCCACCGACTGCACCCGCCCCGCCGACAGCCCCGTGCGGATCTTCCGCCACAGCACGGGCGAGATCTCATACCCCACTATTCGATCCAGCACCCGCCGCGCCTGCTGCGCATACACCACAGGCATATTCACCGTCCGCGGTTCTTTGATCGCCGCCTGGATGGCAGGCTTAGTGATCTCACGAAACACAATCCGCTTCGTCGTCGCGGGGTCCAGGCCCAGCGCCTGCGTCAGGTGCCACGCTATCGCCTCTCCTTCACGGTCTTCATCGGAAGCCAACCAAACGTGATCCACCCCCTTCACCGCCTTTTTCAGCGCCGACACCGTCTTTTTCTTATCGTCAGACACCTCATATATCGGCTCAAACGTCCCCCCCTCGATGTCTATACTCATCCCACTCCGCGGCAGATCCCGTATGTGCCCATACGACGACAACACGCGGTAGTCAGGCCCAAGGTACTTTTCAATAGTTTTCGCTTTCGCAGGCGACTCGACGATCAGCAGGTTTGAAGCCATAGGGTCAAATGAGGGTCAAAAGAAGAGGAATCCAGAGTAATCGCAGGCATGATAGGAGCACCCACAGAAAACTCAAATACGGAAAAACAACTCAAATTACACTCTGTTTTCCGCCTCTGCACCGCCGCCCCCCGTGTCAGGCTTTGCTTCTGGCTCCACCACCACCCGATTCACCCGCGTCCGCAGCGCATTGGTCAGCTCCAGCACCACGTTTTCCAGCTTCTCCACCGTCATCTCGGCGGCTTTTTCCGCGGCCTCTTTGTGGGCCTCTGTTCGCTCTGCCTGCACTTTTTTATCCACCGTTTCCTCGGGCAGCCCCACGTCCCCCAGCAGCCCTCGCACCCGCTTTTCTACCGCATCGGCCGCCAGTGCCGCATACCGCTGCGTCAGCTTCGCTCGCTTTTGTTTGGCCAGAGCCTCTGGCGTGGGGTCGCTTCGGGTCAGGTCAGTTATGTGCTCGTCATAGTCACGCTGCAGCAGGATGTGATTCGCCCCCTCCTCGTGCTTGTCTTTCTTGGTGATGTACTTCTGGTCTATCCCATACGCCTCGATTTTATATTTCCCCACCGCTCGGCTAATCATCGGCACGAGAAAATTTTTGAGTACCTTTTTCCGCACCCCCTCCTGACTCACTCCGTTCAGGTCCGTCCGACTGCTGAGCACCTGGCTAAACCGCGACACGGTCGGCAGCGGTCGCCCCGCCATTCCGTCCAGCAGCGCCTTGACCACTTGGGTGTCAGGGTTGGCCTCGTCTTGCTCGCTCATGGCCTGCAATTTTCGCCTGGCCTGCGCTACATTGGTCACTGGGGTCTGCGTGTCTTGGTCTACGTCTTCGACCAGTCTTTTGACTATCCGCTGCACATACGCAGGGCTGACACCCTGCTCCTCCGCTACTTCGCGTAGCGTCTCGACCAGCGCTATCAGTCCGTCCAGCTGGCCTTTCATTTCTTCCTGAAATTCAGGCGGGAAGGTCGACAGCTGCGTCTCCCCCAGTAGCAACCACGGTTTGACGTTCTCTGGTGTCACCCCTTTCCGCAGCAGGGGCGGCAGCTGCTGGTGGAAATGCTCAAAAAATATCTGCTCCACCTGCGGCACCTCTTCCCCGAGGAGTATCCGCTGATACGTCAGCTGGATCGGCAAATATCGTTGATTTTCCCCGATCTTAAACGGGATAAACTCTTTCGCCACCTGCGCGGCAAATTTCTCCCGCAGCTTCGCCGCATACTCCGCATCAAAGGTCACCCCCCGCAGCTGGCACTGCTGTTCATACGCCTGCACCATTTCCACCGCCAGTAAGCCAAAATACGCCTGACTCACCACCCCAAACGCATTCCCCGACGCCGTCGCCTTCGCCACATACTCATACGGCTTGTGGTTTTTTAGTCCCGTATACAGCAATGACGACACGTCTTTTGGCGTGTACGCTATTCCCATAGTTTTCAGGATTTCCTCCAGCCCCACCTTGTCATCGGGCGAGAAATGCTGGGCCATTTCCTGCGCCTGCAGCACATTTTCATTCTGGATCTGAAACTCAATCCCCTCCCGAAAATTATCCGTGTACACTATCCACGAGCTTTGCCCCACCTTCGTCGTTTTCACCTTCACTTTATACCCCCGCTGCCGCAGCTGCTCCGCCCCTTTTTCGGCAAACTCACGCGGGTCAGCCGCGCCTGTTTTCCCCATTTTTTCTATCCCCAGCGTCGTCCGTTTCAGGTCCTCCACCAGCACCTTCGTCAGCTCGTTGAGGTCATAATCCACCTCAAACACCTCCCCAAACTCAGCCGTCTTGTTGCGCTTCTCACGGAGGTACTTACCCACCCGCACCGAATTCTTCAGGATCTTATCCACGATCCGATCCAGCGACTTCGGCGGCGCCTTTTTGACTGATTTAATCCCAAAACTGCTCTTCCCCAACCGCACGTTGAGCTGCGCATCACTGCGGTTGATTTCATCCAGATCAATATTTTGCCCCCCCGCGTTCAGCACCCCCAGCACATCCGTGACAAACTTCGCACTGTCTTGGTCTTCGGCCACCCGCTTTTCCATGCTCAAGGCAATGTTGTACGCATTCGCCACCTGCATCAGCGGGCAGGCCCCCACTCCTTTATATTTCTTCGGGTCATCCTGCCCCTTCAGCAACCGAAATATCGCCAAGATTTTATCCTTCTCTATTGCATTCGCATTGACTACGCGTCCCTTTTCGTCGATCACCTCTTCACTCCCGAGGTCGGCTATTTGCTGACGGAGCGACAGTGGCAGCACTGACGGCTCATTTTTCAGGTTCTCCGTTAGGTACCGCACCGCGTGGGTCAGGCACCGTTTCACCAGCGCCCGCTCATCCGCGTTGTACGCCTTTTTGACCAAACTTTTCACCTTAATGTTCAAAAAGTTCTCGATCCGATCTTTTAAGTATTCATCCAGTTCTTGTCCTTCACGCTCCGTGCGGATAGCCCCCAGTGCAAACGGCGTAATGATTTCCCCCGCCGTCGGGTGCTTGACCGTCCCTTCATCCAGCAGTCGCTCCCCCTCGGGCTGGTTGCTTCCTTTCAGCAGTGGGTTCCGTCGCTGGTTTTTGACCACCCGCAGCATAAAAAACGCCACGTCCTCCACCCGATACACTTGCGCCATCTCAGGGTGCTCCGTGATGAATTCCTCCGCCGCCACCACAAAGTTCTCCGGCAAGTACACCTTCGCCTCTGGCACAAACGCTGGCAAGGCGTCCACATCGCTGTCTGGCCCAGGGGCAGCCGCATTGTCACTCTCCGTCCCGAGGTCTTCCTTCAGCTGGGTCATGTACTGGTTTTCCCAGTTCCGACGTTGCGCTTCACGGTCAGCCGCACGCATGGCCTGCACCTCAGGGGTGTACATATTCACCGCCGTGCCATAGTGCGCCGCCATCTCGTCGACCATCTGTTCATACTTTTTCAGCTGCATAAATACCGCTTGTACTTCCTCTGGCGGCATTGCGTGCAGTGCCACGGTTTCGGTTGTCTCGGGCTGGTTCAGGTTTTCTTGGGGCATGGGCGTGGGGTGGTTTGGGGGTGGGTCGTCTCACTTCTGTCTGGGGGGCAACCGCAGCGCAGTTAACTCATATATTAAGCCGCCTACTGCAGACTCCCCCCTGTTTTCTACTCTTTACGAGCCACCCTACTCCCTCAGCGCACTTTTTTGAGGGTTTAGTCCTGACCCGCTCATTATGTTACTCTAAATTGTCCCAAGTCATTAGTCCAACGCATCTGCTGCTTTTTTTGTGACCATCCCTGCTACTCCCAGTGCATGAATACTTGCCACACCACCCACCCCCCCGACCGTTCACTCTCGGGCCTGCAGCCCGCCTTTCGCGCCGCCGTCACCCAGCTGCTCGCCCTCCACCCAGACGCCGCCGTGCACGAAGCCCACCGCACCGACGCCCGCCAGGCCTGCGTGCGGGCCGCTGGCAGCAGCTGGGTCACACGGTCCCTGCATCAGGACGGCTGGGCCGTTGACATCCACTTCCGCACCGCGCCCCACTTCCCCCCACGGTCAGACCCCCGCTGGGGTCGGCTCATCGCCACGGCCGCCCGCCTCGGCATCGACAACGGCTACACCCTCTGGGGCACCGACACCAACCACTTCCAAGCCAGCCCCGCCCTGCGCCAGGGCCGCTGGCGCCCCGTGGCATTGCCTGCCCCCACCCCAGACCCCAGCACCTCTTCCCCCACACTCACTCCCGCCTGCCGCACCGCCTTACAATCCCAACTCGACCTCCACTCCGCCCTCTGGCACGACCTCCGCCAGTCAGAGTCCTCCCTCGCCCAAGTCCGCCAGCAGCTCCATCAGGGCAACGAAGCCCTGCGCACTCTCCTCAAGACCAAATAATAATTAGTTTGCACAAATTATTTACTCAAGAATAAATAAAATGCTCTAGATCATCTTTTGTGATCAAAAATAGCCCCCCGTATCTTTGCCCCCCGTTCCCCTGTGCGTATCATCCCCCCGTGACCTCCCACACCCACACTACTTTCGCATTTTGGGCTCGGCGCGCGCTGGGCGCGGTGTCGGTGCTGGGGTTGTTGGTTGTGCTGGGGGCGAGCGTGTCGGTGGTGCGGGCCCAGCTCCCGGGCTTGTTTACGGTGCTGTCCTATCAGCGCGGGTCAGACCTCGGCCTCATTGACCAAGTCTGCAACGCCTCCCTCGACTACGTCCTCCTCGACGACCTCCCCGACCCCACCGACCTCGCCGCCCAGGCGCAGCTCACCGACGCCTTCTTTAATTTCTTCCACCACGCCCACCTGTCAGATGACTCCGCCGCCGAGTTCGTTTATAATTCCCAGCTCGAGTCCCGTGTCCGCGACAGCCTCCTCAAACGCGCCAGTCTGGAGGAAGTTCGCACCGCCTACATAAACCGCCAAGACGCCATCCTCAATAATGCCCTCGCAGGCATGATCCAACACGCCAACGCCACCGCCGTCGACCAGCTGACCGCCGTCGTCGGGGGCAGCCCCGCCCAAGCGGCTGACGTCTGCACCCGCAACCCCGAGCTCGAGGTCGGCCAAGCCCTCCCCGACGCCGACGCCCGCCAGTCCGAAGCCACCGCCAGCCAGCTCCTGCCGGGCCTCACTGACCCCAACCGCTTGTCCTTGCGCCCGCTCTACCTCCGCACTGGCAGCTACACCACTGACCTCGCCGAGCTCCGCCAAACCCACCTCCCCACCAACCGCCCCTCCAGCCGCGACCTCTGTTTCTCTGACACCTACCCCGAGCTCGCCCTCCCCCACAGCCTCTGCTGGGTCACCGTGCTGATGACCGCCGAGCACTGCGCCTACGACGCCTTCCTCTGGGCCAAAGCGCAAGACGAAGCTGGCCAAGCCGCCACCTTGTCCGAGGCCGTAAACCCCTCCACCACCGCCACGCGGGCCGATGACCGCTTCACCAACGTCCGCACCCAGCTCGCCGTGCTCGACCGCGAACGCATAGACGCCGAACTCGCCCTGCGCACCGCGCTCGAGTCCTTCGCCCAACTGTCAGAGACCTACCGCCTCCACGCCGCCCGCATGGCGTCAGTGGCTGCGTCCCAGCAACTCACCCAGACCATCGACCAGCTCAATGAACGTCAAACCACCTGGCCCGCCGAGCTCGTCCACGCCACCATGCCCAATTGCCCCAACTGACCCCCCCATGCCTCTCCTTTCACCTCGGTCACGTTGGGGTCTGCGCAGTGCACTCTCGCTGGGCGGCTTAGCCACTCTCGCGGCCCTGTGGCTCAGCACCTCACCCGTGCTGGCTGACACCGACACAGCCGCAGGCTCAGACCCAAGCACCAGCCCCCCGCCTCGCGCCCTCGACCACCTGCGCACCACGCCCTACGCCACCTTGGGCACTGGCACCTACGAGTACGAATCCAACCAAAACCAACCCCACCTCCGCCCCCGCACCTCCCTCAGCGACCTCGACGGCCTCTACCGCCAGATCCATCTTTCCGCCACCGCACTCAGTCAGGTCGAATCCGACCGCCTCACTGACCTCCTCACGCCCTACGCCGCCCACATCGCCGAAACCCACCGCCTGCTGCCCCCCGCGGCGCAGGCCGCCGTGTCGGCCGCCGCGGCCGACTACCGTCAGGCCATCACCCGCGGCACCGTCCGCACCCCGTCGCAGCTCGCCACCGACGACTTCCACGTCCGCTGGTGCGAACGGCTCTACGTCCGCCAGTTTTTGCCCGACCCCACCACCCCGTCAGGCAGCGACAGTTCCTCCCCCGAGCCCACCGACCGCCTCCAGCCCACCGACTTCCGGCTCGGGTGCCTCCTCGGCTCGGGCTACCCCCCCGACCTGCAGGTCATCGCCGACGACATCCAGCAGGCGCTCTCCAGCGTCCCCCCTGTTACCGACTTCACACCCCAGACACTATTTAGTGGCCTTAGCGGCCGCCAGTGGTCACAGGCGCTCACCCAAGGCAACGTCGCCCAACAGATCGACCTCACCCAAGCCCTTGAATCGCTCGAGTCCCGCACCATCGCACTCGAGCAGTGGCGCCGCCGTCTGGAGGCCTCCAGCACCCTCGCCCTCCACCACCACACGGGGGACATCACCACCAGTGGGGTCGACCACGTCCGCTCCCAGTTAATGCTCCAGCACGCCCTCTTCGGTGACCGCGCCCAGTCGCACCAGCCCACCTTTGCGAATCTCGACCAACCCACCCCGCCCCCCACCCAGGTAATTGACCCCACCACCGAGGCCTGGCAACGGCAGGGCCACCACCGCGAAGGCGAACCCCTCCCACAGGGTTCCACGCTGGAGCCCGTCAGTCAGTCACTCGCCGACGCGCTGATGACCAACGTCGGCCTCATGCGTGACCTGCAGCAGTCAGTGGCCAGCCATTGCATCCCTTCGCAATACTTCCGCAGCACCTACACCACTCAGGGCCCCAAAGGCACCGATTGCTTCGCCCCCGACAGCACCACCGAGGTCGCCGCCAGCGCCGCCCCCGACCCCGAGGCCGACACCCGCCCCAGCCGCACCCCCGCCGCCGACTATCTCACCCTGGTGTCAGACCTGCTCGCCTCCGCCCAGTGCGTCCCCAGCACCCAGTCCACCCGCAACGCCCAGTCATTTAGCATCGGTTCTACGCCCGCCTTCACGGCGGAGCCCTCCGCCCAGGTCACCGGCAACGTCTCCGCCTACGCCGACTGCGTCGCCCAGGCCCGCTTCCAGTTCTCACAGTCATTGTCCGACACCGACCTCCTCACCCGCCTCACGCCCCAGCTCCAGCATCAGGTCGCCCAGCTCACCGCCGCCCAACAGTCCCTGCAACTGACCGCCTCCGTGTCGGACCTCAGCCACCGCTACGCGGAAGTCCTCCAGTGCCTCGCCGCCAAACCCCAGCTCTAACCCCCATGACTGCTTTCTCTCGCCCCACTCGTCTGTTTGCGCTCGGCCTGCTGGCCAGCACGCTGGTCACGCTGGGGGTGGCTTCGGGCAGCTGGCTGCTGCGGGCCACTCGGGCCGTCTCCCCCACGCCGGAGCTCGCCCAGCAGGTCATCGGCCAGCACCAGCTCATGCTCCGCCCGCAGTCTGACTACACCTTCGACACCCCCACTGGGCAGCAGTGCGCCCAGCTCCTGGCCGACGGCCTCATCGACACCCCCGCCGCCCTGCGTTGCCGCCTGGCCGAGTGTCAGGCCCTCGACGGCACCGAAGGCTTCACGGGCCTCGTCACCCACCTCTGCGCCCTGTTGCACCAGCAACACGACCGCTGGTCTGACGTCACCGACACCCTGTCCCTACTCACCGCCTCTACGCCCGACGGCGGCCGCGACACCGCCGACACCATCTTCGAGCGCCAAATCATCGAAAACGCCCGCAACGGCTTCCAGTACACCATCGCCCGCCAGGCCGAACGCGAGCGCGAGCTCCTCACCGACATGCTCACCCGCGAGCGAATTATCATCCAGCAGGAGCGCCTCTTCCGCGGCTCCCCCGACGGCACCATTGACGAGTTCGAGCTCCACCATCTCAGCCAAGCCATCGACCATTTCCGCTCCTCGCTCGACTCCAGTCAGACCATCTGCAACGCCCAAAAGGACAGCGTGACCTGTCAGGGCTTATAGCTCCTTTTTAGGGAGTGTTCACAGATTAGTTTGAGGCGAAGAAAGCGAGATTTTTGGCGAAAATAGCCCCCCCCCCTACCCAAAGAAATACTCCCACAGTCCCACGCCCCCCGCGGTCAACCCCGCCACCACCAGTCCGCTGATCGCCACCCCCAGCACGATGAGCCCCACCGCCAGCGGCCGCTTTATTCCGAAGAGATACGCCACCAGCGCCCCCGTCCAACCCCCACTCCCAGGGAGGGGGATAGCCACCAGCACCACCAGCGCAATGTCCCCCCAGATTTGCAGTTTTTTTGAGTGCTCTGCTCGCGTCTTGGCAAATATCTTTTCCACCAGTTTATCTATCCAGTCTGCGTGCTGCCGAAACCACTCCACCAGCGGCGGCGCGATGTACACCATCGAAGCCGCCACCAGCCCATTCCCGACAATCGCCGACACCGTCGCCAGCCACAGTGGAAGGTCATAGAGCGCATACCCCAGCGGCAGCCCCGCCCGCAGCTCCACAAACGGCAGCATTGAGAAGAGCCCCGTAAACAGGCTCCCTTCCAGCCACAGGTCGAGTCCAGTCCAGCCAGGGGTGATCATTTGCTTGAGGGGTTTTGAAGGGAAGGTACACACGCCCCGTCACACAGGGCAGCGCCACGCTGCGGTTAGCAGCAGGGCAGAGATTTTTTTAGCTTATTGCGTCGACATCCAACGGGCTATCTGCGCCGAAGTCGGGTTGAGCACCCGCGCACTGACCGTGCCATCTTTTTCTATGTAGGCCGCCCGCGAGTGCTCCTCCACCCCCAGCTCCGCGCGCAGGGTGGCTTGTTGGGTGAAGTCCGCCTGCAGCACCACCGTGCCCGCTGGCCAGCGAAAGAAATCCCCCTGCATCTCGGTCGTCCACGCCTGTGACGTCGGCACCCAGTCCGCCCCGAAATACACCACAAACGGCCGCTCCCCCTTCAGCGCCGCATACAGCGCTGGCTCATACCGAAGGAACTGCGGCTTCGTTTCCCCCACCGCCGCTTGGGTCTTGGCTTGGTTGGGACTGTTGCTGGTCGGGGCAGGGTCTGGCGCGGCCGCGGGCGTGCCACTGGGGCGGGGCCCCGTGGGCTTTGGCTCCACGGTTTCCCCCGCCAGCGTCACGGGGACTATCAGTTCATCCACCAGCAGCAGTTGCCCGTTGGTCAGCGGCGTGTCCACCACGGTCGCGGGGGCCCCATTGACCAGCAGTCCGTCCCCCGCTCGCTCCAGTCGGACATACTTCCCATTGGCGGTCTTCACCCGCCGCATCTGCACTATCGCTTCCAGGTCAACGATTTCAGGCACGAGGTGGCTCCGCAGCACATCTTTCAGCTTCCGCTCATTCAGGAGTAAATCCTGCAAGTTTTCGCCCCCCAGCGCGTTCCACGCGCGGTTGCGCGGCCCCACCAGCGTGAAGGGCCCCTCCGTGCGCAGCAACGGCTCCAACCGCGAGGTTTTCAGCGCCGCCCCCAGCAGCTGCAGCTGCGGGTCACGGTCAACGGCCCCGACCAGGTCCAGGTCTTGGCTGACCGTCAGGGTGGGGGAGTCACCCGCCTCACCGCCCGCCGTGTCACCGCCCCAGCACGCCGACAGCCCCACCGTCAGCAGTGTCAGCAACGTCATTCGCCCCAGCGTTTTCATTTGGTCAGTGCGCATCACCCACAGTGGTTATTTCACCCCTTGTCTACCCACTTTCCCCGCTGGGGGCAAACCCGACCAGCGATTTCCCACGCACTTCTTAAATTCTTCAAGACGACAGGTTGTCTGGCTGCAGACATCCGAGCGAGTCGCTCTGTCTGTGATAATTTTAGACTCGTGAGGAAGGAGGAGCGGTGAGCGAAGCAGCAGGGAGCGGCAGCGACCCGCGCGCAGCTTACCCAGCGACGACCCCCCAGTGGTTTTGGTACTTTTGCTGTCAAAAGTACAAACACTGTCTGAAAATGAACCAGTAAGGATAATGAGAAAGAACAATAGCGAATGCGACGCCAGCGAGCCGTCCGACCAGCGGGAGGACAAACCGCGGCGACAGCATTCAAGATGCCTAAATGCAGATGCAGACATCCGAGCGAGTCGCTCTGCCTGTGAAAATTTCAGACTCGTGAGGAAAGAGCAGCGGTGAGAGAGCCAGTCGGGAGCGGTGAGCGACCCACGGCGAAATCACCCAGCTGCGACAGCGTAGTGATTTAGCTGCGACACTGCCCCCTTCGCCACGCCTCTATCTTCGCATGGTGCCCACTCAGCAGCACGTCGGGCACGGCCATCCCCGCATACTCCGCAGGCCGTGTGTAGTGCGGGTACTCCCGCTTGCGGTCGAGTGCCACACTGAAGGACTCCTCGGCGACCGACTCCGCCGTGCCCACCACGCCGGGGCGCAGCCGCGCGACGGAGTCCATCAGCACCTGCGCGGGCAGCTCTCCTCCTGTCAGCACATAGTCCCCAATGCGGTATTCATGTTGCACCAGCGCTTCCCGCACGCGGTAGTCCACCCCCTCATAGTGCCCACACAGGATGATCATCCGCTCCCCACGGTCACCCGCCGCCCAGGTTTCTGCCTCGGGCTGGGCCCACGGTTGGCCCTGCGGGGTGAGGTACACCACTGGCGCAGGCGCTTCCCCCATCGCCTGCACCGCCTCCACCGCCTTAAATATTGGCTCACACATCATCACCATCCCGGGCCCGCCGCCATAGGGCACGTCGTCCACCTGACGGTGCCGCAGCGTTGAGTAGTCCCGAATATCATGACAATGCACCGAGATCAGCCCCCGCTCGACCGCCCGCCCGATGATCGAGTGCCCCGTGAAGGCCGCAAACGCTTCTGGAAACAGTGTCAAGACATCAAATCGCATCAAGGAAGAGTCTTACGGAAACACTGATAAAGTCAAAAAGACGTGAAAACAACTGAGAAAGAGTCGCCACCAAAAAAGTATCTTTGGGGTGCTTTTTCACTCCAGAACCGTCACAGGGTCGAGAGACCCCGTGAGAACCCGTCGTAAAAAATCATCCCCAAATCTTTCTTTTTGTGCTTGGCGAGATTGTATCAGTGTTTCCGTACCCACTCCTGCCCCCCCGCGCAAGCCTCATCGCAAGCACCTCGCAAAAATCTCACTTTTTCCTCCTCAAACCAAGCGCAGAATACTACCATACCCGTGACCTTTCTTGCCCCCGCGTTATGCCCACCCCCGACACCCCCGCCCTGACCGCCCGCCTCACCGCCGACCTGGCCGACTGCATCGACACGCTCCCTTTTCCCGCTGGGGCCACCGTCCACCGCGGCAAAGTGCGCGAGTCACTGCTGCTCAGTCCCACCCATCGGGCGATCGTCGTGACCGACCGCATTTCTGCGTTTGACCTCGTCCTGGGCACAGTCCCGCACAAGGGCCGCGTGCTGTCTCAGCTGGCCGCCTGGTGGTTTGAGCAGATCGGCGACACCGTTCCCACCCACTTCATCGCCCAGCCCGACCCCAATGTCACCCTCACCCGCACCGCCACCCCCCTCCCGGTCGAGATCGTCATCCGCGGCTACCTCACCGGCAGCACCAGCACGTCCAGCTGGCACGCCTACCAGCACCACGACCAGGTCATCTGTGGCTACCGCATGCCCGACAACATGGTCAAAAACCAGCCCTTCGCCGAGCCCATCATCACCCCCACCACCAAGCCCACCGACGGCACGCACGACGCCCCCATTTCCCCTGAGCAGATAGTCGCCCAGGGGCTCGTCACGGCGGACGTCTACGCCCGCGCCGAAGAAATCGCCCGCACCCTCTTCGCCCTCGGGCAACGGGTCGCGGCTGACCGCGGGTTGATCTTGGTCGACACCAAATACGAAATGGGCCTCACCCCCGACGGCGAGCTCATCGTCATCGATGAAGTCCACACCCCCGACTCCAGCCGCTACTGGCTGGCCGACACTTATCACGACCGCATGGCCCAGGGGCAGGAACCAGACATGTTCGACAAAGAGTTTGTCCGCCGCCAGCTGGTGGCGAAGGGCATCGACATCACAGCCGACACCAGCACCTACGACGGCACCAAGTTTATGACCGACGACCTCCGCGTCAGCGCCGCCCTGCGCTACCTGCAGCTCTTCCAGCAGATGACCGGCCAGCCGCTCACTCTGCCCAGCGCGGGCACTGCCCCCACCCCCCGCATCATGGCCGTCTTGTCTGACCTCATGGCCCAGTACGGCGGGTGAGTTACCGCTTGGTCACACAACGCAAAGACCCCACCACACAGCCCTCTAATTGCAAAATCTTCCTAGCAACTGCCACGTCAGGTCAAACGACCGCCGATGAAAATCAGCAATCTCCGCACTGTGGATCAGTAACGCCATCGTTTCCTTCCACGACGCGATCATCACCTTATCGTCATACACATTCAGCTCTGGCGAAAACTCATACAACTCAGAGTCTATCAGCCGTATTTCCCGCATTTCATCAGGGTCACGGGCCTGTCGCGCCCGCCCCAGTGGCGTGTCGGGTGAAATCGTGTAAATAAACAACCCCGCCTCGACCCGCCGTTGGTAATACTCAGGAAAAAATCCAGGCAACCCCGCGTGCATCTCATCCACATTGGCCCACGCACGGATGGGCTCCGTCGCCGTCAGCGTGTCTTCATACGCCTGCACCAGCGCTTTTTCCCCTTCATATATTTTCACCTTGGGCTTGGTCGACAGCGGGTTTTGTAGGGACGCCAATTCAGGGATCACCCGCTCAATGATCTGGCGTTGGCGCGTGTGCTGCTGGAGGTACGCATCCCGCTCACGGTCGAGGAACCGCGTCAGGTTCGCAGGGTCGAGCACTTGATAGTACCGCACCGCCCCCCGGTTACTGGTCGAAGCCAACCCCCGTTTGACGAGCCCCGCAAACACGTCGTAGAGCGTCGTGCGCCCCAGTCCCGTGTGCCGCGCCATGGCGGATATCCCCTGCGGCCCCAGCCCCAAGGAGGCCAGATACACCGTCGTCTCTTTTTCCGTCAGGCCGATCTCACGCAGGATCTTATGCAAATGGGGTGGGGGAGTGGTCGTCATGAGCCTGAGTCTAGCAGAAGTGTTGTCGAAAGTAAACCGACAGTCTTATTTATTGCTATGACTGAGCCAATAAGGTGCAAGAATGGTTCGTGTCGCCCATATATTTACAATTATAAAAATAAAATAATTATCAAAGAGTAATGAACAACGCCCCCGACCTCATCGTCATCACTCCTGAGCACATCTACAATGATCCCGCAGCGCCCTATACGGTTATGCCGGGCTCTGCCTACGCCTTCATTGACAGCGTCGCTGCCCATTGCAAAGGCCAGATCCAGCACCTCGACGGTAATTTTGACCACTTCACCCCCGACCGAGTTCACAACCAGCAAGTCGCCCCAGTCATAGGGTTGAGCACCATCGGGTGTATGTACGCCGCCGACGTTCGTGAGTTAATGCAAACCATCCGCGAGCAGTGCCTTGACCAGCTCGGGCTCGACCCCCAGTTTGCCGTCGGAGGCTACTGGACATCACGCCTCCGCCGTCACGAGTTCAAAACCCTGTTTGGCCCCCGCACCCTCAGCCAGGTTGAGACCTTCCAGCTCCGCCAGGCCCTCGGTGGTGAGCGTGGCCCCATCAAACCCAAAGAGCAAACCGCCTTCAGTCAGTGGCTCCGACGTGAGCCCCCCGAACGCCAAAAAGCCTACCTCGAGCAGGAAGTCTCTTTTTACTTCTCTGACGGCTGCGCTTACTTTTGCACCCCCTGCGCGGCCGAGCGCTCGGTCAAAGACCAGCAAGGCAAAACCACGAAGACCGTCCGCAGGCAGTACCGTGCCGCTGAAGCCGTCTGGCAAGACCTCCAGACACTCGCCGAGCTCAAAGCCGAGCACGGCGGCGGCACCATGAAGCTCTATATGTCCTGCCTCGACGGCCTGCAAAAAGAAGGCCAACACAAAGAAGACCGTATGCTTGGCTGGTGCCAGATGCTCGCCGCCATGCGCCAGCAGTACCCCACCGTCGACTGGCAGTGGCGTTGCCTGGCCACGACTCAGTCCACCTTGAGCATCAGCGATGACACCCTCGCGCAGATGCAAGCCGCAGGGCTCAGCCGAGTCGGGCTCGGGTGGGACGGCATGAGCCTCCAAGCCTGGGAAGCGTTCGGAAAAGTCATGAATGTCAGTGGCGCCATTAAACGCGGGGACGTCGCCCCCGAAACCAAGTGTTTAGCCGCCTGCGAAAAGCTCCGTCGCCACGGTGTGCAGGTCGAAGGCCTCTGTGTCGCTGGTAATGAAGGCGCCGACACCCCCGAGACCCTCACCCAACTCCGCGATTTCTGCGAAGCCGAAATCGGTCGTGGCGCCGTCATCCACACCTACATCACCAAACAAATGGTACCAGGCAACGCAGGGTGGATGAGTGAAGACCCCGTCAACCAAGCCACCAGAGAGTACCTGTTGCAGGAGCCCCGCCTCCTACAACTGCTGGACTTCGACGTCGCCGCCACCCCCATCTCTCACCCCCGTTCAGGGCCCGCATTCATCCAGATGGTCAACGACCACGCCGAAGCCATGAGCCAGCTCCCCCACAGCGGCGACACCGAGTCTGTCGACGCCGTACGGTACGAATACGACCCCACCAGTGGCCTGTACCACGTTACAGACAGCGCCTGGCGCACGATGAAAAAGCTCAACCGTGGCCGCTACGACCGATAGTATTTTCTGACACCTTAGGTGTTTACAATTAATAAATAATATCAATAATAAGGATGAAGATGAGTATCCCTTCACTTTCATTCTACCTCACCGAAGACACCATCCCCACCCCCGTGGGCGAGGTCACCGTCGTGAGCCTCAACCAAGGCCCCACCGGCACGCATAAGGACATCAAGGCCGCAGAGCTGGTCGAGCAATACACCACCTGGCCCGACCGCCCCGACGGCCAGCGGCCCCAGCTCTGCATCATCTCGATGGGTTCGTGCGCCCTCGCCGTGCAGCACGCCTTGCGGCAAGCCCAGCAGCCATCCTTGCACGTGGTCGTCAGTCATTTGATGGCCCAGCACCGCCGCACCATGTTGGCTGAGATTGGCTGTCTTTTGCACCTGACCAACCTCAGTCACGGGCTCAAACCCACCCAGATCAAAGCCGTCGCAGGGTTGACCGACCACGACATTGACCTCACCAGCTACCACACTCGGGTCTACGCCCAGCTCGCCCAGCACATACTCCAGCAGCACCACCCCGACCACGTCTACGTCCCCTACGGCACGGGCCAGCTCTGGGCCGACCTGGCCGAGACGTGGGCCCAGCAGCCCCAGCTCACCCCCGCCCAGCAACCCATCCTCCACGGGGTACGGACCAGCAACCCCCAGTCACAGGCCATCAAGCTCTACAGCGACCACCTCCCCTTCGCGCGCGCTATAGACAGTGAAAACGCCCACATCATGGAGCTCGAAGAAGCCGCCTTGATGATAGCCCGCCGCCAGCTCGAACGACTCGCCATCGACGTTGAGAATTCAGGCGCCGCTGGCTGGGCGGGCTACCTGCAAAACGAGCGCTACCACCGCCCAGGTGAGCGCATAGTCGTGGTGAATACTGGTCGCGCTCGCCTCCCCAGCGAGTCATCCGACCAACAGTAAGACAGTACTCCCCTCCACACGTCCCCCCCAGCGCAACAATCTCATTGCAAAAGACTCATAGCGAGCGTATTCAAGATGACTCACTGTCAGTTGCAGGCATCCGAGCGAGTCGCTCTGACTGTGAAAATTTCAGACTCGTGAGGAGAGAGGAGCGGTGATTGAGCCAGTCGGGAGCGAGAGCGACCCACGCGAAGTTACCCCAGCCACGAAAGAATATGAGCGAATGCGAAAGGTTGCGTAGATGCAGCGCAGCGGAATCAAGCCCTCCTGCAGCATTCAAGATGACAGGTGACTGACATCCGAGGTGATCGCGCCACCTGACTCACTGCCCAGCGATCGCCGAGGAAAGAGGAGCGATCACGAAGCAGCGCGCACTTTGGGGGCCGCCCCCAAAGCAGCCACAGCGTAGTGATCCAGCGACTCAGCCCACCTTTACTATCTCATATTCATACTCCCCCCCGGGAGCCTTCACTTTCACTTGTTTTTTGGCCTTCATCCCCACGATGGCCTCCCCCACAGGCGACTCGTTCGAGATTTTATTATTCAACGGATCAGCCTCCGTCGACCCCACAATGTAATACTCCGCCACGTCCCCCGTGTCGAGCGCCTTGAGCGTCACCGTTGACCCCACTTGGATCGTCCCGTCATTTTTGTCAGCTTCCACGATGTCCGCATACTTGATCTGATCCTCCAACTCGATGATCCGCGCCTCAATGAACGCCTGCTGGTTCTTCGCCTCATCATACTCCGAGTTCTCTGACAAGTCACCATAGCTGATCGCCTCCGCCAAACGGTCCGACACCTTTTTCCGTTCGGTGGTTTTCAGCTGTTCCAGCTCCGTCACGAGGTTGTCATACCCTTCCTGCGTCAGCAGGAATCGCTTCTCGTCGGTCGCTTTGGCGGCTTTTTTCTTGGCTGGGGCCATAGTGCAGGGGGGTCAGGAAGGAAATTCGGACGCGACTATGACGCAGCCCCCCCCTTTTGGCAAGGGTTTTTACTTATTGAGTGTAACACCCCACGCCCCCCGCTTCACATCACCACCCTTTTTATGGTATACTCCCCCGATGAACGCAGAAATTTCCATCCCCAACGACATCCTTGAGCAAGGCGCCCCCACCGCGCCCGCTCCTGTCGCAGCCCCCGCCCCCAGCGCCTCCACTCGCCCCACCGCCAACTTAATCGACCAGATGGTCCTCGCCGCCCCTAAGCAAGCCGAGGCAGAGCAGGTCACCACCCCCGAGCGCGTTTCCAACGCCGTTATTCAGATCGACATCGACGAAGTCGCCGCCCAGACCGAAAACCGCCACGAACGGTTCGAGCAGGGCCAAGCCGAAGACGACGCCGACCTCGGCTTCGGGCAAAAGCACTACCCCGTCGCCCTCCCGGCCAAGGCCGTCGCCGTCCTCACGCGTGAGCACGACCTGCTGGCCACCGACCACGACCGTCCGTCCCTGTTTGCCCGCCTCTGGGGGTATGAGATCAAAACCGCCGACACCATCGCCGACGATATCGAGTCCCAGTGGGGCATGAGCCGTGACAGCGTCGCCGCCAGCCTCTGGACACAATACCAAGAAGACCTCCTCTGCGAAGGCGAGCTCCGCCCCCCGCAAACGGTCGAGGGCTAGGAGTAAATTCTTGGCAACCTCCCTGTTGCGCTTCATTCTAGCATGTAAGAACACTCCCTAGACATCACCCAACCACTGGTGGTACTATTGCACTTGATGACCATCGCTGAGATCAAAGCCCAACTGCACCAACACATCGACCAGATGACAGACGAAGCCGCCCTGCGGGCTTTGCAGTGGCAGTTGCTGCCGTCGGGTTTGTCCGCTCTGCCAGTGGTGCCAAGCCTAGTGATGACCGATATGCAGGCGCAAACCAAAGCCACCGAGGCCATAGCCCAAATCGAGGCAGGTTTGGGTGTATCCCACACCGAAGTCACGTCCATGTCAGCCCAATGGTAAAGCGGAAGTTGGTCTGGGCACCGTTAGTGGTCGAGCAGTGGCGTCAGTCTGTACAATACATGAGAGAGCAATGTGTGCCTGACACGACTATTGCATCACTCCGCCAAGCAATCTTGTCCCAGACAGAGCGTCTTTTATTGTTGCCACTTATGGGGGCAATTGCCCCTGATATTCCGACATTGCGTCGTGTGCGTGTCCACCAGTGGTGGCTGTATTATCGCATCACAGACACTTCTATCCAGCTCATCCTCCTCCGCCACACTGCCCAGTCAGCGCGATAATTTACCACATTCCCCCCTCCCTCGCCACGGCTGTCGCTTGACCACCCTCGGTGGCGGGGGGTAAGTTTTAACCTGAATATTTCATTTTTTTACACACACCTCACATGCAGGGAATACAAAAACTAACCCGCGGGTTCACGCTCATCGAGCTCCTCGTGGTGATCGTCATTATTGGGATTTTATCAGTCGGTGCCATGACCACTTTCAACCAATTCTTTGGTCAAGCCGAAGACGCTGCCCTTGAAACCACTATCAGCAACACCGCTCTGGTTGTTACGGGTGACGCTATCCGCCGTCCATTGAATGAGAAATATGATTACGAAGACGCAGGTGGATCGGAAGACACGGGTAGGGAATTAGCGGATGTATTAACTGAGAATGGTATTTCTCTTAATGATTCTCAGGATACTGTTTGTTATGGATTTGTTGCAGGCTCCGCAGGCACCCCAGCCGAGTTTGCCATCTACGCCCCCAATTCCGAAGACGATGTAATGTTTGTCGCTGGTACCCAAGGCGGAATTAACATCGTCAATAGTACTTATTCTACAGCAGAAGAAATTGAAGATTTCGAGAATTGTGAAATAGATGCTTTCGATGGTACATTTAATATCCAAACACTTTACTAGTACTGTGTGTAAGGAAAGCCCCCCCAGGGGGCTTTTTTTTTACCCCATTTTTTCCCACCCCCCTCCCCCTCCAGCCACGGCTCATGCTCTGTGTCCAGGCTTTGCCCAGCCATCAGCCACTCCAGCGACATGGTAGGTTTCAGGACGAGCGTGTTGTCGCGCAGTTCAATGTCTATTTTTTGACCGTCCTGCAGGTTCAGCTTTTCCGCCATACGCTTGGGTATGCGCAGCCCGAGACTCTTTCCCCACTGGTTCATGGTCACAGTTTGATTCATCACGGTTTAGTATCTCCCAAAGATATCAATTCCCCAACCCTTTCCCTGAAACCTCACCTCCACTTGCCCCTCGCACACTCCCCTCACATTTGCTAGACTCCCCCCGATGATTACCCTCACTCTTACTCCCGAGCTCGAAGCCAAGGCCGCCGCCCTCTCCCCCGACGGCACCGCCCAGTCCTACGTCGACTCACTGGTGCAGCAGTCTCTGGCCGCAGGGCTGACAGCCAACGGGTTCACCCCCGCAGAGGAAGACACCCTGCTGCAGCAAGCACAGTCACCCGCCGACGACGCGGTTATTTTTGACACCCCCAAAACCGCCACCCAATACTTGGAAACAGCTATGCAGATTGCCCGCTAACCCCATGCCCAAACCCCTCCTCTGGCTCCGCACCGCCCAGATCGCCCTCGACGCAGGGCTGCTCTACGCCGCGTGGTTACTGGCCTACGGCCTGCGGGTGGGCTTTTTCTTCTCGACTGACTTCCCCTTTCCGCCCTACGCGGGCGCAGCGCTGCTGGGCACGGCGGCCACGGTGTTGACGTGGCTGTCACTGGGTCGCTACTCGTTGCCGTTGGGGTCGTGGTGGCGGCGCGGGTGGCAGGTCGCCGTCGGGCTGGGGGCAGGGGTCGCCTTGGTCATCCTGCTCTACTACTTCCAGCGCCAGCTCTTCTTCAGCCGCCTCCTGCTCCTCATGGTGCTGGGCGGGGCGGGGGTGCTGCTGGCCCTGTCCGAGTGGGCCCTGCGCTGGCTGGTCGCGCGGGCACGGGCCACGGGGCGCTACGGCCACCGCACGTTGGTGGTGGGGGCCAACCGCACGACCGAGTCCCTCCTACGGCAGATCTCCACCGACCCCCATTGCCTCCACCGCGTCATCGGGGTGATCGACCCCTACGGCGTCGCCCAGTCGGTCGCGGGGGCGCCCCTACTGGGCAAGCTCAACCAGCTCGAATCCGCCGTGTCCCAGCACCGCGTCACGTCCATCGTCCAGACAGATGGGTTTGAGCACACCCTCAGCCTCATCGGCCTCTGCCAGCAGCACGACCTCAAGTACCAGTTCGTCCCCGCCCTCCGCGGCGTCCCAGATGACAACATCCGCATCCGCAAGCTCGCCTATACCCCAGTCATCAGCTTCGTCGAGCGCACCGACGGCCGCCGCGGGTGGTACCGCCTGGTCGACTGGGCCCTGCGTGACGTGCTGGGCGTCGACTAGTTTTTTTCTTACATTTCATGAAAAAATTACTCTCTATCCTTCTGAAGCTCTTCGCAGCCGTGTTCACCCTGTTTGGCCTGCTGTTTGTGTGGGTCTTCGTGACCAAGATCCTCATCGCCCCCCAGACTATCGACTCACGGATTGAGCAGATACACCAGGCCTATTGTGCTGGTGATTGGGCACAATTTGACCAGTACCGCACAGACATGTACCGCGCGGCTGTGCCGTTGGCAGAGGTCAAGTCTGCGCTGCAGACCGTAGAGTGTGACTCAGCTCATCCGCTGACCACTGCCCACACAGGCGTCTTTTCTGACGAAGACACCGCTCTGGGTTTGGCCCACCGCGTCCCCGCGACGACCACGGGCACCGACCTCGGTCAACACATGGCAACCCATCCCGCCCTCGGCCTTCACCTCACCACTGGGGGGCTGCTTACTCCATGGCGGTGGCAGGTATCTTTCGCTTCCCCCACCACCAGCGTTGACCCGCACAACGTCACGTTTCACACACCGTGTGTGTGGTTGTCCGAGGGCAAATTAAAGCATTACCGCCATAGAAACAGTGTGGAGCGAGGCTGTGACCTCAATCTTGCAACGCAGTAAAGAGGCAATCACTTCCGAGCTATTGCATTTCCCCCAGCGACAAAAGACCCCCAGCGAATGCGGAAGGATGCGCCGATGGAGCCTGAGCGGAATCAAGCCCCCTGAAGCATTCAAGATGTCTGTATGTCTGAACATCAGAACGAGTCGCTCTGTTTGTGATAATTACAGACTCGTGAGGAAAGAGCAGCGGTGATTGAGCCAGTCGGGAGCGATGAGCGACCCACGGCGAAATGACCCAGCGACGACCCCCCAGCAGTTTTGGTACTTTTGCTGTCAAAAGTACAAACACTGCCAGGGAATGAACCAAAGGTTGCCTCTTGCAGACATCCGAGGTGATCGCGTCACCTGGCTCATGGCATAGCGGTCGCGGAGGAAAGAGCAGCGGTAATTGAGCCAGTCAGGAGCGATGAGCGACCCACGGCGAAATGACCCAGCGACGACCTGAAGCATTCAAGATGTCTGTATGTCTGAACATCCGAACGAGTCGCTCTGTCTGTGATAATTACAGACTCGTGAGGAAAGAGCAGCGGTGAGCGAAGCAGCAGGGAGCGACAGCGACCCGCGCGCAGCTCACCCAGCTGCGAGCGCTAGCGACCCGCGCGCAGCTCACCCAGCGACGAAGCTGCTCTCATCGCCCCCACAAACACCCCCATCATTTCCGCCACCCGCGCCTCGGTGCGGCCCTGCACCCGCAGCGATATTTTCGGCGTCGTGTTCGAGCACCGAATGATCCCCCACTCACCGTCAGCCCAGTCTATGCGCACCCCATCGGTCAGGTTCGCCTGGGGGTACTGCGCGCCCAGGTCCGCCTGCACACGCTCCATCACGGCAAATTTCTCATCGTCAGGCACAGGGAATTTCTCACTCCGCTGGACCATCTGCGGCCACTGAGTGGTCAGGCTGGGCAGCAGGTCAGGGTCCGCCTGGACCGCCGACACCCAGCGGATCACCGCCAGCATGGCGTCATCATACCCATAATACTCCTCCCCAAACATAAAGTGCCCCGACTGCTCCCCCCCGAGGCGTATCCCATGCTGGTGCATCGCTTGCTCTATGTGCGAATGCCCCGTTTTCGACAGCAGCACCTCCGCCCCACGCGCCTCCGCATACGCCACATACGCCGCCGACATCATCAGGTCCACCACCACGCGTTCGTTCGGGTTCCGCGTCAGGAAGTCCGCCGTCAACCCCGCCATGATCTGATCCGCCGAAAGGATTTCCCCCCCAGGCAATACGATCCCCACACGGTCACCGTCCCCGTCAAAAGCCACCCCCAGGTCAGCACCATGCTCCGCCATGGCAGCGACTAGGTCAGTCAGGTTTTCGGGTTCTTCGGGGTCAGGCTGGTGGTGGGGGAAGGTCGTGTCCAGCTCACAGTACAGTTCCGTCACCGTGTGGCCCAGCTTCCGCAAGACGCTTGGGTAAAACGACCCCGCAATCGAGTTCCCACTATCGACGATAATGTGCAGCGGCGCGTGCTCGACCCCCACCGTTAGGGCATCACTATACGCAGGCGCATAGTCATGGGCTTGGGTTTGGGCCTGCCAGTCCGCATAGTCTACCGCGATGGCCTCAGCCGCCCGTGCCACTTCCCCCAGCTGGGTGATCGCCTCCCCACACACCGCCCCGTGGCGATCAGTCAGTTTCAGTCCGTTGTACTCAGGCGGGTTGTGCGACGCACTCACCTGCACACTGGCGTCATAGTTCCCCCGTTTTTGCGCGAAGTAATTGATGGGCGTCGGCAGCGTCCCCCCCCACGTCACCTGCGCCCCCCCCGCGACCAGCCCAGCCACTACCGCGGGCACCAGTTCGCTCTGCGACTGTCGGCCGTCCCCACTCAGAAAGATGGTCGGCGACTCCACCCCAAACCGCTCGGCTGTCCGCTGGGCAAACGCATAGGCAATGGCCGCGAAGCCCTCCGCGTCAAAGTCACGGCCATACACCCCACGGATGTCATACGCACGGAAGATAGTCGGAGACAGAGTAGGGGAGTGGTTCATGGTTTTAGTGTTAAGGAAAAGAGAGAAATACAAAGAGGAGACATCAAGACATCACAGAGTCTGCGCCAAGTGGGCCTTCACCCACCCCAGCAACTCATCAAACCGCGGCGGCGTCTGCCACGTCCCGAGGTGATCCCGATGAGGAAACACCCGCCGCGTTGCCCCCAGCTCGTCGGTCAGGTGCGCCCCCTCGGCCAGCGGCACATACGGGTCAGTGTCTGACTCCCACACCTGCCAGTCACGGGCTTGTTTGCGCAGCGCGCGCAGGTCCAGCCGCGGGTCAATGAAGCTCTGCAACGCGTCCGCAAACGGCAAGTGCCCCAGCCGCCGCACAAACCCCGCCAAGCTGACAAACCCCGCCAGCGTCACGTCAGGTCGCGCTTGCAGAGCCAGCAGGCTCGCCACCACCCCGAGGCTATGCCCCACCACGAGGTCACCCGACGTCAGATGCTCCGCAATCGCACCCACCCACGCGTCGGCCTGTGGCACCTCGGGCGTGGGCAGGGTCGGCGCTACTACGGGCAGCACCCCCGCCAGCTCGTGCACCATCCACGGGAAAAAGTGATTTTCGCCATCACCGCCATAGCCATGCACCAGCAGCAGTTTCATCACGCCGCACCCTAGGGCGCCCGCCCCCCCAGCGCAAATCCCAGTTTTAATTGAAAATTTGAATAAGAAATTATGTATTGAATTCCATAGTTATGAAATTTGAAATACAAATTTGATTCAAAGTGGATTTTTTGTATATAAGAGACAATCTTAAATTTATTAAAAAATGGAAAAGCTTGAATCTCTCCTTGAGCTACAAGGAAAACTATGGGTACTCATTATCGGGATTGGATTAATTCTGTTCGGAATATATCAATTCAATGAAATTGTTGCTATGGAGCAGGCAGGCGATGAAGTAAGACTAAGAAGAATATTTCAATATATTTACAACTTTGGTGGTAAATACTCAATTTTAGCCATATTTGAAGCTACGGGCATTATTGCACTTGTTTCGGGAATTTTACAGATTAGAAACAAAATTTAATATCATGATAAGTAATCCATATATTGTTTTAGGGCTGTTTATAATTGCTGCATTATTTTTTTATGCTGCAGCTTACCTTTTGAATCGAAAATCCTACACAAAAAAATTAAATGAGTTTAATAAGAAGCATCCACCGCGAAAGTTAACAAAAGATGAAGAAAGACTTCTAGTTTTTGGATCTATGTTGTTTCAATATAGATCTGAAGATCTATTAAGTATAATTCCCGCAGATGATTTAAATAAGTATATTTATGGATTGAAAAATCAATGGGGAATTTCAAATCATCAAGAAGCCATTGAAGTTCTTAATTATTTACTAAATCTTGAGGATAGTAAATCTCTCAACAAAATTCTGCAAGAATCAGAGCAGGAAGTAACAAAAATTAAGAAAAAAATACTTAAAAAATTAAAAATAGACGAAAGTAAGTTTATGGGAGTAGAAAATACATATGCTTGGGATACTTGCAGATTGGTTGCACTCGCAAAATGGAGCTACTGGTCAGAATATATTTCAGAAGAAGAGATGTGGCATTACATTAAATCTGCAGCCAATACTGCGTCAGAATTAGGAGTAAACTGGGAAGAATATATGGTTTCGTTTTTACTTGGCCGAACGCTTAGAGATTTTGATTTAGATGACATAATTTATGACTGCAAAACCCTTCTTGGTGTTTTCCGGAAAGTAGATTCCAGTGGTTTATCATTTATTTCTCAATATAAATTTTAAAATACGAATAGCTATCCGTTCCGTTCCTTTCGAATTGAAAAGTACATAAATGGATGATTGAAATTAATTATAAGATAATTATTATTAATTTTTCTTCATGGTGCCTACATCGTATCACTCGCACTCCCGCCGCAGCGCATCTCCACCGTGCGGAGTTGATACGCCCCCTTTTGCATCTTCACGATCGACTCTATTCGGTGCGTCACCCGCAGGATGATTTTCTGCGTGTCCGCCGCCAGATAAAACTTATCCATAAAATCAATCACCACCGCCGCATTTTGCTGTGCCAATGATTGTCCCTCAAATCTCCCAATCGTCTGCACATTCGGCTGTTGCAAGTTTTGGGGTGTCTCACTGCTTTCCAGCGGTGCCCCCATCATCATGTGGATGTTATGTTTCCCCTCCAGCGTGCGGGTGGCGGGTTGGGTCTCCGTCCCGATGTACATCTCTTTCAGCTCCGCCATCCCCACGATGGCTTGATCCACCCGCACATACACCGCCTCTTCGTCAAATAGCTCCAGCATTTCGTCCCATTTTTGCGCGTCAGTCAGGTCATAGTACGCCGTTATTTTTGAAAACAGCTCCTTCTGTGTCACGGCTTCGCCCACCGCCAGCTGCGGCCGCTGCAGGGCCCGCCCCACCATCGCCACCCGCTGCGCCCAGTGTTCGACCTGCTTTGTTAGAGTCTTTTTAACCATTGGCGCCAGTGCTTGCTGTGCTTGGCGCAGTTCCGCAGCCCAGTCATGGGCCGCTGCTACATCACGCTCTGCAATCAGCTGGCACAGCTGGGCGTTGTTTGTTCTTTCGTTCCAGTTTCTACGAGTTATCTTTTTCACACTGCTTTTATATTTTCATATCACTTTTTGTCAAGGCACCCCCTCCCACCCCACCGCCCACAGGGTCTGCCCACTCGCCCGATACTTCCGCTCAAACAGACTCATCGGCGCCTCCCCCACCGGCACCACCTGCCGCCACGCCGCCCCCCCCACGTCGGCGGCCAGCCAGTGCAGGGTGGTGTGGCACTCCTGCGCGCCCACGTCCCAGTTCGTGCGCACTTCTACGCGCGCCGTCACCTCGGCCAGGTGCGGCCACAGCGGGTGCCCCCACACCCGTCGGTGCAGGTGCGCGGCCTTGGGCGCAGGGTTGGGGTAAAACCAGCTACACCCCGCCACGCGCACACCCCGCTGGCGCAGGCAGCTCACCCACCCCCACATGTCAGCCCGCACCAGCTGCACACCCTCCGCTGCATCTTCCTGCCCTCGCCCCAGCCGCGTGACCGATCGGTCTACTCCTACTATCGCACACTTTTTTTGTTCACGCAGGTAGTGGCAGCTCGCCCCCGTCCCACACCCGAAGTCACACCACACCGCGGGGCGTCCCTCGGCCAGCCACCGCGCGTGCCACTGGTCAAAGGCCCGCTGCGTATGCGCGGGCACAGGCGTGCGGTGCACGGCGTGACGGTGTCGGGCCCAGTGTCGGCGGAGTTCAGGGTGGGGCTCTCGTTGGTCAGTGACCACAGCTCGGTCAGGTCGGTGGCGCATCACGAGTCATGCTACCCTATTTTTCCCCCCCCACAAACGACAAAAACCACTCACCCCCCGAGTGGTTTCGTCTTTCCTTTCGTGCTCTACCGCTCACTCCTTGCCTACCGCGGGGTCAGCATGGCCACACTTGGGTCGGCCAGGTTAATGTACTCCACATCGTCCCCCACATAGCGCATCTGGTGCACTTGGTCACTGCGCCGCAATGCATAGATAGACGACGGCCGCGCCTGCGCGATCTCTTTTATTTCCAGCTGCGTCAGCAGCCGCTGGTTTTCGTTTTTGACGGCCTGCAGTTCGTACCCCATGGTGGCCACAGCGTTCAGTTGGCTGAGGTACACCCAGCTCAGGGCCAAGATCAGCAGTCCGCCAAACTGTTGGCAACGGCGGATCCAGTGCGCCACGAGGGCTGGGTCGATGGTGTGTGTCGGGAGGTCTGTTTGGGGGATGGTAAGCATGAAGGAAGCTAAGACGAAGGAATGATACGAATGTTGATTGTATCTCGTCAGAGGGGAGGGGAGGAGGAGTAAGTGACGGCGTTGTTTTACAGTCGCTTGGGTATGGGCACTGGCAGGTCAATGTGGGTGAGGTTCAGCATGAGGAATGTTTGAGATCAATGTAGATGAAACTGAGAATTACGAAGTTGAGCTTCGCCACTCCACAGACAGCAGGGGGAGGGGAGGTCAGCATCCAAGCGATTTACAGCCGCTTGGGTATGGGCACTGGCAGATGTATGAGTGTAATATTCAGCATGAAGGGTTTCTGAGATCAATCTAGATAAACGTGATAATACGGAGCTTGGCACTGCGCGAACGCGGATTTTCGGCTATTTCCTCCGCAGTCGGCAACAGCGGCTTGCGGGAGTGGTTTTGCGCCCGCGCGGGAGCCACCACACTGTGCAGGTTTTTCGGCGTCGGTGCCGTCACGGGGCTGGTCAGGGCCTTGCACCACCGCTTGGTGATCCTATCCTCCAGCGAATGGTACGTGATCACCCCCACACGGTCACCGGGGCGCGCCTGCGTGGCTATCTGGTCCAGCCCCCGCCGCAGGCTCATCATCTCGTCATTCACGGCTATCCGCAGCGCCTGAAACACCCGCATCAGCGTCTTCTTTCGCTTTGGCTCGGGCGTGTGGGCTTCGACCACCGCCACCAGCTGCCCCGTGCGGGTCAGCGGCGCGTCGTCCCGCGCTCGCACTATCGCCTGGGCCAGGGGCCGCGCATACGGCTCCTCCCCCCACGTCCGCAGGCACGCGGTCAGGTCCGCCACACTGACCTCCGCCAGATAATCCCCCGCATCAGGCTTCCCCCCATCATACCGACAACTCAGCGGCCCATCCGCACGGAAGCTAAACCCCCGCTCACCATCATCAATGTGCGCCGAGCACAGCCCAAGGTCGAGCAGATACGCCGTCGGGCCCACGTCCGCCCCCGTGGGGACAGTCCCCACCGTGTCGGCGAAGTTCCCCGCCAGCACGCTCACCCGCCGCCCGAAGGGCGACAGTCGCTCCGTCGCGACCGCGCGGTGGCGCGGGTCCAGGTCAGACCCAAAGTAATGGGTCACCTGCCCCCACCGCCCCAAGATCAACTCCGCGTGCCCCCCCAGGCCGAGCGTCCCGTCATAGACAGTCGTCATCGCTGGTGTCACCAGCTCATGCACGACCGCCTCTGCCAGCACCGGTGTGTGAAACATCAATTCAAGAAAGGAAGCAACAGAGTCGAGAGGCGTGTGCAGGAGTGTCAGCATCTGTCAGGACATCTTCCGCACAAAATGTGCAAAACTTCACTAACAGGCTGCACGCCCAGCTACCCCACAGTTGATTGAGTTCTCTCTCACCGCCGAAGATATATCCAGTTACATTTTTGATCAACTTTTTTACCCTTAAATCAGCAGCTGTCTTTTTTGTTTCATTTTTTTGTTCATAATCTGCAAAGATTTTCAGTGTTTTCCACCGTGATATATTGATACAGGGTAGTGTTGCGATCCGCAGACCTCTTTGACACCCGTATACACATAATGATACACTCGTTGCATGAAACTCACTGTCAAAAAATGGGGAAACAGCTTGGCCCTGCGTCTTCCTCGCGAATTAGCCCAGCAGATAGCTTGTCACGAGGGGGCAAAGTTGGACGTCAGCCTCACGAAAGATTCACTGGTTCTCACACCTGACAAGACCTTCACCATCACAGATTTCATGCAAGGCTTATCGCGTGAGAGTCGGCACGAACCAGACCCCATTACTCCGCTTGGTCGTGAAATCCTATGAAAAATCCGACCAAAACACGCATTCCGCAGCAGGGCGACATTTTTTGGGTCAATCTTTCGCCGACGAAAGGGCATGAGCAACACGGAATGCGTCCCTGCTACGTCGTCACCCCCGAAATCTATAATCAAATTGGACTGTGTTTAGTCTGTCCCATTACTTCACAGGTCAAAGGCTACGGGAGTGAATTCCCCCTGCCCGAAGGGTCACAAACCACAGGCGTGATCCTCGTCGATCACCTCCGTAATGTAGACTGGGAAATTCGTTCCGTTCGCTGGGTTGAGCGACTCCCATTGTCAGCCCGTCAACAGGTCGCCCAGCGCTTGACCGTCCTCATCGAGCCACGTTAGGTAGGGGTGACAGAAACGGTCTTGAAAGAAAAATAGGAGATTTTTTGTGAGAGGAGCGCGAGGATTGCGAAAGATACTTTCGTACTTTTTGCAGTACACAAGCTCCCCCTCGCGAAAAAGAATCATTTTTGTTCGAGATTCCTTTTTTCAATTTCTCATTTTTCTAACACCGTTATGTCCAGACTACTCCCCCCCCATTTGCCCCCACCCCCCCTTTTTCGCTATAAAGGCCCTGACCTCTTTTGCCCTCCTTCCTATGTTTGCCCCCCGCGCGCTCCTGTTGGTGACTCTTTCGTTTCTGCTGACGGCCTGCACCCCCCCGGGGGGGACAGACCGCCCCCCCGGCGCCCCCCCC
>JAHDHX010000022.1:0-884 GCA_020631075.1 Candidatus Altimarinota bacterium
CGAGCTTCTGCGCGCTCGCGCGGACCGTCGGGCACGCCTTGCCGTTGGTCAGGACCCCGAGGGACTTGTCGATGTTGTCGCGGAGGCGGTTTACCTGCAGTCTGTATCCGCCCATCTTCCGCTTGGCGTCGGCGTAGAGCATGCCGGCGTAGGGGCCGTCGTCGCCCGTCTGTTGTGCGGCTGCCATCGTGACGTCGGCGGAGAGGTAGAGCTCACCGTCTCCGTCTTCGGAGCTGTCTGGCAGCGGTGAGGTAGCGGAGGCTGCTGCGGCCTCGGCTAGAGCTCTGTGGTAGCTGCGCGTTCTGTAGACGCCGCGCACGGCTTCCTGGAGCCTGTCGAAGTCGTCACTGTCGTCGCTGTTGAAGGACATCCGTCATGTCCGGGTGGTGGTGGTTCTTCTAAACACTAAATGGCCTTTCTTCTTTCAAGGCCGTGCACTAAGTCGACTGCGCCATGTCCTAAGACGTGATCCAGGACGAGAACGTAGCGAGTCCGAGTAAATAAGGTGTAGACCGTAAGGGGTACGAAAGATAAGTGATCGTTTATTGAGTGCGCCTAAGCGCGTGCGCGCAAGCGCGCGGTCGCGATGACGTATCGTGACGTGTACGATTGTGTATACATGTACATGAGAGTATAACAGAGCAAAACTAATTTTTGACTTTAAATAGTCTCAAAATAATGAAATTGTATGAAATCGATTTGTTCCTTTTGGAAACCATAAGTTCCACCCTTCCTCTAAAAATATTATTTTATTCATACTGACACATAGGTTGCTCAAAAAGGAGTTATTAATGGGCAAAGTGGTTACGTTGTAAATGGGACACCCTGTATATATGGTATAGGCCTGAGTCTACTCCACAGAGCTGCATAAGAACTTCTGTATT
>JAHDHX010000022.1:894-2634 GCA_020631075.1 Candidatus Altimarinota bacterium
CCCCAGATGGTAAGCCATCTTGAATGCAATAAAATTTTGGGGGAGCACTTTTCGCATTTAAATTTTGTGTATATTTTTTTTTTTTTTTTCTTCGTTGCCTATACCGCCGTGACGCAGGTTGGATGCGGGCAGCTGAGGATCTGCTCCCTGATGGTCTTCCCCCGTGGTGGTAGGTCGGGGTCGGGCTCGCACTCGATCCGTCTCAGGGTGTTCGGAGACGGAGGTGGGGTGATCGGCTCTGCGTGGCGAGGTCGTGGGACCTCGTGTCCGGGTGCCCGTCTCAGGAATCTGGACTGGGGCGGCTTCGGCCAGATGCGTTCGCCGGGGTCGAAGCCTCGTTCCTCCAGGCGGAGCCTGTGGAGCTCCTCCAGTTCCATCTCGTGGAGGGGCGGGCCGGTCTCGTGGTGCATGCGGGTCTTCACGTAGTCGCACATGCCTGCGCAGCAGAACATGCACAAGAAGAAGAGGACCGCGCAGCCGCAGACGATCATGATGGGGCCCGTGCTGCCTTCGAACTCGAAGAAGTGGAACCCCGTGGACGTGTTCTGGTCGAACGCGACGCCGTTCGCTGAGACCGGGTCGGACCAGAACGTGATGTTGACGAGGAGCGCCAGGGGCGCGATGAGGGCGATGTATCCCATGTCTGTGTAGGTGTGCGTCGCGGGACAGAATGAGGAGAAGTTCGGTCGAAAAATAATAAAACGCCTTCCAAAACTCCTTCATTGTCCTAGTTTTTCTGCGATTCGCGCGCTTCTCCTTGGGAGAGCTTGTGCTTGTGCTTGTGCTTGTGGGGGTGGCGGGGCCTGCATTCCGTGGCCTGCAGGAATGTGCTTGGGTCGCAAAAACCTTCGGTTGCGGAGGTAGATGCGGCCGTTCTCTCCTTGTACTTCGTACGACGCGCCGTCTGGCCTGATGGAGATGACCTTGACCGTCCTGTCCCAGGCCTTCGTGACGTGGTGCTGCATGAGCACCGACTGGCCGATGGTGAGGTCGGGAAGGATGCGCGTCGTCTTGTCGAAGTGCTTCTTCGACTCCTCTGCTGTCCTGAGGCGGGCCGCGGCCGCCGCGAGCTCGTCCACCGGGACGTGGTGCTGCGGCAGCGATGGCAGCGATGTGCGTTGCCTTCGGCCGAACAGGAGCTGTGCTGGGCTGTAGCCGTCTGCTCTGGGGGTGTTGCGCCACAGAGCGAGGGCTGCGCCGAAGTCCTCGTTGTTCTCGAGGCACTTCTTGAGGAGACCCTTCGTTGACTTGACGGCGGCCTCTGCGAGGCCATTGGCCTGATGGTGGTGAGCGGAGGCGAGTTCGTGTCTGATGTGGTTCTTGTTACACCATTGTGCGAACTCGCTCCTGAACTGTGGGCCGCCGTCGGTTCGGATGACTCTCGGTTTCCCGAAGTCGTTGAACCAGGCCTGTAGGGTGGCCGTGACCGCGCTGGTGGTCGTGGCGGTGAGCGGCCTCACGAAGGGGAAGCCGGAGTATCTGTCGACCATGACGAGCCACGTCTTTCTCGACCACTCGAAGAGGTCGGTGCCGACGTGAGTCATGGGGCTTGTTGCTGCAGAGTCTCCCGCCGGGAGTTGTAGTGGTTGCTGTGGCTGTGATGGTCGGGACAGCTGGCAGACCGAGCAGGCTGCGATCATCTCTTTGATGTTGTTTGTCATGCCCGGCCAGAAGTATAGTTGGCTGGCGAGCTTGAGGCTTTTCGTCTCGCCCGCGTGTGCGCCGTGGAGGAGTCTCATG